>NZ_MIGY01000003.1 GCF_002940665.1 Xanthomonas arboricola
AAGCGATCAGCATCGCAGTTGCTGGCTCACACGTTGGCCGATGATTGCTTCGTCGCGACTGGTATTTCAGCAGCCTGCTAGGGGGGGCCTGAACATGGGACTTTATCTGCGCAAAAGCGTAAGGGTTGGACCTCTGCGGTTCAACTTGTCGAAGGGCGGGATTGGCGTCTCGGCCGGAATCAAGGGGCTCCGGGTCGGAACTGGTCCGCGGGGTAACTACGTGCACATGGGTGCAGGCGGCATTTACTACCGCGCAACCATCCCTTCGGGAGCCACGCGTCCTCGCCCGGTGTCACCACGCGGTTCCGTCCGTCCCGTGCCTGGTGCCCAGCACTCCCCGTCTTCACCCCCACAATGGCCTGAAATTTCGCGCACGCATGGCCCGATGGTCGACATAGATTCGGCTGACGCGACCACGATTGTGGACTCGTCCTCCCAAGCATTGCTGGAAGAGCTCAATGCAAAGAAGAAGAGATGGCGCATGTGGCCAGGCGTCGCTATGGTTTCGGCGCTGGTGCTTTTGATTGCGACTGGCAACGAAGCCCCGGACTGGGCGCTGGTTATGCTGGCTCTCTTGAGCGTGGGAGGCATTATCGCAGCGCATTTGAAGGACCAACTCCGGAAGACGGTAGTTCTGATGTATGAGCTGGACGAGCCGATGCAGAAGGCATTGGAAGCACTCCACGCAGGAGCCCAAACCATGGCCTCCGCTTATGCCACGTGGCACGTGTCCTCCCACGCCAAGGTCTTCGACCGGAAATACCACGCTGGGGCTGGAACCCTTGTTAAGCGCAAGCCGACGCGCTTTGCCTCAGCACCGCCCCCATTTGTCAAAACGAACATCAAGACCATCGCCGTCAATGTCGGAACCCAGGCACTCCATTTTTTCCCGGACCGTGTTCTGATCTACGACGCGAATGGCGTTGGCGCGGTGGGCTACAAAGAGCTACAGGTGCTGGTGTCATCCACTCGCTTTATTGAGGATGGCAGCGTTCCGCGTGATGCAACGGTTGTGGATCGGACATGGCGTTACGTCAATAAGAAAGGAGGCCCTGACCGCCGCTTCAAGGACAATCGGGAGCTGCCGGTATGCCAATACGAAGAGGTCGCCCTGCGCAGCGACACCGGCCTCAACGAGCTACTACAGATTTCTCGTCTGGGATCAGCCGCTGGGTTCGCCTCAGCCATTGAGGGCCTATCCCGAGTCATGCCTAGAGAGCTGCCCTAGCGATCGCCTCTGTCAGCAATGACTTTTAAAGAACCCCGGCAGCCCTAGCGTCTGCTGTCCTCTGTGAGAAATCTTCCACCGCGGCACTCATGGCTTCCTCTAAAGACCTGCGACGAGCCATCGCGGCCTGTCGCATCTGGAGAATGGCACTGCGGCCGGCCACCAGGTCTGCCTCGATTTGGGCCTTTCTTGCTTGAATGGTTCGATCTAAATCCGCGACCTGCCTGGGATCGATTGCTGAGTTCGGGTTGAAGTGGAATCGTGCTTCTTTTTCCTGTCGCCACTTCATAAGGCGGTCGGTCAGCGCGGGCCCAAACCCCGGAACGTTTAGAACCGCATTGCGATTCACATCTGCTGCCGTCTCGATGCCAAACGATTCCAGCATGACTTTCTTCGCCGCCCCGATGCCCGGAATAGTGGCTCGCTCAATCTCGAACTGATCCAAGAACTGTTTGCGTGCGATCTGTTCGCGATTGTTGGACAGCGCTCGATAACGCCTTTCTCGTTCCGCATGCAGACCGGCATGCTCATCCCGCAGCGGACGAAGCTGATTCTGCTTCGCTTGAAGCTGAGTGTCCGCTTGCTCTTGCTTCCATCGAGCGACGAGCCCGTCGTATTGGGCTTTCGCTTGCTTATAGCCGGACGCCAGTGGTGCAAAGTCCGAACGGCCACGGCTGTTGACCCACGCGCCCATCGCCCACCCCAGACACGCCCACACGGGGGCTAGCACCGCAGAAAGCGCGATGCCAAGCACCACAATAAGCAGCCCCACCAGCCACCCGGTCGTTTTCCAGAAGGTGTGCCTGCGGCCCAATGCTTGAATCTGGGGATTGGCAGGCACTACCTTCACCTGTGGCAGCGCATGCATGGGTGGCAACACTGCTGTCGTGATATCTCGCCAAATCGCATCCAGGTTGAAGGGACCGGAGGCCAGCTTGGGGATGACGACCGCTGCACCGCCAAAGAGCGAAATCCCGGCGCGTTCAATTGGACACCATGGGCACTCAGCCAGCCCATTGAAATAGGAATGGGACGGCCTGGAAGAACACCGTTTGAAGTGCTGCTCCAGCTTCGTCAGGGCCTGGACCCAGTCTTCTGCCTTGGGCCGCCCGCCCGGCTTGGCCCCCTCGATGCCAAAGGCCTTTTCCCAGAGGTCTGCAACCCAAGGCGATGCCGCGGCCGGCGAGGCACTCAATGGCGGGGGCTTCATGCGGGTGCGCGCAGTGTCTTTGCCGTAGGCGTAGCGGAACTCAGGGATCGCCTTCTCGATTGGCATGTCGCCCGGCCCGCTGTATCGGCCAGCAAAGGGATGCCGACCGTTCATGAGCATCTGAAAAATCAGGACGGCCAAGCCGAAGTTGTCGTGGTTGGCGGTTCGCGTGACTTGTTTGAAGGCCTTTCCGTGGAGCTCGGGCGGTGTGAAGTCCTGGACGCCGACCTCACAGAGGAAGGTGCGCCCTTGATGCGAAATCTGGAAGCTGTCTGTGTCGATCAGCTTCACGGTCGCATCCGGTGACACCCGCACACCGCCGTGATTGACGTCCCCAACCAAGTGACCTGCTTGGTGGATAACCGAGAATGCTCGCGCAGTGTTCAAGGCGGCACGAACCACTAGCCTCCAGTCTGCCTGGGGAAAGTCCGCCAAGCGGCTTTTGGGGCTGTAGAGCTTATGAATGTCCTTCGATGCGCGAAGGTTGGCCATCACAAAGCCACAGACCTTGCCATCGGATTGCCGCAGCACGTCAGTAGGCCAGGCAGTGAGCTGATCCAGCGCAGCGGTCCGAAGGGCAGCCATGGCCACCAGCTTGTCGGCTCTCTCACTGCTTACCGCAGCCAAATAGATTTTGGCAGCCGAGTCCGGCCTCCCCTCGACCTCGAAGACCGTTCCCTCTCCCCCTTTGCCCAGTTGCTTTCCCAGCCGAACCGGTCCGGATTTACCAACCAGAGCAGGTGAAACCACTTAGGCGTCCTCTACTGACGCCGGTGCGTCTGGTAGCTTCGCCAGCCGACTGGCAAGCAGGAGCGTCTTGTCGTCGTCCGTCCGCTCGCAGATCACCGGCGAGGCAAGATAAGCTTCCAGCTTGGAGGACAATTCTTCGCTGTAGCCCGGGCTTTCCAACGCGCGAACGGGAGCAAATATTTTGTCGAAGAAAGGCGAATGAACGCTTTGCGTGGCCTGGTGGAGCACCAATGCTTCGATGCCATCGGTGAACACCGCGACCTCATCCACCGCGCCCACATTGCAGGAGAACTCCGCGTTCAACACGGCAGCCGGATCGGTGACGAAGACGGTCGTGTTTATGTATTCCCCGTGCTGGGGCCAAAACACATAGGCCCAATCATCGCCGCGAGGGCGAATAACAATGGCCCCGTCGCCCACCTGGAAGAAGCATGCATGCGTCGGGGAGACGATGGCCGCCACCAACGTGCAGGCATACTCTCTGACCTCCAACCCGTCGGCCACAGCCCTGTGCGCAATACGGGTCGTAACGCCGGCGAGCCAGTTCAAGACAACGTCCCGCGTTATCTCTTCGACGCCATGGCCGTCTTCAAAGTGGTTGCGCACACAGTCCCGAATCTCCGACGTCGCCAGCTTCGCACCGGTCTCTGATTGAGATGCACTTCCCGCACCATCCGACGCCACCAAGAGCACGGTGCCGTGCTCTGGAAAGAATTCCTGTTCATAGGCGTCCTGGCAGTCCGTTCCAAACTTGATGTGGGAGGTGCCAATGGATGAGGCCGCAACGACGCGCCAATCCTGGAGATCCATTACACGCTGGCCCAGCCGTCCGGGGCTGCGGGGTTGACCAGGGGCACATTATCTCCAGGGGTCGAACGGGACACCGCGCTCATGGAGTTGGACAGCCACTTGAAGAGTTCCTTGAACTGGAGCCCCTTCAGATGCAGCGGTGCGCGCGTCGAGATTTGGCCGAGGATGTCCATGTCTGCCCCCTGCACGCCAACCGCGAAAAACTGGAAATTCTTCGTTGCCTCCCCTTCCCGGACCAAAGCTGCAGCGCGTTGCCATGCGTCGGTCGGCGAACCATCGGTGATGAGAAACACCCAAGGTCGGTAGTAGGAAACGCCGTTGGCTTTGTAGATCTCCTTGCGTTGCCGAACCATCTCCAAGCCTTGCTCAATCGCTGCGCCCATCGGGGTGTCCCCAGTGCACGACAGCACGGGAGGATAAAAGCTCTCTGCCGTGACAAAGTCCATCACGGTCTGGACCGGACCGAAGGTGACAATGGCGACCTCCACCCGCTTGGCAGCGAGCGAGTCCGAGTTCAGTTCTTCCTGAAACTGCAGCAGGCCAGCGTTGAGCTGCTCGATGGGCTTGCCGCCCATGGAACCTGATGTGTCCAGCAGAAGTAGGCACGCGCACCGGTTCTCGGGGTTTTCGGCAAAATCGCTGGCGCCGAAAGGCACCTGTTCAAAATCGTTCATTACGCTGGATCTCCCTGTCCATTGGCTTGAAGCGACATCATAGCTCTGACAATCAACCCAATCTATGATGGGCCATGGCCACTCGCGCTGCTCCTTCCTCATTACCAGCTTGGGCACCGCAAAACGCTGCGGATTGGGCTCCCTTAGCTGTTTCTTCAGTGATCATCTTGACCATGACGGTAGCGCTAGCGCTCCGCACCGCTGATGTAGAGCGCGCACCAGATAAGACGACAGTAGAAACAACAGCGAACTCATCAGTGACGCCCCCGTTGAATGCAGGAACCCCTGCTTTTTCGACCGAGCGCGTTGGTTCCCTAAGGCTGGTGCCCACCACTCAGCTGCCGCCGGTAAAGCAACCCCTGCAGGCCGACGAGCGATGCCCTCTGTCGTCGCTGCCCAACCCATCCCCTGAGGCCAAGGCGGCTATCAATACGGGCTGGCACGTCAGTGCGGACATGACGTTCAAAGGATTTCGCTTAGTCATGGTAGACGCCGGCGCGAAGAAGGCTTCCGCTGGCTGCGTGGCCATTGGAGCCAGCGCTTTGGTATTCAATGCCCACGGCCTCATTGCCATTGCTTACGACCGAAACGCCAAACAGTCGTCCAGGTTGAGTTCGTTAACCATTACGGAATCTGGTGCCTTACAGCTCGGAGCCTTGAAAGGACCACTTGCCGAGGTCAGGGCCAGTGACCAGCAGATCGCTCTCAAGTCGATAGCCACGAACAAGTCGAAACGAGCTTCGCGGTGATGCAAGGCATGCCCGCTATCTCGCCATACCGCTATCGCGCAGCATGCCCCCCGAACCGGCAGCCCTGCCTGCTCTTCCTGGGTCCGCTCGGCTTCATCGTTGGGCCGCTCATGGCTCGGCGAGGACTGAGGAGGGCGGAGCGGCTCTATCCGCAGGAGGCCTGCGATGCTCGGCGGCGCGACCAGGGCTTCAGCTGGGCACAGTGGTGGGTGATGACCCCGCTGACCGTGATGGGAGCTTTTGGGTCACCTCGGTGCTGAGTGGCCTTCCCATGGTGCTACTGGTGTTGTGGTTGCAGCTAACACGGTGAGTTCTTCTAAGCATCCTGCTCTTCCCGGGCCGTTAGGCTTCATCGTCCGGCCGCTGCTTGCCCGGCGAGGCCTGAGGAAGGCGAAGCGCCCTTACCGGCAGAACCACGAAATGCTGACCAGGCATTTTTCAGCCAAAGAACCATCGCCGCCTTAGAATTGAGCTGATTTAGGGGGAAACATGAAATTACTGAAGCTACAAGATAGAGCTAATCAGGCAATTTTTTGAATTAACCATTTCCTTAGCCATCGAACCAACCCTTTATCGACACGCTCCGTCTCCAAGGGAATTACGTGCAGTGGGGCCGCGCCTTGATTAGTGGACTCAGGCAATGGAGTTTCAATTACTTTGCTTTTCAAGTCCTTATCATAGCGCGTTATTGAAGATATATTTTCAAGCTTCAAGAATATTTCACTTGGCTGCGCGCCTACACTGCTCTTTGCACCTTGTTTAAAGGCTTCATCGTCCACCGGATATTTGTAAGTAAAAATTACCTTTAAGGTATCTTTATCTCTATATCCACTCAGAACTGGCGATACTCCGAAATTTTCCAGGGGGCTCGACACCTCCGACATTGATCCGATCGCGGTGACAAAACCGACGTAGACCTTCCTATCCTCCATGGTCACCATGATAGGTATTGAACCAGTTAAGGATTGAACCAGAACACTCGCAATTGGATGATGCTTTATAGAATCTTTCGCAAGAAAATTACCAAACTTAGACTTCAGAATTCCGCGAGCTTTAGCCTTAAGGGGAGTCGTCAGCGGCGCATTTTCAACTAATTCTTCCCCCAGAGTTTCTTCATAAGCGCCTTTTCTAAGGAAAAATTTAAAAATGTAATATTTATAGGAGAAGAACGCGAACACATATGGCATTACACATGTGAGGCAACCGACCAGAATAAAAAAAGAGAATACTTGAGCTTTAAGAGTGAGGGACGGATCGACGCTAAAGATGAGAGCAGCTGACCTTTGCAGCAAATCTAAATTAGTAGCAGCACAATTTTTTGAAATTGGAATGCATAGCGGAATACTTAAGCCACTAGTCGCCCAAGCAAATACAGAAATGATGGCAAAGGCAGCACCAAAACATTTAAGCCCTTGGTATGCAGCCAAAAAATATAAAAGCTGCCCCCCATATCGGTGCAGCCTCGAAAATACAAACCTGTCGTTCAAACAAACCAGATAGCCACTAACCAGAAGTGGCAATATGAGAAGTAACCCCATCCTTGGCCCACAAGAATTACTCTACTAAATGTCGAGTTTGCTCAGATAGCTCACTCAACTCTTTTTTCAAGTCTCTAGGATCCACATAAAAGGCCCCGTCGGACATGCGTATCACCTTCTCAGATCTGAGCGATCGAATAGCCAACCGATCTTGATCCGAAAGCTTAGGCCTAAAAAATCTAGAAATCTAAACATATTAAACCCTCCTTCACAGATCAAATATAGCACAAAACCTCTGATTTGCAAATTTTCCGTAAAACAACTCCATACCTAAGCGCACGGAGCGGTGAGCTAACAATGGCAAGTTGAACACGCTATATCTGGCCTACTCAATAGTCTTACGTTGAACCACTTTCAATGAATGTCCGATTTCTGCACGCCTTGTCTCTATGGTCACCCCGGGTCATTTGAGGAAATCTTAAGGCTTCAACTTTTGTGAAAATTGCACGTGGCTTTAATTAGGGAGTGAGACAGTGGGCTGAAACCGAGCGAGCGTCGCCACCCGGTCCGGCAAGCTCCGCCGATCAACGTAGAACTTCTCCAACACGGTTTGTCTAGTCCATGCCCCGTGAGGGCTCCAATCGCCGATGCAGACACTCCCGCCTCGTCCAGCTTTGAAGCGATGGTGTGGCGGAACCCGTGGAACCCCTGCCCCTTGTCCGGCACTCCTTGCCGCTTGACGTAGACGGAAAACTGGCGGCTCAGCTGCCGTCCGTAACCTAGCCCCGTCGAATTGGGCAGGTTAGGGAGCAGGCGATCTAGCCCTGCCTGCCGGGCCTCTTTCACGTAATCCAGGGAGCCGCAATCGATCACCGGTTGGGCCAGCGGGACGAAGCGGCGACTGTTCTTGTTCTTGACGCTCTTCCCCTTGCTGCCCTGGCGCACGAAGAAGCCGGGCACCCCGTCGATGGTCTTGATGTCGTCCAATCGGAGCTGCCCAATCTCATTGACCCGAGCCCCCGAGTAGAGCCCGAGTATCGACCCAAACCAGCCATGCGGATACTTCGACGCACTTCGGAAACTCCACCGGGTCAAAGATCGCCTTCAACTCGGCGTCCGTGAAAGGCGAGCCGATGTCTTCCGAATCAGGCGTAGAAATCGCCCGGAGGCCCGCCAACGGATTCACCGCCAAGTGTTTGCCCTCAACCAATGAGACTAGGAAGACGCTCAACCGTTGCCGGTGCTTGGGCCATCGTCCACGCGGGCGATGTCATCGGAGGCCCCAAACAAGGGACGTTATACCTGGTGAATGCGCACCGAGTCCGCCTAGCTTCTCCACCGCTGTGAAATAACGACTATAGGTCGAATGATGCTCATCATCGATCTCATGCCCCACGATCTGGGCGCGCAGTTCCGACACCACGCCCGCACCCTGCAACTCTTGGATAAACGTTTTTCGGAGGGAGTGGAAGCCGCGCTTAGCGGGCTCCCAATCCTTTCCAACGTCAGCTAGGTGCCGACTGAATGCTTTGGTGATCCAGTTGCCTTGTCCATTGACCGCCGTGGCCTTGGCAGCAGGGAATAGCCTCGTTTCACTTGCCTTGCGCTTTGCATCTACCCAACCCAGGAAGCCCATCTTGAGGAGCTCGGGATGGAGGGGCACCGTGCGGAGGCTCACTTCGGTCTTGACCTTCTGGTGCTCGCCGTCGTCCGAAATACGGATGCAAAGAATGCCGTCCTCTTCTAACACATCCTTGACCAGAAGCTGCCCCACTTCCGAGGCCCTGGCCCCCGTAAAAAGTCCAATGAGCGAGGCCCAGCGAGCCGATTCGGGCAGTTTGGCCAGCGCCTCAGGAGCGAAAAGCGCCTGGATCTGCGCCCGATCGTAGGCCTTGAAGCCAAGCTTCTTCCTCGCACGCTTCTCGCGCTGGGAGTAGCTCACATGACCGCTTGCCGGGTTGTCGCCACGGGGGTAGTGCCCCGACGCCATGGCCCATTCGAAAAATCCTCCCTTGCCTCCGATGTAGCTCTGCTTGTTGGTGAGCGTCGGAGTGGAAGCTCCCTTTCCCCGCATGTCTTGATACCACCGTGCCAAATCCGACCGGGTGATGGCATGGACCTTCATTGTCGGTCCCAGAAACGACACCAACGCCTCAATGGCGGTTTTCTTGATGGTGTAGGTCTTGGGCAGCGTCGAGCCCTTGAGTGTCGCCAGAAAGGCGTCACGGGCTTTGCCCAGCGTCATCGTTTCGATGGCCGGCGCAGATGACTGCCTACTTGGGCCAGCATGCGTTGAGCCAAACATGGTTGGCACGGCAACCGGGTGGGCCCGAGCCTGCAAGGCAGCGCCGGCCATCGCTTCCAACTCCATGAGCTGCCGATACAGCTTCAAGTCCTTCGGGCTGTCGATCTGCCACTGCTCCGTCACCGTGCCATCCGGCTGGCGGGTGCGGTTGAGCGTCAGGTCCTGAAGATTTTCTGCGCTCGTCAAACGCGCAATGAGCAGATCCGCGTCCGACTTGCTGAGCTTGGTCACGCGTTGATCCTTCAACTGTGCGAAGAGCCGAGCATAGCCCGCCCCCAGCACGACCGCACGCACGTGGGCCTGTGCCAAGTCCTTCGTTTGCAGGGTGCGTTTGATAAGCCGGCAGCCCATCACGGTTTGCAAATCGACGGGCACACGTTGGACGAACGACCAGCGGCCGGTGGACGACCGGCTCAGATGATGAGGGATGCGCATGCGAGTTTTTCCTCTGCATGCTTCCTGCCTCCAATCAATTCGCCTAAAAAAATTAGTGATTAAAATCAATAACTTAGACGTGACTGGCGGAGAGAGTGGGATTCGAACCCACGGAAGGTTTGACCCTTCGCCGGTTTTCAAGACCGGTGCCTTAAACCGCTCGGCCATCTCTCCGATGCTGCTTTGCGTGATCGCCGACGACATCGGGTGATCAGGCTTGCGCCTCGCGCGGAACGCTGTCGATGGACACCGCTTTGCGCGGTGCCCTCTACCCAGGGTTACTCCCGGGCGCGCATTCTCGCATGCCCGGGCGCTCTTTGCTAAGCGCCGCCGTCTACCGAGTCACAAGACTGCGCGGGACGGTTTCACTCCGCCGCCTCAAGCAACGTTGCTAAGCGACATCGCGCTGCACCGAAGTCGACGAGCAGACGTAGCGCTTAGCCGGCTTCGGCTACGGCCAGGCGCGGTGCGGTCGCGGCCGCACGCTTGAGCTTCTCGGCCAGCTCGGCGCAATTGCCGCCGCAATCCAGACGCGAGCGCTCGATTTCCTGCGGCAGGTGTTCGGCCAGGAAGTCGATGAACACGCGCACCGCCGGCAACAGGCCGCGACGCGAGGCGAACACGGCATGGCAGATGCCCTGCGGCAGCGACCAGTGCGGCAGCACCACTTCCAGCTCGCCGCTGCGCACTGCCTGGGCGCACACGGTTTCCGGCAGCATGGTGATGCCGAAGCCATCGCGCGCCATCGACTGCAGCAGCGGAAAATCGAAACCGGCCAGACGCGGCTGCAGGTCCACGCGGCGCATCTCGCCGTTGGGGCCGTGCAGTTCCCAGCGCTGATGCGCTTCGTCCTCGCTGGTGCTCATGGTGGTGTGGTTGGCCAGCTCGCTCGGGTCCTTGGGGCGGCCGGCGCGGTCCAGATACTTGGGGCTAGCCACCAGCAACTCCTGCACTTGGCCGAAGCTGCGCATCACCAGGCTGCCGTCGTCGTCCAGGCGCGAGCGCACACGCAGCGCGATGTCGTAGCCCTCGTTGATGACGTCGACGCGGCGATTGCTGATGTTGAGTTGCAGCCGCACCTTGGGATACTTGGCCAGAAACTCCGGCAACAGCTTGGGCAACTGGATCTGCGCCAGCGAGACCGGAACGCTCACGCGCACAAGGCCACGCGGCTCGGCACTGAGACGATCCACCACTTCGCGCGCGGCCTGGGCTTCGGCCAGCATGGTCTGCGCGTGCCGATGCACGCTGGTGCCGACGTCGGTGACCGCAAAGCGGCGCGTGGAGCGCTGCAACAGGCGCACGCCCAGGTCGGTTTCGAGCTGGCTGATACGGCGGCTCAGGCGCGATTTGGGGATCCCGAGCGCACGCTCGGCCGCAGCAAAGCCGCCGTGGTCCACCACCATCGCGAAGTAGTACAGGTCATTCAGGTCGTGCATGGCGCATGCATCCATGGATAGAACGATAAGTTACATTTAATCACCTTTATTCCAACAGAGCAACGACCTGATACATCAGAAATGTAGTTTCGCGCAGCCGAACATCGGACTTCTGCGTGCTGAGCTGCATCGTTTTCGCCATGGCAACGCGCAGCGCCCAACGCTGAGGGTGGCAGGTAGCGCTTGCTAGATCTGCCTGGGTCGTCCGGGCGATACAGCAGGCCGTCCACCATGGAAATGCAAACGGGGCCAGTGCTGGCCCCGTTTCAGATCAATGCTTTCAGCTGCTACACCACCGCAACTTGGGCAGCTGAGCGGCCGCGCCAGCAGCATGCTCAATAAGCTGACGAGCGTAAACGAAGCAGGCGGTCGCCAGTCGAGGCTGCCTGCCTCCCGGAATCAAAAATGAAAATGCACGCCCATTTCAGGCATCGGCCGCGCCCGCCTGGACGCTGCGCAGCCGGTGCCTTGGCCGCTCTTATCCGATCCGCTCGAGCCCGCCCATGTACGGA
Source organism: Xanthomonas arboricola (assembly GCF_002940665.1). Lineage (GTDB taxonomy): Bacteria > Pseudomonadota > Gammaproteobacteria > Xanthomonadales > Xanthomonadaceae > Xanthomonas > Xanthomonas arboricola_B. The sequence continues at coordinate 11,591 of NZ_MIGY01000003.1, forward strand.
CGCAGCACTTCGGGCACATCGATCGAGCCATCGGCATTCTGGTAGTTCTCCATCACCGCGATCATTGCGCGGCCCACCGCGGTGCCCGAGCCGTTGAGCGTGTGCAGCAGCTCCGGCTTGCCGCTGGCCGGATTGCGCCAGCGCGCCTGCATGCGCCGCGCCTGGAAATCGCCGCAGTTCGAGCACGACGAAATCTCGCGATAGGTGTCCTGCGACGGCAGCCACACTTCCAGATCGTAGGTCTTGATCGCAGAGAAGCCCATGTCGCCGGTGCACAGCAGCACCTTGCGATACGGCAGGCCAAGTTTCTCGAGCACCACTTCGGCACAGCGGGTCATGCGCTGATGTTCGACGTCGCTGTGTTCCGGCGCGCAGGCGGTGACCAGCTCGACTTTTTCGAACTGGTGCTGGCGGATCATGCCGCGCGTGTCGCGGCCACCGCTGCCGGCTTCGGCGCGGAAGCACATGGAATGTGCGGTCATGCGCAGCGGCAGACGTTCAGCATCGATGATTTCGTCGCGCACGATATTGGTCAGTGGTACTTCGGAGGTGGGGATCAGATAGCGGCGCGACTCGCCCACTTCGGTCTGAAACAGATCGTCCTCGAACTTGGGCAGTTGCCCGGTGCCACGCATCGACTCGGCATTGACCAGCAGCGGCACGTTGGTTTCTTCGTAGCCATGCTCGCCCACATGCAGGTCGAGCATGAATTGCGCCAGCGCGCGGTGCAGCCGCGCGACCGGCCCACGCAACACGGTGAAGCGCGCACCCGACAACTTGGCGGCGGTCTCGCCGTCCAGCCAGCCGTGCGGCGCGCCGAGTTCCACATGGTCCTTGACCGGGAAGTCGAACTGGCGCGGCGTCCCCCAGCGCGACTGCTCGACGTTCTCGCTCTCGTCCTTGCCCTGCGGCACAGCGTCGGCCGGCAGATTGGGCAGGCCCAGGGCGATGGTCTCCAGCTTGGCGCGAATCACCTCCAGCGCTTCTTCGGAGGCCTTGAGCTCATCGCCGAAACCGGCCACTTCGGCCATCAGCGCAGTGACATCCTCGCCCTTGGCCTTGGCCTGCCCGATCGCCTTGGACTTGGAATTGCGCTGACTCTGCAGTTCCTGCGTACGCACCTGGATGCGCTTGCGCTCGCTTTCCAGCGACTCCAGTTCCGCAGTGTCCAGGGAGAAACTGCGCGTGCTGCGCAGGCGCTCGGCAAGGTCGGCGGGATGTTGACGAAGCAGGGCCGGATCTAGCATCGGGAGTCTGTGTGTCGGTAGGAAGCGCGAGATTATCGCCTGTTCCGCCACCTGCTGCGATCGATTCACCGCCGCTATGCCAGAATTGGCCCGATCCTTCAGGTGAGCCCTATGCCCGCGCCCCGCCCTGCGTCCGATCGTCAGATCGTCCTGCGTCTGCCCCGCCACACCCTGAAAATTGCCGGTATCGCCTTCGTCGCCGGCCTGTTGCTGTTCCTGCTGGTGTGGGCCACCGGCCGCAAGGACGACTTCTACAAGGCCTCGCCGGCCCAACCGGCTGCAGGTGCGCAGGCCGACGACAACATCCAGCCGCTGCCCGCGCCGCTGCCGGCTCAGGACGGCGCCAGCGACATACCGCAGGCCAAACCACCGGAAGAAACCCCGACACTGGTGGAAACTGCACCGCCAGCCCCGCCCGCGCCGACGCCCTTGCCGGAGGACGCGGTTGCCGGTGCGCCGAGCAATGCAGCACCGGCGAACGCCGCGGCGGTCGCAGGCGGAGATCGCCCGGTGCCGATGCAGGGCCAGATGCCGCCGCCGCGCTATCCGTCGGCCGCATTGCGTCGCGGCGATGCCGGCGATGTGGTGGTGCGGGTGGACGTGGACGCAGCAGGCAATCCGGGCGGCGTGACGCTGGTCCAACGCAGCGGCTCGCGCGATCTGGATCGCGCCGCGATGGAGGCGGTGCGTCACTGGCGCTTCCATCCGGCCCAGCGCAACGGCCAGCCGGTTGCCGGCAGTCTGGATATCCCGTTCGAGTTCAAGCCGGCGCAGTAAACCCGGCCGATAAGCCGCGTCGTGCGCACCGCAGACCAACGACGGCCAAACTGCCGCAATCGACGAACATCACTGCGCATTAATCGGACAAAGCGGGTCGAACCAGACCTTGACTCGGCTTGACCAAGCTGAATGTCTACCGCCGTTTAAACCTTCCTGAGTGCCCTGCCTTAGCTGGGCCTCAGGCAAGGCCGACCAGACTGACCACGTCATCCCAAAGATGTGCCAGGAGGCCGGCCATGTCCTTCATCTCCAATCCCTCTTCACATCCCACGCAGGCGTTACCGCATCGGCCCGCGCACGCTGACGACCGCGTGCGTGACGACACTGCCGACGGTGCCTCGCCATGGCTGTGGGCGACACTGCTGGCGGTACTGGTAGTACTGCCGACCTGGTGGTGGGCCCGACACAGCGACGAATCGTTTGCGACCGACACGCGTCCCGTGCCTGCAGCCAGCCGCCAGATCCTGCCGACCTCGGAGGGCGCGCGTGCGATGACCATGATCGCGCACCCACCCGCACGCGCGCCGATCAGCACCCAGGAGGCGATTCCGCTGCCGGGCAATGCGATGCCGAAGTATCCGTCGGACATCGCGCAGGCCGGGATCGAAGGCCGCCGCACCGCGCGCCTGCAACTGGATGTGCAAGGCCAGGTGAGCGATGTGACCATCGTCGATCGCAGCGGCAGCAACGACCTGCGCCTGGACGCAGCGGTGATGGATAGCTTGCGCCAGTGGCGTTTCGAGCCGGCCACCCGCGATGGGCATGCCGTCGTCAGCAGCGTGCAGGTGCCGGTGGAGTTCACCGCAGAGCGCTAAGTGGGATCATCGACAAGCTGGATCGCAGCATCGCTGCGCTGGCTGCAATGCGGCATTCGAGCGTCGACCGCCAGGCGTTACTCAGCCACCACGATTTGGTCGAGCAGTCCTCATCCGCTGAGGACTGCATGCTTTTCTACCGAAGCTGTCTCGTTATTCAGGCCGTTTCAAGCCCGAAACCGGCACCCCGCGCCAAGCTATCAAAGCCCGGGAACGAGGTTGCGACATTGGCCACGTCGTTGACCCGCACGCTGCCGGTAGACAGCTGCCCGGCAATGGCAAACGCCATCGCAATGCGGTGGTCACCATGGCTTTCGATCACACCGCTGCCGATGCTGCCGCCATGAATGGTCGCGCCATCCGGGGTTTCGTCCACCTGCACCCCCAGCGCGCGCAGCCCGGTGGCCATGGCCGCAAGGCGGTCGGATTCCTTGACCCGCAGTTCGGCAGCGCCGGTAACCACCGTCTGCCCGGTTGCGGCAGCGGCAGCCACGAACAGCGCCGGGAATTCGTCGATCATGTCCGGCACCAGCGCTTCGGGAATCTGCGCGCCCTGCAATGGCGCATAGCGCACGCGCAGATCGGCCACCGGCTCGCCGCCATGTTCGGCATGACGTTCTTCGGCGATATCCGCGCCCATCAGCCGCAATGCCGCGAGCAACCCGGTGCGACGTGGATTCAGGCCCACCGCCCGCAGCAGCACGTCCGAGCCGGGAATGATGCTGGCTGCCACGATGAAGAACGCGGCCGACGAAAAATCGGCAGGCACTGCAATATCGGTCGCACGCAGACGCTGACCACCGCGTAGCCGCGCCTTGCCGGGCGAGAAATCGATCTCCACGCCGAACGCGGACAGCATGCGCTCGGTGTAATCGCGCGTGGGGTGCGGCTCGCTGACCGAGGTCTCGCCCTGCGCATACAGGCCTGCCAGCAGCACTGCGGATTTGACCTGCGCGCTGGCGACCGGCGAGACGAAGTCGATGCCATGCAAGGTCTGACCGCCGCGCACACGCAGCGGCGGCGTGCCGTCGTCTTCCGTGTCGATGCGCGCGCCCATCTGTGCCAGCGGGCCGGTCACGCGCCGCATCGGGCGCTTGGACAGCGACGCATCACCGACCAACTCGCTGTCGAAACGCTGCGCCGCCAGCAGGCCGGCAAGCAGACGCATGCCGGTGCCGGCGTTGCCACAGTCCAGCGCCTGGCTGGGCGGCTGCAGGCCATCCACGCCGACGCCATGCACGATGCGCTGCGACGCCGACGGCGTGTCGATGCGCACACCGAGCTGGGCGAAAATGGCTGCGGTGGAGCGCGTGTCTTCGCCCTCGAGAAAGCCGTCGATCTGCGACACGCCATCGGCCAGCGCGGCAAACATCACCGCGCGGTGCGAAACCGACTTGTCGCCGGGAATGGCCAGGCTGCCCTGCAATGCGCTGCCCTGTCGGGCGATCCAGTGGTGCGTGCTGCTGCTCATGCGTGTGATCCGGTTGCTGCGGCATCGCCAGGTTTGGTGATGCGTGTTGAAGAGTGTGGTGGCGCTGCCGTCACCTCGGCCGGTGACGGCGCGCCAGTTGGGACCGCGCTGGCGGGACGCCCTGCGCTCAGGGGATGGCGACCGGGTAGGAGCCCAGCACCTTGATCTGCGCCGAGTGCGCTTCCAGTTCGGCCAGCGCCTGCTTCATCGCCTCGTCTTCCACGTGGCCGGCCAGGTCGATGAAGAAGCCGTATTCCCACTTGGCCTGATGCGAGGGACGCGACTCGATGCGGTTCATGCTGATGCCATGCCGCGCGAACGGGCTGAGCACGTCGAACAACGCACCCGGCTTGTCGTGGATGAACACCAGCACCGAGGTGCGGTCATGCCCGGAGGTAGGGAAGATCTGCCGGCCGATCACCAGAAACCGCGTGGTGTTGTCGTCGTCGTCTTCGATCGACTTCATGATGACTTTCTTCAGGCCATACACATGCGCGGCACTCTCGCCACCGATCGCCGCGGCATCTTCGGCATTGCGCGCGCGGCGTGCGCCTTCGGCATTGCTGGAGACGGCGATCTTCTCCACTTTTGGCAAGTGCGAACGCAGCCAACCGGCGGTCTGCGCAAACGACTGCGAATGCGCATAGATGCGCTCGATGTCTTCCAGCCGGCCGTTGCGCGAGAGCAGGTACTGGTGCACGCGCAGCTCGACTTCACCGCAGATTTTCAGGTTGGAGGTCAGGAACATGTCCAGGGTGACCTGGATGGTGCCTTGTCCGGAATTCTCCACTGGCACCACGCCGAAATCGGCATTGCCGGCTTCCACTTCCTGGAACACTTCCTCGATGGTGGCCATCGGCAGGCCGACTGCCGAACGGCCGAAATGCTTTAGCACCGCCTGCTGGCTGAAGGTACCTTCCGGGCCGAGATAGCCGATCTTCAGCGGCTCCTGCTGGGCCAGGCATGCGGACATGATTTCGCGATACACGTGCACCAGCACTTCATCGCTGAGCGGGCCTTCGTTGCGGTCCACCACCATGCGCAGCACCTGCGCCTCGCGCTCGGGCCGGTAGTAATCCACCGCCGCAGCGAGCTTGCCCTTGGCCTTGCCGACCTGATGGGCGAAGTTGGCACGTTCGGCGATCAACGCCTGGATGGTGCGGTCGATCTCGTCGATCTTGGCGCGCACATCGGCCAGCACCGGCGCAGCCGTGGCAGGCTTGGTCGCGCCTTTGTCAGCGGAGTTGGCCGCGGACTTGCCTGCCGGTTTGGTCTTGCCGCCGTTGGCGGCACTGGGCTTGCTGGACTTGGGAGCCATTGCTCGGCATTCCTTGAAATTACGGCGCATGCGCCTGCGCGGCATGCGCCGCGGTCGAATGAAGATTCAGCCGTGACGCTGCTGGAAGTCGTGCATGAAACGCGCCAGCGCCTGCGCGCCCGCCACCGGCATCGCGTTGTAGAGCGAAGCGCGAATGCCGCCGACCGCCTTGTGCCCCTTCAGCGCCAGCAGACCGGCCGCCCTGGATTCGCTGACGAACAACGCATCCAGCTGCTCGTCGGCAAGGAAGAACGGGATGTTCATGCGCGAGCGCACCGCCGGCTTGACCAGATTGCGGTAGAAACCGCCGGAGCCATCGATCGCGCCATAGATCAGCGCGGCCTTTTCGGCGTTGCGGCGGGCGAACTCCTGCACCCCGCCCTGCTCCAGCATCCACTTCACGGTGAGTCCGAGCAGATACCAGTTCCAGGTCGGCGGCGTGTTGAGCATCGAATCGCGGGCGGCATGCGAGGCATAGTTGAAAATGTCCGCACGCGGCTGGCCGGCGCGTTCGAGCAGGTCGCGCCGCACGATCAGCACGGAGATACCCACCGGGCCCAGATTCTTCTGCGCGCCGGCGTAGATCAGCCCGTAGCGCGATACATCCAGCGGTTCGGAGGCGATCGACGAACTGAAATCGGCAAACAGCGGCAACGTGCCCACGGCCGGCGTGTCGCGGAACTCGACGCCGTGGATGGTCTCGTTGGCGGTGATGTGCACATAGGCCGAGTGCGGGGACAAGGTCCAACCAGACACCGGCGGAATGTCGGTGAAGCCGCCCGCCTGCCCGTCTGCGGCGATGCGCGCATCCACATAGGTGGCCGCCTGCTTGATCGCGGTCTTGCCCCAGTGGCCGGTGATCACGTAGTCGGCAGCCTGGCCGGGTGCGGCGAAATTCAGCGGCAGCAGCGCCTGGATGGTGGTGGCGCCACCGGCGGTGAACAGCACCGCGTAGTCGTCGGGAATCGACAACAGGGTGCGCAGGTCGGCTTCGGCCGCGGCCGCCACGGCCATGAAATCGCCGCTGCGGTGGCTGATTTCCACGATCGAGGCGCCGACGCCGTTCCACTCGACCATCTCTGTCTGCGCCTGCCGCAGGACCGATTCCGGCAATGTCGCAGGGCCGGCACTGAAATTGAACGCGCGTGTCATGGCACACCTTGTCGAGCTAGCCTTCTAGTATGCCGCAGCGCACCGGCCTTGGCAGCGTTGCAGAAAAGTTGCATGTGCATCCTTCTCATCGGCGTCGACGTATGGTCTGGTTGGATCATCGGCAGCGCCATCACCGTGGTCCGCTATTCTCATCAGCAGCCACTGTCAGGAGCGAGCCATGTCCCTTCGCGATGTCTTGAAGACGCCGTCCAGCGAGATCACCGATGAGGCCGTCTACCGCGACCGACGCCGGCTGCTGCAGCTGTTTGCCCTGACCCCGGCGCTGGGCATGGCCGGCTGCGCCGAGGCCGATCCGCCGCCCCCGCCCAAGACCGTGGTGACCCCGGCGCAGGCGCGCAGCGGCTTCCGTACCGCCGAGGAACTGACCCGGCTGGAAGACGTCACCAGCTACAACAACTTCTACGAGTTCGGCACCGACAAGACCGACCCGTCCAAGGCCGCCAAGACCCTGAAGCTGTCGCCGTGGTCGGTGAAGGTCAGCGGCGAGTGCGAAAGGCCCGGCAGCCTGTCGCTGGACGAGTTGCTCAAGGGCATCAGCGCGCAAGAACGCATCTACCGGCTGCGCTGCGTGGAAGGCTGGTCGATGGTGATCCCCTGGACGGGCGTGCCACTGGGCGAGGTGCTCAAGCGCTTCGCGCCGACCTCCAAGGCCAAGTATGTGGCGTTCACCACGCTGGCCGATCCCCAGCAGATGCCGGGCGTGCGCTACCGTTCGATCAATTGGCCGTATCGGGAAGGCCTGCGCATCGACGAAGCGATGCATCCACTGACCCTGCTGGCCACCGGCCTGTACGGCAAGCCGCTGCCGCAGCAGAACGGCGCGCCGCTGCGGCTGGTGGTGCCGTGGAAGTACGGCTTCAAGAGCATCAAGTCGATCGTGGAGATCCGCTTTGTCGAGAAGATGCCCGAGACCGCGTGGCACGATCTGCAGCCCTCCGAATACGGCTTCTTTTCCAACGTCAATCCGGCGGTAGATCATCCACGCTGGAGCCAGAAGACCGAGCGCCGTATCGCCGGCACAGCCAGCAAGCTGTTCGCCGAACGCGTCGCGACCACGCCGTTCAACGGCTACGCGGACCAGGTCGCCTCGCTGTATGCGGGCATGGACCTGAAGAAGTGGTTCTAGGCAACACACAATCTGATATCGACCTGTCGTAGGAGCGCACCTGGGCGCGACTGGCTTTGCTGGCCATGCCAGTCGCGCCCAGGTGCGCTCCTACGTTTCATGCCCGCGCGGCATCGCTTCCTTACTTCGAGATCGCATGGCCAAGACCTCCGCATCCCTGATCGCCGCCAAGACCCTGGTGCATGTCGCCGCGCTGACGCCGATCGCCCTGCTCGGCTGGCAGTTCTGGCAGGTATGGCAAACCGGCAGCGACGCGCTGGGCGCCGATCCGGTGGCCGAGATCGAGCACCGCACCGGGTTGTGGGCGCTGCGCTTGCTGTTGATCACCCTGGCGATCACGCCATTGCGCCAGCTCACCGGCCAGGCGACGTTGATCCGCTTCCGGCGCATGCTGGGGCTGTACGCGTTCTTCTACGCCAGCGTGCATCTGGCGGCCTACCTGAGCCTGGATCTGCGCGGCTTCTGGACGCAGATCTTCGAGGAGATCCTCAAGCGTCCCTACATCACGGTGGGCTTTGCGGCATGGCTGCTGCTGGTGCCGCTGGCGATCACCTCGACCCAGGGCTGGATGCGGCGGCTCAAGCGCAACTGGAGCCGCCTGCACATGCTGATCTACCCGATCGGGCTGCTGGCGGTACTGCATTTCTGGTGGCTGGTGAAATCCGACATCCGCGAACCGGCGCTGTATGCCGGCATTCTGGCGCTGCTGCTGGGCTGGCGGATCTGGAAGAAACTCAGCGCGCGCCGAACCACAGCAAGGCGCTCAACGCTGCCGCCAGCAACACTGCGCTGAGCAGCAGCCATGGCCAGCGCGCGACCTTGACCGGCGCACGCGCCGGTTCGCCAGGCGCGCGTGATGGCGGCAACGGCTCCGGCTCGGGGATGTCCCAGGTGGTGCCGTGATGGATGCGCGGCACTTCCACGACAAAGCGGTGGCGGGCATCGAACACGACCTGGTCGCCGGCCTGCAGCCAGCCGTCGCGCACCTGCACGCCGTTGATCCAGCTGCCTTCTTCCGAGCCCAGATCGCGGATCAGCACGCGGTCGCCGTGGCGTTCCAGACGTGCATGCTGGGCGGCAAAGGCCGGGTCGTCGATGACGATGTCTGCCGCCGGGTCGCTGCCGACCAGGCGCGAGCGGTCCAGCGTGAAGCTACGCCCATGATGGCGTCCGCCCAGCCCGCGCAACAGCAGGCACACCTCGCTCAGGCCGGCATCGTCGTCTGCAGCATCGTTGGCCGGCGCGCTCGACGGCGCACTGCGCAGGAGCATCTCCACGCCGTCGGCATAGATGGCGTCGCCGGGGCGCAGCAGCGCCATGCGCCGTACCGGACGTCCGTTGACGTGGATGCCGCGGATCCCGTTGGCCACCTGCAGCCACAGCCCGCGCTGATCCAGGCAAAACTGCGCCAACAGCAGCGCGCCCTGCGCATCGGCAACCACCCGCACGCTGCCGGAGGCATGGCGGACGATCCGGTGGACGCCGGGTTTGAGGGAATGATCCGGCTGCTGCCGGTGGGTGAAATGAACTTGCAGATCGCGCACCCGCCGCAGACTAGCAGGTTTGCCACGCGCAGCGGCCAACAACGACCGGCGTCCAGCCGACGTGTGCCCATACCGAGGCGTCGTCGCTGCCCGCCCCGCGTGCGCCGCACTTGGAGCCGGGCCCGCGCATGCGCACAATGCGCGCTCCTTTCGTCTTTCCCATGGAACCCATGTCCAGCATCGATATCCGCCACGACCATGCCTTGTCGCCGGCCCAGGCCCGCGCAGCGATCGACGCGGCGGCACGCAAGTTGACCGATCGCTACGGCGTCGCCTCGCATTGGGAAGGCGATACCTTGCGCATCGCGCGGGCCGGCGTGGATGGGGCGATCGCCCTGCTGCCGCAGCAGGTCCATGTCACCGCCGAGCTCGGCTTCCTGTTGTCGGCGATGCAACCGATGGTGGAATCGGAGATCCGCCGCCTACTGGCCGAAAAACTCGCCTGAGCATGCGGTGCCGTTGGTCCGGGGTGCCGTTGGTCCGGGTCGCCCGACCATGCCTGGCCGCGCCGGTGCTTCAGCGACAAGTCACCCGCGCAGCCCATCGCAGGCGGATGCTCTGAGGGTGCTTCACCTGCCCGATGCAGTGCCGGGACTAGGGTGAAGGCAACGTCACTTTGGCAACCCACAGGAGCATTCCATGACGACCGGATACGATCAGAACGGCAAGCGCGACGACGCAGCGCACGGCTTCCAGGCGCAGGCGGAACAGATTTCGCGCCGGCTCGGCGAATCGGCGCAGACGGTGTGGCTGGCCGGGCTCGGTGCACTGGGACGGGTGCAGAGCGAGGGTGGCAAGTTGTTCGATTCGCTGGTGCGCGAAGGCGCGGCGTACGAGCGCAGCGGCCAGCGCAAGGCGGCCGAAAGCGTCGATGAGCTGCGCGAAGAGGTGGAAACCCAGTTCGAGCAGGCGCGTGACACCGCCGTACGTGGCTGGGACAAGCTGGGCAAGGCCTTCGACGAACGCGTCAAGGGCGTGCTGCGCACGCTCAACATTCCCGAGCAGGACGAACTGGAAAACCTGCGTCGCGAGGTGGAATCGCTCAAGGCCCAGGTGCGCGCCAACACCGCCGCGACCAAGCGCGCCAACCGCACCGCCAATCAGGCGGCGCAGGCCGCCAGCAGCGACACCACTGGTGCAGGCCCCGCCAGCGGCAGCTCTGGTCCGACCGGCACTGCGTTCGATGATGAATAAGCCAGCTCGACAATGTTGCAAAGCAGCATGATTTTTTAGACAATCGGGAAGGACCCGCCAGTCCTGTAACACGAAGTCCGTTTGCTCCCCTCCCCTCACGGCTTCGGACTGGCGGGTCTTTCGCTATCTGGATCACAGCTCGTGCCATCGCCGCCCGCGATCCATTGACGGACCTGCCGCGAAAGATTCTTCTAGGCGTACCGCTCCGTCACACGTGCCATACCTTCGCTTGATGCTCATGCCTTCCTGGATTGTGGCGCTTGTGGCTTTCCTGCTGCTCTGGCTGGGGGTGTGCGCCTATGTGTGGCTGGTGCGCCGCCGCGCCGACGAAACCAGTGAAGGCGTGCGTGCGCTGGCGGCAATGCACTGGCGCGACTTTTCCGCCGTGGTGCTGCGCGTGCTGCAGGATCAGCGCGGCTGGCAACCCACCCAGGCGCCCCAGGACGGCCTGCCGACGGCTGACTTCATGATGCAGACCGAGCAAGGCACGCGCCTGGTGGCCTGCAAGCACGGGCGTGGCTACCGCATCGGCGTGGCAGCGGTGAACGAATTGGGCGCGATGGCGCGACTGGCCGGCGCAGGTGGCGGCGTGATGGTGACCGAGGGGCGCATGCAACGCGAAGGGTTGGCAGCCGCCGAAAAACAGTCCATCGAAGTGCTGGATGGCGTGCGTCTGTGGCCCTTGCTCAAACCGTATCTGCCGGGCGATGTGGAAACCGGCGTGGTCGGCATGGCGCGCCGTCGCGCGATCCTTCACAGCCTCATTGCCGGTGCAGCACTGGCGACCCTGGCGCTGGCTGCGGGGCTAGCCTTGCAACCGACAGAGCCGCCTGCGCCCACGCAGCAAGCAGCGGGGGTGGCTGCTCCACGCGTTGCCGCAGCGGTCGCTGCGCCACCTTCACCGCAGGGCACAGGCTCGCCGCAGGCAGCGCCGCCATCAGCCGCGTTGCCTGCACCGACACCACTGACAGCCGGCGCCGAACCGGATGCGGCGACCATGCAGGGCTATCAGCGCGAGGTGTCCAAGGCACTGGCACAGACACCCGGTCTGGTGCGCGGTATCTGGATCACCCAGGCGACGCTGGCGGTCGATCGCTCGGTTGACGATGCGGCGGCGTGGCCGTTGATCTGCCGCGAACTGCAGCGCTACCCATACCTGCGCACCGTGCGTGTGCAGCTCAATCCGCGCCCCGGCGTGGACGAACCGGTACGCTGGCGGCAGTGCACGACGATCTGATCCGCGCATCGAGCCATACGCTGCCCGTCCCGCCTGGGATCAGCGCATTCCCGGCGCGAAGCGCGCCACCAGGTCGTAGGATCCGCCCAGGAACAGTTGACGCACGTAAGTGACCGGCTGATCTCCGCGCCAGGTGTGGCGATCGATGACCAGACATGCCGCGCCATCGTCCACCTGCAGGCGTGCCGCTTGTGCGGCATCCGCATTGACGGCGCTGATGCGGTGCTCGGCGCGGGTCCATGGCACGTTGCGCAACAACCAACTGCCCGGCGCCACGTCGGTGAACGCCTGCAGCAATGCCTCGGGCACGGTGGTGGTGTCGATCACCCGCTGCTCCAGCGCAAACGGACGGCCGTCTGCCAGGTGCACGCTTTCCAGCGCCAGCACCTTGCCGCTGCTGCCCAGGGCACGCTCCTGCGGCACGCGCAGGCGCAGGTTGCGCAGTCGGCGCGACAACAGCGAGAACCGGTAGAGGTGACCGCGCGCGGTCATTTCGACTTCGATGTCGGGAATCGACAACGCGACCTGCTCCAGATGCGGATGCGGCCGCGCCACGAACGAGCCGGTGCGACGCCGGCGTTCGATCATGCCGGCATCGGCGAGCAGGCCGAGCACCTTGTTCACGGTCATGCGCGAGCAGCCGTATTGCGCCATCAGTTCATGCTCGGGCGGCACACGATGACCGGGCGGCCAATCGCCACTGTGGATGCGGCGCTCCAGATCCTGCCGGATGCGTTGATGCAGGGTGCCGGGCGCGGCGGTGGGGGTGGCGGTCAAAACAGGTCTCCGGTCAGACCCGCATTGTGCGCGCATCCGTTCAACTGCTCAGCAGCGATCGCAGGACACCGGCAAAACGGGCGGCAATCCGCGCGCGATCCACATGGCGTCCATCGCGCACCACCGCTTGCCCGGCGCGCCAGACGGTGCGCACCGCACCGCCGCGCGCGGCGAACAGCCAACTATCCAGCAGCGCATCGTCGCTGCGCGCCAGCAGCGCCGCATGGGTCGGGTCCAGTTCGAGCAGGTCGGCCGATGCACCCACACGGATGCCGCAGTGGGAAACGCCCAACGCCTGCGCCGCGCCCTCGCCGGCCTGCTCGAACAACCAACGTCCGCTGGAGGCGCCCGCCCGCGCCAGCACATTGCGCGCCTGCAGTCGCAGACGCTGGCCGTATTCGAGCAAGCGCAGTTCTTCGGCCGCGTCGATCAACACATTCGAATCCGAGCCCACGCCAAAGCGCCCGCCCGCGGCGGCAAATGCCTGCATCGGGAACAGGCCGTCGCCCAGATTCGCCTCGGTGATCGGGCACAGCCCAACCACCGCGCCGCTGTCGACGATGGCCTGCAGCTCGCGCGCGTCCACATGCGTGGCATGCACCAGGCACCAGCGCGCATCCACCGGTGCGTTGGCGTGCAGCCACTGCACCGGGCGCTGGCCCGACCAGGCCAGGCAGGCCTCGACCTCGCGCTGCTGCTCGGCGATATGGATGTGGATCGGGCCATCGGTGAGCGGCACCAACGCAGCCAGCTGCTCCGGCGTGACTGCGCGCAGGCTATGCGGCGCCAGTCCGAGCACGGCATCCGGCAATACCTCGAGGCTGCGCGCGCAGTCGTCCAGCAATCGCGCGAACCCGTCGATGTCGTGAATCAGACGTCGCTGCGCTGCGCTGGGCGCGACGCCACCGAAATCCGAATGCGCATAGAACACCGGCAACAGCGTCAGCCCGATGCCGGTGTTGGCGGCGGCAGCGGCGATGCGTCCGGACATTTCGCCAGCCTGCGCATACGCCGCGCCGCCGGGGCTGTGGTGCAGGTAATGGAATTCGCCGACGCGGGTGAAGCCGCCTTCGAGCATCTCCACATAGGCCTGTTCGGCGATTGCCTGCAGGCTGTCCGGATCGAGCCGGTCGACGAAGCGGTACATCAACTCGCGCCAGCTCCAGAAACTGTCACCGCTGCGCCCGCCCACTTCGCTCAGGCCGGCCATGCCGCGCTGGAACGCGTGGCTGTGCAGGTTGCCCAGCCCGGGCAGCAGCAGCTCGACCCGGCCATCGTCGGCAGCGGGCGTGGTGGCGGTCTGTACCGACGCGATACGCCCCTGCGCCAGCGTGATCCGCACATCGCCCGCCCAGCCATCGGGCAAGAGAGCCCGCGCTGCCCACAACGCCTGCACCTGTTGGTCTGCCACTGGACACCCTCGATTGCCGGTTCTATTGTATATACATATCAGACACCATGAGCCTGCGCCATGCATTGCGACGTCCTCTGGCACAACGCCCAGCTGATGACCCTGGACGCGGTCGATGGTGGCCTGGGCATCGTGGACGATGGCGTTGTGGCCTGCCAGGACGGCCGCATCACCTATGCCGGCCCGGCCGCGCAGGCCCCGGCGCTGAAGCCGGGCACCGCGCACGATTGCCGGCGCCGCTGGATCAGCCCCGGCCTGATCGATTGCCATACCCATCTGGTGTACGCAGGCAATCGCGCCAACGAATTCGAGCAACGCCTGCGCGGCGCCAGTTATGCCGAGATTGCCGCAGCCGGCGGCGGCATCGTGGCCACGGTGCGCGCCACCCGCGCTGCCGACGACGCAGCGCTGCTGGCCGCCAGCCTGCCGCGCCTGGACGCCATGCTCGCCGAAGGCGTGACCACGCTGGAAATCAAATCCGGCTACGGGCTGACGCTGGAGGACGAAACCAAGCAGCTGCGCGTGGCACGTCGGCTCGCTGCGCTGCGCAAGGTCGAAGTGGTGCCGACCTTCCTCGGCGCGCATGCGGTGCCGCCGGGCGGCGATGCGCAAACCTATATCGACGCGGTCTGCACGCAGATGATTCCGGCGATCGCCGCGCAAGGCCTTGCCGAGGCGGTGGACGTGTTCTGCGAGCATCTGGCGTTCTCGCCCGCGCAGGCCGAACAGATCTTCCGCGCCGCGCAGGCACACGGCCTGGACATCAAGATCCATGCCGAGCAACTGAGCAATCAGCATGGCGCGCAACTGGCCGCACGCCATGGCGCGTTGTCGGCCGACCACATCGAATACCTGGATGACGCCGGGATTGCCGCAATGGCCGGCGCAGGCACCGTCGCGGTGCTGTTGCCGGGCGCGTTCTATTTTACCCGCGACACCCAGCTGCCGCCGATCGCGGCGTTGCGCGCCGCCGGCGTGCCGCTGGCCCTGGCCACCGACTGCAATCCGGGCACCTCGCCGCTGACCAGCCCGCTGCTGGCGATGAACATGGCCGCCACGCTGTTCCGCATGACCGTGGACGAATGCATCGCCGGTTTCACCCGCGAAGCCGCACGCGCGCTCGGGCGCGGCGAGCGACTCGGCCGGCTGCGCGCCGGCCTGCACTGCGACCTGGCGATCTGGGACATCGATGCGCCGGCCGACCTGGTCTACCGCATGGGCTTCAACCCTCTTCATGCCCGCGTCTGGCGCGGGCATTCCTGCTGAATCCGGAGTCGTCATGAGTGCATCTATTGTCTTGCAGCCCGGCCAGGTCACGCTGGCGCGGTGGCGTGCGCTTTATCGCGGCGCCGACGTCGTGCTGGACGACGCCTGCGCGGCCGCGGTGCTGCGCAGCGCGCAGACGGTGGAGGCCATCGTGGCGCGCGGCGAGCCGGTGTATGGCGTCAATACCGGCTTCGGCAAGCTGGCCAGCGTGCGCATCGAGCGCGAAGATCTGCAGACCCTGCAGCGCAATATCGTGCTCTCGCACGCCGCCGGCGTCGGCGAGCCCACGCCGGTGCCGGTGGTGCGGCTGATGATGGCGCTCAAGCTCACCAGCCTGGCCCAGGGCGCCTCCGGCGTGCAGCCGCAGACGCTGGCGCTGCTGGACGCGATGCTGCGCCTGGGCATCACGCCGGTGGTGCCGTGCCAGGGCTCGGTCGGTGCCTCCGGCGATCTGGCACCGCTGTCGCACCTGGCCGCGGTGATGATCGGCGTCGGCGAAGCCTTCGTCGGCGGGCGACGCCTGCCTGCGGCCGACGCGCTGGCGCAGGCGCAGCTGCAGCCGCGTGTGCTGGGCGCCAAGGAAGGCCTGGCGCTGCTCAACGGCACCCAGTTCTCCACCGCCTGCGCCTTGGCCGGCCTGTTCGAGATCGAAACCGTGCTGCAGGCCGCGCTGGTCACCGGCGCGCTGTCGGTGGAAGCGGCCAAGGGCTCGGACACGCCGTTCGATGCGCGCATCCATGCCTTGCGCGGCCAGCCGGGGCAGATCGCCACCGCTGCGGCACTGCGCGCGCTGATGGCCGATTCGAGCATCCGCGAATCGCATCGGCTCGGCGATGTGCGCGTGCAGGATCCGTACTGCCTGCGCTGCCAGCCGCAGGTGATGGGCGCGGCGCTGGACATCATGCGTCAGGCCGCACGCACCCTGGAGATCGAAGCCAATGGCGTCTCGGATAATCCGCTGGTGTTCAGCGATACCGGCGAGGCCTTGTCCGGCGGCAACTTCCACGCCGAGCCGGTGGCCTTCGCGGCCGACATGCTGGCGATGGCGGTCTGCGAAATCGGCTCGATCAGCGAACGCCGCACTGCGATGCTGGTCGACCCGGCCTTGTCGGGCCTGCCGGCGTTCCTCACCCCGCGCCCGGGCCTGAATTCCGGTTTCATGATTCCGCAGGTCACCGCTGCGGCCCTGGTGTCGGAAAACAAGCAACGCGCGTATCCGGCCAGTGTCGATTCGATCCCCACCTCCGCCAATCAGGAAGATCATGTGTCGATGGCCGCGCACGGCGCGCGGCGTTTGCTGGCGATGGCGGAGAACGCCGCGCACGTGATCGGCATCGAGCTGCTGGCGGCCGTGCAAGGCTGCGACTTCCATGCGCCGCTGCGCTCCAGCGCCGCGCTGGAAGCCGCACGCGCCCTGCTGCGCGCGCAGGTGCCGACGCTGCAGGACGACCGCTATTTCCATCCCGACATGCTGGCGGCCAGCGCGTTGGTGCGCTCGGGCGCACTCGCGCAGGCGGTTGCCATTGCCTTGCCGGGCGTGGAGCAGCACGCATGACGCCACACATCGCAGCTGCTGGAATGATCTCGGCAAAGTGCAGTTCGCACGTGCAAGGTTTTGCGTCACTGCCGAGCGCGCATCTGCGCGACGACCATGCACTGCGGGCGATACGCGCGCGCGCATTGCTTGCGCGTCAGGCCGTGGTGCGCGCTTGCGCGCCGCGCGCCGAGCGGATGCAGGCGCGACATCGTCGCGTCTTGACGATCGCACCAGCACAAGGCGCACCGCGATGAGCGCCCTGCCCTGGCTCGACATCCACCGCGGCGATGCGCCGCTGATCCTCAGCTTCCCGCACACAGGCACCGAGCTGCCCGAGGAGATGGTCGACCAGTTCGTCTCGCCCTGGCTGGCACGCCGCGATGCCGATTGGTGGGTGCATCAGCTGTACGACTTCGCGCAATCGCTGGGCGCTACCACCGTGCGCACCGCCATCTCGCGCTCGGTGATCGACGTCAACCGCGACCCCAGCGGGGCGTCGCTGTATCCCGGCCAGAACACCACCGGCCTGTGTCCGCTGACCACCTTCGACAATCAGCCGCTGTATGCCGACGGCGCCGAACCCGACCAAGCGCAGATCGCCTGGCGCCGCACGCAGTGGTTCGACCCCTATCACGCTGCGCTCGCTGCCGAGATCGCGCGCCTGCGCACGCAGCACGCCAGCATCGTGGTCTACGACGCGCATTCGATCCGCTCGCATATTCCGCACCTGTTCGATGGCGAGCTGCCGCAGTTCAACATCGGCAGCAACGACGAGCGCAGTTGCGATCCCGCACTGGCCGACGCCGTGGAGCAGCTGTGCCGCAGCAGCGGCTCGAGCACCGTGCGCAACGGGCGCTTCAAGGGCGGCTGGATCACCCGCCATTACGCGCAGCCCGGGCATGGCGTGCATACGCTGCAGATGGAGCTGGCGTGCCGCGGCTATATGCGCGAGCCGGACACCATCACCCCGCAGACCTGGCCCACGCCCTGGCTGCCCGCACATGCGGTCGCACTGCGCGCGGTGCTGCGCCACGTCCTGCTGACCTGCCTGCAGTTTGCCAACGCTACCGCGCACTCCTCCGCCACCACGCCGCCTGCGGCGCACCGTTGATTGCAAGGAAACCGGCATGACCCGTCACGATGCAACCCGCGTCATCCGCGCCGCCACCGGCACCATGCTCACCGCAAAAAGCTGGCTCACCGAAGCGCCGCTGCGCATGCTGATGAACAATCTGGACCCGGACGTGGCCGAGCGCCCGCAGGAACTGGTGGTCTACGGCGGCATCGGCCGCGCCGCGCGCGACTGGGAGTCCTTCGATGCGATCGTCGCCGCGCTCACCCGCCTGGACGACGACCAGACCCTGCTGGTGCAATCCGGCAAGCCGGTCGGGGTGTTCCGCACGCATGCCGATGCGCCGCGCGTGCTGATCGCCAACTCCAACCTGGTGCCGCGCTGGGCCAGTTGGGAGCATTTCAACGAACTCGATCGCAAGGGTCTGGCGATGTACGGCCAGATGACCGCCGGCAGCTGGATCTACATCGGCGCGCAGGGCATCGTGCAAGGCACCTATGAAACCTTCGTGGAGATGGGCCGCCAGCATTACGGCGGCAGCCTGGCCGGCAAGTGGCTGTTCACCGGTGGCCTGGGCGGCATGGGCGGCGCGCAGCCGCTGGCCGCGGTGATGGCCGGTGCCTCGTGCCTGGCGGTGGAATGCCGCCGTTCCAGCATCGACATGCGCCTGCGCACCGGCTACCTGGACACCTGGACCGACGACCTGGACGAAGCGCTGCGCCTGATCGAGCAATCGTGCACGGCAAAGAAACCGCTGTCGGTCGGCCTGCTCGGCAATGTCGCCGACGTGCTAGACGAACTGCTGCTACGCGGGGTCAAGCCGGACCTGCTGACCGACCAGACCTCCGCGCACGACCCGATCAACGGCTACCTGCCGCAGGGCTGGACGGTGGAGGAATGGGACGCCAGGCGCGTGTCCGTACCGACGGAGGTGGAAGCGGCCGCGCGCGACTCGATGGCCAACCACATCCGCGCCATGCTCACCTTCCACGCACTCGGCGTGCCAACCGTCGATTACGGCAACAACCTGCGCCAGATGGCACTGGAAGCAGGCGTCGACAACGCGTTCGACTTCCCCGGCTTCGTGCCCGCCTACATCCGGCCGTTGTTCTGTCGCGGTATCGGCCCGTTCCGCTGGGTCGCGCTCAGTGGCGACCCGGACGACATCGCCAAGACCGATGCCAAGGTCAGGGAGCTCATTCCCGACGATGCGCATCTGCACCGCTGGCTGGACATGGCTGCCGAAAAGATCGCCTTCCAGGGCCTGCCTGCGCGGATCTGCTGGGTCGGTCTGGGCGACCGCCATCGGCTCGGCCTGGCCTTCAATGCGATGGTGCGCAGCGGTGAATTGAAGGCACCGGTGGTGATCGGCCGCGATCATCTGGATTCGGGCAGCGTCGCCTCGCCCAACCGCGAAACCGAAGCCATGGCCGACGGCTCGGATGCGGTCTCCGACTGGCCGCTTCTCAACGCCCTGCTCAACACCGCCTCGGGCGCCACCTGGGTATCGCTGCATCACGGCGGCGGCGTCGGCATGGGCTTCTCGCAGCACGCCGGCATGGTCATCGTCTGCGACGGCAGCGAGGCGGCCGACCGACGCCTGGAGCGCGTGCTCTGGAACGACCCGGCCACCGGCGTGATGCGCCACGCCGATGCCGGCTACGCCATCGCCACCGACTGCGCGAAGCAAAAGGGCCTGGATTTGCCCAGCATTCTCGGCTGAGGATTTTCAGCCCCGGCTGTTTCGCCGACCGCGTGCACGCCGCACGCGGTCGGCATGCAGCACGCGGAGATCACCGGTTGTGAGCGCACCATCCGCAGCAGGCGACGACGATCCGCCGCGTTCTGCCGGCGGCTTCCAGCTCCATCACGGTCTACTTGCAGGCCAATGCAGCAGCGGCCAGCAATGCGTTGTCATCGAGCACCGGTGTCGCACCGCTTGCTGGATAGGCCGCTGCGATCGCCTTCGCCGCGCGATCGGCGTCCGCCTGGATATACCACTGCGACGACGGCGGCAGCGAACGCCCGCGCACTGCCTGCTCGAATCGATACTGTCCCCAGTAGATCGCCAACGGCTCTTCCAGCGCGTTGAGCGGGTTACGCAAGGTGGCCGCACCCGGACACAGCCGCACGAAGTTGGCAGCGAGCATGCGCTTGCGCGCCGAAGGCTGCCCCGCAGACAGGTAGTGACTCAATTCATGCAACACGATCGGCGCCCAGTCCATCGAGGCCGTGCCGGCACGCGCATCATGCTGCGAATACAGCAGCATGGTGCGTCCACGCACCTTGGCCTGGGTGGTGTCCGGCTCCGGCCACCAGACGAATCTTGCCTGGAACACCGCAGGCTCCGGCACCGCAAAGAACGCCCGCATCTGCGCTGCCAACCGCGAGACGGCGGGGTTGGACAGTTCTTCGCCCAGCTCGCGCGCCTGTTGCTCGAAGCGCGGTGCAACGGCGACCAGGCGTCTGGCGCGCGGAACGAAGCGGGCAAAGTACGCGTGCAACATCCCCTGATCGTCTGCCGACTGCTCGGCAATGGCGGCGTCCGCTGAGGCCTCGAATCCCGCATCCCCGAGGAAATGCCGGGAGAAAGGATCCACCTCACGAGTGGCATCTGGCGCAAACACACGGTCGAGCACCTCCAGATCGTCGTCCTTTGCCACCCCAGAGGTGCGCCGACGGAAAGCTGCGTAGGCCACAAGGGCTGCACGATCGGCCGGGTCCAGCCCGCCATGGGTTTCGAAATAGCTGCGATAGACGGGCGCCGTATAGCCCGGCAACCAGTCCGACAGGTTATCCAGCAGGTTGAACAGATCCGTGGCCTCGCTGTAACCCACCTGCACGGATGCCGATGACGGCATGGCTGCAACGGCATGCGCGGTGGCGCACATCACGACGCAGATCAGTCCGGCTGAGCGGACGCGCCGCAGTGTTGGCGGCCAGCGATCGATCCATCTGCGCATGCAAGGCTCCGGGCTGGCGAGTGCGCTGATTCGAGCATGCTGGGATACCGCCCGCCACGTGCCTTTGGTCAGGGGCGCGAGAGCTTCCGGCTTCAGGTTGCAAGCGAGGACATCGTTGCCCATCACATTCCCGACGATTGCCCTCAAGTCCGCCGCGTGCGGGCCGACAAGGTATGCAACGTTTCGAGGAATCTCCATGGGCATCTTGATCTACCTGGTGCCTGCATTCGCGCTCTGGGCGCTGATTGCCACCGTGCTGGCGTTCGTGCGTGGCCGGCAGCTGCGCGCCGAATCCGGCCAGCTCGCCAGCACCCAGGACAGCCTTGCCCGCTACCAGGCTGCGCTCTCGCAGGCGAAGGCGCGTGCGGCCGCAAGCGTGCTGGAGCTGGAATCGCTACAGCGCAGCTACACCGTCCTCAAGCAATCGCTGGAGCAGCAGGAACAGACGGCCGCCGAACAGGTGCCGGCTGCCGACAGCCAGGTGATTCCGATGGTGATGGTGCAGCGGCTGGATATCGCCAACGAGATCGGCACATTGTTCGCACACGTCGCACGGGTGGCACGCAGCCTGCGCCGCTACAGCGCCTACAGCCGCGGCCACACTGCGCCGGAACCGGCCACCGCCCGTTACGACCTGCATTGGCTGGCCGATTGCCTGCACAGCTTCGACCAGATCGGCTATGCCTTGTTGCGCGGCAACGTCGCGGCGCTGATCACCGCCTGCCAGGACCTGCTGTCGATGTACGACCACTATCTGAAGGACGGGTCCGGCTACAACAGCCGCGATACCTTCCAGCGCCTGAGCAGCGATGTGCCGCTCTCGGATGCCAACGATGCCATCCGCTCGATCATCGTCAAGGCCACGCTGGCGCAGGATGTGCGGGATGCGGTGATGGAGGATGCGGCTGCGGCTAACGTCGGGTGAATCGGGAATCGGGAATCGGGAATCGGGAATCGGGAATCGGGAATCGTAAGAGCGTGGGTGCGGGGTTCTGTTGGGTCAACAGGTGGTTGACCGCTTCTCGATGCGGGGTGTTTGGTGACTGCTGTGATGCGATTGCCCGTAAAAAAAAGCGCACCGCTTGCGGTGCGCTTTTTCGTTTCAGGCCTGGGGGATGGCCGACAACCCTCAACTTGCTGGTTTGATTGCTGCGTTCATCACGGTGCCTGCTGCGGCAGCGCGTAGGCCACCACAGCATCGCCAGCGGGCGTTTCCATGAAGTGGTGGCCGCCGGCCATGATCACCAGGTACTCGCGGCCGCCGTAGGCGTAGACCATCGGGTTGGCCTGGCCGCCGGCCGGTAGCTTGGCGTGCCACAGTTCCTTGCCGGTGGCCAGATCGATGGCGCGGATCAGGTCGTCGGTGGCTGCGGCAATGAAGATCAATCCGCCGGCCGTCACCACCGAACCGCCGTTGTTGGGCGTGCCGATCTCGATCGGCAGACCCGAGCGGATGCCGAACGGACCATTGCCGCGTGCGCTGCCGAACGGGCGGTCCCATAGCGTCTTGCCGCTGGCCAGATCGATCGCACGGATGCCGCCATACGGCGGCTGCTTGCACAGCAGCTTGGTGAACGGCAGGCGCCAGCCGGCGTTGACGTTGATCGCATACGGCGTACCGGCCTGCGGATCGCCCGCGCCTTCTGCGCCACCGGCATCGCCGCGCACTTCATCGCGCGGCGCCCAGCCCAGTTTGTCGGCCTTGGCGCGCGGCACCAGCAGGTTGTAGTTGGGCATGTCGTTGTAGTTGGCCACGATCACGCCGCGACGCGGATCCACCGACACGCTGCCCCAGTCTGAACCGCCGTTGTAGCCGGGATACTCGATCGAATGGCGGTCGGCTTCCGGCGGCGTGTAGATGCCCTTGTAGCTGGCCTTGCGGAACTGGATGCGGCACACCAGCTGATCGATCGGCGTCATCCCCCACATGTCGCGCTCGGTCAGATCCGGCTTGCGCAGCGTGTGGTACAGCGAAAATGGCTGGGTCTTGGCACGCATCTGCGGCTCCACGCCACCGCCTGGCACCGCGCGTTCTTCCACGCCCACCAGCGGCTTGCCGGTACGCCGATCCAGCACGTACAACTCGCCCTGCTTGCTCGGCAACAACACCGCCGGCACGTTGACGCCGTCCTTGGGGAAGTCGATCAGGCTCGGCTGCGAGCCCAGGTCGTAATCCCAGGCATCGATATGCGTGGTCTGGAAATTCCACACCGGCTTGCCGGTGGTGACATCCAGCGCCACCAGCGAGGTCGCATAGCGATTCTCCTGCGGCGTGCGCGAGCTGCTCCAGTAATCGGCGGTGGAGTTGCCCATCGGCAGATACACATAGCCCAGCTGTTCGTCGGCCGCGGCGGTGGTCCACATGTTCGGCGTGCCACGCGTCCAGGTCTGGCCCGGCGGCGGCGCGCCGTTCCAGTCCGGATGGGTCATGTCCCAGGCCCAGCGCAATTGGCCGGTCACCGCATCGAAGCCTTCGATCACACCGGACGGCTCGTAACGCTTCTGCCCGTCCAGCACCTGATGGCCGGTGACCACTACCCCACGCACGATGGCGGGCGGCGAATTGATCGACACATAGCCCGGCGGTGTCTGCCCCATGCCGACGGTGATGTCGACCTGGCCATCGTTGCCGAAATCCGTGCACGGCTTGCCGCTACGCGCATCCAGCGCGATCAGGCGGCCATCCAGCGTGCCTTCGATGATGCGCGTGCGGCACAGCGGCGCCGCATCCGCTGCCACCGCTGCGGCGGCGTCGTTGGCTGCCGCCGGCACCTGGTAGTACGACACACCACGGCAGGCGGCCGTATACGGAATCGCCTCGTCCTTGACCTTGGGATCGTAGCGCCAACGCTCCTTGCCACTTGCGGCATCCAGCGCGATCACCTGATTGCGTGCAGTGCACAGATACAGGCTGTCGCCTACCTTCAGCGGCGTGGTCTCCGCACCCCAGCGCTTGCTCGGCAGGTCGCCGGTGTGGAAGACCCAGGCCCGCTCCAATTGCGCAACGTTGTCGCGATTGATCTGCTGCAACGGCGAATAGCGCTGCCCGGCCTGGCTGCGTCCATACGCGGCCCAGTCGTCGTCGGCAGGCGCATTGCCCGGCTGCCCGTCGGAGGCGGCCGGCGCTGCAGACGCGCTGCGCTTGACCAGGCTCGCGGCCATGCCGGCGGCATGTGCCAGCGCGCCATCGGCCTCGGTCACCCCAAACGGTACGAAGGCCAGCGCGAAGGCCAACACGAACACCGCTGCCAAGGCGCCGGCCACGCTGCGCGATACCGCACGCGACACCGGGCGCTCCAGTTTCGGCAGCAGCAGCGCCAGCACAAACGCCAGGCCGACGATCAAGCCCAGCCGCGGCACCCAACGCCAGTAGTCGCTGCCCGATTCCCACCACGTCCACAGCAACGTCGCCGCCACCACTGCAGCAAACCACCACGCGCCCGCATTGCGACCGCGAAACAGCAATACGCCGGAGATCAGCAAGGCCGCGCCCGCAGGCGCGTAATACCAGGAGCCGCCCAGCGCGGCCAGCCACACGCCGCCTGCCAGCAGCACGGCGCCCAGCACTCCAATCACGCCTCCCAACGTCGCCAGCGCCCAATGGCCGCGACGGGAAGGACGATGCAATGTCGTCATCAGTTGTTCCTCTTCGATCTGCGGCGACGCAGCGCCGCCGCACCGCCCACAACCTTCGACCCGCTGCGGTGAAAACACCGCGTTCTTTGCGACCGCCGTCGACAAACACTGCGTTGCAGATGTCACCGCGTGCAACAAAAAACGCCGGCTGTGCGCCGGCGTTTTTCGTCAACTGCGTTGCTCGCCAGATGCGATCACGCGTCGGTCGGTGGCAGCTCGCCGGTGCTTGCTGCCGGTGCAGCCGCTGCATCGTCCAGCACGTCCTCGGCCTCATCCAGCGAGGCGTCCAGGCGTTCGACCGCCTGCAACTTTTCGCCCTTGGACAGGCGGATCAAGGTCACGCCCTGGGTATTGCGACCCACGCGCGAGATCTCCGAACCGCGGGTACGCACCAGCGTACCGCCATCGGAAATCAGCAGCACTTCGTCGGTGGCGCCCAGCAGCACCGCACGCACCAGCTTGCCGTTGCGCTCGGTGGTCTGGATGCCGATCACGCCCTGCGTACCGCGGCCCTTGCGCGGGTACTCGGTCAGCGGGGTGCGCTTGCCGTAGCCGTTTTCGGTGGCGGTGAGGATGTAGGCCATGTCGTCGCTCTCGGCAACGTCGATCACCTCCGCCTCGACACCATCCGTGCTCTCCACCACGTCCTCGACACCGTCGTCCTCGACATCGCCCTCGATGCCGCCGGCACGCTCGGCCACGATCAGGCTGACCACCTCTTCGCCCTTGGTCAGACGGATGCCGCGCACGCCGGTGGCGGTACGGCCCATCGAACGCACGGTGGATTCGCCGAAACGCACGGTCTTGCCGTTGGAGGCGAACAACAACACGTCGCGATCGCCATCGGTCAAGGCAACACCCACCAGCGCATCGCCCTCATCGAGGTTGATTGCGATCTTGCCGCGTGCCAGGCGGAACGCGAATTCGCTCAACGGCGTCTTCTTGACCGTGCCGTTGCGCGTGGCAAAGAACACATAGCGGTTGTCGGCGTACTCGCGCACCGGCAGCACCGCCTGCACACGCTCGCCGGGGTCCAGCGGAATCCAGTTGATGATCGGACGGCCACGCGCATTGGAGCCGGCTTCCGGCAACTGGTACACCGGCAGCCAGAACACCTTGCCGCTGCTGGTGAAGGTCAACAGCGTGTCGTGCGTGTTGACCAGCCACAGCTGATCGATGAAATCCTCTTCCTTGGTCGCCGCCGCAGACCGGCCACGGCCACCCCGGCGCTGCGCACGATACGCGCTCACCGGCTGGCGCTTGGCATAGCCGGCATGCGAGAGCGTCACCACCACGTCTTCCGGCGAAATCAGGTCCAGGATGTCCAGATCTTCTTCGCTGTGACGGATCTCGGTGCGGCGTTCGTCGCCGTACTCTTCGCGGATATTGATCAGCTCGTCGCGGATCACCTGCAGCAGCACGTCGGGGTTTTCCAGGATGCGGATCAGGCCCTGGATGACCTCGAGCAACTGCTTGTACTCGTCGGTCAGCTTTTCCTGTTCCAACCCGGTCAGGCGATGCAGGCGCATTTCCAGAATCTGCGAGGCCTGCACTTCACTGAGCTGATAGAAGCCGTCGGCCAAGCCCACGCCCGGGGCCAGATCCTCCGGCTTGGAGGCTTCGGCACCGGCGGCGCCCAGCAGCGCGCCGACCAGACCCGGTTCCCAGGTCTTGGCCAGCATGCGCTCGCGCGCTTCCTGCGGGTTGGCCGAGGTCTTGATCAGCTCGATCATCTCGTCGATGTTGGCCAACGCGACGGTCAGGCCTTCCAGCACGTGCGCACGCGCACGCGCCTTGCGCAGCTCAAAGATGGTGCGGCGGGTCACCACTTCGCGGCGGTGGCGGATGAACGCCTGCAGCATCTGCTTGAGGTTCATCAACTGCGGGCGGCCGTCGATCAGCGCCACCATGTTGATGCCGAACACCGACTCCATCTGGGTCTGTTGATACAGGTTGTTGAGCACGACCTCGGCCGACTCGCCGCGCTTGACCTCGATGTAGATGCGCATGCCGTCCTTGTCGGACTCGTCGCGCAGCTCGCTGATGCCTTCGAGCTTCTTTTCCTTGACCAGCTCGGCGATCTTCTCGATCAGCCGCGCCTTGTTCACCTGGTACGGAATCTCGGTGACGATGATCGCTTCACGGCCGTTGTCGGCCACTTCCACATCGGCCTTGGCGCGCATGCGCACGCGGCCACGGCCGGTGCGGTAACCGGCAGCGATGCCGGCGGTGCCGTTGATGATGCCGGCGGTGGGGAAATCCGGGCCGGGGATGTACTCCATCAGGCCTTCGACATCCAGCTCCGGCGTGTCGATCAAGGCGATGCAGGCGTTGATCGCCTCGGTCAGATTGTGTGGCGGGATATTGGTGGCCATGCCCACCGCGATACCGGCCGAGCCGTTGACCAGCAGGCTCGGGAACCGGGTCGGCATGACCGTCGGCTCCTGTTCCTTCTCGTCGTAATTGGGCTGGAAATCGACGGTTTCCTTGTCGATGTCGGCCATCAGCTCATGCGCCAGCCGCGACATGCGCGACTCGGTGTAACGCATCGCCGCGGCGGAATCGCCATCGACCGAACCGAAGTTACCCTGGCCGTCCACCATCATGTAGCGCAGCGAGAACGGCTGCGCCATGCGCACCAGGGTGTCATACACCGACTGGTCGCCGTGCGGGTGGTACTTACCGATGACGTCGCCGACGATACGCGCCGACTTGAAGTAGGCCTTGTTGCTGTGTGCGCCCAGCTCGTGCATGGCGTACAGGACGCGGCGGTGCACAGGCTTGAGGCCATCACGGGCATCGGGGAGTGCGCGGCCCACGATCACGCTCATCGCGTAATCGAGATAGCTCTTGCGCATCTCGTCTTCCAGATTGACCTGGATGATTTCCTTGGCGGTTTCTGCCATTCGGGTTCCGTAAGTGAGGTGGCGGGCGAGCCGGAAAGCTACGTTAGGGGCGCCCTGACGACAGGCTGCCGACCCCACGCTCCCGCCGATCGATTCAAGCGTCGGATTGTATCACGAAGGGGCACCACGATGCCGCCGGTTTACCGGCCAGAAACAAGCACTTGCAGGATTTTGGCGGGGCGATGCGGCGATAGTGCGCCGCACTGGCCTCAGCCGCCGAAGGCCGCCTGCATGCGCGCCAGGTCCGGCTGCGCGATCACCCCGCGTTCGGTGACGATCGCATCGATCAGGCTGCCGGGGGTGACGTCGAAGACCGGGTTCCAGGCGTTGATGCCATCGGCCACCGTGCGCACGCCGCCGACTCCGAACAATTCGCCCGGATCGCGCTGCTCGATCTCGATCTGATCGCCGCTGGCGGTGTCCATGTCCACCGTGGACGACGGTGCCACCACCATGAACTTGACGCCGTGGTGGCGCGCGGCGATCGCCAGCTGGTAGGTGCCGATCTTGTTGGCGGTATCGCCGTTGGCGCAGATGCGGTCGGCGCCGACGATGACCCACTGCACCAGCCCGGACTTCATCAGATGCGCGGCGGCCGAATCGGCGATCAGGGTCGCGTCGATGCCATCCTGCTGCAGCTCCCACACGGTCAGGCGCGCGCCCTGCAACCACGGCCGGGTCTCGCCGGCAAACACCTTGGCGATGCGCTGCTGCGCCACGCCGGCGCGGATCACGCCCAGCGCGGTACCGAAGCCGGCGGTGGCCAGCGAACCGGTATTGCAGTGGGTCAGCACGCCGCTGCCGGTCTCGATCAACGACGCACCCAGCGCGCCCATATGCCGGTTGGCCGCCAGGTCTTCGTCGGCGATGGCCTGCGCCTGGCGCGCGATCACCTCGCGCCAGTCGGCACCGGCAGCGCCGAGCACGCGACGCATGCGCATTAGCGCCCAGGCCAGGTTGACCGCGGTCGGACGCGCGGCGTTGAGCCGCAACAGTGCCGGCTCGAGTTTCTGCAAGGCCGCACCGCCGTCGTCGGCAACGATGTCGCGCGCCGCCAGCACCACGCCCCACCCGGCCGCAATGCCGATCGCCGGCGCGCCGCGCACGGCCAGCGAATGGATCGCCTCGGCCACCGCGTCGCTGGTGTCGCAACGCACGTGCTCGACCACGAAGGGCAGCTTGCGTTGGTCGAGCAGTTCCAGGGCATCGCCCGTCCACAGCAGCGGGCGAATATGGTCGTAGCGGGCGTAATCGATATGGGCGCTGTCGTTCATCCGGACATTGTAAGGCGCCCGGGCAGCCCAGTCAGTGGCCGCATCGCTCGGCCCGCTGGCGATGTCGCAAACCGAGCTGGTCGAGTCCGCGACGCCCTCACCGCGCCAAAGAGTTGGCCGGCCGCTTCTTGAAAGCCTGTTGCGCAGCCTGCGCGAGGCGAATGAGAAGTTGGCAGGTGGCGTGTTGAACGCCTTTCAGTTGCCCGGCTTGCAATGGCAAGGCAAAGAGAAGCCGGCCGACGCACAGTGCTCCAACCAGCGCACGTCATGCCTGCCTGCACCACGCACACCGACCATCCCGACGGGTCCTTGTCCGCCTGCCGTCGCGGGACCTTACGCGGCATGGATGCCGCGTAAGAGCCTACAGGGACGTACTTGCGGCGTGTCCCGTGAGGGTGGGCGGGCAAGGGCCCTGCAACCGAGCCACAGATCGCCCGCTCCACGCCCGACGCATCCGCACCCCGTTCAATCACATCTCACGACAACTGGGAGCTTGAGCTTCAGCGTAGCCTGGATGTTCCAAGCAGAGCTGGTTGAGGGCTAGACACCCTCACCAACCTGATCGCGTGCTAACGGGGCCACGGCACCGGCTACGCCAACCTATGCGATGGAGAGCGGCAGTTTCGTCAGTCCATCAGTCGACGATGAACTCGGCGCGGCAGCCGTCGTTGACCCACACGCCGTCGCGGCTCCAGCCCCAGGTCTGGCCTTCCACGCATTCCTTTTTGGAGATCTGCCGGCCTACACGTACCTGACGCTCTACCGAGATCCCGCAGGTGCGGCGTGCGCCCTTCTTCGATTCGCAGGTCACCATACGTGGCATGGCCACGAAGCCAGAACCGTCCTCGGCCGCGACCTCGAATTCGCCGTCGCAGCCGCGCGACACCCAGATTTCGTTACGGCGCGCGCCCCAGCTGCGGCCCTCCTTGCACGGCCACACCGAGCGCTGGCGCAGCAGGCGCACCGGCGCTCCGCGCAGCACCACCGGGCAAACCACCTTGCCGCCGTTGGAATCGCAGCGCACCACGCGACGCATCTGCGCAGCGCTCGGCACCCGCGCACTGGCAAACTCCGCACGGCAGCCCTGCTCGACCCACACGCCATCGCGTTCGATATCCCACTCGCTGCCGCGGATGCAACTTGTCTCCGATAGCTGGCGTACCAGCTGGACGCCGTGCTCGGTATCCATCGCACAATGCACGCGCGCCATGTCCTTGGATTCGCAACGCACCACGCCCGATGCGCGATCGGCCGCACGCGCATCGGCGAGCATCAGCAGCGGCAAGCACCACAAACCGCATAAGCTGATCAGCCACTTCATGCCGACAATCCTCACCCAAACACGCTCTGCGCCGCGCCCCCGTGGACGCCACGATGAGAGCATCATCGATGTGAAGATAGCAATACGGTAGCGATGACAGCGGGATGGCAGCGGGCGCATACCATGCGCCGCAACGTCAGGCACAGTGCATTACAGGCGCTGCCGGGGTCAGGCGCTTGCGAATGCGAATGCCAACACATCGGCAATCTGCGTGGTTCCACGCATGGCCATCAACAGCCGGTCCACACCGACCGCAACTCCCGCGCAATCGGGCAGCTGCGACAACACCGCCAGCAGGCGCTCGTCCACCGGTAGTTGCGGCAATCCGCGCGCCGCCCGCACCGCGTTGTCGCGCATGAAACGCGCACGCTGCTCCTGCGCATCGTTGAGCTCGTGGTACCCATTGGCAACCTCGTAGGCGCCCAGATACAGCTCGAAGCGCTCGGCCACCGGCGGCTCGTCGCGGCGGATGCGCGCCAACGCGCATTGGCTGGCCGGCCAGTCGTGCACCACGGTCAGCATGTCGCTGGCAAAGCCCGGCTGGATGCGATGGGTCATCAGCAGATCCAGCCAGTCGTCGCGGCTCAGGCCATCCGGATCGATCGCGATGTCGTGCAGCGGTGCGCGCAGCGTTTCGATCGGATCGCTTAGCGGGTCGATACCCAGCGCCTGCACGAACAGCGCGCGATAGCTCAGCACCTGCACCTGCGCCTGGCGCCCGACCAGCGCAAGCGCGCGGCGCACCAGCGCAACGGTCTCCTGCGCCAGGGCGCGATCGTCCCAGCCCACCCGGTACCACTCGAGCATGCTGAACTCGGGATTGTGGCGGCCGCCGGCCTCGCCATTGCGGAACACCCGCCCCAGCTCGTAGCAGTCGCCCACCCCGGCCGCCAGCAGGCGCTTGAGCGGATATTCCGGCGAGGTACGCAACCAGCGCACCGGCGCGCCGGCATCGACATGGCCGCTGAAGCGCGTGCTGAAGCTGTCGATGTTCGGCTCGGTATTGCCGGCCTCCGACAGCACCGGCGTCTCCACTTCCAGCACGTCGCGCTCGGCGAAGAAATCGCGGATCAGCGCGTTGAGCCGCGCGCGCAACCGCAACGCGTCCAGATCGACCTGCGTCGCACTCATGGTTGCTGGCCGTGCTCGCCGAGGAAGGCCAGCAAGCGCGCCTCGTCCCAGATCTCCACGCCCAGTGACTGCGCCTTGTCCAGCTTGGAGCCGGCTTCTTCGCCGGCCACCAGAAACGCGGTTTTCTTGGAGACGCTGCCGGCGACCTTGGCGCCCAGCGCTTCCAGCCGTTGCTTGGCCGCATCGCGTGTGAGCGCGGCCAGGGTCCCGGTGATCACCACGGTCTGGCCGTCGAGCGGGCCGGTTTGCTGCACATCGGCGTCGGGCAGACGCGACAGCACCGTTTCCATCGCCTGTTGCGCAGCGCTTGCCAAGGCCGCATTTTCGGGCCGCTCCAGCCATTGCAGCAGCGACGCCACCACCGGCGCGGGAACGCCGGCCTGCAACAAGGCATCGGACCCGGCGCTGCGCAGCGCATCGAAGGAGGCCACCGCGGCAGCCAGCTGCTGCGCACGCACTGGCGTCACCTTGGGGATATCCATGTCCTGCAGCACGCTGGCAAAGCTCAGCGCCTCGCGCAGCCTGGGCGATGGCGGATGCGCATCGCCGATGCGCACACCACGCTGCAGCAGGTCGTCGATGGCCTGCTGATTGCCGGGCTGGTCGAAGAAGTGCCCGAGCGAGCGCGCCACCTCGCCACCGATATCGGGCACGCGCTTGAACAGCGGCCACGGCAGATGGCGGATCAATTCCAGATCGCCGAACCACGCCGACAAGGCCTTGGCGGTGCTCTCGCCGACATGCTCGATGCCGAGCGCAAACAGGAAACGCTCCAGCGTGGTATCGCGCGATTGCTCGATCGCCTCGATCAGGTTTTCCGCCCACTTGGTGGCGATCTTCTTGCGGTTCCAGTCGAACGCCGGCAGCCCGGCACGCAGCAGATCGGCCTGCCAGGTGTGCGGCGCCTCGCGCGCGCCGGCCAGGTCCACACCGATGCCGACCACGGTATTTTCCAGCTGACCGTACGCACCGCTGGCCAGATGCTCGCGCGCCTCGCGCAGGAACGCATGCGGGCTCTCGGCAGTGCTGATCAGGCGCAATTGCAGCAGCTGGTCCACGTTGAGCAGGTACAGATCGGCCACGCCCTGCACCACGCCGCTGTCGACCAGCACCTCGATGAACTTTTCGCCCAGGCCATCGACATCCATCGCACGGCGCGAGACGAAATGCCGGAACGCTTCCTTGCGCTGCGCCGGGCAGGTCAGCTCGCCTGAGCAGCGCCACACCGCCTCGCCTTCCTCGCGCACGATCTCCGACCCGCAGACCGGGCATTGCGTGGGCATCTGCCATGGCTGGGTGCCGGGCGGCCGTTGATCGGCAACCACGCCGGCCACTTCGGGAATCACATCGCCGGCACGCCGCACGATCACCGTATCGCCCACGCGCACATCCAGCCGCGCGATCTGGTCGGCGTTGTGCAGCGTGGCATTGGTGACGATCACCCCGGCCACGTGCACCGGCTTCAGCCGCGCCACCGGCGTGGCCGCCCCGGTACGGCCGATCTGGATCTCGATCGCCTCCACCGTGGTGGACTGCTCCTGCGCCGGGAACTTGTGCGCGATCGCCCAGCGCGGCGCGCGCGAGACAAAACCCATCTCGCGCTGCCCGGCCAGATCGTCGAGCTTGTAGACCACGCCATCGATATCGAAGGGCAAGCCATCGCGCGCCTCGCCGATGCGTTGGTAGTACGCCAACAGGCCGTCGCTGCCCTGCACCACCTCGACCAGGGCGCTGACCGGGAAACCCCACGCACGCAACTGCGCCAGGATCGCCGAATGCGTCTGCGGCAACACGCCCTCGCTCACTTCGCCCACGCCGTAGGCAAAGAAACTCAGCGGGCGCTGCGCAGTGATGCGCGCATCCAGCTGACGCAGCGAGCCGGCGGCGCCATTGCGCGGATTGGCCAGCACCTTGCCGCCCTGCAGGCGCATCTGCGCGTTGTAGGTTTCGAAGGCGGCGCGCGGCATGTATACCTCGCCACGCACCTCCAGCACCTGCGGCCAGCCTTCGCCACGCAGGCGCAGCGGAATCGCCTTGACGGTACGCAGATTGGCGCTGACATCCTCACCGGTGGCGCCGTCGCCGCGCGTTGCGCCCTGCACGAACTCGCCGTTTTCGTAGCGCAGACTGATCGCCAGGCCATCGAGCTTGGGCTCGGCTGAAAATACCGGCCGTTTCACTTCCAGCCGCTCGCTGATACGCCGCACGAACTCGGCCACCTCCTCATCGCTGAAGGCATTGCCCAACGACAGCATCGGCAAGGCATGCCGCACTTCGGCAAAGCGCGACGCGGCCAGGTGGCCGACGCGCTGGGTCGGCGAATCGGCGCTGGCCAGCTCCGGGTGCGCAGCCTCCAGGGCTTCCAGTTCGCGCATCAGGCGGTCGTAGTCGACGTCGGCCATCTGCGGCTCGTCGAGCACGTGATAGCGGTAGTTGGCGTCCTCGATACGATGACGCAGGGCGTCGATGCGCTGAGCGGGATCCGGGCTGACAGTCATACGATCGCTGGGCTGGCTCTGGGCCGCCCATTCTAACGGGCCGTGCCGGTGTGCAAGTGCGGCCCGACCGCCGACCAAACCGCGCGACAGCGAGCCCGGCAGCGATTTTCCGATAGGCAGACAGGCACAAACCCGCTAGCGTGGCGCCCTCTTTTGCCTGCTCGCCTGGAGCTCACCGTGCCGTTGCCCGTCTCGCGCCGTTCGTTTCTCAGCCTTGCCACCTCCGGCGTGGCGGTTTCCGCACTGGGACTGACGTCGCCAGCCGAAGCAGCGCGCAAACGCGCAGCCGCGCCGGCCGCCCCCGGGATGGCGCCCGCCGCCGGCACGGTGTATCTCAACGACAACGAGCATCCGCTCGGCCCCTCGCCCGCCGCACTGGATGCGGCAACGCGCTCGCTGGCACGTGCAGGCCGCTATCAGTTCGAGATGGAGCAGGACCTGCGCAATCTGATGACCGGCGAGCTGCAACTGCCCGGCGACCATCTGGCGTTCTTTCCCGGTTCCAGGGACGCACTGCATCGTGCCGGCAGCCTGTTCACCTCGGCACGTGCCGGGCTGGTGGTGGCCGACCCGAGCTTCGACCCGATCGTCGACAGCGCCACCGCCCGCGGCGTGCCGGTGCGCAAGCTGCCGCTGCGGGCCGATGGCGCGCACGACGTCAAGGCGATGGCCAAGGCCGACCCGTCCGCCGGCCTGATCTACCTGTGCAACCCCGGCAACGCCAGCGGCGCCATCACCCCGCGCGCCGACATCGAGTGGCTGCTGGCCAACAAGCCGTCCAGCGCGGTGCTGGTGGTCGACGAAGCGTATATCCACTACAGCAACGAGCCGTCCGTGGCGGACCTGGTGCGCCAGCGCCAGGACCTGATCGTGCTGCGCAGCTTCTCCAAGCTCTACGGCATGGGCGGCCTGCGCCTGGGCGCCGCGCTGGCGCCGCCGGGGCTGCAGACCAAGCTCGCCAGCGTGGGCAGCAACCCGTTGTCGGTACCGGCAATGGCCGCCGGCATCGCCAGCCTGCGCGACCCGCAACTGGTACAGACCCGCCGCGCGGAGAACGCCCGCGTGCGCGACGACACCATCGCCTGGCTCAAGAGCAAGGGCTACACCTGCCTGCCCACGCAGGCCAACTGCTTCCTGCTCGACGTCAAGCGCGACGCCAGCGTGTTTGCCGATTCGATGCAGAAACAGGGCGTCATCGTCGGCCGCAGCTGGCCGATCTGGCCCAAGCGCGTGCGCGTGAGCGTCGGCACCGAGGCGGAGATGCTGCGCTTTCGCGAGGCGTTTACCAAGGCCAAGCGCTGATCGCCAAGCACAGAGTGGTCATCCCTTCTCCCACCCCGGGAGAAGGTGCCCCGAAGGGGTATGAAGGTGCGAGCGAAGCCTCGTGCCGCCCAGCCGCGCGAGGGCCTCGCCTGCGTACCCTCACCCTGACCCCTCTCCCGCTGGAGAGGGGCTTTGATTTCCTACTGCTTGGGAGTTGGAAGAGGCGCGGCGGCATTAGGACGCAGCACGCGCCGGATCCACACGTAGCTGAGCGCAAACGTCAACGCCATCGACACCGCACTCCACACCAGGAGCTGGCGCATCATCGGCGGCCCCTGAAAGATGCGCGCGTAGTAGCTTGCATCCAACAGCGCGATCACGTGCGGCAGGAAGACAGTGATGATGGGCGTTGGCACTGGCGCAACCAGCAGCGTCACTGCAACGGCAAACCCGATCGAGCTCCATTGCGCGCGACGTGGGCTTGTCGACGCGCCTTTGCGCAAACGCGGCGCAACCCGCGACGCCATCCATAGCAGCGGTGCGGCCAGGATGGCCCACACCGCCAGCAACATCAGCACCGCCAGCGGGCCCTGCAAGCCCCACATCGTTCACCTCTACGCTAGAACGCGCCCTGCGGCAGGTCGCGACTCAGACCGCGTATGGATGACGCACGGTCGGGATGACTCGCGGTCAATGGCTCGCAATCACTGACTCAGCGACGCTCGATCACCAGCGGTGCGCAATCACCACCGACGCACATCACCAGCAGCGCACACTTAACAGCAATACGCACTCACCAGCGCGGCGACTTGGTCAGCGGCGGCGCCTGGTGCTGGCGATCGTAGGCGCGCAGTTCGTCGCGGATATGCGCCACGCGCTGGCGGCCCAGCGCATTGCGGCTGTCGTCCAGCACCACGCCGTCCAGCAGTTCGGCCATGCGCTGGACGGTCGGCAGCATCTTTTCCCAGGCATCCAGCGCGGTCATCGGCGCCGGCAAGGTGAGGAAGAACGCAATCGCCGGGGTCTGCATCTCGCGGATGTTGGCCATGTCGAAGCTGCCGGGCTTGAGGATGCTGGCCATGCTGAAGATCGGCCCGCGCTCCGGATGCCCTTCCACTAGGCGGTGGAAGACATTCATGTGACCGAACACCAGCCCGGTCTTCTCGGCAGCGACCACCACGTCTTCGCCGCGCAGGACCTGGCCGGCCTTGGCGGCCACGAACAGCGAGACGATCTTGTCGAAATCCTGGTTGGGGCGCTTGCCGACATCGTTGCCGCCGGCCGCATCGGCATCGTCCAGGTTCAGTTCGCTTTGCTCGGCGCCCTCATTGCGCTCGAACGGGTCGCCCTCCACGCCAGGCTCGCTGGAGATCACCGGCTCGCGGCGCTCGCGCGGTTGCCCGTCGTCCTTGTCGACCCGGCGCCCTTGCGGCGATTTTTTCGGGCGACCAAATAGGAAGATGGCCGCGACCAGCAGCAGTCCAGCGATCAGGATCCCGATCCGGATCATGGCCATGTCGGACATTTAGCGTGCCTCCGCATAAGAGTGACAGGTGTCGATATTCCGACAAGCATGGCACGTCATGCAGCACCCGCCAAACGTGCGGCCTCTTCCAGGTCCACGCTGACCAGGCGACTGACGCCCGGCTCGCGCATGGTCACGCCGGAGAGCTGGCGCGCGGCCTCCATCGTCGCCTTGTTGTGGCTGACGAACAGGAACTGCACCTTCTCGCTCATTTCCCGCACCATGTTGGCCAGGCGGCCGACATTGGCTTCGTCCAGCGGCGCGTCCACCTCGTCGAGCAGGCAGAACGGCGCAGGATTGAGCTGGAAGATCGCAAACACCAGCGCCACCGCGGTCATCGCCTTCTCGCCACCGGACAGCAGCGAGATGCTGGACACGCGCTTGCCCGGCGGGCGCGCCATGATGGTTACGCCGGTGTCGAGCAGGTCTTCGCCGGTGAGTTCCAGATAGGCGTGGCCACCGCCGAACAGGCGCGGATACAGCGCCTGGACGCCGGAATTGACCCGGTCGAAGGTGTCCTTGAAGCGGCCGCGAGTTTCGCGGTCGATCTTGCGGATCGCCTCTTCCAGCGTCTCCAGTGCGGTGTTGAGATCCAGGTTCTGCGCGTCCAGATATTCCGAACGCTGCGCCGCTTCGCCGTACTCCTGGATCGCGGCCAGGTTGACCGGTTCCAGCCGCCGCATGCGCCCGTCGATCTGGCCGACCGCCGCTTCCCACTCGGCCACGTTCGCCGCTTCCGGCAATCCATTGACGACGTCCTCGAGCACGAAGCCGGCCTTCACCACGGCGGCCTCCAATTGCTCTGCGCTGAGCACCAGCGCCTGCTGATCCAGCTTGCGCTGGGAAATGCGCTCGCGCTGGGCCAGCGCCTGTTCGTCGCGCTGCTGACGGGTCTGCTCGTAGCTGCGCAGCTCGCCATCGATGCTCTCCAGCATGGTGCGCGCTTCGCTCAGCACGCGCTCGGTGCGCACACGCTCGCTCAACGCGGCCTGGTGCTCGTGCTCCAGCGTTTCCACCGGCGAGTCGCCGTCGCTGAGCTGGGCGACCAGATCCTCCAGACGCGTGTCGAGCTGGCCGCGCTGGCTGTCCATGCGCTCCAGCGTCTGGCTCAGGGAGGTGATCTGGGTGCGTTGCGATTCCAGCGTGAGCGCCAATGCATGCATCGCATCGCGCACGCCACGTGCGGCATCGCGGGCCTGATCGCGTGCATCGGTGAGCTGACGGCGTTCGTTCTCCAGCGCCTGCCGGGTGCCTTGCAGATCGCCCATCAGGGTCACCGCGTCTTCGAGCTTGGCGCGTGCCTCACGTGCCTGTTCGCGGCTGGTGTCCAGCGTTTCCAACAGCTGCGACAATTCGTTTTCGATGCGCTCGATGCGCGTGCGCGCGGCATCGACCTTGCCCTGCTGACTCTGCAGCTGACCGGCCAGTTCGGACACGCTGCGGTGCGCCATGTACAACTGGCGCTGCGCATCTTCGCGCTGCTGTTCGGCCGCCAGCAGTTGTTCGCGGAAGCTACCCAGGCGCTGCTCGAGGTCGGCCTCGCGCTCCTGCAGCGTTTCGATCTGCGCACGCAGCTCCTGAATTTCGCGCTCGCGCAGCAAGGCGCCCTGCTTGGCAGCGCCGGAGCGCGACACCCGCACCCAGCCCTCGCCCAGCCGCTCGCCGCTGCGGGTGATGACCGAATCGCCCTCGGGCAGGCCGCGCTGCAGCGTGCGCGCGGCCTCCAGATCCTCGGCCGCGTGCAGGCGCGCGAGCAGGCGACGGATCGCGATCGGCCCCTGCACCTTGGCCGCCAGCGAAGTGGGCGCAAAGCTCGCGTTGTCGCTGGCACTGGAGACGAGCGCGATGCGGCCCTCGCCCAACTCGCCCAGCGCATCGACCAGTTGCTCCGGCGCATCCACCAGCACGCCTTCGATCAGCTGCCCCAATGCGCCTTCGACCGCGTTTTCCCAGCCACTTTCGACCATGATGCGCTCGCCGACACGTGCGGCAGAATCCAGCCCGCGCGACTTCAGCCACGCCACTGCCGCGCCCTGCTCCTGGCCGAGTGCGGCCTGCTGCAGGGTTTCCAGCGACGACAGCCGGCCACGCGCGGCCTGCGCCTGCTTGCGCACCTCGGCCAATTCGCCCTGGCTGGCGCGCTGTTGTTCCTGCAGCCCGCCGAGCGCGTGCTTGCGCGCTTCGACCTGCTCGGTCAGCCCGTCCAGCGAGGTCTTCTGGGTTTCATGGCGCAGCTCGATCTGCTCGAACGCCTCGGCCAGCGCATCCAGGTCCAGTCCGGCACGCTCGTTGACCAGCGCTTCGCGGCGGCGCTCGGCTTCCAGCGACTGGCGATCGAGATAATCGACACGCGTGCGTTCCACTTCGCCGGCACGCGAGGCTTCGCCGGTGTCGCGATTATGGGTTTCCCAACGCTGCTGCCAGTCGGCCAGGCGCGCTTCGGCTTCGCGTAGCGACTCCTGGCGGAATTCGTGGTCTTCGCGCAGCTGTTCCAGTTGCGGTTCGGCAGCGTCCACCGCCTCGCGCAGCACCGCCAGCCTGGCCGAATCGCCGCTGATGTGCTGGGTCAGCTCCTGCAACTGGCTCTGCGCCTCATCGCGCGCCTTGTGCAGGCGATGCGAGAGTTCGCGCTGATGCTGGATCTGCTGCTCGATGCGCGCCAGCGCACCACCGACCTGATAGACATCGGCCTGCGCCTTGGCCACCGCTTCGGCGGCCTCCTCGCGACGCGCGCGCCCGGTTTCGATCCGCGCCTCGGCATCGCGCTGTTCGGCGATCAGCTGCTGCAGCCGGGTCTCTTCCTGATTCAATTTTTCGCGCAGGCCCTGCAACCGGCCATCCAGGCCGCGGTACTCCAGCGCCTTCCACTCGGCGTCCTTGATCCGGCGCTCTTCCTGAAGGGCCTGATACTGCTCGGCCTGGCGCGCCTGGCGCTGCAGATGCGCCAGTTGCTTGGTGATCTCTTCGCGCAGGTCGCCCAGGCGATCGAGGTTCTCGCGGGTATGCCGGATGCGCGTTTCGGTTTCCTTGCGGCGCTCCTTGTACTTGGAAATGCCGGCGGCTTCTTCCAGATACACGCGCAGGTCTTCCGGCCGCGCCTCGATGATCTGGCTGATCATGCCCTGCTCGATGATCGAGTAGCTGCGCGGCCCCAGGCCGGTGCCCAGGAACAGGTCGGTGATGTCGCGGCGCCGGCATTTGGTGCCGTTGAGGTAGTAGGCGCTGTTGCCGTCGCGGCTGACCAGGCGCTTGACCGAGATCTCGTTGAACGAGGCGAACTCGCCGCTGATGGTGTGATCGGAGTTGTCGAAGATCAGCTCCACCGTCGCCTGCGACACCGGCTTGCGCGCCGAGGAACCGGAGAAGATCACGTCGGTCAGCGAGTCGCCGCGCAGTCGGCTGGCCGAACTTTCGCCCATCACCCAGCGCACCGCATCGATGATGTTGGACTTGCCGCAGCCATTGGGCCCGACGATGCCGGTCATGTTGGTGGGCAGGTGCAACGTGGTCGGGTCGACGAACGACTTGAAACCGGACAGTTTGATCGTGGACAGGCGCATGGGACTGAAGGTTCCGGGCACCGCACGGGCAGGGCCGGCAGGCGCTTTATTCCTGTGAAGCCGCCCACCTAAACCCTTGATCCACAAGATCTATGGGCCGTGGAACCGGCAATGGAGCATGAGTATAGCGGGCCTGGCATCGCTGGCGTGGCCGCAGAAAGACGAAGGGCGCCTAACCAGGCGCCCTTCGGGTATAGCGTGCAGCGTGGATCAGGCGTCGGATTCGACGATGACCTTGACCGAGGTTTCCACATCGGCGTGCAGGTGCAGCACAACGTCGTACTCGCCGACATTGCGGAATGCGCCTTCGCCCAGGATCACTTCGCTCTTTTCCAGCGGCAGGCCGGCGGCGGTGAACGCCTCGGCGATGTCGCGCGGACCGACAGAGCCGTACAGCTTGCCTTCGGTCGACGCATGCGCGCCGATGGTGACGCTGGCGCCTTCGAACTTGCCGGCCCGGCTCTGTGCATCGGCCAGGATGGTGTTGGCCTTGGCTTCGTAATCGGCACGCTTGGCTTCAAACGCTTCGACGTTGGCAGCGGTGGCCGGAACGGCCTTGCCCTGCGGCACGAGGAAGTTGCGGCCGTAACCCGGCTTGACGCTGACCTTGTCGCCCAGGCCGCCGAGATTGGTCACTTTCTGCAGAAGAATCAGATCCATGGTGGTGCTCCGTTATTCGTTAGCGCCGGCACTTTGGCCGACGCAACGTTTGCTGTCCGAAAAGACGGGATTCGGGAATCGGGATTTGGGAATCGCAACAGCACGATCAACACCGCATCTCGAATGACCGGCCTCTATATTTTTAGTAACCCGCACATGGATGTGCGGGCTCTTGTGAGGGACTCACATATCACCGTGCGGGCTTTTGTGAGGAACTCACATCAACGACTCGGATTAGACGTCGTGATTGTCCGTGTACGGGATCAGCGCCAGGAAACGCGAGCGCTTAACGGCCGTGGCCAGCTGACGCTGGTACTTGGACTTGGTACCGGTCACGCGGCTCGGCACGATCTTGCCGTTCTCGGTGAGGTACTGACGCAGGGTGTTGAGATCCTTGTAATCGATCTCTTTCACGCCCTCGGCGGTGAACTTGCAGAACTTGCGACGACGGAAGAACTTGGACATGACAGCGCTCCTTAAGCGGCTTCGGCGTTGTCGCCGTCGGTATCGGTGGCGGCAGGTGCAGCATCGCCCTCATCGTCATCGCGACGACGACGCTCGCTACGCTCGGGCTTGTCGCCCTTCTCGTCCTTGCTCTTCATGATCAGCGACTGCTCGGTGTCCGGGCCGTCGCGCTTGACGACCAGGTGACGCAGCACCGCATCGTTGAAGCGGAAGCTTTCCACCAGCTCGCTCAGCACGGCCTGGTCGACTTCGATGTTGAGCAGCACATAGTGCGCCTTCACCAGATTCTGGATCGGGTAGGCCAGCTGACGGCGGCCCCAGTCTTCCAGACGGTGGATGGTGCCGTTACCGCCCTCGATCAGCGACTTGTAGCGCTCGATCATGGCCGGGACCTGCTCGCTCTGATCCGGGTGGACCAGGAACACGACTTCGTAATGACGACTCATGTTGTATTACCTTTCGGATGTGGCCACGTGGGCCGGACAGCTCCCCGGTGACCCGCGCAAGGCGGCCGGTGGAGCAAGGATTCCCGCTCGGAACCGGGCAGGAAGCAGGAAAGTATGGCAGTTCAGGCGTTTAGCCGCAACCAGGCCGAGCCAGCGGCCGAGCCCACAAACAGGACAGCTGCGCGGCGACTGCTCGAGCCCCTCTCCCGCCGGGGCGATAAGGCA
The DNA here is from genome assembly GCF_002940665.1 of Xanthomonas arboricola. Lineage (GTDB taxonomy): Bacteria > Pseudomonadota > Gammaproteobacteria > Xanthomonadales > Xanthomonadaceae > Xanthomonas > Xanthomonas arboricola_B. The sequence goes on from NZ_MIGY01000003.1 coordinate 53,432, forward strand.
CCGCTTGCGCGCCACTGGCGCGCGTGCCTTGGAGCGCCCGCGCCGCAAGCGCGGGCCGGGGCGCGGAGCGGGGTTGGGGTGAGGGTCCGGGGCAAAGCCACCCGTGACGCCTAACCGCGCGAGGCTTCGCCCAGTACCCTCATCCGCCCCTCGGGCAGCTTCTCCCACAGGGAGAAGGGATAGCGCTCGCTGGCGAGCTCAGCGATGCTCGGCTTCGGTCGTGAAGCTTTCCCCGCAGCCGCATTCGGCGGTCGCATTGGGATTGCGGAAAGTGAAGGTCTCGCTGAGGCCGTGCTTGCCGAAATCGATGCAGGTGCCGTCGACCAACGGCAGGCTGACCGGATCGACGAAGATGCGCACGCCTTCCTGCTCGAACACCGCATCGTCATCGCGCTTCTCGCGCGCCAGGTCGGTGACATGGCCCCAGCCCGAACAACCGGTCTTGGTCACGCCAAAGCGCAGGCCCAGCGTCCCCGGGCTCTGCTGCACGAAACGCTGCACGCGCTCCAGCGCGGCAGGGGTGAGGCTGATGGCCATGGAGGTGCTCCGGAAACGATGGTGGCAAGTATAGCGAGGCTGCAGTAACCGGGGCTGCACCCGCCGCTACGACGTGTTCACCAGATGGGGCCATCTCCGGGCTTCGACAAGCGCAACCACCCGCAAGCGGTTCAGATGCTCGCGCCGGCGCGCCCGCAGCCAGTAAACTCGCAGACCATTCAAGGTCGCTACGGCGAGGACAAGTCATGACGGTGGTCAGCGTTGAACATGCGCTTGCGGGAAAACTCCCGGAAGGCGGCGAAGTTACGGTACGGGGGTGGGTGCGCACGCTGCGCGGATCTGCCGGACTGGCCTTCATCAACGTGACCGATGGCTCGTGCTTCGCTCCGATCCAGGTGGTGGCCAACGACACCCTGCCCAACTTCGACGAAATCAAGCGCCTGACCAGCGGCTGCTCGCTGGTCGCCAAGGGCGTGCTGGTGAAGTCGCAGGGCAAGGGCCAGTCGTTCGAGATCCAGGCCAGCGGCGTGGAGATCGTCGGCTGGGTCGAGGACCCGCTGACCTACCCGATCCAGCCCAAGCCGATGTCGCCGGAGTTCCTGCGCGAAGTGGCGCACCTGCGCCCGCGCACCAACCTGTTCGGCGCGGTCACCCGCATCCGCAACTGCCTGGCGCAGGCGGTGCACCGCTTCTTCCACCAGAACGGCTTCAACTGGATCAGCACCCCGATCATCACCACCTCCGACGCCGAGGGCGCCGGGCAGATGTTTCGCGTCTCCACGCTGGACATGGTCAACCTGCCGCGCGATGCCAGCGGCGCGGTGGATTTCAGCCGCGACTTCTTCGGCAAAGAGACCTTCCTGACCGTGTCTGGCCAGCTCAACGTGGAGGCCTACTGCCTGGCGCTGAGCAAGGTCTACACCTTTGGCCCGACCTTCCGCGCCGAGAACAGCCACACCACGCGCCATCTGGCCGAATTCTGGATGATCGAGCCGGAAATCGCCTTCGCCGATCTGGCCGAAGACGCGCGCCTGGCCGAGCAGTTCCTCAAGTACCTGTTCCGCGCGGTGCTGGACGAGCGTGGCGACGACCTGGCATTCCTGGCCGAGCGCGTGGACAAGAACGCGATCGCCAAACTGGAAGCCTTCATCAATGCCCCGTTCGAGCAGATCGACTACACCGAGGCGGTGAAGCTGCTGCAGAATTCAGGCAAAAAGTTCGACTTCCCGGTCGAATGGGGCCTGGACCTGCAGACCGAGCACGAGCGCTGGCTGACCGAAGAACACATCGGCCGCCCGGTGGTGGTAACCAACTACCCCGAGCACATCAAGGCCTTCTACATGCGCCTGAACGACGACGGCAAGACCGTCGCGGCGATGGACGTGCTCGCGCCGGGCATCGGCGAGATCATCGGCGGCAGCCAGCGCGAAGAGCGCTTGGATGTGCTGGATGCACGCATGGCCCAGTTCGGCCTGGATCAGGAGCACTACAGCTGGTACCGCGATTTCCGCCGCTACGGTTCGGTGCCGCATGCCGGCTTCGGCTTGGGGTTCGAGCGCCTGGTGGTCTACGTGTGCGGGCTGAGCAATATCCGCGACGCCATCCCCTACCCGCGCGCGCCGGGCAGCGCGGAGTTCTGATGTGAGGTGGACCATCACTGCGCTGGTGATCGGCGCAGCACCTCCCCAACTCGCACTGATGCTGGCGGGCGCATGACCCTGTTCTTCGCACTGTGTTTTGTCGGTGTTGCCGTTGCCGGGCTCACCGCCTTGCTGATCTTCTGGCCGCTGACGCTGGTGCACCTGCGCGACCGTCATCCCGAGGCGCTGGCCGGCTTCGGCGAGCCGGCCTTCATCAGTCCTGCGGCGCTGCGCTGGTTGCTGACGCGGCGCTACCGCAGCCATCGCGACAGTGCGCTGTCCGGCCTGGCCACACCCGCCTGGCTGTCGCTGCTGACCATCTTCTTCGGCCTGGGCATGGCGGCCCTGCTCGGCCTGCTTTCCAAGGTAATGCCATGAATACACAGCAAGACACTGCATATGACGACCGCGATTCGTGGTGGCTGGCCACGATCGGCCGCACGCTGATCTGGGCGCGCCTGCGCGTCAAGCAGGCCGGTACCGCCGAAGTCCTGGACAGCGATGGCAAGATTTTGCCCTACGACAGCGAGGACAGCGCCCGCGCGGCGTTGTTCGATGCCGAGTTCGTCGCGCTCGACGGGCTGGACGAAGAAGACGCGCTGATGCGTGGCTTCTCGCTCGACGAAGTGTCGCCGCCGCGTGGCGAGGACGATGCGGACCTGCGCGAACGCATGGTACTGACCCTGGGCGGTCGCGCCTGACATGTACGCCCCACGCGCGTTCGCGCAGACCGATCTGGCCTTGCTGGACTGGCTGATCGCGCGCGACCCGTTCGTCACCATGATCAGCCACGGCGACGATGGACAGCCGGCAATCTCGCATCTGCCGGTGCTGTACCGACGCGACGCGCAGGCAGTGGTCATCGAAGGCCACTGGGCGCGCCCCAATCCGCAGGCACACAGCCCAGGCGACGCGGTACTCGTGGTGCAGGGCCCGCATGCCTATGTGTCGCCGAGCTGGTATCCGGACAAGGAAGCAGCCGCACGCGTGCCGACCTGGAACTACGCCGTGGCGCATCTGCACGGACGTTGCGAGCAGGTGAGCGATGAGGCGGCGCTGGGCGAGCTGATCGGCCGCATGAGCACGCACTTCGAACAACGCGTCGGCAGCGACTGGCTGTTCGAGATGGAGCGCGACAGCCACCGCCGGCAGTTGCGCGGCCTGGTCGGCTTCCGCTTCGTTCCCAGCCGCATCCAGCTGACCTTCAAGCTCAGCCAGAACCACCCGGCCGCTAATGTGGCGGCCGTGAGCGATGCATTGCAGCAACAGGCATCGGCCGACTCCCGCGAGGTGGCGTCGCTGATGCGCGACGCCCTGCGCGCACGCGACGGCGCGGTCTGAGCGGCGCCGTCCAGCGCGGATTTTCCGCATCACCGTTTTATCGCTCATCTCTCGATCACACACCGCCCCACTGTCCTCTGGAATACTGCGCGCATGAACGAGCTCAACCACTTGCTTGAAAACAACCGTGCCTGGTCCGAGCGCATCCGCCGCGAGGACCCGGAATTCTTCTCCAAGCTGTCCACCCAGCAGACGCCCGAGTACCTGTGGATCGGCTGCTCGGACTCGCGCGTGCCCGCCAACCAGATCATCGACATGGCCCCGGGCGAGGTGTTCGTCCATCGCAACATCGCCAATGTGGTGGTGCACACCGACCTGAACTGCCTGTCGGTGATCCAGTTCGCCGTCGACGTGCTCAAGGTCAAGCACATCCTGGTGGTCGGCCATTACGGCTGCGGCGGCGTGTTTGCCAGCCTGACCCAGAAGCGCATGGGCCTGGTCGACAACTGGATCCGCCATGTCACCGATGTGGCCGACAAGCACGAGGCCTGCCTGCACGACGCGGGCGACCTGCCGGTGCAGCACGCGCGCCTGTGCGAGCTCAACGTACTCGAGCAGGTGGTCAATGTCTGCCGCACCACCATCGTGCGCGATGCCTGGGACCGCGGCCAGGCACTGCAGGTGCATGGCTGGGTCTACAGCCTGCGTGACGGCCGTGCGCACGACCTGGGCATGTCGATCGACCGCCCCGAGCTGCTGCAGGAACGCTACGACGCCGCACTGGCGCGCATCCAGGCCGATCACGCCGAACGCTGAGCCGCGCCCGCACACCCTCCCACCGCGGCGCCCATCGGCGCCGTCGGTTGGCTATGCTGGACGTCTTCTTTGCCGAGGAACGTCGATGCTGGTCCCGCCGATCAACCTGCAAGCCTGGATCGAGCAACACCGCCACCTGCTCAAGCCGCCGGTGGGCAACAAGTGCATCCAGCAGGACGGCTTCATCATCATGATCGTCGGTGGGCCGAATGCGCGCACCGACTACCACTACGACGAAGGCCCCGAGTGGTTCTTCCAGCTCGAAGGCGAGATGGTGCTGAAGGTGCAGGACGAAGGCGTCGCACGCGACATCCCGATCCGCGCCGGCGAGATCTTCCTGCTGCCGCCGAAGGTGCCGCATTCGCCGCAACGCGCGGCCGGCTCGATCGGCCTGGTGATCGAACGCGAGCGCTTGCCCAACGAGCAAGACGGCCTGCAGTGGTATTGCCCGCAGTGCAATCACAAACTGTACGAGGCGATGTTTCCGCTGCAGGACATCGAAACCGATTTTCCGCCGGTGTTCGATCATTTCTACCGCTCGCTCGCGCTGCGCACCTGCACCCAGTGCGGGCATCTGCACCCTGCGCCGGAGCGCTATGCCACTGTCGAGGCATGAGTGGGCGATGGCCGAAGCACGTTCACAGGTCTTCGAGCGCAGTCGCTCGGCGGTCGGTCGTGGGCGCGTCACCGCGACATCGCAATGCCGCGCAACGCAATGACGATGCAGCTGTGCGCATCGCGCGGTGTTTCGAGGTTGTGCATGCGCCGCAGCCACGCTGTGCGTCCACGTTGAACCCCCTGCCATGCTGCGCACGCTGATCGACCTCAAACCACGCGACGTGCCGCTGCGCGTTGCGCTGCGCAATACCGCCGCGGTGGTGCTGCCGCTGGCGATCGGTGTGGCCACCGGGCATGTCGCCGCCGGTCTGGCCGTGTGTACCGGTGCGCTCAACACCATGTTCACCGACCAGCCCGGCCCGTACCGCGCGCGTCTGCAACGCATGTTGATGGCCGCACTGGCAGCGGGCCTTGCCGCGTTGCTCGGCATCTGGGTCGGCCACAACACGCCGGCATTGGTGATCGCCGGGCTGCTGCTCGGTCTTAGCGGCGGCTTGTTGGTGGCACTGGGCCCGGTAGCGGCGCGGGTGGGGCTGACCAGCATGATCCTGCTGGTGGTCAGCGCCGACATGCGCCTGCCGGTGCAGCAGGCCGCGGGCGTGGCAGCGTTGATCTTCGCCGGCGGCCTGCTCCAGGTGGTGCTGGCACTGGCGGCGTGGCCGCTGCAACGCTATCGCCCGGAGCGTTTCGCGCTGGCCGACCTGATGCGTCAACTGGCCGGCATCGCACGCCAGCGACCGGAAGCCAGCGCCCCGCCGCCGGCCACCCAGGAGGTGCTCGATGCGATGGTGATGCTGCACGGCGAGCATCGCTCGCGCGCGATCGCCGTGCAGAGCTTCCGCATCATCGCCGAGCTGTGCGAACGCGTGCGGCTGGAGCTGCTGTCGCTGGCCGATGTCGATACCCGCCTGACCGACTCGCAGGCGCGCCCGGCGATCGAGCGCGTGCTCGAACGCAGCGCCATCGTGCTGGAACAGCTCGCGCATGCGATGACGGTGGGCGAAGACCCGCTCGCCGCCAATGCCTCGATGACCGGTTTCGACGATCTGGTCGCCGCACTGGCGCAGTTCCAGCACGACAACGCCGATACCCGCGAGCGCCGGCTGGTGCGGGTGGCGGTGGCGCGCGCGCAAGGCCTGGGCGGCCAGCTGCGCGCCCTGATCCGCAACGCGCACTGGGCCAGCAGCCGTGGCGAGATCCAGGCGCAGCTGGCCGAAGCGCGCCTGCCGGCGGCACTCAGGCCCGCAGCAACCTGGGCCACGCTGCGCGCGAACCTGGATCTGTCCTCGGTGGCGTTCCGGCATGCCTTGCGCTGCGGCGTGTGCCTGGCGCTGGCGGTCGCCTTCCAGCGCTGGCAGCAGATCCCGCACGGCTTCTGGATTCCGATGACCACCGCCATCGTGCTCAAGCCGGATTTCGGCGGCACTTTCAGCTTCGGCGCCTTGCGCGTGGCCGGCACCTTCGTCGGCCTGCTGGTGGCGACCTTGCTGGCGCACCTGGCGATGGACGGCGCCAGCGTCCGCCTGGCGTTGCTGGCGCTGTTCTGCCTGGGCTTCCGCCTGCTGACGCAGGTGAACTACGGCATCGGCGTGGCGTTTCTGACCGGCATGCTGGTGCTGCTGCTGTCGTTCGAAGGCGTGGCACCGGGCGAGGCCATCGGTGCGCGTCTGCAGGCCACGGTCGCCGGCAGTGCCTGGGCGTTGATCGCCTACGCGGTGTGGCCCACGCGCGAACGCCGGCATATCCGCGCCTCGCTGGCGCAGTTGCTGAGCGCCTATCGCGATCATCTGCGCAATCTGCTGCTCGGCAGGATGGAGGATCTGGGCGATACCCGCGCTGCCGCACGCGTGGCGCGCACCAACGCGCAGGCCTCGATCGAACGCCTGCGCGGCGAGCCACGCAGCCGGCGCAATCTGCACGAGCTCAAACTCGCCGAGTCGTTGCTGGCCAACGGCAACCGGCTGATCCGCGCCACCCTGTCGCTGGAAGCGGTGCTGCGCGATGGCCACCCCTTGCCCGCGCTGGAAGCGCTGCCCGCCTTTGCGCAACAGGCCGACCAGGCGCTGTCCGAGCTGATCGCCTGCCTGGTCGAGGGCGGCACTCCGGCAGCGGCCACCTTGCGCGGCGCCGAGCGCCAGCTGTCCAATGCATTGACGGCGCTGCCCGACGGCTCACCCGCCACCGCCGCACTGGCCGACACCATCGACCGCATCACCGACAGTATTGGCACCTTGACGCATCTGTTGCGCCCTGCCCGGCCAGCCTCGACCAACGCCTCGACCAACGCCGCGGCCGAGGCACCGGCCGCGGCCGACGGCGCGCACGGTGCCGGGGGGTAAACTGCGCCACTGACCTGCGTTGCGAGCCGTGATCATGACCGACCTGCTGTCCCGCGCCCATGCCGTTGCATTGGACGCCGCCGACCCGCTGCGCCACCTGCGCGACGACTTCGTGTTTCCGCAGCATGCCGGCCAGGACCAGACCTACTTCGTCGGCAATTCGCTGGGCCTGCAGCCGCGCGGCGCCCGTGCGATGGTGGCCGAGGTGCTCGACCAGTGGGGCGCGTTCGCGGTGGAAGGCCACTTCACCGGTCCCACCCAGTGGCTGACCTATCACCAGCTGGTGCGCGATGGCCTGGCGCGCGTGGTCGGCGCGCAGCCCGGCGAAGTGGTCGCGATGAACACGCTGAGCGTCAACCTGCATCTGATGATGGCCAGCTTCTACCGGCCCACGCCCGAGCGTGGCGCCATCCTGATCGAAGCCGGCGCGTTTCCGTCCGACCGCCATGCGGTGGAATCGCAACTGCGCCTGCATGGGCTGGATCCGGCCACGCAGCTGATCGAAGTGGAAGCGGACCAACCCGATGGCACGGTGTCGATGGCGGCGATCGCCGATGCCATCGCACGGCACGGTCCGCGGCTGGCGCTGGTGCTGTGGCCCGGCATCCAGTACCGCACCGGCCAGGCCTTCGAGCTGGGCGACATCGTGCGGCTGGCACGCGCGCAGGGCGCGATGGTGGGGTTCGACCTGGCGCATGCGGTCGGCAATATCGCGCTGACGCTGCACGACGACGGCGCGGATTTCGCAGTGTGGTGCCACTACAAGTATCTCAACGCCGGCCCCGGTGCGGTGGGTGGCTGTTTCGTGCACGCACGTCATGCCAACAGCGACCTGCCGCGCATGGCCGGTTGGTGGGGACACGAGCAGCAGAGCCGCTTCCGCATGGATCCGCAGTTCGTGCCCTCGCCTGGGGCCGAAGGCTGGCAGCTGAGCAATCCGCCGGTGCTGGCGCTGGCGCCGTTGCGCGCGTCGCTGGAGCTGTTCGATCAGGCCGGGATGCGGGCACTGCGCGCCAAGTCCGAACAGCTCACCGGGCACCTGGAACAGTTGATCCACGCCCGCGTGCCGCAGGTGCTGCAGATCGTCACCCCGGCCGAGCCGGCGCAACGCGGCTGCCAGCTATCGTTGCGCGTGGCCGGCGGTCGCGCACAGGGGCGCTCGCTGTTCGAGTACCTGCAGTCGGTGGGCGTGCTCGGCGACTGGCGCGAACCTGACGTGATCCGCATCGCGCCGGTGCCGCTGTACAACCGCTTTGGCGATCTGCACCAGTTGGTGGAACAGGTGGAGACCTGGGCCACCGCCTGAGCACGCACGGCACCCACTGTGCCATCGAGCAGATCGGCGCGTGAGCCGGGACCGGCACACGCCCACGTACACTCCGAACCCGCACCTGGCCGGCCACGGCAGGTGCCATTGCCAATCACTCTCCTTTTCCCTTCTTGGCCGGTACTCACGTCCGGCCGCTGCCGGATACCGCATTGAGCGCAGTCTCTCCCCGTTCCCTGACCTTGATCGGCGCTGGCCTGGCCGGTTGCCTGCTGGCCATCCTGCTGTCGCGTCGCGGCTGGCAGGTCACCGTCTACGAGCGCCGCGGCGATCCGCGCATCAAGGGTTACGAGTCCGGCCGCTCGATCAACCTGGCGCTGGCCGAACGCGGCCGCCATGCGCTGCGTCAGGCTGGCGCCGACGACGCGGTGATGGCCAAGGCGGTGATGATGCGCGGGCGCATGGTGCATCCGCTGCATGCACAACCGCAGCTGCAGCGCTACGGGCGCGACGACAGCGAAGTGATCTGGTCGATCCACCGCGCCGCGTTGAATGTCGCGCTGCTGGATCTGGCCGAGCAGGCCGGCGCACGCGTGCATTTCTACCGCCGCCTGCACACGGTGGACTTCGATGCCGGCTATGCGCGCTTCATCGACGACCGCGACGACCAGCCGCACGAAATCCACTTCCAGAGCCTGATCGGCAGCGATGGCGCCGGCTCGGCGTTGCGCGCGGCGATGCAGCGCAAATCGCCATTGGGCGAGCGCACCGAATTCCTCGATCACTCCTACAAGGAGCTGGAAATTCCGCCGTTGCCCGGTGGCGGTTTCCGCATTGAAGGCAATGCGCTGCACATCTGGCCGCGCGGGCGCTACATGTGCATCGCGCTGCCCAACGACGGCGGCACCTTCACCGTCACCCTGTTTCTGCCCAACGCCGGCGAACCCAGCTTTGCCACCACGCGCACCGGCGACGAAGCGCTGGCCCTGTTCGCGCGTGATTTTCCCGATGCCCTGACGCTGATCCCGCAGCTCAAGGAGCATTGGGAAGAACATCCGCCCGGCCTGCTCGGCACCCTCACCCTGGACCGCTGGCACCTGGGCGGCCGCGCACTGCTGATCGGCGACGCCGCGCACGCGATGGTGCCGTTCCACGGCCAGGGCATGAACTGCGCGTTCGAAGATTGCGTGGCGCTGGCAGAGCAGCTGGATGCGCACGAGGATCTGGAGACCGCGTTTGCCGCGTTCCAGGCCGCACGCCGTGACGACGCCGCAGCGATCCAGCAGATGGCGCTGGAGAATTACCTGGAAATGCGTGACCGCGTCGACGATCCCGATTTCCTGCTGCAACGCGCACTCGAACAGCAACTGCAGGCGCGCTGGCCCACCCGTTTCGTGCCGCATTACACGATGGTGACCTTCCTGCGCACGCGCTACTCGATCGCCCTGGCACGCAGCGAGATCCAGCGCCAGATCCTGGTCGAGGCCACGCGCGGGCATAGCGACCTGTCGCGCATCGACTGGGCCGCGCTGGAAGCGGTCGTGCATGCGCGCCTGCAGCCGCTGGAAGGCGCGCACTGATCCACTCGCACAGGCCGGCGTCAGAGAGCCGGCGTGCGGATGAGAGATACTAGGCAGCACTGGCGGCGCCCTGCGCAGCGCGCCGCGGACCTGGATCTCATACGGCATGCCTGACAGCTTTCTCTTCTACGACCTGGAAACCTTCGGCCAGGATCCACGCCGCACGCGCATCGCACAGTTCGCCGCGGTGCGTACCGATGCGCAACTGCGCGTGATCGAAGAACCGATCAGTTTCTACGTGCAGCCGGCCGACGATCTGCTGCCCTCGCCGTACGCGACCATGGTCACCGGCATCACCCCGCAGCACGCACTGCGCGAAGGCGTGAGCGAGGCCGAAGCGTTCGCGCGCATCTCCGAACAGATGAGCCGGCCGCAGACCTGCACGCTGGGCTACAACTCGATCCGCTTTGACGACGAGTTCGTGCGCTGCGGGCTGTTCCGCAATTTCTACGACCCGTACGAGCGCGAGTGGCGCGGCGGCAATTCGCGCTGGGACCTGCTCGACGTGTTGCGGCTGGTGCATGCGCTGCGCCCGGACGGCATCGTCTGGCCGCAGCGCGAAGACGGCGCCACCTCGTTCAAGCTCGAACACCTGGCCGATGCCAACGCAGTGCGCGAAGGCGACGCGCACGAGGCGCTGTCGGACGTATACGCCACCATCGGCATGGCGCGCAGGTTCCAGCAACATCAACCCAAGTTGTGGGACTACGCACTGCGCCTGCGCGACAAGCGCTTTGCGGCGACGCTGCTGGACGTCATCGCGATGCAGCCGGTGCTGCACATCTCGCAGCGCTATCCCGCCTCGCGCATGTGCGCCGCCGCGGTGCTGCCGTTGACGCGCCATCCGCGCATCGACAGCCGCGTGATCGTGTTCGATCTGGACGGCGACCCTGAAGTGCTGTTGCGCCTGAGCCCGGACGAGATCGCCGACCGGCTGTATATCCGCGCCGCCGACCTGCCCGAGGGCGAGCAGCGCATTCCGCTCAAGGAAGTGCACTTGAACAAGTCGCCGGCGCTGGTGGCCTGGCAGCATCTGCGCGCAGCGGACTTCCAGCGCCTGGGCATCGACCACGACGCGGTGCTGGCCAAGGCTGCACGCCTGCGCGAGCTCGGCCCTGAACTGGCCGAAAAAGTGCGCCAGGTGTACGGCAACGAGCGCGCTGCGGCGCCGGCGGTCAACGATGCCGATGCCTCGCTCTATGACGGCTTCCTGGCCGAAGGCGACAAGCGCCTGCTGGCGCAGGTGCGCGCCAGTGCGCCGGCCGAACTGGGCGCGCTGGAGTCGCGCTTTCGCGACCCGCGCCTGGTCGAGTTGCTGTTCCGCTACCGCGCGCGCAACTGGCCGCAGACGTTATCGTTCGAACAGCAGGAACGCTGGAACGTCTACCGCCGTCAACGCCTGCTCGACGACCGTGGCCTGGGCGAGCTTACGCTCGATCAGTTCCATGCGCAGATCGCGGATTTACGGCTTGCTCACCCCGACGATGCTACCAAGCAGTCCCTGCTCGATCAGCTCGCCGCCTGGGGTTTGGACCTCCAACGCACGCTATGACCACCTATTTTTCCGACGCCAGTTTCAAGTTCCTGCGCGCCCTGGCGCGCCACAACGACAAGACCTGGTTCAACGACCACCGGCATCAGTACGAGGCGCATGTGCGCCAGCCGTTCCTGCAGCTCATCACCGACCTGCAGCCGGCCCTGGCCGAAGTCAGCGAGCACTATCGCGCCGATCCCAAGACCCAGGGCGGCTCGCTGTTTCGCATCTACCGCGATGCGCGTTTTTCCAACGACAAATCGCCGTACAAGAACTGGCAGGGCGCGCGCCTGTTCCATGAGCGCCGCCGCCAGGTGCCGGCGCCGTCGTTCTACATCCATCTGCAGCCGGGCGAGAGTTTCGTCGGTGCCGGGCTGTGGCATCCGGAGCCGGACACCCAGCGCAAGCTGCGCCAGTTCATTTTCGACAATCCAGCCAACTGGAAAGCGGCCGCCTACGAACCCAAACTGCGCCGCAAGTTCGCGCTGGATGACAGCGAGAAGCTGGTGCGTGCACCGCGCGGTTTTCCCAACGAGTTCGAGTTCATCGACGATCTCAAGCATCGCAACTGGGCGTATCTGCGTCATCTCGACGATGCCGTCATGACCGGCCCGCGCCTGCGCCAGACCATCGAGGCCGACCTGGTGGTGCTGGCGCCGTTCGTCGATTACCTGTGCGCCGCGCTGGATCTGGAATTTTGATGAATCGCGCGGCGCCGACAGCCATCGACGCGACGCCGGCGGTCGGCACACCGAAGCGATCTCTCGCTGCGCGGCACTGTGCATCGCTGCGTCTTGCGCCAACCACCGCGATGAACTGCACACCATGAACAAGCGCTGGTTGCTGTTGCCCGTACTGGCCGTGCTGCTGCTTGTCAGCTATGTGGTTGCAGGCCCGTACCTGGCCATTCGCGGCATCAGCCAGGCAGTCGCCAATCGCGACGCGGCGCAGCTGGAACGCCATGTGGATTTCCCCAGCCTGCGGGTCAACCTCAAGGCGCAGCTGGACGATTACCTGGTTCGCCAGGCCGGCAGCCGCATGCAATCGAGCCTGCTCGGCGGGTTCGCCCTGCAGCTCGCCAGCGGTATCAGCGGTGCCGGCGTGGACACGCTGGTGACGCCGCTGGGCATCGGCGCGCTGCTGCAAGGCCATAGCGTGTGGAATCGCGTCACCGGCGACACCGTCAGCCCGGACACCTATGCGGCGCCGGCGCCGGCGCGTCCGCTGCAAGGCGCCGAGCAGCGCTTCGAATCCACCCGCCGCTTCACCGCCACCACCCGCACCGCGACCGGAGCGCCGGTGGTATTCGTGCTGACCCGGCAAGGGCTGCGCTGGCGGCTGACCGATATCCAGCTGCCGCTGGCAGATGCGGAAACTCCGCTGCTCCCATAAGCGCGCGCTTGCGAGCGATATTGGGATTTTCTCTTGCGCAGGCTGACGCCGCGCGCCCGACAGCGGCTTACGAAAACCGCCAGGCCCGCTCCATCCACGCTGCCTGCAGCCGCAGCATCGACGGCCGCAGTTGCCGACGCGCCGGCCACGGCAACGTCGCCAGCGCCTGCTCCGCAGTGCCTGGCGTGCGTTTGCCGTTCCAGGCGTATAGCAGCTGGTTGCGCGGATCCGGCTCGGGCAGCAGCAGCACCCGCCCATCGAATACCTCGCGCAGCGCGGCCAGATGCCCGGCCAGCGGCACCTGGAACAGGTTCAGCGCCAGCACACCGCCTGGCGTCAGCGCAGCGCGGCAAGCGGCGTAGAACTCGGGCGTGCACAACGCCGGTGGGATGCCATCGGCATCGTAGGCATCCAGCAGCAACAAGTCGTAGCGCCCGGCACGCGTACCGATCCATTGCGCACCGTCGCCATGCGTAACCTCAAGCCGTGCATCGTCGCGCGGCACGCCAAACGCATCGCGCAACGCCAGCACCTGCGCATCGGCATCCACCGCCTCGATGCGCGTGCTGCGCAGATACCGGTGGCAGAACTTGGCCTGCGCGCCGCCGCCGAAGCCGATCAGGCCGATGCGTTCGGGCCGCGGCTGCAGCCATAGCGCCGCCAGCATGCCGCGCGTATACGGCAGCATCAGCCGGTACGGCGCCCAGCGCGACATGCGGGTCTGCACGGTGTCGTCGGCGAAGTACAGCTCCAGCTGGCGCCAGCTGGAGCGCAGCGCGGCGCGTCCAGTAGGCTTCGATGCCTCGCTCACCTGCCCGGCGGATCGTTGGCCACGCCATGCGGTACGTGGCCGGCCGCCACGTGCTGGTGCTGGCGCGCACTGTCGATGTTGTGCTGCGAATCGTCGAAGAAGATGTCCGCGCCAAACGCCTCCAGGAACGGCCCCTTGTGCCGCCCACCGAGGAACAGCGCCTCGTCCAGACGCACGCCCCATTCGCGCAGGGTGCGGATCACCCGCTCGTGCGCCGGCGCCGAGCGCGCGGTGACCAGCGCGGTGCGGATCGGCGAGGCCTCGCCCGGCGGGAATGCCGCCTGCAGCGCATGCAGCGCCGACAGGAAATTGCGGAACGGCCCGACCGACAACGGCTCGCGCGCACGTTCGCGCTCGTGGCGCCCGAATGCCTCTACGCCCTGCTCGCGCGAGATGCGTTCGCTCTCGTCGCCGAAGATCACCGCATCGCCGTCGAAGGCGATGCGCAGCTGCGTCGACAGGCGGCTTTCGTCGTTGTCCACGATCGCCGCGGCGGCTTCGGCGCGTTCGCCCGGCGCGCGCGGCATGATGGTCGCCGCCGCAATGCCATGGGTGAGCGCACGCCGTACCGACTCCGGGTTGGCCGACAGGAACAGGTCGGTGCCGAACGGCTTCACGTACGGCCAGGTCGGCTGACCCGAGGTGAAGGTCGCACGCACGATGCCCAGGTTGTAGTGCTGGATCGAATTGAAGATGCGCAGCCCGGTGTCGGCGGAGTTGCGCGACAGCAGGATCACTTCCACACGCGGGGTTTCTTCGGGCACATCGTGGTTGAGCGCCAGCAGCTTGCGCACCACCGGAAAGGCCACGCCCGGCTCCAGGATGTCGTCCTCATGCTCGCGCTGAAACGCCGAATACGCCTCCACGCCATCGGCCTCGAACAGCGCATGGCCTTCTTCGAGATCGAACAGCGCGCGCGAGGTCACTGCGACGGTCAGGAGTCTTGGGGAATTATCAGCCATTGGGGTGCCGGGAATGGGGAATCGGGATTGGGGAATGGGTTAGAGCAACAACGAATGTTCTGGGATTTGAGATGGTTACTTGCACTGCATCGTACCTTGGGCACGCACAGGCTCGGCTGCACGTCGCGCTGCTGCCGTTGCCAATCCCGAATCCCACTCCCCAATCCCCGCTCCTCAAACCGCAAACTGTTCGCTGAAGATGCGTTCTTCCAGATTGTGTTCGGGATCGAACAGCAGCGTCACCTGGCGCTGGGTGGATTCGCGGATGGTCACTTCGACCACGTCGCGGATCTCGTGCGAGTCGGCGGTGACGCTGACCGGGCGCTTGTACGGGTCCAGCACGCGGAAGCACACTTCGGTATCGGCCTTGAGGATGGCGCCACGCCAGCGGCGCGGGCGATACGGGGCGATCGGCGTCAGCGCTAGGGTGTGCGAGCCCAGCGGCAGGATCGGCCCGTGCGCGGAATAGTTGTAGGCGGTGCTGCCGGCTGGCGTGGCGACCATGACACCGTCGCCGATCAGCTCGGCGATGCGGGTCTGGCCATTGAGATCCACGCTCAGGTGCGCGGCCTGGCGGGTCTGGCGCAGCAGCGAGACCTCGTTGTAGGCCAGCGACACCGTGCTAGCACCGGACTCGGTCTGCACCTGCATTTCCAGCGGGCGCAGGTGCGCCGGTTCGGCACGTTGCAGACGCGCGAGCAGGTCGTCCTCGTCGTCGCGGTACTGGTTCATCAAGAACCCGACCGAGCCCAGCTTCATGCCGAATACCGGCTTGCTGGCAGCGCCGTGCCGGTGCAGGGTCTGCAGCATGAAGCCGTCCCCGCCCAGGGCGCAGACGATGTCGGCGCTGTCCAGCGCATGATCGCCATAGCGCTGCACAAGACGCGCGCGCGCGGTCACCGCCGGCTCGGCGTGACTGGCGAGAAAGGCAATCCGGGGTGGTGCGGTCATCGTTGACTCCAGAGCATGCGAATCAGCATACCGCAGCGCTGTGGTGGGCTTGTTGGCTGGCCGCCCTGCCCTCGCCTGTGCGGCCGCGCCTGCGCCTGCGCGATCGGGCGCCACCGGTGACACGGCGCGCGGCAGCCGCACGAATGCGGCGATCCCACGCGCCCTGCGCGCACTGCCCGGTCAGACACGACCGGGCCACTTCCTCAGGCGGTCAACCGCCAGGCGCGATGGATGCGCGCATGCCGCTCGAAATCCGGGTCGATGGTGCGCGGGCTGATTTCCTCGCACTGCGCAAACTCGGCCACCAGTTCCTCGTCCAGCTTGAAGCGGCGGAAGTTGTTGGAGAAATACAGCACCCCACCCGGCGCCAGGCGCGCCACTGCCGCGCGCAACAGCCGCACGTGCTCGCGCTGGATGTCGAAGTCTTCGGCGCGTGCGGAGTTGGAGAAGGTCGGCGGGTCGCAGAAGATCACGTCGAAATGCGCGCGCTCGGCTTCCAGCCAGGCCAACGCGTCGGCCTGTACCAGCTTGTGCTTGCTGCCGGCCTGGCCGTTCAGGGCCAGGTTGTCGGCGCACCACTGCAGATAGGTACCGGACAGGTCCACGCTGGTGGTCGAGCTCGCGCCGGCCACCGCCGCTTCCACGCTGGCTACGCCGGTGTAGCAGAACAGGTTGAGGAAGCGCCGCCCCTTCGATTGCGTGGCCATGGTGCCGCGCAACGGGCGATGATCCAGGAACAGGCCGGTGTCCAGGTAATCGAACAGATTCACCCGCAGCAGCGCGCCATGCTCGCGCACGTTGATGAACTCGTTGCGCTGCTCGAAGCGGCCGTACTTGCTACCGCCCTTGCCGCGCTCGCGCGATTTGAGCGCCACGCGTTCGCCCGGCACCTCGAACACCTCGCGTGCGGCGGCCAGCAGTTCGCCTAGACGGCGGCGCACGTCGGCTTCCGGAATCGTCGCCGGCGCCGCGTATTCCTGCACATGCAGAAACACGCGGCGATCGCCATCGGCTTGCTGGTACACGTCGATGGCGGCGGAGTATTCCGGCAGATCGGCATCGTAGGCGCGGAAGCATTCGATGCCTTCGCGTGCGCGCCACTTCTTGAACTTCTGCAGGTTCTTGCGCAGGCGGTTGGCGACCATCTGCGCGCCTTCGCTGAGCGCGGTCGGCGCCGCCAGCGGGGTGCGCCGCGGCACCGCGATCGGGTCGCAGACGATCAACGCGCACTCGATCGCGCCATTGAACAGCTGGTATTTCTTGCCCGCGCGCAGGCCGGTGGCATACGCCAGCTCGGCGTTGCCGCACAGCAGGCTGGCCCGCCATTGCGGCACCGCGCGCTGCAGGGTATCGCCCAGGCGGCGATACAGCGCCACATCGGCGGCCAGACGTTCGTCGTAGGGCGGATTGCACACCACCACGCCGGTGGCCTGCGGCGGGGTCTGCAGGTCGCCCACCTCGCGCACGCCGAACCAGATCGCCTCGGCCACGCCAGCCACTTGCGCATTTTCTTTCGCGGCGCGGATCGCATGCGGGTCCATGTCGCTGCCGTGGATCACCTGCCGGAGCGCGGCGCGGCCAAGACTATCGCGCTCGCGTGCTTCGCCCACCAGTTGCTGCCAGCCCTCGCGGTCGAAGCCGCGCCAGCGGCTGGGGAGATCGCTGCCATAGCGCTGCAGGCCGGGCGCCACGTCGGCGGCCATCAGCGCGCCTTCGATCAGCAAGGTGCCGCTGCCGCACATCGGATCCAGCAGGCCGCCGCCATCGGCGTAGGCGCGCGGCCAACCGGCGCGCAGCAACACCGCCGCGGCCAGATTCTCCTTGAGCGGCGCATCGTTCTGCGCCATGCGCCAACCGCGCCGGTGCAGCGGGCCGCCGCCCAGATCCACCGAAATGGTGGCGCGGCCCTTGCGCAGCGACAGGTTCAGACGCAGATCCGGGCTGTCCACATCCACCGACGGACGTTCCAGGCCCTGCCGGCGCATGGTGTCGACCACCGCGTCCTTGATCCGCTGCGCCGCGTAACGGGCGTGCGTGATCGCGGTACCGGAGACATGCGCGTCCACCGACAGCGTGTGGCCGACGGACAAGTGCTCGTCCCACGGCAATTCGGCCACGCCGGCATACAGCGCATCCTCATCCGGGCAATCGAACTCGCTCAGCGGCCACAACACGCGGCTGGCCAGGCGCGACCACAGCACGGCGCGCTGCGCGTCGCGCAGGTCGCCTTCGACGTTGACGCCGGAGATGGTGGCGGTGGCCTTGCTGGCACCGAGCGACAGCAGCTCGTCGGCAAGCAGGTATTCCAGGCCCTTGGCACAGGATGCGAAGAATTTCACGTAGGCAGGTATCGATGGAGACGCTGGCCGTGGGGGCGAGCGTGGGAGCAGGACGCTGGGCCGGCGCCCGGGAGGGCAAAGCCGTGGCCGCCGCGGGCGGGGCGCAAATGGTCGGCCATCGGAGCCGGCTTTACCAGCCCGCCGGCCGGATCGCCCGCTGCGCGGTTCACCACGGCGCCAGCCGCCACTGCGGCTGCGCAGTCTCCAGGCGCTGCTGCAGGCCCAGCCGCTGCAGGAAGGCGGCATCGTGCGAGGCGACGATCAGCGCCCCCTGGTAGCTGCGCAGCAGCGCCTCGATCGCTTCCACCGCGGCCAGGTCCAGGTGGTTGGTCGGCTCGTCCAGCAACAGCAGTTGCGCCGGCTGCGCCCGGTACAGCGCACACGCCAGTGCCGCCTTGAGCCGTTGGCCGCCGCTGAGCTGGCCGGTGGGCAGGTCGGCACGCTGCTGGTCCAACCCCAGCAGCGCCAGGCGTAGCCGCTGTGCGTGGGCTGGCGCGTCCGGATCTGCATCCTGCAGCTGCGCAGCGGCCGAGCGCGCCGGATCCAGCAGCCCCAGGTGCTGATCCAGATACGCCGCCGGCACGTGCACCTGGCATTGCCCCGCGCTGGGTTGCAGGCGCCCGGCCAGCAGCTGCAGCAACGACGACTTGCCGCTGCCGTTGGGGCCGACCAGGCCGATCCGCGGCTGCCCATGCAGCAGCAGATCCACCTGCCGCCCGCCCAGCCGTCCGTCGGCCAGCTCCACCTGCTGCAGCGTGGCCAGCTGCCGCGATGCGCCGGCGGGCGATGTCGGCGCCAGGAGTGCGATCGTGGGGTCGTCCTGCGCCAGCGCTGCGGCCTGCACCACCGCCTCGCTCAACCGCGCCTGTTCGGCTTGGCGGTGCTGTTGCAGCCGCCCCGCGCTGACCTCGCTGCGCTGCTTCTGCGCGCCGAGCAGGATCGCGGCCTGGTTTGCCTGCCCTGCGGCACGCGCGCCGCGTGCCTGGCGTTGCTGTTGACGCTGCTGCTGTTCGCGCAGCGCCTGCTCACCGCGTGCACGCGCCTGTTTGCGCTGGGCCAGCAATTCGCTGGCTGCCTGCTGTTCGATGGCGCGCTGCTGTGCATAGAACGTGTAATTGCCGCCGTAGCTGCGCAGCCCCTGCGCGGACAATTCGACAATGCGCTGCATCGCATCGAGCAGGTCGCGGTCGTGGCTGATCACCAGCAAGCCACCGCTCCACGCCAGCAGCTGATCCATCAGCCGCTGCCGTTGCGGGCCATCCAGGTGATTGCTGGGCTCGTCCAGAATCAACAGGTCCGGCCGGGTCAGAAACGCACCGGCCAGTGCCACGCGCGTCGCTTCGCCGCCGCTGAGCTGCGCGGCCGGTGCACGCGGGTCGCGCCCACCCAGGCCTTGCCGTTCGAGTTCTGCGGCAAATTGCGCATGGGCGGTCCAGCGCTCGCCGACCAGTTCAAAATCGGCGGGCGCAACGCTGCCGGCGGCGATACGGTCCAGCGCATCCAGCAGCGGCGCAACACCGGCCAGTTCGGCAATGCTCTGTCCCGGCGCCACGCGCACGCGCTGCGGCAGGTAATGCACGCTGCCGTTGCGCACGCAACGCCCTGCGCTGGGCAGCACCTCGCCGGCCAGCAGGCGCGCAAGCACGCTCTTGCCCACGCCATTGCGCCCGACCAGGCCCGTGGCGCGTTGGTCGATGTGGATGGTCAGATCGGAAAATAGCGAGCTGCCATCGGGCAGCACATACGCAACGCTTTCCAGCGTCAACGACGGACAGGTCATACCGGTCTCCATTGCATGCCAGCACACGCGCCGATCCAAGCGGACCAGCAACGGGTCAAGGCCGTCATCACGACGGCGGCATCAATGGCGCATTGGACCAATCCTCAGACCGTGGGCAATGCGGCGAAGTGTAGGTCAGCCTGCGACGCAAGCCAAATTACCGGCCTGGTCGCGTTCAAGCACAGCATGGCAAGCAGCAGCCTTCACAGATATGTTCAAGCTCCTGAAGGCCGCCACCCCGCTGATTTCCAGGCGCCCTGGAAAAACGCGGCGAGCGCTCGCCGACACGCAACCGCCAGGATCCGGTGTCCATGCGTTCCCGAGACGGAGCAAGAGCTGTCCCTCCGCACGCAAGGCCCGGCGTGGATCACGCCAACTGGTCGCCAGCAGCTGGACTCAACCCAGTCCGAAGGCCGGGTGATAGGCAACATCGGCCAGCGGCAGCAGACGGTCGCCGAACGCCAGCGCCTGCAGCTCGGATGCCGGGACGCCGGGCAACACCAACCCCGGCTCCACCGCAAAACCCAGACGCCTGAAGAACGCCGGCTCGCCCAATGCCAGACAACCGGCAGCGCCACGCTGGCGCAAACTGGCCAACGCCGCCTGCACCAGGCGCGTGCCCAGTCCCTGGCGCTGATGCCCCGGCCCGATCGCCAGCGGCCCCAACGCGTACCAGCCGGGCGAATCGTCCGACAGCGACACCGGCGATACCGCCAGGTGGCCGACCACATAGCCGTCGTGGTCGGCCACCAGCGACAGCGCCAGCGCGCCGTCGTCGCGCAAGGCGGCGATCACGTGCTGCTCGTCGTGGCGGCTATGTTCGTCGCGCATGAACGCGACCATCGTCAGCAGTTCGATCGCTACGGCATCGCCATCGCTGGCTTCGCGAGTCAGCACGTTCATCGCAGGCCCCGCAGCCCGCACGTCTTCAGACCATTGCGCATCACAGGCTCTGCAACAGTTCGGCGAAGGCGCGTGCCGACGCATCCACATGCGATGCCAGCCGGTGTTCGTCGTCGACCAGCAACAAGCGCGCATGCCGCGCCTGCGCCCAGGCGATCACCTCGCTGGCCGGAATCAATTCATCGCGCCAGGCATGCACGATGGAAATCGGCACGCGCGCCGCATCCAGTGCCGGCAACGGCCCCATCCTGGTCGGCGGCACCATCAGGAACAACCCGCGCGTGGGCACCTGCAACGACACCTGCGCGGCGATGTACGAGCCCAGGCTGGAACCGACCAGCACCAGCGGGCCCTTGTCGGCCGCCGCACGCGCGATCTGCAGCAGGCGTTGCAGCCGGCCCTGCACGTCGCCGAGCGAACTGACCTCGCGGCGTGCGTCCAGATCGGTGTAGTCCGGGCGCTCGTGGGTCCAGCCCAGCTGCCCGGCGACGTCGGCCAGGGCGGTGACCTTCAGCGCGTCCGGGCCGCTTTCGAAGCCGTGCGACAGGATGCAATGACCGCGGCTCATAGCGCCTGCACCGTATCGCCGATGCGCAGCACGCCGCCACGCAGGATGCGCGCGCACAAGCCGCCATGGCCGCGCATGGCGTTGTAGCCGCCCGCCCCCAGCGCATCCTCCATGCGCGAGCACGGATCGCAGGGGTCAGTGCCTTCCAGCTCGACACCGCCGATGCGGAAGCGACGCCCTTTCAGGGCGATCAGCGGGATGCCGGACACCACCAGATTGCGGCGCAAGGTGGCCGGCGCAATCACTGCGTGACCAGCCAGCGCCGCGATCACCGGCAGATGCTCGGCCTGGATCAGGGTCACGCCACGCTTGCCGCTGCCGCCCTTGTAGCGGTCGCCGACCAGGCCGATGCCGGTGGTGGCCTGCGCCGCGTCCACCTCGATCATGTCCACGTCGCGCGCCGGGCGCACGCCGATCCAGGTCACCTGGCCGGTCTGCGGCAGGGTTGCCATCAATTGGCCCAAAGGGCTGTCGGGATTCAAAGCCATCGTCGAATGCTAGCATCCGCCCCATGTCCGATGCCGTCCTGCCGTCGCCACCGATCACCTACGCGCCGCTGTCCTACGAATCGCGGCTGGCGCGACGCGCGCTCACGCAGATCGACATGGTGGTCATCCATTGCACCGAACTGCCCGACATGGCGATGGCGCGCGAATACGGCGAACGCGTGCTCTACGACAGCGGCACCGGCAACAGCGGGCATTACTACATCGACCGCAACGGCAGCATCCAGCAATACGTCGCGCTGGAGCGCGTCGCCCATCACGTGCGCGGCCACAACCCGCATACGCTGGGCATCGAACTGGTCAACAGCGGCCGTTACCCGCACTGGCTGGACTCGCGCCATCAGTGCATGAACGAACCGTATCCGCAGGTGCAGATCAGCGCGCTGATCACGCTGCTGCAATGGCTGCAACAGCAGCTGCCATCGGTACGCCGCATCGCCGGCCACCAGGCACTGGACACCACTCGGGAAGCAGCCAGCGATGACCCGTCGCGCAAGATCCAACGCAAGCTCGACCCAGGGCCGCTGTTTCCGTGGCCGCAGATCGAAGCGGCAGTCAGCTGGCCGCATACGCCGCGCTAGCAGCGGCACAACGCCATCGACACCGCATGCTGTCTTCGCTGGTGCAGCGCTCAGCGTTCGGCCGCGCGGTAGGTCTTCTCGCCTGCATTTACCGCCAGGTCCAGGCGATTTTCCGGCGATGCGATCGGGCAGACCACGTGCGGCGTCAACGCGCAGGGTGGATTCTCGGCCAGGTTGAAGTCGAGCACGAGCCGGCCCTCACGTGGCGCTGCGGTATGGAGATAGCGCGCGCCGCCATAACTTTCCTTGCCGCTGGTGCGATCGGCGAACAGGAAGAACAGACCCTGCCCGTCGTCGCTGACGATCGGCTGCAACCGATACTCCTGGCCATTGCGCGAAAACACCGCCTCGCCCGGCACCTCGACGGTGAGCGGTGTACCGATCGAGGTCAGCAATGTGGTCGTACGCGGCGTGGGATACGCCTGCCAGCGCGCCTGGATGCGCCAGTGCGGATCGGTCGGAAAATATTCCAGCCCGGCGAAGTGGGTCAGCAGCGGCGCTGCCGGGTCGCGGAAACGCCAGCCGAACAGGCTGCCGGTCTGCACCAGATAGAACTGCCGCCCTTCCACATCCAGGCGATCACCGCGCTGCCCTGCGCGCTCCGGCTCCAGGCGTACGCGCTCGACGCGCTGCCCGTTCAAGTGCACCTGTGCGGCGACCGCGGCTTCGAAGTGCACGCGGCCGTCGGTACCCAGCGTCAGCTGCCCCAGTTGCGCAGGGCCGGCCGGCAATACCAGATCGCTGCGCGGATCGCTACCCACCTGGTACCGGCCTGCACGCACGCGCCCGGAGCCGGTGAAGCTCAGCCAACCGTCGGGCGCACGCAAGCGCTGCAGGCGCTTGGCGCGTACACGTTCGAGTTCAACTTGATACACCGCATGGCGGTCGCCCTGTTCACGACCGGCGATGCGCGCACCGTCAGCGTCGGCGGTCGACCCGGCCGAACAGGCCGCCATCGACAGCATCGCGACGCACAGCGCGCCGACCTGCAACTGCAACCGCATGAGTCACCCAGCACTGCAAGAAACTGCGCTCCGCGCAGCGAACCTGCGTCCCCACAGGTCACCGTTCCTGCCGCCATTGTGCCTGCAATCAGGGGCTGGTCGCGACCGGACGTGTCGAATCCTGCACCCAACCGCTCCAGGACCCGGCGTAAACGCGCGCGCCCGACAAGCCGGCCACTTCCAATGCCAGCAGCAGATGACACGCGGTCACGCCCGAACCGCACATCACCACCGCCTGCTCGGGGCGATACGCGCCCAGCAGCGGAGCCAACTCCGCACGCAGCTCCCCTGCCGGCTTGAAATGGCCGTTGCGCAGGCTCACACCCAGGGGACGACTCACCGCACCGGGCACATGCCCGGCCACCGGATCGACCGGCTCCGCCTCGCCGCGAAAACGCTCGCCCGCACGCGCGTCCAGCAACCAGCCCGGCGCCTGATCCAGCCGCGCCAGAATCTGCTCGGCCTCGACCACGGCATCGCTGTCAAAGCTGCCTGGATATGCCACGCCATCGCGCACTGCAGGCGGCTCGGCGCTTTCGGGCAACCCCGCAGCGCGCCAGGCGGCCAATCCGCCATCGAGCACCGCCACGCGACGATGCCCCATCAGCCGCAGCATCCACCACGCCCGCGCCGCGGCCATGCTGCCGTCGGCAGCGTCGTAGATCACCACCTGGCTGTCCGGGTCGATCCCCCACTCGCCCAGCCGCCTGGCGAATGCGGCGCTGTGCGGCAGCGGATGCCGCCCCCGTGCAGGCCGCGACAGATCGGCCAGATCGTCGTCGAGATCGGCGTAGTGCGCGCCTGGCAGATGCCCCTGCGCATAGGCCTTGCGCGCTGCATCCGGGTCCGGCGCAGTCGGTGGCGCAGCGCGCGCGTCCAGCAGTCGCAACCGCGGGTGCGGCAATGCTGCTGCCAACGTGGCGCTGTCGACCAGCGTGGTCCAGTGGAGTTCCGCACTCATGCAACCTGCTCCAGACGACGACGAAGATTGAGGAGAATGGCCGCGGTGGCACCCCAGATGCGGTGGCCCGGCCAGTCGTATTCCAGCACGCGGCGTGGCCGGCCGCGAAACTCCAGCTCCACGCTGCGCAGATTGTCCGGGTCCATCAGATAGGCCAACGGCACCTCGAACACCTCGGCCACTTCATCCGGCTGCGGCACCGCCACGAACGCCGGGTCGATGACCGCCACCACCGGCGTGACGCGAAAGCCGCTCACGGTCAGAAACGGATCCAGATATCCCAGCGCATGCACCTGACCGGCGCCGAGCGCGATTTCTTCGCAACTCTCGCGCAAGGCCGCAGCGGCCGCATCCGCATCCGACGGCTCGACCCGTCCACCGGGAAAACTGACCTGCCCGGCATGGTGACGCAGGCTGTCGGTGCGCCGGGTCAGCAGCACCGTGGTGCCGTGCGTGCGCGCCACCAGGCCGCACAGCACCGCGGCCTCGGCTGACGCGCCGCCTTCGGTCAGATCGATCAATTCGGCATGATTCCAGCCAGGCCCGTCGGGCGCGGTGTCCAGCGCATACAACGCACGCTGCAGCTGCGCACATTCGGGCAGCCGCGCGGCCAACGCGCGCGCGGGCAGAACCGTGTGCAGATACTCCTGACGTTCGCCGTCGCTCATGCTCATCCAACGTGCAATTTCATCCAGGCTGCGCAGGCAGCCGACACAGTGCGCCTGCGCGTCCAGCGAACATACACCGATACACGGGCTGGGAAGGCCACTGCGGTTCGAATCGATGTCGCTCATCGCTGCCTCCCGCCACACCGCATCGTCACGCCGTTCCGCCATCCTGTCACGCGTATCCGGTGAACCCAAACGACAACGCCGGCCTGGTGGCCGGCGTTGTCGCAGCAACATCAAAGGCAATTACTTGACGCTGACCAGCTTGATCTCGAACTGCACAGCCACGTTCGGCGGGAACGGGGTACGCGGATCGGCACCGTAGGCTTTCTCCGGCGGCAGGGTCACTTCCCACTTCGAACCAGCCGGCATCTGCAGCAGCGTGTCGCGCATGGCCTGCATTTCGACTTCGCTGACCTTGATGGCCGGGATCTGCTGCGCGGGACGCGCCTTCTCGCGGTCGCCGAACGGGAACGGACCGGCCACTTCCAGCTGCACGGTGCTGGCCTGGGTCGGCTTGGCGCCCTTGCCTGCTTCGATCACGCGGTACTGCACGCCGCTCGGCAGCGTCTGCACGCCAGCGGTGCCCTTGTTCTTGGCCAGGAACTGGTCGCTCTTGGTCTTGTTAGCAGCAGCGGCCTTGTCGTACTCGGCCTTGGCCTGCTGGGCACGGCCCTGCTCACGCTTCTGGAACGCTTCGACAGCCGGCTTCAGCTGGTCGGCGGTGATCGCCGGCTGCTTCTTGGCATAGGCGTCCTGCAGACCCTTTACCACCGAGTTGATGTCGAGCTGCTCGCCGCGGCCGGTGAGCTCGGCGAGGTTGTTGCCGTAGTCGTAGCCGAAGTAATAGCTCAACTTGCCCTTCTCGGACGTCGTGTCCTGGGCCAGTGCATTGCCCGACAGGGCCAGGGCCGCCACAGCGACCGCGATAGAACGCAACTTCATCAAACAATTCTCCAGGGTGGTGGCACAGGACGGGTCTGCCGCCTGAGATGACGCGCTAGGATAGCGGCCGCGATAGCGAACCGCTACTTATCACGAAAGCTATGACCAGCAAGGCTTTCGGAAGTTCCGCATTTACTAATTTTTTACGTTCGTAAGGATTTCCATGTCCAATCACGTCATTCTGATCGCCGACCACGCCAGTGTACGGACGATCACGGTCAATCGACCGGACAAACTGAACGCCTTGAACCAGGAAACGCTGCGGGCGCTGGATCACGCCTTTGCCGAGGCAGCGAACGCGGACGATATCCGCGTGGTGATCCTGACCGGTGCCGGCCCCAAGGCGTTTGTCGCCGGCGCGGACATCGCCGAGATGCGCGATCTGTCGGCGATGCAGGGCCGCGCGTTCTCGCTGCTCGGTCAGCAGCTGATGCGCCGGATCGAGCGCATGCCCAAGCCGGTGATCGCCATGGTCAACGGCTTTGCGCTCGGTGGCGGACTGGAGCTGGCGATGGCCTGCCATCTGCGCATTGCCGCATCCATCGCACGGCTGGGGCAGCCGGAGGTCAATCTCGGCCTGATCCCCGGTTTCGGCGGCACACAACGGCTGTTGCGTCTGACCGGGCGAGCGGCGGCGCTGGAACTGTGCCTGCTCGGCCTGCCAATCGATGCCGCACGCGCGTTGCAGTTGGGTTTGGTCAATCGCGTGGTCGAGCCGGAGGCACTGCGGGAAGAAACTCTTGCCCTGGCACAGCGCCTGGCCGCCGCCGCACCGCTCGCGCTACGCGGCATTCTGGATGCGGTGGTGTTCGGTGGCGAATGCGCCATCGAAGAAGGCCTGCAGCTGGAAACCGCGCAATTTGCGCTGCTTTTCGCCAGCGACGACATGCGCGAAGGCACCGGCGCCTTTCTCGAAAAACGCCCCGCGCACTTTCTCAACCGCTGATCGGCCTGCCATGACGTCCGACCCTACACCGGCACCACGTCCACTGGCCCTGCAGCTGTTCGACTGCGTCCACGCGGACGATCTCGATCGTGCGTTGGCACTGGGCCTGATGGAGTACCGACCCGATCCGCGCGACGACCTGCTGGATCCGGCCTGCCCGCAGCTGAGCGCGGCATTGCTTGCCACACAGCTACGGCTGCGCGATGCCTGGGCCGCACGCGACCGCTACCGTGCACGCGCCGCGCGCCTGCAACGTCGCGCCGCCGAACGCGATGCACGCCGGACGCCGGCACCGGCGCCCAGCCAACCGGCCGCCGCCGCATTACCGCCGCTGGCTGCCGCCATCCTCGCGCGCGCCAAGGCCAAGGCCGCTGGTGGAGCACAGCCATGAACGCGATCCACGCATCCGCGCCGGCACGGCGCGGCAGCAGCATGCGCAAGCCTGAAATACAGGAAATGTTCGCACGCCTGCGCGAGCTCAATCCACACCCGACCACCGAGCTGGAATACACCACGCCGTTCGAGTTGCTGATCGCGGTGCTGCTGTCGGCACAAGCCACCGATGTCGGCGTCAACAAGGTCACCCGCAAGCTGTATCCGGTGGCCAATACCCCGCGCGACATTCTCGATCTGGGCGAAGAAGGCCTGAAGCGCTACATCGCCACCATCGGCCTGTTCAACGCCAAGGCCAAGAACGTCATCGCCACCTGCAGGATCCTGCTGGAGCAACACGGCGGCCAGGTGCCGCACGATCGCACTGCACTGGAGGCATTACCCGGCGTCGGCCGCAAA
Organism: Xanthomonas arboricola; assembly: GCF_002940665.1. GTDB lineage: Bacteria > Pseudomonadota > Gammaproteobacteria > Xanthomonadales > Xanthomonadaceae > Xanthomonas > Xanthomonas arboricola_B. The sequence goes on from NZ_MIGY01000003.1 coordinate 81,114, forward strand.
ACCGCCAACGTCGTGCTCAACACCGCGTTTGGCGAGCCCACCATGGCGGTGGACACGCATATCTTCCGCGTCGCCAACCGCACCGGTCTTGCCGCAGGCAAGGACGTGCGCGCGGTCGAGGACACACTGGTCAAGGTCATTCCGGCCGAATTCCTGCACGACGCACACCATTGGCTCATCCTGCATGGCCGCTACGTCTGCAAGGCACGCAAACCCGATTGCCCAGGCTGCGTGATCCACGACCTATGCCGCTACCGCGACAAGACCCGCGCGCCTGACGAACGGCCGACAACTCCAAGAAACTAACCAGGCATCACGACAACCAGGCAACCTGCACGTCCCACGCCAGGCAACCACGCCGACAAGCCAGCGTGTGCTTTTGCGAATCCCGATTCCCGATTCCCCAATCCCCGCCCCAAAAAAAAATCGCGACCGGATGATGCGTCTTTCGGCGCCATGCATCACCCGGTCGCGACAGAGATCGCCTAGCGCAAGGGCCGGGCGTTTGCAGCAGGTTTACGCCGCCTTCGCTTGCTCCACGCGCTGTTCGACCAGCACGCTTTCCGCCGTCGGCTGTCCTTCCACGCGTCGATCCAACTCGTTCCAGTCCACCACCAGCTCGCAGCCGCGCGAGGCCGCATTCCGGCTCCAGTCGCGCAGCAACTCGATGCAGGCATGGTCGACGTGATGCAGCCTGGCCACGTCCAGATGCAGTGCGGTGTTCGGCGGCACGCTTTCCAACGTACGCGCCATCGCCGGCACCTTCAGGAACGTCGCCGAGCCCTGCAGGGTCAGATGCATCTCGTCCTTCTTGTGCTCGTGCTCGCGCACGTCCACCTTCAGGCGCGCAGAATGCAGGGCCAGACGGAGCAACGACAGGCCGAAGCCGATCAGCACACCGGTCAGCAGGTCGGTCGCCACGATCGCGAAGGTGGTCGCCAGGTAGATCGCCGCGGTGCCACGACCATAGGTCGCCAGCTCCTTGACCTGCCCGATCTTGATCATCTTCACGCCCGTATAGACCAAGATGCCGGCCAGACACGCCACCGGCGTCATCCGCAACAGCCACGGCAGCAGCATCGCGAAGACCAGCAACCAGCCGCCATGCAGCACCGTGGACATGCGCGTGGCCGCGCCGGCCTGCACGTTGGCCGCACTTCGCACGATCACGCCGGTCATCGGCAAGGCGCCCAGGAAGCCGCACAGCATATTGCCTACCCCCTGCGCCGCCAGCTCACGGTCGTACTGCGTACGCGCGCCCTGATGCATGCGATCCACCGCCGCCGCCGACAGCAAGGTCTCTGCGCTGGCGATGAAGGCAAAGGTCACCGCCGACACCAGCAACGTCGCATTGAACACGCCGAAGATGTCCGCCACGCTGGGGATGCTGATCGCCGAGAACAGATTGGTCGGCACATCGACCTTGTTGACGTTCAGGCCCTGCAACTGCACCGTCGCCGTGACCACCACCACCGCGATCAACGCACCCGGCAGGAAACGCAAACGCTGCGGACGCAGCTTGTCCCATGCCAGGATGATGCCGATGGTGGCCAGGCCCACGAACAACGCGGTACGGCCGGTTCCTTCGGTGATCGCCTGCCACACCACGGCCGGCAATGCAGCGAAGTTTTCCAGACCGCGCGCCTTGGGAGCGGCGTCCATCAGCACATGCGCCTGCGAGGCCACGATCAGGATGCCGATGCCCGACAACATGCCGGCCACCACGGCCGGCGACGTCATCCGGAACCACACGCCTGCACGGCATAGACCGGCGATCAACTGAATCGCACCAGCCAGCAGGATCACCGGACCGAGTGCGGCAATACCGTGCTCGCGGACCAGTTCGAACACCAACACAGCCAGGCCGGCGGCCGGTCCACTCACCTGCAAGGGAGAGCCCGCCAGGAAGCCAACGACCAGTCCACCGATGATGCCGGTGATCAGGCCTGTGGCCGGCGGCATGCCGGAAGCGATTGCGATACCCATGCACAACGGGAGCGCGACCAGAAAGACTACGACCGACGACAACAAGTCACGCCCGAACAGTCCCTGACGGAAATATCCGCCGATACCTGATGTGTTCATGATGTGCTCCCTCAGGCGAGTTCAGCGCGCACGACTTGCTGCAGTCGCGGACGTGGGGTGGCTTCGGGGGTGTTGTCCGCCAACAACGGACGGAAGCCACCCTTCTCGGCATCGAAGGCACGAATCTCGCCGTGGGCGATGTCGTAGATCCAGCCATGGATGCGCAAGGTACCGGCAGCCAGACGCGCGGCCACCACCGGCTGCGTACGCAGATGGTCCAGCTGCGAGACCACGTTTTCTTCGGTCATGCAGCTCAGTGCCTCCTGGCTGTGCGGATCGTGTCCATGGTGGGCAGTGACATGACGCGCCGCATCGGTGTGCTTGAGCCAGGCCGCCACGGACGGCACGTCCTCCAGCGATTCTGGCTTGAGCACGGCCTTCATCGCGCCGCAGTCGGTGTGGCCGCAGATCACGATGTGGCGCACGCCCAACACGGCAATGGCGTATTCGATTGCCGCAACCACGCCGCTGACATGCTGGGAGTAAGGCGGCACCACATTGCCGATGTTGCGATAGACGAACAGTTCGCCCGGCTGTGCGGAGAAGATCAGCTCCGGCATGACACGCGAATCGGCGCAGGTGATGAACAACGTATGCGGACTCTGGCCACCGGCCAGTTCCTGAAAGCGCGCACTCTGGCGCGGATACACTTCCTTACGGAAATGACGAAAACCTTCTAGCAAACTTTCCATGGGAGATACCTCTAGGTAACGGATAGCTCTCCGCGGCGAGAACCGCGAAGTGCAAAGACGCACAAGTCAAAGGAAGCCGGTGCGCTGCACCGGGTGACGCGACTAACGAAGGATCAGGCGCGCACTGCGTTGGGAGGACGCAGTTGCGGGATCAGGTCGCGTTTTTGAGTTGCCGGCGCGTAATGCGCGTACCAGGAGGGGAAATAACGTGCGACCACCGGCCATGCTTGGGAGAGCAAGGGGATGTCATCTGCAGAATGGGAATCGACCTGGGTCTGTGCGTCCCCGTCGCCCTGCAGCTCATCGGCTGCATCACGTTCTTCGCCAGCATCCGTCATGACCGCCAAGCCGTCGCCCACAAGAGCATCGTGGATGCGGTCATGCGCATCGGCCGCAGACCACGCAGTGAGCGCGAGCAGGCAGACCAACAGCAGCTGGAGGAATCGAGGAAACATGGCCTCGAAACTAACAATTTAGAACGCGCCTGCGCAAGTGGTGCGACGCACAAGGCGCTTGATACGCCACAGTTTCATGTGGTTGGTTCAGGTCGCAATAAGCCTGGGCGCGCTGAGACGGCGAATTGCGCCGCTGTCACATCTGTCATAAGGCGCGACCCGTTCAGACTCATGACACACGCTGACAAAAAACAAGCGCACGTAAATCTTTGTCTTTACTGACAAATATCAGATTGCAACGCGATCTGAAATTGTCACATTAACGCAACTTTCACGCCATAGCCTGCGCTCACTTTCTCAGGTCGCAAGGCACACATGAAACGTTCTCCCACCCTGCTTGGCTCCGCCCTGCTGCTGGCGCTGGCCGCACCCGCTGCGCACGCCGAAATCGCCATCGACGTGATCGGTGGTTCGGAGATGTCGCTCGAAGGCCTGGTCCAGGCCGATGGCAACTGGTTCCACAACGATGTGCAGGACCTCAATGGCCCGATCGGTGCCAACGGCGACAATTCCGAGTTCAGCATCCGGCGTGCCGAGCTGGTGCTCAAGGGCAAGGGCCCGGGCAATTTCGAATGGGTGGCCGGTTACGACCCCAGCGTGCTGAAGGAAGTCACCATCCGCGGCACCACTATCCGCAGCACCGGGCGTTTCCTCGACAACAACATCAAGTACAAGTTCGCCGGCAACGCCAACAACTACCTGCAGGTCGGCCAGTTCAAGCAGCCCAACAGCCTGGAAGAGCTGTCCAGCACCAAGAACAACGACTTTGTCTCCAAGGCAGCAGTGACCAACACCTACGGCATCTCGCGCCGGCTGGGCGTGGCCTACGGCATGGGCGACAACAACTGGAGCATCACCGCCAGTGCATTCGGCCGCGAACTGACCCGCAACCAGGCACACGGCAGCGGCTACGGCGCGCGCGGCACCTGGGCGCCGATCAACGAGAGCGGCAACGTGCTGCACGTCGGCCTGAGCTACCTGGGTTACGACACCGACGACGACACCCTGCGCCTGCGCGCGCGCCCGGACGCCGACCTGACCACGGTGCGCCTGATCGACAGCGGCGCCATCACCAACGTGGACAGCGTGGGTGTGGCCGGAGCCGAGGCGATGTGGATCACCGGCCCGTTCAAGCTGCAGAGCGAATTCTTCCAGGAAAACGCCAAGCGCATCGGCAGCAACGCCCACGATTACAAGAGTGACGGCTGGTACGTCAGCGGCGTCTGGAACATCACCGGCGAGACCTGGGGCTACAAGGCCGGCGTGCCGACCACCCCGCTGCCGAACGCACCGGCCTCGGGGATGTGGCAGCTGGCGGTGCGCTACGACACCTTGGACCTCAACGACGGACATCTGGTCTCCAACGGCACCACGCCGTTCGTGGACGGCGTGCTGGGCGGCAAGATGGATGTATGGACGGTCGGTGCCAACTGGTACTGGCGCTCCAACTTCAAGCTCGCACTCGACTACGCCAAGGTGGAAAGCACCCGTTACAACAGCGCCACGCGTGGCTTGGTGGACGACAACCCGTCGATCATCGAGGCACGTGCGCAGTTCTATTGGTAAGTGCGCGGTGGAACCGGCCGCTGTGATGCGTTTTCTGTGAGCGCGCCACGGCGGCGACCATCCTGACCCGCCCCGGCAAAAGCGTCACCGCAACGCCGTCATCTGCATGTCATCTCCCGGACACCGCGCGGTCATGCCCCTGCCCTGCAATGGCACGACCGCGGGACGTCCTCATCCCTTCGCTACAGGAGCTGTTCCGTGATCCACTCTTTGAAGACCCGTCTGGCCGTCGGCGTGCTCACCGCCTCGCTGGCCTTGTGCGCCCAGGCCGCCGATGTCACCGGCGCCGGTGCGTCGTTCATCTACCCGGTGATGTCCAAGTGGTCGGCAGACTACAACGCGGCCACCAAGAAGCAGGTCAACTATCAATCGATCGGTTCGGGCGGCGGCATTGCCCAGATCAAGGCAGCCAGCGTGGATTTCGGCTCGTCCGATGCACCGCTCAAGCCGGAAGAACTGGCCGCGGCCGGCCTGGCGCAATTCCCCTCGGTGATCGGCGGCGTGGTGCCGGTGGTCAACGTGCCCGGCGTGGCGGCAGGCGCGCTGAAGCTGGACGGCAAGACCCTGGGCGACATCTTCCTGGGCAAGGTCAGCACCTGGAACGACCCGGCAATCGCCGCGCTCAACCCGGGCGTGAAGCTGCCCGACGGCAAGATCACCGTGGTGCATCGCTCCGACGGTTCGGGCACCAGCTTCAACTTCACCAACTACCTGTCCAAGGTCAACCCGGACTGGAAGGGCAAGGTCGGCGAAGGCACCGCGGTGCAGTGGCCGACCGGCATCGGCGGCAAGGGCAACGAGGGCGTGGCCGCGTACGTGAAGCAGATCAAGGGCGGCATCGGCTACGTCGAGCTGTCGTATGCGCTGCAGAACAAGATGGCCTACACCGCGATGAAGAACGCCGCCGGCAAGTTCGTACAGCCGTCCGACGAGACCTTCGCCGCCGCCGCCAACAGCGCCGACTGGGGCAGCAGCAAGGACTTCTACCTGGTGATGACCAATGCCTCCGGCGACAACGCCTGGCCGATCACCGCCACCAACTTCATCCTGGTGCAGAAGAAACCGAAGAACCCGGCCGGCCTCAAGAACACGCTGGAGTTCTTCCGCTGGGTCTATAGCAAGGGCGATGCGCAGGCCAAGCAGCTGGACTACGTGCCGCTGCCGGACAGCCTGGTGACCCAGATCGAAGGCTACTGGGCCAAGAACCTGCCCAAGTAACGCCAGCCACAGCGACAGGAACGACGCCGTCTCTCTCCCCGGCGTCGGCACCGGGACGCGGCCCCCAAGGGGTCGCGTCTTTTTTGTGATGCCTTCTCCAAAAGGCACTGTCATGCACGTGTAACAAAAACATCATTTCATAGCGTGGTCTGCCGGGTCCCCCGGCCAACCCAGCCTCGGAGCTTCCATGAAACTGCAGTCGGCCAGCCTGACCGCCCTGTCTCTCACCATCGCCCTCGCCCTGGCCGCCTGCTCGCCCGGCAAGGATGCGCAGTCCGGCGACACCGCCAAGGGTGCCACCGCCGCAGGTGCCACCGCTGGCGACAGCAAGAGCGCCGAGATCTCCGGCGCCGGTGCGTCCTTCATTTATCCGCTGGTCTCCAAGTGGTCGGCCGACTACAACGCCGCCACCGGCAACAAGGTGAACTACCAGTCGATCGGCTCCGGCGGCGGTATCGCGCAGATCAAGGCCGGCACGGTGGACTTCGGTTCGACCGACAAGCCGCTGGACAGCGCCGAACTGCAGCAGGCCGGCCTGGGCCAGTTCCCGTCGGCGATCGGCGGCGTGGTGCCGGTGGTGAACCTGGAAGGCATCGCACCGGGCAAGCTGCGCCTGACCGGCGCGCTGCTGGGCGACATCTTCCTGGGCAAGGTCACGATGTGGAACGACGCGGCGATCGTCGCGGCCAATCCGGGCGTGACGCTACCGGCGACCAAGATCAACCTGGTGCATCGCTCCGACGGTTCGGGCACCACCTTCAACTTCTCCAACTACCTGTCCAAGGTCAGCCCGGAGTGGAAGAGCAAGGTCGGTGAAGGCACCTCGGTGCAGTGGCCGGGTGGCGTCGGCGGCAAGGGCAATGAAGGCGTGGCCTCCTACGTGCAGCAGATCAAGGGTTCGATCGGTTATGTCGAACTGGCCTACGCACTGCAGAACAAGATGCCGTACGCCTCGCTGCAGAATGCGGCCGGCCAGTGGGTGGAGCCGAATGCGGAAAGCTTCGCCGCCGCTGCCGCCAGCGCCGACTGGGCCAACGCCAAGGATTTCAACCTGGTGATCACCAACGCCCCAGGCGAGAAGGCCTGGCCGATCACCGCGACCAACTTCATGCTGATGCACAAGCAGCCCAAGGATGCGGCGCGCAGCAAGGCGACGCTGGACTTCTTCAAGTGGGCGCTGGACAACGGCCAGGCCCAGGCCAGCGGACTGCATTACGTGCCGCTGCCGCCGGAACTGGTCAAGCAGATCCAGGCCTACTGGGCCAGCGAGTTCAAGTGATGCCCTGCACCCGCTGTCATGGCGGGCTGCGCTGCGGTGAGGTGCCTGCGGGCGCCTCGCCGTTCCTGCTGTCTCACGCTCCCGCCAGTGCGCGGGTGACGAGTCCAATCCAATGAATGCCACCGCCATTCCCGAAGCGATGACCGCCCCGCGCGGCCGCGACCTGCGCGATGCACGTGCCGATCGCCTGTTCAAGCTTGCGCTGGCCGCCACGGTCGTCTTCGTCCTGTTGGCGCTCGGCAGCGCCGCGCTGTCGATGCTGTGGGGCGGGCGCCATGCCTTGCAGATGCAGGGCCTGAGCTTTTTCTATTCCGCCGACTGGAATCCGGTGGAAAACAAATACGGCGCGCTGGCGCCGATCTACGGCACCCTGGTCACCGCATTGATTGCGATGGTGATCGCGGTGCCGGTGAGTTTCGGTATCGCGTTTTTCCTCACCGAGGTGGCGCCGCGCTGGTTGCGCGGCCCGGTCGGCACCGCCATCGAACTGCTGGCCGGCATCCCGTCGATCATCTACGGCATGTGGGGCCTGTTCGTGCTGGTGCCGGTGATGACCGAGCACGTGACGCCGTGGCTCAACGATCACCTGGGCACGCTGCCGCTGATCGGCCCGTTGTTCCAGGGCCCGCCGTTGGGAATCGGGTTGCTGACCGCCGGCTTCGTGCTGGCGATCATGGTGATTCCGTTCATCTCCTCGGTGATGCGCGAAGTATTCCTGACCGTGCCGACGCGCCTGAAGGAATCGGCGTACGCGCTGGGGTCCACCAAATGGGAAGTCAGCTGGGACATCGTGCTGCCCTACACCCGCTCCGCGGTGATCGGCGGCGTGTTCCTGGGCCTGGGCCGTGCGCTGGGCGAAACCATGGCGGTGGCGTTCGTGGTCGGCAACACGGTGCGGCTGTCGCCGTCGCTGCTGGAGCCCGGCACCACCATCGCCGCGTTGATCGCCAACGACTTCGGCGAGGCCACCGAAACCTATCGCTCGGCATTGCTGCTGCTGGGCTTCGTGTTGTTCATCGTGACCTTCATCGTGCTGGCGATTGCGCGCTTCATGCTGATGCAGCTGTCGCGTCGGGAGGGCAACTGATGTCCTCGGTCTCGCAATCGCTGTACAACCGCCGCCGCGTGACCAACGCGATCGCACTGCTGCTCTCGTGCGTTACCGCGCTGTTCGGTCTGTTCTTCCTGGCCTGGATCCTGTGGACCTTGTTGTCCAAGGGCGTGCCGGGCATCGACATCAACCTGTTTACCAAGATGACACCGCCGCCGATGCAGGAAGGCGGCCTGCTCAATGCCTTCTTCGGCAGTGCGGTGATGTGCGGCCTGGCGCTGGCGATCGGCACGCCACTGGGCATTGCCGCCGGCACCTGGCTGGCCGAATACGGCAATGCACGCAAGGCCGGGGTGGTAGTGCGCTTCGTCAACGACATCTTGTTGTCGGCACCGTCGATCGTGCTGGGGTTGTTCGTCTACACGCTGTACGTGATGCAGACCGGCGGGCGCTTCTCCGCGTTTGCCGGCGCGCTGTCGCTGGCCTTCATCGTGCTGCCGGTCGTGGTGCGCACTACCGACGAGATGCTGCGCCTGGTGCCGGCGCAGATGCGCGAAGCGGCGTTGTCGCTCGGCATCCCGCAGTGGAAGGTCACCGTGCAGGTGCTGTATCGCGCCGCCTCGGCCGGCATCCTCACCGGCATCCTGCTGGCGCTGGCCCGCATCAGCGGCGAGACTGCGCCGTTGCTGTTCACCGCCTTCGGCAATCAGTACTGGAACAGCAATGTGTTCCAGCCGATGGCCAGCGTGCCGGTGGTCATGAATCAGTTCGCCGGCAGCCCGTACGACACCTGGCAGACCCTGGCCTGGTCCGGCGCGCTGGTGCTGACCATGTTCGTGCTGCTGGTGAGCCTGGGCGCGCGCGCCCTGCTATTGCGCAACAAGATTTCCAATGACTGACCTCTCCCTCCGGACACCCGACATGAACGATCTCCAAAACGCCATGCCGATGCATCGCATCGCCGTTCCGGCCGCCAAGGGAGCACCGGCCGCGCAGGCGCCGGTGAAAGTGGCCGCACGCAATCTGGACTTCTATTACGACAAATACCACGCGCTCAAGGGCATCAACATCGAGATTCCGGAAAAGCGCGTCACCGCGCTGATCGGGCCGTCGGGTTGCGGCAAGTCGACCCTGCTGCGCATCTTCAACCGCATCTATGCGCTGTATCCGAAGATGGAAGCGCGCGGCGAAGTGCTGCTGGACAACGAAAACATCCTGTCGCCGAAGTACCCGATGAACCGGCTGCGCAGCAAAGTCGGCATGGTGTTCCAGAAGCCGGTGCCGTTTCCGATGACGATCTTCGAAAACGTCGCCTACGGCATCCGCCATCACGAGAAACTGTCCAAGGCCGACATGCAGAACCGTGTCGAGCAGGCGCTGCGCCAGGGCGCGCTGTGGGACGAGGTCAAGGACAAGCTGGGGCAAAGCGCGCTGGGCCTGTCCGGCGGCCAGCAGCAGCGGCTGTGCATTGCACGCGCAGTGGCGCTACGCCCGGACGTGTTGCTGCTGGACGAGCCGACCTCGGCGCTGGATCCGATTTCCACCAGCCGTATCGAGCAACTGGTGGAAGAGCTCAAGCGCGAATACACCATCGTCATCGTGACCCACAACATGCAGCAGGCCGCGCGCGTGTCCGACTACACCGCCTTCATGTATCTGGGCGACCTGATTGAACACGACCGCACCGAAACGATTTTTTCCCAGCCGTCCAAGCAGCAGACCGAGGACTACATCACCGGTCGTTTCGGTTGATGCAAGGCGGGCCGCCGCAGCGCTGCAGTCAAACGACCCCGCCACACCCTGCCCCGACCGGCATCCACGCTGCATGCGATGTTGCCGGCAGCGGCGGACATCCACCACCGCCACGAATCGAGATTACGATGAACCAGCACCTCAACGACCATATCGTCAAAAGCTACGACGAGGAGCAGCACCGTCTTGTCGCCGAAATCGTGCGCATGGGCGACACGGCGGTGGCGCAGCTGGAAGCCGCACTGGATGTGGTGGAGCGTCGTGACGACAACGCCGCACATCGCATCGTGGTCAACGACGAAGCGATCGACGCGCTGGAGCATGCGATCAGCCACGACGTGATGCGCCTGGCATTGCGTGGCCCGATGGCGCGCGACCTGCGCGAGATCCTGGCCGGCCTGCGCATTCCGGCCGATATCGAACGCATCGGCGATTACGCGGCAAATGTCGCCAAGCGCTCGATCGCGCTCAATTCCGCACCGCCGCTGCCGCAGACAGTGGGCCTGCGTGCGCTCGGCCAGATGGCCGCCGATGCCGTGCGCGAAGCGGTGCAGGCGTACCGCAACAAGGATGCCGATGCGGCCATCCGCGTACGCGACGAAGATGCACGCCTGGATGCGCAATACACCGCGCTGTTTCGCGAGTTGCTGACCTACATGATGGAGGACCCGCGCAATATCACCCCGTGCACGCATCTGCTGTTCATGGCCAAGAATCTGGAGCGCATCGGCGACCACGCCACCAACATCGCCGAGAATGTGTGGTTTCTGGTCCACGGCGAGCAGCCGCTGCCGCCACGTCTGAAGCGCGACGACACCAGCACGACCGGCGTCATCTGATTGCAGCGGATGCCGGCGACATCCGCCGGCACAGGCGCAGCGCCTTATTTCATTACGTATTCAGCTCCAAATGCCTACGGTGAGCTTGCACAGGCTGTTCCTGTGACGCAGGAGTAGGCAGATGAAACGTATCATCGGATCCCTCATGGTTGTGTCGCTGCTGACGTCCGGTGCAGCGTTCGCTGCGCCGCAACAGCACGATGATCGCGACCGCAGCGCGCAGCACGACGACGACCGTGGTCCGGAGCGTCGCGACGATCACCGCAACGACAGACACGACGACCGGCGCGACGACCGCCGCAGCGCGCATAACGACGATCACCGCAACGATCGTCGAGGCCCGCCCTACCGACGTGGCGAGCGTCTGGCACCGGACCATCGCGGCACGCGGGTGGCCGACTACCGCAAGCATCACTTGAACACGCCGCAGCGCGGACACGAGTGGCGCCGCGTGGACAACAACTACGTGTTGATTGCAGTGGCCACCGGGCTGATCGCCAGTGTGGTCGCTGCCCGCTGACGCCGGCGGTTCAGCAGAGTTCCTGAGCCCGATCCGTGGCGACACGGGTCGGGCTTTTTGGTTGCCGGATCGCCGCTCAGTAGACGTGGGCAAGCCGCCAGCTGCCAAGATCGGGCCAGCCGTGCGACCTGCTAGGCTATGCCGATGAACGAACCGGTCGACCTGCAGCCCGCCCCCTCCTTCCTGCCCATGTCGCGGCGTTTCCGCGGCTATCTGCCCGTGGTGGTGGATGTGGAAACGGGAGGATTCGACTGGAACAAGCACGCCTTGCTGGAAATTGCCTGCGTGCCGATCGAAATGGATGCCGACGGACGGTTCTTCCCCGGCGACACCGCCAGCGCCCATCTGGTGCCGGCGCCGGGGCTGGAGATCGATCCGAAGTCGCTGGAGATCACCGGCATCGTGCTTGACCACCCATTCCGCTTTGCCAAGCAGGAAAAGGACGCGCTGGACCACGTGTTCGCACCGGTGCGTGCGGCAGTGAAAAAGTACGGCTGCCAGCGCGCGATCCTGGTCGGTCACAATGCGCACTTCGATCTGAATTTTCTCAATGCTGCCGTTGCGCGTGTGGGCCACAAGCGCAATCCGTTCCATCCGTTCAGCGTGTTCGACACCGTGACCCTGGCCGGTGTGGCGTATGGGCAGACCGTGCTGGCGCGCGCGGCACAAGCCGCGGGCCTGGAATGGAACGCCGCCGATGCGCATAGCGCGGTCTACGACACCGAGCAGACCGCGCGGCTGTTCTGCACGATCGCCAATGCCTGGCCGGGGCCTGTTTGAGCGGGGATTGGGCATTGGCGATTCGCAAGGGCCAGTTGCCTGACGCGTTGCTTGTCCTGAGCCACCCTGCGCCGCAGATAATGGGATAGCCAGTCAGTAGGTTCTGAAGCGCCCCCTCACTGCCTTTGCCAATCCAAATCCCCATTCCCAGCGCCTAGCCGATACAAGCGCGATCGCGCCTCGCATTCCTGGCCTGATACAGCGCGTGATCGGCGCGCTCTTCGTGCAGGCAGGCCGTCGACGGCCAGGGACGCCCGCTTGCCGTTCACCCACTCCACCCCCCCGCGTTGTGTGGCCAACCCGCACCACGTCGGGGTCTTCGATGTAGTGAGCAGTCGCCAGCTAGGTACGCACGAGGCGGAGAAGCCGCTGCGTACGAATGGCTTATGCCGATTGCGAAGCCGTCCGCGCCTGCCTGGCAATACGCGCAGCGGCGTCGATTGCCGCTTAGGAGCCCAGGCGCTGGCGTACCGCTTCGAACAAGGTCACACCGGCCGCTACCGACACGTTGAGGCTCTCGATATCGCCCGGCATCGGAATCTTGACCAGGCCATCGCAGTGCTCACGGGTCAGTCGGCGCAGGCCGTCGGCTTCGCCACCGAGTACAAGCCCGACATTGCCGCGCAGGTCCACGCCATACAACGACGCCTCGGCTTCGCCGGCAAGGCCGTAGAGCCACACGCCCTGCTTCTGCAGATCGCGCAGGCAACGCGCCAGATTGGTCACCGCTACCACCGGAATACGGTCGGCCGCACCGGCCGAAGTCTTGCGCACGGTTGCATTGACCGTGGCCGATTTGTCCTTGGGAATGATTACCGCAGTGACGCCGGCCGCCGCCGCGCTGCGCAGGCACGCACCGAGATTGTGCGGGTCCTGTACGCCGTCGAGGACCAGCAGCAACGCCCGTCCCTCGGCTGCGGTCACCAACGCCTCGAGCTCGTTTTCGGCCCACAGCCGCGCTGCGGCATAGCGCGCGACCACACCCTGGTGGCGCACCTGCCCACCGACGCCATCGAGTGCCTGGGTGTTGACCCGGCGCACGTCGATGCCCTTGCGGCGGGCCTGCTCTTCGATTTCGATCAGGCGCGGGTTCTTGCTACCGGCCTCGATCAATACCTCACGCACGTTGTCGGCGTCGTTCTCGACGGACGAGGCGACGGCGTTGACGCCGACGATCCACTGATTCTGCTTGCTCATTGCGCGGGATAGGAAGAGGTAAAGAGGGAATGGTAGGGCCTGCGGCCTGCCACGTCACGGCCGCAACCTGGACCGCGTGACGGCGCAGCCGCTGCGAAAACGCAGGCGCCTTGTCAACTTCGTGCGCAACGCGCGCCGCCGTCAGACGGCAGCGCGCGGTATTGCAAACGCGCTCAGTACTGTTTTTTCTTGCGCTTGGCCGGCTGAGCGCGCGGCGGCGGCGGTTCGGGCGAATCGCCGCGATCCTCTGCCAGGCGGAAGTCGATCTTGCGCTCTTCCATGCTGGCCTTGAGCACCAGCACCCGCACCGGATCGCCCAGGCGGAATGCACGGCCGCGGCGCTCGCCACTGAGCGTCTTGCGGATCGGATCGAACTGGTAATAGTCCTGCGGCAACTGGGTGACATGCACCAGGCCATTGACCTTGGACTCGTTCAACTCCACGAACAGGCCGAATCCGGTCACGCCACTGATCACGCCGTCGAACTGGCCGCCGACATGCTTTTCCATCCACGCGGCGCGATACCGCTCGTCGACTTCACGTTCGGCCTCGTCGGCACGCCGACCACGCTCGGAGCACTGCAGCGACAAGGCCGCCATCTGACGCGGGGTGTAGATGTATTTTTCCGGGCTGGCGCCGGTCAACGCGTGCTTGATTGCGCGGTGCACCAGCAGATCAGGGTAACGACGGATCGGCGAGGTGAAGTGCGCATACGCCTCCAGCGCCAGACCGAAGTGACCGTTGTTGTCAGGCGAGTACACCGCCAGGCTCTGGCTGCGCAGCAGCACCGATTCCAGCAGCGCCGCATCGGGCCGCGCGCGCACCTTTTTCAGCAACTTGGTGTAGTCGCCAGGGCGCACCTTGCTCCACGCCGGCAGACTCAGCTGGAACTCCTTGAGGAACTCCAGCAGGTCTTCGTACTTGCTCTCCGGCGGCCGCTCATGCACGCGGTACGGCGCCGGCACATGCATGCTCAGCAGGTAACGCGCGGCCTCGACGTTGGCGGCGATCATGCATTCTTCGATCAGCTTGTGCGCATCGTTGCGCACCAGCATGCCGGCCTGAGTGACTTCTCCGGTGTTGTCGAGCACGAAGCGTACTTCGGAGGTTTCGAACTCGATCGCGCCACGCTGCGTGCGCGCCTTCGACAGCACGTTGTACAGCTGATGCAGGCGCTGCACCTGCGGCAGCAGCGGGCCGATGAAGGCCTTGGTGTCCGCGTCGTCTTCGCCGACCGCTTTCCAGACCTGGTTATAGGTCAGGCGCGCATGCGAGTTCATCACCGCCTCATAGAAGCGCGAACCGGTGACTTCGCCATCGCGACCCACCTGCATGTCGCAGACGAAACACATGCGGTCGACCTTGGGCATCAGCGAACAGATGCCATTGGACAACGTTTCGGGCAGCATCGGCACGACGAAACCCGGGAAATACACCGAGGTGGCGCGCTTTTGCGCCTCGTCGTCCAGCGGGGTGCCGGGACGCACATAGTTGGACACGTCGGCGATCGCCACCACCAGACGGAAGCCGTCGGCATTGGATTCGCAATACACCGCGTCGTCGAAATCCTTGGCGTCTTCGCCGTCGATGGTGACCAGCGGCATCTGCCGCAGATCCACGCGCCCGCCGATCATCTGCGGCTCGACCACCAACGGCACCGCCGCGGCTTGGTCCAGCACTTCCTGCGGGAATTCGTGCGGCAGCTCATGGCCGTGGATCGCCATTTCCACTACCAGCGACGGCGTCAGCTTGTCGCCCAGCACCGCGATGATCTTGCCGATCGCCGGGCGCCGCGCGTCCGGTGGCGCGATCAGCTCGCACACCACCAACTGCCCTTCGCGTGCCTCGCCGATGCCATCCGGTGCGATCTGCACGTTGCGTTGCACGCGCTTGTCGTCCGGGTCGACATAGGCCACGCCATGCTCGTAGAAGAAGCGCCCGAGCATGCGCGACATGCGGCGCTCGAGCACCCGCGCGATCGCACCTTCGCGACGGCCGCGGCGGTCGATACCGGTGACGTTGGCCAGCGCACGATCGCCGTGCATGACCTTACGCATCTCGTAAGGCGGCAGGAACAGGTCGTCGCCACCTTCGTCGGGCTTGAGGAAGCCGAAGCCTTCCGGATTGGCGATCACCACCCCGGCGATCAAGCTGGTCTGCTGCACCGGTGCATAGCCGCCGCGACGGTTCTGCACCAACTGCGCTTCGCGCACCATCGCCGCCAGGCGCTTACCCAGCGCGTCGATGCGGTCGCTGAGATTGAGTTGTCCGGCGATTTCCTCGGCGGTCTGCGGGCCATCGCAGGCGTCGAGCAGCTGCAGGATGGCCTCGCGGCTGGCGATCGGTTCGGCGTAGCGCAGTGCTTCGCGATCGGCATGCGGATCCTTGAACTCCGCCGCCGGCGCGGGCGCTTCGGTTGGCGCCTGCTGGAAGCGTTCCGGCGGCGGCGCCGGCGGGCCACTCTTGCGCGGATGCGGGGCGCGTGGCGGCGGCGTGGGCAGTACGGGCGCTAACGGCGGCTCGGGCGAGGCGTTGGCGGCCTTGTCGGCAGCGCGTTTGCTGGCGGACTTGGTCGACGCACCGGCGGCGGCGCGGACCAGGAAGTCCGGCATCCAGCCCGGCAACTTCTGTTTTTCGGCGGTGGTGGACTCGCCCGGGCTGGTGGACTTGCGGCGACTGGGCCGATCGGAATCTGGGGTGTTTTTCTTCGTCATTGCTTACATGGTACCCCTTGCGGCCGCGCCATGGGCAGCAAGCCTCGCCCGGCCGGCCATCATCGCCGCTCGCCAGGCATTGACAAGCCCGCCGGGAGTCTGCAAAATTCGCGGCTCACCTGCCCAGGTGGCGGAATTGGTAGACGCACTAGCTTCAGGTGCTAGCGGGGGCAACTTCGTGGAGGTTCGAGTCCTCTTCTGGGCACCAGTTTAAAAAGACCTCCGAGCGATCGGGGGTCTTCTGGTTTCTGGGGTCCGGAAAGTTCTGACGGTGGCCGTGCGCCTGCGTTGCCGGCCGATGGCAGCCCGCTATTGATCGGCGGCCAAAGCTTTCATTCCGCTCACCCCATGACGCGGCAACTGTGCAACCGGATAGCCTGCTGCGCGGCAGCAGCGCCCTCTTCGATGCCGCAGCCCTGACTCCGCAACGCAGGCTGGTTATGGCGTTGCCGTGATGCCCGCCTCGCGCAGCGCCGTCGCCCAGATCGCATACCCGGCCTCACTGGGATGGGTGCCGTCGGGCATCAGCGCCTCGGGCAAGGTCCCGTCCGGCTGCAGCATCCGGGGGCCGATGTCGACCAGGCGCACGGACCGATCCTTGCCATAACGCGCGGCCAGCAGCCGATTGGTCTCGGCAATGGGCGCGCGCTGCGCATCCCCGGCATGGCGGCCACGCGGCATGATCGCCATCAGGATCAGCTGACTGCTGGGCAAACGGCGACGCACCTCGCTCACCACCGCCTCCACGCCCTGCGCGGTCTCGGCCGGCGTAGCCGCGCGCGATTGCGCGGTGCCGGTGAGGTTGTTGGTGCCGATATGCAGTACCACCCAGCGCGGATCCAGGCCGTCGAGCTCGCCCTGGCGGATCCGCCACAGCACATTCTGGGTGCGGTCCCAGCCGAAGCCCAGATTCAGCACCGGGCGGCTGCCGTACAACCAGCTCCAGGATTCGGGTCCGCTGACGCGCGTTGCCTGCGGTGGGCCGGCCCAGAAGTGCGTGATCGAATCGCCGATCATCACCACCTCGGGCTTGAGCGCGCGCGCTGCGGCCAGCGCCGCATGGTGACGCGCATACCAGTCGTAGGAATCCTGCTCCAGCCGGTCGACCGGAATCAGCGAGGTCGCAAAATCGCGGCCCAGCGCCGCAACCGGCTTGACCGGTGGCTCGCCGAGCAGGCGCGCCAGGGTCGGCTCGATCGCCTCGGCCAGCATGCGCTGGCCTTGCGTGTCCGGATGCAGGGCACCGGCCGGCGGACGGAAGCGGGTGTCGTAAAACAGCTCGGTGCGCAGCTTGCCGTCGCGCTGGAAGATCGATCCCACATCCAGGTAGGTCACGCGTGGATTGTCGCCATAGCGCACCGCCAGGCCCTGATTGATCTGCGCATCGCGGCGCGATTTCTCGCCGGAGAGGTCGCTGGGCAGCACGCCCAGCAGCAAGATCTGCGTGCGCGGCAATTTCTGTTCGATCGCCGCCACCACCGCATCGATACCGAGCTGGGCCTGCTCTGCGGTCTGGCCGAGGTGGCCGGTGTTGTTGGTACCGATCAATACCAGCGCGACCTTGGGCTGCAGGCCATCCACCTCGCCATTGGCCAGCCGCCACAGCACGTGTTCGGTGCCGTCGCCGCTGAAGCCCAGGTTGAGCGCGCCACGGCTGCCGTAGAAGGTCTGCCAGGTCGGCTGGAAATCCTCGTCCGGCGCCTTGGCTTTTTCGTAGTTCTGGGTGATCGAATCGCCGATCAACAACAGCGGCGTGTCGGCGTGCTGCTTCACCTGCTCCAGCACCTGCGCGTGTCGCTGTGCCCACCAGGCTTCCTGCAGGCGGTCGGTGGGCACGATCGAGGGCGGCGGCGTTTGCGCACCTGCCGCAGCGCAGACTAGCAACAGCCCCCAACAAACCAGCATGGGCGCAATGGCAGACAACGAGAGGCGAGGAACTACCGCGTGCGAAGACCGGGGCATGCGCGCACCAGAGGCTGGAGAAGCAGCGATTGTGATCCGCGTGCGCCGCACACGACAAGCGCGGACGCCGCCAGCTGCGATGTAACACTGCGAAGTGTTTGCCAGGTGCCGACGCCAGGCCACTGACACGGCGCATCTCTGATGCCAGGTCGCGCACGCTTGCGTGAGCGCGCGCCTGCGCGTGATGAAGCGCTATCGATAAGCTTCATCGCGCGCAGGCACGCTCCTATGCAATGGGAAGCAATCACCGCACCGAGCTGCCGGATCGACCGCTGCGCATCTTGGGCCGATCGAGCCGATGGCGGCGCGCTGCCGGATCAGCTGCTCAGCGCAGGCCGGTTTCGCCGCGCGCGATCACCAGGCGCTGGATTTCCGAGGTGCCTTCGTAGATCTCGGTGATCTTGGCGTCGCGGAAGTAGCGCTCCAGTGGCATTTCCTTGGAATAGCCCATGCCGCCATGGATCTGCACCGCCTGATGGGTGATCCACATCGCCGCTTCCGAGGCGGAGAGCTTGGCCACGGCCGCCTCGGTGCCGAACTTCTGCCCCTGCCCCTTCAACCAGGCCGCGCGCAGCGTCAGCAGCAGCGCTGCATCCAGCTTGCACTTCATGTCGGCGATCTTGGCCTGGGTCATCTGGAACGTGCCGATGGCCGCGCCGAAAGCCTTGCGCTCCTTGACGTAGGCCAAGGTCGCTTCGTACGCCGCACGCGCAATGCCGACCGCTTGCGAAGCGATGCCGATGCGCCCGGCGTCGAGCACGCTCATCGCGGTCTTGAAGCCTTCGCCTTCCACGCCCAGCACTTCCTCGGGCTGGGCGATGTAATCGGCAAACTCGATCTCGCAGGTGGCCGAAGCGCGGATGCCGAGCTTGGGCTCGGTCTTGCCGCGATGGAAGCCGGCGCGATCGGCGTCGACCATGAAGGCGGTGATACCGCGCGAGCCCTTGTCCGGCTCGGTCACCGCAAACAACACGATGTACTTGGCGACCGGGCCGGAGGTGATCCAGCTCTTCTTGCCGTTGATCACGAAGCTGCCATCGGCCTGCTTGACCGCGCGGCAACGCATCGCCGAGGCATCCGAGCCGGACTGCGGCTCGGTCAGTGCGAATGCGCCGATCTGCGCACCTTCGGCAATGGCGCGCACATACAGCTGTTTCTGCGCCTCGCTGCCGTTCTTCAAAATACCGGTGCAGAACAGCGAGTTGTTGACCGACACGATGGTGGAGTGCGCGCCATCGGCGGCGGCGATCTCGATCATCGCCAACGCATAGCTGATCGGGTCCATGCCAGCGCCGCCGTACTCGGCCGGTACCTCGATGCCCATCAGGCCGTTCTCGCCGAGCAGGCGGATGTTCTCCAGCGGAAACTCGCCGCTGCGATCGAATTGCTCCGCACTGGGGGCGATCTTTTCCTGGGCGATGCGGCGCGCCACATCCTGGATCATCAATTGTTCTTCGGTAAAGCTGAAATCCACGTCGCACCCCTCCAGGCCTAGGCTGAGTGCCCATTGTAGCCCCAACCATTCGCATGCGTATGTAGTTGACCCCACTCCCTGCCCGGCCGAAAATATCTCCATATCGCGATATAGAGATATTCATGGATCTGGAAGACTGGTCGGCGCGCCTGAAGGTATTTGCCGACGCCACCCGCGTCCGCCTGCTGACCTTGCTGGAGCAGGAAGAACTCACCGTGGCCGAGCTGTCGGCGATCACCCGCCTGGCCCAGCCGCGCGTGTCCACGCATCTGGCCAAGCTCAAGGAAGCCGGGCTTGTGCGCGACCGCCGCGCCGGCGTGTCGGCTTACTACCGTTTCGATGAGGTGTCGCTGGACCCGGCGCAACGCGCCCTATGGCTGGCACTGAGCACCGGCAGCGACGATCCGCTGCTGCGCCAGGACGCCGAGCGCGTGGCCGCGGTGCTGGCCAACCGCGCGGCCGACCAGAACTGGGCCGATTCGGTGGCCGGCGACATGGAGCGGCACTACTCCCCGGGGCGCACCTGGGAAGCGCTGGCGCGCACCGCCCTGCCCTTGCTGGAAACCGGCGACGTGCTCGACATCGCCTCCGGCGACGGCGTGCTGGCCGAGTTGGTGGCGCCGCATGCAACCCGCTACATCTGCATCGACACCAGCGCGCGCGTGGTCGCCGCCGCCAGCGAGCGCCTGCGCAAGCTGCGCAATGTGGAAGTGCGCGAGGGCGACATGCATGCGCTGCCGTTTCCCGATGCCAGTTTCGACCTGGTGGTGCTGATGCATGCGCTCACCTACGCAGCCAAGCCGGCGCAAGCAGTGGCCGAATCCGCGCGCGTGCTGCGCCCCGGCGGCCGCCTGCTGCTATGCAGCCTGGCCAAGCACGAACACCGCGCCGCGGTGCACGCCTATGGCCACGTCAATCTCGGGTTTGCTGCCAAGGAATTGCGCAGGTTCGCCGAGAAAGCCGGCCTGGACGTGTCCAGCCTGGAAACGGTGACGCGGGAGAAGCGCCCGCCGCATTTCGAGGTGATTTCGTTGATTGCGGCGAAGCCGGGAACTGGGAATCGGGAATCGGGAACCGGTGAAAGCAGCGCCACTGCCTCACGGAGAATCGCATCATGACGCCCGCGGTAATCCCCAATCCCCAATCCCCAGTCCCGTTTGCGCTGCCCTGGCTGCATCCCGAGCGCGCCGCCCGGCTCACTGCCGCGCTCGCCGAACGCATCCTCATCATCGACGGTGCGATGGGCACCATGATCCAGCGCCACGATCTGCAGGAGCCCGACTATCGCGGTACCCGCTTTGCCGACGGCTACGACAGCGCGCAGGTACACGTGCATGGCCCGGGCTGCGATCACGCACATGCGCCGGAGGGCCACGACCTGAAAGGCAACAACGATCTGCTGTTGCTGTCGCGCCCGGAAATCATCGCCGGCATCCATCGCGCCTATCTGGACGCCGGTGCCGACCTGCTGGAAACCAATACCTTCAACGCCACCTCGGTGAGCCAGGCCGACTATCACCTGGAACATCTGGTCTACGAATTGAACAAGGCCGGCGCGCAGGTCGCGCGCGCCTGCTGCGACGACGTCGAGGCGCTGACCCCGCATAAACCGCGCTTCGTGATCGGCGTGCTCGGCCCCACCAGCCGCACCGCCTCGATCAGCCCGGACGTCAACGACCCCGGCTACCGCAACACCAGCTTCGACGCCTTGCGCGACACCTATCGCGAGGCCATCGACGGCCTGATCGATGGCGGCGCCGACACGTTGATGGTGGAAACCATCTTCGACACGCTCAACGCCAAGGCTGCGCTGTATGCGATCGAGGAAGTGTTCGAAGCGCGCGGCGGGCGCCTGCCGGTGATGATCTCCGGCACCATCACCGATGCGTCCGGACGCACCTTGTCCGGCCAGACGGCGGAAGCGTTCTATGCCTCGGTCGCACACGGGCGGCCGCTGTCGGTGGGCCTGAACTGCGCGCTCGGTGCCAAGGACTTGCGCCCGCATGTGGAAACGCTGGCGCAGATTGCCGACGCCTATGTCAGCGCGCATCCCAATGCCGGCCTGCCGAATGCCTTCGGCGAGTACGACGAAACGCCGGAAGAAATGGCCCAAACCCTGCGCGAATTCGCGCAGGCCGGCCTGCTCAATCTGGTCGGCGGCTGCTGCGGCACCTCGCCGGATCACATCCGCGCAATCGCCGAAGCGGTCGCCGACCTGCCGCCGCGGCAAGTGCCTGTATCCAGCCGGACTAGCAACGCGGCCGCCCTTCTCCAGAGCATCGCATGAGCACTCCCCGCCACACCCGCCTGTCCGGACTGGAACCGCTGGTCATCACCCCTGACCTGTTGTTCGTCAACGTGGGCGAGCGCACCAACGTCACCGGCAGCGCGCAGTTCCGCAAGCTGATCAAGGAGGAGCGCTACGAAGAAGCGGTGGAAGTGGCGCGCCAGCAGGTCGCCAACGGTGCGCAGATCCTCGACGTCAACATGGACGAGGGCCTGATCGATTCGGAAAAGGCGATGACGCGCTTTCTCAACCTGATCATGTCCGAGCCGGATATCGCGCGCATTCCGGTGATGGTGGATTCGTCCAAGTGGAGCGTGATCGAAGCCGGCCTGAAGTGCCTGCAAGGCAAGAGCGTGGTCAATTCGATCTCGCTCAAGGAAGGCGAGGCACTGTTCATCGAACACGCGCGCAAGGTGCTGCGCTATGGCGCTGCCGCGGTGGTGATGGCGTTCGATGAAGTCGGCCAGGCCGATACCTGCGCGCGCAAGGTCGAGATCTGCACGCGCGCCTATAAGGTGTTGACCGAACAGGTAGGATTTCCGCCGGAAGACATCATCTTCGACCCAAACATCTTTGCCGTGGCCACCGGTATCGAGGAGCACGACAACTACGCGGTGGACTTCATCGAAGCCACCCGCCAGATCAAACGCACGCTGCCGCATTGCCATATTTCCGGCGGCGTCTCCAACGTGTCGTTCTCGTTCCGCGGCAACGAGATGGTGCGCCAGGCGATCCACTCGGTGTTCCTGTTCCATGCGATCAAGGCCGGCATGGACATGGGCATCGTCAACGCCGGCGGCATGCCGATCTACGACGAGCTGGACCCGGAACTGCGCGAACGCGTGGAGGATGTGATCCTCAATCGGCGCCGCGACGGCACCGAGCGGCTGCTGGAAATCGCCGAACGCTACAAAGGCAGCAAGGGCGCGGCGAAAGTCGAGGACCTGGCCTGGCGCGAGAAGCCGGTGCGTGCGCGGCTGGCGCATGCACTGGTGCACGGCATCGACGCATTCGTTGAAACCGACACCGAGGAAGCGCGCCAGCAATCCACCCGTCCGCTGGACGTGATCGAAGGCCCGCTGATGGACGGCATGAACGTGGTCGGCGACCTGTTCGGCGCCGGCAAGATGTTCCTGCCGCAGGTGGTCAAGTCCGCGCGCGTGATGAAGAAGGCGGTGGCGTATCTGCTGCCCTTTATCGAAGCGGAAAAGCTGCGGACCGGCGATGTCGGCAAGTCCAACGGCAAGATCATCATGGCCACCGTCAAGGGCGATGTGCACGACATCGGCAAGAACATCGTCGGCGTGGTGCTGGCATGCAACAACTTCGATGTGGTGGACCTGGGCGTGATGGTGTCGGCGCAGGTGATCCTGGACCGAGCGCGAGCGGAGAATGCGGACCTGATCGGCTTGTCCGGCCTGATCACGCCGTCGCTGGAAGAGATGTCGCACGTTGCACGCGAGATGCAGCGGCAAGGCTTCGAGATTCCGCTGTTGATCGGTGGCGCCACCACCTCGCGCGCGCACACTGCATTGAAGATCGACCCGCATTACACCGCCCCCACCGTGTGGGTGAAGGACGCCTCGCGTGCGGTGGGCGTTGCGCAATCGCTGATCTCGCGCGACCTGCGCCAGGCCTTCGTCGCCGCCAACGATGCCGACTACGCAGAGATCCGCGCGCGCCATCGCAACCGCGGCGACGCCAAACGCCTGGTGTCGCTGGAAAAGGCACGCGCCCAGCGCTTCGATGGCGACTGGGACACCTACACGCCGCCCGCCCCGCGCCAGCCGGGCCTGCATGTGTTGAACGACTATCCGCTGCAGGAGTTGATCGAGCTGATCGACTGGACCCCGTTCTTCCAGGCCTGGGAACTGGCCGGCAAGTTTCCGGCGATCCTCAGCGACGAGGTGGTCGGCACCCAGGCCAGCGAGTTGTACCGCGATGCACGCAAGATGCTGCGCACCATCGTCGCCGAAAAATGGCTCACCGCGAAGGCCGTGTTCGGGCTGTGGCCGGCCAATGCGGTAGGCGATGATGTTGTCGTGCTGACCGAGCCTGCGGAATCGGGAATCGGGAATCGGGAATCGCAAGGCGGCGCATCGGCGCCCGACCATTCCCGATTCTCCATTCCCCATTCCCTGCACTTTTTACGCCAACAAGTCGACAAACCCATCGACCGCCCCGACTTCTGCCTGGCCGATTTCATCGCGCCCAAGAGCAGCGGCAAGCAGGACTGGATCGGTGCGTTTGCGGTGACCGCCGGTATCGGTATCGACCCGCATGTGGCGCGGTTCGAAGCCGCGCACGACGACTACAACGCGATTCTGCTCAAGGCCCTGGCCGACCGTCTGGCCGAGGCGCTGGCCGAACGCCTGCATCAACGCGTGCGTACCGAATTCTGGGGTTATGTGGAAGATGAGACGCTGGACAACGAAGCGCTGATCGCCGAGCGCTATCGCGGCATTCGCCCGGCACCGGGTTATCCCGCCTGCCCCGAGCACAGCGAAAAGCGCACCCTGTTCGACCTGCTCGATGCCGAGCGTCATACCACGATGACGCTGACCGAAAGTTTCGCGATGCTGCCCACCGCAGCGGTCTCCGGCTACTACTTCAGCCATCCCAAGAGCCAGTACTTCGTGGTCGGGCGCCTGGGCAAGGAACAGGTGGCCGACTACGCCAGGCGCAAGGGCATCACCTTGGCATTGGCCGAACGTTGGCTGGCATCGAATCTGGATTACGACCCGGAATAAGAACAGCTGCAGACTGCAGACGTCGTAGGAGCGCACCCGGGCGCGATGAGGCTTTACCGGTAAAGCCTCATCGCGCCCGGGTGCGCTCCTACGCGGCGCCGACGTATTGCACGGCGGTGCCCTTGATCACACCAGCATCAAGCAGCCGGCCGCAACACGTTCAAGACTTCGTAGCACGCGCCCATGGTGTGGTAATCGGTCTTGCCGGCGGGGCTTTTTTCATCGCTGTACTTGCGGTTGTCCGCGTCCAGAATGCGGTACCACGCACCGTAGCGGTGGTCGACCATGTGCTTCCAGGAATATTCCCAGAGCTGGTCGTACCACTGCCAATAGCGCTGCTCGCCGCTGCGCTGCGCCAGCAATGCGGCCGCCGCCAGCGATTCTGCCTGCACCCAGAAGTACTTGTCGTCGTCGCAGACCTTGCCGTCCGGGTCGAAGCCGTAATACAGCCCGCCACGCTGCGCATCCCAGGAGCGCTCCACCGCCACATCGAACAGGTGTTGCGCGGTCGGCAACAGCCAGTCGGTCGGTGCGTAGCGATCCAGCAGCATCAGCAGCTTGGCCCATTCGGTCTGATGGCCCGGCTGGAAACCCCAGGGGCGGAACAGGTGCTTGGGGTCGTCGCGGTTGTAGTCCCAGTCGATGTTCCACTGCAGATCGTAGTGTTCCCACACCAGGCCGTCGGCCTTGGCCGCCTGACGCCGGGTCATGGTGTCGGCCAGCGACAGCGCACGGTCCAGGTAACGTTGCTCGCCACTGGCTTCGTAGGCGGCGATCATCGCCTCGCACATGTGCATGTTGGCGTTCTGGCCGCGGTAGCTGGTGAAGTTGAACTGCGCATCGGCTTCGTCGCGGTACAGGCCGAATTCCGGCTCCCAGAAATGCTTTTCCAGGAGCTGCCAGGTCTCGTCCATCCATGCGCGCGCCTCCTCGATGCCCGCCTTCAGGCCGCACGAGTACGCAAGCAGCACGAAGGCCACGCCATAGCAGTGATTCATGTCGTCCTCGACCACACCGTCGCGCAAGGTCCATGCGTAGCCGCCGGTGGCCGGATTGCGATGCACGTTGCGCAGATAGTCCAGGCCGTGACGTACCGCCTGCAGGTACTGCGCATCGCCGAATTCGCGATACGCCATCGCGTAGTTGAAGACGAAGCGCGTGCTGCTGACCAGATGCCGATGCCCGGCATCGTAGATCGAACCATCGTCGCGGAAATACTGGAAAAATCCGCCCGCCGGGTCGATCGCGCGCGGGTGGTAGAACGCCATGGTGTCGGCGATATGCTGACGCAGTACATCGGCCGAACGGAAATCGGGTGCGGGGCTCGCAGGCAAACGGCTCATGATTGTTCCTGGATCAGGGAATGGACTTCATCGACGCTCGGCATGGCCGCAAACGCGCCCTTGCGCGTTACCGCCAGCGCGCCGACCGCCGCGGCAAAACGGATCACCTCGGTGATCGCGGCGGCATCGCCGGACAGCTGCTCCAGCGTGGACGCACGCGTCGCCAGCTGAAACAGCAAGCCACCGACGAACGCATCGCCCGCTGCCGTACTGTCGCGCACCTGCACGCGGAAGGCCGGCACCTGGCCCGAATCGGTGCGTGTCTGCCAGTGCACCGGCCCGCCACCGTCAGTAACCAGCAACCAGCTGGCCTGGCCCTGCCAGAGCTTGCGGGTGACCGCGCTGGCGTCGCCATCGAGCGTGCCGGCCAGGTAATCGAGTTCTTCGCGCGAGAGCTTGACCACATCGGCCAGCGCCAAGGCCTCCCACAGCAGTGCAGCCGGGTCCACGTCCTGCGGCCACAACATCGGCCGCAGGTTGAGATCCAGGCTGACGATGGCGCCATCGGCGCGTGCGCGGCGCATGCCGTCCAGCGTGCATTGCGCGATCGCAGGCTCGGTCATGCTGTTGGAGCACACATGCAGCACGCCCGCCTGTGTGAAGCCGTCCGCGGCGAAATGCTCCGGCCGGAACAGCAGATCCGCCGCAGGCGGACGATAGAAACTGAAACTGCGCTCGCCGGCGTGATCCAGCGCCACGAAGGCCAGCGCGGTCTTGGCCTGATCGGTGCGCACGATGCCATCGGTGGCGACGCCGGCCTGCTGCAGGCTCTGCAGCAAAAAATCGCCGAACATGTCGCGCCCCAGCATGCCGACGAAATGCGCCGCGCCACCCAGCCGCGCCACCGCGACCGCGACATTGGCCGGCGCACCGCCGGCGTATTGCGCAAACGTGCGTGCCTCATCCGGACCGGCCTGCGGCAGTGCCAGCATGTCGATCAGGGCCTCGCCGAAACAGACCACCCGGTCCTTGGCAGCACTCATGCGTGCGCCTCCGCCAGTGCGCCGCGCAGACGCGAGCCCCAGATGCCGTAGAACACGATGTACAGGTAGCACACCAGCGGCAGCACGAAGGACGCGTGCAGACCGATGCTGTCGGCCAGCAGACCCTGCAGATACGGCACGATGGCGCCGCCGACAATGGCCATGATCAACAGGCTCGAGGCGCGGCCGGTCAGCGGACCGAGCCGCTCGATGCCCAGCGTAAAGATGGTCGGGAACATGATCGAATTGAACAGGCCGATCGCCACCAGCGCATACACCGCCAGCATGCCGCCACTGGCCATGGTCAGACCCAGCAGCAGTGCATTGATCCCGGCGAACACCGACAGCAGCACGCGCGGCGACAACTTGGCCAGCAAGGCCGAACCGATGAAGCGGCCGATCATCGCCAGCGTCCAGTACGCCGACACGTAGTGGGTCGCCTGGCGCTCGGTGAACCCGCCGATCTGCGGCAACGAGAAATAATTGACCATCAGGCTGCCGATCGCCACTTCCGCACCGACATAGAAGAAGATCGCCAAGACACCGAAGCGCACATGCGGATGCGCCAGCGCATCCAGCAGCGAATGCCCGCTGTCATCCTTCTGCGCGCCCGCATCGGTCAGAGCCGGCAGACGGAACAGGAACACGAAGATCGCCAGCAGAAACAGCACGATGCCCAGACCGATGTACGGCCCCTGCACGGCTTGCGCTTCCTGCACGCGATAGGCCAGTTGCTCGGCGTCCGGCAGCACCTTGAGCTGGTCGCCGCTCATCACGGTGTTGGACAGGATCAGCCAGCCACCGAACAGCGGCGCGATCGCCGTGCCCAGCGAATTGAGCGCTTGCGCCAGGGTCAACCGGCTGGACGCACTGCGCTCCGGACCCAACAGCGCGACATACGGGTTGGCGGCCACCTGCAGGATGGTGATGCCGGTCGCCAGCACGAACAGCGCGCCGAGAAATGCGCCATAGACGCGCAGTTCTGCCGCGGGCCAGAAGCCCAACGCACCGATCGCGGCAACCGCCAGCCCGGCCACGATGCCTTGCTTGTAGCCAAGCCTGGCCACCAGCCAACCGGCCGGCAGCGACATCAGGAAATAGGCGCCGAAGAAGGTGAACTGCACCAGCATCGCCTGCGCGAAGTTGAGTTCGAACACCGCCTTCAGATGCGGGATCAGGATGTCGTTGAGGCAGGTAAGAAAGCCCCACATGAAGAAGATGGTGGTGACGACCGACAACGCTACGCGGTTGTTGACGGGCGCCTTGTTGCCGCTTGGCGCAGTGGATTGCGTGGAAAGGGAAACCATAGGAGTTGCCTGGTCAGCGGCCTGAGGCCTTGGTGGGGGAATCGCTGGGGGAGTGAAGCGGAACGACGGAGCTTGACGCGCTGGCGCTACTGGCGCGGATCTTCAATTCGACTGCGGCGGTCAGGCGTTGCGATGCAAGGGCGGGACTGCCGATACGCTGCAACACCAGTTGCGCAGCCTGGCGGCCACGCGCACGCGGATCTGCGGCCAGGGTGGTCAGCGCGGGCGTAAACAGCGCGGCTTCGGCGATATCGTCGAAGCCGGTCACCGCGAAGTCGCGCCCCGGCACGATGCCATGCATCGCCAGCGCCGCCATCAGGCCCAATGCGACGCTGTCGTTGTAGCAGACCGCCGCAGTTGCGCGATCGTGCTCGGCGCTATCCAACATGCGACCGGCGCACAGTGCAGCATCCTGCCGGTTCGGTGCGGATTCGACGTAGTGCACGACCAGACCGGCATCGGCCATCGCGCGCGCGTAACCGGCGCGGCGTTGCCGGCAGGAACTGGACTGGGCGTGGCCACCGAAGAACACGATGCGCCGATGGCCCTGCGCGATCAGGTGCGCGCAGGCAAGCAACGCGCCCTGCTCGTTGTCCAGCGCCAGCAGATCCCAGCCCGCGCCTTCCACCTCGCGGTTGAACAACACCACGTTGTGTTGACGCCCCAGCACCTGGGTCAGTGCCTGCGCCTGGCTGCCTTCGGCCGGCGACAGGATGATGCCGGCAGGCGTGTGCTCCATCAGCGAGGTCAGTACTGCCTGCTGGCGCTGCGTCGATTCGCCGGTGCTGCCGAGCAGGGTCACATAACCGGCCGCGCCCAGCGCCTCGTCCACGCCTGCAGCGAATTCGGCAAAGAACGGGTTGGACAGATCGTTGATGACCAGCGCGATGCTGGATGACGTACGGCGGCGCAGATTGGCCGCAGCACGGTTGTAGACGTAATGCTGCCGATCCAGTTCGGCTTCCACGCGCGCGCGCGTGGCCGCATGCACCAGCGGGCTGCCGCGCAGCACCAACGACACGGTCGCGCGCGACACGCCGATGGCGGCGGCGATATCGCGCAAGGTCACTGCGCCACGTCCGCTGCGGCGCGCGTCGCCGTCCTCTGGAGCGGAGGGCGGCGGCTTGGCACGCGTCACGTTGCCGACCTAGCAATGAAAAAAGTGCGCATGCGTCAGGCGTCGATTGGATCGATCCAATTAGGCCTTGTCCGCGCGCCCAATGCATGCGGCAGTGCAGCATGCGTAGCAACTGCGTTCAACTACTGCCCTTCCATCCCCATCATTGAAAAGCGATCGACAGGCCGATCCCGCCCTGCCAGTCCGGGCTCTCCGAGGTCAGCCCGCGCAGCACCGAGATATCCAGTTGCATCGCATACGGCAACTGCCAGGCACCGCCGGCACCGGCCACGCGCGAGTGCTCGCTGCCGGTGTCGAAGCCTGCTTCCACGTAGCTGCTGAAATGCCCGCCGGAAAAGAACGTGTAATTGGGCGAGAAGGTCCAGGTATGCCCGTCGCTGTCGCGCGCGTAGTTGACGTACAGCGCCAGTGCACGCTGCTGGGCCAGATCCCAGGACGCGGTCACGCCGAGTTCGCGCGCATAGCCATCACTGAAGGCGGGGCTGCCGGTCGGCACGCTGTAGCTGCCGAGCGCAGCCCAATGAAAGTTGTCCGACTGCGACGGCAATGCCACTTTCAAGCCGATATGGCTATCGCCTCCGCCACGCACATGTTCACCACCACCGTGCTGCCAGTTGTAGCTGTCGCTCCCGACCTGCAGCTCCACGTTCTGGAACAGACCCAGGCGCAGCACCGTATCGGCGGTGTACTGCGTGACTCGCTGCCCGTCGCTGCGATCGGTACTCGCATCCGGCAGGCCCTGCTCCCAGGCAAACACGCCGGGCTGCAGCACTTCGGCGGCAAATGGAATACCGGGACGGTCGAACGCCGGTGCGTCCTCCGTCTGTGCAGCGGCCTGCTGACTCACCACGCATAACGCGAGCACGACCGCGGCGGGCACCAGGGCGCAAGTGGGCTGCAAACCCGAAGCACCACGTGCGGTGGACGCAATCGACGCAATGGCACAGGACTTCAACACTTTCGACAACATGGACATACGCGGCACCATCGGCAGGAAGTGAGCGGCAACGCAGTGGACACCATGTCCGGATGCGTCGGCCAGTAACGCGGCGATGGTGCCGCGCGCGCCGTGACCGGCCCGTGTATCGCCGGCGGTAGGTTTGCCGCATAGTTCAAACCGAAGGTGCGCAATTCACGATTCAAGCACGCAACACACAGGGCAACGCACCCAAAGAACATGGGCACCCATCAGGTGCCCATGTGCCAACAAACACTACACGCAGCGTTACCAGACCAGGTCGTCGGGCACCTGGTACTGGGGATCGGCATACGGGTCTTCGCCTGCCGGCGCATTCGGGTCCACCTTCAATGCTACCGATGGCGCAAATACCGCTTCCGCCTCGGCCAGTACCTCGGCAGTCACCAACAGGTAACGGCCATTGAGCTGCAGCACGCCCAGCTCGCCGGCATTAAGCGCCTTGAGCTGATCGGCGGTCACATAGATACGTTTGATCTTGCCGCCATACGGAAAATGCCGGGCGATATCGGCATCGGCATGATTCAGCCCCTTGTCCTTGAGCAGTTCTTCGAGTTTGGTCTTGGCTTCGCGACGCAGGCGTGCTTCTTCCTGCTTGAGCCGCTCGGCTTCGATGCGCTCGTCCTTCTCGCGTTGCGCGCGGATCGCATAGGCCTTGGCCAGGTCGATATCCTCACGCGTGCGTGCCGGCCTGGGGCCGCGACGGTCGGCGGTGGACTGCTGCGGACGTGCAGCCGCTGCCGGCTTGCCATCGTTGCGACGCTCCGGCCTGCGGTCGTTCTTGCGCTCGTCCTTGCCGTCGGTCGCCGCAGCGGCATGCGGCCGCTGCGGTCCCCTGCCCTGGCCGCCCGGCTTGTTGCCGCCGGGCGCAGGCCTGCCACCGTTGCCATGTTGACGCGCGGCAGGCCGTGCGTCGGGTTTGCGTTCGGGCTTGGGTGCGGACTTGAAGCCCAACCCAAGCAACTGGTCACGTAAGGTATCGCTCATGGCGGTGGCAATCTGCAATCAATAATGCGGAGGCGGCGGTTCATCCGCAGCGTCGGCAAACAACGTGGAGCGCACCTTGCCCAGATCCTCGAGCAGGTGGCGGATCAGTTCGGCATTGCGGGCGCCCGTCAAACGGGCGTCCGCAAGTGCTTCACTCAGTTCATTGAGCGCCTGCTCCTGAAAGGACAGGCGCGTTTCCAGTTCAACCAACCGCGCGTCCAGTGCCTGGTCGCGCGGCGAGAGTTGCTCATGCATGTAACGAACGGCCTCGTCCGATGGCGTAGTAGGCCAGACCTGCGGCCTCGATTTCCTGCGGATCGTAAAGGTTGCGGCCGTCGAACACGACGTCGTCCTTCAAGGCCTGCTTGATCTTGCCGAAATCCGGGCTGCGGAACTGCTTCCACTCGGTGACCACGACCAGGGCGTCGGCGCCTTCCAGTGCGGCAAATGCCTCGTCGCAGAAGGTCAGATCGTCGCGCTCGCCGAAGATGCGCTTGGCTTCATGGGTTGCTTCCGGGTCGTAGGCACGCACGGTGGCACCGGCCTCCCACAACTGCTCCATCAAACGGCGGCTGGACGCGGCACGCATGTCGTCGGTATTGGGCTTGAATGCCAGGCCCCACACCGCGAAGGTCTTGCCGGCAATGCTTCCGGTGCCCTCAGCGCCGTAATGACGCTGCACCAATTCGAACAGGTGCCCCTTCTGCGCGTTGTTGACGCTTTCCACCGCGTTGAGCAGGGTCGGCTCCATGCCGTACTGCTCTGCGGTCTTGGCCAGTGCCTGCACATCCTTCGGGAAGCACGAGCCGCCATAACCGGCGCCGGGATAGATGAAGTGCCAGCCGATGCGCGGATCCGAACCGATCCCGTTACGCACGTGCTCGACGTCCGCACCGACACGCTCGGCAATATTGGCGATCTCGTTCATGAAACTGATCTTGGTCGCCAGCATTGCGTTGGCCGCGTACTTGGTCAGCTCGGCCGAACGCACGTCCATCTCCACGATGCGATCGCGGTTGCGGTTGAACGGCGCATACAGACGACGCATGCGGGCAATGGCCGCCGGCTTCTTGGCGCCGATCACGATGCGATCCGGACGCATGCAGTCGGCCACGGCGTCGCCTTCCTTGAGGAACTCGGGGTTGGAGACCACATCGAACTCATGGTCCAGGCCGCGTGCGTCCAGCTCTTCCTGGATCGCAGCGCGCACCTTGTCGGCGGTGCCGACCGGCACGGTGGACTTGTTGACGACCACCGACGGGCCATCGATATGCCGACCGACGGTGCGCGCAACCGCCAGCACGTACTGCAGGTCGGCACTGCCGTCCTCGTCCGGCGGCGTGCCCACGGCGATGAAGGTGATTTCGCCGTGCGCAATCGCCTCGGCCGCATCGGTGGTGAAGCGCAACCGGCCAGAGGCATGGTTGGCCTTCACCATCGGCTCCAGGCCGGGTTCATAGATGGGAATCACCCCACGATTGAGACCATCAACTTTCGCCTGGTCGATATCCACGCAGATAACGTGATGACCTACTTCCGCCAGACAGGTACCGGTGACAAGACCAACATAGCCGGTACCAAAGATCGCAACTCGCATGGGTGGGGGTACTCCTGTGGGGGATCAGGGAAGGATACCCATCAGTTCGACATCGAACGTCAACGTTGCGTCTGGTCCGATCGGCCCCCCCTGCGTGCCGTTCGGGCCATAGGCCAAGTTGGATGGAATCCAGAAACGATATTTCGAACCGACCGGCATCAATGCGACGCCCTCGGTCCAACCAGCAATGACTTGATTCAGACCGAACTCGGCCGGCTGGCCGCGCTGGTAGGAGCTGTCGAACACCTGCCCGTTGAGCAGCTTGCCTTCGTAGTTCACGCGCACCGTATTGGTGGGCATCGGACGCTCGCCGCTGCCCTGGCGCAGCACCGTGTACTGCAGGCCCGACGCGGTGGTGATCACGCCCTTCTCGGTCTTGTTCTTGGCCAGGAAGGCATTGCCTTCCTGGCGATTCTTGGCGCCGGCAGCGCCCTGCTTGGCAGAGGCAAACGCCTGCATGGTGGCAGCGGCTTCCTGCTGGGTCAGACGCGTGGTGCCCTTGGCGAACACGGTCCGCACCGCTTCCATCAGGATCGACAGATCGATCTCGTCCTTGATACCGGCCAGCGACGGACCGACCGCGCGATCGCCGAGCATCAGGCCGACATTTTCCTTGGACGGCGCGGCCGGCGCGCTACCTGGCGCCATGCCCGGGACCTGCTGACCGTTACGCGCCGCCAGCGCGGTGCGCAATGCGGTGTCGGTGGCCTGGGTCTGTTCGTCGGACAACAGCGGCTTGCCGCCCTTGAATGCATTCTCGATGGCGCGTTGCAGCGCGCTTACATCGATGTCCTGGGCAATCGGCTCGAACGAACGTGCCACATCCATACCGATGGCGTAGCTGACGTTGTCGCGCGTGCTCTTCTCAGACGATGCATTCAAAACTGGCTTCTCCTTGGTGGCCGCTGCGGCCGGTTGCTGCGACATCGCCGGCATCGATGCCGACACTGCCACCATCAGTAGCGACGCCGCCGCGCCGCGCTTTCCCATCTTCATTCGATGCACTTCCCGAAAGTGAAAAGACACGCCGACGCCGGCGCTGAATGCGCATTGTCGCATGCGCACGCGAGCTTGCGAGCGCGCGCTCAGCGCGACGGCGCGCTGAGCGCGCGTTCGATTGCCGCCAACACGCGCGGATCGTCCGGTTTGATCTTGCTGGGGAACTGCGCCACCACGCGTCCATTGCGACCGATCAGATACTTGTGGAAGTTCCAGCCCGGCGCCACACCGGTGGCCTGGGTCAGGCGCTGATACAGCGGCGTGGCCTGCGCACCCAGCACATGCACCTTCTCAAACATCGGGAACTTGACGCCATAGGTCAGCGTGCAGAATTCCTGGATCTGCTTCTCAGATCCTGGTTCCTGCCCCTGGAAATCGTTGGACGGAAAGCCCAGCACCGAGAAGCCGCGGCTGCCGAAGCGCTGATTCAGCCCCTCCAGCCCTTCGTACTGCGGCGTGTAGCCGCACTTGCTGGCGGTATTGACCACCATCAGCACCTTGCCGCCGTAGGTACGGTTCAGGTTGATCGGCGCCTTGCCGGCCAGCGGCCGGTAGTCCAGATCCAGCAGCGGCGCATCGGCGGCCAGCGCCGAGACGGAGAAAAAGCCAGCAAATACAACGACCAGCAGACGCTTGAGCAACATGAGCGATCCCTTTCGGTTGGTTCCGGCCACCCAACGACGCGGGGGTGCCATCAGTTGGGTATGACAGGCAGTTGACTGCCTGCGTGTCGGTGTTATAGTTGAATACAACACCAGTCATCCAACGCAGGGGAAAGCATGAACAGCACACGCTTCACGCGACCAGCTCCACTGCTGCTGTTCGGCAGCGCCCTGTTCGCCATTGGTTGCCTGGGAGCCGCTTCCAGTCAGGTCACGGAATCCGGCGCCGATTATGGCGTGTCGGAGGCGGTTACGGAAAACGCGACAACTCCCCCCGAGGCGCGCAACCGGCCCAGCCGGCACCTGCGCACCTCGCTGTCGATGCCCTATTTCTCCTTCGCGCAGGTTCTGCGCCCACGGAGCTGACCATGAACGACATCCAATGGAGCGACGGCGCTCCCATCTACCGCCAACTCAAGGAACGGGTGATTGCCATGATGCTCGATGGAATCCTCAAGCCGGGCGATGCCCTGCCCTCGGTACGCCAGGTGGCGGCCGACTACCAACTCAACCCGATCACCGTCTCGCGTGCCTACCAGGAACTGGCCGACGAGAACCTGGTGGAGAAACGCCGCGGCCTGGGCATGTTCATGACCCCGGAGGCCGCACAGAAATTGCGCGGCAGCGAGCGCGAGCGTTTCCTGAATGAAGAATGGCCCGCGGTGCTGGAACGCATCCAGCGCCTGGGACTGTCCATCGACGATCTGTTGCCACAGGGAAAAACACCATGACCGCCGTCTCCTCCGACCATGTGGTCGACGCACGTGGCCTGCGCAAGGCTTACAAGCACCGGCTCGCGCTGGACAACACCAGCTTCACCATCGCCGCCGGGCGCATCGTCGGCCTGATCGGCCCCAACGGCGCCGGCAAGACCACCGCGCTCAAGGCGGTGCTGGGGCTGACCGATTTCGACGGCGAACTGAGCGTGCTCGGCATGGATCCGCGCACCCAGCGCAACGCACTGATGAACGAGGTCTGCTTCATCGCCGACGTGGCGGTGCTGCCGCGCTGGCTGCGGGTCGGCGAGGCGATCGACTTCGTCGCCGGCGTACATCCGCGCTTTGATCGCGCCAAGTGCGAGCGCTTCCTGGCCAATACGCAGCTCAACCGCAAGTCGCGGGTGCGCGAGCTGTCCAAGGGCATGATCGTGCAGCTGCACCTGGCGCTGGTGATGGCCATCGATGCCCGCATCCTGGTGCTGGACGAGCCCACCCTGGGCCTGGACATCCTGTATCGCAAGCAGTTCTACCAGCGCCTGCTAGAGGACTACTTCGACGAGCAGAAGACCATCATCGTCACCACCCACCAGGTCGAAGAGATCGAACACATCCTCACCGATGTGATGTTCATCCGCGACGGCCGCATCGTGCTGACCGCCGACATGGAGAACGTGGCCGAGCGTTACACCGAAGTGCTGGTGGGTGCCGAGCATCTCGACGCCGCCCGAGGCCTGCAGCCGATCGACGAGCGCAGCCTGCCGTTCGGCAAGACCGTGATGCTGTTCGATGGCGTGCCCAAAGCGCAGCTCGCCCGTTTTGGCGAAACCCGCAATCCCGGCCTTGCCGACCTGTTCGTTGCGGTCATGAAGGGGACCTACGCATGAATGCACTCACCCACCAAGCTTCTCCCGCACGCACGTTCGGCTGGCTGCTCAAACGCGAGTACTGGGAACACCGTGGCGGTTTCGTCTGGGCACAGATCATCACCGGCGGCATCGCGGTGTTCTTCGCGCTGCTGGGCGCGGTGATCGGCGCGATCAGCGCGCGTCGCAACATGATCGGCGACAGCATCACGATGGACGATCTGGCCGAATACACGCGCACCCTGGGCCAGGTCGGCGACGGCCTGCTGCTCGGCGGTATCGGCATCGCCTCGGTGGTGCTGGCGTTTGTGGTGTTCTTCTATTCGCTGGGCAGCCTGTACGACGACCGCCGCGACCGCAGCGTGCTGTTCTGGAAATCGCTGCCGGTGTCCGATGTGCAGACGGTGCTGTCCAAGGCCGCCTGGGCGCTGTTGCTGGCGCCGCTGATCGCCATCGCGATCGGCGTGCTGGTCGGCCTGGCGCTATGGCTGATCGCCATCGTTGGCGCCTCGATCGCCGGCGTCCCCAGCCCCTGGGCCCTGGCGACCCATTCGCACCCGTTCTCGTTGCTGTGGCTGTTGCTGAAGACCGTGCCGATGAGTTTGCTGTGGGCGTTGCCGACGGTGGGCTGGCTGATGTTCTGCTCGGCCTGGGCCACCAGCAAGCCGTTCCTGTGGGCGGTGCTGTTCCCGCTGCTGGCCTGCGTGATGCTGAGCATCCTCTCGGCGATGCCGGGCATCTCGCTGCCGATCGGCTGGATCTGGTACATCGTCGGCTACCGCGGCCTGCTCAGCGCCCTGCCCGGCACCTGGTCGCCGCGTGCGGTCAGCGGCAACCTCGACAGCAGCGCGATGCAGAACCCCAGCGACCTGGTGCAGTGGGCGCTGCAGCACACCGACAGCGCGCGGGTCTACGGCAATCCGGACATCTGGATCGGCGCTGCAATCGGCGTTGTCCTGATCGCCGCCTCCATCTACCTGCGCCGTCGGCGCTCCGAAGCCTGAAGGACATCCCATGCATCGTCTGCTGAGTCTGGCCATCCTGTTCGCCTTGCCCGGCGCTGCGTTTGCCGAGGAGCAATGCAAATTCTCCGAACCGCGCAGCCTGGAGTTGAAACTGGGTGGAGTGAAGTCGGTGCTGTTCGAGGTCGCCTCCAACGATCTGCATCTGGACGCCGCGCCGGGCAACGGCGGGCGTCTGAGCGGCCGCGCCTGCGCAGCCAGGGCCGATCTGCTCAAGGGCCTGACCGTCACCCAGAAGCGTGTCGGCGACAAGCTGGTGGTGACGCTGGCCGATGACCGCCCGCTGCGCATCTCCATCGGCGACAGCTACGCGTACCTGGACCTGCGCGGCAGCGTGCCCGACGCGCTCCTGATGCAGTTCGACGTGGGCTCCGGCGACGCCGAGATCAGCGGCGCTGCCGCGGTGAGTGCCGATGTCGGTTCCGGCGACATGACCATCCGCCGCACCAGGGGCCGGGTCACCACCAAGGTCGGTTCCGGCGATATCGAGCTGGAACAGATGGGGTCGCTGCGCGTGCTGGCGGTCGGCTCGGGCGATCTCAAGGCCAGGCAGGTGCATGGCGCGGCCGAGCTCGGCAAGGTCGGTTCGGGCGACGTCAAGCTGCGCGGCGTTGCGGGCAACGTCAAGCTCGGCACGATTGGCTCCGGCGATGTCGACATCGAGGATGTGCAGGGCGATGTGGGCGTGGAAGCGGTCAACTCCGGCGCCCTGAGCGTGCACAAGGTGCGCGGCGACGTCAGCGTCGCGCGCAAGGGCAGCGGCGATATCGACGTCAGCGACGTTGCCGGCAACACCCGCATGCCGACCGACGACTGACCACTGCATTGACCATTCGAGAGGGGGACGGCTGATGAAACTGTTGATTTGTGCGGCATTGGTGGGCGCGCTGCTGGTCGGTTGCGGCAAGTCCGAACCCACGGTCATTGTATCGGGCAAGACCAACGCGAGCGGGGCGACCTTCAACGGCAAGCGTGTGACGCTCAACCGTGACGGCCTGCCTGCCGCCACCATCGGTGCGGATGGCGCGCTCAGCATCGCTGGCAAGCCGGTGAGCCTGAACGATGCGCAGCGGCAGGCGATGCGCGGTTTCTACGTGCAGATTCAGGGCGTCGCCGAAAAAGGCATCGACATCGGCACGCAGGGCGCGGCGTTCGGTGCGCACGCCGCCGGCGAAGCGCTCAAGGGTGTGTTCAGCGGCAACACCGACCAGATCGGCGACAAGATCGAGGCGCAGGCGGAAACCTTCAAACACAAGGCGATGCAGATCTGCGATCAGTTGGCCAAGCTACGCAACGCGCAGGACGCCGCCGCGCATCTGGTGCCGGCATTTGCGCCGTACTCGACGCTTACCCAGCACGATGTCGACGACTGCCGCAAGTAAGCGTGGCCTGGATCGCCGCTGCGCCCTCATCGACGGGCGCAGCGGCTGATCGGAACCGGAGGGACCGTCACGCCGATTGCTGCGCGCACGCCAGGCACCCGATGCCGCCTGCGACAGCTTGTCAGCCGGGCCATGTGCCGCAGGCACCGATCGGCTGGTCGGAGCGGGATTACACTAGTGCACCCCTCCGAACCCAGCGACCCCATGAACAAGTTCGTGATGCTCTGCATGGCGCTTCTGCTATGCGCCCTGACCGCCTGTGGCGACCAGTCGTCGCGGCGCGCCGAACGCGGCAAGCCGCGCGTTGCCATCACCACTCAGTCGGTGATGATCCGCCGCCCACCGGCGGCCAATGCGGAAATCACCCCGGACGGCACGCTGAAGATCGACGATATCGCGCTGCCGCAAAAGGAGCCGACGCGCGCCAAGTTGCAGCTGCTGTTCGGGCACCTGCAGATGCTGCGCCAGCAGGCAGTCAACGAGGCTGGCGCGGATCCGGAATACAAGTCGATCAAGCTGACCGCAACGCCACAGATCCAGCAGCTCAGCGGCGAATTGCTAAATGAGATCCCGTCGCTGCAGCCGTACCGCGAGAGCTTCGGCAACGTGCAGGCCGAGCGGCACTGAGTCCTGGCGAAGCCGAGGATTCGCGCAAAGCCGTGTAGGAGCGCACCTGGGCGCGACGGGGCTTTATCGACAACGCCCGTCGCGCCCAGGTGCGCTCCTACGCACGCACACTGCGGTGGTCAGCCGCCGCCGCCACTGCTGCCGGCCTGGATGCCACCACGCGTCAACGCAGCAGGATCCAGCAAACGGCGCAGATCCGCTTCGCTGAGCCCGCTGTCTTCCAGCGCCACGTCCAGCACCGGGCGCTGTTCCTTGTAGGCACGCTTGGCGATCGCTGCCGCCTTCTCATAACCGATGATCGGGTTGAGCGCGGTGACCAGGATCGGATTGCGGTCCAGCGCCTCGCGCACGCGCTCCTGGCGCACCTTCAACCCGGCAATCGCGCTATCGGCCAGCAACCGCGCCACATTGCCCAGCAACGTGATCGAATCCAGCAGGTTGTAGGCGATCAACGGCAGCGTCACGTTCAACTGGAAGTTGCCGGTCTGCCCGGCCACGGTGGTCGCGGTGTGGTGGCCGATCACCTGCGC
The DNA here is from genome assembly GCF_002940665.1 of Xanthomonas arboricola. Taxonomy (GTDB): domain Bacteria; phylum Pseudomonadota; class Gammaproteobacteria; order Xanthomonadales; family Xanthomonadaceae; genus Xanthomonas; species Xanthomonas arboricola_B. The sequence goes on from NZ_MIGY01000003.1 coordinate 120,870, forward strand.
ACAGGCCATCACCGTGGCTTCGGGAATCACCGGGTTGACCTTGCCCGGCATGATCGAACTGCCCGGCTGCAGCGCCGGCAACTCGATCTCGCCCAGCCCGGCCAGGGGGCCGGCATTCATCCAGCGCAGATCGTTGGCGATCTTGATCAATGCCACGGCCAGCGCGTTGAGCTGACCGGACAACTCCACCGCATCGTCCTGTGCGGCCAGGCCTTCGAACTTGTTGTCCGCACTTTCGAACTTGAACTTGCTCGTGCCCGACAAGGCCTTGGCCACCTTGCCGCCGAAACGCGGATCTGCGTTGATGCCGGTGCCGATCGCCGTGCCGCCCAGCGGCAACCGGCGTAGGCGCTTGAGGGAATCGTCGATGCGCTCCTGCGCCGAACTCAGCTGCGCCGACCACGCACCGAATTCCTGGCCGAAGGTCAGCGGCATCGCGTCCATCAGATGCGTGCGTCCGGTCTTGACGACCTTGTCCAGCCCCTTGGCGCGCTTGTCGATGGTCTTGCGCAGATGCTTGAGCGCCGGCTGCAGGTGTTCCTGAACTGCAAGCAGTGCGGACACCCGGATCGCGGTGGGGACCACGTCGTTGGAACTCTGCCCGAGATTGACGTGATCGTTCGGATGCACCGCGTCCTTGCCGGCACGCGTAGCCAGCGTGGCGATCACCTCGTTGGCATTCATGTTGGACGAGGTGCCCGAGCCGGTCTGATAGACGTCGATCGGGAACTGCGCGTCATATGTGCCGTCGGCGACCTGCAACGCCGCCTCCTGCACGGCCTTGCCGATCGACTTGGGCAACAACCCGAGCTCGGCATTGACACCGGCCGCAGCGGCCTTGATCAGCCCCAGCGCGCGGATGAATCCGCGCGGCATCGGCTGGCCGGACACCGGAAAATTCTGCACGGCACGCTGGGTCTGCGCGCCCCACAAGGCATCGGCAGGCACCTGCAGTTCGCCCATGCTGTCGTGTTCGGTCCTGAAACGTTCGCTCATCTGCACTCTCCGCACATGGTTGGTTTGTGGTGATGGATGGCTGGCAGCGGGCGCACCCACGCTGGCGAGGCTGCCTACGATACTCGCTCGCGGCGTTGCGACCGTGTCGTCGCAAACGGTGGGCTAGACTGCCCATTGATCCATACGAGGTACCACGCCGCCATGGGCGACGACCCTGACTGTAGAAACGCCTCGTTTGCGTCTTTCTCCCTCGCACACCGCCCCGGCACTGACGCGCAGCGGCTGACACGCAGCGTGACCGCTGTTACGCAGCACGGAGGCCGACGCCATGGTGGGTAACGTGCTGCTGTTGTTGGTCGCACTGCTGCTGGTGCTGTTGAACGGCTTCTTCGTTGCTGCCGAGTTCGCGCTGGTCAAGCTGCGACATACGCAGGCGGTGGGCCTGGCGCAGAACAACGGGTGGCGTGGACGTTTATTGCTCGGGGTGCATGCGCATCTGGATGCCTATCTGTCGGCGTGCCAGCTCGGCATCACCCTGGCCTCGCTCGGCCTGGGCTGGGTCGGCGAGCCGGCCTTTGCGCATCTGCTGCAGCCGCTGTTCGACAGCGCCGGCCTGGCGCCCGAAGCGGCGCAGTTCACCGCACTGGCGATCGCCTTCAGCCTGGTCTCGTTCCTGCACATCGTGCTGGGCGAGCTGGCGCCCAAGACCATGGCGATCCGCCGCCCGGAGCGGATGTCGCTGTGGACCGCCGCGCCGCTCTACGTGTTCTATTGGCTGATGTATCCGGCGATCTGGGTGCTCAACACCAGCGCCAACCGCCTGCTGCGCGTGCTGGGCTGGGGCGATGTGGAACATCAATCGCATCGCTATTCGCGCGAAGAACTGATGCTCATCGTCGGCCGCCAGGATCCCAACGCGGCCACGCCCGATCACGGGCTGGCCCTGATGAGCCACGCGCTGGAACTGCCCGACCTGGTCGCCGGCGACCTGATGCGCCCGCGCGAGCACCTGCGCAGCCTGCGCGAAGGCATGACGCTGGAATCGGTGCTGGCCGAGTTCAGCGAGTCGCGCTACAGCCGCTACCCGTGGTTCGACGCCGATGGCGAGCAGGTGCTGGGCATCCTGCATACCAAGGATCTGCTGGTGGCGATGGCACGCAGCCAGGACCTGGACGATCTGCGCCCGTTGCTGCGTCCGCCCACCCTGCTGCCGCTGGAAACCCCGATTCCCAGCGCGCTGGAACAGTTCCGTACCGGCACCACCCATCTGGCGCTGTGCGTGGAGGACGAGGGACGCATCCTGGGATTCTTCACCCTGGAAGACCTGCTGGAGGTGGTGGTCGGCGAGATCGAGGACGAGCACCGCCACGTGGTGCGCGATGCCCCGGTCCGCAGCCAGGACGGCTCGCTGCTGGTGGCCGGCAGCACCTCTATCTTCCGCCTGGAACGCCTGCTGGGCCGGGACCTGAGCGCGCCGGACCACGTCAATTCGGTCGGCGGGCTGATCGTGCACCGGTTGCAGCGGCTGCCCGAAGAGGGCGAGACCCTGGAGCTGGACGGCCATGCACTGACGGTGCGGCGCATGGCCGGCCACCGCATCCAGGCGATCACGGTGCGGCCGATCGGCGAAGCCGGCGCCGGGGCGGCGTAGAATACGCACCCCCGCCAGCCTCCCAGTGCCCTGCCCATGTCGGATTCCGCCCTGCTCGCCCTGTCCCCGCTCGACGGTCGCTACGCTTCCAAAGTGGATGCGCTGCGCCCGATCTTCTCCGAATACGGCCTGATCAAGGCACGGGTCAAGGTCGAGATCGAATGGCTGCTGGCGCTGGCCGCCGAGCCGGGTATCGCCGAGCTGGCGCCGTTCTCGGCGGCCGCTACCCAGACCCTGCGCCGTCTGGCCGACGACTTCAGCGTCAGCGACGCGGCGCGGGTCAAGCAGATCGAGCGCACCACCAACCACGACGTCAAGGCGGTGGAGTACTTCATCAAGGAGCAGCTCAAGGACGATGCCGAGCTGGGCCCGGCGCTGGAATTCGTGCATTTCGCCTGCACCAGCGAAGACATCAACAACCTCAGCTACGGCCTGATGCTGGAACAGGCGCGCCGCGAGGTGCTGCTGCCGACGCTGGACGGCATCACCGCCAGCCTGCGCACGCTCGCCCATGCCCAGGCCGGCCAGCCGATGCTGTCGCGCACGCACGGCCAGACCGCCTCGCCCACCACGCTGGGCAAGGAAATCGCCAACGTGGTCGCGCGCCTGGAGCGTCAGCGCAAGCAGATCGCCGCGGTCGAACTGACCGGCAAGATCAACGGCGCGGTCGGCAACTACAACGCGCACCTGGTGTCGTACCCGGAGCTGGACTGGGCCGCGTTCGCGCAGCGCTTCGTCGAAAGCCTGGGCCTGGTGTTCAACCCCTACACCACCCAGATCGAGCCGCACGACAACGTGGCCGAAATCGGCGACGCCAGCCGCCGCGTCAACACCATCCTGATCGACCTGGCGCGCGACATCTGGGGCTACATCTCGCTGGGCTACTTCAAGCAGAAGCTCAAGGAAGGCGAAGTCGGCTCTTCGACCATGCCGCACAAGGTCAACCCGATCGACTTCGAAAACGCCGAAGGCAATTTCGGCATCGCCAATGCACTGTTCGAGCATTTTTCCGCCAAGCTGCCGATCAGCCGCTGGCAGCGCGACCTGACCGATTCCACCGTGCTGCGCGCGCTGGGCACCGCGTTCGGTCATACCCAGGTCGCGCTGGATTCGCTGGCCAAGGGCCTGGGCAAGCTGACCGTCAATCCCGAGCGTCTGGATGCCGATCTGGATGCGGCCTGGGAAGTGCTGGCCGAAGCCGTGCAGACGGTGATGCGTCGCCACGGCCTGCCCAACCCGTACGAACAGCTCAAGGCGCTGACCCGCGGCCAGGGCATCACCGCCGCGTCCATGCAGGCCTTTGTGGAAAGCCTGCAATTGCCGGAGCAGGACAAGCAGCGCCTGCGCGCGCTGACGCCGGGCGCCTACACCGGGCTGGCCGAACAGCTGGCGCGCGCCATCTAAGCGGCGGCATCTAACGCCCGTTATCACGCCCTTGTATCCAGCTGTCAGTAGTATTGCCATGGCATTGCGCTCGCTGCTGTCTGTCTCCCTGCTTGCGTCGGTGGCTTGCGGATTGCTGGCCTGCGGGAAGCAGGCCGCTCCCGACTCGCACCCCGACGCTGCCGCTGCCGCGCCGCAAGCGCCGGCCGGCGCGTCGATCGCACCGGTGCCGTCGGTGCCGTCTGTCCCGTCTGTCCCGAGCCTGGACGGCGCCACCCAGGCCGCCAGTACCGGCGAGCGGCCGACACTGATGATCACCTCGACCGGCGGCACGGTCAGCTGCGAGGGGCATAACGTCGACCTGACCGGCCAGAACGCCAATCTGGTCCTCAAGGGCGCCTGCGGCACGGTCGCCGTGCTGGGGCAGCATGCGATCGTGCACATCGAGCACGCCGAGGCAGTGCGCCTGGTCGGCGACGATGCCCAGCTCACCCTCGCTGGCGATGCCAGGACCGTCGAAGTGTTGAGCCGCGCCTCCATGCTCAAGGCCGGTCGCATCGACACCCTGCTGGTGCCTGGCGACGACAATCAGGTACAGGTGCAGGCGATCGCCTCCGCCACGCTGCACGGCCGCGGCAACCGCATCACCCAGCAATCCGGCAACGCCGTGCTCAACGACTACGGCAGCGACAATCAGATCTCCACCCGCTGACCCGCCGCCGGCATCCCCAGGTCATCGGAGGCCCGTAGGTGCACTGAAACCTTCGCGACACCCCCACCCAAGGCGTCGTACGGCGGGCTGGACCACTGCACCGCCGTCAGGCGGGCGCGGCCGGTGCTCGGAATCGGCATGTATCACTCGTACACTGCGGTTCTGAGCGCGCCGTCCCACCACCTGACGACCGCTGGCTACGTTGTTTTGTTAGCCGCTCCAAGCCACTTCGCCGGCCGCACCGTGCCGGCCCTCCAGTCGGACCCGTGACACCATGAAAAAAACCCCCGCAAAAAAGATCGTCGCCAGGAAAGGCGCGCCACTGCCCTTCGAGATCCACGCCACCCGCGACCAGCCGCTGGGCATGCCGGTCGAGCGCTTCCTGCGCAACTACTGGCACAAGCACCCGCTGCTGATCCGCAACGCGTTTGCGGACTTCCAGTCCCCGCTGCAGCCCGAAGACCTGGCCGGCCTGGCTTGCGAAGACGGCGTGCTGGCACGCCTGATCAGCCACGACCGTGCCACGGACGACTGGACCGTGCGCACCGGCCCGTTCCAGGAAGCCGACTTCCCCGGCCTGCCCGACCATGACTGGACCCTGCTGGTGCAGGACGTGGACAAGTGGGACGCCGACGTACGCGTGCTGCTGGAACAGTTCCGCTTCCTGCCGCGCTGGCGTATCGACGACATCATGATCAGTTTCGCCGCCACCGGCGGCTCGGTCGGCGCGCATGTCGACCATTACGACGTGTTCCTGCTGCAGGGCCATGGCCGCCGCCGCTGGCAGATCGACGCGCGCGCGCAGCAAGGCCGCAGGGCCGCGCCGCTGGCGTTCCGCGACGATGTCGAGCTCAAGCTGTTGCGCGACTTCAAGCCCACCCACGACTGGGTGCTGGCTCCGGGCGACATGCTGTACCTGCCGCCGCTGGTGCCGCACCACGGCGTGGCCGAAGACGCCTGCCTGACCTTCTCCATCGGTACCCGCGCGCCGTCCTCGGCCGAGCTGATCGGCGACTATCTGGACACCTTGATCGCCGATGCCGACGAGGCGGTGCGCTATCACGACGAAGACCTCAAGGTGCCGGCCGATCCTTACGAGATCGACGTTACCGCGATGAACCGCGCGGTCGAAGCGCTCAATGCCTTGCGCATGAACGACCCGGATCGCCTGGGTGACTGGTTCGGTCGCTTCATGACCACCTACCGCGCCTCGGGCGATGTGGTGCCGGCGCCCGAACCGATCCCCCGCGAGGCGGTCGAGCAGGCCCTGGACGAAGGCGTCCTGCTGCACCGTCACCCCTGGTCGCGGCTGGCCTGGCGGCGCGCCAAGCGTGGCGCCACCCTGTTCTGCAGCGGCCTGGAATTCGCGCTGTCGGCCAAGGATGCCGCACGGCTGGCCGCGGCCGAAGAGATCGACGGCGCGCTGTATACGCAGCTGTCCAACCGTGGCCGCGAGGTGGTGCTGGAGCTGCTGGCGCAGGGCCATTACCAGCGCGCCCACGAGGACGCGGAAGACGACGTCGAGGACATCGACGACGACCAGGCCCACGTCCTGAGTCTGTCGGACGACCATGACGACGCCGAGGCCGACACGCCGGATGCGGACGATGAGATCGACGCCGAGGCCGACGTCGAGCAGGTCGCCGATGCCGCGGACGGCCCGGCCCAGGCCGACGAGGCCGAACACGGCGAGGATGCCGACCAGGACGACGACAGCGGGCTGGCCGACGACGGCGCGGCATCGGACACTGGCGACGACGGGTCCGACCAGCGCGCATGAGTTCCCAGGCCGGGCTGCAGATCGTTTCGCTGGAGGCGGCGTCCGACGCCGCAGCCCTGCGTGCGCTGCGCCTGGCCTGCAGCACCGGCAGCACCGAGGACAGCGCTGCCGACTGGGACGCCCTGGACCCGCTCAGCCTGCACCTGGCGCTGCGCAACGAGGACGGCCAGTTGGTCGGCTCGGTGCGGCTGACGGCGGATCGGCGCATCGACCGGCTCGGCGTGCTGCCGGGCTGGCGCCGCCGCGGCCTGGCCGACCGGTTGCTCGCAGCCGCCGTCGCCACCGCACAACAACGCGGCTGGCCCGGCCTGCAAACCCGCGTGAACACAGACGCCGAGGCCGTGTTTGCACGCCTGGGCTTCCTGCCGGACACCTCTTCCGACCGGCACCCCGCTCGCGCCGCAACGGCGGGCGATCGCCCGGGCAGGCCCCTGCACCGCCGTCTCGACGGCCCGATGGCGGTGGACGACCTGCGCGCGGCCCTGGCCGCCACCACCGGGCTGCTGTGCGCCGCACGCCGCCAGGTGCTGATCTATACGCGGGCACTGGATCCACCGCTGTTCGACAACCCCGCAGTGCTCGATGCGCTGCGCCGCTTTGCCACCGCCCGCCACGACAAGCGCGTGCAGGTGCTGGTGCAGGACACCGCCGCCGCGGGCGCCAACAGCAGCGCGATGCTGCGGCTGGCCCAGCGCCTGCCCAGCGTGTTCCGCTTCCGTGCGGTCAGCGATCCGGTCGATGCCAGCTACGCGTCGGCCTATGTGGTGGGTGATGACGCCTACTACTTTCGTCCAACAGGCCATCGCTTCGACGATGGCGAAACCTGGCTGTCGGGCGCGGCGCGCAGCCGCCAGCTGGAGCGCGAATTCGCGCAGATATGGGAGCGCAGCGCGCTTTGGAACGAACCGCGCGCACTCGGCATCTGAGACCGCAGCGCCCTTCGCACGTAGGCGTCAGGCGGTTGCACCTACCCGTCCGGTCAGCTGGCAGACGCCCCCTCACTAGCGCAAGGGGGTATAATTTTTCGAGATTTGAGACCGACCGACAGGGCATCTCGCCCCGCCGCTTCCGCACAATCATCCCCACAGCAGACCCGACTTACCATCGTGGATAATCTCCTAAAGCAGTTCGCACAGTCATCGCAGCTCGCCGGCGGCAACGCCGCCTATATCGAGGATCTGTACGAGCAGTACCTCGTCGCCCCGGACAGTGTTGACCCGAAGTGGAAGAGCTATTTCGATGGCTTCGAGGGTCGCGATGCCGGTGATGTACCGCACTCGGCAGCCATTGCCCACATCCTCACCGCCTCCAAGCAGGCTGCCACCGGCGCAGCGGCCAGTGACGAGCGCGAGCGCAACGTCGGCCGCCTGATCACCGCCTACCGTGCGCGTGGCCACCTCGGCGCGCAGCTCGACCCGCTCGGCCTGACCCCGCCGGTCAACCCGCCCGATCTGGACCTGCCGTTCCACAGCCTGTCGCAGGCGGATATGGACAGCGAGTTCAGCACCGGCGGCGTCGGCGGCCAGCCGCGCATGAAGCTGAAGGATCTGCTGGCCCGCCTGAAGGCGACCTACGCCAGCACCATCGGCGCAGAGTTCATGCACATCCAGGAATTCGACCAGCGCCAGTGGATCTACAAGCGCCTGGAAGATGCCGGCGGCAAGATCGCCGGCGACGCGGCCAGCCGCAAGCGTACGCTGGAGCGGCTCACCGCCGCCGAAGGCCTGGAGCGCTACCTGCACACCAAGTACGTCGGCCAGAAGCGCTTCTCGCTGGAAGGCGGCGACGCGCTGATCCCGATGATGGACGAGATCATTCGCCAGTCCGGCAGCGATCAGGTCAAGGACATCGTGATCGGCATGGCCCATCGCGGCCGCCTCAACGTGCTGGTCAACACGCTGGGCAAGAACCCCCGCAAGCTGTTCGACGAGTTCGAAGGCAAGTTCGAGCACGCCCACGACGACCGCGCGCATACCGGCGACGTCAAGTACCACATGGGTTTCTCGGCCGACATCGCGGTCGGTGGCGACAAGCAGGTGCATCTGGCACTGGCCTTCAACCCCTCGCACCTGGAAATCGTCGACCCGGTCGTGGTCGGCAGCGTGCGTTCGCGTCAAGAACGCTTCGGCGATGCCGAGCGCAAGACCGTGCTGCCGATCCTGATCCACGGCGATGCCGCATTCGCCGGCCAGGGCGTGGTGATGGAGCTGTTCCAGATGTCGCAGGCGCGCGGTTTCGCCGTCGGCGGCACCGTGCACATCGTGATCAACAACCAGATCGGCTTCACCACCAGCGCCCGCGACGACGCCCGTTCCACGCTGTACTGCACCGACGTGGCCAAGATGATCGGCGCGCCGGTGTTCCACGTGAACGGCGACGACCCGGACGCGGTCATGTTCGTGTCCAAGCTGGCCTACGAGTTCCGCCAGCAGTTCAAGAAGGACGTGGTCATCGACCTGGTCTGCTACCGCCGTTGGGGCCATAACGAGGCCGACGAACCAGCAGCGACCCAGCCGGTGATGTACCAGACCATCCGCAAGCACAAGACCACCCGCGAGCTGTACGCCGCCAAGCTGGAAGGCGAGGGCCTGCTGAGCGCCGACGAGGCCAAGGCGCTGGTGGACGGTTACCGCAACAAGCTCGATTCGGGCGAATACACCACCGAGCTGGCGACACGCAAGCCGGACGAATTTGCCATCGACTGGTCCAAGTATCTGGTCGGCACCGCTGCCGATCCGGTCGACACCCGCGTCAAGCGCGAGCAGCTGGATCGTCTGGCCAAGCTGATCACCACGATCCCGGAAGGCGTCGAGCTGCATGCGCGCGTCGGCAAGATCTACGACGACCGCGTCAAGATGGCCGCCGGCGAGCAGGCCGGCGACTGGGGCTTTGCCGAAAACCTGGCCTATGCGACCTTGCTGGCCGAAGGCCACAAGCTGCGCCTGGTCGGCCAGGATGCCGGGCGCGGCACGTTCTTCCACCGTCACGCGATCCTGCACGACCAGAAGACCGACAGCTATTACCTGCCGCTGCGCCAGCTGGTGCAGAACCCCGAAGACGCCACCATCATCGACTCGCTGCTCAGCGAAGAAGCGGTGATGGGCTTCGAATACGGCTACTCCACCACCGACCCGAATGCGTTGTGCATCTGGGAAGCGCAGTTCGGTGACTTCGCCAACGGCGCGCAGGTGGTGATCGACCAGTTCATCGCCGCCGGCGAAGCCAAGTGGGGCCGCATTGCGGGCCTGTCGCTGTTCCTGCCGCACGGCTACGAAGGCCAGGGTCCGGAGCACAGCTCCGCGCGTCTGGAGCGCTTCCTGCAGCTGTGCGCGCTGGAGAACATGCTGGTCTGCGTGCCGACCACGCCGGCGCAGTGCTTCCACATGATCCGCCGCCAGATGCGCATGACCACCCGCAAGCCGCTGGTGGTGATGACGCCCAAGTCGTTGCTGCGCCACAAGCTGGCGGTATCGAGCCTGGAAGAACTGGCCGAGGGCGAGTTCCAGCATCTGATTCCAGACGCCAAGGCCGATGCCGGCAAGGTCAAGCGCGTGGTGCTGTGCTCGGGCAAGGTCTATTACGACCTGCTCGAAGACCAGACCAAGCGTGGCCAGGACGACGTCGCCATCCTGCGCGTGGAGCAGCTGTATCCGTTCCCGCGTGCGCAGCTGGCCGCCGAGCTCAAGGCCTATGCCAGCGCCACCGACGTGGTGTGGTGCCAGGAAGAACCGCAGAACCAGGGTGCGTGGTACCAGATCCGCCACCATCTGAATTTCTGCCTGGCCAGCGGTCAGAGCCTGCATTACGCCGGCCGTGCCCGTTCGCCCTCGCCTGCCGCCGGCCACATGGCCGACCACATCGCCGAGCAGCAGAAGCTGGTCGCCGATGCGCTACTCAATCCGTTCAACGACCAAGTCGCTGAATAACTCCCCTTCCCCAAAGAACGAAAACCCTAGGACGCTCCCCGAATGGCCACCGAAGTCAAAGTTCCGGTACTGCCCGAATCCGTTTCCGACGCCACCATCGCCAGCTGGCACAAGAAGGCCGGTGAAGCGGTCAAGCGCGACGAGAATCTGGTCGACCTGGAAACCGACAAGGTCGTGTTGGAAGTTCCTTCGCCGGTCGACGGCGTACTGAAGGAAATCAAGTTCGAAGCCGGCAGCACCGTCACCAGCAACCAGATCCTGGCGATCATCGAAGAAGGCGCCGTGGCTGCGGCCGCACCGGCCGACGAGAAGAAGGCCGAGGCACCGGCGCCTGCCGCTGCTGCCCCGGCCGCCGCGCCGGCCCCGGCTGCTGCCGCTGCGCCTGCCGCTGCATCCAAGTCCGCTGCCGATGCCTTGCCCCCGGGTGCGCGTTTTTCCGCAATCACCCAGGGCGTGGATCCGGTCCAGGTCGAAGGCACCGGCCGCCGTGGCGCGGTGACCAAGGAAGACATCGTCAACTTCGCCAAGGCCGGCGGGGTGGGCAAGGCGTCCGGCGCCCGTCCGGAAGAGCGCGTGCCGATGACCCGCGTGCGCAAGACCATCGCCAAGCGCCTGATGGAGTCCAAGAACTCCACCGCGATGCTGACCACCTTCAACGAGGTCAACCTCGCCAAGGTGTCGGCCGCGCGCAAGGAGCTGCAGGACGAATTCCAGAAGGCGCACGGCATCAAGCTCGGTTTCATGAGCTTCTTCGTCAAGGCCGCCGCCAACGCGCTGCAGCGCTTCCCGCTGGTCAACGCCTCGATCGACGGCGACGACATCATCTATCACGGCTACAGCGACATCTCGATTGCGGTCTCGACCGAGAAGGGCCTGGTCACGCCGGTGCTGCGTAACGTCGAGCGCCAGTCGTTCGCCGACGTCGAACAGGGCATCGCCGACTACGCCGCCAAGGCGCGCGCCGGCAAGCTGGGCCTGGACGATCTGCAGGGTGGCACCTTCACCATCACCAACGGCGGCACCTTCGGCTCGCTGCTGTCCACCCCGATCATCAACCCGCCGCAGAGCGCCATCCTGGGCATGCACGCGATCAAGGAACGTCCGATCGCCGAAAACGGCCAGGTCGTGATCGCCCCGATGATGTATCTGGCGCTGTCCTACGACCACCGCATCATCGACGGCAAGGACTCGGTGCAGTTCCTGGTCGACATCAAGAATCAGCTGGAAAACCCGGGCCGGATGTTGTTCGGTCTGTGATGAAAGCCGGGATTGGGGATTCGGGATTAGGGATTGGCGAGAGCCACCCCTTCCCGAGCATCCCGCTTTTACGAATCCCCAATCCCCAATTCCCAATCTCGTGAGCGAAGAATGAGCGAACAAGAACAATTCGACGTCATCGTCATCGGTGCCGGTCCGGCCGGTTATCACGCTGCGATTCGCGCGGCCCAGCTGGGCATGAAGGTCGCCTGCGTCGACGCGGCCATCGGCAAGGACGGCAAGCCTGCACTGGGCGGCACCTGCCTGCGCGTGGGCTGCATTCCGTCCAAGGCGCTGCTGGATTCCTCGCGCCAGTTCTGGAACATGGGCCACCTGTTCGGCGACCACGGCATCAGCTTCAACGACGCCAAGATGGACGTGCCCACCATGATCGGCCGCAAGGACAAGATCGTGAAGCAGTTCACCGGCGGCATCGCGATGCTGTTCAAGGCCAACAAGATCACCCCGTACTACGGCTTCGGCCAGCTGCTGCCGGGCAACATCGTCAAGGTCGCCCAGCACGAAGGCGGCGAGATCGAGCTCAAGGGCACCAACGTGATCCTGGCGCCGGGCTCGGAGTCGATCGAGCTGCCGTTTGCCAAGTTCGAAGGCGACACCATCGTCGACAACGTCGGCGGCCTGGATTTCACCTCCGTTCCTAAGCGTCTGGCAGTGATCGGTGCCGGCGTGATCGGCCTGGAGCTGGGCAGCGTGTGGAAGCGCCTGGGCGCCGAGGTCACCATCCTCGAAGCGCTGCCGGATTTCCTGGCGCTGGCCGATGCCGAAGTGGCCAAGACCGCGCTGAAGGAATTCAAGAAGCAGGGCCTGGACATCAAGCTCGGCGCCAAGGTCAGCAAGACCGAGATCACCGGCAGCGGCGATGCCAAGCAGGTGGTGGTCAGCTACACCGACGCCGCCGGCGAGCAGACCCTGACCGTGGACAAGTTGTTGGTGGCCGTGGGCCGTAAGGCCGCGACCAAGAACCTGCTGGCCGAGGGCACCGGCGTCAAGCTCAACGAGCGCGGCCAGATCGAGGTGGACGGACATTGTCACACCGGCGTCGATGGCGTGTGGGCCATCGGTGACTGCGTGCGTGGCCCGATGCTGGCGCACAAGGGCTTCGAGGAAGGCATCGCGGTTGCCGAGCTGATCGCCGGCCTGCCTGGCCACGTCAACTTCGACACCATTCCGTGGGTTATCTACACCGAGCCGGAGATTGCCTGGGTCGGCAAGACCGAGCAGCAGTTGAAGGCCGAAGGCGTCGCCTACAAGGCCGGCAGCTTCCCGTTCGCGGCGATCGGCCGTGCCGTGGCCATGGGCGAGCCGGCCGGCTTCGTCAAGGTCATCGCCGATGCCGAAACCGACCGCGTGCTGGGCATGCACCTGGTCGGCGTGGGCGTGTCCGAGCTCGTCCACGAGGGCGTGCTGACGATGGAATTCAACGGCTCGGCCGACGACCTGGCACGCATCTGCCACGCCCACCCGACGCTGTCCGAAGCGATCCACGACGCCGCGATGGCAGTGAGCAAGCGCGCGATTCATAAGGCCAACTGAGCCGGGAATCGGGAGTGGGGAATTGGGAATCGTAAGAGCGTTCCCATCACCTCGCTCTTCATGCTGACGCCGGACCCAGGTCCGGCGTCATGCGTTCTGGCTTCTGTGTTTGCTTTGACCCATTCCCTATTCCCCACTCCCGGTTCCCGAATCCCATGAAAAGCATCTGCGTCTACTGCGGTTCCAATGCCGGCAACAAACCCGCCTACGCCGAGCGTGCCACTGCGCTGGGCCAGCGCATCGCCGAGCAGGGCCTGCGGCTGGTGTATGGCGGCGGCAATGTCGGGCTGATGGGCACCGTGGCCAATGCGGTGCTGGCGGCTGGTGGCGAGGTGACCGGGGTGATTCCGCAGCAGCTGGCCGATTGGGAAGTGGCGCACCGTGGGCTGACCACGCTGGAAATCGTCGGCTCCATGCATGAGCGCAAGATGCGCATGTTCGAGCTGTCCGATGCCTTCGTCGCCCTGCCCGGCGGCTTCGGCACCATGGAAGAGATCTTCGAGATGCTGACCTGGCGCCAGCTCGGCATCGGCAACAAGCCTTGCGCGTTCCTGGATATCGAAGGGTTTTACGCACCGCTGATCGGCATGATCGATCGCATGGTGGAAGAGCGCTTCCTGCATCCGGACCAGCGCAGCGACCTGTGGTATGGCGCCGATATCGAACAGATGCTGGAGTGGATGCAGCACTACACGCCGGCGCAGGCCTCCAAGTGGATCGACGAGAAGCGCCGCTCCACCCTGGTGTGATGCGGGGCGACGCACGCTCCCTGCCCTATCGCAGGCCAGGCCCGGTGTCGGGCAGGTGCACCAGCAAGCGCGCAGCGGCGCTGTAGTCATACGTCAGCTGCGTGGAAGTGCAGCGATGCACCGGGCCATCTCTCACGTCTGCGGGCATCGCTCCGGCGCGATGCCGCACCCGGCGGCGCCTGCCACGACCCGAATCGTGCGTCACGTTGCTCGCTAGGTCGACAGAGCAACGACAGCGCCCTGGCGCAACCGCCCGGGAGCTCGCGCGCTCATTGCACATCCGCCCAGCCGCAACGCGCTGCCCAACCCCTGCCGATCTGCAAGCTTGCAACGGCAGTCACGATGGCTGCGGCGTCCGGCGCGAGCGGCTCGCATAGAATGGCGACGATGCTCGATACCCTCGCCGCTGACGCGCACCACAGCCTGGACATCAAGCACAGTCGCTTTCTGGCCAACGCTGCGGCACTGGACTCTCCCGCGCAGGCGCTGGAGATCGTGCAGCGCGTGTCCGTTGCCGATGCCACCCACAATTGCTGGGCCTATCGATACGGGCAGGACTACCGTTCCAGCGACGATGGCGAGCCCAGCGGCACTGCCGGGCGGCCGATTCTTGCGGCCATCGATGGCCAGGGCTATGACCGCGTGGTGGTGGTGGTCACGCGTTGGTATGGCGGCATCAAGCTCGGTGCCGGTGGGCTGGTGCGTGCCTACGGCGGCGCCGCGGCCGAATGCCTGCGACTGGCGGCGCGACAGCCATTGATTGCGTTGTCGCTGCTCGACCTGCAATGTCAGTTCGACGACCTGGGCCTGGTGCATGCTGCACTGAGCGCCTTCCACGCCGACAAGCTGGACGAGCGCTTCGACGCGCAGGGCGCGGCACTGCGCGTGCAACTGCCTGCCGATCAACTGGCCGGCTTGAAAACGCGCCTGTGCGACGCCACTCGCAACCGTGTCCATCTCTCATCACCGGAAGCCGCATGAACCAGCCAGCCGCCGCCAGGCCCAACCCGTTGCGGAAGCTTGGCAGCCTGCGCACCTTGTGGCCGTTCGTGCAGCGCCAGCGTGGCCTGTTCGCCGCCTGGCTGATCGCACTGGCCATTTCCTCGGCCGCCACGTTGAGCCTGCCGGCGGCGGTCAAGCAGATGATCGACCATGGTTTCTCCGGCGGCTCGCAGATCAACCATGCCTTCGCGCTGCTGTTCGCGGTGGCGGTGGTGCTGGCGGTGGCAACGGCCGCGCGGTTTTATTTCGTCGCGTTGCTGGGCGAAAAAGTGGTGGCCGATTTGCGCGGCCGCCTGTATGCGCATCTGATCGGGCTGGACGCCGGCTTCCATGATCGCAGCCGCAGTGGCGAGCTGGTGTCGCGCCTGTCGGCCGACAGCGAGCTGCTGCGCGGCGTGATCGGCACCACCATGTCGGTGGCGTTGCGCAGCTCGGTGACGGTGATCGGCAGCATGGTGATGTTGTTCGTCACCAGCCCGCGGCTGGCCGGCTTCACCCTGATCGGCATTCCGCTGGCGGTGCTGCCGATCGTGCTGGGCGCACGCCGCCTGCAGAAGATCTCGCGCGCCAGCCAGGACCGCGTTGCCGATGCCAACACGCTGGCGGCCGAAACGCTGGGCGCGGTGCGCACCGTGCAGGCGCATGCGCGCGAGCGCTACGAGAGCCAGCGGTTCAGCCAGGCCCTGTTCGCCGCGATCGATACCGCACGGCTGCGCATCCGCACCCAGGCCACCGTGACAGCGGTGGCGATCATGCTGATCTTCGGCGCCATCGTCGGTGTGCTGTGGCTGGGCGCGCACGATGTGATCGCCGGACGCATGACCCCCGGCACGCTGGGACAGTTCGTGTTGTACGCGCTGATCGGCGGCGGGTCGGTCGGTGCCTTGGCCGAGGTCTGGAACGAGTTGCAGCGCGCGGCCGGCGGCATGGGCCGGGTCGGCGAATTGCTCGACGAGCAGCCGGCGATCGTCGCCCCGGCCACGCCGCAGCCCTTGCCGCAGCCGCTGCGTGGCGCGATCCATTTCGATCAAGTGGTGTTCCATTATCCGCAGCGCCCCGACGCGCCGGCGCTGGATGGCTTCGACCTGCATGTCCATCCGGGCGAAACCGTGGCGCTGGTCGGGCCCTCCGGCGCCGGCAAGAGCACCGTGCTGGCGATGTTGCTGCGCTTCCACGACCCGGTCAGCGGCAGGTTGCGCATCGACGAGGTGGACCTGCGCGATACCGACCCGGTACTGCTGCGCGAACGCATTGCACTGGTGCCGCAGCAGCCCACGCTGTTTGCCGCCAGCGCCGCCGACAACATCCGCTATGGGCGCCTGGACGCCAGCGATGCGGAGGTGCAAGCCGCCGCTGCGGCCGCCGAGGCAGACAGTTTCATCCGCGCCCTGCCGCAGGGCTACGCCAGCGAACTCGGCGAACGCGGCACGCGCCTGTCCGGCGGCCAGCAGCAACGGGTGGCGATCGCGCGCGCCTTGCTCAAGGACGCGCCGATCCTGCTGCTGGACGAGGCCACCAGCGCGCTGGATGCGCAGAGCGAACGCGCCGTGCAGCAGGCGCTGGACCGGTTGATGGAAGGCCGCACCACGCTGGTCATCGCCCATCGCCTGGCCACCGTGCTCAAGGCCGACCGCATCGTGGTGATGGATGCCGGCCGCATCGTCGCGCAGGGCACGCACGCGCAGTTGATCGCCGAAGGCGGTCTGTACGCGGAGCTGGCGCGGCTGCAGTTCATCGATCAGTGACGCCTGGGCGACACCGGCATGTGCTGTCATGCCGGCATGTCCGCGGCAGCGGCCCGGGCCGATCCTGCGCCCCCACGCGCCCCTAAATGACGACGTCACGCATGCCCCGCCCCAGAACCACCATTCGCCAACTCAGTTATTTCGTCGCGCTCGCCGACACCGGCAGCTTCACCCGCGCCGCTGAGCAGATGGGCGTGTCGCAACCCTCGCTGTCGCAACAGATCCGTGCGCTGGAAACCATCGTCGGCGCCGCGCTGTTCGAACGCGGCGTGCCGGCCATCCTGACGCCATTGGGGCGCGACCTGCTCGAGCGCGCGCGCAGCATCCTGCTGGACGTCGCCGACCTGGAAGACGTCCGCGCCACCTCGGCCGACACCCTGATCGGCACCATCCGGCTGGGCGTATCGCCCACGCTGGGCGCCTACCTGATGCCGAGCCTGGTCGCGCGCCTGCATCGCGAACACCCGGCGCTGCGCGTGCACGTGCGCGAAGGCCTGCCGACCGCGCTCGCCAGCGGCCTGGCCAGCGGCGTGCACGACCTGATCCTGGCGCAATTGCCGGTGGCCGGGCGCGGCCTGCATAGTGAGCGGCTGTTTCGCGAACCGCTGCATGTGACCATGGCCGCCGATCACCCGTTGCGTGCCAAGACCTGCATCACGCCGGCTGATCTGCGCGGCACCAACCTGCTCACCTTGATGCCTGAGTACCGCCTGGCCGAACAGGTGGCGGCGATCGCCATGGACGTCGGTGCCAATGTGCTGCGCGATTACGAAGGCACCAGCCTGGATGCGATCCGCCAGATGGCCGGGATGGGCATGGGTCTTGCATTGCTGCCAGACCTGTATGTGCGCCAGGAAATCCGCGAGGGCGACGATGTCGTGGTCCGGCCGATCAAAGGCGGACGCTACTATAGGGAGATCGGGCTGTTGTGGCGGCAGGGCGCAGGACGCGCGCCGGCCTTCGGTCTGATCGCCGATCTTCTGCGTGCGGTGGCCGCATAGGAAAATCCTATGCGTCGAATAAGCGCGGCGGCCTTGTTCGCCAGCTGCAACTCGTCAATGCTTCATTGAACTCATCAACGGAAATCGAATGGCGGGCAAGCAGATCGGATGGCGGGAAGCGGGAGCCTGGCTGGCGGAGATCGTCGGGCCGGACATGCCCTATGTGCGCCTGGCCATGGTGTACGGGGTCGCGATCAGCCTGCTGTCGCTGGCCACGCCGATCTCGGTGCAGTTGCTGATCAACAGCGTGGCCAATACCGCACTGCCGGCGCCGTTGTGGACCCTGTCGAGCCTGTTGCTGGGCCTGTTGCTGCTGGTGGCCGGCCTGAGCGCGATGCGGGTATGGGTCATGGCGCTGTTCGAGCGCCGGCTGTTCGCGCGCGTGGTGTCGGAAATCACCGTGCGCGCGGTGCATGCGCAGAATCCATTCTTCGCCGACCAGAACCGCGGCGACATGTTCAACCGCTACTTCGATCTGGTGGTGGTGCAGAAAGCGGTGCCGAGCCTGGCCATCGGCGCCTTCACCATCGTGCTGCAATCGGCGGTCGGGCTGATACTCACCAGTTTCTACCACCCGTTCTTTCTGGGCTTCAATGCCTTGCTGCTGCTGGTCATCTTCGGCATCTGGATGATCTGGTCGCGCGGGTCGATCCGCACCGCGGTCGACCTGAGCCATGCCAAGCACGAGGCCGCGCGCTGGCTGGAAAGTGTCGGCGGCTCCAACGGCTTCTATAAATCCAGCCGCCACCTCAACTTTGCGATGGACCGCTCCGAGTCCGTCACCGCCGCCTATGTCGACCGGCATCGGCGCCACTTCCGTTACAGTTTTACCCAGACGGTCGCGTTCCTGCTGGTCTATGCGATCGCCAGCGCGGCGCTGCTGGCGCTGGGCGGCAACCTGATCCTGCGTGGCGAGCTATCGATCGGCCAGCTGGTGGCCGCCGAGCTGATCCTCAGCGCGGTCTTCTACGGCATCTCGCAACTCGGTGCGTATCTGGACGCGTTCTACGACCTGGTCGCCAGCTCAGAGGAACTGTCGCTGCTGTTCGCCATTCCGCAGGAACGTGCGGTCGTGGCGCCCGGCAAGACGCCCGGCAACAGCGCGGTGCGCCTGGATGGCGTGGTGATCGACGGCGCGCGTTTCGATTTTTCGCTGACTGCCGGCGAGCAGCTGGTGACGATCGCCGATGGCGGCGCGGAGCGGCTGCTGGCGATGATCCTCAAGCGCCATGTGGTACCCGATCGCGGGCTGGTCATGGTGGGCGGTGCGGACATGGCCACCTTCGACATGTATCTGTTGCGCTCGGAAGTGACGGTGCTCGACCGGCCGACCATCGTCGAGGTCACCATCCGCGAATATCTGGCGCTGGCGTCGGCCGATGTGAGCTCCGAAGCGATGCTGGAAGCAATCGATGCGGTGGGCTTGCGCACCCGCATCGCCGCGCTGCCGCAAGGCCTGGACACGCGGCTGGCCGCCTCCGGCTATCCGCTGTGGATCGGTGAAGTGATGGCCTTGAAGCTGGCCAACGCGCTGTTGGTGCGCCCGCGTGTGCTGATGCTGTCGCAGCTGTACGACCTGATTCCCGCCGACCGCCTGGCCGGCGTGCTGCGACGTCTGAAGGCGGCCGGCACCACCGTGCTGCTGTGCACCGGCCGGCCGGAAGACATCACCCTGGACGGCTGGTTCCACCTGCAGCCCGAGCGACAGCAGCGCTTTGCCACCCGCGCCGAACTGATCGCCTCCACGCAGGAGGCCAACGATGCAGCACGCTACTGATCGCAACGCGCACTTCCCCACCCTGGCGGCGATGCGACCACCCAGCATCGCCAAGGCGCTGGCCTGGATGCTGCTGATCGGCATTGTCATTGCCAGCGCGATCCTGGCGCTGGCGCCGTGGGTGCAGACCGCCAGCGGCAAGGGCCAGGTGGTGGCGCTGGATCCGGGCGACCGCCAGCAGCAGGTCACCGCCTTCGTGCCCGGCCGGGTCGAGCGCTGGTATGTGCACGACGGCCAGCATGTCTCGCGCGGCGATCCGATCGCGCGCGTCGGCGACCTGGACCCGGATCTGCTTGCCCGCCTGGCCAGCGAACGGGCCCAGGTGCAGGCGGAAATCACCGCGATCCAGCAATCGCGCGCGGTTGCCAGCATCGATGTGGCGCGCAGCAGGCAATTGCTCGCCGAAGGGCTGGCCGGCCGCCGCGACTTCGAGCTGACCCAGATCAAGGTCGCCGAGGCCGATGCCAAGCTGGCCGAATCGCGCGCCAAGCTGACCCGCATCGACATCCAGTTGAACCGCCAGTCGGCGCAGTTGGTGCGCGCACCGCGCGATGGCCGCGTGCAGCAGCTCAACGCCGCCAGCGGCAGTGCGATGGTCTCGCCCGGCACGGTGCTGGCGGTGATCGCGCCGGAGCGGGTGGAGCGTGCGGTCGAGTTGTATATCGACGGTCGCGACGTGCCGCTGATCCGCCCCGGCCGCCCGGTGCGGCTGGAGTTCGAGGGCTGGCCGGCGATCCAGTTCAGCGGCTGGCCGTCGGTGGCGCACGGCATGTTCGATGGCCGCGTGCGCGCCATCGACCCCAATGCCGCGCCCGATGGGCTGTTCCGTATCCTGGTGGAACCGCAGCCGGGCAAGCCGGCCTGGCCGGCGCAGGAATTCGCCCGCCAGGGCGGCAAGGTGCGCGGCTGGGTGCAGGGCGAAACGGTGAAGGTGGGCTACGAACTGTGGCGCCAGCTCAACAATTTCCCGCTGGAGTTCGGCCGCCGTCCGGCGGCAACGACGACGCAGGATGAAGGCAAGGCCAAGGCGGCGCCCAAGGCCGAAGACGACGAGACCGGCAAGAAATGATCCGCCGTCTTGTCGCCGTGCTGATCGCGCTCGCCCCGGGCGTGGTTGCTGCCCAGACCGCACCGCTGACGCTGGATGACGTGCTGCGCTCCTCTGCGCGCTCTTCCCCGCAAATCGTCGAAGCGCTGGCCAAGGTCCGCCAGGCCGAGGGCAAGGGCATCTCGGCCGACGGTGCGTTCGATACCGTGTTCGATCTCGACGGCCGCTCGCGCGAGGCCGGCTACTACGACGGCAGCACGATCGAAAGCACCGTCAAGCGTCCCTTCGACGACAACGGCGGCTATTACTACGGCGGTTATCGTTCCTCGCGCGGTGCGTTCCCGGTCTACGAGGACAAGTCCTACACCGACCGGGGCGGCGAAGTGAAAGTCGGCGCGCTGTATGCGCTGCTGCGCGACCGGGTGGTCGACGAGCGCCGCACCCGCCGCAACGTTGCCGGTGGCGATATCGATGTCGCCCAGTACGAGGCGCAAATGGTCGCCATCGGCGTCCAACGCCGCGCGGTGGATGCCTACCAGAGCTGGGTCGCGGCCGGCCTGAAACTGCGCGCCTACAGCGACCTGCTGCAGCTGGCCGAGCAGCGCCGCAATGCAATTTCACGGCAGGTGACGCTGGGCGCGCGGCCCACCATCCTGCTGACCGAGAACGACCAGAACCTGGTCCGCCGGCGCGCCCTGGTGGTGCGCTCGGAACAGGACTTCGCCAATGCCGCCAATGCCCTGTCGCTGTACCTGCGCGACGACGCCGGCATGCCGTTGATCGTCTCCACCGAACGCCTGCCGGCCGATACCTCGGCGCTGGAAGGTCTGGCCGGTGCCAGCAGGATCACCGCACCGGTGGAGCGCCCCGATTACCGCGCGGTGCTGACCCGTATCGATCAGGCCACCGCGCGACTGATGCTGGCGCAGAACGATCTCAAACCACGCCTGGATGTCAGCTTCGAGGTCAGCAAGGACCTGGGCGCGCCCGGTGTGGGCGGCCCGAACCGCTCGCCGACCGATGCGATCATCGGCTTCCGCTTCAGCGTGCCGCTGGAAAACCGCGCCGCCAAGGGCAAGGTCGCCGAAGCACGCGCCGAGATCGAGGCGCTGGATCAGCGCAGCCGCTACCTGCGCGACCAGATCACGGTGGAGGTGGAGTCGGTCGTCATCTCGCTCACGGCCGCCGAGCGGCTGGCCAAAATCGCCGACGAAGAACGCAGCCTGGCCGACCGCCTCGCCGCGGCCGAGCGCCGCCGCTTCGAACTGGGATCGGGCGATTTCTTCCTGGTCAATCAGCGCGAGGAGACCGCCAACGATGCTCGCGTGCGCCTGATCGATGCGCAGGCGCGGATCGCCTCGGCGCGTGCCGAGCTGGCAGCGGCAACGGCCGACCGGGACGCGTTGCAGCTGGGCCGTTGAGCAGGCTGCCGGCCGGCTCGCCAAGCGTTTCCGCAGTGCGCAATGACGCCTGGGTAACACCTGCCTGCGCATGCTCGCCTGCACCGGCCCGGCGCCGGGCGTGCGGTCCCTGACGACTCGCACTGCGACCCTGAAATACTTCGGAGGTGCGTATGTCTTTCCGGCAATTTCCCGCAATCGGTGCAGATGGCGAGTCCTACGTCATCATCGAATTCCGCGACGAGCTCGAATCCCGCAACGGGCAGCAAGCCCGCACGCAGCCGAACACGGCGCCACGCTACGAACTGCCCGATGGCCGCCGCCTGCAACGGCAGGGCCAGCGCTTCATCACAGCTGGTGGCGAGTTACGGCTGTCGACGCCCTGAGACGGCACTGGTCATTTTTTGATCACCCAGCCTGCAGCCGTTGCAGCGCAATGGCTGCGCACAGTTATCCACATGCTTGTGCAGGTTTCATCCACACCCTGTGTGGATGAAACCGGTGTGCATTGCTCGGCCTTGCGCCAATCGACGATCACTCTCGCCTTCGGCTCATCGCATGCGCTGCCATGGGCCAGGACGTGATCGCTGCCGGACAGCTGCACCCTGATGTCGCCCTCGACATCGAGCAAGCCCACGGCCGCCCTGCACTGCTGCTACCCGACGCGATCGGAACGCTCCAGCAATCGCCCGATGTCGCTGCGGTCGATGTCGCTGGCTGCCTGCGCCAGCGCCGCGCGATCGCTGCCCGGTTCGAACCCGATGCGGAAATGCAACTCGCCCACCGGCGTACGTGAGGAGTGGATCGAGGACAGGTTCACCCCATGCTGTTCGAACACATGCAGCAGCGCACGCAACGAGCCGGGCTGGTCTTCCGGCAGATACACGCTTAAGGTCAACGGCTCGGTGAGGTCGGCCAGCAGGTAGCCCACGCGTTCATAGGTGTAATTGCCGGCGGCGAGCGACTCGCCCTGCAGCGCCTGCGCGTTGTCGTCCAGAAACCGGGCGCGGAACTGCGCGCGCGCCGCATCGTCGCCCTGCGCGACCAGGCCGCGCAGCTCCTGCAGTTGCAGCAATAGCCGATCGAGCATCTCGCCGACGTAGGGATTGCCGAACTGGATGTCTTCGTAGATCGCCGGATTGAGCGAGAGGATGCGCGCGATCACCGCGGTATCGAGCTCGAACGAGGCCGAGCGATACGGCATCAGCGCGCGCAGCTCGCCGAGCAGCGGCGCGTAGTGGCGCATGGTGCCGGCTTGCGCCAGATGGGTGGCGTGTACCATTGCCTGCACCAGCGCCATCACGCGGTCGTGGTGCTCGGGCGTAGCGTACACGCACTCGGCCTGCAACGCGGCACACAGCGCCTGTACCCACGTGGACCACTGCTGCAGGCGCGCCTGGCAGACCACCATCACCCGCCCTTTCAAGGTCGGCGATTTGGGCGGTGCGGTCATCGGATGCAGGCCGACGACCTCGGCCGACGAGGCCAGCATCGCGGCAACCGGCGCCTGCTTGATCGAGGTGACATCCATCCACAACTGCGACGCGGCGCGCGGGCCGGCAAGGTCCACATAGCGCTCGATCAAGCCGGCGGTGTGGCGAATCGGTGCAGAGAAAATCAACACATCCGCTCGCTGCGCCAACGTGGCTTCGTCGATGTCGCCGTCACCGGCCGGATCGAAGCCGATCACCTCCAGCCGCATGCGCGTGCGCAAAAACTGCGCCAGCCAGCGCCCGTAGGCGCCGGCGATGCCGACGATGCCGACCACCGGCTGCGTCATGCCAATCGCTCGACGGCAAAGCGCGGTGCGGCAGCGAGGGCGGCCGGGGCGGCGGCCAGCACATCGAACTCTTCAAAGCCCGCAGCCAGGGTCGCTTCCAGCGCGCTGTGCACGCCGCTGAGCGCATGCCCCACCGCCTGCTCGAACGGCACCTCGCGCAGCAGCAAACCGATCAGCAACGCCATCAGCACATCGCCGGTACCGGCCACATCCACCGGCAGATGCGGCGTGGCCCAGCGATACAGTGCCATGTCGCTGACCGCCAGGGTCACCAGCTCACCGTCCGCACCGGCCACGCTGTGTGCGAGCACCCATTGCGGACCGCGCGCCAGCAATGCGCGCGCGGCAACGATGGCATCGTCCTGCTGCAGACTCGGCAAACCGGTCAGGCGCCCGAGCTCGAACGCATTCGGCGTCACCAGCCAGGCATGCGGCAACAGCCGCTCGGCGAAGACGCGCTCCAGTCCGGGTTCCACATACGGGCCGGTGTGCGTGTCGCCGATCACCGGATCCAGGCAGTAACGCAGCTGCGGCGCCTGCGGCAAGGTCTGCTCGAGCCAGTCGGCAAACGCCTCGCCATTGGCCAGGCTGCCGAAGTAGCCGGAGACCAGCATGCGGGCGCGCTGCGGCAGACCGCGCTCGGTGGCACCCAGCAACAGGTCTGCCAACCAGTCGGCCGGCAGGATGCGGCCGCGCAAGGTGGCGTAGAAAGGCGCGTTGCTCAGCAGCGTGGTGGGCACTTCCGCCACCCGCAGGCCCAGCGCACGCAACGGCGGCACCGCAGCGCTGTTGCCGGCATGGCCATACACCAGCTGCGATTGCACCGAGATCACATCGATCGGCGAAGGACCATCCGGGCGCTGGCGCCGGCCGTGGACCAGATGACTGTCGGGGGGATTGTTCATCGCCGCATTTTACGCCAGCGCCACGGCGCGCCCACCGTCGATCGATGCGACCGTCGTCCGCTTGCCGCCGCACACACCGCCGCCAGGCCTGTCTGGGCGCCGGCAGCAGTCGCTATCGCCCTTACCTCTGCGGGCTCCCGCCGCACGAACGCAAATGCCGGCCCCGGGGCCGGCATTCGTATGGAGAACCTTGCTCAGCAGTGAAACTCTCCGGGCACCCGCTCCCGCGAATCCCGAATCGCCACGATGGCGCACCATCCCGGCAGGCCCGGCCACGCCGCCCTTGCGATTCCCCAATCCCGACTCCCGATTCCCAGCCTCAGGACGTCATCCGATCCCAGAAGCCTTTGACGCCGTCGATGAACGTGGCCGACTTGGGCGAATGCTTGCGTGCATCCTCACCGGTGAACGTGGCTTCGAACTGCTGCAGCAACGCGCGCTGATCGGCGGTCAGGTTCACCGGCGTTTCGACCACCACGCGGCAATACAGATCGCCTTCGGTGCGGCTACGCACCGAGCGCACGCCCTTGCCGCGCAACCGGAACAGCTTGCCGGTCTGGGTCTCGGCCGGGATGCGGATCTCCGCCTCCCCGCCCAGGGTCGCCACACGCACGATATCGCCCAGCGCGGCCTGCGAAATGCGGATCGGCACTTCGCAATGCAGGTCGTCGCCATCGCGCTGGAAGATCGTGTGCTCGCGCACGCGCACTTCCACATACAGATCGCCCGGCGGCGTGCCGGCCGGACCGGCCTCGCCTTCGCCCGCCAGGCGGATGCGGTCGCCGGTATCCACACCGGCAGGCACCTTGATCGACAGCACCTTGTCTTCTTCCACGCGACCGGCGCCGTGGCAGGTCTTGCACGGATTCTGGATCAGCGTGCCGCGCCCGTCGCAATGCGGGCAGCTCTGCTGCATGGCGAAGATGCCGCGCTGGATGCGCACCTGGCCGCGTCCGTGGCAGGTCCCGCACACTTCCACCTTGCCGTCTTCCGAGCCGCTGCCGTGGCAGGGCTCGCACTCGATCAGGGTCGGGATCTCGATGCGGCGCTCGATGCCGGCGACGGCTTCTTCCAGATCCAGTTCCAACACATAACCGACGTCGGCGCCACGTCGCGCAGCGCGCGGACCGGCGGCGCCACCGCCGAAAATATTGCCGAAGATATCGCCAAAGATATCTCCCATATCCGGACCACCCGGCCCACCACCGCCCATGCCGTGCTCGAACGCCGCGTGGCCATGCGCATCGTAGGCGCGGCGCTTGTTGCCGTCCGACAGCACCTCATAGGCTTCCTTGCACTCCTTGAACATCGCCTCGGCAGCAGCGTCGCCTGGATTGCGGTCCGGGTGGTGCTTCATCGCACAGCGCCGGTACGCCTTCTTCAGCTCCTCGTCGCTGGCGCCACGGGCAACGCCCAGCACTTCGTAGTAATCGCGTTTGCTCATGGCAGGGAATCGGGAATCGGGAGACGGGAATCGTTCAAAGCGCACATCCTCAGTAAATCGCAATCGAAGTGGAAGGGTCGGACAACGGGAAGGAGCGATGCCGCAGCACCGCTCCTCCCATTCTCGATTCCCTATTCCCCACTCACGCCTTCTTGTCGTCCTTGACCTCGGTGAACTCGGCGTCCACCACGTCGTCGGCGGCCTTGGAGGTCTGCGCGTTGCCGCTGGCCGCATCGGCGTTGCCGCCCTGCTCTGCCGCGGCGGCGGCGGCGTACAGCGACTGGCCGGCTTCTTCCAGGGTCTTGCTGCGGGCCTCGATCTGCGCCTTGTCGTCGCTCTTCATGGCGGTTTCCAGATCCGACAGTGCCGCTTCCACCTTGCCGATCACATCGCCACCGACCTTGCTGCCATGCTCGGTGATCGCGGTGCGGGTGGCGTGGATCAGGCCATCGGCCTGGTTGCGGGCCTGCACCAGTTCCTGGAACTTCTTGTCTTCCTCGCGGTTGGCTTCCGCGTCGGCGACCATGCGCTGGATCTCTTCGTCCGACAGACCGGAACCTGCCTTGATCTCGACCTTCTGTTCCTTGTTGGTCTTCTTGTCCTTGGCCGACACGTGCAGGATGCCGTTGGCGTCGATATCGAAGGACACCTCCACCTGCGGCATGCCGCGCGGCGCCGGCTCGATGCCGGACAGGTCGAACTTGGCCAGCGACTTGTTGAAGCGGGCCTGCTCGCGCTCGCCCTGCAACACGTGCACGGTCACGGCCGACTGGTTGTCCTCGGCGGTGGAGAAGGTCTGCGAGGCCTTGGTCGGGATGGTGGTGTTCTTTTCGATGATCTTGGTGAACACGCCGCCCATGGTTTCGATACCCAGCGACAGCGGGGTCACGTCCAGTAGCAGCACGTCCTTGACGTCGCCGGCCAGCACGCCGCCCTGGATCGCCGCGCCCACGGCCACGGCTTCGTCCGGGTTGACGTCCTTGCGCGGTTCCTTGCCGAAGAAATCGGCAACCGCCTGCTGCACCTTCGGCATGCGGGTCTGACCGCCGACCAGGATCACTTCGTTGATGTCGCTGGCGCGCAGGCCGGCATCGTTCAACGCGGTGCGGCACGGCTCGATCGACTTCTTGACCAGGTCTTCCACCAGCGCTTCGAGCTTGGCACGGGTCAACTTGATGTTGAGGTGCTTCGGACCGGAGGCATCGGCGGTGACGTACGGCAGGTTCACTTCTGTCTGCTGGCTGGTCGACAGCTCGATCTTGGCGCGCTCTGCGGCGTCCTTCAGGCGCTGCAGCGCCAACGGATCCTTGCGCAGGTCGATGCCCTGGTCCTTGTTGAATTCGTCGACTAGGTACTCGATGACGCGGTTATCGAAGTCTTCGCCGCCCAGGAAGGTGTCGCCGTTGGTGGCCAGCACTTCGAACTGCTTCTCGCCATCGACTTCAGCGATTTCGATGATCGACACGTCGAAGGTACCGCCGCCCAGGTCGTACACGGCGATCTTGCGGTCGCCGCCGTTCTTGTCCAGGCCATACGCCAGGGCTGCGGCGGTCGGCTCGTTGATGATGCGCTTGACGTCCAGACCGGCGATGCGGCCGGCGTCCTTGGTGGCCTGACGCTGGCTGTCGTTGAAGTACGCCGGCACCGTGATCACGGCCTCGGTGACCTTCTCGCCCAGGAAGTCCTCGGCGGTCTTCTTCATCTTTTCCAGCACGCGGGCAGAGATTTCCTGCGGCGCCATGCGCTTGGCATCGCTGGTCTGCACCCAGGCATCGCCGTTGTCGTGGGCGAGAATGCCGTACGGCACGTGCGAGATGTCCTTCTGCACTTCGGCGTCGGTGAACTTGCGGCCGATCAGGCGCTTCACCGCGTAGAAGGTGTTCTTCGGGTTGGTCACCGCCTGGCGCTTGGCCGAGGCACCGACCAGCACTTCGCCATCCTTGGTGTAGGCGACGATCGAAGGCGTGGTGCGATCGCCCTCGGAATTTTCGATGACGCGGGCCTTGCCGCCGTCCATGATCGACACGCACGAGTTCGTGGTGCCGAGGTCAATACCAATGATCTTGCCCATGGATACGCTCCTGATGATTCTGTAGCTGTGTCCGGCGACGCCGGGTCTGGCTGAGATGTGGGGGTGGTGCGCAGGTGTTCAAGCCACCTGCACGAATCTGCGTTTCGCGCATGCGCCGGGCAGTTCAGCCGGGCGCTGCGGTTCAGTCGTGCTTGGCCACGACCACCAGGGCCGGGCGCAGCAGACGCTCGTTGAGCAGATAGCCCTTCTGGAACACCTGCACCACGTGGCCCGGGGCGATGCCCTCGGCCTCGCCCTGGCTGATCGCCTGGTGCTGGTCCGGGTTGAACGGCTGGCCGACCGGGTCGAGCAGGGTCAGGCCGTTGTCGGCCGCGACCTTGAGCAATTGCTTGTAGGTCATGTCCAGGCCATCGCGCAGCGGACTGGGCTCGGTGCCAGCCGCAGTCAGGCCGGCGTCCAGGCTGTCGAACACCGGCAGCAGCTCGCCCAGCAGCTTCTCGTTGGCGAACTTGCGCGCGTTTTCGACATCGCGGGCGATGCGCTTGCGCTGGTTTTCAAGATCGGCGCGCTCGCGCAGGGCGTCGGCCTTGACCAGCGCGATCTCGCTGCGCAGCGACTCGATCTCGGCCTTGAGCGGATCGGTCTCGGGTGGGTTCTGGGACAGGTCTTCGGAGTCGAATTCGGGGTGGTCTTGGTTCATGTGCAGTTCCCGGGCAAGCGGAACGCCCGCCCCAACGTCACCCCGTATGTGGGCGCGCGCGCGCGTTTCAAGCAAAACGATCGTATCGATCGCTGCCGCTTATCGCGTGCCGGGCGGTTCCATGGCCGCGCCCAGCACCTGGGCGGCGGTCTGCACCAGCGGAATCACCCGGTCATAGGCCATGCGCTTGGGCCCGATCACGCCCAGCACGCCCAGCACCTGGCCATTGGCGGCATACGGCGCGGTGACCAGCGAGACATCGTCCAGCGACACCATGCCGGTCTCTTCGCCGATGAAGATGCGCACCCCCGGCGCCTGGATGGTGCGTTCGAGCAGTTGCAGGATCTCGCGCTTGCTGGCGAAGGCCTCAAACAGCTCGCGCAGACGGTCAAGGTCAGACAGGTCCTGCACGCCCATCAGGCGGGTCTGCCCGGCCATCACCATGTCGTCGGCGTCGGCCGGCACCAACGCCTCGCTGGCCAGATCGACGCTGTGCGCCAACAGCTGCTCCATCTCGTTCTTGGCCATGCGCAACTCGCGCAGCAGGCAGGCGCGGATGTCCGACAACGCCCGCCCGGCGAATTGCGCGTTGAGGTAATTGGCCACCCGCTCCAGCTCGGCCGGCTCGTAGGCCCGGCGCGGTTCGATCACCCGGTTCTGCACCTCGTTGTCGGCAAACACCAGGATCGCCAGCACCCGACGCGCGTCCAGCGACACGAAATCGATATGCCGGAAGGCGAACTGCTCGCGCCGCGGCGCGCTGACCACGCCGACGAAATGGCTCATCGCCGACAGCATCTGCGAGGCGCTGCCCAGCAGCGACTGGGTACCGTTACCGCTGGCCAGCTCGGTGCGCAGGCGCCGCACTTCTTCCTCGCCGGGCGGCTGCATCTGCACCAGGCTGTCGACGAACACCCGGTAACCATGCGCGGTGGGCACCCGCCCGGCCGAGGTGTGCGGAGAGCTGAGCAGCCCGACATCCTCCAGATCGGCAAGGATGTTGCGGATGGTGGCCGGGCTGACGTCCAGCCCCGCGTGCTGGGCCAACGTCTTGGAACCCACCGGCTCGCCGTCGCGGATATAGCGGGCAATCAGTGTCCGCAGCAGTTGGCGTGCGCGGGGGTCGAGCGTTGGGGACTGTGACGCGCGCATGGGATCATCCGGTGAGACTGGGCATAGATAATGTCTGGCCCTGCGGTTGGCAAGCGTCTTATTCCCTGCCCGCCGCTCTCACCCTAAGCTGCCCCAAAGCGTTCACACTCGACCCCATGCTCAGACACCTCTCCATCAAGGATTTCGCCGTCGTCCGCGCCACCGAACTGGAGTTCGGGCCGGGCATGACCGTGGTTTCCGGCGAAACCGGCGCCGGCAAGTCGCTGATGGTGGACGCGCTGGGCTTTCTGTCCGGGCTGCGCGCCGACAGCGGCGTGGTCCGCCACGGCGCCGACCGCGCCGAACTGTCGGCCGAATTCCAGCTGCCGCCCCGGCATTCGGGCCTGACCTGGCTGTCGGACAACGAGCTCGACGACGATGGGCAATGCCAACTGCGCCGGATCATCCGTGCCGATGGCGGCTCGCGCGCCTGGATCAACGGCCGCCCGGTCACCTCTTCGCAACTGGCGGAGCTGGCCTCGCGGCTGGTGGAGATCCACGGCCAGCACGAACACCAGGCCCTGATGGCCCGCCACAGCCAGCTCGCCCTGCTCGACGCCTACGCCCGCAACGGCGCGCAGCGCGAACAGGTGCGCCAGGCCAGCCAGCGCTGGCAGGCCCTGCTGGACGAGCGCGATGCGCTGTCCGCGCAAGGCGATGTCTCCGACCGCATCGGCTTTCTCGAACACCAGCTCGGCGAACTGGAACGCGAGGACCTGGACCCGGCCGCGATCGCCGCGCTGGACGTCAATCATCGCCGCCAAGCGCACGCCACCGCATTGATCGGCGCCTGCGACAGCGTGGCCCTGCAGCTCAATGGCGACGACGGCGCCTCCGCGCTGGGCCTGCTGCAAGACAGCCGCCACGACCTGGCGCGCGTGGCCGAGCACGAGCCGCGCCTGGGCGAGGTGGATGCGCTGCTGGATAGCGCGGTCATCCAGATAGAGGAGGCGCTGGCCCTGCTCGACCGCGTGCGCGACGACCTGGAGGCCGACCCGGCCCAGTTCGAGGCGATGGAGCGCCGTCTCGGCCGCCTGCACGATCTGGCCCGCAAGCACCGCGTGGCCCCGGACGAGCTGGCCGCCCAACGCGACCGCATGAGCCTGGAAGTGGAAAACCTGCGCGGCGCCGACGAGCGCCTGCAGCAGCTGGACAAGCACATCGACGCGGCGACTGGCGACTGGCGCAGTGCAGCCAGCACCCTCAGCGCCAGCCGCACCACCGCTGCCGAGGCGTTGTCGGCCGCCACCACCACGCTGATTGGCGAACTGGGCATGGGCGGCGGGCAGTTCCTGATCCAGCTACAGCCGCAGGACGCATTGCGTCCGGATCCCAACGGCGCCGAGCGGGTGGAATTCCTGGTCGCCGCCAATGCCGGGCAACCGCCGCGCGCATTGCGCAAGGTCGCCTCCGGCGGCGAGCTGTCGAGGATTTCGCTGGCCATCGAAGTGGCCGCACTCGGCATGGACAGCGTGCCGACCATGGTCTTCGACGAAGTCGATTCCGGCATCGGCGGCGCAGTGGCCGACATCGTCGGGCAGAAGCTGCGCACCCTGGGCGAAGAGCGCCAGGTGCTGTGCGTGACCCACTTGCCGCAGGTGGCCGCCAAGGGCCACACGCACTATCGGGTCAGCAAGGCGCCAGTGGACGGCATGACCCAGAGCGCGGTCGAACTGCTCGGCCCGCAGGCGCGCCAGGAAGAACTGGCACGCATGCTGGGCGGTGTGGAAGTCAGCAAGGAAGCCCGCGCGGCGGCACGCAAGCTGCTGCAGAGTGCCTGAGCTGCCGGGCGCATTTCCGGCCACCACCGGGATTGCCCAGCAGCCGATGGCGACAAACGCACAAGGCGGCCGAAGCCGCCTTGTGCGTTTGTCGCAGTGCCGCTGGCTTGCCGTCAGCGCGAACGCTTCTTGCGCACGTACAGCACCAGCGAGTGCTCCTCCAGCTCGTAGCCATGCTGGGCGGCGATCTGCCGTTGCAGCGCCTCGATCTGTTCGCTTTCGAACTCGATGACATGCCCGGTATCCACGTCCACCATATGGTCGTGATGGCCGCCGCGATCCAGCTCGTACACGGCCTGGCCGCCCTCGAAATTGTGCTTCAGCACCAGGCCGGCGGCCTCGAACTGGGTCAGCACCCGATACACCGTGGCCAGACCGATTTCGTCGCCGTGATCAAGCAGCTGCCGATAGATGTCTTCTGCGCTGAGGTGGTGCTGGTTGCTCTTCTGCTCGAGCAACTCCAGGATCCGCATCCGCGGATGGGTCACCTTGAGCCCGACTTTGCGCAGGTCGTGGGTTTCCATATGTTCTCCGTTCATTGGCGATTTAGCGCCAGCTGCCTTCAAACGGGTCGCGGCGACCGGCGGGAGTGTATCATCGGCGTGATTTCCTCAGCACTTTAATCCCCGATGCGTAATTTCCTGCTGGTCGCCGCCGTTGCTCTTTCCACCGCTGGCTGCGGCATCATCTACAAGCAGCCGATCTACCAGGGCAATCTGATCAAACAGAATGCCGTGGAGCAACTGCAGGTAGGCCAGAGCAAGCAGCAGGTCAGCGCGTTGCTGGGTACCCCCTCGATCCCCGATCCGTTCCATTCGCAGCGCTGGGACTACACCTCCACCCAGCGCGTGGACCGTCTGGCGCGTACCGAGGTCAAGAACTTCACCGTGTTCTTCGAAAACGAGCAGGTCGCTCGCTGGGAAGGCGACTATTTCCCATCCCAGGACGAGCAGCTGGCCAAGTCGGCGCCCAAGCAGTTTGGTCGCAACCTGGCCCGCGACAAGAAGAAGCAGCGCGGCCGCTGATGCGCTTGCCAGGCGATCTTGCGATCGCCTGAGTAGCGGTCGGTCCGGTGAACGCACCTGCTGCACGGGTTCGTTTTTCGTTTGCCTGGTCGCAAAGACCTGTTCAACAGGGACTATAGGGCTCACCTAGATACCGATATCTGAGGCTTTTTTTCAGGCGCCTCGCGTCAACATGCGGCGCTTGTCCGAACCCAACGGACACAGCCGGCTCTTCATGGCAATAACCGGAAGAGTTCGCTCTGGTGCCTGGGCGTCGCGGCGCCGGCAAGCCGCTATCCGTTGGGGCCGGCTTTTTTGCTTGGTCCGGCACGACGCCGCCGCGCTTCCTTCGGATCCAGCAACAGCGGCCTGAGCAATTCGACCCGGTCACCGTCGCGCAGCACCTGGTCCGGGCCTGCGATCAGCCCGTGAATCGCCTGCGCTGCGGGTGGCCGATCCGGCGCCAGACCAGAGGCGGCAATCGCCGCGGCCACAGTGGCGCCCTCGGCCAGGTCCAGCCACACCGACCTGCAGCAGTCCGGCCAGGCCAGCACGACTTCGACCCGCATGCTCAGCCCTCGCCGCGATCGGCGACCCGCACGAAATCGTTGACCATGCGGTCGGCCAGGCCTTGAAACCCCAGCGCCAGCGCCGGACCCAACAGCCGCGAACTTGTTTCCACTTCCAGGGTCAGGCTGACCTTGCAGGCGTTCTCGCCCAGCGACTGAAACTCCCACAAGCCTTCCAGCCGCTTGAACGGCCCGTCGCGCAAATGCATGACGATCCGCTCCGGACGTTCGAGCATGTTTTCGGTGGTGAACCAGGTGCGGAACGACCCCAGCCCCAGATCCAGCCGCGCCACGATATGCGCCTGGTCCTGTTCAAGCACCTGCGCAGCATCGCACCAGCCGAAACGGCGCGGATAGGCGGCAACATCATTGACCAGATCGAACATGCGGGTGGCGCTGTGTTCGACCAGGGCGCTGCGACGGATGGTAGGCATTCGCTAACTTGTGAAAGACAGAAGATCGTTTGATGACGCCGAATCGGCGACAATGGCGGCATGAGCAAGAAACCAGCCAAGGATAAAGCAAACGGCGCGACGGCCACGAAAACCATCGCGCTGAACAAGCGTGCGCGCCACGAGTATCATCTGGAAGAGCGCTACGAAGCCGGCCTGGCCCTGCAGGGCTGGGAGGTCAAGGCGATCCGTGCCGGCCGCGCCAACATCATCGACGGCTACGCCTACGTGCGATCAGGCGAGATCTTCCTGATCGGCGCGCAGATCACCCCGCTGATCCAGGCCTCCAGCCACACGATTCCCGAAGAGCGCCGCACCCGCAAGCTGCTGCTGCACCGCCGGGAAATCGACAAGGTGCTGAGCAGCGTTGAACGTGACGGCTACACCCTGGTGCCCACCGCGCTGTACTGGAGCAACAACAAGGTCAAGCTGGAAATCGCGCTGGCCAAGGGCAAGCAGAATCACGACAAGCGCGACGCCGCCAAGGACCGCGACTGGCAACGCGACAAGCAGCGCGTGATGCGGCGGCATAACCGGGATGCGTGAGTGGCGGGGATTGGGGATTCGGCATTGGGGATTGGTAACGGCAAAGCCGTTCTCAGCAGGCATCGGACTGTCTTCCGGCACTGAGCAACAACGTTGCACGTACAGCCCATGCTTTTGCGAATCCCCAATCCCCAATTCCTAATCCCGAATCACGTCGCCCCAAGCATCCGCATCAAATTCGGCACCCCCCTGCCCTGCACATAGCGATCGCGTTGCAGGTCGGTGCTGGTGTCCAGCATCAGCTGCTTGACCCGATCCGGGAAGCCGATGAACTCGCGGCGTGCGGAGAGGAATCCGGCCAGCACGCCGGAGACGTGCGGTGCGGCCATGCTGGTGCCGCTCATCTCCACCATCAAGCTGGCCGGATCTTTCGGGTCGAAGTCGTAATAGGCCGAGAGGATCTTTTCGCCCGGCGCGACCACGTCCGGCTTGCCGCGACCATCGGCGGTCGGTCCGCGCGACGAAAAATACGACACGCCGTAATTGTGCGGGCTGCTCTTGTGCACCGAGCCGACCACGATGGCGTCTTCCAGATTGCCCGGATCGCTGATCGACAGATCCATGTTGGCCGGATACGCATCGCCGTCGTTGCGCATCAACCATGCCAGGCCCTCGTTGCCGGCTGCCACCACCACCAGCACGCCTTGCCGCCATAGCCGCCGCAACTCGTTGCACAGCGGCGTAAAACCGCAGCCGTAGCTCTCCGGATCGAAGTAACCGCCCAAGCTCAGATTGACGCCGTGGATGACCAACTCGCCGGCGCGCTCGTTGATCGCCGCCACCTGCTGCACCGCCTTGATCATCCACGAATCGCGGCCGTTGCCGGCATCGTCCAGCACCTTGAAACCGTAGAGCTGGGTGTCCGGCGCCATGCCGGCGAACTCCAGCGGTTTGCCCGGGTTGCCCTGCGCGTCGGGAATCAGCGCGCGGCTGTGGCCGGCGATGATCCCGGCGATATGCGTGCCGTGCCCGTGCCGATCCAGCCGTGCGAAGGCATCGCCGTCAGCGCGCGTCAATCGCTTGGCTGCGCCCCGCCGCGTGCAATCCCACTGCGCCACCACCGTGTCGTGTTCTCCCTTCGCGAAGAAATGCGGATGACTGGCCGCGATACCGGTGTCCAGCACCGCCCAGCCGATCTGTTGCCCGCGCGCGCGATATGCAGTGCGCGCCGCATCGGCATGCAGGACGTTGCCGGACACGTTGATCAACGCGCGCTTGCCGGCATCGCGCCACACGCGTCTGAATCCCAGTGCACGGTAGCGGTCCTGCAGCGATTCGATCTCGAACCGCGTCAGCCGCGCCGACACAAACCGCTGCAAGCTGTCTTCCAGCTCGATCGCCTCGTCCAGCGCATCGCCGCTCAAGCCGGTGGTCGCTGCAGCGGTCTGGCGCAGTTGCGCCAGCAGCAGCGCGCGCGTGGCGGCCGGATCGTTGCCCAACAGCCGTCGGTCCAGCTCGATCAGCACTTCGTGCCGGTGCTCGGCGCCATGCGCTTCCAGTTGCTCGCTGAGATCCTTGATCAACACGGCGTTGGAGACCGGTTGATCGAAGCCGACGCCCACCGCTTCGCGCACCGCCGCGCGCACCTGCGGAATCGACAGATAGCCCGAACCCGAATGCGCGTTGTGCTGCCAGTCCGGATTCAAGCGCGCGCCCGCGAGGTTCTCGAAGCGCCCCTTGACATTGGCGATGTCGTCGCCGAGATCCGGGTCCAGCGCGATCGGGTCGCGCGTATCGGCCACGTTGATCCAGCGCCGCACGCACGCAGGAAACGGCAGCTTGCGCGTGCCGGTCCAGCGCTTGAACATGCTGCGCACCTGCGGCAGGCCCAATGGCGAGCCCAGGGTCAGGAACAGGCTGACCTCGCACTCGGCCGCCTGTAGCTGACGCAGCACGTCAAAGGCGATCATCGAGCCCTGGCTGTGCGCCACCACCACAAACGGCCCGCCGCCCGCGCGCAACCGCTGCATCAGGCTGTCGCGCATCAACGCCGCACGCTCGGGCACGAAGAACAAATCGTGCACGTCCTGCAGCAGCGCGGCGGAGATCAGCCGCAGCAGCACGCGGTTGATCGCATCGATCGGGCCCTTGGCCTGTACTTCGCCTGGCACCGGCATGGCCGGCGCGGCGTCCAGTTCGTCCAGTAATCGATGCAGATCGCTGCGTTCCTGCTCGCTCTGCGCCAAGGCGTCGGCGAGCAGGTGCAGATCCTGCTCGCCTGGCACCAGCCCAAGCGTGCTCAAGGCGCGCTGTGCGCTCTGATTGAGTGCCGGGCCGACATCGCGCGCATCGCAGTTACCGGGTTCGGCAACCGGATAACGCGCGCGATTGACCCAGTACGCCAGGCGCGTGCGCTCGCCCATCGGCCGCCCGAACAAAGCCTTGTCCCACTGGCAGCGCAACACCTCGGCCGGCGGCTTGTTGCCGATGCCATGGATGTAGATCACGGTGCGCGCCTTGCCCTGCACGCGCGTCAGTACGGTGTCCTGCGCCTGCTGCTGCGCAGCCCGGGTGGCGCGTCGCGGTTTGGGGACGTCGACGCCCGGTGCGATCTTGCGGGGCGCGCTGCGTGACTGCCGCGGACCTGGGGGCTTGCCTGTCGCCATCGCTTCGCTCCTTGATTACCAGACGTTTACGTCCGATAGGACTGAAGCCACTGTAAGCGCTGCACGTCTCACCACTTGTGACAAGGCGCTCCGATCCCTACACTGATCCGGTCAGCGTTTTGATGCTTTCCCCGGGGGTGCACTGGTTTCGACGGGGGTCGCGAAGTCGCTTGGCGCATGCCGAGGGGGCAGCTTTCCTCGTTAATCCAGCAGCAAACTTTTAGTTGCCAACGATGACAACTACGGTTCGGACTTCGCTATCGCCGCTTAATTGGCTTTAGTTGTAGTTCTATAGCCGCCTAAGGCGAACCCCCGAACCTACTTGTGCCCGTGCTCGTAGGTGTAGGGTCATTATCACGGAACCATCGGTAGTGGCTGCCTGTCAGCTACCGGTTAGATAAAGCAGGCTGGTTTCCAGGTGCGCTTTGCCAACCGTGCTGCCTGGAAATGAGATCCAACGGAGGGCTAAGCATGTAGTGCTGGGGATGGAGTGCTTCCGGACGGCGGTTCGATTCCGCCCACCTCCACCATCTGATCGCGGAAAGAGCAGTAAGTGCTTGATTTCGCGAAGGTTAGGCCTGGGGTTTGATGTTTAGTTTGAGCCTGCGTTAGGTATCAAACGAGGTATCAAACCCCGTGCCGAAGCCTTATTTCTTGCGCCGCCCTGCCGGGCTGTATGTGCGCTTCTTCGTCCCGACCGACCTGCAAGCCCTGATCGGCTCGCGCTACCTTGTCCGTCCCGTTCGCTTGTCCCTGGGTGATGCCGCCCGTCTGGCCGTGGCACGAACTGCTGTGGCACTCTCGGAAGCATTCGATCGGTGATGCTGCGGCGTCGATCTGCTGCTTCCGCAGCTGCCCAGAGCCGCTGTAGGCTGTCTGTCCATGCAGACGAATCAGGCATTGCCAGGCAACGCGACTGGATGATGCCCGCTCACCCCGGTGGCCGTGCTTAGTGCCAACCCCATCGGTCAGGACTGTCTCCCACCAGCACGGTGCCGGCGGCACATCTGCAAACGACGCAAGTAGGCCTAGCAGGGTCAGGCAAAAAGGCCTACCGCTACCGCCAGGCATACGCTGCTGGCAACTTTGCTCACTCCCAGTCCCCATACTTCCGGCACATGGCGCAATTGCAACAGCGCTTATACATTTCAACCATGAACATGCCTCCTCCCACACTCGGTACCTTGGCCCGGCACTTGATTGAGTTGCTAGATGGCGACCTTGAAGCCGTCTACGCCGCATCAGGGCTGGCTTGGCGGCCCCGCTACACACCGGTGTTGCGTGTGCTCATGCGGCTTGGTCCTGCGTCCATCAAAGTACTGGCGCAGGAAATTGGCATCACCCACTCCGCTGCCAGCCAGACCGTTGCGCAAATGGCCAAACAACGCCTGGTGGCGTTGAAGCCGGGTACAGATGCGCGCGAGCGCATCGTGCTAGTCAGCCCCAAAGCCCGACGCATGATTCCTGCCTTGCAGCGCCAATGGGCCGCGACCAACGCGGCGGCCGCGCAACTTGACACGGAGTTGTCTGCCCCCCTCTCCGCCGTGCTTGCCGAAGCCATTGCCGCACTGAATCAGCGTTCATTCGCATCCCGCATCGCCGCGGAAACTGCCGCATCCATCCGTACCACCCCATAGCCGCAGCACCGAGGAATCGCACATGCATGCAATGACGCAATCCAGTGCACCGCTTGCCCCCCCAGCATCCACTCACAATGCACAGCTGATCGCGCTTGGCGAGCGCGGTTTACTGCGGCCGGGTAGGCTCCGTTGGTTGCGCGCCTGCGGCTGGGCAGTTCCGCTGTTCTTCCTAGTTGCCATTCCGGCAGGTGCGCTCACACGCTTTCTGGGCGGATTCTGGCCAAAAACCAACGAGCC
Organism: Xanthomonas arboricola; assembly: GCF_002940665.1. Lineage (GTDB taxonomy): Bacteria > Pseudomonadota > Gammaproteobacteria > Xanthomonadales > Xanthomonadaceae > Xanthomonas > Xanthomonas arboricola_B. The sequence continues at coordinate 159,660 of NZ_MIGY01000003.1, forward strand.
CATGCAATTTTTCGTCGGCTTGTCCGGTGTGCTTGTGGCGCTTGGAATCTATGCGCTGGCCGTGAAGCTTGCCGAAAAACGCAAGGCGTCGGAAATTGCATTGCGCCCCATGCTGCCGCAGCTCTGCCTCGGTCTGCTGGCTGGCTTAGCGATGTTCTCCGGCGTCATGGGCATCATGGCGCTGTGTGGGCTTTACGACATCCAGGTAATTGGCCCGGCATCGGCATGGACCCCACTGCGCAAAGCAATACAAGCGGGCGTGGTGGAAGAGCTGATGATGCGCGCGGTACTGCTGCGTTTGATATGGCGCGCGTTCGGCCCATGGACCGCGTTCGCGGTGTCGTGCGCAGTGTTCGGCTTCAGCCATCTGGGCAACGCGCACGCAACGGTGTTCGCCGCCATCTGCATTGCACTGGAAGCCGGCGTGATGTTGGGCGCGTTCTACGCACTCACAGGGCGTATCTGGGTCTCGATTGGCGCACACATTGCGTGGAATTTTACCCAAGGCTACCTTTTCGGCGCTGCGGTGTCGGGCACGGCGATTGGACCGGCCCTTGCACGGAGCACGCCCAATACCTCGCTGCCACAATGGCTCACCGGCGGTGCATTCGGTCCGGAAGCTTCGCTTCCCGCCATGTTGGTTTGCCTCGCAGTCGGGCTTACGACGGTCTGGCTGGCATGGCGTCGGGGGCAGTTCGCCAAGCAATGAAGATCGCAGGCTAACAGTGCACATTGCTAGTGGGCTGATGTTGATCGCGGAACTGGATCGGCGTTAGCCCGCACAAGCTGTCGTGCTGTAGCAGTTGGGGCTCGGTCTCCAGGTCGCGAAGACGTTGCACGTCGGCAGCCTCCATGCCGCCGCACTTGGACGTCCAGACGTCATACATCGCCTCGGAAATGCCCAGCTCGCGACAGGCATCCTTGACATGGCGGCCGCCCTCGACCTGCTTCAACGTGGCGACAATCTGGCTCTTGGTGGACTTGCTCCTGCACATCATTGGTCCCCTTGGGGGGCTCGTGTGTCCGGAGACCTCTGGCTATGACTGGATCAATTTTACGGCGGGTTGGCACCCTGTCCCGGAAACGCACGACCGGCAGCGAGACAGCTCTGACGGGCTGCCGCACCGGTTGTTGCCCGATAGACCGTTGTTTTCCGATCACAGACAAGAGCAGGCCGAAGGCCTCGTCGATGCTGGCGCAGGCGTCGGATGCCTGTCGCGGGTGCCTATCACTCCTGCGAGCGGATCTCCAGCGCCATCAACCGTGGTTCGCCGAAGGCCCGTCAGTGTGCCGCCGTAAATCTGCAGCCAGCGCATCGCGTACACCTGCACGCTTACGGGCTGCGTCAGTTAGTGACGTGGGCGGTCTGTTCGGTGCGTACCGCGGATGCGACTGCGGCGACATTGGCTTGGTCCTGCGGCAGCGCCGCGTCGCCACGCAATTGGTCAAATAGCGCGAGCAGTTCGGTGGCTTCCTGCTGCAGCAGGGCCAGGGCACTTTTGTTGGGCTCTTGCATGTCGCTTCCGTCAAAGACGCTCCCCAGCGTTGCTTGGGGATAAAAGCAAACCATATGCCAGCTTGTCTGGCGCCGGCGAGCGCTGGCTCGGTTGACGCAACGATGCGCGCATGCGCATCCGCCTCAGGCGGGTTCGAGCTGCCGCTGCGCCTCGGCGTGCATGGCTTCCAGCGTCACCATGCCGGCGACGCGGGCGGCGGCCATGGCGCTGCGGTGGTCGGGAAATGTGGCAGACAAGGCACTGCCTGCCAGTTTGCCGGCGCTGCCGGCACCAATCTGGGCGATCTTCCAGTCGGCAGCCCAGCCGTGGCTGGGGCCCTCGCCCTGGATAGCGCGACAGGTCAATTGATAGCTACCAAGAAAAATGACCAATCTGTTGCTCGGCTCGATGACGAGCGTGAAGGATACCGCCGCGCCGGCGCCGGAGCGACCTCAAGCCAGTCCCGCAGCTGACTGGGCAAGCGAAGTGAAGCATAGGCACGCGCCTTGCATCGGCCTCCACCAGACAATCGGTGTTGGGGGAACGGTGTTAACCAAGAAAGCAAAACGCCACGCTGCCGGCGCCTTGTTGCTAGGCGGGATGATCTTCGTCCTGATCGGCGTGGGCGGCTATTTCGCCACGCAGCGTTCGTTGTCCGATGCCGGCTGGGTGACGCATACGCAAGAAGTGATCGCCAGCATCGACGAGATCCAGGCCGGGATGCTGTCGGCGGAGTCGTCGGTGCGCGGCTACGTCTTGACCGACAACGAAGCGTTTCTGGGAGTGTACGCCGATGCGATCGGGCGGCTGCCAGAGCGCATCGTGCGGCTGGACGCCTTGGTGCAAGACAACCCGGTGCAGCGGCGCAACGTCGTGGAGCTTGGGCGCCTGGTGGACATGCGCCTTGTGCAGATCAACAACCTGTTGCACAGCTATCGCAAGCAGGGACTGGATGGCGCGCGCGCCTCGATCGCACGTGGCGTATTCCAGACCTCGTCCTCGCTGCGCCGCCAGGTGCAGACCATGACGGAACTGGAGCGTCAGCAACTGGTGAAGCGCAACGACACCAACACGCGCAGCGCGCAGTGGGTGCTATGGGTGACGGTGGTCGGGATCTTCAGCGGGTTGCTGGTGATGTTGCTGGCCTATCGACTGCTGTCGCGCGAATTGGAACGGCGTGTGCTTGCCGAAGACGCGGCCAGCACGACCAGCGAGCGCCTGATCGAATCGTTCGCCACGCTCGAACGCACGTCGGCCGGGCTGGAGGCGCTGGCACGTTACTCGGGGCTGCTGCAGAACTGTCGCAATGCCGAAGAAGCGCTGGAAATCACCGCACGTACGATCGCTCCGCTGATCCCGGGCGCAGCCGGCGCGGTCTATCTGCTGCGCGCCTCGCGCGATCGTGCCGAACAGGTGGTGGCATGGGGCGCGATGGCCAACGACGACAACGCCAGCATCGCGCCGGACACGTGCTGGGCCCTGCGCCGCGATCGTACGCATGTGGTGGAAGACGCCAGCCAGGGCATGCTCTGCCAACACGTCGGCGCCAATCTTCCGGCGCATGCGGGCACCGCCTGCATCCCGCTATCTGCCCAGGGGACGCAGTTGGGGATGCTGGCGCTGCGCAGCGAGGATCCGCGCGATCTGGCCTCGTTGACCGTGGCCGAGGCTGCGGCCGAGCAATTGTCGCTGGCGCTGCATAACCTGCGCCTGCGCGAAACGCTGCGCCAACAGTCCATCCGCGATCCGTTGACCGGTCTGTACAACCGCCGTTATCTCGAAGAAGCGCTCAATCACGAACTGGCGCGCTGTACGCGACGGGTGCAACCCTTGTCGGTGCTGATGCTGGACGTGGACCACTTCAAGCAGTTCAACGATCTGCACGGCCATGGTGGCGGCGATCGCGTCCTGGCGGCGATCGGCGAATTCCTGCTGGCGCAGACGCGCGGCGAGGATATCTGCTGTCGCTACGGTGGCGAAGAGCTGACCATCATCCTGCCGGAAGTGGATCTGGCGACTGCCTGCAGGATGGCCGAGAAACTGCGTGCCGGCATCGAGACGTTGCAGGTGATGGCCGATGGCGTCTCGTTGCCGAAGGTCAGCGCCTCGTTCGGTGCGGCCAGCTTTCCCGTGCATGCAGGCAATATGGCGCAGCTGCTGCGGCGCGCGGACGAAGCGCTCTACCGCGCCAAGCAGGCAGGACGCAATCAGGTGATGAGTGCTGGCAATCCAGCCGCAGGCTAGGCCACGCCGTCGCCAGCGTTGCATCTGTGCCTGCGGCCATACCGTCGCCCCGCGCCCAACCGACTGCGCCGGAAGCGTTCTGTCGTATCGGCACAGCAGGAGTCAAGCGCTACTGTGCCCATCCTCATCGGTTGGAATCAGGCCAGCGCCCGCCAACATGCCGTCGACGCGGGTCCGCACATAGGCCGCGTCCTCGGCCGCGGCACTGCTCAACAGGGCTTGGGCACGCGCCTGAAAATCAAGATAGTCGAAATCCGCATCTTCATCGGCGGACAGCTGCGGCAATTCGTCCTGCAGCGCATCCAGTCGCGTGTCGAGTTCTTCGCGTGTGGGCATGACAGACTCCTACGGCAAAGACGCTACGGTTGCGGCACAGCCGTCAAGGAGGCGCGAAGCCCGGCCCGGCAACGCTTCATTTTCCTACCCGTTGCCGCGGCACGTGCACGCTCAACTTTCGCGAAGCCGCGCCGATAATGATGCCGACTCCTATAGAACCTTCCCTGTGATCCTCCACCTGCGGCGGGATTTCCGCCTCGGCATCGTCAAGATGCTGGGGCCGATCACCGCGCTGTTGCTTTGCCTTTATGCGGTGTACCTGGCCATCACCGGTCAGGCGCTTGCCTGTCTCATCAGCGCATCGCTCGGTACGCTTGCGATATGGCGCGGCTGGAAAATGCGCGATGCCGAACGCACCGGCGCCGGCGGCGTGTGGCTGGCCTCCATCAATGTCGGCGGCTGCCTGGTGGCCTGCTGGGCCGGCGGCGATGGCGCCCTGCCCTGGTTGTTTCCGGTGCTGGCCACCAATTACTTTCTGTGCGGTCCGCAACGCGCGGTGCTGCTGAGCCTGCCGCTGCTGGCGGCGCTGTTGCTGCTGCCAGGCCTGATCGTCAGTCCCGGCCAGGGCGTGTCGACGATCGTGGTGACGCTGGTGACGCTGGCGGTCGGGTATGCGTTTTCGCTGCGGATGCAGGACGACCGCGTGCATCTGGAAGAGCTGGCCTCGCTGGATGCACTGACCGGCCTGCCCAACCGGCGCATGCTCGAACGGGCGCTCACCCATCAGATCGACCGGCGCCAGCCGCACGAACGGCTCAACAGCCTGATCATTCTGGATCTGGACCATTTCAAGGAGGTCAATGATCTCTACGGACATGCCGCAGGCGATGCCGCGCTGTCGGATCTGGCCACCATCCTGCGCTTTGAAGTGCGCGAGCCGCACCAGGTGTTCCGCTTCGGCGGCGAAGAATTCGTGGTGCTGTTGCGTGCCGGCTCCCTGCAGGAACTGGAAGCGGCCACCGAACGCCTGCGCAAGGTGATCCGCAACGGGCTACGCGGCCCGGGGGGACGGATCACGGTGTCGCTGGGCGCAGCGCGCCATGACGGCGAAACGCATTGGCAGGACTGGTTTTCGCGTGCCGATGCCGCGTTGTACCTAGCCAAGAACGGTGGCCGCGACAGCGTGCGGGTGGCCGACTGAGCGCGGTTCGTCGTGTGATCGCCCGGCGCCCAGCACACCGACTCGGTGCTTGAGCTCCAGGTGCCGTATCGGCTGACGACACCTCGGCGCAGCCGGATGCCTGCGGGGCGACCTGACCGCCGCCCCGCAGGCCAGGCTTAGCGATTGAGCACTGCCACCGGTGCCGCAGGCGCTTCGCCCTGCTTCCAGCCGCCCAGCGCCTTGTATACACCGACCACGCCGACATTGACTGCTGCTTCAGCCTGCGCCAATGCATCGTCGGCGGCCAGCTGGGTGCGCTGCGCGTCCAGCAGGGTCAGGAAGTCCTCCGAGCCCTCACGGTAACGGATCTGCGCCAGTTGTTCGGCACGCCGCGCCGCATTGGCCTGCTCCACCACGATCGCCAGCCGCGCCTGCTGGCGGCCGTAGCCGATCAAGGCGTTCTCGGTGTCTTCCAGCGCCAGCAACACGGTTTGCTGGTATTGCGCCAACGCACCGTCGGCCTGCGCCTTGCTGGCACGCAGGCGTGCACGCACGCTGCCGAAGTCGAATGCCGCCCAGCTGATCGACGGGGTGATCGACCAGGCCTTGCCGCTGCCCTCGGTCAGCCTGGCCGCGTCGCCGGACAGGAAGCCGACAAAGCCGCTGACGCTGATGCGCGGGAACAGATCCGCGGTGGCCACGCCGACCTGCGCGGTGGCCGCTGCCAGGCGACGTTCGGCGCTGCGCACGTCCGGGCGCTGACGCAGCAATCCGGCGGTATCGCCCAGCGGCAACGCACGTGCGAACGCCGGCGTGGTGCGCGCCACCAGGGTGGCATCCAGGGTATCGGGTGCCTGGCCGAGCAACACCGCCAGGCGATGGCGGTACTGCGCTTCGGCGGTTTCCAGCAACGGAATGTCCGCCTCGATCGCCTTCAAGCGTGCCAGGCTGCTTTGCACATCCAGTTCGCTGCCGGCACCCAGGTCCCAACGCGTCTGCGTCAGCCGCTGGGTGTCGTGCAGGTTGGCCAGCGTGCGCTTGGACACCTCCAGCTGCTTTTGCGTGCCGCGCAACTCGAAGTAGTTGCGCGCCACTTCGGCAGCGACGGTGACCTGCACGTCGAGCAGGCCGGCCTGCTCGGCTTCCAGATCCGCACGCGCCGCTTCCGAGGCGCGCCGCTGACGGCCGAACAGATCCAGCTCCCAGGCCGCATCCAGGCCCAGGGTGGTCTGCTCGGTGAGGAAACGCTGGTTGCCGGCGATCACCTGCTGTTGTTCGCGCCGATCGAAGCTGCCCTGCGCGGTGATGTGCGGGGCCTGGTCGAGACGACGCTCGACGAACACCGCGCGTGCCTGCTTGACGCGCGACACGGCGATGCGCAGATCGTGGTTGGCGAACAAGGCATCGCGCACCAGTTGTTCCAGCACCGGGTCGTCGAACTGCGACCACCAGTTACCGACCGGCGAGTCGCTGCTGAAGGCCGCATCCTGCGCGCCCTGCAATGTCACCGCGGCCGGCGGGTCGGGCCGGTAATCCGGCCCGACCGCGCAGCCGCTGAGCACCAGCGCGGCCAGTGCCAAGCTCAGAAGGTTTCTCACCATGGCAACACGTCTCCCAGATGCGTAAAACTGCCGGTGGCGCCGTGCGCGTCGAGCAGTGCCATCTGCACGCTGCTGTGCGCGCCCTGCTCCACCTCGATCTCGCCGCCGCCACCGTTCATGTCGGTTTTGACGTAGCCCGGATGCACGGTGTTGACCTTGATGGCGGTGTCGCGCAACTCATGGGCCAGGTGCACCGTCCAGCTGTTGACCGCGCTCTTGGAGGCGTCGTAGGCGGGTATCTTGAAGTCGTAGATCGGCGAACCGGGCTGGGTATGCAGGGTCAGCGAGCCGAGCATGCTGGACACATTGACGATGCGCCCGGCCAGCGAGCGACGCAGCAGCGGCAGGAATGCCTTGGTGACGCTGACGACCGCGAACAGGTTGGTGTCGAAGGTGCGCTTCCACACCTCCAGGCTCTGTTGCGACGGCGTGCGCTGCATGTCCTCGATCATGATGCCGGCGTTGTTGATGAGGATGTCCAGGTGGCCATGGCGCTGTTCCACCGTGCCGACCGCCGCGGCGATGCTGATGTCGTCGTTGACGTCGAGCTGGATGGCCTCCACCGGCAGGCCGTCGGCCTGCAGCTTGAGTGCGGCGGCGACGGCATCGTCGCGCTTGCGCCCGGCCAGCAGCGTATGCACGCCGGCCTGGGCCAGTTGCCGAACGGTTTCCAGGCCGATGCCGCGGGTGGCGCCGGTGACCAATGCGATCTTGTGGTTGCTCATTTCAATGTCCTTCAACTGCGAATGGGGATTGGGGACGACGCACTCACGCCTTGACGTGATCGTGCGCAACAGTGGCCGGTGCAGCGGGTTCGCGACGGGTGACCCACTTGCGCAGCGCCACGTAGAACACCGGGGTCAGGAACAGGCCGAACAGGGTCACACCGAGCATGCCGGCGAACACGGTGATACCGGTGACCGAGCGCACTTCGGCGCCGGCGCCGTGACCGAACACCAGCGGCACGGTGCCGGCGATGAAGGCGATGGAGGTCATCACGATCGGACGCAGACGCAGGCGGCAGGCTTCCAGCGCGGCGTCGACGATGCCCTTGCCATGCATTTCGAGTTCGCGGGCGAATTCCACGATCAGGATCGCGTTCTTGCACGCCAGGCCCATCAGCACCACCAGACCCACCTGCACGAACACGTTGTTGTCACCGCCGGTGAGCCACACGCCGAACAACGCCGACAGCAAGGTCATCGGCACGATCAGGATCACCGCCAGCGGCAGCGTCCAGCTTTCGTACAGCGCAGCCAGCACCAGGAACGCCAGCAACACCGCCATCGGGAACACGATCAGCGCCGAATTGCCCTGGGTGGATTGCTGATAGCTCAGATCGGTCCACTCGATGTTCATGCCGTTTGGCAGCACCTGCGGCGCCATGCCGGCCAGCGTCTGCATCGCCTGGGTGGAGGAGAGCACGCGCGGGTCCGCTTCACCGATCAGATCGGCGGCCGGGTAGCCGTTGTAACGGATCACCGGATCCGGGCCGTAGGTCTGACCCAGCGTGACCATGCTGCCGATCGGCACCATCTGCCCGCGATCGTTGCGGGTGCGCAGGTTGGCGATGTCTTCGACGCTGTCGCGGAACTGTCCATCGGCCTGGGCGATCACCTGATAGGTGCGACCGAAGCGATTGAAGTCGTTGATGTAGGACGAACCCAGATAGGTCTGCAACGTGTCGAACAGGTTGGTCAGCGGCACGCCCTGTGCCTTGGCCTTGTCGCGATCGACCTTGGCATCGAGCTGCGGCACATTGGCCTGATACGTGCCGATCGGGAACTGCATGCCCGGCGTCTGCGAGATCGCACCGGACATCGCATTGACCGCACTCTGCAACTGGCCATAGCCCAGGCCGGCGCGGTCCTGGATGTACAGCGAGTAGCCCGAGCCCTGCCCCAGGCCCAGGATCGGCGGCGGCATGAACGCAAACGCAAAGCCCTGCTGGATCTGGCTGATGCGCGCGTTGATCTCCGCATTGATCTGCGCGGCAGTGCGGCTGCGCTGGCTGAACGGTTTGAGCGTCAGGAACACCGTGCCGGTATTGGGCGTGTTGGTGAACTGCAATGGGTTCAGGCCCGGGAACGCAATTGCGTGGTCCACGCCTTCGGTCTGCAACGCGATCTGGGTGATCTGACGGATCACGTCGTTGGTGCGTTCCAGCGAGGCCCCTTCCGGCAGTTTGGTACCGGCAATCAGGTACAGCTTGTCCTGGGTCGGAATGAAGCCGCCCGGCACCACCTTAAACATGAAACCGGTGACCACCAGCAGCAGCACATACACCATGAACACCGCACCGCGCTTGCCCAACGCACGCGATACCGCACCCTGGTACTTGTTCGAACTGGTATTGAAGAAACGATTGAACGGACGGAACAGCCAGCCGAACAAGCGATCGATCAACCGCGACGGGCCATCCTTCGGTGCGTCGTGCGGCTTGAGCAGCATGGCGGCCAGTGCCGGCGACAAGGTCAGCGAATTGATCGCCGAAATCACCGTGGAAATGGCGATGGTCACCGCGAACTGCTTGTAGAACTGGCCGGTCACGCCCGACAGGAAGGCCATCGGCACGAACACCGCGCACAGCACCAGCGCAATGGCGATGATCGGCCCGGACACCTCGCGCATCGCCTGATGCGCCGCGGCCAACGGGGCCAGCCCTTCTTCGATGTTGCGCTCGACGTTTTCCACCACCACGATCGCGTCGTCGACCACGATGCCGATCGCCAGCACCAGCCCGAACAGGCTCAGCGTGTTGATCGAAAAACCCAGCAGGTACAGCGCGGCAAACGTACCGACCACCGACACCGGCACCGCCAGCAACGGAATGATCGAGGCGCGCCAGGTCTGCAGGAACAGGATCACCACCAGCACCACCAGCAGCACCGCTTCCAGCAGCGTGTGCACCACCGCGCTGATCGAGTCGCGCACGAACACGGTCGGGTCATACGCAGCCGACCACGCCATGTCCTGCGGAAACTGCTTTTCCAGCTCGGCCATCTTGGCGCGCACCGCATCGGACAATTCGATCGCGTTGGCGCCGGGCGACTGGAACACGCCCATGCCGACCGCGTTCTTGTTGTCCAGCTGCGAGCGCAAGGTGTAGTTGCCCGCGCCCAGTTCCAGACGCGCCACATCCGACAGCCGCACGATCTCGCCGCTGTTGCCGCTGCGAATCACGATATTGCCGAATTCTTCTTCGGTGGTCAGGCGGCCCTGCGCATTGATCGACAGCAGGAAGTCGCTCTTGTTGGGCATCGGCTCGGCACCGAGCTGGCCGGCGGAAACCTGCACGTTCTGCTCGCGGATGGCTGCGACCACGTCGCTGGCGGTCAGCCCGCGCGCGGCGACCTTGTCAGGATCCAGCCAGATGCGCATCGCGTAATCGCCCGCACCGAAGATCTGGATCTGGCCCACACCCGGCAGGCGCGACAGTTCGTCCTTGACCTTCAAGGTGGCGTAGTTGCTCAGGTACAGCGAGTCGTACTTGCCCTTGGGCGAGGTCAGATGCACCACCATGGTCAGCGTCGGCGACTGCTTCTGGGTGGTCACGCCCTGGCGCCGCACGTCCTCGGGCAGGCGCGCCTGCGCCTGACTGACGCGGTTCTGCACCTGCACCTGCGCCTGGTCCGGATCGGTGCCCGGCTTGAAGGTCACGGTGACCACCAGCACGCCATCGGAGCCGGCGACCGACTTCATGTACATCATGTCTTCCACGCCGTTGATCGCTTCCTCAAGCGGCGTGGCGACGGTCTCGGCGATGACCTTGGGATTGGCGCCCGGATACACCGCACGCACCTGCACGCTCGGCGGCACCACTTCCGGGTACTCGCTGATGGGCAGCAGCGGCATGGCGATCAGGCCGGCAGCGAAGATGATGATCGACAGCACCGCGGCAAAGATCGGCCGGTCGATGAAAAAACGGGAAAAGTCCATTGGGATGGTCCTGAAAGAGGTTGCCGCCGGGTGGCGGCGCGGCACGGCGGCCCCGAACCGGCCTTGTTTCAAGGCCGGTGGTCACGGGCGCGATGCAGCGATGAATCAGTTCGACGCGGTGCGCTTGTCCGGCGCCGTGGTCATGGCAACCGGCTTGGCATCGACCGGCATGCCAGGCATGAAGATCTTCTGCACGCCATCGACCACCACCCGGTCGCCGGCAGCCAGTCCCTTGCGCACGATGCGCAAGCCGTCGGCATTGCGGCCAAGCTCGATGTCGCGCCGCTGCGCCTTGCCGTCCTTGTCGACCACGTACACGTACTTGCGGTCCTGATCGGTCAGCACGGCCTTTTCGTCGACCAGCATGGCCTTGAACTGGCCGCTGCCCAGCAGCTGCACATGCGCGTACAGGCCCGGCGTGAACTGGCGCTGCGCGTTGTCCAGCACCGCGCGCACGCGGATGGTGCCGGTGCTGCGGGTCACCTGGTTATCCAGGAAATCCACGCGCCCGGTGTGCGGGAACCCCTGCTCGCCGACCAGGCCGATGCGCACCGGCAACTCGCCGCCGCGCGCATCCGGGCGCTCGCCGTTGCGCGCCATCTGCGCGTAACGCAGGAAGGTGCCTTCGTCGGCGTCGAAGTACACGAATACCTTGTCCAGCGACACCAGCGTGGTCAGCACGCTGGCGCTGTCGCTGGCGGTGACCAGATTACCGGCGGTGACCATCGCACGTCCGGCGCGGCCATCGATCGGCGCACGCACGCGGGTCCAGTCCAGATTGAGCTTGGCGGTATCCAGCGCGGCCTGCGCGGCCAGCAGATCGGCATCGGCCTGATCGGCGGCAGCGCGACGCTGCTCCCAGGTTTCGGTCGAGATGGCCTGCTGGTCGGACAATTTGCGGGCGCGTGCCGCTTCGCTGCGGGCCAGCGTGGACTGCGTGCGTGCACGCACCAGCGCTGCGTTGGCGCGTGCGAATTCGGCACGGTAGCTGCGGTCGTCGATGCTGAAGAGCACATCGCCCTTCTTCACTTCGGCACCTTCGACGTAGTTGACCTTGTCGATGTAGCCGGACACGCGCGGGCGCAGTTCGACGCTTTCCACCGGCTCGATGCGGCCGCTGAATTCGTCCCACTGGCTGATCTCCTTCAGCAACACCGGGGCGACGCTGACGCTGGGCGGCGGCGGCGCGCCGGTCTCGGCAGTCTTGCTGCCGCAACCGGCCAGCACAACCGCGAGTACGGCGCCCGTCAATACAGTACGCAAGGGAAAACGGAACGGGGTGGCGTTCGGGGTCATGGGGAAATCTCTCGGGTGGGGATGGGGAAATGCAGACCGGCGAGCCGGTCGGCCGATGGAGCGGCGTGCAGGCGACGGCTGACGGTCACGATGGCTTGCCCGGGCTGGCCAGGCCCGGCGATCAGCGAGACCGCGGCACGGCCGACATCCACGGCGCGGATCCATTCCGGACACGCGTCCTTGGCACGGCCCGGCGTGCACACCGGCTGCTCGACCGACAGCAGGTGTACGCGGATACCGAGCGGCTTGGCTTCCTCGTGCAGGACCTGGGCGAGCATGCGGGTGGCGGCGGCGGCAATCGAGGTGTCGCCGTGCGCGGCCCAGGCACGCAGCGCGCAGGGGCTGCCCAGCAGCAGGTAGCGCCCGCCGCCATCGGCTTCGGCCAGCAGCGGCAGCAGATGCCGCGCGGCCGCCAGGTGCGGCAGCACATCGCGCTCGAGGCGGCGACGCAGCGCAGCGACCGGGCGATCAAGCAGGCGGCCGGCCTTGAGCGGGCTGCCCACGCTGGCGATCACCGCCCCCAGCGGACGCGGGCGCTGGGCCAGTTCGCTGGCCAGCGCCTGCGCCGAAGCGTCGTCGGCCACCGACCCCTGCAAGGTCTCCAGCAGCGGTGTATTGCCATGCTGCACGCGCAGCGTGTCGAGCTTGGCGGCATCGCGTCCAATCACCAGCACCGGCATCCCGGCATCGAGCAAGGCGGCGACGATGCCGGCGCCGACATTGCCCGCGCCGCCAATGACGGCCGTCTCGGATTGGACCATCCCGGTCATGGGACTTTCACTCCCGACATCGGGACAATTCCGCGCTGCGCCAGACGCGCCGACAGTCCAGTCCGCTGCGCCGGCGCGCCGCCGGCCTGACGCCGGGGCGATGCCGAAAAAGCGCGCGAAACACCGGCACGCGGACCTCTCGCCGTGGAAACCACTGGATCGAAGGCACCTTCGATGGCGCTACGCGATGTCGACGACAAGCCGAAAACATTGCACAACCACATGGCCGTGCTCCTGCATGGAGGGGATGCCGCATAAGTTAGGCCCCAAACCAGCACTTGATTAGTCCGGATTTAGGGGAATAATCGTCCCGTAAGCGGTCTAATCCCTCCTGACCCTCGGAAGGCAGTCCCATGACTCACGATCTCAACGACACCCTGATCTTCGTCAAGGTGGTCGAACAAGGCAGCTTCATCGCCGCCGCCAACGCGCTTGGCCTGCCCAAGACCACCGTCAGCCGCAAGGTGCAGGAACTGGAAACCCGCCTGGGCGCCCGCCTGCTGCACCGGACCACGCGCCGCATCGGCCTGACCGAAGCCGGTTCGGTCTACCACGAACATTGCCAGCGCATCGCACGCGAACTGGAAGAGGCCGAGAGCGCCGTCGGGCAATTGCAGTCCGGCCCACGCGGCTGGCTGCGCTTCACGGTGCCCTACTCGCTGGGCATCACCTGGATCGCGCCGTTGCTGGGCGAGTTCCATGCGCAGTACCCGGAAATCCAGCTGGACATGCACCTGGGCAACGAGAAGTTGGACCTGATCGGCGGCGAAGCCGATCTGGCACTGCGCGTCGGCGCCCTGCCCGATTCCAATCTGGTGGCGCGCAAGCTCGGCAGCCTGCGCACGCAGGTCTTCGCCAGCCCGTCCTACATCGAGCGCTATGGCGAGCCGCTGCATCCGGACGAGCTGCAGTTCCATCGCACGCTGGCGCTGCGCAAGAACCGCAACGTGCACAACAATCGCTTTTTCTGGTCGCTCAGCGACGGCAGCGATGTGCGCGATTTCCCGGTCAATCCATTGATGGTGGCCAACGATCCGGCCGCGCTCAATGGCGCGGTGTTGTGCGGCGAAGGCTTGCTGCTGACCGGCGATGTGATGGCCAAGCCGTTCGTGCAATCGGGTCTGGTCCGCCGGGTGCTCGCGGGTTGGACCGGGCCGGAGGTCGACTTCAATGCGGTGTTCGCCGGCGGCCGCCTGGTCTCGCCGAAAGTACGCGCCTTCGTGGACTTCCTGGTGACGCGGATGAACTTCGATGCGGACTACATGATGGCGCAGTGCCCTGCGCGTCTGGCCGCGCAGAAGGCCGACAACGATGCAAAGATCGAGGTCGGCGCAGACGCGAAACTGCGTGCAGAAGGCAAGCGCATCCTGGAAAACGTCACGGCGTAGTCCGCACTCTGGTACTCGCCCAACGGAGCACGCTTCTCACCTTCGGGAGAATGTCCGAATGGCGGACGAGGAGACGTTTGCACTTACCGGTGAAAACTTGTTGACCGCTACACACCTCCATTTTCGGTTCCCGACCCCTGAATCGCTCCAGGAGCTTCTATGCCTTCCGGTGCCGGTAACTTTTGTCTTGGCTAAAGCAGCAAACCGCTGTCGCCTGATGCAATCTTGAAGCGACTGAGAGCGTGGGTTTTAGCGTGGTCAGGAGATCCGCAGCTGCGTTGGTCAACGCCTAGCGATAAAGCCCAGCTGTAAGTCAGAAGTTCGGTTGGTCGAGTGCGCGGTGCCCTCACTGCTCGTGGGACACGCCGTGAATCCGTCCGTGGAGGCTCCTTGGCGGCATCCATGCCGCCAAGGGTCCCGCAACCGGCAAGGACACCGCACCAGAGAGTTGGTCGGTTGCTTTCTTGAAGGCATGTCGCTCGGCTTGCGCTAGGCAGATGAGAAGTTTGCAGGTGACGTGGTGAAAGCCTGTCGGCTACTCCGCTCGCGATGGGAAGGCGATAAAAAGCTGGTGGAACCCAGAGTGATCCGCCCAGCGCACCTCATGCTCTTGTTTGCAAACATGCACACCGACTATCTCGACTGGTCCTTGCCCGCCCACCATCGCGGGACCTTGAGCGGCATGGATGCCGCGCCAGAGCCTACAGGGACGTACTTGCGGCGTGTCCCGCGATGGTGGGCGGGCAAGGGCCCTGCAGAAAACCCGCAGATCGGCAGCTTCGCACCCGACGCATCCCCACCGTTCAATCACCACAAAGGCGACCAAAACCCGAGCTTTTGCGGTGATGGAATGTTTGATGCCGGCTGACCAAGGTCGCGAAGCTCTCCCCCGTTTTTTCCTGCACTCCATGAATCCATGGAAGGCTCCATGGCGCCCCATGGCTTCCACAAAACCGCAAGAGACTACGCCTGCCAAGACAGCACTCAAGAGATTGAGCGCCGCTCGTGATCACAACGATTCGCAGCGCAAAAAAAACAGGCCGCTTTCGCGGCCCGTTTTGGTTACTCATCGCGGCGCGTCAATCGACTCGTCACGATTCAATGCGGCAAACTCAACGCATGCCCGTGTTGTTCCCGGCACCCTCCGAGCGCAGCGGGATCAGACGGATTTCGACACGGCGGTTTTGCGCGCGGCCGGCATCGGTGCTGTTGTCAGCGATCGGGTAACGCTTGCCGGCGCCCATGGTTTCCATGCGCTCGCGCTGCACGCCTTGTGCGGTCAGATACTGCGCGACTGCGCCGGCGCGTTCTTCGGACAGACGCTGGTTGACTGCGTCGCTGCCGACGCTGTCGGTATGACCGACCACTTCCACCATGGTCTGGTTGTACTCGCGCAACGTGGATGCCACACCATTGAGCGCGCTGTAGAACTGCGGCTTCAACGCAGACTTGCCGAAGTCGAAGGTGATGCCGTCGGGCAGGTTCAGGGTGATGTTGTCGCCCTGGCGCTGCACTTCGATCCCGGTGTTGGCGGTGCGCTCACGCAGTGCGCGCTCCTGGCGATCCTGATACTGGCCAACCGCCGCGCCACTGAGCGCGCCGATGCCGGCACCGACCATCGCATGCTGACGGCGCTCGGTGGCGCTGTCGCCGGTCAGCAGACCAGCGGCCACGCCGATCGCGGTGCCGATCAGCGCGTTGCGGCCGGTGCGGTTCTGCTGCTGGGTCTGCTCGCCGTACTGGTCGCGCTGCACATACGAGCCGCCGGTGGCGCAGGCGGACAACGCAATGGCGCTGGCCAGGGCAACGGCAAGACTCTTGGTGGCTGCTGGGGACATGGTGTTCTCCTATGGCCGGACCATCCGGCACTCAATCGTGTCGGCGAGGATAAACAGGCCAACGCGACTGGCGCATGATGAAACCGACCTGCAATCGCACACGGCTAGTACTGCATTCAGGAAAACGTTTTCTGCTGGCACAGCCACATGCTTGCGCGTAACGCATTCACTGATGGACAAACCAGGCGTCGCAACACACGCATGCAGCGCTTCAGGCCTGCAAAAGAAAAACACACAGAAGCGCGCATCATGTGACCACGCAATCCAGCTGTTGCTCGCGCTGGCGCGCGCGTCTAGCCGCGCGTCTTCGCATACGCCGCCAGCGCCGCATCGCGGCCTTCGGCCAGGCCGATGACCGGCGTACGCGGATACTCCGGCGCCAGGCGCGCCAGCGACAACGGATGCAGCCACGGCGCGAAGCGCTCCTTGACCGCAAGCTTGCCGAGCTCCGGTACCCAGCGCGTGATGTAGGCGGCCTGTGGATCGAACTTCTCTGCCTGCGTGACCGGATTGAACACACGGAAATACGGCGCCGCATCGGCGCCGGTACCAGCCACCCACTGCCAGCCAAGCGTGTTGTTGGCCAGATCCGCATCCACCAAGGTGTCCCAGAACCAGCGCGCGCCTTCGATCCAGTGCACGCGCAGATGCTTGCACAGCAGGCTCGCCACGATCATGCGCACGCGGTTGTGCATCCAGCCGGTGTGCCAGAGCTGGCGCATGCCCGCATCGACGATTGGAATGCCGGTACGGCCCCGCTGCCAGGCCTGCAATGCGACCGGGTCTACCTTGGCCCAGTCGAAGCCTGCAAAGCGCGGGTTGAGATTCTGGTTGGTGGTGTCGGGAAAATGGTGCAACAGGTGGTACGCAAAATCGCGCCAACCCAGCTGGCGGATATAGCCGTCGACTTCCGCAGCGTTGCGCGCAGTGCGATTGGCTTCCAGCGTGCTGGCGATCCGCCACGGCGCGATCTCGCCGAAGTGCAGATGCGGCGACAGTTGCGAGGTGCCGACCCGGTCCGGCCGGTCGCGGTTTTCGCGATAACCGGACAGCGCGCCATCGATGAAGATCTCCAGCATCTCATGCGCGCCGGCCTCGCCAGGCTGCCAGTGCTCCCAGAAGCCTCGATCCCAATCCAGCGCCGGCAGCAGCCCGAGCGTGTCCAGCGCAGCGCTCTTCAATTGCGCAGGCAGCGGCGGCAGGCTGCGCGGTGCCGGCACGGCAGCCGGCAATTGCAGCTGCGTGAGCGCATTGCGCCAGAACGGGGTGAACACCTTGTACGGGCCGCCCTGCTGCGTCGTCAACTGCCATGGTTCGAACATCAGCGCGGAATTGCAGCTCTGCACTTCGATCCCGCGCTCGCGCAGGCTGCGCTTGATCTGCGCATCGCGCGGCTGCGTGGCCGGCTCGTACTTGCGGTTCCAGTACACCGCAACCGCCTTGGTCTGCGCGATCACCTCATCCAGCACCTGCGCGCTGTTACCGGCGCGCATCACCAGGCCGCTGCCCAGCGCGCGCAGGGCCGCATCCAGCGCCGCGAGCGAGCGATGCCGCCAGCTCCGCGAGGCAGCGCCCGGCGTCCACTCGCCCTCTTCGTGCGGCGCATCGATATACAGCGGAATCGGCTGGTGCCCCGCATCCAGCGCAGCCTGCAAGGCCGGATTGTCTTCCAGGCGCAGATCGCGACGGAACCAGACGATGGCGTAGGACATACAAGCTCGGCAGCGACGATGAGGCGCGCAGCATAAGCCAGCAGATGCAAGGATGGCGCGATGCCGCGGCGACGGATTGCCGCGCGGCATCACACAGGAGGTTTATTCGAAACTTCCCACCGAATCGTGGGCCAGATTGTCGAAACGGGTGTATTCGCCGAAGAACTTGAGTTTGCACGAACCGGTCGGCCCACCGCGGTGCTTGCCGATGATGATCTCGGCCAGGCCCTTGTCCGGCGAGTTTTCCTTGTTGTAATAGTCGTCGCGGTAAATGAACACGATCATGTCCGCGTCCTGCTCGATCGCGCCCGATTCGCGCAAGTCGGCCATCACCGGGCGCTTGTCGGTACGCGTTTCCAGCGAGCGGTTGAGCTGGGACAACGCGATCACCGGCACGTTGAGCTCCTTGGCCAGGCCCTTGAGCGAACGCGAGATTTCCGAGATTTCGGTCGCGCGGTTTTCGCTGTTGCCCGGCACCGACATCAGCTGCAGGTAGTCGATGACGATCAGGCCCAGGTCGTGCTCGCGCTTGAGTCGGCGGCACTTGGAGCGCAGCACTTCCGGCGACACGCCCGGCGTGTCGTCGATGAAGATCTTGGTTTCCTTCAGCATCTTGATCGCGCCGGTCACGCGCGCCCAGTCCTCGTCTTCCAGCGCGCCGGTACGCAAGCGTTGCGCGTTGATGCGGCCATTTGACGAGATCAGGCGCATCGCCAGCTGCGATGCCGACATTTCCATCGAGAACACCGCCACGCCCTTCTTGGATTTGATCGCGGCGTACTCGGCGATATTCAGCGCAAACGTGGTCTTGCCCATGGCCGGACGCGCGGCCAGGATGATCAGGTCGGTCGGCTGCAGGCCCGAGGTCATCGCGTCGAAATCGTTGTAGCCGGTCGGCAGGCCGGTGATGTTGCCGCCGTTTTCGAAACGGCTGCGCAATTCCTCGAAGGCGTCCTTCAATGCGCCCGGCATCGCCACGAAGTCGGTACGCCCGTGCGCGCCGGCCTCGGCGATCTTGAACACCGCCTTTTCCGCCGACGACAGCAACTCCACGCTGTCGCGGCCCTCGGGCTGGAAGCCGTCGTTGACGATGGTGGTGCCCACTTCGATCAGCTGCCGCAACACCGCCTTGTCGCGCACGATCTCCGCGTACGCGGCGATATTGGCTGCCGAGGGCGTGGTGCTGGCCAGCTCGATCAGGTACGCGCCATCGCCGACCTGCTCCAGCTTGCCCTGCGATTCGAACCACTCGCCCAGGGTCACCGCATCGAAGGGGCGGTCCTTCTCGTTCAGTTCGCGGATCGCGCGGTAGATCAGCCGATGATCGCGGCGGTAAAAGTCGTTTTCGGTCAGCTGGTCGTTGACCCGATCGAACGCGTCCGGCGCCAGCATCAACCCGCCCAGCACGGCCTGCTCGGCCTCGACCGAATGCGGCGGTACCCGCAACTGGTCAAGCCGCGGCTCGGGACGATCGTAATCGTCGTCGTCGCGATCGCGATTGCGCTTGGAACGGAAACCAGGACGAGCGGACATGGACAAACGGACCTGACACGAGGGAGACGAGGGCAGGAAGCATAGTCATCGGCGGCGCCGACGACCATGCACAACTCTGTGGATAACTGGTGGACAGCCGGTGCATCACCGTTCTACGCGCCGGCCGTCGCAACCGCCGAGACGCCCGCTGACACTGGGTTTGCGCCGCATCACCGGCACCGGTTGGTAGCGGTCTTCAGGCCCGACGCTGCTGTGGTCAACTCAACGTTTGGACTGTTCGACCAGGCCCAGGAAGGCATCGACAAAGCCCTGCAGAAACTTGCGGCTGTCGGCGTTGGCGACCTGGTCGTCGGCACCGAACAGGCCGTCCTTGTACTGCAGGAAGACTTCCGGCTGGCCGAGCACCCGCATGTCCAGATACGACAGCACATTGCGCAGGTGCTGCTGCGCGGTGGCGGTGCCGATCGCCCCGACCGAGATGCCGACCACGGCGGCCGGCTTGCCCGCAAACGCGCTGTCGCCGTAGGGGCGCGAGCCGGTATCGAGGGCGTTCTTGAGCACGCCGGGAATCGAGCGGTTGTACTCGGGGGTGACGAACAGCACCGCGTCGGCCGACCGGATCTGCTGCTTCAGCCGCGTGCCCTCTGCCGGGTAATCGCCGTCGCGGTCCTGGTTGTACAAGGGGATGTCGCCGATCTCCACATACTCGAACACCGCCTTGTCGCCGGCCAGATGCTCCAGCGCCCGCGCCAGTTGGCGGTTGTAGGACGCTGCACGCAGGCTGCCGACCAGCACGGCGATGGTGATCTTGCTCATGGGGAACGCTCCATTGGGGAATCAGCGCCCGACTCTAGTCAGCTCGGCGCTCAGACCCGGTGAAGCGCGGCTGCCTCAGCGGCCGATCGCGGCGCGTTGGGCACGCCAATGCACCTGCCAGGCCTGGAACATCAGCACCGTCCACAGGTGCGTATGCCATTTGCGCTCGCCGCCGTTGAAGTCCCGCCACAGCCCGGCCACGGTGTCGGCGGCGAACACGCCGTCGCGCTCCAGCGTGGCGTGCGCCAGCAGATCGTCTGCCCAGCCGTGCAGGTCGCCACGCAGCCAGGCGCTGACCGGCGCGCCAAAGCCGCGCTTGCCGCGGTAGACCATCGGGTCGGGCAGATAGCGGCACAGCACGCGCTTGAGCAGGTACTTGCTGACCCCGTCGCGGTACTTCAGCGACAGCGGCAGCGACCAGGCGAACTCGGCCACCCGCCAGTCCAGCAACGGCGCGCGCGCTTCCAGCCCCACCGCCATGGTGGTGCGGTCCACCTTGCACAGCAGATCGTCGGGCAGATAGGCGGCAAAGTCGGCCAGCATCATCGCGTCGGCCGGCGTGCCGGAACCGTGCAGCGGGTCGGCAAGGCTGTAGAAACTGTCGGGCTCGGTCGCGCCCAGCACCACCGCGGCCGGATCGCGCCAGCGCGAAATGCGGTTGCGGTAGATGTCGCCGACACCGCGTGCGCCGGCCTCGGCCACCAGCGCGGCCAGGCCGCCGGTGCGCGAGGATTCGCCGTTACGGCGCGCCGCCAGCGCCATCAACCGCCGCAGCGGCCCCGGCACCAGCCCATGCATGCGCCAGTTGCGCAGCGCACGCTGGTAGCGACCGTAGCCGAAGAACAACTCGTCGCCGCCATCGCCGGACAGCGCCACCGTCACCCCGCCACGCGCCAGCCGGGCAACCAGCGCGGTCGGCACCTGCGAGGCATCGGCGAAGGGCTCGTCGAACATGTCCGGCAGGGTCGGCACCACCGCCAGCGCGTCGGCGCCGCTGACATACAGCTCGGTGTGGTCGGTGTGCAGGTGCGTGGCCACCTCGCGCGCCAGCGGCGCTTCGTCGTGATGCGAACCGTCGAAGCCGATACTGAAGGTATGCACCGGCTGGGCACTCTGCGCCTGCATCATCGCGGTGACGATTGACGAATCGGTGCCGCCGGACAGGAACACGCCCACCGGCACGTCGGCCACCATGCGCAGCGCCACCGCATCGCGCAGCACTGCATCGAGCTGTTCCTCGGCCTGTGCATCGCTGCCGGTGAACGGCGCCGCCAGCGCGCGCTGCATCGCCTCGCGCGCGTTCCAGAACGGCTGCTGCGCCTGGTCCGGCCGATGTGCCGCCGCGCCGGCCGCCACCATCTGCGCATCCAGCCGCAGCACCCGCCCGGGCATCAACTTGAAGGTGCGCTCGTGGATGCAGGCCGGCGCCGGGATGTAGCCCAGCCGCAGCAGCAAGGTCAGCGCATTGCGATCGACCCCGTTATCGAAGTCCGGATGCTGCCACAGCGCCTTGAGTTCGGAGCCGAACACCAGGGTGTCGCCGGCCCAGCCGTAGTACAGCGGCTTCTTGCCGACGCGGTCGCGGGCAAGATACAGGCAATTGTCGCGCTCGTCCCACAACGCCAGCGCGAACATGCCGTTGCAGCGGGTCAGGGTGTCGTCCAGCCCCCACTCCACCACCGCCGCCAACAGCACTTCGGTATCGGAATGACCACGGAAGCGGTGCCCGAGCGCGGACAGCGCCGCGCGCAGCTGCGCGAAGTTGTAGATCTCGCCGTTGTAGGCCAGCACATAACGGCCATCGGCCGAGCGCATCGGCTGATGGCCCAGCGGAGACAGATCCAGGATGCTCAAGCGCTGATGCGCCAGCGCCACGCCGGCCTGCGCATCGCACCAGCTGCCGGCATCGTCGGGGCCGCGATGACGCAAGGCGGCGCCCATCGGCCGCACCAGGGCATCGAGTTGTTCGCCATGCATGCGGGGCGAGGCCAGCAGCAGTCCAGCCAATCCGCACATCGTCAGTGCTCCTGCGGGCAGCGCATGCCGCTCATGCCGTCACCGCGCCGGCTGCAGGCGCCGGCATTGCGATAAAACCGGGTACTGCCTGCACGCGCTGCAGCCAGGCACCGACCGCCGGCCAGCGCTCCAGATCGAAGCCGCCGTCCTCGGCGCAATGGGTGTAGGCAAACAGCGCGATATCGGCGATGCCGTAGTCGCTGCCGGTAAACCAGCGGTGCTGCTGCAGATGCTGCTCCATCACTGCCAGTGCCTGCTCGCCGCGGGCGCGCAGTTGCGGCAGGTCGGCGCGGCGCGCGGCATCGCGCGGCGTCCACAGGCTGATGAACCGCGCCACCGCGATGTACGGCTCATGGCTGTACTGCTCGAAGAACATCCAGCTCAAGGCCTGCGCGCGCTGCCACGCGTCGGTGGGCAGATACGGGGTGCCTTCGGACAGCCAGAACAGGATCGCGTTGGACTCGGTCAGCACGCGGCCGTCGTCGCGCTCCACCATCGGCACCTTGCCGTTGGGATTCTTGGCCAGGTACGCGGGCGTGCGGGTTTCGCCCGCGGCACTGTCGACCTCGACCCAGTGATAGCGGCTGCCCAATTGCTCCAGCAGCAGGCGCACCTTGTAGCAGTTGCCGGAACTGGACATGCCATGGACGGTCAACGGGGGACGCACGGTCGACATCAAGCTGGCTCCGCGGCAGCAACGAGGGGCTGGCAGTGTCACAGCCCCGCGGGTCTTTGCAAAGCCCTGCACCGATTCTGCCGCAAGGCGTGGCCGCAATTGCGTGCGCTGCGGCCAGCACGCTTCAGCGCATCACCACCAGCGCCACCGGCACACCCAGCACGGCGACCAGCATGCCCAGCAGCGACAACGTCAATGCCAGCGCACCGAAGGCACGCGCCCGTGTGCAGCCGGTCGCACCGGCAACCGCCTGCACCGCAGCGATCGACCACCACAGCCCGCCCAGCAGCGTCAGCAGCACTGCCATGGCCACTTGCGCCAGTCCGGCTTGATCATGCACACCGGTCGCCAACAGGACGATATCGCCCCCGAGCGCGGCCAGCGCCGCCAGCAGGCAGACCAGCCATGGCAAGGCGCTGCCCAACAACGCCGGCAGCAACGGACCGAACTGCGCAGCGCCGCCCATCCAGCGCAGCATCCGTTGCAACAGTACGCAGCCCACCAGCGCGATGGCCAGCATGATCGCCACGGCGATGGCGTGCACCCACAGCGGCTGCGCAGACACCCACATCCAGCTCGAGAGCACCAGGATCAGGCCGAACACGCACCACGCGCTCCAACGCGCGCCGGCCTGCGTGTGCAGGCGCTGCGCAACGGTATGCGGATCGAACAACATCCCGCCCAAGCCACCGCCGCGCCACCAGGCCAGGCATGCCAGCACCAGCACGATCAGCGCCAGCAGCGCGGCCAGCGGATAGGCCAATGCATGGACGTCCAGCGGCTGCTTGCGCGGTTGCGGCTTGAGGTCGTGATTGAAATACAAAAGGTCGCGGGCACGCTGCATGTCGGCGGCTGCCCGCTTCACGCCGCTGGCGGGAATGCGGTCGGACAGGCGCTGCCACTCGCCAACGATGACGGTGCGTCCCTCATGCATGGAGACCGTGCGCGAGAACCGGAACCACGGGTTGGCGACCACCTGCGTATCGGCTTCCACTCGCACCACCGGGTCGACCCGCACCCGCACGGTCTGCCGCGCCAGCCGCGGGCCGCCGAGCGCCAGCGGGCTCTTGCGCGTCGCAGTGGGCAAGGCGTCCATCCATTCGCCGAGCTGGAACAGCGGGAAGCCAAGCTCGTCGCCCTCCTCGGTCGGCCACTCCAAGCGGTAGGCCTCGTGCGTGCGCACGTTCAACCCATCGGTCGCGTCGATGGTCGGCGCCCCGCCCTGCGTCAGCGCGGTGTAGTACTGCTGCATGAATTCCAGGTAGTGCTCGCCGACCGCCTGCGCACCGTTGTCCTCGAAGCTGGTCGCCACGCGCTCGCCGCGTCCCTGGCGGTACGTCGTGTCCACGGTGAAGGTCGCCACGCGCTGCGGTTTGCGCAGCGAGATCACGATCTCCTCGTCCACCTCGATCTGCGGCAGCGTCGGCATCGGCGATGGCACAGCCACCAGATCGCGCTGCCCGGCCACGACCGGCAGACCGCGCACGAACGGCAACGGCCGGCGTTGCGCAAGCGGGCCGTCTTCGCGATCGCGCGTGGCATCCACCCATACCTCGCCCTGCGGCAGGTGCGCGCGCACCACCACATGGTCGAACGCATAGGGACTGGGCAAGCGCAGCTCCAGCCCATGGCCCTTGTCGCTGTTGACCAGCACCGGCTCGGCGCGGATGCCGGCCAGCTGCAGCAGCGCGATCAACAGCGTCGCCTTGTCCTTGCAGTCGCCGTAGCGGTTGCGCAGCGTTACTTCCGGCGTATGCGGCGCGTGCGAATTCTCGCCCATGTCCAGGCCGACGTAGCGGATCTCGCCCTGCACGAAGGCCACTGCACGCAGCAGTGCGCCCAGCGGGTCGTCGCGGCGCAACTGCAGGTTCTGCGCCATCCCGTCGGCAACACGCGCGTCCTTGAACGCGCGCGGATACAGCTGCGCTGCCCACGCCGCCACCGTCGCCCAGTTGCCGGCAGTGGAGACTTCGATCCGGCCATACGGATCGACATCCTCCGGGGTGTCCTTTTCCTCCTGCACGGCGGCAAGGTCGCGTGCGGCGATGTCCAGTGTCGCCACATCGCCGGTGCGGCTGATATCGCGGCTGAAGCCGGGCGCCGTCACCCGCCACTGCAATGCCATGCCGGCCGGATGCCGCACGCGCACCCGGCGCTCGCCCAGCGGCACGCCGTAGCGCGCATCGAACACGTCGTAATAGCCCTTGCCGAACACCGGATTGCTGCCGGTGATGGTCACGCCGTAATCGACCCGGTCGCCCACGCGCAGATCCGGCAAGGTGATCGACAGCGTCAGCGCGCCATCGATCAAACCGTCTTCCAGTCCGCTTTCGCGGCGCAACCGGGCGTAGTGCGCCTGCTTGCGCATGTCGATGCGCTTGCCGTCGCGCCACACCTCCAGGCTGTTGAGCGCCAGCTGCTGATACTGCGGCTGGTAATCGATGGAGATCTGTCCGGCTTCGTCCAGACTTTTCGCACGCTGCACGGTGTAACTGAGGCGGCGATACGCCTGCGGCGCCGCGCCGGTCAGATCGACCTGATCGGAGACCAGCTCATAGCGCAGCCCGCTGGCACCGGGCACCTTGTCGGGCACTGCATCGGCGATGACCCAGGCCGGTGGCGGCGCCATGCGCGGCGCCTCGCTGGCCTGTGCCGGTGCGATCACGCTCGCAACCACGGCCAGCACGCAGCGCATCCAGAACACGCCACGCAGGCGTCGCCTCCCATCCCTGTCGATCAACACCCACTCCTCGTCAAAACGCATTGAGTCCCGTCAGCGCACGCCCGACCACCAACTGATGCACGGTCTCGGTGCCCTCGTAGGTGATCACCGATTCCAGGTTCAGCGCATGCCGGATCGCCACATGTTCGGTGGTGATGCCGGCCGCGCCCAGCAGATCGCGGCACTCGCGCGCCACATCCAGGGCCATGCGGCAATTATTCCACTTTGCCAGCGAGATCTGTTCCGGCCGCAGCTGGCCGGCCTGCTTCAGCCGCCCGAGCTGCAGCGCCAGCAGCTGCGCGGTGGAAATCCGCCGCGCCATGTCGGCCAGCTTGATCTGCGCGCTCTGCGTGGCCGCCAGCGGCCGGCCGAACAGGATGCGCTGCCCGCTATAGGCCAGCGCCTCGCGCAGACAGGCCACCGCCGCGCCGATCGCGCCCCAGGCGATGCCGTAGCGCGCCTGGTTGAGGCACCCCAGCGGCGCCTTCAGACCGGCCGCGTTCGGCAGGCGCATCTGCTCCGGCACGTAGACGTTGTCCAGGAACAAGCCCGAGGTCACCGATGCGCGCAGGCTCATCTTGTGCGCGATGTCCTGCGCACTGAAGCCGGCGCTGCCGGTCTCCACCAGAAAGCCGCATACGCCGTCGTCGGTATGCGCCCAGATGATCGCCAGGCCGGCAATGCTGCCGTTGGTGATCCACATCTTGGCCCCGTTCAAGCGCCAGCCGTCGCCCTGCCGTACCGCGCGCGTGGTCATCGCGGCCGGATCCGAGCCGCCCTGCGCTTCGCTCAGCCCGAAACAGCCGATCAGACGGCCGGCTGCCATCGCCGGCAACCAGCGCTGGCGTTGCTCGTCGCTGCCGTAGGCATAGATCGGGTACATGCACAGCGAGGACTGCACGCTGACGAAGCTGCGCAGGCCGCTGTCGCCACGCTCCAGTTCCTGGCAGATCAATCCGTACGCCACCGCGCCCAGGCCCGCGCCGCCATCGCGGACCGGCAGACTGGCGCCGAGCAGGCCGAGATCCGCCAGTTCCGGCACCCATTCGCGCGGGAAGCGCCCTGCGTCGAAGGCATCGCCGATCGCCGGGAGTACCCGCGTATCGGTAAAGCGCGCCACCGCATCCTGGACTGCCCGCTCTTCGTCGGTCAGCAGCCCGCGTACATCGAACAGATCATCGGTGCGCACCGGCATGTCGGCTTCCACTCCAGGAGAAGCGATGATTATCAGCCAGTTGCCGGCCGAACATGGCGGCGAGGTGTTCAACGCGCGGAGGCCGTCCCCAGCGCCTGGAAACGAAAAGAGCCGGCAATGCCGGCTCCTTTCGCGCTAACGCAGCGATCCTGGGCGGATCGCCGCAAGTGACTTACTGGCGCGTGCTGCCCGCATCCACACGAACGCTCCTGTCGCCAGCCGTCGAAGCGGTCTGGGTCACCAGCTGACCGTCCACCACCGGCAGGCGATCGCTGGCCGGCTTGTCGTTCATGCGCACGGTCTTCTCGAAACCGTCGTAGCGGTAGGTCACGTCGTAGGCCACCACGTTGTCGGCATCGCCAAGCGAGATGCGCTCGCCCGGCTTGCTGTCCATGCGCATGGTGCCGGTGGTGCCGTCGGCATTGCGGTAGGTCACGTCGTAGCCGACCACGCGCGAGGACTGCGAATTGGCATTTTCGGTGTGGCACTGGCGCTCGGTGCGATCCACCACGCGGCCGCCGACATGATTGCGGTCCACACGGTTACCGACCATGCCGCCACCGACCGCACCGGCCACGGTGGCCAGCTTGCGCCCGTTGCCGCCGCCGACCTGGTTGCCGAGCAGACCGCCGATCACCGCACCGGCAACGGTGCCGCCGACGTTGCCATCGCGCTCGGGCAGACGTTCCTGCACCACCACGTCGCGGCAGACTTCGCGCGGCGAGGAGCTGGTGGTGGTTTCGCGGATGGCCGCGCTGTTGACGACCTGCGCGTACTGCGGCTCGCGCTCGGTGATCGGTGCGACCTTGACTACGTCGGCGTATTCCAGACCACGCGGTGCCGGCTCGCCATTGGCGACGAAATCGCCGGACGACGGGCGATTGTTCATGAAGGCGGCAGTGGCCACGCCTCCGACCAGCAACGCACCCGCAGCGACCAGTATAGTTGTCGTATTGCTCTTCATGATCCAGCTCCGTGCGGACACGCCGCGTTGTTGACGGCGTGATTCCAGCACGCGAACCCTGAACAAAAACGCGCTCGCTCATGAACGCCGCAGTTAAGTTCAGCTAGCGGTTATTTCATGCACTTCTAACAGCCGGAGCATTCGCATGCGCAATCCCGTCACCTCGCGCGCTCTGCAGTGGGCCAGCAAGCTGCGCTACCCCACCTTGTTCAAGCTGGCGGCCGCGTTGTTTCTGGTCGACCTGGTGATCCCGGATCCGATCCCGTTCCTGGACGAGCTGCTGTTCGGCCTGACCACATTGCTGCTCGCCAACTGGAAGACGCGCAAGGCGCCGCTGCCTGCCCCGGTCCGCCGCGATTGATGCAGCTGGTCGATAGCCACTGCCATCTGGACGCCGGCGAGTTCGACCACGACCGCGCCGAGGTGATCGCGCGCGCGCAGGCAGCCGGTGTCGTGCAACAGGTGATCCCGGCGATCACCGCCGCCAGCTGGCCGGATCTGCGCAGCGTCTGCACCCAGGCACCCGGGTTGCACCCCGCCTACGGACTGCACCCGATCTTTCTGGATCAGCACCGCCCCGAACATCTGGAGCTGCTGGCCGACTGGATCGAGCGCGAGCGGCCCTGCGCCATCGGCGAGTGCGGGCTGGACTTCTATCTGGACGGGCTGGACGCGCGCGCACAGCGCGTTTATTTCGACGGACAACTGCAACTGGCCAAGCGCTTCGAGCTGCCGCTGATCGTGCATGCGCGGCGCGCCACCGAAGAAGTCATCGCCCGCATCAAGGCCGTGGGCGGCCTGCGCGGTGTGGTGCACAGCTTCGCCGGCAGCCCCGAACAGGCGCAGCAATTGTGGAAGCTAGATTTCATGATCGGCCTGGGCGGCCCGGTGACCTACCCGCGTGCCAACCGCCTGCGCGGCCTTGCAGCGACGATGCCGCTGGAGTGGCTGCTGCTGGAAACCGATGCGCCGGATCAGCCCGATGCCAGCATCCGCGGCCAACGCAACGAGCCGGCCTACCTGCGCACGGTGCTGGACTGCATCGCACAGCTACGCGGCGAGGCGGCCGAGCACATCGCCGCGCAGACCACCGCCAATGCGCGGCGGTTGTTCGGGTTGCCTGGCTGATCGGATTGCCTGTTGCCACATGACGCAGCGACACGCGCACTCACGCCGCCGAAGCAGCCTCGGCAACAGGCTTGGCAGCAGCCACCTTCGGCTTGAGCAACATCTCCAGCGCCTTGCCCACCGCGACAAACGCGAAGGTGCCGGTGATATGCGTGGCTGCGCCCAGCCCGGCCCCGCAATCCAGCTTGAGCGTGGCGTCGGCATCCAGCTGCGGGCGGATGCCGCAGACGCTGCCATCGGCCTGCGGATATTTGACGTTCTCCAGCGAGTACACCGCCGGCACGCCGAAATAGCGCTGCGGATTCTTGGGGAAGTTGAACTCGCTGCGCAGCTTCTTGCGGATCAGCGCCAGCATCGCGTCGTGTTCGGTGCGCGAGACATCGCGTACTCGCACCAGGGTGGGATCGGTGCGTCCGCCAGCGGCACCTACGGTGAGCAGCGGCAGCTTGCGTCGGCGGCACCAGGCGATGGTTTCCACTTTCACCCGGAAGCTGTCGCAGGCATCGATCACCAGGTCGAACGCATCACCGAGCAGTTGTTCGATATTGCCGGCGGTGAGAAACGCCTCCACCGCATCGGCCTGGATCTCCGGGTTGATCGCCAGGCAGCGTTCGGCCATCGCGCGCGCCTTGTTGCGTCCGTACTGCCCGGCCAGCGCCGGCAGCTGCCGGTTGGTGTTGGACACGCACAGATCGTCGGCATCGATCAGGCGGATGTGGCCGACGCCGGTACGCGCCAGCGCCTCGACCACCCACGAGCCCACGCCGCCCATTCCCACCACCGCCACGCGGCAGGCGGCCAGCCGCTCCACCGTGCCGGCCCCGTACAGCCGGTCGATACCGGCAAAGCGTTCACGCCATTGTGCTCTCATCGGCCTATTTTACGCGCGCCGCTCAGCGCGCGCCCACCGACGTATTGATGCCTGCGTCCACCGGAGTTCCGTCCATGCCCGCCCCGCCCACAGAACAATCGCGCGCGTCCCGCTATGCCTTCCTCCTGGTGCTGGGCATCCTGATCGGGCTGGTGTGCACGGCGATGGTGGCGCGCGTGCTGCAGGCCAGACGCAATCCGGTGCCGGACAGCCTGATGCAGGTAATGGCTTACCAGCTACGCGCTCTGCAACCCGATGCCGATGGCGGCTGCAACCCCGCACGAAAGCGAGCGCGACTGCAATCGTTGCACCTGCTGGCCGACGAACTGGAGCCGGCCTTTCGGGACATCGGCGAAGACCGCCGCTTCGGCGAGCACGCCAGCGACCTGCGCACCGTCCTGGACCAGGCACGGCACACGCCCCCAGCCGATTGCGCCGCGCTTGCTGCAGTCAGGACCCAGATCAACGACGCCTGCGAGGCCTGCCATCGCGACTTCCGGTGACCTGGCAGCGCGCCGCTGCATCGATGCGCACGACAGTGGTGGTGAACAGGACGCTCGGGTTTCGTTAAGCCTGGAGTGATCCAGTTGGCAGACCGTTCACCCGGACCAACACAGGATGACGTCGCCGCGGCCCTGACCGCTTTTTCGAACCACCCCGGAGAGACTTCATGAAGACCCGACTGCTCGTCATTGGCCTGGCTGCAACCGCGACACTGGTTGGCTGCGCCACCTCCCAGCCCCAGTACGGCAGCTATCGCGGCGACCGCGGTTACGACCAGGGCTATTCGCAGCCGCAGGCACGCTGCGTGGATTGCGGCATTGTGACCCGCATCGATGAAGTCGGCCCGACCCGCAGCGCTCCCACCGGCACCGGTGCGGTGCTCGGCGGCATCGTCGGCGCAGTGGCCGGGCGCCAGATCTCCAAGGAGACCGGTGGCAGCAAGGGCAACAAGAATGTCTCGGCCGTAGCCGGTGCCGCCGCCGGCGCACTCGCGGGCAATGCGATCCAGAACAACGTCACCAGCGACAGCTTCGATGTGCAGGTGCGCATGGACGACGGCCGTGTCATCGTGGTGAACCAGCGCGATCTGGCCGGCGTGCGCGAAAATGCCTACGTGCGCGTGGTCAACGGCAAGGTCGTGCTGCGCTGATCGGCGCACGCACCAGCAGCGGTCAATAAAAACCGCTGTGCCTGCCGTCAGGCCGGCGCAATCGGTAACCGGAATCGGCATGTATCACGCATGCCTTCCAACGCTTCCAGGCCCGCCTGCGACTGCTCGCTACGTTCGATTCGCCAGTGTTGGCGAGATGACAGAAAGGCCCGGCGACGGGCCTTTCTGCTGTCTGCACGATGGCCCGCCGTGTTGCGCCGCGCTCAGACCACCTGCACCGCATCGGCCTGCAGGCCTTTTTGTCCTTGCACGACGGTGAAGCTGACCTTCTGGCCTTCCTTGAGGCTCTTGAAGCCCTGGATCTGGATCGCACGGAAATGGACGAAGACGTCCTCGCCGTTTTCGCGACTGATGAAGCCAAAGCCCTTGGCATCGTTGAACCACTTCACGACACCATTCTCGCGTTCGATATTGGACATCTCGACTGACTCCCTACGACACTGTGATGGACTGACGGTGGTGGCTGTGATTTGCAAGGAGGAAGCGAGGTACAAGGATGTAGCGGATCGAACGATCTGCCGCATCAGGCCACGATTCACGGTGACCGTTGCAAACAGCAGCGCTGGCAACTTAACCCGCGCCAAACGAATTTTCAAGCAAGCCTTGCGCAATTTTGTCAAACCTGAAACGGGATATTTTTAACGATCATGGATACCAACGTCCTCTATTACATCCTGGCTGGCGTGCTGGTACTGATCGGCCTTGCGGGGGTCGTCCTGCCGGCGCTGCCGGGTCTGCCGCTGGTGTTTGCGGGACTGCTGGTGGCCGCCTGGGCCGAGGGCTTTGCCCACGTCGGCTGGGTGGCGCTGCTGATTCTGGGCCTGATGACCGCGTTGTCGTTTGCGATCGACTTCTTCGCAACCGTGTACGGCGCCCAGCGGGTCGGTGCCAGCAAGGCGGCACTGTGGGGCTCGGTGATCGGCTCGGTCGTCGGCATCTTCTTCATGCCGATCGGCTTGTTCGTCGGCCCGTTCGCCGGCGCGTGGATCGGCGAGTACTGGCAGACCCGCAAGTCCGACCAAGCCACCAAGGTCGGCTTCGGCACCTGGCTGGGCATCGTGTTCGGCACCGCGACCAAGCTGGCACTTGGCCTGTGCATGTTGGGCGTGTTTGCCATCGCCTGGTTGTTCTAGCGGATTCCAGCGCTCACTGAGGTTGATTGGGTGGGCTGCCCGGCAGGACGCTGACAGCGCCAAGCACACACTCGGCCGCTGGCGAATGTCGACGTGTCGTCGGCCGGTAACGGTCAGGACGCGGATTGCAGGGCTCCGCTTGGATGTTATGCCACCGTGTACACACCGCGCATGCAGGCGCGACCGTTAAGCTTCGCATCCGACGCGCCTGCCTGGCGCCTTCATTCGGCCAGACTGCCCATGTCCAAGCACTGCACTCGTCCCTTGCTACTGATTGCCCTGGCGGCTACGCCGCTGGCGCACGCACAGGAAATCGCCCCTACCCCCGCTTCGCCGCAGGCCTGCACCTCCGTCACCTCGGATGCGGCCCGGCTGGCGTGCTACGACCAGGCGCTGGGCTATACCCCGCAGGTCACCGCTGAGGCCGATGCCGCCGCGCAGATCGCCAAGCAGACAGAGTCCAAGCCGCTGGACGAGCGTGCCATCAGCCGTGTCGGCGATTTCTTCCGCGCCGATGGCCAGGATCAGCCCAAGGCCGAGGCGGTCGCCAATGCCGGCCGCGGCTCGCTGCTGGACCGCCGCTGGGAGCTGGCCAAGGATTCCAAGCTCGGCACCTTCCAGTTGCGCGGCTACAAGCCGGTCTATCTGTTGCCGGCGTTCTGGACCAGCGACTCCAACCGCACCCCGCAGTCGCCGAATCCGGCCAACTCGGTGTCCACCCCGCAGCAACTGGACAGCACCGAACTGAAGTTCCAGCTCAGCTTCAAGACCAAGGTGGTCGAAGATCTGTTCGGCGACAACGGCGACATCTGGATGGGCTACACCCAGAGTTCGCGCTGGCAGGCCTACAACACCGATGCCTCGCGTCCGTTCCGCGAAACCAATTACGAACCGGAAGCGATGCTGGTGTTCCGCAACAACTACAGCCTGTTCGGCTGGAAGGGCCGCATGAGCGGCATCAGCATCAACCACATGTCCAACGGCCGCGAAGATCCGCTGTCGCGCTCCTGGAACCGGGTCATTCTCAACATCGGGCTGGATCGCGAGAACTGGGCACTGACGCTACGCCCGTGGTTCCGCATCAAGGAAGATCGCGCCGACGACAACAATCCCGATATCGAGGATTACATGGGCCGTGGCGACGCCACCCTGGTCTACAACAAGGACGGGCACGAAGTGGCGTTGATCGCGCGGCATTCGTTGCGCGGCGGCGACCGCTCCCACGGCTCGGTGCAGCTGGATTACGGCTTCCCGATCACCAACCTGCTGCGCGGCCACGTGCAGGTGTTCGACGGCTATGGCGAAAGCCTGATCGACTACAACCACAAGGCTACCTACATCGGCCTGGGCGTGTCGTTGCTGGAGTGGTTCTAATTACATCGCGCCAGCGCATTGAGTAACGTCGAAACCCATAAAAAAGCCGGCATGTGCGTATGCCGGCTTTTTTCGTGGGCTTATAGCCTTGAGCAGCAAAACCTAGCAAGCAGCCCTTGTGGGTCGGTTTTCGCCTTTGGGTTCAGGTCCAGTCCGTCAGGCCTTCGCGGCGATAGGTTTCCTGAAATGCCGGGCGGGCTTTCATTCGCTGCGCATGCGCCTGCAGCGCCGGCCAGGCATCACTGGGCCGGGGCATGTTGCGCGACCAACGCATCATCATGGTCAACATGAAATCGGCCGCCGACAGGGTCTGCCCGAGCAGATACGGGCCATTGGCCTGCAGGTGTGCATCGACCCGCGCCCAGGCCGCCTCCAGTCTGGCGCGCGCCTGGGATTGCGCGGCATCGCCGTGTGCGGCGCCGGCCGGCTCGTCTGGATAGAACCAGGCCCGGTATGCCGGCTGCAAGGTGTTGGCGCAGAAGAACATCCACTGGTAGTACGCCGCCCGTTCGGGGCTGCCGAGCGGTGGTGCCAGCCCGGCCTGCGGATGCAGGTCGGCCAGATGCAGCACGATTGCGGCCGCCTCGGTCAGCACGTGTCCGTCGAACACCAGCGTCGGCACCACGCCGGCCGGATTGAGCGCCAGATACTGCGGCGATTTCTGCTCGGCGCGCTCGAAATCCAGCGGATGCAGTACGTGCGGCACATCGAGTTCGATCAGCAGCCAATGCACGACCAGTGCGGCAGTGCTGGGGGCGTGGTACAGCGTCGTGGTCATGCAAATTCCTTCGTCAGTTGGTACAGGAACGCAAGCAGGCGAGCTTGTGGGGTTCACAGCGATTGACATCGCTCTGCTGCGTGCAATCGAACACCTGGGCCATGCAATTGGCCCGCTGCGCCGGTCTTTTGTTGCGCTGCCAAAGGCAGGCCGGCGCACACCAGGACGGCGAGGCAAATGAGACGGAGCATTCCTGTTCTCCTGAGGGTGCCGGCATGGACGCACCGAGCATAGCCCGTTCCTGTTGGGCCGTCCCGCCACCCTAGGTGAGACACGCATGCAGGCGTTTTTTCCAGTACATAGGCAGCGCGTGCGAACGGCGGGCACGCGCAGCGCCCAAACTGAAAACGGCGACGCAGTGCAAGTGCGTCGCCGTTCCAGGGTGACTTATTCCACCACGACCGGAATCTTGCCGATGCGCGATTGCCACTGCCGCGGGCCGGTCTTGTGCACCGATTCGCCGGTGCAATCCACCGCCACGGTGACCGGCATGTCCTTGACCTCGAACTCGTAGATCGCCTCCATGCCCAGGTCTTCGAATGCGAGCACGCGTGCGGCCTTGATCGCCTTGGACACCAGATAGGCCGAGCCGCCGACCGCCATCAGGTACACCGCCTTGTTGTCGCGGATCGCCTCGATCGCCGCATCGCCGCGCTCGGACTTGCCGACCATGCCCAGCAGGCCGGTCTGCTCCAGCATCTGGCGGGTGAACTTGTCCATGCGCGTGGCGGTGGTCGGGCCGGCCGGGCCGACCACTTCATCGCGCACCGGATCGACCGGGCCGACGTAGTAGATGAATCGGTTGGTGAAGTCGACCGGCAATGTCTCGCCCTTGTTGAGCATGTCGATCATGCGCTTGTGCGCGGCGTCGCGGCCGGTCAGCAGCTTGCCGTTGAGCAGCACCACCTCGCCCGGCTTGAAGCTGGCGACTTCCTCGCGGGAGATCGTATCCAGGTTGACCCGACGCGCGTTGGTCGGGTTGTAGGTGAGCTTGGGCCAGTCTTCCAGCGAGGGCGGGTCCAGCATCACCGGGCCGCTGCCGTCCAGGGTGAAGTGCGCATGGCGGGTGGCCGCGCAGTTGGGAATCAACGCCACCGGCAGGTTGGCGGCATGGGTCGGGTAATCCTTGACCTTGATGTCCAGCACCGTGGTCAGGCCGCCCAGGCCTTGCGCACCGATGCCGAGCGCGTTGACCTTTTCGTAGAGTTCCAGCCGCAGCTCTTCGGCGCGGTTGGACGCGCCGCGTGCCTGCAGGTCGACGATGTCGATCGGCTCCATCAACGCTTCCTTGGCCAGCAGCATGGCCTTTTCGGCCGTGCCGCCGATGCCGATGCCGAGCATGCCCGGCGGGCACCAGCCGGCGCCCATGGTCGGCACGGTCTTGAGCACCCAGTCGACGATGGAGTCGGACGGGTTGAGCATGGCGAACTTGCTCTTGGCTTCCGAGCCGCCGCCCTTGGCCGCAACGATCACGTCGACATGGTGGCCGGGCACGATCTTGGTGTTGACCACCGCCGGGGTGTTGTCGCGGGTGTTGGTGCGCTTGCCGGCCGGGTCGGCCAGCACGCTGGCGCGCAGCTTGTTGTCGGGGTGGTTGTAGGCGCGGCGCACGCCTTCGTTGACCATGTCTTCCACACCCATCGTGGCGTCGTCCCAACGCACCTGCATGCCGATCTCCAGGAACACGGTGACGATGCCGGTGTCCTGGCAGATCGGGCGATGGCCTTCGGCGCACATGCGCGAGTTGATCAGGATCTGCGCAATGGCGTCCTTGGCCGCCGGCGACTCTTCGCGCTCGTAGGCAGCGGACAGATTCCTGATGTAGTCGACCGGGTGGTAGTAGCTGATGTACTGCAGCGCGTCGGCGACGGACTGGATGAGGTCTTCCTGCTTGATCGAGGTCACGGCTGGCTCTAAGGCTGGCGGGGGCAATCCGGCCATTTTAGTCGAAACTTCCGGCGCACCCGGACGTTGCATCAATCGACGCGATTGATCGGGCCGCCGATCGCGCCGGGTCGGGTCCACGGGACGGGTGTGCTGCAGGACGTCGGCCGCACAGCCGTGCAAGCGTGCAGTCGGCGGCGCCGCGGCGACCGCGTGCCAATGCCGCAGGACCCGCCGGTGCGCCTCCAACACCCCACGCCCACGCGTGGCGCTGCACACTGAGGCGATGTCAGCCTCCCGTTCCGGCGCTTCTGCGCCTGCCGCTCCCCGTACCGGCCCCACCCTGCGCGAGCGCCTGGATGCGCTGCGCAATCTTCCGCCGTTCCTGCGCCAGATCTGGCAGACCAGCCGCTGGCTGAGCGCCAGCAGCATCGGCCTGCGCGTGCTGCGCGCGTTGATGCCGGTGGCCTCGTTGTATATCGGCAAGCTGATCATCGACGAGGCGATCCACCTGGTCGGTCAACCGCCAGCCTTCGACTCGCTGGCGCAGGCGCTGGGCAGCGGCCGACTGAACCGGTTGCTGGAATTGCTGGCGCTGGAGCTGGCCCTGGCGATCGGTTCGGACCTGCTCGGCCGGCTGGTCGGCTACGCCGATGCGTTGTTGTCGGAACTGTTCAACAACGCCGCCAGCGTGCGCCTGATGGAGCACGCCGCGCAGCTGGATCTGGAGGACTTCGAAGATCCCGATCGGCAGGACAAGCTGGATCGTGCGCGGCGCCAGACCATGAACCGCATGAACCTGATGAGCCAGCTGTTCGGCCAGGTGCAGGACGCCATCACCGTGGTCAGCCTGGCGGTGGGCCTGGTGGTGTATGCGCCGTGGTTGATCCTGCTGCTGGCGATCGCCCTGATCCCGGCCTTCATCGGCGAGGCGCATTTCAATGCGCTGGGCTACTCGCTCAACTTCCAGTGGACGCCGGAGCGGCGCCAGCTCGATTACCTGCGCCAGGTCGGCGCAAGCGTCGAGACCGCAAAGGAAGTCAAGATCCTCAACCTGCACCGCTTCCTGATCGCGCGTTACCGGCGGCTGGCCGACAAGTTCTTCCAGGCCAATCGTGCACTCGCGCGCAAGCGTGCGTTGTGGGGCGCGCTGCTGGCTGCGCTGGGCACCCTGGGCTACTACACGGCCTATGGCTACATCGCCTGGCGCACCGTGCGCGGCGATTTCAGCATCGGCGACCTGACCTTTCTGGCCGGCAGCTTCCTGCGCCTGCGCCAGTTGCTCGAAGGCCTGCTGATCGGGTTCTCGCAGGTCGCCGGCCAGGCCTTGTATCTGGACGATCTGTATTCGTTCTTCAACATTGTGCCGGAGATCCGCTCGCGCCCGAACGCGCTGCCGGTGCCGCGACCGATCCGCCAAGGCTTCGTGTTCGAGGACGTGGGCTTCCGCTACCCGGATGCCGAGCAGTGGACGGTGCGGCATCTGGATTTCGAACTGCGTGCCGGCGAAGTGCTGGCCCTAGTCGGCGAAAACGGTGCCGGCAAGACCACCCTGGTCAAGCTGCTGGCGCGGCTGTACGACCCGGACGAGGGCCGCATCCTGCTCGATGGCCACGACCTGCGCGATTACGATCTGGACGATGTGCGCGCCAACCTGGGCGTGATCTTTCAGGACTTCGTGCGCTACCACCTGAGCGTGGGCGAGAACATCGGCGTCGGCCAGGTCGATGCGATGGACGATGCGCCGCGCATCCGTGCCGCTGCGCAGCGTGCCATGGCCGGCGAGCTGATCGACAGCCTGCCCGACGGCTACGACCAGCTGGTCGGGCGCCGCTTCAAAAACAGCGTGGACCTGTCCGGCGGGCAATGGCAGAAGATCGCCATCGCGCGCGCCTACATGCGCGATGCGCAGCTGATGATCCTGGACGAACCCACCGCCGCACTGGATGCGCGTAGCGAGTTCGAGGTGTTCCAGCGCTTCAAGGAGCTGTCGGACAACCGTACCGCGGTGCTGATCTCGCACCGCTTCTCCAGCGTGCGCATGGCCGACCGCATCCTGGTGCTGGCCGCAGGCCGCATCGAGGCCAACGGCACGCATGCGGAGCTGATGGCCCAGGGCGGGCGGTACGCGGAGTTGTTCGAGTTGCAGGCGGCGGGGTATCGATGAGGCTGGGATTGGGGAATCGGGATTCGGGAATCGTTAAAAGCGGCGTTCCCGGCGTCTGACGGGTGCTGAGCGTCTCGCCCCGTAGGCCTCCGGGATCCTTATGCAGCTGCCCCGATTCCCCATTCCCCATTCCCCATTCCCCATTCCCCATTCCCGGCCAAATGAGAGCCTCTCTCATTTGGCCGGCTTGAGGTAGAATTGCCGGGTACTCTTCCCACGACACTTACTGGTATGTCTTCCGCTTTCGGCGCCGAAACGGTGCTTGAGGTCCGTCACTGGACCGATGCCTACTTCAGCTTCACCACCACCCGCGATGCCGGTTTCCGCTTCGAGAACGGGCAGTTCGTGATGATCGGTCTGGAGACCGAGACGCGCCCGCTGCTGCGTGCGTACTCGATCGCCAGCGCCAACTGGGAAGAACATCTGGAGTTCTTCAGCATCAAGGTGCCGGACGGTCCGCTGACCTCGCGGCTGCAGCACATCCAGCCTGGCGACAAGGTGCTGGTCGGCAAGAAACCCACCGGGACGCTGCTGATCAGCGACCTGCACCCGGGCCGCAACCTGTATCTGCTGGGCACCGGTACCGGTCTGGCGCCGTGGTTGTCGGTGATCAAGGACCCGGAAACCTACGAGCGTTTCGACAAGGTGATCCTGACCCAGGGCGTGCGCTTCGTGCAGGATCTGGCCTATCGCGACTACTTCGAGCGCGAGCTGCCGCAGCACGAATTCCTCGGCGACCTCCTGCGCGAGAAGTTGCTGTACTACCCGGCGGTGACGCGTGAGGCATTCGCCAATCAGGGCCGCCTGACCGAGCTGATGGCCGATGGCCGCATGCAGCAGACGCTCGGGTTGCCGCCGCTGGATCCGGCCAACGACCGCTTCATGATCTGCGGCAGCCCGCAGATGCTGGCCGACCTGCGCACCTTGCTGGATGCACGTGGCTTCCAGACCTCGCCACGCATCGGCACGCCGGGGCATTACGTGTTCGAGCGCGCCTTCGTCGAGAAGTGATACGGCGCGCGTGAGACATCAGCGCGATGCGGCGTTTACGCAGACCGCGACGCCGGCATGCACCGTCGTAGGAGCGCACCTGGGCGCGATGAAGCGTTCCCGGGAATGCCTCATCGCGCCCAGGTGCGCTCCTACGATTCAACTAACGCGCGCTCGATATCCGCAGCCAGGGCGTCCGGTTTGGTAGTCGGGGCGTAACGCTCCAGCACCGTGCCATCGCGGCCGATCAGGAACTTGGTGAAATTCCACTTGATCGCTTCCGATCCCAGCACGCCACGCTGTTGGTGCTTGAGCCATTGCCATAGCGGATGCGTGCCGCTGCCATTGACCTCGACCTTCTCGGCCAGCGGAAAATCCACCGCGTAATCGAGCGAGCAGAACTGGCGGATCTGCGCGGCATCGCCCGGCTCCTGATGACCGAACTGGTCGCAGGGAAACCCGATCACCACCAGACCACGCTCGCGATAGCGCTGCCACAGTGCCTGCAGGCCTGCGTATTGTGGGGTAAAGCCGCATTTTGAAGCGACGTTGACCACCAGCACCACCTTGCCGGCGTAATCGCGCATCGAGCGGGGACGACCTTCCAGGTCGGTGAATTCGAACGTGGAGATGTCGCTCATGGCTGCCCTGAAGTGTGCGAGATGGGCAGCGTAACCCAGCAGCCGGCAGCGTCGCATCGCGGTCGCCGAGCGCGTCAGCCAGGAAAGACGGTTTTCAACGGATGCGTCGCCGCAGACATCTGGCCCTTTCCGCTGGTCCGACCGTTGCCGGCCGCTGACACGGCGCGCTACCGGCCAGCATCCATCAGGCGGACTGATCGAGACCTCGGTGCCCGCCGAGCATCCGGCATATAGCCGAGTTGAACCTGCTGTCGCGTACACCGGCAGCGTCGGTCCGGTGGCTGCGCGCTCGTGGTGTCATCGGTTCTGTGCCCGCAAGGCAAGCACCGGTCGCGCCCGCCGGATGGCGGCGCAAT
Organism: Xanthomonas arboricola; assembly: GCF_002940665.1. Classification (GTDB taxonomy): domain Bacteria; phylum Pseudomonadota; class Gammaproteobacteria; order Xanthomonadales; family Xanthomonadaceae; genus Xanthomonas; species Xanthomonas arboricola_B. The sequence continues at coordinate 199,761 of NZ_MIGY01000003.1, forward strand.
GACCCTGCAGCCATGCCTTTTGTCACACGCCTGTCCGGCCCGGCTGGGGTAGCCTCGGCGGTTCGCACTTTGGAGCAACCCTCTTGACCACCCGTCTCGCCTTTGCCCTGGCCGCTTCCCTGGGACTTGCCATGCCGTCCTACAGCATCGCCGCACCCGCCACGACGCACGCCGCCACCCAAGCCAACCCCTTCTTTGCCGACAGCACGCTGCCGCTGCACTACCCGCAGTTCGACAAGATCACCGACAGCGATTTCGCACCCGCCTTCGACGCCGGCATGACCGAGCAGTTGAAGGAAGTGGAAAAGATCGCCAACCAGAAGGCCAAGCCGAGCTTCGACAACACCCTCATCGCGCTGGAAAAAAGCGGCGCCACGCTGGATCGCGCCACCACCGTGTTCTTCAACTTGGTCGGTGCCGACACCAACGACGCGCGCAAGAAACTGCAGGCCGACTATTCGGCCAAGTTCGCCGCGCACCGCGACGCGATCTCGCTCAATGGCAAGCTGTTCGCGCGTCTCCAGACCCTGTACGACCAGCGCAGCAAGTTGGGCCTGGACGCCCAGGGCGTGCGCCTGGTCGAGAAGTACTACAGCGATTTCGTACGCGACGGCGCCAAGCTCTCCGAGGCCGACAAGACCACGCTCAAGGCGATGAATGCCGAGCTGGCCAACCTGGGCACCACCTTCAGCCAGAACGTGCTGGCCGAAGTGAATGCCGCCGCCGTTGTCGTCGATGACGTCAAGCAGCTCGATGGCCTGTCCGACGAGCAGATCGCCGCTGCCGCCGAAGCGGCCAAGGCGCGCAAGCTCGACGGCAAGTACGTGATTGCGCTGCTCAACACCACCGGCCAGCCGCCGCTGACGCAACTTAAGAATCGCGAACTGCGCAAGAAGATCTACGACGCCTCGGTGTCGCGTGGCAGCCACGGCGGCCAGTACGACAACACCGCACTGGTGGCGCGCATCATGAAGCTGCGCGCCGACAAGGCCAAGCTGCTCGGCTTCCCAACCTACGCTGCCTATTCGCTGGAAAACCAGACCGCCAAGACACCGGAAGCGGTCAATGCGATGCTGGGCAAGCTGGCGCCGGCGGCGGTAGCCAATGCCAAGCGCGAAGCGGCCGATCTGCAGGCGATGATCGACAAGGAGCAGAAGGCCGCGCGCAAGCCGACGTTCAAGCTCGAAGCCTGGGACTGGGCCTACTACAGCGAGAAGGTGCGCCAGGCCAAGTACAACTTCGACGAATCCCAGCTCAAGCCGTACTTCGAGCTGAAGAACGTGCTGGAAAACGGCGTGTTCTATGCGGCCAATCAGGAATACGGCCTGACCTTCAAGCAGCGCACTGACCTGCCGACCTACCGCGACGACATCACCGTCTATGACGTGTTTGACGCCGACGGCAAGCAGCTGGCGATCTTCATCGCCGACATGTATGCACGCGAATCCAAGCGTGGCGGCGCCTGGATGAACTCCTATGTGTCGCAGTCGACGCTGACCGGTTTCAAGCCGGTGGTCGCCAACCACCTCAACATCCCCAAGCCGCCGGCTGGCCAGCCGACGCTGCTGACCTGGGATGAAGTGACCACCATGTTCCATGAGTTCGGGCATGCGCTGCACGGCATGTTCTCGGACGTCAAATACCCGTATTTCTCCGGCACCAGCGTGCCGCGCGACTTCGTCGAGTTCCCCTCGCAGGTCAACGAGATGTGGGCCGACGAGCCGTCGATCCTGAAGAACTACGCCAAGCATTACCAGAACGGCACGCCGATGCCGCAGGCGCTGCTGGACAAGGTGATTGCCGCCTCCAAGTTCAACCAGGGCTTTGCCACCACCGAGTATCTGGGTGCGGCCATGCTCGATCAGAACTGGCACCAGATCAGCGCCAGCCAGGTGCCCGACGCCGCTGGCGTGATGGCATTCGAAGCCAAGGCCCTGCAGCAGGACGGCATCGCCTACGCGCCGGTGCCGCCGCGCTACAAGACCCCGTATTTCAGCCACATCATGGGCGGTTACGCGGCCGGCTATTACGCCTACATCTGGTCGGAAGTGCTCGACGCCAACACCCAGCAGTGGTTCAAGCAGCACGGCGGGCTGAGCCGCGCCAACGGCGATCGCTTCCGTCAGACCCTGCTCTCGCGCGGCGGCAGCGTCGATGCGATGGAACTGTTCCAGAACTTTGCCGGCCATGCGCCGCAGATCGAGCCCCTGCTCGAGAAGCGCGGCCTGAGTGCGCAAGGTGGCGATGGCGCCACGCCGGAAGCGCCGCAGTTCAAGCCGTAATCGCACTGCGTTGAAACCAAGACGCTGCCCGGAGCGATCCGGGCGGCGTTTTTGATGGTCGCGATGAAGCGGGCTGCGCGAGCCGCAGACGCCGCGCTCAGAGCTCGACCGAATCCACGCCGTCGAGCAATTTCCTTAACAGCTTTTCCAGCCGCACCTGCTCGGCATCACTGATGCTGGAGGTCTCTGCATTGAGCAGCGTGCAGGCGTCGGGAAGCAGGCTGTTGATCAACGCCAGGCCTGCCGGCTGCAAGGTCAGCATGATCTTGCGCCGATCGTCCGGGCTGCTGCCACGCGCGATCAAGCCCTTCTCGCACAATTGGTCGGTGAGCCGGGTGATGTTGGCCGGCTTTTCGCTGGCGGCCTCGGCCACCTCGGTAGGCGTGATCGCCTGCTCCGGCGTGCCGTAGAGCATCATCAGAATCTCGTATTCCGGCGGGCTGATACCGTATGGCTTCAGCCGCACACAACCCTGCGTATGCAGTCGCTTGTAGAGATGCTTGATCAGCCGCACCAGGACGGCTGGTTCACGCGGAAACGCCGGATAGCGCACACAGGTGTGGTCCACGCGACTTGCGGTTGGATCGAAACTACTCATATCACCCGTTTGATTACATTACTGAATGGCCAAGCCATTCAATCACATCATCTGCGGGGTGACACCTCAGCGTGCGAAGAGATGTACATATTCCGGCGCGACCGACGCCAACAATGTCGAGGCAGCGACCTCGGCCGTTTGCGTGCCATCCGAATACGGCCCCACCTGATACGGCGGAAACACGAACCGAAGCGCGGTGATCTGCCCGGCCGGATTGAGCACCGGCACGAACTGGGCAAAGTTGTCGACCTGCGCGGCAGTGCCTTCGGCAATCATGCGATCGGCCGAGGCCACCTGCTCGGCCTGTTCTGCGACCGGCACGCGATCGGCTTCCACGCGCTGGGTGGCGGCGTTGTGCAATTGCACGGCCACCTCGCGCCCGATCTTTTCCCAGCCTGCCGGGTCCGGAATCAAGGCCTGCGCGGTCAATTGCCTGCGCTCCTTGACCAGCCAGACGAAGCGCGCCACCAACGGCTCGCCATGCGCACCACCGGTATAGCGGCTGCCGTCCGCGGACACGACGATCAGGTCCGGTGTCTGCAATACGGTCTCGAACGCCAGTGACAATTCGTAAGGTGCGGCCGGCTTGTCGTTGCCGAGCCCGGACACCGCTTCCATGAGTTCGGCGCGTGCTGCCTGCGCATAACTGCGGATCAGTCCGCTCAGCTCGGGAAACGCGTCCAGCCCACGCGGATAGCTGATACCCACCATATAGGCGGGTGCTTGCTCGATCACATCCTCCAGCGGGCCGCTTTGCACCAGCACGGGCTCGGCCGGCGGTGCCGCGACGGCAGTTGCGTCAGCTGCCGGCTGTGCCGATTCGGCCGTCGTCGGCTCGCGCTGCGTACATCCTGCCAACACGGCCAGCATCAGCAAGCCCCGGACTGCGTTCACTCCTGACAACCGCCCCATTCCCACCTGCTCCCCATCGATACATCTGCAAAGACACGCTGCCGGCGATCAGGCCAGCAGATCCTGAAACTGTTGGTGCCGCCGGATATACGCCTCGGCGTAACTGCAGGCAGGCACGACCTTGTAGCCCTGCTGGCGCGCATGGGCCAAGGCAGCCTCGACCAGCACTGCGGCAATACCGCGTCCACCGATCGCGTCGGGCACATGCGTATGCGTGATGGTCATGCGCTCACCTTCCAGACGGTATGCCAGCTCGGCATGTTGTCCATCGGTGTCTACGCTGAAGAGCTGCTGCGTGGAATCGTGGTCTGCCTGCACTGTCGCTGCCTCCATGGTGGTCTGCACGAGGCAGTGACGATGGTCAGCAGTGTGACCAGCGCGGCGCCGCGCCTGCGTGAAAATGAATCGATGCTGTGACCGCCCGCGCAGCCTGCGAACCGGCACTTAAGTTCGCTCGCACCGCGCCGATAGCTCAGCCGAAGGCGCCCGTTGCACCCGGGCCGGTGCGAGCCGCCGACGCCTTCGCCTTACCTACGAGGAGTCACCGCATGCACAACGATTCGGCAGGACACAGCGCAGACAGCGATAGCTCGCTGCTGGAAGGCCTGTTCCAGTTCGCCATCAAGGGCGACACCCACAACCCCGACTTCGCGCAGCTCAACGACACGGTGTACCAGCGCCTGCAGCAGGCCTACGGGTCGGTGCCCACCGGCAGCGTCGCTGGCGACCAGAAACGCGACGCGGCCTGAGCCGGCATCGCATCACTGCCCAGGACCACGCGCGCACTCGCGAGGGTCCTGGTCCGGTCGCCCAAGGCGACCCGCTCTTCCCGACACCGTCGACCTAACCGCGCGTGCCCACCGGCGGCCAGCGGTCGGTTTGCCAACCGATCAGCCGAAACGCGGATTGGATAGCTGCTCCAGGAATACCTGCAGCACGCGCGGCTCCATGATCAGCATGAACATCACGCCGAACGCGGCACCGGCCAGGTGCGCGCTGTGGTTGATGCGATCGCCGCCGCGGCGGTCCATCCACAGGCTGTAGCCGACATAGAACACCGCGTAGATGATCGCCGGCGCCGGAATGAACAGCACCAGGATGATGGTCCACGGCTGCAGCAGGATGAAGGCGAACAACACCGCCGACACCGCACCGGAGGCGCCCAGGCTGAGATAGTTCGGGTTCTTCTGGTTCTTCAGATAGCTGGGCAGGATCGAGACCACCAGCGCCGCCAGATAGAACAGCGGGTAGGTCAGCACGCTGCCGGTCAGCTGGGTCATCACGTTTTCGATCACCCGGCCGAAGAAGAACAGCGTGATCATGTTGAAGACCAGGTGGCCCAGATCGGCATGGATGAAACCGTAGGTGACCAGGCGGTCGTACTGCTTGTGCTTGTCCAGCGCCGGCGGCCACAGGATCAGGCGGTCAGCCAGCTTGCGGTTGTTGAACGCCATCCACGAGACGATGCCGGTGATGGCGATCAGGATCAGGGTAATCATGCGGACCTCAGGCAGAACGGTAATTGTCGACCATGCGATACCCGCGCGCGTACAGGCCGAAGGCCAGTGCCGCCAGGAACGCGAAGGCCGCGAAGAAGAACATCAGAAATGCCGCTTCGCTGAGCCCAGTATCGGCGATGTGGGAGGTCACCGTGGCGTTGCGCACCGCCACGTTCGACAGCAGCACCCATAGATTGCCCACCGTGGTGGTCAGATACCAGAAGCTCATCACCACGCCCTTCATCGACGGCGGTGCCTGGCTGTAGGCGAACTCGATCCCGGTGGCCGACACCAGCACCTCGCCGAAGGTCAGCAGCGCATAGGGCAGGATCTGCCAGGCGATATGCATCGGCTCGCCGCCGTCCATGCTGATCTGGATGGCACCGACCGCAATCCAGGCCAGGCCGCCGAAGGCGATGCCGCAGGTCATGCGGCGCAGCGCTGTCGGCTCCCAGCCGCCACGTCGCAGCAGCGGATACAGCACCAGATTGTTGAACGGGATCAGCAGCATCACCAGCAGCGGATTGAGCGCCTGCATCTGCGAGGCAGTGAACCAGGCCGGCATCGTCATCTCGCGCCCCTGCAGGACCCAGGTCGAGGCTTTCTGGTCAAACAGCGAGAAGAATGGCGTGACGAGCGCGAAGATCACCAACACCCGCAGCAGCGCGCGCACGCCTTCGACCGCGGTATCGGGATGGATGCCGCGCGCACGCTCCAGCTGCCACCAGGTGCCGCCGCCGATGCCGGCCAGCAACAGCACCAGCGCCATGCACAGGCAGATGACGATGCCGAGCTGGTCGACCAGCGCGAAGCAGGCCAGCGCCAGCAGCACCGAGACCACTGCCAGCATCAGTCCCGGACGGCCCTGCCCCGGCGCCTGTGTCAGCAATGCGGTGCGCACCACCGCACCGAAGCCGTGCGGGTCCTTCGGCGGCAACGGCACCCGCACATAGCGCCTGCGGCCCAGCCAGAACACCAGCGTGGCCACGAACATCAGGATGCCCGGAATGCCGAATGCCCACGCCGGGCCCAGATTCTTCAGCGCCAGCGGGATCAACAACGAGGCGAACAACGAGCCGAAGTTGATGATCCAGTAGAAGCCGTCGAACACCACCTTGGCCAGGTGCTTGTTGGACTGGTCGAACTGGTCGCCCATGAACGAGGCCACCAGCGGTTTGATGCCGCCCGCACCCAGCGCGATCAGGCCCAGCCCGAGGAAGAATCCGCCGCGGCTGCCTTCGAACAGCGCCAGGCAGGCATGCCCGGCGCAGTACACCAGGCTGAACCACAGAATGGTGTTGTACTTGCCGAAGAAGCGATCGGCCAGCCAGCCGCCGAGCAGCGGGAAGAAAAACACCCCGATCATGAAGCTGTGCAGGATGTGCTTGGCCTCGGCTTCACGGCCGGGCCCGCCGACTTCCTGCAACAGCAGCGAGGTGATCAGGAACTGCACCAGGATGTTGCGCATCCCGTAGAAGCTGAAACGCTCGCAGGCTTCGTTGCCGATGATGAAAGGTATCTGGCGCGGCAGCCGCGCACCGGCAGTGGGGCCCGGCAGGGTGGAAGTGGTCAAGGGCAGTCCGGTCAAGCAGAAAACACGCGCTATCGTACCGGCGGCCGCCGGTTGGCCGCCATCGCGACCATCGGATAAGACCCAGGATGCGCCGCTGCATGCAGCGACGCCGCTGCGCTTATGGCCGCCATTGCGGTGTACCCGACACGTCGTTCGGCCCAGACGTGCCTAAAACCGCTGTTGGCACGCCGCAACCACGCCGATCGCGCGCAAGTCATGACGCAGTGCAGATTGGCCTGCTGCGCCGGCTCGGCTACATTGCAAACGTTTTCCTGGAACACTGGACCGCTGGATGCCCCGCTTCACCCGCCTGGCCCTGAGCCTGTTGCTGCTGACCACCGCCCCCGCCGCACTGGCCGCCGAACCGCTGACCACCCGGGCCGAGCGCAGCGGGTTTGCGCAGACCGGACGCTACGAGGAAGTCATCGCGCTTTGCGATGCCTTTGCGCAGCGCTACCCGCAGGCGGTGCGCTGCATCGAGTTCGGCACCACCCCGGAAGGCCGGCCGATGAAGGCGCTGATCGTCTCCACCAGCGGCGCACTGGATACCGACAGCGCTGCGCAACGCAAGTTGCCGGTGGTGCTGGTGCAAGGCGGCATCCATGCCGGCGAGATCGACGGCAAGGACGCGGGCTTCCTGGCGCTGCGCGAATTGCTGGACGGAAAAACCGGCAAAGGCGTACTGGACAAGCTGGTCTGGGTATTCGTGCCGGTGTTCAACGTCGACGGCCACGAGCGCTTCGGCGCCTGGAACCGCCCCAATCAACGCGGCCCCGAACAGATGGGCTGGCGCACCACCGCGCAGAACCTCAATCTCAATCGCGACTACCTCAAGGCCGACGCGCCGGAAATGCAGGCGATGCTGCGGCTGGTGCAGCAATGGGATCCGCTGATGTACGTGGACCTGCACGTCACCGATGGCGCCAAGTTCGAGCACGACGTGTCGGTGCAGGTGGAGCCCGTGCACGCCGGCGATGCCACGCTGCAACGCGACGGCACGCGCTGGCGCGATGCGGTGATTGCCGACCTCGCCGCACAGGGCTCGCTGCCGTTGCCGTATTACCCCTCGTTCGTGCACGAGGACGACCCGACATCGGGCTTTGCCGACGACGTGTCGCCGCCGCGTTTTTCGCACGGCTATTTCCTGCTGCGCAACCGCTTCGGCATGCTGGTGGAAACGCATTCGTGGAAGACCTACCCGGTGCGCGTACGCGTCACCCGCAATGCGATCGTGTCGGTGCTGCAGCAGGCCGCGCGCAACGGCGCCAGGTGGCGCGCCGATGCGCTGGCGGCCGATCAGCGTGCGACCAGGCTGGCTGGCGAGATCGAGCCGTTGAGCTTCGCTGCCGGCCCGGCCGCACGCACCGTTGCCTTCCGTGGCTACGCCTACACGCGCACGCCCTCGCCGATTTCCGGTGCGTTGATGACGCGCTACGACGAGACCAGACCACAGATCTGGAAGGTACCGTTACGCGATCAGATCAAGCCGGATGTGGTGGTCGATGCGCCCCGCGGCGGCTATCTGGTGCCTGCCGCGCAAGCGGCCCTGGTGGCGGAGAAACTGCGCCTGCACGGCATCGCCTTCGACACCCTCGCCACCACTGCCGCCCATCCGGTGCAGAGCTTCCATGCCGACAAGGCGACGTTTGCCGCGCGCTCCAACGAAGGCCACCAGAACCTGGAGATCGCCGGGCAGTGGCGCGATGAAACCCGCACCGTGCCGGCAGGCTCCTTGTTCGTGCCGATCGCCCAGGCCAGGTCGCGCCTGGTGATGGCGATTCTGGAACCGCAGGCGCCGGATTCGCTGCTGCAATGGGGCCTGTTCAACACCGCATTCGAGCGCAAGGAATACATGGAGGATTACGTCGCCGAAGAGGTGGCGCGCGACCTGCTAGAACGCGACCCGGCAGTGAAGGCGCAATTCGAACAACGCCTGGCCAGCGATGCCGCCTTCGCGGCCGACCCGAAGGCACGCCTGGAATTCTTCGCTCGCCTGCATTCCTCCTGGGACGAGCGCTACCGCCTGTACCCAGTGTTACGCACGGCACAGACGCAGTTCTGAGCCGGCGCCCGCTTCCGGCAGGTACCTGATTCGGCGCACGCGCGCGCCTTTCGAACGCGGGCACTGCGGTGCCCTCCCCTGATTGCAACCGCACCACAAGGACCACCCGTGCCACAGCTCGATATGAAACCGTTTACACACTCCAGGCCACGCCGTCTCGCGCTGGCCATCGCCCTTGGCGTCGGCACCGCGTTTGCCGCCCCGCTCGGCGCACAGACCGCCGCTGCAGCGCAGCCGTGGATGGACACCGCGCTGACCGCGGACCAGCGCGCCGATCGTCTGCTCGCGCAGATGAGCGAGGAGGAAAAATTCCAGATGCTGCGCAGCTACTTCGGCCTGGGCACCGACAAGATTCCCAAGCCCGAGGGCGCGCTGGGTTCGGCCGGCTATGTCCCCGGCGTCCCACGGCTGGGCATCCCGGCGCAGCAACTGGCCGATGCCGGCGTGGGCGTGACCAATCCCGGCGGCATCCGCAAGGGCGACTTCGCCACCGCGATGCCGTCCGGCCCGTCGGCCGCCTCGAGCTGGAATCCGCAGCTGGCCTATGCCGGCGGCAAGACCATGGGCCGCGAATCCTGGCAGCAGGGCTTCAACGTGCTGCTGGCCGGCAGCGTCAACCTGCAGCGCGACCCACGCAACGGACGCAATTTCGAATATGCCGGCGAAGACCCGCTGCTGGCCGGCACCATGGTCGGCGAGTCTATCCGCGGCGTGCAGAGCGAGCATGTGCTGTCAACGATGAAGCACTACGCGCTCAACGACATGGAGACGCGACGCAATTTCCACAGCGCCGAGATCGGCGAGCAGGCGATGCACGAATCGGATTTGCTGGCGTTCGAGATCGCGTTGAAAATCGGCGACCCGGCCTCGGTGATGTGCTCCTACAACAAGATCAATGGCATCTACGGCTGCGAGCACGATTACCTGCTCAACCAGGTACTCAAGCAGGAATGGAAATACCCCGGCTACGTGATGTCCGACTGGGGCGGCGTGCACAGCGGCTCCAAGGCGGCCCTGGCCGGACTCGATCAGCAATCGGCTGGCGAAGTGTTCGACGCGGCGGTGTTCTTCGACGCACCGTTGCGCATGGCGGTGTCGGCCGGCGTGGTGCCGCGCGCGCGCTTCGACGACATGGTCAAGCGCGTGCTGCGCAGCCTGTTCGCGCATGGCGCGTTCGATCATCCCACCCAGCGCCAGCCGATCGACGGCAAGGCCGGGCAGCTGTCCGCGCAGCATGTTGCCGAGGAAGGCAGCGTGCTGCTGCGTAACGAGCAGGCTACCTTGCCGCTATCCAAGGACGTGCGCCGCATCGCGGTGATCGGTGGGTATGCCGACAAGGGCGTGATGTCCGGCGGCGGTTCCTCGCGTGTGGACTACACCATCAACGGTGGCAACGCCGTACCCGGCCTCAATCCGACCACCTGGCCCGGCCCGGTGATCATCCATCCGTCCTCGCCGCTGCAGGCATTGCGCGCCGCGTTGCCGAACGTGCAGATCGATTATGTCGACGGCAAGGACCGCGCTGCCGCGGCACGCGCGGCCAAGGCCGCCGATGTGGCGATCGTGTTCGCCACCCAATGGTCGGCCGAATCGGTGGACCTGCCGGACATGCAATTGCCCGACAACCAGGATGCCTTGATCGAGGCGGTGGCCAAGGCCAACCCCAAGACCACCGTGGTGCTGGAAACCAACGGCCCGGTGCGCATGCCCTGGGCCGAGCGCGTGCCGGCGGTATTGCAGGCGTGGTATCCGGGCATCGGCGGCGGCGAGGCGATCGCCAACCTGCTGACCGGTGCGGTCAATCCGTCCGGCCATCTGCCGGTGACCTGGCCGGTGGACGAATCGCAGCTGCCGCGTCCCTCGATCCCGGGCCTGGGCTTCAAGCCGGCCAAGCCGGGCGAAGACAGCATCGACTACGCCATCGAAGGCGCCAACGTCGGCTACAAGTGGTTCGCCGCGCGCAAGCTGACCCCGCGTTATGCGTTCGGCCATGGCCTGTCGTACACGCAGTTCCGCATGGGCGGGCTGCGCGTGGAAGCCAACGGCAGCCAGCTCACGGCGAACTTCGAGGTGGAAAACATCGGCCAGCGCGAAGGCGCCGCCGTGCCGCAGCTCTACGTCACCCTGCCCGACGGCCATGCCACCCCGCTGCGCCTGATCGGCTGGCAGAAGCTCACGCTCAAGCCGGGCGAAAAGCGCACCGTGCAGGTGATCGCCGAACCCAGGACGCTGGCCGACTTCGATGCCAAGGCCCGTCACTGGACGATTGCCGCGGGCACCTATCGCGTGCAGCTGGCGCGTTCGGCAAGCGAACCGGTGCAGAGTGCAGAGGTCAGCCTGCAGGCGGCGCAGCTGCCGTGATCCGGTGTCGTGGCGGGCATGCATTACGCGTGTCCGCCACGCCGTCTTCTCACGTCGCCGGCAAGCACCGGCCACCACGAAAAATTTGTGCCGGATGCGTTGACAGCGTCGCGCGCAACTTGCACAATTCGCCTCCTGAGTCGCCCAGGTGGCGGAATTGGTAGACGCACTAGCTTCAGGTGCTAGCGGGGGCAACTTCGTGGAGGTTCGAGTCCTCTCCTGGGCACCATGACTCACGGTAGATCGTAAAAAACCCCGCTCAGGCGGGGTTTTTTGCGTCTGGGCCATACGATTGCACGATGGTGTGCGGCATCGGTGATGTCTGCAGATCGGCAGCGTTGCCAGGATGCGGCGCCGGTGACTTTCGACACGCGACCAGCTATTGCTGCTGTGGCGACCCTGCGCAACGCCTCCACGACGGCAGCAGGCCCCATGCGCATCCTCCTCTGGCTTGCCCTGCTTCCGGCCGTTGTCAGTCCGCATGCACGGGCACAGCAGACCAACAAACACGATGCCCCGTACCATCGCGCGCAGGTGTCTTCGCAGCAATGCGGTCTCGGCACGCCGTTCAACGTGCTCGCCGACAGCGGCGGCATCTGGCTTTATCGCGACAGCGGTTGGCCACGCGAAATTTTCTTCCACGGCGGCGAACTGAGCATCGACCACAAGCTGCAGCAGACCAGCACGGCCGATGCACGACGCCTCTGGGAGATGGAACAACGCACCCGCGCATTGATGCCGCAGGTTGCCGGCATTGCCTATCAGGTGATCGACCTCAGTTACGACGCGCTCGGCGGTGTCATCGAGGTCATGACAGGCAGTGCGCTCAACGCCCGCAAGATCGAACGGCTGCGCAAACGCGCACGCGCGTATGTCGACGGCACCCTGGGCAAGGGGCGTTGGGAGCAGAAGGCCTTCGACGGCAACTTCGCAAATTACGTCGAACACGAAGCCGAGCAATTCAAGGGCAGCATCGCGCGCCACATGCTCTGGCAGATCGTCACCGGGCGTTCGGACGGAATCGACAAACGCGCCCAACAGATGGAGGGCCAACTGGATGCAAGGCAGGATACCCAGGCGTCCACCATCGAGGCCAGTGCCAATGCGCTGTGCACCCAGGTGCAAGCACTGCGTCAGTTAGAGGACGCGCTCGAGTTCCGTTACCAGGGCAAGCGGCTGCAACTGCTCGCACCCCTGCAGGACGACACGCCGCGCCATGACACCGAACGGGCTGAACCGAAGCCCGACAGCGGCGATGCGCCACCGAACCGGGCAGTCAAGCTGCAACCAGCAACAAACAGCTGAGACCTCACGCCCTCGGTCGGATCATTGTTCCTCGGGCGGGGCGGCCATGCCCTTGATGCTCTGCCGGATGGTGCTCGAACGGGCGAGATCTCCGCTTGCCTCATACGCCTCGGCAAGGCTGTCCAGCGCATTGCGGGACGCCGGAAACAGCAACACATTGAGCGCGAACACACGAATCGCCGCATCTGCGCCGAGATTGGACAGAACGGTGTAGCCAGTCGCGTTGACCACAGCCTCGAGTTGATCGAGGGGGATGCTCCCGTCGACACGCAGTGCATCGGCCAACAACTGCGTGTCGTGATCGACAGGCGACTGCAGCGCGAAGGCGATGAGCTTCTCCGACAAGGCTTCGGCGGGAAACGTCTGTGGCGCGATGGTGGCCATGATGCTGTCGACCAGCACCCGGGACCACACCCCGCGCGTGCTGCCATTGGTCAGGTAAACGATGGTGTAGCTATCGCCATCCAGGGCATCGGCGAACAGCAGGCGCACCCTCACCCGCGCGCCGCCATCATGACCGACGTGCCGATAGGCACCACTTGCGCCAACCTCCCAGCCGCTGGCAAACCAGCCGCGCTGCCCGTTGGTCAGCAGCTGCGGTTGCCAGAGCTGCCGCAGGGCTGGCTTGCCGACCAACTTTCCATCTCGCATCGCTTCGATGAACGTCGCCAGATCGTCGATGCTGGCGTACAGCTCGGCATGCCCGAGGGCGTAATCGGGCCAGGCGATCTCCTGCTGTTTCTGCAGTTTTCCGTCCTTGCCAACGTAGGCGTTGACGACTGCATCAGCCGGCAATCGGGAGCGTCCGAGAAAGGTATGCGCCAGCTTCAACGGCTCGAGGATCCGCTCGGACACGATCTGCGAATACGGCTTGCGGTAATGCGCCTGGAGCAGTTGCGACAGCACCAGATAGTTGGTGTTGATGTAGCGCGTGTTGCTACCGGGTGGAAAAAGCAACGGTTGACTGCCCAGCGCTGCAAAGACAGCGTGCGCAGTTGCAGGAAATGAGGCGTTTGCCTCCGGCGAGCCGCTCATCTGCGCCTCGGTGAAATACTCGGGCAACCCGGAGGTGTGGTTGAGCAGCTGACGCACCGTGATCTTGCTCCAGCGCCGCGGCAGATCTGGCAGGTAGACCCGGGCCGGTCGGTCAAGATCGATCCGCCCGGCCTCGACCAACTGCATGATCAAGGTGCTCACCAGCAGCTTGCTCACCGAAAACACAGGAAATATCTGCTCAGGCGTGAGCGGCTGCTGGCTATCGAGATCGGCAAGTCCATCGCCACCGCGAAACAGCACCTTGCCATTGTGGGAGACGTACGCAGCCTGCCCTACGATGCCGTAGCGCTGCCGATTGAGCTGCATCTGCCGCGTCACCTTGTCGCTCGATTCATCGGCCAAGGCGATCAACGGCAACCACAGCGACAGAAGGAGCACAGTCTGCAGCACACGCCCAATTGCCGGCGCTGCATGCGGTAACTCACGATGACGCTGGGCCTCTCGATTCAGCGTGAGCCGGCCTTGGCGCTGCATCGTATGCATGAGGCAGAAGGACTGCGGTAAACCGGTCGTTGAAGGCGTCACTGCCATTGAACTGCTCCCACTTGGAGAGCGTCAGTCTAGAGCGTGTTGACAGGCACAGCACGATTGTTAGAGCGACTCACAAACCGTAGCGAGCACCCGACTGGTGGGGGGTGAGCGCAGGGGTTTTGTCAGCTACCTTTTTTGGATGCAGTCAGAAGCCCACGTCAAATACTGCGTCGGTCAAGGCTGCAGCGCCCTCACCGCTCCAAACGGTTTGCTGGTTGCTTTGCAAAGCGCTACGCACACCGACCATCTCGACTGGCTCTTGCCCGCCCACCGTCGCGGGACCTTACGCGGCATGGATGCCGCGTAAGAGCCTACATGGACGTACTTGCGGCGTGTCCCGCGATGGTGGGCGGGCAAGGGCCCTGCAGCCAAGTCGCAGATCATCCGCTCTGCACTAGACCGGCATGAAGTCGTTGTCTTAGCCGATGTTAGAGCGGCCAAGCGCCTTGTCAGCCGGCGCCTACTAGTGCCCACCAGCCGCCGCTGCGCCGCCCGCGCCTGCACCGAACGGCGGCTTGGCCAGCCACAGGAAGAAGATGATCGCCAGGAACGTCCAGCCGAGCAGGTAGAAGATGTCGTTGAAGCCCATCTGCGAGGCCTGGTGATTGATCATGTTGTTGAGCGATGCCGCGCCGTGTTGCAGGTCGCCCTGCCCCATCGCGGTGACCTGCTCCTGCATGCCCGGGGTGTACACCGAGATATGTTCGGTGATGTGCGCGTGGTGCACCTGGGTGCGGCGTGCCCACAGATAGGTGGTCAACGATGCGGCAAAGCTGCCGCCCAGAGTACGCAGGAAGGTGGCCAGGCCGGAACCTGCCGCGATCTCGCGACCGTCCAGGTCAGAGAGCAGGATCTGCAGCACCGGCATGAAGAACAAGGCCACACCCACACCCATTACCAGCTGCACGGTGGCCACATGGCCGAAGTCCACCTGCAGGTTGAAGTTGGAGCGCAGGAAGCTGGTGAACGACAGGAAGATGAAGGCGACGGTGGCGAGCATGCGCAGGTCGAAACGCAGCGCGTACTTGCCCACGAATGGTGTCATCAGCACTGGCAGGATACCGATCGGCGCGGTGGCAAGGCCGGCCCAGATCGCGGTGTAGCCCATGTCGCGTTGCAGCCATTGCGGGATCAGCAGGCTCACGCTGAAAAACGCCGCATAGGCCACCACCATCGCCAGCGTGCCGGCGCGGAAGTTGCGATGCCGGAACAGCTTGAGATCGACGATGGGATCATTGTCGGTGAGTTCCCAGATCACGAACACCACCAGCGCCACTGCAGCGACGCAGGCCAGCACCACGATCTTGTCGGAGGAGAACCAGTCCTCGTCGTTGCCCAGGTCCAGCACCAGTTGCAGCGCGCCCACGCCGACCACCAGCAGGATCAGGCCGATGTAGTCCATGCGCGGCTTTTCCAGCTGCTCGGGGCGATGGCGCAACTGCGAGCCGACGATGCTGCTGGCGATGATGCCCAGCGGCACGTTGATCAGGAAGATCCATTCCCAGCTGTAGTTGTCGGTGATCCAGCCACCCAGGATCGGGCCGGCGATCGGTGCCACCACCGTGATCATCGCCAACAAGGCGAGTGCCTGCCCGCGTTTTTCGCGTGGGTAGATCGACACCAGCAGGCTCTGGGTGATCGGGTACATCGGCCCGGCAACGAACCCCTGCAGCGCGCGCGACACCACCAGCATGCCCATGCTCTGGGCCAGGCCGCACAGCAACGAGGCCACGGTAAAAGCCAGCGTCGACCACACGAACAACTTGGTCTCGCCGAAGCGGCGGCTCAGCCAGCCGGTCAGCGGCAGGGCGATCGCAGTGCTGACCGCGAACGAGGTGATGACCCAGGTGGCCTGCTGCGAACTGGCGCCGAGATTGCCGGCGATGGTCGGCAACGAGACGTTGGCGATGGTGGTGTCCAGCACCTGCATAAACGAGGCCATCGCCAGGCCCACGGTGCACAGCGCCACGCTCGCCGGACGAAAGCCGGTGGCGGGCGCAGGTGCCGAGGGACCGCCTGGCGCGACGGGAGCTTGCGAAGACATGCTGGCTCAGCCCGCCTTGGACGCAGCCTGCGCAGGCAGGTTGTCCTGGATGATGCGTTGGATATCCGCGTCGGCGGCCTGCAACTGCTGCGCATACACGTCGGTGGAGAACACCGCGCCATTGGCGAACTTGGTCGGCAACACGCTGCCCTGCTGGTCGTGCAGGTTGACATCGACCTTCATCGACAAACCGATGCGCAGCGGATTGCCGGCCAGTTGCTTGGCATCCACCGCAATGCGCACCGGCACGCGCTGGACGATCTTGATCCAGTTGCCGCTGGCGTTTTGCGCCGGCAACAGCGAGAACGCGCTGCCGGTGCCCAGGCCCAGGCTTTCGATGCGGCCGGTGTAGTTCACGCCGCCACCGTACAGATCCGAATGCAGTTCCACTTCCTGGCCCAGGCGCATGTGCTTGAGCTGGGTTTCCTTGAAGTTGGCTTCCACCCACACCTGCTCCAGCGGCACCACCGCCATCAGCACGCTGCCGGGCTGCACACGCTGGCCCAGCTGCGCCGAACGACGCGCCACGTAACCGGACACCGGTGCAATCACCCCGGTGCGGGCGTGGTTGAGATAGGCCTGACGCAGCTGCGCGGCGGCCGTCTGCACGTCCGGCTGATTGGCCACCGCACTGTCGTCCACCAGGGCGCGGTTGCGTTCGAAGCTCACGCGCGAACCGCTCACCGCCGCTTCGGCAGTGGCCAGTTCCTCGCGGGCATGCGCCAATTCTTCGTTGGAGATCGCGCCGCTGGCGGCCAGATCCCTGCGGCGTGCGAAGTCGGCACGTGCGCTGCGCAAGCTCACCTCGCGCGAGGACAGTTCGGCCTGCGCGCCTTCCACGCTGCGGTACAGACCACGCACCTGACGCACGATCTTGGCCAGATTGGCTTCGGCCTGCTGCAACGCGACCGCGGTGTCGGCCGGGTCCAGCTGCGCCAGTAACTGGCCGCGCTCCACGCGCATGCCGTCTTCGGCGCCGATGCTGACCACGGTGCCGCCCACCATCGGGGTGATCTGCACCTGGTTGCCCTGTACATACGCGTCGTCGGTGTCCTCATGCCAGCGGCCGACCAGGAAGTACCACACCACAAGACCGATGATCGCCAGGATCACCGCAATGGCCACGATGCGCAGCGCCGCACGGCGCCTGCTGGGCACGGCCGGCGCAGGGGGGGAAGAAGTTGGAGTCGTCTGGCTCATCGTCGCTGTCTCAGGAATTCGGTTGTGCGTAAGTGGTCGCGGCGTGTGCGGTATCGCGCGCAGGTTCCGGCGTGAATCCGCCGCCCAAGGCACGCTGCAACCTCACCGAGGCCAACAATTGTTGCGATTGCAGGCTGGCCATGCGCTGGCGTGCGAGCAGCAATTGCTCCTGCACGCTGAGCACTTCCAGATAGCTGCCGATACCGGCGCGGTAGCGCTGCTGCGCGAGCTCGAAGGCGGCAGTCACGGTCTGCACGGCGTCGTCCTGCGCGCGTGCACGCTGCTCCAGCGAACGCACGGCGTTGACCTGGTCGGCCACCTCGCGCAGGGCGTCGAGTACCTTCTGGTTGTAGTCGGCCACCGCCAGGTCGTACTGCGCATCGCTGCCGGCCAGATTGGCGCGCAGCTTGCCGCCATCGAAAATCGGCAGGCTCAGCGCCGGCGCAACCACGCCAAATACCGAGGCACTTTCCAGCAACTGGCCGACATCGCGATTCACCACCCCGCCCAGCGCAGTAATGTTGAAGCTGGGGTAGAAGCGGGTCTTGGCGGCGGCGATGTCCTGATCGGAGGCTTCCACGCGCCAGCGCGCGGCGACCACATCGGGGCGGCGACCCAGCAGGTCGGCTGGCAGGTTGCTCGGCAACTGCGTGGCCATTGCCGCCCTCAGCGTCGGGCGCGCGATCTCCAGCCCGCGATCCGGCCCCTGCCCGGCCAGCGCGGCCAGGGCGTTGCGCGCCTCGTCGATCTGCTGCTGCACGGACTGCAGCTGCTGCTGCGCCGACGGTACACGGGCCTGCGCCTGGCGCACCTGCAGATCGCTGTCGATGCCGGCGCCGCGGCGTTGCCGGGTGAGCTCCAGAGTCTTCTGCACGCGGGTCAGCTCATCGTTGGCCACGTCGTGCAGGCGCCATGCGTAGTCGAGCTGCGCATAAGCTTCGGCGATCGCCGCCGACAGGTTCAGGCGTGCCGCCTGTGCGTCCACATCGGCCGCATGCGCCTGGTCCACCGCCGCTTCCCAGGCGGCGCGCTTGCCGCCCCACAGGTCCACGCCATAGCGGAAGTCCAGCACCAGTTGGCCGTTGCCGCCGAACTTGCCGCCGCGCTCCTCGCCTACCATCGATTCGGGCAATTGCACGCCCGCATAGCCGCCGGACACCGACAGGCTGGGGCCGCGATCGGCCTGCGCGCTACCGATGCGTGCCTGCGCCTGACGCAGGCGCGCATCGGCCGCCGCCAGGCTGGGACTGCGCTGCAGCCCTTCGGCAATCAGCGTGTTCAATTGCGAATCGCCCAGGGCGCGCCACCAATCGCTGGTCGGCCAGGCGGCCGTGCTCAGGGTGGCCTGGGCGAGGGTGCGCTCGGCATGCAGCGCGGCCGGCTCCAGCACGGCGCCGTGCGGGGCAAGCCCGCGGCTGCTGGCGCAGGCGGCCAGCGCCAGCGTCAGTGCAGTGAGGACGAGCGGCCGCGCAAGCTGCGTGGACCGCAGGCGCAGCATCTGGATCGGGGAACTAGCAGCGTTCATGAGTTGAGTGCATCGCGGACACGGATGAGGAGAGAGGTGAGTTGTTCGCGCTCGGGCGGAGACAGATCGCGCAAGCCATGTTCGATGGCGCGTTCGCCACGCAGCTTCAGGCGTTCCCACAGCGCCACGCCCTGGTCGGTCATGACGATCTGCAGCGCGCGCCGGTCCTGCGCATGCGGCTCGCGTCGCACCGCGCCAAACGCTTCGAGCTTGTCGAGCAGGCGGGTGACCGCGCTCGGGGTCTGGTCCAGCGCCAGCGCCAGTTCGTTGGCCGTGCAGGGCGAACGCACCGCCAGAATCTTCAGACCGACATAGTGGCTGAAGCCGAAGTCCGGCAGCTCGCCCTTCATTTCGGCTTCGAGCTGCCGCATCAGCGCATCGCGCACCTGACGCAACAGCAGGCCAAACGATGGCGAGGCGGAGGAGAGGTCATTCATGGCAGGCCATTTTCTTCCGAAAAATATATTTGTCAACGCAAATATTTCTAACGGGATTAAACCGCCAGCAAGGATCGCTACCTTACGTGCCTACGCCGCTGGCCTGGTAATACAATTGCGCCAATGACTGTCGAAAACCCGCCAACCACGGTCGATGCATTCCCACCCGGCGTGCGGGACAGCTTCGAATGGGCCGATGGACCGGAGGTGATCGCATTCCTGGCCGACCTGCGCGCGGTATGGGCGCCGGAGACCGTTCGGCATGCGCATGTCCGCGGGCAGCTGATGTATGTGGAGCACGGCGTGCTGACGGTGCACACCGAACAGGGAACCCTGTCGCTACCGCCGGGCTGCGCCGGCTGGATGCCGCCCGGGCAGCAGCACACGGTGGAGCTGGCCGGACCGCTGCGCGGCTGGGGTGTGGTGGTCCGGCCGGACGCCTGTGCTGCGCTGCCTGCGCAAGGCGGGGTGATCCGCCTGACCGGGCTCGCCCGCGAGGCGATCATGCGCGCAGCCGACTGGCCGCCGGGTCAGCCGCTGGACCCCACCCGGCAACGCCTGGCCGCGGTACTGCTGGACGAACTGCACCAGGTGCAGATCGACCACCTGCACCTGCCGATGCCGGCCGACCGGCGGCTGCTGCGCATCGCCCGGCAGTTGCTCGATACCCCGGCCGACCCGCGCCCGCTGGACGCCTGGGCCGACTGGGGCGGGCTGTCGGCGCGCAGCCTGAGCCGGCATTTCCGCAGCGAGACCGGGCTGAGTTTCGCGCAATGGCGGCAGCAGGCCCGGCTGGCGGAGGCGCTGCGGCGGCTCAGCCAGGGCAGTCCGGTCGCCCGGGTCGCCGACCAGCTCGGATACAGCAGCCCCAGCGCCTTCGTCAGCGTGTTCCACCGCCATTTCGGCGCTCCACCCACGCGGTATCTGGCCGGCGCGCATGCGCGCGGCTTGGCATCCCCGGCCGCATCCGGATAATCGGCGCTCTTCGAGCGCGCGCCACGGCGCGGGCTCCTCTTTCGTAGGACCTGGCTTTACATGACCGATTTGACCCGCCCCACCTTCCACGGCTTCGAGCAGCTGCCGCTGCGCGAGTACGCCGAACGCGCCTATCTCGACTATTCGATGTACGTGGTGCTCGACCGCGCCCTGCCGTTCCTCGGGGATGGCCTGAAGCCGGTGCAGCGGCGCATCATCTTCGCGATGAGCGAGCTGGGCCTGAATGCCGCTGCCAAGCCGAAGAAATCCGCGCGCACCGTGGGCGATGTGATCGGCAAGTACCATCCGCACGGCGACAGCGCCTGCTACGAAGCGCTGGTGCTGATGGCGCAGCCGTTCTCGTATCGCTACCCGCTGATCGAGGGCCAGGGCAACTTCGGCTCCACCGACGACCCCAAGTCGTTCGCGGCAATGCGCTACACCGAATCCAAGCTGACCCCGATCGCCGAGGTGCTGCTAGGCGAAATCGGCCAGGGCACCACCGATTGGGCGCCCAACTTCGACGGCACCCTGGAAGAGCCGACCTGGCTGCCGGCGCGCCTGCCGCACCTGCTGCTCAACGGCACCACCGGCATCGCGGTGGGCATGGCCACCGACGTGCCGCCGCACAACCTCAACGAGATCGTCAGCGCGCTGCTGCGCCTGCTCGACAACCCCGATGCCACGGTCGCCGAGCTGTGCGAACACGTGCTTGGCCCGGACTACCCGACCACCGCCGAGATCATCACCCCGGCGGCCGATCTGCGCGCAATCTACGAGACCGGCCATGGCAGCGTGCGCGCACGCGCCACCTACAAGAAAGAACACGCCAACATCGTCATCGATGCGTTGCCGTACCAGGTCTCGCCGTCCAAGGTGATCGAGCAGATCGCCCAGCAGATGCGCGCCAAGAAGCTGCCGTGGCTGGAAGACATCCGCGACGAGTCCGACCACACCAGCCCGGTGCGGGTGGTGCTGGTGCCGCGCTCCAACCGTGTCGATGCCGAGCAGCTGATGGGACACCTGTTCGTCACCACCGACCTTGAGCGCAGCTACCGCGTCAATCTCAACGTGATCGGCCTGGACGGCCGCCCGCAGGTGAAGAATCTGCGCCAGTTGCTGAGCGAGTGGCTGACCTTCCGCAGCGACACCGTCACCCGCCGCCTCAACCATCGCCTGCAGAAGGTCGAGCGCCGCCTGCACCTGTTGGAAGGGTTGTTGATCGCCTTCCTCAACCTGGACGAAGTGATCCGCATCGTCCGCAGCGAGGACGAACCCAAGCCGGTGTTGATCGCGCGCTTCGCACTCAGCGAAGAGCAGGCCGAATACATCCTGGAAACCAAGCTGCGCCAGCTAGCACGCCTGGAAGAAATGAAGATCCGCGGCGAGCAGGAAGCACTGGCCAAGGAACGCGCGCAGTTGATGGCGATCCTGGAAAGTAAGACCAAGCTGAAGAAGCTGATCAAGGACGAACTGACCGCCGACGCCAAGAAGTTCGGCGACGCACGCCGCTCGCCGCTGGTACAGCGTGGCGCGGCGCAGGCGATCGACGAAACCGAGATGGTCGCCAGCGAACCGATGACCGTGGTGCTGTCGGAAAAGGGCTGGGTACGCGCGGCCAAGGGCCATGAGGTCGACCCGGCCGGCATGTCCTACCGCGAAGGCGACAGCCTGCTGGCAGCGGTGCGCAGCCGCAGCACGCATCAGGTGGCGTTCCTGGATTCGGAAGGGCGCGCCTATTCGACCGCGGTGCACACCCTGCCCTCGGCACGCGGCAATGGCGAACCGTTGACCGGGCGTTTCTCGCCGGCCTCGGGCGCGGCGTTCCAGGTCATGGCCAGCGCCGACAACGCCACCCGCTTCGTGCTGGCGTCCTCGCACGGCTACGGCTTCGTCACCCGCTTCGAAAACCTCACCGGCCGCAACAAGGCCGGCAAGGCGATGCTCAACCTGACCACCGGCGCACATGTGCTGACGCCTGCGCAGGTGACCAATCCGCAGAGCGACCGCATCGTCGCCGTCACCAGTGCCGGCAATCTGCTGGCGGTGACCGCCAGCGACGTGCCCGAGCTGGACAAGGGCAAAGGCAACAAGATCATCGACATCCCCAAGGCCAAGCTCGGCACCGAGCGTGTGGTCGCGGTGGTGGCGGTGGCACCAGGCAACACGCTGCTGGTGCGCAGCGGTGCACGCACCATGAGCCTGTCGTTCAAGGATCTGGATCCCTATGTGGGCGCGCGCGCAAGTCGCGGGGCGTTGTTGCCGCGAGGGTGGCAGAAGGTGGACGGGTTGGAAGTGCAGTAACGGCTGTTCACCCAAGCGCCGCGCGGCGGCGCGTTGGCCGTGCGGTTGTGAGCGACCCACAAAACTACCGCCAGCTGGATGCTGCCGGCTTTAGGGCATCGCGCCCTCGGGCAGCTTGGCTTGCAACGGCGAGGCTACGCTGAAGCGCAAGCTCTGCATTGCCTTGAGAAGTAATCGAGCGGTGCGGATGCGTCGGTTGTAGAGCGAGAGATCTGCGGATTTGCTGCAGGGCCCTTGCCCGCCCACCATCGCAGCACACGCCGCAAGTACGTCCGTGTAGGCGCTTACGCGGCATCCATGCCGCGTAAGGTCCCGCGACGGTGGGCGGACAAGGACCGGTCGAAATGGTCGGCGTGCGTGGGTGTGTGCAGTGCATGTCGCGCGGCGGTGCGGTGTGGTCTGAGCGGTTCCTTTCGATCTGCAGTGTGAGTGCCATTGGCTGCATCACGGCACTCGTCAACGCAAACCAACAAGACAACATCATGGACACAGATTTCTGGCTGCAGCGTTGGCAGAACGGTCAGACCGGCTTCCATCAGGACCAGGTGATGCCGCTGCTGCAAAAGCACTGGCCGGCGTTGCAGGTGCCGAAGGCTGCCCGCGTGCTGGTGCCGCTGTGCGGCAAGACGCTGGACCTGCACTGGCTGGCCGCACAAGGTCATCGCGTGCTCGGCGTGGAGATATCGCCGCTGGCGGTGGCGCAATTCTTCGCTGATGCCGGTTTGCGACCGCAACGACACAGCAGCCGCGCAGGCGAGCACTTTATCGCCGGCCCGATCGAAATCATCTGCGGCGACGCGTTTGCACTGGAGCCAAGCGTGCTGGCCGATTGCAGCGCCGTCTACGATCGCGCCGCATTGATCGCCCTGCCTGCCGGCTTGCGCCAACAGTTTCTGCACACCACGTACGCGCGCCTGCCTGCGGGATGCCGCGGTCTGTTGATCACCCTGTAATACCCGCAGGCCGAAAGGGCCGGACCGCCGTTTTCGGTGGACGCCACCGAGATACACAAACTGTTCGACACGCATTGGCAGGTGCAGCAACTGGAACACCGCGACATTCTCGATCAGGAGCCGCGCTTCCGTGCCGACGGTGTCACTGCCCTGTCGACCGGCATCTATCGCCTGCAACGCAACTGACCGTCGCGGGCGAACGTTCTCATCGGCGATCGCTGCCAACGCCCCAGTCGGGCGCCGCAGGCGTTGCACAAGCAGCGCATCGCGCGCCGATCAGCACCGCGCGGCGTTGCGCCACGCGATGGTTCGCACCACAGCGCAAGGCGCCAAGTAACACCGCCGCAAACCGCCGGCCGCTGATGCAGGCCCCGCAGCAACGACGATGCCCCGCGCGGCATCTGCCGATGGCAAATCTGCGCTGCGCCCGCTCAGCGGCTGCGCAACATCCAGTCGCCGGGCTCAGCCGGCGACATGGCCCTTGTCGATCTTCGAGGTCTGATACAGCTCCAGACCGATCCGCCTGATCAGGCCAAGCTGCTGCTCCAGCCACCAGGCGTGGTCTTCTTCGGTGTCCTGCAGTTGCTTGAGCAGGATGTCGCGGCTGACGTAGTCGCCATGCCCCTCGCACAGCTTCATGCCGGCGGCGAGATTGGCGCGCACTTCGTACTCCACGACCAGATCGCGCTCGAGCATTTCCACCACGGTCTTGCCCGGATCGAACTCGGCCGGCCGCATGTCCGGGTCGCCTTCCAGGAACAGGATGCGCCGCAGCAGCGCGTCGGCGTGCTCGGTCTCCTCTTCCATTTCGTGGTTGATGCGCTCGTACAGCGCCATCAGGCCCTGGTCCTCGTAGCGGCGCGAGTGCAGGAAATACTGGTCGCGTGCGGCCAGTTCGCCGCGCAGCAGCTGTTTGAGATAGTCGACGACTTCGGGATGGCCTTTCATGATGTGCTCCAGCGACGCAATCTGCGCATGGTGCCCTAAGCCGCGCAGCAATGATCTAATCGGAATCACTTTCAGTTGCGCTTGCGGCCAGACCCGCCACGGTCATGGCCAGCCGCCACACCGTGACCGAACTCAAGGACTCGACAATGCGCAAATGGCTGGGCCGGCTGCTGCTGGCAACCGTGGTGTTGGTCGTGGCGGCCCTGTTGGCCGTGTATCTGTCGATGCGTGGCAGCCTGCCGCAGCTGGACGGCAACAGTACCCTTGATGGGCTGGTGGCACCGGTCAGCGTGCAACGCGACCGGCGTGGCGTGGTCACCATCGATGCGGCCAGCCAGGTCGATGCCATGCGCGCACTCGGCTACGTGCACGCGCAGGAGCGCTACTTCGAGATGGACCTGATGCGCCGCGCACCGGCCGGCGAATTGTCCGAGCTGTTCGGCGCTGCGGCGCTGGATCTGGACAAACGCAATCGCGTGCACCGCCTGCGCGCCCGCGTGCATGCCAGCCTGGATGTCGCCGCCGGCAGCCAGCGCGCGGCGCTGCAGGCCTACACCGAGGGCGTCAATGCAGGGCTGGCCGCCCTGCGCGTGCGTCCGTGGCCGTACCTGTTGCTGCGGCAGACACCGCGCGCGTGGACGCTGGACGACTCCATCCTCACCGGCATGGCGATGTATGCCGACCTGCAGGACAACGACAACCAGACCGAACTGGCGGCCGCACGCATCCGCGCGGTAGTGCCGGCGGCACTGGCGGCATTGCTCGACCATCAAGGTTCCAGTTGGGATGCCCCGCTGTTCGGCCCAGCCCAAGGCGATGCCGTGCTGCCTGACCCCACCGCACTGGATCTGCGCCGCCTGCCGCATCCAGCCACCGCTCCGGGCACCGAGCCGCCGACGCCGGGCAGCAACAACTTCGCCGTGGACGGCAGCCTCACCAGCGACGGCCGCGCCATCGTCGCCGACGACATGCACCTGGGCCTGCGCGCGCCCAATATCTGGTTCCGCGCACGCCTGCGTTACCCGGACACCAGCGCGCCCGACGGCAAGGTGGATGTCACCGGTTTCACCCTGCCCGGCTTGCCGGCGGTGGTGGTCGGCAGCAACGGGCATGTGGCCTGGGCCTTTACCAACAGCTACATCGACACCGCCGACTTTGCGCGGATTGCGCCGTCTACGCCGGGTCATCCGCAAACGCTCACCACCCATGTCGAAACCATTCGCGTGGCCGGCGCCGCGCCGGTGCGTTTTGCGGTGCGCGAGAGCGCCTGGGGACCGATCCTGCACGACAACCCCGATGGCAGCCTGCTCGCGCTGCGCTGGGCCGCGCAGCTGCCCGGCGCGAGCCGGCTGGACTTTGCGCAGATGAGTACGGCGGCCGATGTGCAGGCCGCCTTTGCAGTGGCCGATCGCTCGGGCATTCCGGCACAGAACCTGTTGCTGGCCGATCGCAGCGGGCGCATCGCCTGGCGGTTGATCGGTGCGCGCCCGGTACGCAATGCCGGCTGTGGCCCGGGCGGCATCGCCGAACTGGCAAGCTCGGCGCAGGGTGCGGACGCGGCATCGCCTTCGCCTACGGCAACGGCGGCGCCAGCGCCGGGCGGCTGCCTGCCCTGGCCGGTGCGCAGCGACGCTGCTCCCGCCCTGATCGATCCTCCGTCGCACCGGCTCTGGACCGCCAACAGCCGCGTCGTCGATGCGCAGCAGTTGGCCACGCTCGGCAATGCCGGCTACGACCTGGGTGCGCGTGCGCAGCAGATCCGCGACGACTTGTTCGCCAGGCAGCGCTTCAACGAGCTGGACCTGCTCGCCATCCAGCTCGACGATCGCGCCGTGCTGCTCACGCGGTGGTGGCAGTTGTTGCGCAGCGTGGTCGAGCACAGCAAGGACCCGGCCTTGCAGCAGATCGAAGCCGCCACCCGGCAGTGGGACGGGCACGCATCCACCCGCTCGGCCAGCTATCGCATCGTGCGCGGCTTTCGCGGCATGACCATCGACGCAGTGGAAGCCGGCCTGCTGGCGCCGGCAAAAGCCGCGCTTGGCAAGGACTTCCTGCCGCCGCGTCGCGCCCAGCTGGAAGGCATCGTCTGGCCGTTGCTGCAGCAGCGCCCGGCGCATCTGCTGCCGCCCGCCTATGCGAGCTGGGATCAGCTGCTTGCCGAGGCTGCACGCAATGCGCAGACGGATCTCGCTGCGCAGGACGGCGCCTTGAGCGAACGTACCTGGGGCGAACGCAACACCGCCGCCATCTGCCACCCGATCGCGCGGGCATTGCCTGCGCTTGCAAAGCGCTGGCTGTGCATGCCGCCCGACCAACTGCCAGGCGATCGCGACATGCCACGCGTGCAAGGCCCGGCCTTCGGTGCCTCCGAACGCATGGTGGTGTCGCCCGGCCACGAACAGGACGGCATCGTGCACATGCCGGGCGGCCAGAGCGGACACCCGTTGTCGCCGTTCTGGGGTGCAGGGCACGACGACTGGGTGCACGGCCGGCCGGCCCCATTTCTGCCGACCGCTACCCGCTACACGCTGCGCCTGCAGCCGAAATAGGCGTGGTCATTGCTGTCTCGCCTGTCGATGCAGGTTTCTGCGTCTGCCTTTTGCAGATCGCCCCCGCACCTCGCTCATCTCATCCGCGCAACCACACCCGCCCACCGACCTGTCGAATGAAGCGAGCCCAGCATGCTAAGATGCATTTGATAACCATTCCCATTAGTGACCGATGCGCCCCACGCTCCTTGTCACCGCGCTTGCCGCTTCTCTGGCTTTACCGTCGCCCCGCGCCTTCGCTCAACAACACGCCAGCACCCCCACAGCGGTCACCGACCT
Source organism: Xanthomonas arboricola (assembly GCF_002940665.1). GTDB lineage: Bacteria > Pseudomonadota > Gammaproteobacteria > Xanthomonadales > Xanthomonadaceae > Xanthomonas > Xanthomonas arboricola_B. The sequence continues at coordinate 227,154 of NZ_MIGY01000003.1, forward strand.
GGATGGCGTCGACGTCGTCGGCCGTGCGCAGACGTTGTACAAATCCGACGATGCTGCGGTGGCCACACGCACCGATACGCCGTTGTCGCTGGTGCCGCAGTCGGTACAGGTGCTGCCGCGCGAACTGATCGACGACCAGGCCGCGCGCCAGATCACCGATCTGTATCGCAGCATCAGCGGCATCAGCTTCTTCAGCTATGCCGGCGTGACCCTGCGCGGCTTCCGCCAGGAGAACGTGCTGTATGACGGATTGCGTGGCGATCCGTATGCCGGCTTCTCGGTGCCGCAGCTGTTCAATATCGAACGCGTGGAAGTGCTCAAGGGCCCGGCCGGTGCGTTGTATGGCGGCGGCGAACCCGGCGGTGTGATCAATTACGTCACCCGCAAACCCGGCCATCAGACCGCGCGTCGGGTGGAGCTGCAGGTGGGCAATCAATCCTTCGGTGCGGCCTCGTTCGAAGCCACCGGGCCGGCACGCGAAGACGGACGCATTCGCTACCGCATCGGCGCCTACGCCGATGGCGAGGATGGCTTTCGCCGCAACACCGATAGCCAGAGCCAGATCGGCGATGCGTCAGTGGCGTTCGACATTGGCCAGACAGGCGAGCTCACGCTGCAATACACCGACATCACCCAGAACCTTGGCGGCAATCGCCTGCGCGGCGTGCCGGTGGACGACGACGGCAACTTCCTCACCGACCGTCGCTGGAACCACAACGAGCCCACCGATTTCCTCGACATGCGCGCCAAGGTGACGTTCGCGCAGTACCGCTTTGCACCGTCGGATGCGTGGGACGTGGACATGGCGATGCGCTGGTTCAAGAACGACGAGCATCAGATCTATCACGAGCCGATGGGCCTGATCGACCGCGATGGCGACGGCACCGCCGAATGGATGACGCGGCAGCTGCGCAATCAGTTCCGCGATAACGATGCGATCTCCGGCAACGTCAACGCGGTGTTCCGCACCCGCATCGGCGCGATCGAGCACAAGCTGCTGATGGGCGCGGACTACTATCGGCTGGACGCGGATTTCCGCGCGCAGACCGCCAATACCGCCGACACCGGCCGCGTGCGCGGGCCGGTGCCGGGCATTGATTTGTTCAACCCGGTGTATGGCCGCAGCGGCTTCTACGACTACGGTCTGGACGGCCTGCCCTGGCGCGCCACCAGCACACGCAGCCAGCGCTACGGCGCGTATCTTCAGGACGAACTCACGCTGACGCCGCGCTGGTTTGCGATGGCCGGACTGCGTTGGGACGGCTTCAAGGACGACAACCGTCTGGACGGCTCGCGCGTCACCGGCAACGATCTCAGCTGGCGTGTGGGCAGCACGTTCGTGCTGCGCGATGGCATCAACGCGTACGCAAGTTATGCCAGCGGCTTTCTGCCGCAGGATGCGGCCAATCAGGACAGCAGCGTCGGCGGGCCGTTCGATCCCGAGCGCAGCACGCAGTGGGAAGTGGGTCTGAAAACCGCGCTCAGCGATGGCGGGCTGACGCTCAACACCGCGCTGTATCGCATCGAACGCAGCAACATCGTGCAGGCCAACGGCCGTGTCGTCGATGGCGTCAACCAGCTCTCCGCGCTCGGTCTGGTACGCAGCGAAGGCCTGGAAGTGGATCTGCTGGCCGACCTCACCGAACGCTGGGTGCTCAACCTGACCTACGCCTACAACGATGCACGCGTGCTCGATGCGGGCACCAACGGCATCACCAATGCGTCCGGCGACCGCTTCGCCAATGCACCGCGCAACACTTTCGGTCTGTGGACACGTTACGACCTGCCGGCCTGGAACTCGGCGATTGCCTTCGGTGCGGACTACGTAGGCGAGCGGCTCAGCCTGGAAGGTCAGCGCGTCAAGCCGTACGCCATCTTCGACATCAGCTGGCAGACGCAGTGGGACGCCTGGAAGCTGCAGGTCAACGTCAAGAACCTGTTCGACCGGGTCTATGCCGTCAGCGGGTTCACCGAGCGCACCGGTCACTTTCCTGGCGAACCGCGCCGCGTCTACGCGCAGCTGGCCTACAGTTTCTAGCGTGGCGAACGGGCGCCTGCCCAGGCCGCGAGCACTGCTCCAACTGTGACGTTGATCGGCCGCAGCGGCCGCCGCACGCACAGTTGTGGCCTCGACCACGGCGGTGCAATGAACCTGCGCCGAATCAGGCCGGCCGGAATCCGCCAGACGTTAACGTCCATTGGGACACACTAGAGGCCGTCGCGATCTGTAACGTGTTTTTACACGATCGCCCTCCTCCCCCCACTGACCGGAATCCGCATGCCTCAGCTTGCCCGCTCCGTTTCCGCCCTGTTGCCCCTGCTCGTTGCCACTGCCTGCTCGGCAGCGCCGCCCGCCAAATCCGGCCCACCGGATGCGCCGGTCGCGGCATGCACCGCCAAAGTGCGCCCTGGGCAGGATCTGCAGAAAACCATCGACAAGCTTCCGCAAAGCGATACGCCTGCGGTGTTGTGCCTGGAAAAGGGTGAATTCCCGCTCAATGGCCTGGTCTCGATCCACCGCGGCAATCTCACTCTTCGCGGCAAAGGCCCGACCACGGTGCTGCGCATGGCCGATGGTGTGCAGCAACCGGCACTGGTGGTCGGCGACTACGAAAATCAGCAGCCGACCGGCGTGATCCGCAATGTCAGCATCGAAGACATGCAGATCGTCGCCAGCACCGGCGACAAGGAATTCATGCCCGAGCGTCCGTACCTGAGCAACAGCGCGGTGGTCGTGCGTTCCGGCCAGGGCATCCGGCTCGCCGGCCTGCAGGTCAACAAGTGCCGCAGCGCCTGCCTGCTGAGCGAGTACGACACGCGCGAGATCACCATCGAAAACAATGATGTTTCGGGCGCGATCTGGGACGGCGTATCGTTCAATCGCACCGCCAAGGTCACCATGGTCAACAACTACATCCACGACAACGTGGCCGCAGGGCTGACCACCGAGCATCTGGAAGACAGCGAGATCCGCAACAACCGCTTCGAGCGCAACGGCAGCCAGGGCATCTATCTTTCCGACGCGCGCCGCAACCGCTTCAGCAACAATCAGTTCGACGGCAACAAGGTCGCCGGTGTCTTCCTGGCTTGCGCCATCCGCTACCGCACGCCGGAAATCCTGTGCTGGGACAACAGCATGAGCCAGGACAACGTGTTCGAGAACAACCGCTTCTCCAATACACCGTTCACCTACACCATCGGTGTGGACCGCGCTGCTAACTGCACTGCGGCCGACTTCAAGCCAAACCTGTGGCGCAACAACCAGGCAGATGTGGCCGGCGTGGATATCGAGCCGCAACGCTACGGATACTGCGTGCGCCACGAGTGATCGCAGCAGCGGCCGGCAGCGCGTGAGCGCATGCCGGCCGCTGGAGTTTCAACTTCGATGCAGCAGCGTTACGACGCCAACGCCTGTTCGTGCACGCCGGCAATCGCACGGCCGGACGGGTCGGCCATCGCGGCGAAGCTGGCATCCCAGGCGATCGCGGTCGGCGACGAACACGCGATCGACTTGCCGCCCGGCACCGTCTCCGCCGCCGCCTGGCTGGGGAAGAACTGCTCGAACAGCGTGCGATAGAAATACGCTTCCTTGGTCTGCGGCGGATTGACCGGAAAGCGTTTGGAGGCGGCAGCCAGCTCGCGGTCGCTCACATGTGCGGCGGCATGCGCCTTGAGTCCATCGATCCAGCCATAGCCCACGCCATCGCTGAACTGCTCTTTCTGCCGCCACAGGATCGATTCGGGCAGATACCCGGCAAACGCTTCGCGCAACACGCCCTTTTCCATCCGCGTGGCGCCGCTGCTGGTCTTGTCGATCATCTTGAAGCTGGCGTCCATGCGCATGGCCACGTCCAGGAATTCGCGGTCCAGGAACGGCACGCGCGGCTCCACGCCCCAGGCCATCATCGACTTGTTGGCGCGCAGGCAATCGTAGTTGTTGAGCGCATCCAGTTTGCGTACCAGTTCTTCGTGGAATTCGCGTGCGTTCGGTGCCTTGTGGAAATACAGATAGCCGCCGAAGATTTCGTCGCTGCCTTCACCCGACAACACCATTTTTACGCCCATCGCCTTGATGCGTCGTGCCAGCAGGAACATCGGCGTAGAGGCGCGGATGGTGGTGACGTCGTAGGTCTCGATATGACGGATGACCTCGGGCAGCGCATCCAGGCCTTCGTCGAAGCTGTACTCGAAACCATGATGCACGGTGCCCAGCGCGGCGGCAGCGACTTCGGCCGCGGCCAGATCCGGCGAGCCTTTCAAACCGATCGCGAACGAATGCAGGCGCGGCCACCACGCTTCGGTGGTGTCGTTCTCTTCGATGCGATGGCGTGCGTAGCGTGCGGCCACCGCGGCGACCAGCGACGAATCCAGCCCGCCGGACAGCAGCACGCCATACGGCACGTCGGTCATCAGCTGACGGTGCACCGCGCGCTCGAACGCCTCGCGCAATTCCTGCAGCTGCACCTGCACGCCTTCCACTTCGGCGTATTCGCGCCAGGCACGCTCGTAATAGCGACTCAGTGCACCGGTGGCGCTGTCGTACCAATGGCCAGGCGGGAACTGCGCCGCATCGGCGCAATCATCCACCAGCGACTTCAGTTCCGAGGCCACCCGCAGCCGGCCTTCGCGATCGTGGCCCCAGTACAGCGGCACCACGCCGATCGGGTCGCGCGCGATGATCACCCGCCCGGCGGCCTTGTCCCATAGCGCGAACGCGAAGATGCCGTTGAGGCGGTTGAGGTAGGAGGCCGGCGCATCCTCGCGATACAGCGCGTTGATCACCTCGCAATCGGAGCCGGTCTGGAAGGCGTACGGCTGCATCAGCTCCTGCTTGAGCTCGCGATGGTTGTAGATCTCGCCATTCACTGCGAGCGCAAGTTCGCCATCTTCGGACAACAACGGCTGCGAGCCGCCAGCCGGGTCGACGATGGCCAGGCGCTCGTGCACCAGGATCGCACCGGTATCGATATGCACACCGCTCCAGTCCGGGCCGCGATGACGCTGCCGCTGCGAACATTCCAGCGCCTGCCGGCGCAATGCCTGCAGATCGTCACCGGGTTGCAGGCCGAAAATACCGAAGATGGAACACATGGAAACACTCCTGGATGAAACTGCGGGGGTTGGCGGCCGGTGGCAAGCGTGCTGCACGAGAATGACACCCATAAAAAAAACCCGCATCGGCCGATGCGGGTTCTCTGATTCCTGGGCGTTTGGTGTTACTTCGCCTAGTCGCAGACCCGCATCGGCCGCGCACGATTGTTCGCGCGCAGATTGTTGCGGTTGGCGTTATTGCGGTTGGCGAGCTGGAAGACCATGTGAGCGACGCTAACCGTTCGTTTTCGATGGCGCAACTGTTTCAGCGGCAACGACGGCGACGCATGGTCCGTCAATCCACCAGCAGCCGCTCGATCAGGCCGCGATACAGCGCCGGCAAGGCTTGCAGATCGGCCACGCGCACATGCTCGTCGACCTGGTGGATGCTGGCGTTGACCGGGCCGACTTCGATGCATTGCGCACCCAGCGGCGCGATGAAGCGCGCATCGGAGGTGCCGCCGCCAGTGCTTTCCTCCGGCGGCGCGCCGGCGAACTGGCCCAGCACCTCGCGTGCGACGCTGCGCAGGCGCCCTTCCGGGGTGTAGAACGGCTCGCCGCTGCGATGCCAGCGCAGCGCATAGTCCAGCCCATGGCGATCCAGCAATGCGGTGATTTCCGCTTCCAGCCGCGGCGCATCCCACAGCGGGGTGTAGCGCAGGTTGAAGGCCACCTGCAGCTCGCCCGGAATCACGTTATTGGCGCCGGTGCCGGCATGGATGTTCGACACCTGCAGGCTGGTCGGCGGAAAACTCTCGAAGCCCTCGTCCCACTGCCGCGCCACCAGCTCGGTCAGTGCCGGCGCGGCCAGATGGATCGGATTACGCGCCTTGTGCGGATACGCCACGTGTCCCTGCACGCCCCTGACGATCAGCGTGCCGGACAGACTGCCGCGGCGGCCCACGCGCAGCAGGTCGCCCAGCCGTTCGGTGGACGACGGTTCGCCGGTGATGCACCAGTCGATCGCCTGCCCGCGCGCGCGAAACAGCTCGGCCACGCGGCGCACGCCATCGATGGCGTCGCCTTCTTCATCGGAAGTCAGCAACACCGCCAGCGTGCCGGCATGCTGCGGATGGGCGGCGACGAACTGTTCGGCGGCGATCGCGAAGGCCGCCACGCTGCCCTTCATGTCGGCCGTGCCGCGCCCGTACAGCACACCATCGCGGATCTGCGGATCGAACGGATCGCTGGTCCAGGCCTCGCGCGGTCCCGGCGGCACCACATCGGTGTGGCCGAGCAGCACCAGCACCGGCGCACCGCTGCCGTGGGTGGCCCACAGATTGTCGACCTGGCCCAGGCGCAGGTGCTCGCAAGCGAATCCGGCAGCCTCCAGGCGTTGCGCAAGCAGCGCCTGGCAGCCGGCATCGTCCGGTGTCACCGAGGCGCGTGCGATCAGCTCGCAGGTCAGTTGCAGTACGTCGCCGGTCATGTTCGTCCTTCCGATAAAAGATGCATCTGGGTCGCCGGCATCAGCAGGTCGCCTGCCTTCCCCGCGGCCGCCCCGCACAGGCGTGTGCGAGCCGACGGCGCGGTGGCGCCATCAGGCAATGTTGAAGCGTGCCTTGAACCCGTTGTCGGAGAAGCCCTGGCTGAGCGTACCGTCCTCTGTCACCACCACCGGGCGGCGAATCAATTGCGGGTACTCGCGCAGCAGCAACTTCCATTCGGCGTGCGAACCGGGCGTCTTCTTGTTGTCGGGCAGCTGGCGCCAGGTGGTCGAGGACTTGTTGATCAGGGCCTCGAATCCGCCGGCCTTGCCGGCCCAATCCACCAACGTCTCCGGCGCGGGCGTGTGCTCGCGGTAATCGACGAAGCTGTAGGCCACGCCGAAGCGGTCCAGCCACTTGGTCGCCTTCTTGCAGGTGTCGCAGTTCTTCAATCCATAGAGCGTGGTCATGTCGTCGCCTTCTCGACTCCGCGGCGCGCGCTTGCACGCGCCAACAGGGTGGTTACCAGTTGATCGTGTTCCTGCCCGTGTGCGGGCAGGAACACCACATCGGCGCGTGTGCCGTGGAATTTCAGCGCCATCCGCCGTGGCGGAATCAGCCATGCCGCATCGACCGAGCGCAGCTCGGCAAGATCCACCCGCTGCGATCGTCCTTGTTGCACGATCTCCAGCGCATCGCCCGCATCGCGGACCTGCGCCCACCGGCTGGACGCCCATGCCAGACGCAAGGTCATCAGCACCACCAGCACAGGCGCCAGCCAACGCAGGGCATCCAGCTGCTGCGGCACGCCGTCGCGCAGCAGCGAGCCGGCCACGTAGAGCGCCACCCATCCCAACCACATGGCCGGAATGCCCCAGCGGACCCAGCCACTGAGCGGACGCGACAGCATGGCACCCTGCGCAGGCTGCACTGTGCTCAATCGGCCAGACCGCGCAGCAGCTCGTTGACGCTGGTCTTGCTGCGGGTCCTGGCATCCACCTGTTTGACGATCACCGCGCAATACAGCGAATGCGAGCCATCTTTCGACGGCAGCTGGCCGGACACCACCACGCTGTAAGGCGGCACGTAGCCGTAGGAAATCTCGCCGGTGGCGCGATTGTAGATGCGCGTGCTCTGGCTGATGAACACGCCCATGCCGATCACGCTGTGGTGGCCGATGACCACGCCTTCGACCACTTCCGAACGCGCACCGATGAAGCAATGATCCTCGATGATGGTCGGGCTGGCCTGCAGCGGTTCGAGCACGCCGCCGATGCCGGCACCACCGGACAGGTGGCAATGTGCGCCGATCTGCGCGCACGACCCCACCGTGGCCCAGGTATCGACCATGGTGCCTTCGCCCACATACGCGCCGATATTGGTGAAGCTCGGCATCAGCACCACGTCCTTGCCGAAATAGCTGCCGCGCCGCGCCACCGCACCCGGCACCACACGCACGCCGGCCTTGCGGAACTCGGCCTCGCCGAAGCCGGCAAAACGCGACTCCACCTTGTCCCAGAACGGTGCCGGCTGCGCGTCGATCACGGCCATTTCGTTGACGCGGAAATACAGCAGCACGGCCTTCTTCAACCACTCGTTGACGCTCCAGCCACCCTGTCCGTCCGGCTCGGCGACGCGGAACTCGCCGCTCTCCAGGCCGTCGATGACGCGGGTGACGATGGCGCGGGTGGAGCCGTCGATCTCGTCGACGGTCAAGCTGGCGCGGCGCTCGAATGCGCTTTCGATGCCGAACTTGAGTTCGTCAGTACCCACCGGCGTTGCAGCGCCGCCGACGGCCTTTTCGGCGATCGGCAGTTTCTTCGCAGCTGCAGCCTTCTTGGCGGCCGGTGCGGACACCACGCTGGTCGGCTGCTTGGCCACGCGCGGGGCCGCACTGGTCGCCGACTTGGTCGCGCTTTTCCTGGTCACCTGCTTGGTAACGCTTTTGCTGGCGGCCACAGGCTTAGCAGCCACCGCGGTGGCCTTGCGCTTGTCGACGGCCGGTGCCTGAGGCGCCTTGCCGCTCTTGCTCGGCGCTGCGCCGGTGGGGGTCGCGCCCTGCTTGCGCGCGGTCTTCTTGCTGGTGGCCATGGGGGTCTCCGAACGGACTACTTAGGTGGGATCGAGGCAGGCGCACAGCGCGTCGCGCAGCGCCTGCCGGGCGGATTCGGGCAACGGGCGGTCGTGCTCGTCGGTGATCTGGAACTGGTCTTCGGCGCGCTCGCCGAAGGTGGCGATGCGCGCATCGTGCACACGCAGGTGTTGCAGGCGCAGCACATTGGCCACATCGGCCAGCAAGCCGGGACGATCGGGCGCAACCAGACTGATGCGGGTGCGGCGGCCACCGGCGCTCTCGCTGAATTCCACGCGCGGCGCAAAGCGGAAGTGGCGCAGCTGGCGCGGCACCGCACGCCGCGAGGGCCGCACCTTGTGCAGGTCGCCGGCCAGCACCTGGCGCAAGGCCGCGGCCAGGCGCTGCGGATCGCCATCGGCGGAACTGTCCTGCGGCAGCACCTCGAACACGTCGAAGATCGCATCGTGCGGCGCATCCAGCACGCGGGCGCGATGGATGCCATACCCCTTGCGATCCAGCGTGGCGACGATCGCGGAGAACAACCCATCGCGATCGGGCGAATACACGAACACTTCCAGCGCGTCGTTGTCCGGCACCGCGCGCCGCGCCTTGACCATGGTCTGGCCGATCTGCACCTCGATCAGCGACACCGCCTGCCAGGCCAGCTGCTCGGGACGGAAGCGCAGGAAGTTTTCATCCGGCATGCCGGCGAACTGGCGGTCGATGGTGGCATCGTCGTGGCCTTGCGCCTGCATCAGCGCCCGGGCGGACTCGCGCGCTTCGCACAGGCGCTCTTCGCGCGGCGGCGGATGTTCCAGGCCCTCGCGCAGTGCGCGCCGCGCGGCGAAATACAGGTCGGCCAGCAGCCGGTCCTTCCACGCGTTCCACAGCTTGGGGCTGGTGCCGGCAATGTCGGCGCAGGTCAGCAGATACAGGTAATCCAGGCGCTCGCGCGTGCCGACCAGGGTGGCGAAACGGTGGATCACTTCCGGGTCGGAGATGTCCTGCTTCTGCGCGGTGACCGACATGCGCAGATGCTGTTCGACCAGCCAGGCCACCAGCGCGGTATCGCCTTCGCTGAGCCGGTGCGCCTGGCAGAACGCGCGCGCATCCACCGCGCCCAGCTCGGAGTGATCGCCGCCGCGGCCCTTGGCGATGTCGTGAAACAGGCCGGCCAGCAGCAGCAATTCCGGCTTGCGCAGGCGCGGCCAGACTTCATGGGTGATCGAAAAACGCTCGTCGGCGCGGCCGGCGGCAAACAGCGAGATATTCCGCAGCACCATCAAGGTGTGCTGGTCCACCGTGTAGACATGGAACAGATCGAACTGCATGCGACCGGACACGCTGGCGAATGCCGGAATCCACTGGCCCAGAACGCCCAGACGCGCCATGCGGTTGAGCGACTCCACCGCCCGCGGGCCGCGCAGCAGCGCCATGAAGCGGTCGCGCGCGGTCGCATCGGCCACGTCGTAGGCCGGCAACTCGCGCAGCACCTCGGCCAGCGCGCGCGCGGTCAGCGAATGCAGCCCGCGTACCTCGCGGTGCGCCGCCCACTGCGCAAACAGCGCAAAGACCTGCAGCACATCGCCGGCCGGCCAGTCCTCTGCATCCGCAGCCAGATAACCGCGGCGCAGACTGAAGCCCTCGCCGAGCGGCTCCGGCACCGCCTCGCCGTCGAACTGTTCTTCGAAGCGCTGCAGCAAGCGGTCGCTGATACGGCGAATCAACGCAGCGCTGCGGTAGAAGCGCTGCATCATCTTTTCCACGCCCAGGCTTTCCGGGTCGTCGGCAAAGCCCAGCCGCTCGGCCAGGGTCTTCTGGTAATCGAACCCCAGCCGCTCTTCCGGCCGTTTGGCGACCAGATGCAGGCCGAAGCGCAAGCGCGCCAGTTCCTCGCGTTCGCGCCGCAGCGCTACGGCCTCGTCGAAACCGACATGGCCGAGCCCGACCAGCGCCTCCAGATCCTTGACCCCGAACGCGCGCAGCGCCATCCAGCCCAGCGTCTGCAGGTCGCGCAGACCGCCGGGGCCGTCCTTGATGTCCGGCTCCAGGTTGTCGGCGGTATCGCCGAAGCGCTGGTGCCGCGCCAGCAGCTCTTCGCGCTTGGCCTGGAAGAACTCGCGCGCCGGCCACACCTGTTGCGGCGAAATCGCTGCCGCCAGCGCGGCACGCGCCTGGCTGCCGGCCACCAGCGGGCGCGCTTCGATCAAGGCGGTCAGCACCGTCTGATCGGCGACCGCGGCGGTGCACTGCGCCGGCGAGCGCACCGCGTGGCTGATCGGCAGGCCCACATCCCACAGCAGGGCGAACAGCCGTGCCAGGGCCTGCTCGTGCTGTTGCTGCACGCCGGTCTCGCCCAGCACCAGCACATCCACATCCGAGCGCGGGAACAGTTCGCCGCGCCCGTAACCGCCGACGGCATGCAACGACAGCCCGGCGTCGGCCGGGATGCAGCGCGTCCACGCATTGCGCATCAGTTGATCGACCGCGCGGGCGCGCAAGGCCACCAGGCGTTCGATCGGCTCGCCCTGGTCGAAGCGCTTGCACAGCCGCATGTCGGCATGCACCAGCAGCGGGCGCGCTTGCGCGGCCCACTCGGCATCGCCGGCGACACCCGGGTCGGGTCGGTCCGCCGTTGTGGCCGTCATACCGGAGCGGGAACGTTCGGCGACAGCGTCAGCACATCCACGCCGTCTTCGGTCACCGCGACCATATGTTCCCACTGCGCGGACAACTTGCGGTCCTTGGTCACCACGGTCCAGCCGTCCGGCAGAGTCTTATGGTGGTAGGTGCCTTCGTTGATCATCGGCTCGATGGTGAAGGTCATGCCGGGCTTGAGCACCAGGCCTTCGCCGGGACGGCCGTAATGCATCACCTGCGGCTCGTCGTGGTAGACCTTGCCGATGCCGTGGCCGCAGTAGTCGCGCACCACGCTGAAACGCTCGGCTTCGGCGAACTTCTGGATCGCGTGGCCGACATCGCCCAGCGTTGCGCCCGGCTTGACCGCACGGATGCCGCGCCACATCGCCTCGTAGGTGGTTTCCACCAGCCGCTTGGCCATCACCGACGGCGTGCCGACGTAATACATGCGGCTGGTATCGCCATGCCAGCCGTCCTTGATGACGGTGACATCGATATTGACGATGTCGCCGTCCTTCAGCACCTTGGCCGCGCTCGGGATGCCGTGACAGATCACGTTGTTGACCGAGGTGCACACGCTTTTGGGAAAGCCGCGGTAGCCGACGTTGGCAGGAATGGTGCCCTGCACGTTGACGATGTGGTCGTGGCAGATGCGGTCCAGCTCGGCCGTGGTGACGCCCGCCTGCACATACGGCGCCACGACATCGAGCACCTCGGCAGCCAGACGGCCGGCGACGCGCATCAGTTCGATTTCTTCTTTGGTTTTCAGATTGACGCTCATGGCAGCGATTATCGCCGATTCGGGCTGAATCTGAACGACCCGCATGGGCATTTTCATGCTGAAGGCGGTAGACCGGTGGAAACGGACGGGGCAGCAGAAAACTGGCAGCACCGCGTATTCATGTGTGACGCACTACCGCGCGCGTCAAAAAATACGCAATCGGAGTCATCCGGAAGACATCGCAATTTCACGAAAACTTTTAGGTTAAACAGTGAGATAGACGAATTATTCAGGGTAATCTTTGGCACAGCTGATGCATTGCAGGGAAGGCGACAAGCCGTCGCGTCACTAATGACCAGACTGGTCAAGGAAATGTCCATGCGTACTGTCCGTCCTGTCCTGCTGTCCCTCGGCCTGCTCTCGACCATTGGCGCCGCCACTGCAGCAGACACCACAACGTTCAACGTCAAGATCGCCGTCACCAAGGCCTGCACCATCACCGCCGCCTCGGCGACGGACGTCGACTTCGGCTCGGTATTGTCCACCTCGACCACAAATGCGGACGCCAACGGCAGCGTGACCGCGCAGTGCACCGCGCTGACCCCGTACAACATCGCATTGAGCGCGGGCAGCAATGCCGGCACCGCCAACGATGTCACCACCCGCCGCATGAAGAACACCGATGCGCTGGTCACCACCAACAACTTCATCGCCTATCAGCTGTACCAGGATCTGGGCCGCAGCACGGTGTGGGGCAGCACCACCGGCACCAATACGCTGAGCCGCACCGCCACCGGCATCAACCAGATCTATCCGGTCTATGGCCGCGTGACCAACCCATCGGCCAACAATCCCGCGATCGGTGCCTACCAAGACACCATCACCGCCACGATCGTCTATTGAGCGCGCGCATGCCATCGCACCACCGCCCGTGGTACCGGATGCCAGTCTGGCTGGTGACGGCCGGATTGGCGCTCACGCTGGCGCTTGGCAGCGGCTTGCCGCTGCGGTCTGCACAGGCGGCCAGCCTGCAGCTGGCACCGACCTCGCTGACACTGAGCGCGCAGCAGTCCGCCGACGGGCTCTGGCTGAGCAACAGCGGCAGCGCGCCGGTGCAGGTGCAGACCCGTGCCTATCGCTGGACCCAGCGTGACGGCAAGGATCAGCTCGACCCGACCCAGGAACTGCTGGTCAGCCCGCCGATGCGCACGCTTGCCGCCGGCGAGCGCCAGCTGATTCGCGTGATTCGCGCCGGGCCTGCGCCCGCCAGCGAGGAAGTCTGCTACCGCATCATCGTCGACGAATTGCCCAGCACCGATGCGGATCTCAAGGGCATGCAATTCGTGTTGCGCTATTCGGTGCCGATCTTTTTGCTGCCACCGGGCAAGACCGAATCCACGCCGACCCTGAGCACGCAGGTAATTGCCGGCAGCGACGGCAATGCGCAGATCCAGATCAGCAACACCGGCAACGGACACGCCCAAGTCGCCGACCTGCAGCATCGGGTCGACGGCACGACCAAGAGCGTATTGAACGGACTGGTGGGCTATGTCCTGCCCGGCCAGACCATGCGCTGGTCGCTGGGTGCACCGCTGGCCCAGTTCGGCCGCGGCGCCATCATCGCAAGGATCAATGGTGAGGCAGACGAACGCACCTTGTTGGCCGCGCCAGCGGCGCCGTGATGCGGGCCGGCTGGCGATGACGCTGCTTGCGACGGCCACCTGCCTGGCACACGCTGCGTCCGGCGATCTGGCCGACATGGCAGCGCTCCCCGATCAGGCTCCGCAGAGCGTGGCGTCCCTGGCGCAGACGCTGTACCTGGATGTCACCCTCAATCAGGCCGACCGCGGTCTGGCACCGTTCGAACTGGTGGACGGCCACCTGCGCGGCTCGGTCGACACGCTGCGCAAGCTCGGCTTCATCCTGGCCGACCGCGCCGCCAGCGAGCTGGTCGACCTGGATCGCCTGCCTGACGTGGAAGTGCGCTACGACGCCGCACTGCAGCGACTGGCACTGCAGGTGCCGCTGGCGCAGCTGTCGCTCTCCACCACGGTGCTCAAGGCCGAACAGGTCGCACCGCCCAGCGCCACCGCCTCGCCGGGCATCCTGCTCAACTACGACTTCTATGCCACACGCAATGCCGGCGCCAGCAGCGTGTCGCTGGCGACCGAGTTGCGCGGTTTCGGCATCGGCCGCGGCATGGTCGACACCACCGCGGTGTTCCTGGCCTACGACCGCCCGCAGGACCAGCGCTGGCGCAGCGAAGCGGTGCGCCTGGACAGCGCCTGGCAAATGGATTTCCCCGACAGCGCCACCAGCCTGACGGCCGGAGATTTCTACAGCGGCTTTGTCGACTGGAGCCGCTCGATCCGCCTGGGCGGGGTACAGGTCGGCCGCAACTATGCCTTGCAGCCGTACCGCGTGCTCACTCCCACGCCAAGCTTCCTGGGCGAGGCGGTGGTGCCATCGACCGTGGAGCTCTACGTCGATGGCCTGCGCCAGTACAGCGGCCAAGTGCCGGCCGGCCCGTTCCAGCTGGCTGCGCAACCAGGCATCAGCGGTACCGGGCAGGCGCAGATCGTGGTGACCGATGCCTTCGGCCAAGTGCGCCGGCTCGACTTCGCGTTCTATGGCACGCCGCAGCTGTTGGCGCGCGGCGTTTCCGAGTGGTCTGCCGGCATCGGCCATCTGCGCCAGGACTACGGCGTGCGCTCGTTTTCCTATGACTCGCGCACGGTCGCCAGCGCCACGCTGCGCAAAGGCCTGCGCGAGGACGTCACCATCGAAGCGCATGCCGAGGCCGGCGGCGGCGTGGTCAATGGCGGCGCCGGCGGCGTGTGGCTGCTCGGTGTGGGCGGGGTGGTCAACGCGGCCTACGCGCATAGCCGGATGGATGCGCTGCGCGGCGGCCAGTACGTGCTGGGGTATGCCTGGAACAATCGTCGCTTCAACTTCACTGTCGGCACCCAGCGCACCCACGGCGACTATCGCGATCTGGGCGCGCTGCAGGGCGCATTGCCGGCGCGCGTCAGCGACCGCGCGGTGTTCGGCATCAACGTCGATCCGATCGGCTCGCTCGGCACCAGCTATGTGCGGCTGAGCTACCCGCAAGGCGACACCTCGCGCTACGCGAGCCTGTTCTGGTCGCGCAGTTTCGGGCGCACCTGGGCGGCCAATCTGTCGGGCAACCAGAATCTGGATGTGCGCAGCGACCGCAGCCTGTATCTGTCGCTGTCGACCACGTTCGGCGAGTTACGCCAGGCCAGCGCATCGGTGCAGCGCAATGGTGACCGCACCGGATTTGTGGCCGATCTCAGCCAGCCGCTGCCCGGCGACGGCGATCTGGGCGGGATCGGTTGGCGCCTGCAGGGGCGCGCCGGCGACGATGCCAGCGGAGGCCTGGCCGAACTGGGATGGCTGAACCGTATCGGCCGCTACAACTTCGGCGTCGCCAACCAGGACGGCGACAACTTCGGCTATGCCAGCGCCAGCGGCAGTCTGGTGTGGATGGACGGCAGCGGCTTTGCCGCACGCGACATCCAGGATGCCTTTGCGGTGGTCTCCACCGACGGCCAGCCCGGCATTCCGGTGCGGCTGGAGAATCGCCTGATCGGCGTCACCGACGCGCGCGGGATGCTGCTGGTCACCCCGTTGCAGTCGTGGCAGCGCAATCAGCTATCCATCGACACCCTGAACCTGCCGGCGGACCTGCGGGTGGATCGCGTCGATACCGCGGTGACACCGCGCCAGCAGTCCGGGGTGACGGTGCGCTTCGGCATCACCCGGGTACGCGCGGCCATGATCGTGCTGCACGACGCCCAGGGCATGCCGTTGCCGGTCGGCAGTGTGGTGCAGCGCGAGGGCAATGCCGAACGCGTGGTGGTCGGCTATGACGGCGAGACCTATCTGGACAACCTGCAGGTCGACAACCGCATCCTGGTGGAGCTGCCTACTGGCCGCTGCAGCGTGCGATTCACCTACCCGGCCATCCGCAGCGGCATTCCGCGGGTCGGCCCGCTGCCCTGCGTCCTCGAGCAGCAGACCCCATGAATCCGCTTGCAGCCTGCCGCTTCGTGCTTGCGCTGGCGATCGCCGCGTTGTGGCTTGCACCCAGCCAGAATGCGCGCGCGGACACCACCTGCAGCGTCACCCTCGGCACCCCGCTGGCATTCGGCAACGTGGCGGCCAACGGCACCACCGATGCAGTGGCGACGCTCAACGTCTCCTGCGCGACCGCTGCGCTCAGCGTGCTGGGCTATGCGCAGGTGAGTCTTTGCCTGGACCTCGGGCCGGGCAGCGCCAGCAACGGACTGTACGCGCCGCGCCGCATGCTCAACCCCACCGGCGACAGCCTGGACTTCCAGATCTACAGCGAGGCCACGCGTACCCAGGTCTGGGGCGCCACCGGGTCGACGACGCCTTCGCCGCGCGTGCTGACGCTGTCCTACGGCGTTCCGGTGATCACCGGCGGCTCGCAGACGACCACCATCACCCTCTACGGGCGCATTCCGGCCAATCAGATCCTGTCGGTTGGCAACCACACCAGCAGTTTCGGCGGTGCCGATACCGTGCTGCGCTACTCCTACAACGAGAGCATCACCGGTGTCCCGCCGGCGCCGAGCAGCTGCACGGCCGGCGGCAGCGGCGCCAAGACCGCCAGCAACGCCTTCCCGTTCACTGCCTCGGCCAACGTGCCGGCACGCTGCAATACCTACGTCACCACCGACCTGGATTTCGGCAGCATCGCCGGCTCCATCGATACCGCCATCGACCGTACCTCCACCATCAGCCTGTCGTGCACCAACCGCACCGCCTGGAATATCGGGCTAGGCGACGGCGTCAATGCCACCGGCAGCATCCGGCGCATGCGCCATGCCAGCAGTGCCAACTACATTGCCTACGAGTTGTATCGGGACGCTGGCCGCGGCAATCGCTGGGGCACCAGCATCGGCGTCGATACGCTCAACGGCACCGGCAACGGAGTCACTCAGACGGTGACCGTCTATGGCCGCGCACCGGCACCGCAGCAGCCCATTGCGGGCGCCTACAACGACACGGTGACCGTCTCGATCACTTACTGACAGTTAATAAAGTTCGCATCTGGAACGTCGCTATTCGTTACGTCTCCTATGCAAACGATTGCCTTTATGACGCTGGTCACCTTACTGAAGCGCCTGACGCTGGTCGCCCTCGTCTTCACCGCGACCTCTACTACAGCCGGTGCGGCCACTGCCCGTGGCCCGGAGAACTTCACCCTGCACATCGGCCTGCGCCTGCTCAGCGGCTGCGAGCTGCGCACTGCGCCGCCGCGCGCCAGCTGTTCCAGGGGTACGCCGATGGCGATCGCTACGGCAGACAGCAGCGCCGAGGCCCCCGCCCTCACCAGTACCGGGCAGGATGCCAGCGCACTCGCCGGGCCAGCGCCTGCCGGCAGCACGCGCATGACCACGATCGCGTTCTGACCATGACTGCGCCCAGCCCCCGTTGCTGCCTGCTGGCGCTGGCACTGGCCAGCCTGGCCCTCACCGGCAGCGCCGTTGGCGCCGAGATCGCCATCGCTCCGACCACCGCACGCATTCCCGCCGACAGCGACCAAGCGACCGTCTGGCTTTACAACCATGCTGCATTGCCGTGGCGCGCCGAAGCCAGACTCTACCGCTGGCGCCAGGACGGCGACCGCGAGCTGCTCGAACCCGCTACCGCGGCCACCGTCAGCCCGGCGCATTTCGAAATTCCCGCGCAAGGCCGGCAACTGCTGCGGGTGATCCGCCTAACTCCCAGCCCGGCGCAGACCGAAGACAGCTACCGGTTGGTGGTAACCCAGCATGCCGCCGGTAGCGACACCGAACTGCTGCGGTATTCCACGCCGGTGTTCGCCCTGCCCAGCCAGCCCGGCGACCCGCACCCGCTGTTGCAGGCCAGCCTGTCCGGCCACGGCAACGGCCGCTCACTGAAAGTCCACAACGCCGGGCTCAGCCACGCCAGGCTGGCCGACCTGGCCTACATCGATGCCGGCGGCACCCGCCGTAGCATCCGCGACGACCTCGCCGGTTACGTGCTGCCCGGCCAGACCCGCCAATGGCCGCTGCCCACCGACTTGCCCGCAGGCAATGGCCGCTTCGTGGCACGCATCAACAGCGACATCGAAAGCACGCTGGCTCTGCAGCCGTGAATGGGGAATGGGGAATGGGGAATCGGTAAGGCGCATGGCGGCAGCTGATCGTTCGTGGGCTTTTGGACGCCCGCGCACCTAAGCTCGTGCGATTCCCGGTTCCCGGTTCCCGATTGCATGCACTCGCTCCGCCGGCTATACTCCGCCGGCTGTTTTGCGTATCCCACGCATTGCGTCGTTCACGTCGGACGTCATCGACGAATTCACACCTGCCGCCGCCATCCGTGCCGGGGTGCCCCCACAAGGGGTTCGTCACGGAGGCGACAGGGAAGCCCAACCCCGGAATTACGTGCGCACCCTTTCGCAAGGGCCCGCACATCCATGTGCGGACTCTTTAAAGTCAAGCCCGCGCACGGCGATTCCGCTATCAGGAGTTACTTCAATGCCCCAAGTCACCATGCGTCAGATGCTGGAAGCCGGCGTCCATTTCGGTCACCAGACCCGCTACTGGAACCCCAAGATGGCGCCGTACATCTTCGGCGCGCGCGGCAAGATCCACATCATCAACCTCGAGAAGACCGTTCCGCTCTTCAATGACGCGATGAACTTCCTCTCCTCGATCGCGCAGAAGCGCGGCACCGTGCTGTTCCTGGGCACCAAGCGCAGCGCGCGCGAGTCCATCAAGGAAGAAGCCGAGCGTTGCGGCATGCCGTTCATGACCCAGCGCTGGCTGGGCGGCACGCTGACCAACTTCCGTACCGTCAAGCAGTCGGTTGCCCGCCTGAAGGAACTGGAGTCGGCCGAGACCGATGGCACCTTCGACAAGCTGGTCAAGCACGAAGTGCTGGGCCTGCGTCGCGAGCGCGAGAAGCTGGACGCCTCGCTGGGCGGCATCAAGGAAATGAACCGTCTGCCCGACGCGATCTTCGTGATCGACATCGGCCATGAAGACATTGCCATCAAGGAAGCCAAGAAGCTCGGCATTCCGGTGATCGCGGTGGTCGACACCAACTACGACCCGGCCCTGGTCGACTACGCCATCCCGGGCAACGACGACGCCATCCGTGCCGTGCAGCTGTATGCACGCGCCGCTGCCGACGCCGTGCTGGAAGGCAAGGCTGCTGCGCCGAACTCCGCTTCGGTTCGCGAAGAAGAGTTCTCCGCCGAGTCCGCCGACGAAGGCAAGGGCCGTCGCGCTCCGGCCAAGAAGGGCGACAAGAAGGTTGACGCACCGGCCGACGCCGCCGCTCCGGCTGCCGAGTAATCGGCCTGCAATGCGGCCGCACCATGCTGTGCGGCCGCAGCCCCGACGGGTCCACTGCGCCCCGTCGCCGAGGCCACTGAACATTTCTACGGGGGCGGCCGGCATGGCTGCGCCGTCTCCTACTGGCGGAACACTCCGCCGCACGCATTCGTCCATATGAGGTAATTCCATGGAAATCACTGCTTCCCTGGTCAAGGAACTGCGCGAGCGCACCGGCGCCGGCATGATGGAGTGCAAGAAGGCACTCGTCGAAAACGCAGGCGACATCGACGCCGCTGCCGAATGGCTGCGCAAGTCGGGCCTGGCCAAGGCCGACAAGAAGGCTGACCGCGTTGCCGCCGAAGGCCGCATCGCCACCGCACAGGCCGGCGGCAAGGCCGTGCTGGTCGAAGTCAACTCCGAAACCGACTTCGTCGCCAAGGACGAGAACTTCCTGGCCTTCACCGAGACCGTGGCCACCGCCGCACTGAACTCGGACGCAGCCGATGCCGAAGCGCTCAAGAGCGTCAAGCTCGACAGCGGCGAAACCATTGAAGAGCGTCGCGCAGCGGTTATCGCCAAGGTCGGCGAGAACCTGCAGGTGCGTCGCCTGGTTCGCATCGACAGCGCCAACAACGTTGCGGCCTACGTGCACGGCGGTCGCATCGGCGTGCTGGTCGAGCTGAAGGGTGGCGACATCGAACTGGCCCGTGGCATCGCCATGCACATTGCTGCGATGAACCCGCCGCACGTCAAGGCCTCCGATGTTCCGGCCGAGTTCGTCGCCAAGGAAAAGGAAATCGAACTGGCCAAGATGTCTGAGAAGGACAAGGCCAAGCCGGCCGATATCCTGGAAAAGATCATCAGCGGCAAGATCAGCAAGATCGTCAACGAAGTGACGCTGTACGGCCAGCCGTACGTGCTGAACACCGACCAGACCGTCGAGCAGGCCGTCAAGGCTGCCGGTGCGGACGTGGTCGGTTTCCAGCGCCTGGCCGTTGGCGAAGGCATCGAGAAGGTGGTGGAAGACTACGCCGCCGAAGTGATGAAGCAGGCCGGACTGGCCTGATCCTCGCTACTGCACAGAAGAAGCCGCGGCCTGCCGCGGCTTTTTTTTGCCCGCAGCTGCCCCCCTTTCCGCTCCCGAAACTGAAGCGAACGCATCCGCCGGGCACACAACCGGCCTCAACTCTACAGATGTCGTTGCCGCTGCCGCTAAACCTTGATGCCGACCAAGCTTTCGCGTCCATCACGCACGCGCTGCAGCGCGGCGATGGCGGAGCATGGCGTGCCCCATTAACGAGCGCGGCGGTATGCTTGCGCTCACCGCCGGCGATGACCCATGCAACCAGATCTACAGGCCGCCCTGCATTACTGCCGCAACCTGCCCTCGCCTCCCGGCGTCGCGCTGCGCGTCATCGAGCTGGCGCAGGACCCCGACGTGGACATGACCACCACGGCCAACGTCATCGGCATGGACATGGCATTGAGCGCGCGCATGCTGCGCGTTGCCAATTCGCCGTTGTACGCCAGCCGCCGCCGCATCGACAACCTTGGCCAGGCGCTGGCCATGCTCGGCCTCAATGCGACCCTGAGTCTGGCGCTGGGGTTTTCGATGGTACACGGCGTGCGCAGCACGTTCACCGCACATCCGCTGCATGAGCGCATCTGGCGCCGGGCCGGCCTGTGTGCGCTGGCCAGTCGCATCCTCGGGCAGGCCTACGGCATCCGCAAACCCGAAGAACTCATGCTGGCCGGCCTGTTGCAGGACATCGGCAAGCTTGCCCTGCTGCAGGGCGTGCCCCAACTGTATGCGTCGCTCCTGGAACAAGCGCCCGACAACACCGCGCTGCTGGATGCCGAACGCGCGCATCTGGGCGCCACCCATGCCGAGGTCGGCGCATGGCTCGCGCATCACTGGCAGTTGCCGCCGTACCTGCAGAACGCCATCGCGCAAAGCGAGGAGGAGCTGACCAGCCTGGAGCCCTTCATGGCCTGTGTCGCGCTGTCCGGACGCCTAGCAGACATCTGGCTGTCGGCCAGCGCCGTGGCCGCTACCGAACGCGCGCAGCGACAGGCGCAGGACGTGCTGGAACTGGATGCCGAACGCTTCGAAAAAGTGATCGAACGCATCGCCGAGTCGCTGCCCGAACTGGAGGCCCTGTTCGACATCCGCGTGCCGCAACCCGAGCACATCCAGATGATCTTCGAGCAGGCGCGCGAATTGGCGATGCTGCGCAGCCTGCGCGAATTGCAGGATGTGGCCGAAGCGCGCAGGCATGCCGACGAATCGGAAAACCGCATGCGCCACCTGGCCGAACAGGCCAGCCGCGATGCGTTGACCGGCGTGTTCAATCGCCATCAGCTGGGCACTGCGCTCGCGCATGAGTTCGAGCTGGCATCGCGGCAGAACTGGCCACTGTCGATCGCCTTCATCGACCTGGACGACTTCAAGCGCGTCAACGATGCGTATGGCCATCTGGTCGGCGACGAGGTGCTACGCAATTTTGCGCAGACGCTGCAACGCATGGTGCGCACCAGCGACCTGGTCGCCCGCTATGGCGGCGAGGAATTCCTGGTGATCCTGCCCAATACCGCGGCAGAGGCGGCATTGATGGTGGTCGAGCGCATCCTGGCCGAAACCGCGCGCACGCCGATGGCGCAACTGCAGGGCGGCCCGTTGCACATCACCTTCTCGGCAGGACTGGCCACCCACGGCGGTGGCGACCGGCAGTTCGACAGCATCGAGCATCTACTGCAGGCCGCCGACAGCACGCTGTATCGTTCCAAACATCGCGGCCGCAACCGCGTCACCGCCTACGATGCGACCGATGTGCCGACGCTGCAACCTCCGCGCGCGCACTGAGCAACGCGTCACGTCGTCCCCGATACCGAATTTTTACCACGCCCGGTGACAGGCTTCCGCTAGACTTGCCGGCGTTTGCCGATCCCCCACACCGAGGTTTTTCCCATGTCCGAACTTGCCTATCGCCGCATTCTTCTCAAACTTTCCGGGGAGGCGCTGATGGGAGACGGGGATTACGGCATCGATCCCAAGGTCATCAATCGCCTGGCCCACGAAGTGATCGAGGCCCAACAGGCCGGCGCGCAGGTCGCGCTGGTGATCGGCGGCGGCAACATCTTCCGCGGCGCCGGCCTGGCCGCCAGCGGCATGGACCGCGTCACCGGCGACCACATGGGCATGCTGGCCACCGTGATCAATGCGCTGGCGATGCAGGACGCGCTGGAAAAGCTTGGCGCCAAGGTCCGCGTGATGAGCGCGATCAAGATCAACGATGTCTGCGAGGACTTCATCCGCCGTCGCGCCATCCGCCATCTGGAGAAGGGCCGCATCGCGATCTTCGCCGCCGGCACCGGCAATCCGTTCTTCACCACCGACTCGGGTGCGGCGCTGCGCGCGATCGAGATCGGCGCCGACCTGCTGCTCAAGGCAACCAAGGTCGACGGCGTGTACGACAAGGACCCGAAGAAGCATTCTGACGCAGTGCGTTACGACAGCCTGACCTACGACCAGGTCATCCTGCAGGGCCTGGAAGTGATGGACACCGCCGCCTTCGCCCTGGCGCGCGACAGCGACCTGCCGCTGCGCATCTTCGGCATGAGCGAGCCCGGCGTGTTGCTGCGCATCCTGCATGGCGAGCAGATCGGCACGTTGGTGCAGGGCCGGAGCTGAGGGCGGGAATCGGGAATCGGGATTGGGGATTCGTTAAAGCGCAGTGCTGGCGCCTGCGTTGATGCCTGCCGGTGGAGCGGCTCCAGCGGAAGCGGCGCCGGCACCGGCACCGGCAAGTGAACCGGCTTACGCGGGTCCTGACGACCCGCGAGTCGTGAAACCCCAGTCCCGGCTATAATCTCCGGATTCAGCTCCACACGGATTCCGGCGATGCTCACCCAGATCAAACAAGACGCGCAGACGCGCATGACCAAGAGCATCGATGCTCTGCGCCATTCCCTGACCACCGTGCGCACCGGGCGCGCCTCGCCGGCGCTGCTGGACGGCATCAAGGTCAAGGCCTACGGCACCGACACCCCCCTAAATCAGGTTGCCAGCATCAGCGTCTCCGAAGGCCGCTCGTTGGTCATCAGCCTGTTCGACAAGGGCATGATCAAGGACGTCGAGAAAGCGATCTATGCCTCGGATCTGGGCCTGACCCCGACCGTGGTCGGCACCGTGATCCGTCTGAACCTGCCGCCGCTGACCGAAGAGCGCCGCAAAGAGCTCAGCAAGGCCGTGCATGGCGAGGGCGAAGACAGCAAGGTGGCCATCCGCAACATCCGTCGCGATGCCAACCAGCAGGTCAAGGATCTGCTCAAGGACAAGGCGGCCACCGAAGACGAAGCGCGCGGCGCCGAAGACGACATCCAGAAGCTCACCGACAAGGCCATCAAGGATGTGGATGAGGTCGTCAAGGCCAAGGAACAGGAACTGATGACGGTCTGATCGTGGCGACGCCTGCCATGCATCCAGCACCTTCCGCTGCCGCCGTGCCGCGCCATATCGCCATCATCATGGATGGCAACGGGCGTTGGGCGCAGCGTCGGCGGCGTCCGCGCATGATCGGCCATCGCGCCGGCGCGCGCGCGGTCAATCGCACCATCGATTTCTGCCTGGAAAAAGGCGTCTCGGCGCTCACCCTGTTCGCGTTTTCCAGTGAAAACTGGGGGCGCCCGCAGGAAGAAGTCGATGCGCTGATGAAGCTGTTCCTGCATGCGCTCGATCGCGAGGTCGACGAGCTGCAGCGCCGTGGCGTGCAAGTGCGCTTCATCGGCGATCGCAGCCGCTTTGCGGCGCCGCTGCGCGAGCGCATGCTCGGTGCCGAACGCATCACTGCCGCCAATGCGCGGCTGGTGCTGAGCATCGCCGCCAGCTACGGCGGCCGTCAGGACATTGCGCTGGCCGCGCGGGCATTGGCCGAAGAGGTGGCCGCCGGTCGCCTGCAACCGCAGCAGATCGACGAAGCGCTGCTGGCCAGCCGCGTCGCGCTGGCCGATCTGCCGGCGCCGGACCTGTTCATCCGCACCGGTGGCGACACCCGCATCAGCAATTTCCTGCTGTGGCAGCTGGCTTATACCGAACTGTGGTTCACCGAAACCCTGTGGCCGGAGTTCGACGCCGGCGTGCTGCAGCAGGCACTGGACGACTATGCCGGGCGCGAACGTCGCTTCGGTCTGACCAGCGCCCAGATCGCCGACAAGGCGACGGAGAGCTCGTCCGCATGACCAAGACCCGCGTGATTGCCGCGCTGATCATGGCGCCGCTCGCCATCTGCGCGATCGTGCTGCTGCCCACGCAGTGGCTGGCGGCGCTGGCAGCGATCCTGTTCCTGACCGGCCTGTGGGAGTGGCTCAAGCTCTCCGGCATCGACGACAGCCTGCCGCGCACCGTGCTGCTGATGCTCAATCTGCTGCTGATGGTGCTGATGGTCTGGGCCTCGGCCGGCTCAATGGTGCTGTTCCAGATCGCCGCCTTGGTGGGTGTGGTCTGGTGGCTGCTGGCGCTGCTGTGGCTGCGCTTTTTCACCTTCGGTGCCGATCACGGCAACGGCCAGGCGCGCGCGCTCAAGCTCGCCGCAGGCACGCTGGCGGTCCTGCCGGCCTGGGCCGCGCTGGTGCTGCTGCATGCCAACCCGGACAAGGGCAATCTGTGGCTGCTGACCGCGCTGACCATGGTGTGGGCGGCCGATTCGGGCGCCTATTTCGCCGGCCGCGCGTTCGGCAAGCACAAGCTGGCGCCGCGGGTCAGCCCCAACAAGACCATCGAAGGCCTGCTCGGCGGCCTGTTCGCCGGCATCGTGGTCGCCTGCGCCTTCGGCTGGCTGGCCGGACTCACCCTGGCGCATGTGCCGCAACTGGTCCTGGTCTCGGCAGTGGCGGTGCTGGCCTCGGTGCTGGGCGATCTGTTCGAGAGCCTGCTCAAGCGCCACGCCGGCGCCAAGGACTCGGGTGCGGTGATTCCGGGCCACGGTGGTGTGCTGGATCGTATCGACGGCGTACTCGCCGCCCTGCCGGTGTTCGCACTCGGCAAGGAAATTCTCGGATTTTAGGCATGGCTGGCTCCCCTCTCCGTCAGGTCGCCGTGCTCGGCGCCACCGGCTCGATCGGTGCGTCGGCACTGGATGTGATTGCCCGTCATCCGCAGCGGCTGCGCGCCAGCGTGTTGTCGGCCGGCAGCAAGCTCGACGCCCTGCTGGCGCTATGCGTCACCCACCGCCCTGCGCATGCGGTGATTGCCGACCCATCCCTGTATCCGGCGCTACGCGACGGTCTGCGTGCGGCCGGATTGGCCACCCAGGCGCATGCCGGTGCCGACGCCCTGGACGCGCTGGCCGCCAGCGATGCCTGCGACACCGTGGTCGCGGCGATCGTGGGAGCGGCCGGCCTGCCCTCCACGCTGGCTGCGGCCCGCGCTGGCAAGCGCCTGTTGCTGGCCAACAAGGAATCGCTGGTGCTGGCCGGCGAGCTGCTGACCCGCACCGCAACTGCCGCCGGCGCCGAGATCATCCCGATCGACAGCGAACACAGCGCCATCTTCCAGTGCCTGCGTTCCTCCGATGCCAGTCGCGGCGTGCGCCGGGTGATCCTGACCGCCTCCGGCGGGCCGTTCCGGGGCTGGGACCGTGTTGCGCTAGGCGCCGTCACGCCCGCGCAGGCGGTCGCCCACCCCAAATGGTCGATGGGGCCGAAGATCTCGGTGGATTCGGCGACCTTGATGAACAAGGGCCTGGAGGTGATCGAAGCGCATCACCTGTTCGGCCTGCCCGGTGCGCAGATCGATGTACTGGTGCATCCGCAGAGCCTGGTGCACTCGCTGGTGGAATTTGTCGACGGCTCCACCCTGGCACAGCTTGGCCTGCCGGACATGCGCACCACGCTGGCAGTCGGCCTGGCGTGGCCGGACCGGGTCGAGTCCGGCGTTGGCGGGCTGGATCTGTTGACTCAGGGACGACTGGATTTCGAGGCTCCGGACATGGCCGCATTCCCGTGCCTGCGCCTGGCCTGGGAGGCGCTGGAGGCCGGTGGAACCGCGCCTGCGGTCCTGAACGCGGCCAATGAAGTGGCTGTTTCAGCGTTTCTTCAGGGCCAGGTGGGTTTCCTAGCGATTCCCGCGTTGGTCGAACACACACTGACAACGCTCCCACGGCACAATGCCGACTCCCTCGACACCCTGCTTTCTGCCGATGCGCAAGCGCGACAGATCACCGAACGCGCCCTCGCCCATCACCGCCTTCATGCCTGATCGATTTACGCAGACGAGTTGCATCCATGGGTGATTTCATCGGTTCGGTCTGGTGGATGATCGTCAGCCTGGGCGTGTTGGTGAGCTTTCACGAGTTCGGGCACTTCTGGGTCGCGCGCCGCTGCGGCGTCAAGGTGCTGCGCTTCTCGGTGGGCTTCGGTAAGCCCTTGTGGATGCGTCTCGACCGTCACGGCACCGAGTTCGTGGTGGCGGCCATCCCGCTGGGCGGCTATGTCAGGATGCTCGACGAGCGCGAAGGCGACGTCCATCCGTCCGAGCAGGACCAGGCCTTCAACCGCAAGACGGTATGGCAGCGCATCGCCATCGTGGCCGCCGGCCCGATCGCCAATCTGTTGCTGTGCATGGCGATGCTGTGGGCGATGTTCGTGGTCGGCAAGCAGGATTACTCGCCCACTGTCGGCCGTGCCGATGGCCTGGCCGCCGAAGCCGGCCTGACCCCGGGCGAGCGCATCGTGCGCATCGACGGACGCACCGTCAGCAGTTGGAGCGATGCCAGCATGCAGCTCACCACGGCGGCGATGGACAAGCGCGATATCCGCGTGCTGACCGCCACCGACGGCGCCGGCAACCGCGAGCACACCCTGCGGCTGTCGCAGCTGCCGGCCGGCTTTGACGAGCGCCGCGTGGCGTCGCTGGCCGGCATCGGCTGGCAGTTCATGCTGCAGCCGCCGGTCGTGGGCCAGGTGGTCGCCGGCTCTGCGGCGCAGGGGCTGCTGCAGCCGGGCGACCGCATCGTGGCCATCGACGGCCAGCCGATCCGTTCGGCCGACGAGATTCCTGTCCAACTGCAGGCACTGGGCGCGCAGGGCGGCACCGGCATGATCGAAGTCGCGCGCGGCGGAGACCGGCTGGCGCTGGAGATCGCCCCACGTCGATCGCCGCAGGGCCAGTGGCTGCTGGGCGTGGGGTTTGCGGCGGCACAGGCACCTGCATACGACAGCCGCCAGCAGTATGGGGTGTTCGCCGCGGTGCCGGCGGCAATCCGTGAAACCGGCCGGATGACCGCCGATTCGCTGGGCATGATGAAGCGCATGCTGACCGGCCAGGCCTCGGTCAAGAACATTTCCGGGCCGGTCACGATTGCGCGCGCGGCCAATGCCTCGGCCGAACGCGGGCTCGACTGGTTCCTGTATTTCCTGGGATTGCTGTCGCTCAGCCTGGCGATCATCAACCTGATGCCGATCCCGATCTTGGACGGTGGGCATCTGCTGTATTACCTTATCGAGTTGGTCAAGGGCAGCCCGATCAGCGAACGGGCCATGATTGCCGGACAATATGTCGGCTTGGCGGTCCTGGCCGGGCTGATGGGACTGGCGTTCTACAACGACATCCTCGGCCTGGTTCCACGATGAAGCTGCTCCCCTCTTTCCGCCTGTTGTCGTCGTCATACGTCGGCATCCAGCAACACCCGAAATCGACTCCAACCGGATGTGACATGACGCGTCTTCCCACTCGCCGCCTGCTTGCCCTCGCTCTTGCCGCCGGCCTCAGCCTGCCAGTCGTTGCCCTGGCCGCAGAGCCGTTCGTTGCCAGCGACATCCGCGTCGACGGCCTGCAGCGCATTGCCTCCGGCACCGTGTTCACCTATCTGCCGGTGAACCGCGGCGACACCGTGGACGATGGCAAGGTCGCCGACTCGATCCGTGCGCTGTACCGCACCGGCTTCTTTGAAGACGTGCAGCTGGATCGTCAGGGCAACATCCTGGTGATCACCGTGAAAGAACGTCCGGCGATCAACAAGCTCACCGTGACCGGCAACAAGGACATCAAGTCCGAGGAGCTGCTCAAGGGTCTGGGCGACATCGGCCTGACCGAGGGCGGCACCTTTGATCGCCTGAGCCTGGACCGCGTGACCCAGGAACTGACCCGCCAGTACAACAACCGCGGCAAGTACAACGTCGAGATCACCCCGACGGTCAGCCCGCTGGACCGTAACCGCGTGGACGTGGCGATCGCGATCAAGGAAGGCAAGGCCGCCAAGATCCGCCACGTCAACCTGATCGGCACCGAAAAGTTCGCCAACGAGGACATTCTGGAGAACTGGGAATCCAAGGAGCACAACTGGGCCTCGTGGTACCGCCGCGACGACCAGTACTCCAAGGAGAAGATGTCCGGCGACCTGGAGAAGCTCAACTCCTGGTACCTGGACCGCGGCTACGTGGACTTCAGCATCGACTCCACCCAGGTGTCGATCAGCCCCGACAAGCGCGACATGTTCGTCAGCGCCGGCGTCACCGAGGGCGAGCAGTACAAGATTTCCGAGATCAAGGTCACCGGCGACACCGTGCTGCCGCAGGCCGACATCGAGCGCCTGGTCATCCCCAAGGCCGGCGACATCTTCTCGCGTGCGCTGCTGGAGTACACCTCCGATGCGATCACCAACACGCTCAGCAACGTCGGTTACGCGTTTGCCAAGGTCAACCCGCTGCCGACCCCGAACCGCGAGGACCGCACCGTTGCGGTGAACCTGCAGGTGGTGCCGGGCCCGCGCGTGACCGTGCGCCGCATCCTGTACAAGGGCAACAGCCGTACCTCCGATGAGGTGCTGCGCCGCGAAATGCGCCAGTTCGAAAACACCTGGTACTCGCAGGCGGCAATCGACCGTTCCAAGATCCGCCTGCAGCGCCTGGGCTATTTCGAGAGCGTGGACGTGGAAACGCCGGCCGTGCCGGGCAGCAACGACCAGGTTGATGTGGTCTACAACGTCAAGGAAACCACCTCCGGCAGCTTCGTGTTCGGCCTGGGTTACTCGCAGAGCTTCGGTGTGACCACCTCGGTGCAGCTGTCGCAGAACAATTTCCTGGGCGGCGGCAACCGGGTGGCGGTGGAAGCCTCGCGCAGCAGCTACCAGCAGCGCTATGCGTTCTCCTACACCAACCCGTTCTTTACCGACGACGGCGTGTCGCTGGGCTACAACCTGTCGTGGCGCTCGCTGGACTACTCGGACTTCAACACCGCGCAGTACAACAGCAAGAACGGTTCGGCGCAGGTGGTGTTCGGCGTGCCGATCACCGAAAACGATACCGTCTCGGCGATGGTCGGCGTCGACAGCAACCAGATCAACACGTTCCAGGGCCAGACCCCGCAAGCCATCATCAATTATATCGATGCGATCGGCACAAGCACCTTCCATGCCTGGCGCACCGAACTGGGCTGGGCACGCGATACCCGCAACGACTTCTTCATGCCGACCCGCGGCATGTATCAGCGCGTCGGCCTGGAGACCACCCTGCCCGGCTCCACGGTCGAGTACTACAAGTTCAACTACCAGATCTCCAACTACTGGCCGATCATCCCGGCGATCGTGTTGAACACGCGCTTCGAGCTGGGCTATGGCGACAGCTATGGCAAAGACAGCTCGCGTGAGATTTGCGGAATAGAGAGCAGTACGACATTTACCGAACAAGCCTGCAATGGCAGCAACCTGCTCCGATCCGTGACGGCCACCGGCCTGCCGTTCTACGAGAACTTCTACGCTGGCGGTACCAACTCGGTGCGCGGCTTCGAAGACAACACGCTGGGTCCACGCTCGGAAAGTACCCTGAACTACACGCGCGGCCAGCCGCTGGGTGGTTCGTTCAAGACCGTCGGTTCGGTGGAAATGTATTTCCCGAAGCTGTTCGACAGCCCGTCGGCACGCGTGTCAGCGTTCTTCGACTTCGGTAATGTCTACGATGGCGTGGACAACTTCAAGGCCAATGAGCTGCGTGCGTCCACCGGCGTGGCGCTGTTGTGGCGCGCACCGGTCGGCCCCATCTCGATCAGCTACGCGTTTCCGTTGAAGAAGGAAGACAACGACGAGATCGAACGTCTGCAGTTCACCTTCGGCGGTCAGTTCTAACCGCCAACGGCAACAAAAAGGCGGCTCGCTTGTGCGAGCCGCCCGTGTATCGCCGGTGGGGATGTCGGCCGGTCAGAACCAGCTGTCGAACCATGTGGAAACAGTGTTGGACAGGCAGCTGGCGATGTCGCCGGCAGGCAGGCTGAGACACTGCAGCTGCTGCTCACCGGTCGCCCTGCCCTGCTCGACATCGAAGGATTGGGCCGATGCACTTGCGACCGCGCCCATCATGACCAGACCACCAAGGATGGAAGGAACGGTTTTCATATGCTTGCTCCTGGATTCGCCGCTTGATCGCGACAGCACCCTAGATACGCAGGCTTTGTTGGGAACTGCTTAATGGTGTTTTTTCCCCGTTAAAGCCGCTCTCCCGCATTTACAAGAGGTTCACCCTGATGCGCTTGACCGCCAGTGCGATTGCCGAACAATTTGGTCTGACCCTCGTCGGTGATGGCGCCATCGAAGTCAGTGGCGTCGCCACCCTGGCGCATGCCGGCGCCGGACAACTGAGCTTCCTGTCCAATCCACGCTACCGTCCGCAGCTGGGCCAGACGCAGGCCGCAGTGGTGGTCCTGCGCGCCGACGACGCGCAGGACGCACGCGGCACCGCGCTGGTCGCCAAGGATCCCTATACCGCCTTCGCCAAGATCGCCGCCCTGTTCGACGTGGCGCCGGTGCGCGAGCCGGGCATCCACCCGTCCGCGGCGATCGACCCCAGCGCACAGGTATCGCCAAACGCACACGTCGGCCCGTTCGTCAGCATCGGTGCGCGCAGCCGCGTGGGCGATGGCTGCGTGATCGGCACCGGCAGCATCATCGGCGAGGACTGCGTGGTCGATGACGGCAGCGAGCTGCTCGCCCGCGTCACCCTGGTGACCCGGGTGCGCCTGGGCAAGCGCGTACGCATTCATCCAGGTGCGGTGATCGGCGCCGACGGCTTCGGCCTGGCGATGGATGCCGGCCACTGGATCAAGGTCCCGCAACTGGGCGGCGTGGTGATCGGCGACGATTGCGAGATTGGCGCCAACACCTGCATCGACCGCGGCGCCCTGGAAGACACCGTGCTGGAAGAGGACGTGCGCGTGGATAACCTGGTGCAGATCGCGCATAACTGCCACATCGGCGCACACAGCGCCATCGCCGGCTGCACCGGGATTGCCGGCAGCGCCAGGATCGGCCGTTACTGCCTGCTCGGCGGGCATGTCGGCGTGGTCGGGCATCTGGAGATCTGCGACAAGGTGGTGATCACCGGCAAGTCGGTGGTGCGCAATTCCATCCATGCGCCGGGCGAGTATTCGTCCGGGACCCCTCTCACCGACAATCGCACGTGGCGCAAGAATGCCGCGCGCTTCAAACAACTCGATGTGCTGGCAAGGCGCATCCTGGCTGTGGGCAAGGAGAAAGAATGAGTCACCCCACCTACGAGCTGCCGATCGACGTCAACCAGATCCAGACGCTGATTCCGCACCGCTATCCGTTTCTGCTGATCGACAGGGTTGTCGAGCTTGACCTGGATGCCAAGCGCATCGTCGGGCAGAAGAACGTCAGCATCAACGAGCCATTTTTTCAGGGCCATTTCCCCACCCGCCCGGTGATGCCCGGCGTGCTGATCATCGAGGCATTGGCGCAGGCCGGTGGCGTGATGACCCAGCTCGGACTGGGACGCGACGCGCTGTCCAAGCTGTTCTACATGGTCAAGGTCGACAACGCCCGCTTCAACAAGCAGGTGGTGCCGGGCGACGTGCTCATGCTGGAAGTGCAGATGAAGCGCTTGATCCGCAACATGGGATGCTATTACGGCGAGGCCAAGGTCAACGGCGAAGTCGTGGCCAGTGCCGAAGTCATGTGCGCCGGCGCCAAGGAATAATCCGTTTTTGGAGGTGAGACACGATGCGTGATCAAGCACCCTTGATTCATCCCACCGCCGTCATCGATCCGGCGGCGCAACTGGCCAGCGATGTGCGCGTGGGCGCGTTTTCGTTGATCGGCGCCGATGTGCAGATCGATGCGGGCACCGAGGTGGGGCCGCATTGCTCGATCCACGGCCCGACCCGCATCGGCCGCAACAACCGCTTCATCGGCCACGCCGCGATCGGCGGCGAACCGCAGGACAAGAAATACGCCGGCGAGCGCACCGAGCTGGTGATCGGCAACGGCAACGTGATCCGCGAATTCGTCACCATCAATCGCGGCACCGGCGGCGGTGGCGGCATCACCGTGGTCGGCGACGACAACTGGATGCTGGCCTACACCCACGTGGCGCACGACTGCCATGTCGGCAACCACTGCGTGTTTTCCAACAACACCACGCTGGCCGGCCATGTCAGCGTGGGCGACTACGTGATCATCAGCGGCTTTGCCGGTGCGCATCAGTTCTGCCGGATCGGCGCGCATGCCTTCCTGGGCATGGGTGCGCTGACCAACGGCGACGTCCCACCGTTCACCATGGTCGGCAGCGAATCGCTGGGCCGCCCGCGCGGCATCAACAGCGAAGGGCTCAAGCGGCGCGGCTTCGATGCCGAGCGCATCACCGCGATCAAGCGCGCCTACCGCACGCTGTACGTCGCCGGCCTGCCGCTGGCCGAAGCCAAGCTGCAGCTGGCCGAACAGGCCAAGAGCAGCGAGGACGTGCGCGGGCTGCTCGCGTTCATTGAGGCGGCGGAAAGGCCGTTGTTGCGATGAGGGAAATTGGGAATCGGGAATCGGGAATCGATGCAGGCGCGCACGCTGACGCGCCTGCCGCCGGCCCATCGCCAGCACTTCCGATTCCCCATTCTCCATTGCCGATTCCCAGCGCGCAAACGCGCGCCCCACGCATCGCGCTGATCGCTGGCGAAGCCTCCGGCGACATCCTGGGTGCAGGGTTGATCGACCAGCTGCGTCGCCGCTATCCGGCTGCCGAGTTCGTCGGCATCGGTGGCGATGCGATGCGTGGTGCCGGCTGCCAGACCTGGTTCGATGCCAGCGAGCTGGCGGTGATGGGGCTGACCGAAGTACTGCAGCATCTGCCGCGGCTGCTGAAGCTGCGCCGCGCCTTCCGCGAGCGGGTGCTGGCGTGGAAGCCGGACGTGTTCATCGGCATCGACGCGCCCGATTTCAATCTGTCGGTCGAACGCTGGCTCAAGCAGCGTGGCGTGCGCACCGTGCATTACGTCAGCCCGTCGGTGTGGGCATGGCGCGAGAAGCGTGCGGAGAAGATCGGCGCCAGCGCCGACCTGGTGCTGTGCCTGTTTCCGATGGAACCGCCAATCTACGCCAGGCACGGCATCGATGCGCGGTTTGTCGGCCACCCGATGGCCGACGACATCGCCTACCAGGCCGATCGCGACGCCGCGCGCGCCAAACTGGGCCTGTCCGCCTCCAGCACCGTGCTGGCGGTGTTGCCCGGCAGCCGGCACGGCGAAATCAGCAAGCTCGGCGATACGTTCTTCCAGGCTGCCTGGCTGGTGTCCGAGCACCTGTCCAACCTGCACGTGCTGGTACCGGCAGCCAATCCTGGCTGCAAGCAGCTGCTGGCCGAGCAGTTGTCGCGTTCGTCGCTGCCGGTGCTGCGTTCGCACCTGCTCGAGGGCCAGGCGCGCACCGCGATGCTGGCCGCCGACGTGGTGCTGCTGGCGTCGGGCACCGCGACGCTGGAGGCGATGCTGGTCAAGCGCCCGATGGTGGTCGGCTACAAGGTCGCCCCGCTCACCTACCGCATCGTCAAGACGCTGGGCCTGCTCAAGGTCAACCGCTACGCATTGCCCAACATCCTGGCCAACGACGACCTCGCCCCCGAGCTGATGCAGGACGACTGCACGCCGGAACGCCTGTGCGTGGCCCTGCTGGACTGGTTCAAGCAACCGGAAAAAGTCGCCGCCCTGCAGCCGCGCTATCTCGCCCTGCACGCGCAACTGCGCCGCGACGCGTCGGCGCGCGCGGCCGACGCGGTGGCTGAGCTGCTGACGCAGCTGGAATCGGGAATCGGGAGTGGGGAATCGGCAGGAGCTGGGTCGTGAAGCGCTTGACTTCCCACGGTACCGTTATGGCTCCGACCAGGCAGGACACGCTTTTTCACGATTCCCGATTCCCGATTCCCGATTCGCGGTTGATCGCCGGTGTCGACGAGGCCGGCCGCGGCCCGCTCGCCGGGCCGGTGGCGGTGGCGGCGGTGGTGTTCGACCCGAGCAAGCCGCGCATCAACGGGCTGGACGATTCCAAGCAGCTGAGCGCGCAGCGGCGCGAGCAGTTGTACGCGCGCATCGTCGAGCGGGCGCTGGCGTGGTCGGTGGTACTGATCGACAGCGAGGAGATCGACCGCATCAACATCTACCAGGCGACCATGCTGGGCATGCGGCGTGCGGTGGAAGGCGTGGCGCATGTGGCCGGGTTCGCGCGCATCGACGGCAACCGGGTGCCCAAGGGCCTGCCCTGCCCGGCCGAGGCCTTGATCGGCGGCGACGCGCTCGATCGCGCCATCATGGCCGCCTCGATCGTGGCCAAGGTCACCCGCGACCGCCTGATGCACGAGCTGCACGCCCGACACCCCGAATACCGCTTCGACCAGCACAAGGGCTACGCCACGCCGGTGCATCTGGCCGCGCTGCGCAGCCACGGGCCGTGCCCGCAGCACCGCCGCAGCTTCGCCCCGGTGCGGCGTGCGCTGGGAATGGAGGCGTCGCAGTCGCAGTGGGACGTGCCCTGCGCGGCGCCGGCCGATGACCTGCTGCTGGCCGACTGAGCGACCGCAATTCAGGCCGAGCTAGCCCGGTAATGGCGCAAGCATCCATGCGCGCGGATGCGACCGGCTCGGCCACGGCGTCGAGCGAGTCCGCACGCGCAGCCCCAGGTGGCCCCGATCCGCGCAATCGCCCCCGCCGCACTGCACGCAGCTAGCCGAAGCCTGAATCGGCCGCACCGCCCAGCCCCCGTGGCAGCTGGCCGCGGCCCTGCGCCGATGCTGTCAAGCCTTGTTCGACCCGACCACGCTCGCTACCCTGACCACGCATTATTCCGGTCTCGCATGTCCACTTCCCGCTTCGTCCATCTGCACGTCCACACCGAGTTCTCGCTGGCGGATTCCACCATCCGCGTGCCCGAGAAACCGGATCAGGCTGACCCGAAAAAGGCCAAGCAGGCCAACCTGCTGAGCCGGGCGGTCGAGCTCGACATGCCCGCACTGGCAGTCACCGACCTCAACAACCTGTTCGCGCTGGTCAAGTTCTACAAGGCCGCCGAAGGCGTGGGCATCAAGCCGATCGCCGGCGCCGACGTGATGATCGCCACCCCGGACATGCCGCCCTGGCGCATGACCCTGCTGTGCCGCGACCGCGAAGGTTACCTGAGCCTGTCGCGCCTGCTGACCCGCGCCTGGATGGAAGGCCACCGCCCCGAAGGCGGCGTGGCGATCCACCCGGAGTGGCTGCAGAGCGGCCACGCCAACCTGTTCGCCCTGGCCGGGCGCGACAGCCTGGCCGGACGCCTGTTCGGCGAAGGCCGCGCCGATCTGGCCGAGCAGCAGCTGGCCGACTGGCAGCGCGTGTTCGGCGACGGCCTGCACCTGGAACTGACCCGCACCGGGCGCGAGGGCGAAGAACGCTTCAACCAGTTCGCGCTGCATGCGGCGGGTGTGCGCGGCCTGCCGGTGGTGGCCAGCAACGATGTGCGCTTCCTGTACGCCAGCGACTTCGATGCGCACGAGGCGCGTGTATGCATTTCCTCGGGCCGCGTGCTCGACGATCCCAAACGCCCGCGCGAGTACAGCGACCAGCAGTACCTGAAGTCCGGCGACGAAATGGCCGCGCTGTTCGCCGACGTGCCCGATGCGATCGACAACACGCTGGCGCTGGCGCAGCGCTGCAACATCGAGATGCGCCTGGGCACCTACTTCCTGCCCGCCTACCCGGTGCCCGAAGACGAGACGCTGGACAGCTGGATCCGCAGCCAGTCGCGCGATGGTCTGGCCGCGCGCCTGGAAAAGAACCCGATCGCGCCCGGCAAGACCCGCCAGGACTATGTCGACCGGCTGGAATTCGAGCTGGACACCATCATCAAGATGGGCTTCCCCGGCTACTTCCTGATCGTGGCCGACTTCATCCAGTGGGGCAAGCACCAGGGCATTCCGATCGGCCCGGGCCGCGGTTCCGGTGCCGGCTCGCTGGTGGCGTGGGCACTGCAGATCACCGACCTGGATCCGCTGCCGTACAACCTGCTGTTCGAGCGCTTCCTCAATCCCGAACGCGTGTCGATGCCCGACTTCGACATCGACTTCTGCATGGATCGCCGCGACGAGGTGATCGACTATGTGGCGCGCAAGTACGGGCGCGAACGGGTCAGCCAGATCATCACCTACGGCACAATGGCGGCCAAGGCGGTGGTGCGCGACGCAGGGCGTGTGCTCGGCTTCAGCTACGGTCTTGTCGACAGCGTCGCCAAGCTGATTCCCAACATCCTGGGCATCACGCTCAAGGATGCGATGGGCGAAGGCAAGGACTCGGAGATGGCCTCGCCAGACCTGATCCAGCGCTA
Organism: Xanthomonas arboricola; assembly: GCF_002940665.1. GTDB lineage: Bacteria > Pseudomonadota > Gammaproteobacteria > Xanthomonadales > Xanthomonadaceae > Xanthomonas > Xanthomonas arboricola_B. The sequence continues at coordinate 264,089 of NZ_MIGY01000003.1, forward strand.
TCAGGTCGAAGACGACGTGCGCGACCTGATGGATCTGGCCCGTCAGCTCGAAGACCTCACCCGCAACGCCGGCAAGCACGCCGGCGGCGTGGTGATCGCGCCGGAGCCGCTCTCCGAGTTCTGCCCGCTGTTCGCCGAACACGACGAAGACGGGCGCGGCAAGAATCAGGTCACCCAGTTCGACAAGGACGATGTTGAAGCGGTCGGCCTGGTGAAGTTCGACTTCCTCGGCCTGCGCACGCTGACCATCATCGACTGGGCGGTCAAGGCGATCAACGTGCGCCATGCGCGCGCCGGCATCGACCCGGTCGACATCACCGCCATTCCGCTCGACGACGTGCCCACCTATAAGGGCGTGTTCGCCTCGGGCAATACCGGCGCGGTGTTCCAGTTCGAATCCTCGGGCATGCGCCGCCTGCTCAAGGACGCCCGCCCGGACCGCTTCGAAGACCTGATCGCGCTGGTATCGCTGTACCGCCCCGGCCCGATGGACCTGATCCCGGACTTCAACGCCCGTAAACACGGCCAGCAGGAGATCGTCTACCCGGATCCGCGCACCGAGGCCATCCTGAAGGACACCTACGGCATCATGGTGTACCAGGAGCAGGTCATGCAGATGGCGCAGATCGTCGGCGACTACTCGCTGGGCGGCGCCGACCTGCTGCGCCGCGCGATGGGCAAGAAGGTGCCGGCCGAGATGGCCAAGCACCGCGAGATCTTCCGCGAGGGCGCGGCCAAGGGCGGGGTGAGCGCGGCCAAGGCCGACGAGATCTTCGACCTGATGGAGAAGTTCGCCGGCTACGGCTTCAACAAGTCGCACGCCGCCGCCTACGCACTGGTCAGCTACCAGACCGCATGGCTGAAACGGCATTACCCGGCCGAATTCATGGCCGCGACGCTGTCCTCGGACATGGACAACACCGACAAGGTGGTGGGCTTTCTCGATGAGGTGCGCAATCTCGGCCTGACCGTCAAACCGCCGCGCGTCAACGAGTCGGCCTACATGTTCGAGGCCGCCAGCCCGGACACGATTCAGTACGGCCTGGGCGCGATCAAGGGCGTCGGCCAGGGCGCCTGCGAGGCGATCGTCGAAGAACGCCAGCGCGGCGGCCCCTACACCACGTTGCTGGATTTCTGCACGCGCGTGGGCACCGCCAAGCTCAACCGGCGCACGCTGGAAGCGATGATCAACGCGGGGGCGATGGACGGGCTGGGCAAGAACCGCGCCTCGCTGATGCTGCAGCTGCCGGAAGTGGTCAAGGCCACCGAGCAGTTGGCACGCGAGCGCGCCTCGGGCCAGAACTCGCTGTTCGGCGGCCCGGACCCGAGTGCGCCGGCGTTGCGTCTGGACCTGCCCGAAGGCAAGGAGTGGCCGCTGGGCCAGTTGCTCACCGGCGAGCGCGAAACGCTGGGCTTCTATCTCAGCGGTCACCCGTTCGACCCGCACCGCGACGAAGTGCGCGAACTGGTCGGCTGCGACCTGGGCTCGCTGGAGAAGATCCTCGCCTCGCAACAACGTGGCGGCGGTGGCGGCGATGGCGAAAAACGCGCCTGGCGCCCGGAAGTCAGCGCGATCCTGGCCGGCCAGGTGATCGGGGTGCGGCGCAAGGGCGACAGCCAGGTGTTCGTGCAGCTCGAAGACGGCCGTGGTCGGGTCGAATGTAGCGCGTTCTCCGACGCGATGGCCGAGTTTGGGCATCTGCTCACCCGCGACCGCATCCTGATCGTCAAGGGCGGCCTACGCGAGGACGAATTCAACGGCGGCTACAGCCTGCGCATCCGCCAATGCTGGGACTACGAACAGATCTGCGCCGACCACGCGCAGCGCCTGTCGCTGCGCCTGGATCTGCGCGAAAAGCAGGCCTGGAAACGCATCGACGCCTTGCTGGCCAAGCACCGCCCCGGCAAGACCCCCCTGCGCCTGGACCTGCTGCTGCGCGCCTCCACCGGCGGCGTGGCCGGCATGCTCGACCTCAACGGCAGCCACTCGGTGCGCCTGGACCAGCAACTGCTCGACGGCCTGCGCGCCGACCCGGCGGTGCGCACGCTCAAGGTCAAGTACAACCCGCCGTGGGCGAACTGACGCGCCACCCGCCGCCGCCCCGCTCCGTTTTCACCGCAACGATCGAGTCCTGTCCCATGCGTTTTCCGTTCCTGCTCTCGTGCATGCTGCTGCTGGCCGCCTGCGGCAAGAGCCCGCAGACCTTCCACTTCGACAACCCGACTGGGCAGCCGCTGGCGCTGCAGGTGGACGGAAAGGCCCACCGCATCCCGGCGCACGCGGAGCTGGCGCTGGAGCTGGCGCCGGGCGCGCATACGCTGCAGAGCGCGCAGCTCGGGCGCGTGCCCTTCATCGTCTACGCCGACCACGACGGCGCACTGGTCAACCCGACCCTGTCCGACTACTACCTGGTCGACGAGGTCTACTGGACCGACCGCGCCCAGGCGGTCGAATTCAAAGGCGACGCCAAGGTCCAGGTGCAGGGCGTGGAGCTGACCGGCCGCTACGGCCAGGTCGATGACCTGTTCATCGCCAAGGACTGGGATTTCGATGTGCACACGCCGTTCCCGGAGACCGCCAGCGGCCAGGTCGACGGCAGCGGCGGCCGCCGCTTCCGCAAGATCTTCGCTGAAGACGCGTTCGTGGCGTACTTCGAGAGCACCCGGGGCGAGCCCGGCTACGTCGCCGCGCGGCGGCCGGCCGACTGGCACGCCCCGGCGCGCACGCCGACGCCGGACGCCGCCCGGCTGCCGCCGCTGGCGCCGGTGTTCGAGGCGCACGCCGGGCCGCTGCGCAAGCTGGTGGACGACTACCTGCACGCGACCGACCCAGCCGAACAGCGCCGCCTGCGCAAGCTGTACGTGCGTACCCAGATAGATTTCACCCATGCCACCGCCAGCCTGGGATCGCGCCTGCCGGTGATCGAGAACAAACGCCTGAACGACTTCGTCGGTGGCGTCAGCCGGATCATGAGCAGCGCCGCGCTGGTGCCGTCGCGCTGAGCGCTTCGACCGGACGGACGCGTACGGGCCGCACCCCGGCATTCGGCTACACTCCCCGCCTTACGTTGACGACACCACTGCATGAATCCTAACTACCTCGACTTCGAGCAACCCATCGCCGATTTGGAAGCAAAGATCCAGGAACTGCGCAAGGCCAGCACCGGTCCAGCAGTCAACGTGGACACCGAGGTGCGTGCGCTGCGCGACAAGCTGCGCGTGCGCACCGCACAGATCTTCCGCGACCTGTCTTCGTGGCAGATCTCGCAGCTGGCGCGCCACCCGCAGCGCCCGTACACGCTGGACTACATCGCCACCATCTGCGACGAATTCCAGGAGCTGGCCGGCGACCGCGCCTTCGCCGACGACAAGGCGATCGTCGGTGGCCTGGGCCGCATCGACGGCCGCCCGGTGGTGATCATCGGGCACCAGAAGGGTCGCGACACGAAAGAGAAGATCAAGCGCAACTTCGGCATGCCGCGCCCGGAGGGCTACCGCAAGGCGCTGCGGCTGATGAAGCTGGCCGAGCGCTTTCGCCTGCCGCTGCTGACCTTCATCGATACCGCCGGCGCCTGGCCCGGGATCGATGCCGAGTCGCGCGGTCAGTCCGAGGCCATTGCCCGCAACCTCATCGAGATGGCCGAGCTCAAGGTGCCGGTGATCTGCACGGTGATCGGCGAAGGCGGCTCCGGCGGCGCACTGGCGATCGGCGTGGGCGACCGCACCCTGATGCTGGAGTACGGCACCTATTCGGTCATTACCCCGGAAGGGTGCGCCTCGATCCTGTGGAAAACTGCCGACAAGGCCAAGGACGCCGCAGAGCAGCTCGGCATCACCGCCACGCGCCTGAAGGGTCTTGGTCTGGTCGACAAGGTGATCCGCGAACCCACCGGCGGCGCGCACCGCAACCCCGCGCAGATGGGCAAGCGCCTGAAGGCCGTACTGCTCAACGAGCTGGAAGCGCTGGAAAAGCTGCCGGTCGAGGGCCTGCTGCAGCGTCGTTACGAGCGCCTGCGCAGCTACGGCGCTTACGAAGGCAATTGATCGGCGCGCTGTAGGCGCACCTGGATTGCGGATGCTGGGATTGGGGATTCGTCGAAAGCGACGGCCCCGGTGACACACCGCGCTACGCTGGCAGCATGCGAAGCGGCGCCTGCCGTACTCCGCCCCGACCAACCCCTACATCCCAGCCTCAGAACGGCTTGGCCAGCACCAGCCAGATCACCCCGACCAGCAACACCACCGGCACTTCGTTGAACAGCCGCAAGGCGCGGCCGCTGGGCAGGCTGCGGCCCTGATCCACGCCCTTCAGCCAGCGCCCGGCCACGATGTAATGCGCCAGGATCAAGGCCACCGCAAACAGTTTTGCGTGCAGCCAGCCACCGGCCACCATCGTCGGGAAATCCGGAATCACCCGATAGCCCTGCCACAGCACCGCGCCCAGCAGCAGCGCCAGCCCCAGTATGCTGTGGCCGAATGTGTAGAGGCGGCGCCCCATCAGCACCAGCCGCGTACGCACCGCCGGCTCGGCACCGGCTTCGGCGATATTGACCAGGATGCGTGGCAGGTAGAACACCGCCGCCATCCAGGCAATGACGAACAACAGATGGAAGGTCTTGATCCACAGATACAGGCTCATGTGCTGGCTTCGCTGGCTGGCGTAGGATGGCCCGCATTTTCACCTATCCGCTCACGTGAAAGCACCTGACGTCCATGTCCGAACCCGACAACAAACAGTACGACGCCCACTATTTCCGCCGCTGGTACCGGGATGCCGGACTGGCCGACCCTGCGCGCCTGCGACGCAAGGTCGCACTGGCGGTAAGCCAGGCCGAGTACTACCTGGAGCGCCCGATCCGCAGCGTGCTGGATATCGGTTGCGGCGAGGCGGCCTGGCGCGCGCCGTTGTTGGCGCTACGCCCCAAGCTCAGCTATCTGGGCTTCGACAGCAGCGCCTATGCAGTGCAGCGTTACGGACGCAACCGGCAGATCCACCCTGCCCGCTTCGGCGATTTCGCCTGGCTGCGCCCGTGCGCGCCGGTGGATCTGTTGATCTGTTCGGACGTACTGCATTACGTGCCCACGCGCGAGTTCAACCAAGGCCTGCCGGGGTTGGCCGAGATGTGCGCGGGCGTGGCATTTCTGGAGACCTTCGCCGAGGAAGACGCCTTCGAGGGCGACCACGATGGTTTTCAGGCGCGGCCGGCGCGCTGGTATCGGCGCCGCTTCGCCAGCGTGGGGTTTGCCGCACTCGGTTCGCACTGCTGGTTGTCGCCGCAGTTGGCCGATGACGCGTCTGCGCTGGAGCGCGGTTGAGCAGGACGCGGCCGGGTTGAGGCGCGCATGGCGAGTGGCTTCGCCGCGTACCCTCACTCCAACCCCTCTCCCGCAGGAGAGGGGCTTTGTTTCACGCATCCCTCGCCCCGCGGGCAGAGGGACTCACTCCCTTCTCCCGCCGGGAGAAGGTACGCCGCAGGGGCGGATGAGGGTAGGCGCGAAGCCTGGTGGAGATTGAGCGCTGATGAAGGCTGAGTGCACTGGACTGCGCCCCGTACTTCACTTATTCCTCCCCTCCAGGAGAGGGGCTCGTCCAGCAAGCCGTATGGTTCTGCGACGAATACGCGCTTTCGGCTCGCGCAGCCATCCGGATGATCGCCAGAGCCGCAACCAGATCGCGGCGAATCAAGGCGCTCACGCCTGCCATAGGTTGTATGACAGCCTCTACCGTCCGCAGCCCCATTAAGGTGCAAATGCGCCAAAGGGGGTATGCTGCGCGGCAGCAAAGAGCCGCACGGATGGGTGGAATGCTTTATCAATTGCACGAGCTGACCCGCAATCTGCTAGCCCCTTGGGTGCATCAGGCCCAGGCGAACGCCAAGATGTTCTCCGACCCCGACAGCCTATGGGCCTCACTCCCCGGTGCCGAACGCATGGCGGCCAGCAACGAACTGTTCCATCGCCTGGGCAAGGAATACGAAAAGCCGGCCTGGGCGCTCGACGATGTCGAGGTCGACGGTCACTCGCTGCCGATCATCGAACGCGAGGTGCTGAGCAAGCCATTCTGCCGTCTGCTGCGCTTCAAGCGTTTCAGCGACCATGTCGAGCTGATCGGCACGATGAAGCAGCAGCCTGCCGTGCTGGTGGTGGCGCCGTTGTCCGGCCACCACGCCACGCTGCTGCGCGACACCGTGCGCACCCTGCTGCGCAACCACAAGGTCTATGTCACCGACTGGGTTGACGCGCGCATGGTGCCGCTGGAAGCCGGTGCCTTCCGGCTCGAGGACTACATCGGCTACATCCAGGAGTTCATCCGTCACATCGGCGCCGAGCGCCTGCATGTGGTGAGCGTGTGTCAGCCCACCGTGCCGGTGCTTGCGGCGGTGTCGTTGATGGCCACCAACGATGAGCCCACACCGCGCTCGCTGGTGATGATGGGCGGGCCGATCGATGCGCGCCGCAGCCCGACCCAGGTCAACAACCTGGCCACCGAGAATGGCATCGAGTGGTTCCAGAACAACCTGATCCACACCGTGCCGTTCCCGTATCCGGGCCATGGGCGGCAGGTGTATCCGGGCTTTTTGCAGCATGCCGGCTTCCTGTCGATGAACCCCAACCGGCACGTGATGTCGCATTGGGATTTCTATACTGATTTGGTCAAGGGCGACCTGCAGGACGCGCAAGCGCACCGGCAGTTCTACGACGAATACAACGCCGTGCTCGACATGCCGGCCGAGTATTACCTGGATACCATTCGCGTGGTGTTCCAGGACTTCCTGCTGCCGCAGGGCAAGTGGAAAGTGGACGGCCAGCTGGTCAAGCCGTCGGCGATCCGCAATACCGCACTGCTCAGTATCGAAGGCGAACTGGACGACATCGCCGGCCTTGGCCAGACCGAAGCGGTGCACGATCTGTGCACCGGGATCGATGCGGCGCATCGTCGTCATCTGGTGGTGGAAGGTGCCGGTCACTACGGCATCTTCAGCGGCCGTCGCTGGCGCGAAGTGGTGTACCCGCAGGTGCGCGAATTCATCGCTCGCTACGATGCCGACCCGGTGGGCAGCCGCGACCCCGCCACCGTCACCCCGATCCGCAGGCGCGGCAAACGCGCCTGATCGGCCGACAAAAACGCCCCTTGATCGAGATCGATCAAGGGGCGTTTTTTATGCGCAGATTTTGGTTCGAGTAAAGACAGCGCACTGCGTGGCAACGTGCACGGCGCCCGCACCAGACAGTTTGCCGGTCGCGTTATTGAAACTGCTTGCCACCACTCACACCGACCATCTCGACTGGCCCTTGCCCGCCCCCCTCGCGGGACCTTACGCGGCAGGGATGCCGCGTAAGAGCCTTATGTGTTCGCCGATGGCCTTATTGCCGGTGTGCCGAATCATTTCTTGAGAGTGGCCCACTGCCGAGCAAGCGTGCTCTACCGATCGTCCATTCTCGATTCCCCACTCCCGGCTCCATCAACGCGCTCATGTGCTTAGAACCATTGGGTTACTCCCTTTGCCGCAGCGCTCCACTACAGTCATTGCCCACTGGGCCGATACCACTCGCCCAGACGACTCACTTTTTTCGATAGGGCGACATGATGCGACTTGCACGCTTGGCACAGCCGGCCATGGCTGTAACTTCCTCTGGTGCCACCCGGCGCCTGTGCTTGGCGATCGGGTTATCACTGCCGGGACTGGCGTTTGCGCAGGTGCAGACCGCGCCGGTCACTGCCGAGCGGGCCCAGCCGGAGCCGGTGAAAGCTGCGCCTGCCGTTCCTGCAGCGCCCGCCGCCGCGAAGGGTTATCCGCTGGAGGCGCAGGGCTGGGGAGCCAAGCAGGGCGGCAACATGTGGCAGGTGCGTTGGGCCGAGGACTGGTCGTATCTGAGGGACCCGTCCAAGCGCAAGAGCCCGTTCGATCCGCTCAAGTACATTCCGTTCAATGAGTCGGGCGATGTGTATGTCTCGCTCAGCAACGAATTACGCGTGCGCAGCAACACCATCACCAACCCCGGTTTGATTCCGGGCAGCCATTCGCAGCAGCAGTATCTGTTGCGCGCGTTCTTCGGCGCCGACTTCCATGTCGGCGAGCACTTCCGCCTGTACACGGAACTGGCGCACGGCAGCCTGGATGGACGCAACGAAGGTGCCAAGACCGGCACGCAGGAAAACAACGCAATCCTGCAGCAGGTGTTCTTCGATGTGAAAGGACGGATCAAAGATACCGATCTGGGCCTGCGTGTCGGCCGTCAGGTGTTTGTCGATGGCCCCACCACGCTGATGGCATTGCGCGACAACACCGATATCTTCGTGACTTTCAACGGCGTACGCGCCTGGGCGATCGGCGAAAAGACCCGTGTGGACGTGTTCGATTTCAACTTCAACCTGGATGGCACCGAAGGCCTGGGCGACGATCGCATCGACCGCTCGCGGCATTTCCGCGGCGTGGTCGGCGGCTATCGCATGCCGACCGCCAAGCCGATGTATCTGGAGCCGTTCTTCTACCAGTTCCGCAACGACAATCAGGTCTGGGGCCGGCAGACCGCCGAAGAAAACCGCAACTATTACGGCCTGCGCCTGTGGGGCAATGTGGGCAAGCTGCGTACCGACTCGTTCGTGACCGTGCAGCGCGGCAGCTACGGCGGGCGCGATCTGCGTGCCTACATGGCCAGCACCTCCAACGCCTGGTCGCTGAGCGAATCGGGCTGGAAACCGCGCCTGGGCTTCCACAGCGAAATCGCTTCCGGCGGCGGTGGCACCTCCGGCACCGGCACGCTGCGCAACAACAACTTCCTGTACGGCAATACGATCTACTTCAGCTGGGCGACGTTCTTCGGCCCGGTCAACCTGGTCACTGCTGCGCCCACGTTCACCTTCTCGCCCACCTCCAAGATCACCGTGAACCTGGAATGGGAAACCTTGTGGCGCCAGACCACCAGCGATGCGATCTACAACAACCAGGCACGCGCCTACGCCCGCACGCAGAGCACCGGCGAGCGCCGCATCGGCACCATGCCGCGCATCAATGCCACCTGGAACATCGACCCGAACTGGTCGGTGACCTTCCGCGCCGAACACCTGATGGCCGGGCCTGCGCTCGAAAAGGCCGGTTACGGCGATTCGACCTTCGTGATGGGCTGGTTGAACTTCCGGTTCTAAGCAGGGGCATCACGCTGACGTGGTGACTGACAACGCCACCCGGAATCCGTTCCTGGGTGGCGTTGTCCGTTATGCAATCAGCGACGCGTGCTTGCCTGCACTGGTGTCCACTTCTGCAGCCGCAGGTGTCACGGCTTGCCCTGCATCGCCGCTGTCTGTGCCACCTGGCTTGCCGCCAATGGCATCTGCAGGTTGGCGTGATCGCTGCGCGCGTAACGCGGCAGCTCTAGCGTCTTTCCATCTTCGCCCGCGGTGATGTCGCGCCCTGGTCGGATCAGCGTGGCGGGCAGTTGATCCAAGCGCTGCGCCAGCGTCTGTTGCTCGGCGGGATGCGCACGTAGCCACAGCACTGCGGAGGTCAGCCGCGTTGTCGCGGCCAGATCCTGCAACTGCCATTGATACTGCGCGCTATCCATATGCTCCACGTCGGCGAACACGCAGCCTATTGCGTTTGCGACGCAGGCGAAGGTCACTGTTGGCGCGTCAGGTATGGCACTGGTGGGCACCTTGCGGTCCTGCGCCAGCTGCGTGCGCACGTCGGTGTGACAGGCCCAGGTGTAATACGGCGCGGTCAGTGCACGGGTTCGTTCAACGTCCAGCAGCGGCGGTACCAACCTGTCGTACCAGCGCAGCTGCTCGCCGCCGGCTTCGACGACCGCGCGGTAATTGGCGCTGACCAAGCGTGCTTCGCCGCGTAGCCCCCCACACAGGCTGGTCTCATCTATCGTCAACGGCGCAAATGCCGCTTGGCAATGCGCAGGTAACGGCTGGGTGGACGGCAGCTCGCTCAGCATGCCGGTGAACAACTCGGCGTTACCGCGCAACATGGCTGCCCCGATCATCGTCGCAACCAGTGTGTCCTGACCGCGCAGCAGCACGCGCGCCACCTGTGCGTCCGCACACACGCCGGACAACGCAGCCTGCTGGCGGCCCTGGACGATGTCCAGCGCGTGCTAAGTCATCGGCAAACTCAACCCCTGCAACTCCGGCAGCGGTGTGTCGGCACGGGTCGGAAACAGATTGCGGTAGTAAGCATGCGATGACAGCGTAGCGGCGCGCTGCAGCAGCGGTGCCTGTGACATCAGCGCATCGGCATAGGCTTGAGGTTGAGCGCGCACCTTGTCCAGGCAGTCTGGGGTGGACCAGTTGCACTTGGGTGGCGCGGCGGCTGGCCACCGCGGCGTGCGCGGATAGCGCGCTGCGTCGCTGACAAAACCGGCCGCAGTCGTGACGTTCGCAAACCGCTGCAGATCGCGTGCCATCACGACGTCCTGTTCGGTAGCCGGCACGGCATACGGCAGCAACCAGAGTGCAGCAAATAGATTCGAGCCTGCCGGCGGTGCAACTGGTGGTTGATCGATCTGCGCCAACGCCTGGCGCTGCGCATCGGGAATCGGCCAGCGCGCGGAGATCGCGTACAGGGCCGCCAGCAGGGCGATCAGGATGCATAGGCCCAGCAGGGCCGACTTGAGGAATTTGGCGAGCATGCGGGGGCAACCGTCCGTGGATGAGCTGCGCCATCTTAGAGCGGCCCGGACAGAGCCGCGAGTGGCATGGCGCCGATGCGCACTTGCCGCCTCCCCGGCGAACAAGGCGCGCCGCGCGCCTGCACCGGACGCGGCCGAAGCCTACAATGCGCGTATGTCCGAATCCCCCACTCCATCCACTCGCCCTTCCCTGCAACGCGTCTTTCTGACCGGTTTGCTCACCCTGCTGCCGGTCTGGTTGACCTGGGTGGTGGTGAAGTTCGTATTCTCGCTGTTGTCGGGTATCAGCAGCCCGTGGGTGGTGCCGTTGTCCGAGCGCATCGCCGCCTCGTTCCCCGACTATCTGGGCTGGATCAAGGCGCTGTGGGTGCAGAACACCATCGCGCTGATCGCCACCGTGGGCGCGATCCTGTTCGTCGGCATCCTGAGCCGGCGCGTGATCGGTCAGCGCCTGCTGCGCTGGTTCGAGGCGATCATGCGGCGCATCCCGCTGGCCAGCGTGGTGTACGACAGCGCGCGCAAATTGCTCGACATCCTGCAGACCCAGCCCGGCAGCACCCAGCGCGTGGTGCTGATCGACTTCCCGCATCGGGACATGAAGTCGGTCGGCCTGGTCACGCGGGTAATCAAGGAACAGGGCACCGGCCGCGAGCTGGCGGCGGTGTATGTGCCGACCACGCCCAACCCGACCTCCGGCTATCTGGAGATCGTGCCGGTGGAACTGCTCACGCCCACCGACTGGAGCGTGGACCAGGCCATGAGCTTCATCATCTCCGGCGGCGCAGTGGCGCCCGAATCGGTTCCCTTTACCCGTACCGCGGATCGCTAAAGCCATGACACAGGTGCGCACCCTCGACGATCGTGCGGTTCGCCTGTTCATTGCGCTGGCCGCGTTCTTCTGCGTCAACGCGGCATTGGCCGAGTTCATCGGGGTCAAGATCTTCGCGCTGGAAGACACCCTCGGCATTGCGCCGTTGAACTGGAACCTGTTCGGCCAGACCGGCTCGCTCAGCTTCACCGCCGGCACCTTGTTGTGGCCTGTGGTGTTCATCATGACCGACACCATCAACGAGTTCTTCGGCAGCCGCGGGGTGCGTTTCATCTCGTGGGTGGCGGTGGCGCTGATCGGCTACGGCTTCGTGTTTGCGTTCGCCGCCATCGCATTGGCGCCGGCAGGTTGGTGGGTCACTGCGGCGCAGAGCCAGGGCGTGCCGGACTACCAGGCCGCCTTTGCAGCGGTGTTCGGCCAGGGGCTGTGGACGATCGGCGGTTCGCTGGTGGCCTTCCTGTTCGGCCAGTTGATCGATGTGTCGGTGTTCCACCGCATCCGCCGCGCCACCGGCGAAAAGCACGTATGGCTGCGCGCCACCGGCTCCACGGCGGTGTCGCAATTGGTAGACAGCTTCGTGGTGATCTACATCGCCTTCGTGCTCGGCCCGCAGCACTGGTCCATCGACCAGTTTCTGGCGGTGAGCACGCTCAACTACGTCTACAAGATGGGATTTGCGATCGCGCTGATCCCGCTGCTGTATCTGGCGCGCCGCGCCATCGGCGCGTATCTGGGCGCCGAGCGCGCCGAGCAACTGCGCGAAGAAGCCGCCGCCGGCTGACAACGCAAAACCTGCCGGCCGCAGCGCTGCCAGACGAGGGCCGGCGCCCGTGGCTTCCACTCGGCCTCATCGGTCGTGCATGTCGCCTGCCTGACGACCGCTCACTGCGTTTGCCGATCACGCAACGCCCGCAGCGACCGCCCATCGAAATTTTGTTCAATCCGTCGCTGCGGTCGCTGGCCATGCTGTGGCGCCCCGCTACGGATTCCGCGTTATGGACCATCTTGTCGCAATGGCCAGCTTCGCGCTGGTGTGCTCGATTTCGCCCGGGCCGGTCAACCTGGTCGCGCTGAGCACCGGCGCCAGCGCCGGCGTGCGTGCCGGGCACGGCCACGTGATCGGCGCCACCATCGGCTTCGTCGCGCTGCTGCTGTTGGTGGGCATGGGACTGCAGCAGGTGCTGCTGCGCTGGCCGCTGCTCGGCCGTGCACTGCATCTGGCAGGGGTGGCGTTTCTGCTCTACATGGCCTGGCGCCTGCTGCGCGACGATGGCGTCATCAAGACGGGCGGGGCGCGCCCGGCTGCCTCGTTCTGGACCGGTGCGGTGATGCAATGGCTCAACCCCAAGGCCTGGTTGGCGGCGACCTCCGGCGTTGCCCTGTATGCGACGGCAGGCACCACGCAACTGGCGGGGTTTGCGGCGTTGTATGCGCTGATCTGCTATCCCTCGCTGGGGTGCTGGTTGCTGGCCGGCGCCGTGCTGCGGCGGCACGTGCAGGTGCCAAGGCAGCTGCGGCGGTTGAACCGGGTGCTGGCCGCGCTGCTGGTGCTGAGCGCGGCCTATCTGTTGCTGGAATGGGGTACGGCATTGCGGTAACGCCCTGGCGTCACCGCCCAGGCACGTTTGAAGCTGCGCTGCAGGTGCGCCTGGTCGGCGTAGCCATGCGCATAGGCGACCTCGGCAATGTCACCGCCGCGCCGCAAGGCCTCGCGTGCACGCTGGAAACGGCAATCCAGCAGATACGCATGCGGGGTCAGTCCGTGCGCCTGACGAAAGCCGCGAATCAATCGCGGCGCAGGCATCCCCGCCAGCGTGCACAGCTCGCGCAGCGATACCGCACGTGCATGATGGGTCTGCAGATACTCGGCCACCCGCTGCATCGGCCCGATATCGACCGCAAGCGCACGACTGAGCGGCTCCACATGCAGATGCAGCCGCGCCACGAACGCGATCAACGCGCTCTCGCGCGCAAGCGCATCGGCATGGCCATCGGTCAACACGGCATGCATGCGCTCGAAAGCGGCATAGGCCGCCGGGGTCTGGCACAACGGCGCTGCCAGCATGTGCACATCCGCATTGGCGGCCAGGCCGAGTGCGCGCTGTTGTTCGCGCAGCCACGCCACGTCCAGATACAGCATGCGGAACGACCAGTCCTGCTGCTGATCCGGATTGCAGGCATGCACATCGCCCGGGTTGATCAGGGTCAGCGACCGCGCCCCCACCTGCGCCTTCATGCGTCCATTGCGATAACGCGCAAGCCCGCGGTCGACCGCGCCCACCGACCATTGCTCGTGCGTATGCGCGGCGTAACACAGGCTGCGGCTGTTGACCACCTGGCGCAGTTCGACGAAGGGCAACGCCGGATCGCGCCAGAAACCCTGCCCACCCTGCACGGGCAGCTGCGTCCCGCATGTCGATTCATCCCTTGGCATATGCGCAAGCCTATCGCACTGCAACATGCCTGCGTGCTGCAGGCGTGCGCAGCGGACTTCATGAATTCCAGGCGCCCCCCGTGCGCCGGATGGGTGGCCGGAACGGTGCGGATCGGGCAAGCTCCCCGCTCGCTTGTTCCCGGAGCCGGTAATGCCCCTCAGCTTTTCCCGCCTGCTGTCCCTGGCCCTGGCCGCCGTGCTGAGCCTGTCAGTGGCAGCGCCCGCCGATGCGGCCAAGAAGAAAACCGGCAAGGCACAGACCACGCAAACGCGCGCCAAGGCGAGCAAGGGCAAGAAGACCGCCAAGCCGGCGGCCAAGACCACCAAGGCCGCCAAGGGTGGCAAGGCCGCCAAGCCCAGGCCGCGTGCAGTGGCCGCACCGGTGGTGCTGACCAAGGCGCAGCAGCTCAACCTGCTCTACGACCAGTACTGGGATGCCTCGCTCAAGCTCAACCCGCTGCAGGCCACCTTCCAGGGCGAGACCCGTTACAACGACCAGTTGCCCAACTTCCTGTCGCCGGCGTTCCGGCAGCAGTCGCACGACTTCACCGTGCTGTGGCTGGGCAAGGCCGAAGCGCTGGGGCCGGACGGCCTGAGCGGGCAGGACCTGCTGAGCTACCAGATCTTCGTGCGCGATGCGCGCAGCGCACTGGCGGCCGAGCAGTTCCCCAGCTGGATGCTGCCGATCAACCAGTTCTACAACATCGCCAGCATCGCGGTGGTGCTGGGCTCGGGCACCGGCGCGCAGCCGTTCAAGACGGTCAAGGACTACGACAACTGGTCGCGGCGCGCTGTGGGCATCCCGGACCTGTTCGACCAGGCCATCACCAACATGCGGGCCGGCATGCAGGCCGGCGTGGTGCAGCCGAAGGTGCTGATGCATAAGGTGCTGCCGCAGCTGGACGCGATCATCGCGCGCAATGCCGAAGACAGCCTGTTCTGGGGCCCGGTACGCAATCTGCCGGCAGACATGCCCGAGGCCGACAAGCAGCGCATCACCGCCGAGTACAAGCGGCTGATCGAAGTGCGGATCATGCCGGCGTACCGGGCCTTGCGCGGCTTCATCGCCACCGAGTACCTGCCGGCCTGCCGTGACACCGACGGCCTGACCGCGCTGCCCAATGGCGCGGCCTGGTACGCCTACGACGTGCGCCAGAGTACTACCTCCGACCTGACTCCGGAGCAGATCCATCAGATCGGTCTGAGCGAGGTCGCGCGCCTGCAGGCAGAGATCACCGCGCTGGCCAAGCAGGTCAGGTTCCGCGGCAACCTGCCCAAGTTCTACAAGTTCATGCAGACCGACAGGCGCTTCGCGTTCCGCAGCGAGACCGAATTGCTGGGCTATTACCGTGGCCTGCAGGGACGCGTGCAAACTGCGGTGCCGCGCCTGTTCGATGTCCAGGGCATGCCGGCCCTGGAAGTACGCGTGGTGGAACCGCAGCGTGCGCAGTCGGCCGCCAGCGGCTCGTACATGCGCCCCAGCGGCGACGGCAGCACACCGGGCGTGTTCTACGTCAACACCTCCGACCTGGACGCGCGCAAGACCTGGGAGACCGAGAGCCTGTATCTGCACGAGGCCATCCCCGGCCATCACTTCCAGCTCGGGCTGCAGCAGCGGCTGACCGACCTGCCCAAGTTCCGCCGCCTGGGCGGGGAGACCGCGTATATCGAGGGCTGGGGGCTGTATGCCGAATCGCTGGGCCGCGACCTGGGCCTGTATCAGGACCCGTACAACTACTACGGCTATCTGCAGAATGCGTTGTGGCGCTCGATTCGCCTGGTCACCGACACCGGCCTGCACAGCAAGGGCTGGACCCGCACGCAGGCGATCGACTACATGCTCGACAACTCGGCCATGACCCGGACCGATGCCGAGGCCGAGGTGGACCGCTACATGGCCATCCCCGGCCAGGCGCTGTCTTACAAGGTCGGCGAGATGAAGATCGCGCAGTTGCGCGAGCAGGCGCAACGCGAACTGGGCCCGCGCTTCGATGTGCGCGCCTTCCACACCGAAGTGCTCAAGGACGGCTCGGTGCCGTTGGATATCCTGCAGGACAAGATCCAGCGCTGGATCGCCACGCAGAAGGGCTGACCCCGCTCAGCCTGCCTCCCGCGCGCGCGCCAGCGCGGCGATATCGCGCGGTGTGGTGCGGCAGCAACCGCCGATCAGCCGCGCGCCGGCCGCCAGCCACTGCGCATGCTGATCGGCCAGGGTGCATGCGACCGTGCTGCCGGCGTGCCACTGTTTCGCGTCGGCATCGTAGTGCTCGCCAGAATTGGGATACACCACCAGCGGCAGTGCCGTCAGCGCTGACAGCGTCTGCAACGCGGCGGTGACCTGATCCAGCGCGATGCAGTTGACACCCACCGCGATCACCTGCGCGCAGGCATCCAGCGCAGGCACGACTTGCGTCAGCGCGGTGCCATCGCTCAAGTGCGCCGCATCGCACAAGGTGAACGAAAACCACGCATGCAGGTGCGGAAATTCCTCCAGCAGCAGGCGCAGCGCGGCGATCTCGTTGGCCGACGGCAGCGTCTCGCAGGCCAGCACATCCACCCCCGCCTCGGCCAACGCGGCGATGCGCGGGCGATGGAAGTCCAACAGTTGCGCCAGCGGCAGGGCGTAATCGCCGCGGTATTCCGAGCCATCGGCCAGGTACGCGCCATACGGCCCGACCGACCCGGCCACCCATAACGGCGCGTCCTGCGGTCGCGTCTGCAAATGATCGGCACGCGCCTGCGCGGCCAGGGCCACGCTGCGTGCGATCAGCGCCTGCGATTGCGCCAGGTCCAGCCCGCGCGCGGCAAAGCCCAGCGGCGTGGCCTGGTAGCTGGCGGTGATGGCGCACTGCGCGCCGGTAGCGAAATAGTCGCGATGCACCTGATAGATCAGCTCCGGCTGCTCCATCAGCACGCGCGCCGACCACAGCGCATCGTTGAGATTGCAGCCGCGCTGCTCCAGTTCGGTGGCGAGCGCGCCATCCAGCAGCACGTAGCCGTCATGCTGCAGCGCCTGGCTGAAAGGCGCACCGGCGCGCGGCTGGCGCGGAAGAATCGTCATGCGGGTTGCCTCCTGCTCGCAAGCCATTGGGTGAGTGCGTAGGCGCCGTAGCACAGCGCCACAAACGGGATGCCGCACCACAGCGCAATGCGCTGCTGCGGATCGAATGCCAGCCCGATGCAGGCCAGCAGACAGAGTGCAAAACCCAGTAGCGGTGTCCACGGATACCACGGCGCGCGATAGGCCAGGCTCTCCGGCGCGATGCCATCGCGCAGCAACTGGCGACGGAAACGATAGTGCGAGGCGCAGATGCTCAACCACACCACCACCACCGCAAAGCCGGACACCGTCGAAATCGCCACGAACACGGTGTCTGCCGCGTAGACGCCGGTGAGCAGCGCCAACAGGCCGCCCAACATGCTCAGTACCAAGGCCGGCAACGGGATGCCGCGACGGGTCAGGCGTGCCAGCCGCGCCGGCAGCGTGCCTTCGTTGGCCAGCGACCACAGCATGCGCGCGGCCGCATACAGGCCGGAATTGGCCGCCGACAGGATCGCGGTCAGGATCACCGCATTCAACACATCGGCCGCATACGGGATGCCCAGCAACGCGAACGCGCGCACGAACGGGCTGGTGTCCACGGCTGCCTGCTCGGCCGGCAGCAACGCGGCCAGCACCAGCACGGTGCCGACGAACAGCACCACCAGCCGCACCAGCGTGGTGCGGATCGCCAGCGGAATCGCACGCGCCGGCTGCGCGGTTTCGCCAGCGGCCACACCGATCAACTCGGTGCCGGAGAAGGCGAAGTTCACTGCCACCATCGTCATCAGGATCGGCAGCGTGCCTTGGGCGAACCAGCCGTCGGCGCGCAGGTGGCGCAGTCCGGGTGCCGGCGACCCATCGGCCAACGGCAGCACGCCGATCACCGCCGCCCCGCCAAGCACGATGAACAGCACAATCGTGATCACCTTGATCAGCGAGAACCAGAATTCGCCTTCGGCAAACCAGCGCGCCGACACCGTGTTCAAGCCGAAGATCAGCGCGCAGAACAACAGGCACCACGGCCATGCCGGTGTGTGCGGAAACCAGTACTGCATGCAGAACGCCGCCGCGGTCAGGCTCGAGCCCAGCGCCACCGTCCAGGTCAGCCAGTACAACCACGCCACCACGTACCCGGTGGCCGGGCCGAGATACCGCGCGGCATACACATGGAAGGCGCCGGTCTGCGGCATCGCCACCGCCAACTCGCCCAGGCACTGCATCACCAGGTACACCACCAGCGCGCCGATCAGATAGGCGATCACCGTGCCGAGCGCGCCGGTGCTGGCGATGATGTAACCCGTGTTGAAGAACAACCCGGTGCCGATCACGCCGCCCAGCGACAACATCACCAGATGGCGCACCTGCATGCTGCGCTGGAACTGCGGTGCGGCGGTGGACGACGGCTCGGGCATCGGCGTGTCTGATCGGTGGCAACGCATCCTGCCATGCGCAGCCAGGCGAGCGCAGCCATGCGATGACTAGCCGTGACGGTGCACCGGCGTGCAACGACCCGCGGGTATGCTTGCGTGCTGCTCATCCGGAAGGTCGCCATGCCGCACGCCCTGCAACCACCCATGCATGCGAAGACGTATTGCTCGACCAGCGCGGTGTTGCCCACACGCGCACCGCGTAGCACCGCCGCTGCGCGCCACGCATCGGCGCTCGCCGACAGTTTCGGCGCGTCGCAGCAGATGCCGCAGCGCTTGCGAGGTGCCGCATGAAGCTCGCCGGCATCCACCACGTGGCGATCATCGCCGGCGACTACGCGGTGTCCAAACGGTTCTACTGCGACATCCTGGGCCTGCGGGTGCTCGATGAGCATTACCGGCAGGCGCGCGATTCCTGGAAGCTGGACCTGGCATTGCCCGATGGCGGCCAGATCGAGCTGTTCTCGTTTCCCGCCGCACCGCTGCGCCCCAGCCGCCCGGAAGCGCGCGGCCTGCGCCATCTCGCCTTCCGCGTCGAGGATCTGGACGCGGCCGTGGCGCATCTCACTGCGCACGGCGTGGCCACCGAAGACATCCGCATCGACGAGTACACCGGCCTCCGCTTCACCTTCTTCGCCGACCCGGATGACCTGCCGCTGGAGTTGTACGAAGTGGGTTAGGCCAAGACCTGTGGAGCATCGACGCCTGTCGACGACAGGCCTGAGGCAGGTTGAAAGCGATCCGCGCGGCATGCAGGGGATGTCGATGCGGACCTCAAGATCGGCAGTATTCGGCCGCTGTCACCCGCTGCAGTCACCGGAGGCACGGACGCACACAGCTCGTGGCCTCATTGCGCGCCCTCCAATTGAACGCTGCATCTTTCCGCCACCATACTCCACGGTATACATTCCGGTCAGGCCGTCGACGGCGGCCACAGCAATCCCTGGGAGGGGACACATGCGCAAGACCTTCAAGACCCTGATGCTGGCCCTGCCGCTGGCCGCCGCTTCGCTGCTGGCCCAGGCCGCCGATTCCCCGGTGGGCCGCTGGAAGACCATCGACGACGAAACCGGCAAGCCCAAGTCGGTGGTGCAGATCGAACAGCTCGGCAACGGCACGCTGAGCGGCAAGGTGGTCGACATCCTGCAGTCCAACCATGGGCCCAACCCGACCTGCGACAAGTGCGATGGCCCGCTCAAGGGCAAGCCGATCAAGGGCATGACCATCCTGTGGGGCCTCAAGCCCGACGGCACCGCGGTGTGGAGCGGCGGCTCGGTGCTCGACCCGGCCAAGGGCAAGACCTACAAGGCCAAGATCACCCTGACCGACGGCGGCAAGAAGCTGCAGATGCGCGGCTATGTCGGCATCGAAGCGTTGGGCCGTACTCAGACCTGGATTCGCGAATAGGTCACGAATCAGGAATCGGGATTGGGGAATCGGTAAGAGCAGGCGCCCGTGAGGGCGCCTTTTTTGCGTGTGTCCATCCTGACGCTACATGCGCGGCCAAAACACCTGCGCGCCTCGACAACACGGCAGCATGACCCTGCTTTGACCGATTCCCCAATCCCGATCCCCCATTCCCAGCCCCAATCCCGGCTCCCGACTAATGCGATAATCGGCTGTCCCCCGCATTACGCCTGCCATGACCCGCACCGCACTCGTCACCACCGCCCTGCCCTACGCCAACGGGCCGCTGCATCTTGGCCATCTGGTCGGCTATATCCAGGCCGATATCTGGGTGCGCGCGCGCCGGCTGCGCGGCGACAAGACCTGGTTCGTCTGCGCCGACGACACCCACGGCACGCCGATCATGCTCGCCGCCGAAAAGGCCGGGGTGACCCCGGAAGCCTTCATCGCCAACATCCAGGCAAGCCATGAGCGCGATTTCGCCGCGTTCGGGGTGACCTTCGATCATTACGATTCGACCAATTCACCGGTCAATCGCGAACTTACCGAGGCCTTCTACACCAGGCTGGAGGCCGCCGGTCACATCAGCCGTCGCTCGGTGGCGCAGTTCTACGACCCGGCCAAGGGCATGTTCCTGCCGGATCGCTACATCAAGGGCGTCTGCCCCAATTGCGGCAGCGCCGACCAGTACGGCGACAACTGCGAGGTCTGCGGCGCCACCTACGCGCCGACCGAGCTGAAAGACCCCAAGTCGGTGATCTCCGGCGCCACGCCGGAGCTTCGCGACTCGGAGCATTTTTTCTTCGAAGTGGGCCATTTCGACGGCTTCCTGCGGCAGTGGCTGGCCGGCGATGTGGCACTGCCCGGCGTCAAGGCCAAGCTGAGGGAATGGCTGGACACCGAAGGCGGCCTGCGCGCCTGGGACATCTCGCGCGATGCGCCGTATTTCGGCTTCCAGATTCCCGGCCAGCCGGGGAAGTATTTCTACGTGTGGCTGGACGCGCCGATCGGCTACCTGTGCAGCTTCAAGACGCTGTGCGCGCAGATGGGCGAGGATTTCCAAGCGCATCTGGCCGCCGGCACGCAGACCGAACTGCATCACTTCATCGGCAAGGACATCGTCAATTTCCACGGCCTGTTCTGGCCGGCGGTACTGCACGGCACCGGCCATCGCGCGCCGACCCGGCTGCACGTCAACGGCTACCTCACCGTGGACGGCGCCAAGATGTCCAAGTCGCGCGGCACCTTCGTGATGGCGCGGACCTTCCTGGACGTGGGCCTGGAACCGGAGGCGCTGCGCTACTACTTCGCGGCCAAATCCTCCGGCGGCGTGGACGATCTGGACCTGAATCTGGGCGATTTCATCGCGCGGGTGAACGCCGATCTGGTCGGCAAGTTCGTCAACCTGGCCAGCCGCTGCGCCGGCTTCATCGGCAAGCGCTTCGACGGCAAGCTGGCCGACGCCCTGCCCGACCCGGCGCAGTACGACCGCTTCGTCGCCGCGCTGGCGCCGATCCGCGAGGCCTACGAGCGCAACGATGCGGCCAGCGCGATCCGCCAGACCATGGCGCTGGCCGACGAGGCCAACAAGTACATCGACGACACCAAGCCGTGGGTGATCGCCAAGCAGGACGGTGCCGATGCGCAACTGCAATCGGTGTGCACGCAGGGCCTGAACCTGTTCCGGATCCTGGTGGCCGCACTCAAGCCGATCCTGCCGCGCACCTGTGCCGAGGCCGAAGCCTTCCTGTCGGCACCGATGACCAGCTGGGACGACGTCGCCCGCCCGCTGACCGCGCACGTGATCCAGCCCTACACCGCCCTGTTCACCCGTATCGACCCCAAACTGATCGACGCCATGACCGACGCTTCAAAAGACACCATGACCGCACCCGCGGCACCCGCTGTCGCTACCGCCAAGCCCGCCCCGTCCAAGGCCGAGACGAAACCGGCGGCCGTTGCCAATCCTCAATCCCCAACCGCCACTGCCAGCCTCATCGGCATCGACGACTTCGCCAAGCTCGACCTGCGCATCGGCAAGGTGCTGGCATGCGAATTCGTGGAAGGCTCGGACAAGCTGCTGCGCTTCGAACTGGATGCCGGCGAACTGGGCAAGCGCCAGATCTTCTCGGGCATCCGCGCCAGCTATGGCGAGCCGGAAACGCTGGTCGGCCGCAGCGTGGTGTTCATCGCCAACCTGGCCCCACGCAAGATGCGCTTCGGCATCAGCGAAGGCATGATCCTATCTGCCGGCTTCGACGGCGGCGCGCTGGCCCTGCTGGACGCCGATGGTGGTGCGCAGCCGGGGATGCCGGTGCGGTGAATCGGGAATCGGGAATCGGGAATCGTGGAAGCTACAGCTGGTTGTTGAGGGAGACCTGACACGAGTGCCTGGCCCGTCACCTCATCCGCCCTTCGGGGCACCTTCTCGCGGTGGGAGAAGGAACAGACGCTGCGCTTCCAACCAATCCCAACTCCCGACTCCCCAATCCCCGCTCCCATGCACCTGGCCCTGTTCGACTTCGACCACACCATCACCACCTGCGATAGCTATGCGCGCTTCCTGCGCAAGGTAGCCACGCCCGCGCAGCTGGCGTCGGCAAAGTGGCAGGTCGGTCCCTGGGTGCTGGGCTATCGGCTGGGCCTGGTATCGGCCGCCGCGCTGCGTGCGCGCGTGACGCGCATGGTGTTTTGCGGCCGTGCGCTGGACGAGATGATTGCGCATGGCACGGACTACGCACGCAGCGCACTGCCAGGCGTACTGCGTGCAGAGATGATGCAACGCATCGACTGGCACCAGGCGCAGGGGCATGAAGTGGTGCTGGTGTCCGGCTCGCTGGACCTGTATCTGCAGCCGTGGTGCGCCCAGCATGACCTGTCGTTGATCTGCAACAAGTTGGAACACCACGCCGGCGTGCTGAGCGGGCGCTATGCGGATGGCGATTGCGGTCCGCACAAGGCCGCACAGATCCGCCTGCGCTACGACCTGTCGCACTACGAATGCGTGCATGCCTACGGCGATAGCCGCGAGGACAAGCCGATGCTGGCGCTGGCGCAGCAGCGCTGGTATCGCGGCAACCTGCTGCATTGACATGCACATCGCGACGCCTGCCTCATCGCCCGATCTGGTCGAACGCCTCGACCGCCTGCTGCCGCAGACCCAGTGCGGCCAGTGCGGTTACGACGGCTGTCGCCCGTATGCGCAAGCCATGGCCAAGGGCCTGGCCGACGTCGATCACTGCCCGCCCGGCGGCGACGCCGGGGCACGCGCGTTGGCGCACGTGCTGCAGCGTCCTGCACGCCCGTACGACCGCAGCCGTGGCAGCCACACGCCGCCGCAGGTGGCCTGGATCGTGGAGGCCGACTGCATCGGCTGCACCAAATGCATCCAGGCCTGCCCGGTGGACGCCATCGTCGGCGGCGCCAAGCACATGCATACGGTGATCGCCGCGCTGTGCACCGGTTGCGAGCTGTGCCTGCCGGCCTGCCCGGTGGACTGCATCGCGCTGCATCCAGGCGGCTGAAACGCTGGCGAGTCGGCATGCAGCATCCGACCCAGCGCCGGCCAGGGTTGCGCGCATCGCACCGCGACGCCATCCATGACCAATGGCATCGGCCGCGAATGACGCCCTGTTTGTCGGGAACGTCCTGACGCGTCCGGCGCATCCGTGCTGCGGATGCGCTCGTATTGGTAGGCACTCCATCGAGGAATCCGCCGATGCGCCCACTCGCCGCCGCCCTTGCCGCGCTCGCCACCGTCTGCCGGCCGATTCCGCCGTTGTTGCTGCTGGTGCTGGGCGGCCTGCCGCTGAGTGCGGCTGCGGTCACCCGTGTGGATGGCGATGCCTTCGATGGCGACAGCGGCGCGCTGCGCTATCGCGAGGCGCACTGGCTGCTCGACGATGGCGGACGCGTGGTGCTGTATCGCTGCCCGGACGGGCGCCCGTTTGCGCGCAAGCTGATCGATGGCGGCGGCAGCTCGCCCGACTTCAGCCTGATCGACGGCCGCGATGGCTATCGCCAGGGCGTGCGGCAACGCAACGGCGTGCGCGAGATGTTCCAGCAGGAGCCCGGCAAGGCCGAGCAGCGCACGCCACTGCCGGCCGACGACGGCCCGCGCGTGATCGATGCCGGCTTCGATGCCTACCTGCGCAACAACTGGGAGGCGCTCGCCAGCGCGCCGCAACGCGTGGAGTTCGTGCTGCCCAGCCTGCAACGCCAGCTGGCGTTCCGTGTCGAGCGCATCGGCGATAGCGGCGGCGAGCGCCGGTTTCGCTTGAGCCTGGATGCCTGGTACGGCGCGGCGGTGCCCTCGCTCGAAGTGCGTTATGCCATCGCCGAGAAGCGTCTGCTGCAATTCCGTGGCGTGGGCAATCTGCGCGACGACCACGGCCGCTATCCGCATGTTCGCATCGTTTTTCCGGACACCGCTGCGCGTGCCGTCGGCGCCGATGAGCTGCGCCAGGCGCGCGAGCAGCCGCTGGCCAGGAGTTGCAGCGCCCCGTGACCCAGACACCTGACATCTTCACGTTCGACCACACGCGGTTGCGTACAACGGCCCGGTCATCCCTTTCCCCTACAGGACCATCGCCATGGCCAAGGCCTACCTCTGGATCAACGCAGTGCTCTACGTCGTCCTGGCGATCTGGTGCACGCTCTCGCCGGCCAAGACCGCCAATGCCGTGGGTTACACCCAGCTCTCGCCGGCCGGGCAATCGGAATACCTGGTCATCTACGGCGGCCTGCAGCTGGGCATGGCGTTCCTGTTCGGCTACTTCGCATGGATCGATCAACCGCGCACCGGCCTGCTGGTCGCACTCGCGTTCTACGTGCCGATCGTGCTGTTCCGCAGCGTCTCGCTGGCGCGCCTGTGGCCGGTCTCCGCACCCACGGTGGCATTGGCAGGGGTCGAGATCCTGTTGCTGCTCGCGGCAGTGCTACTGTGGTATCAGCGCAAGTGAAGGACAGCATCAGCACAGTCCGGTAGCATCGCCCTCACCTCAAAAAACGCCCGACCGCATGAGTGCCATCCCTGGCCACGACGACGATGAAGCCGGACGACTGCTGACCGCCACCGCGGGCGGCGACCGGCATGCTTTCGAGGCGCTGTACCGGCAGACCTCACCCAAACTGTTCGGCGTTTGCCTGCGCATGATCCCGCAACGTGCCGAAGCCGAAGAGGTGCTGCAGGACGTGTTCACACTGATCTGGCACAAGGCCGGGCAGTTCGATCCCACCCGTGCACGCGGGCTCACCTGGTTGGCGATGATCGCGCGCAACAAGGCCATCGACCATCTGCGCGCCAATGCACCGCAACGCCGCAATGTGGCGCTGGACGATGCCGGCGAATTGCGCGCCAGCGATGCCTCGCCGCTGGAGCGCACCGAGCGCGCCAGCACGCGCCGCCGCATCGACCATTGCCTGGCCGAGCTGGAGCCGCCGCGCAGCGAATTGATCCGCACCGCGTTTTTCGACGGCATCACCTACGAAGAACTCGCCGCGCGCACCGACACACCGATCGGCACGGTCAAAAGCTGGATCCGCCGCGGCCTGGCCAAACTCAAGGCATGTCTGGAACGATGAGCACGCCCTTTCCCATCGACCAGGAACCGCCGCGCGACGTGCTGGCCGGCGAATACGTGCTGGGCCTGCTCAGCAACGACCAGCGTCTGGCTGCCGAACAACGCGTCGCCACCGACGGCCAGTTCGCCCAGGCAGTGACGCAGTGGCAGGACCATCTTGCGCCGTTGCTGGACGAGATCGCCGCAGTGACGCCGCCCGGCCAGGTCTGGGCACGCATCCGCCAGACGCTGGGCTTCGATGCACCGTTGCACGCGGTAACCTCCGCGCCGTCGGCAAGTCCACCAAAGACAGCGGTGTGGAACAGCGTGCGGTTCTGGCGCTGGGCAAGCGCCGGTGGCCTGGCCACTGCTGCAGTGTGCGTGCTGGCGCTGTTGAACCTGCGCACGCCGCCGGCACCGGTGCAGCCGCCGCCGGGCACCGGTCCGGTGGTGCAGACACCGGTCACGCCGCCTGCGACCACCGCGCCAGCGACCGGCATCGCGATGACCTCCACGCTGGCCACCGAAGACGGCCGCCCCGGCTACGTCGCCTTGATGGATGCCGACAAGCACACCATCACGGTGACGCCGCTGGACCGCACTGCCACCGCCGACAAGGTGCCCGAGTTGTGGCTGATCACGCCGGACGGCAAGGCGCATTCGATGGGTACCTTCGACGACCAGCGTGCACGCCGCGCGCAGATTCCCGATCAGCTGATGCCCATGCTCAGCAACGAGGCCATTCTGGCCGTCACGCTGGAGCCGCCAGGCGGCGCACCGGACGGCATTGCCACTGGCACCGTGGTGGCCAAGGGCGGCATCAGCACACTGGCAATGGCGCCCTGACCCGGCACGCCCTGACGCCGCCTGCGACCACGTCGCAGGCGGCGGCTTTCGGGCGACAGCCTCATCCGCGTCAACCCTGGCTTG
This sequence comes from Xanthomonas arboricola, assembly GCF_002940665.1. GTDB lineage: Bacteria > Pseudomonadota > Gammaproteobacteria > Xanthomonadales > Xanthomonadaceae > Xanthomonas > Xanthomonas arboricola_B. The sequence continues at coordinate 290,355 of NZ_MIGY01000003.1, forward strand.
CACCGTTGAATGTGTGCGCAGTTGCGCGATTCGTTCGCACCGGCACGCCAAGTGCGCGCACGCATGCGACGATCAAACGGGCTGGTGCATCTGTTTGCCGGCTGCGTTCGTAAAGGGTCACGACTACACACGGAGAACCATGCGTGCCGAGTACTGGCTTTGACCCACATGCCGCGCCGCCACAGCCTGCCAACACCCGTCGGCGTGGGTGGCTCGCAGCACGCACCGGCAGTCTGCGTCGTTGGGTGGATTCGCAAACCGACGAGCCGCTGGACGAAGCACGCGCAGACCGTATCGACTGGCTGCGTGCCCTGCCTTTCATCGCACTGCATCTGGCTTGCCTGGCGGTGTTGTGGGTCGGTGCGTCCTGGTTCGCAGTCGGCATGGCGGTGGCCTTGTACGCGCTGCGCATGTTCGCGCTGACCGGGTTCTATCACCGCTACTTCTCGCACCGTGCCTTCAAGACCTCGCGCGTGCTGCAGTTCGTGTTCGCGGCCATCGGTGCCACCTGTGTGCAACGCGGGCCGCTGTGGTGGGCCGCGCATCATCGCAACCATCATCGCCATACCGACACCGGCCGCGACCCGCATTCGCCGGCGCAGCACGGCTTCTGGTGGAGCCACACTGGCTGGTTCCTGACCCCGCGCAACTTCCGCACCGATTGGGAGGTCATCCCCGACCTGCGTCGCTTTGCCGAGCTGCGCTTTCTGGACCGCTTCGACATCGTGATGCCGGTGCTGCTGGCAACGGGGTTGTATCTGCTCGGCGACTGGCTGGCGGTCGCCGCGCCCGCGTTGAAGACCGACGGTGCGCAGCTGCTGGTGTGGGGCTTTGTGATCTCCACCGTGGCCTTGTTCCATGCCACCTTCACCATCAATTCGCTGGCACACCGCTTCGGCAGCCGGCGCTTTGAGACGCGCGACGACAGCCGCAACAACTGGCTGCTAGCATTGCTCACCTTCGGCGAAGGTTGGCACAACAACCATCATTTCTTTCCCGGCTCCGCGCGTCAGGGACTGCGCTGGTGGGAGTACGACCTCACCTGGTACGGACTCACCGCGATGTCGTGGGTGGGATTGGTGTGGGATCTCAAGCCGATGCCGAAATCGCTCACGCAACGTGCCGAGCGGGTGAGCCGATGAGCGAGGGCAGGATTGCCGTGGTCGGCAGCGGGATCGCCGGCCTGGGCGCAGCATGGCTGTTGTCGCGCCGCTACGAGGTCACCTTGTTTGAGGCCGCCGATTATCTTGGCGGGCATACGCATACGCACGACATCCAGCTGGACGGCCAACGCTATGCGGTGGACAGCGGTTTCATCGTGTTCAACCCGCAGCACTATCCGCTGCTCACGCGCATGTTCGCCGAGCTGGACGTGGCCGCACAGCCAACCACCATGAGTTTCTCGGTGCACGATGCGCGCAGTGGGCTCGAATACAACGCCGGCAGCCTGGGGGGACTGTTCTGCCAGCGCAGCAATCTGCTCAGCCCGCGCTTCTGGGGCATGCTCGCCGACCTGCGCCGCTTCTATCGGCACGCACCTGCGGTGCTGCACACCGAGGAGCGCTTCAGCACGCTGGGTGCGTATCTGCAGCGGCATGGGTATTCGGCGGCGTTTCGCGATCAGCACCTGGTGCCGATGGCTTCGGCGTTGTGGTCATCGCCCTCGCAGCGCATCCTTGAATTTCCGATGGGCCAGCTGATCGGCTTCATGGCCAATCACCACATGCTGCAACTCAGCGGGCGTCCACAGTGGCAGGTAGTGCGTGGCGGGTCCAACAGCTACGTGCGCGCGCTGCGTCGACGCTGGCAGGTGCTCGAACGCCTGTCCACGCCGGTGCATGCGATCCGGCGCTTGCCCCACGGCGTGCTGCTCAGTTCCCTGCGTGGCGAGGAGCACTTCGACAACGTGGTACTGGCCTGCCATGCCGACGATGCACTGGCCTTGCTCAGCGACGCCACAGTGGCCGAGCAGCAAGTCCTGGGCGGCATCACTTACCAGGACAACGACACCGTCCTGCACACCGACGCCAGCGTGCTGCCACGCGATCGCCGCGCCTGGGCTGCTTGGAATGCGCATGTGCCGGCTGACCCGCAGGCGCCGTGCACGGTGAGTTACTGGATGAACGCCCTGCAGTCGATCGATGCGCCGCAGCCGTTCATCGTCAGCCTCAATCGCGACCACGACATCGCCCCGGACAAGGTGCTGCGGCGCATGCGCTACCGCCATCCGGTACAAAACGCGGCCGCTCTCGCCGCGCAGATGCGCAGGGCCGACATCCAGGGCGTACAGCGCACCTGGTTTGCCGGCGCGGCTTGGGGCTTCGGCTTCCATGAGGATGGCCTGCGCAGCGGCGTGGAAGTGGCCCGTGGCCTGGGAGTGGACTGGTGATGCAGCTGCTGCGCGAAGCCAGCCCCGATGCGGTACCGCTGCCTCCGGACAAAGACAGCGATAGCGCCAGCGTGGCGGACGTGGTGCATAGCGCGATCTACACCGGCTGGGTGCGGCACCGTCGGTTTGCGCCCAAGCCGCTGGCATTTCGCTACCGGCTGTTCCTGATGTATCTGGATCTGTCCGAGCTGGACCGGGTGTTTGCGCAACGCTGGCTGTGGTCGGTGGGGCGCGCCAATCTGGCGCAGTTCCGGCGCAGCGACTACCTCGGCGACCCGGATATCCCACTGGACCAGGCCGTGCGCGATTGCGTGCAGACCCACACCGGCGAGCGCCCCGATGGCGCGATCCGCCTGCTTACGCATCTGCGCTACTTCGGCCATGTGTTCAATCCGGTCAGCTTCTACTATTGCTTCGATCGCCACGGTGGCCTGCGCTGGATCGTTGCGGAAATCACCAATACGCCCTGGCGGCAGCGCCATACCTATGTGCTGCCGGTCGCGCAGGCGCGCACGCATCGCCACGTGCATGCCTGGCGCTTCGACAAGTGCTTCCATGTGTCGCCCTTCTTGGGCATGCAACACCGGTACGACTGGCGTTTCAGCGTGCCGGACGCGCAGTTGCGCGTGCACATGGAGGTGCTGGATGCACCTGGCGGCGACGCGCCGGCTGGCAATCCTGAGGCTGATGGCGCGCACGGCAATTGCGGCGCGTGCCGCTTCGATGCCACCTTGGTCCTGCAACGCCAGCCGCTCAACGCGCGCACGCTGGCGCGCACGCTGCTGGCCTACCCCTTGATGACCGTGCAGGTGGTGCTGGCCATCCACTGGCAGGCCCTGCGCCTTTGGTTGCGCGGCAACCCGGTCCACGATCATCCTCATCCGCCTGTGCGAGAACCCCGATGAACGCCACGTCCCTGCCCGACACCGCTGCGCCGCGCGCCGCTTCCTGGACGGACCGCCTGCTGCGCAAGCGCCTGCTGGCCACGCTGGGCGAACTGCGCGATGGACAGTTGCAACTGCACGAAGCCGACGGTGTCACCACCCTCGGCAGCGCCAATGGTGCGGATGCGCTGCAGATGCAGTTGCGCGTCATCGACCCCGGCTTCTATCGCCAGGCCGCACTCAACGGCAGCGTCGGTGCCGGCGAGTCGTACATGGACGGGCAGTGGCAATGCGACGATCTGGTCGCGTTGATGCGCCTGCTGCTGCGCAATCGCGAGCGCCTGGATGCGATGGAAACCGGCTCCGCGCGCCTGGGCGGCTGGGCGATGCGCAGCCTGCATGCATTCGCACGCAATACCCGCAGCGGCAGCCGGCGCAACATCGCCGCGCACTACGATCTGGGCAACCCGTTGTTCCGCCTGTTTCTCGACGAGAACCTGATGTATTCCTCGGCGATCTTCGTCCAGGGCGAAGAAGCCCAGGGCGAGGCCGCACTGGAGCGCGCAGCCACGCGCAAGCTCGAACGCATCTGCCAGAAACTGCGGCTTGGCCCGCAGCACCACGTGGTGGAAATCGGCACCGGCTGGGGCGGCTTCGCGCTGCACGCCGCACGCGAGCACGGCTGCCGCGTCACCACCACCACCATTTCGCGCGAGCAGTTCGAACTGGCGACCCAACGCGTCGCCGCGGCCGGCCTGAGCGACCGGGTCACCGTGGTGTTGCGCGACTATCGCGATCTGGACGGCCGCTACGACCGGGTGGTGTCGATCGAGATGATCGAGGCGATCGGCCACCAGTATCTGGACACCTATTTCGCCAAGGTCGGCAGCCTGCTGGCCGACGATGGCGAGGCGCTGATCCAGGCCATCACCATCGAAGACCATCGCTATGCGCAGGCGCTGCGCTCGGTGGACTTCATCAAGCGGCATATCTTCCCCGGCAGCTTCATTCCGTCGGTGGCGGCGATGACCGGCGCGATCGCACGCGCCAGCGACCTGCGCCTGTTCAACCTGGAAGACATCGGGCCAAGCTATGCGTTGACGCTGCGTGCCTGGCGGCAGCGCTTCATGGCGCAGCTGGCGCAGGTCCGCGCGCTCGGCTACGACGAACGCTTCATCCGCATGTGGGAGTTCTATCTGGCCTATTGCGAAGCCGGCTTCCTGGAGCGCTCGATCGGCGATGTGCATCTATGGCTGAGCAAGCCGGGTGCACGCCCGCCGCAGTTCGTGCCCGGCCTTCCCGTTGACGCATGAAGCAGCTCGGCAACTATCTGGGCCTGCAGGTGCTATGGCTGGTGGCCGTCAGCGCCGCTGCGCAGGCGCGCATCTGGCCCGCCCTGCTGGTGCTGGCGCTGTTCGCGCTGTATCAGCTATGGCCGTCGCGGCGTGCGCCTGGCGACCTGCAATTGCTGGTCGCCGCGCTGTCGCTGGGCTTGCTGCTGGACACCACGCTGGCCGCCGCAGGCTGGGTGCGTTATGCCGCGCCGTGGCCGGGCACCTTGCTGGCGCCGGCCTGGATCCTGGCGCTGTGGCTGGGCTTTGCGCTCACGCTCAATCATTCGCTGGCGCCGGTGATGCGGCGCCCGTGGCTGGCGGTGCTGCTGGGCACGATCGTCGGGCCGTTTTCGTACTGGTTGGCGCAACGCAGCTGGCAGGCGGTGCAATTCCAGCCACCGCAGCTACATGCCGTGGTTGCGGTCGGCATCGGTTGGGGCGTGGCCTGCGGCATGTTGTCGCTGTATGCACGCCGCCTGGCACGACCATCGCCTGCACACCTGAGGGGAGAACTGCAATGAATGCCTGGCCGCTGCTACATGTGGGCGTGTTTGCGAGCGTGGTGATGGTGATCGGCTGGCTGTGGCAACGCCGCAGCGGCAATGCCGGCCCGGTCGATGTGCTGTGGGCCGCGTGTCTGGCGGTGGCGGCGCCGTATTGCGCGTGGATGTCCGATGGCGCGTTGCTGCCGCGTGTGCTGGTGGGCGTGCTCGGCGGTGTCTGGGGCGCGCGCCTGGCGTTGCATCTGGGCGTGCGCGTGTTCGGCGACCCGCACGAAGATGGCCGTTATCGCGCCCTGCGCGAGCACTGGAACGGCGACCAACGCAAATTCCTGGGCTTCTTCCTGGCGCAGGCGGTGGTCGTGGTGCTGTTTTGTGTGCCGTTTCTGGCCGCTGCCAGCAACCCGACTCCGGACTGGAGCGTGTGGAGCACGCTGGCGATTGCGGTGTGGTTGATCGCGGTCGGTGGCGAAGCCCTGGCCGATAGGCAACTGTCTGCGCACAAGGCCAACCCGGCCAACCGCGGCGTCACCTGCCGCAGCGGGTTGTGGCGGTACTCGCGCCATCCCAACTACTTCTTCGAGTTCGTGCACTGGTTCGCCTATCTGGCGCTGGCCGTCGGTGCCGGGCCGTGGCCGCTTGCCCTGGCTGCGCTGGGGCCGGTGGTGATGTTCGTATTCCTGTATCGCTTCACCGGCATTCCCTACACCGAGCAGCAGGCACTGCGCTCGCGTGGTGAGGACTATGCGCAGTATCAGCGCAGCACCAGTGCGTTTTTTCCACTTCCCCCTTCGTCCTGAGTCGCCTGGAGAGTCGTATGTCCACCGTTACCGTTCCGCCCTCCTCGCTGCCCGAAGAATCCTTCGCCACCCGGCTGGCCGAATCCGGCGTGCTGCCCGACGCCGCACTGCGTTACGGCATCCGCCGGCTGTGCGCGCAGCGCCTGCGCGATGAGCGCACCGGCGGTGCCGACGCCAGCGGCGAACGCCAACGCACCTTCATCGACAGCCTGCGTGCCAGCGCCATCGCGATCGAAACCGATGCCGCCAATCGCCAGCACTACGAACTGCCGCCGCAGTTCTTCACCCTGTGCCTGGGCGGCCGGCTCAAGTACAGCAGCTGCTACTGGGACGCCACCACGCCGGATCTGGATGCGGCCGAAGAACGCATGCTGGCGCTGTACGGTGAGCGCGCCGAACTGGCCGACGGCCAACGTATTCTCGAGCTGGGCTGCGGCTGGGGCTCATTGACCCTGTGGATGGCCGAGCGCTATCCCGGCGCCGCCATCACCGCGGTGTCCAACTCGCGTCCGCAGCGCGCGCACATCCTGGAGCAGTGCCGGGTGCGCGGATTGAACAACGTGCAGGTCATCACCGCCGACGTCAACGCGCTGGCGCTGCCGCCGGGCAACTTCGACCGCGTGGTGTCGGTGGAGATGTTCGAGCACATGCGTAATTACCGCGAGCTGCTGGCGCGTGTCGGCAGTTGGCTGGCGCCGGGCGGCAAGCTGTTCGTGCACATCTTCTGTCACCGCGACCTGGCCTACCCGTTCGAAGTGGCCGGCGAAGACAACTGGATGGGACGGCATTTCTTCACCGGTGGGCTGATGCCGGCGGCCGACACCCTGCTGCATTTTCAGCAGGACGTGGTCATCGAACAGCGCTGGGTGCTGTCTGGCGAGCATTACGAAAAAACCGCCAACGCCTGGCTGGAAAATCAGGACCGCCACCGCGAGCAGATCATGCCGCTATTGCGGCAGACCTATGGCGACGATGCGCAGCGCTGGTGGCAGCGCTGGCGGATGTTCTGGCTGGCCTGCGCCGAGCTGTTCGGTTACGACCAGGGCCGCGAATGGGGCGTGGCGCATTACCGCTTCGTCAAACGCTGATTGCCGCACGCGCGCGCGTCGAAACGACAAGGCGGCCCACACGAGTGGAGCCCGATATGTCGGCGTTCCACTCATGGGGTGCGCCGACGAGCGCGCTGGCGATCCTGCCAAGCCGACCCGCGATCAGCTTTCGCCACTGTCTTTCAGACAACGCCGCGATGCATGTCCGAGCGCATGCGCGCAGATGACACGGCGTCGGCGCGCGATCGAGCCGCGCTCCGCGCGCAGCCCTGCGATCAGCTCGCCGCAGCGGTGATCACGATTTCCACCTTCCACTCCGGCCGCGCCAATTTGGCTTCGACCGTGGCGCGCGCGGGGGTGAAGCCGTGCGGCACCCATTCGTCCCAGGCCTTGTTCATGCCGTCGAAATCGGCGATGTCGGCCAGGAAGATTTCCGCGCGCAGGATCTTGGTCTTGTCGCTGGCGGCCTGCGCGAGCAGCTTGTCGATTTCGCCCAGCACCTGGCGGGTCTGCCCGGTGATGTCTTGGCTGGTGTCTTCGGCAATCTGGCCGGCCAGGTAGCACACGCCGCCATGGACGGTCATTTCCGACATCCGCGGACCCGCATCGAATCGCTGCAGCATTTTCAGACTTCCTACGGTTGATTGACCCGGGCATTGTCCCGCGAATGCGGCAAACGTGCAGCCCCGGCGCGCACGTGCTGCGCCAACCACGTCCCCACCCGCACCATCCAGGCTACGATCAACACGATGGCGCTCTTCTGGCTGACGCCCAGCGGCGCGCGGGTGACCGTGACGTGGAACAGCAATACCGCAAACGCGCTCAGGCCCAGGCCGAACGCAGTGGCGAAGTGGCCTTGCCACATCCGGTCGCGGCGGAAGTACCAGGACTGCAGCAACACCGCCGCAATCACGCACAGAAACGTCATGTCGGCCGAGAGCAAATGCACCAGCATGGCCGCGTCGGGCGCCAGCTCCGGCATCCAGCTATCGCCGATCGACACCATGCTCAGGCCCACCGCCGCCGCCAGGAACAGCGCCACCACGGTGCGGCTGCGCGCGGGCGGTGCAAGTGCCGTCTGCAGGCCCAGCGCCATCCACGCCATCGCGGCAGCCAACACGCAATAGGCCGTGCGCAACAGCAGGCCGTAGGCCCCGTGCAGATATGCGCTCAATTGTGCGTCGATCCAGTCCAGATCACCGCGCAGCCATTGCAGCAGCAGAATCAAGGCGATGAAGGCCAGGCCCGTGCAGGCGGCCACTGCGCCGGCCTGCCCGGCCCGGCGTGGCGGGCACGACGTCCCGGCTGGCATCGCGTTGCCATTGCAGTATCGATCATCCATCAACAGTCTGCCTCTGTTGCAACGGTCATGGTGTCCATGTCGGTCTGCTGCGGCACGTGGGCGCAGCGATGCCCTATGATGCGCGCGGCCGTCCTGCGCCGACACCTGTCGGCGCGACCGAACCCTGCGTTCACCTCATTCGGCACCCACGCGACCACCCTGCATGTACCTTGACACCGACCGGCCCATGCAGACCAACCACCCGCGCGGCACATCCCGTGCATGCGCCCCTCTTCCCCTCCAGCAGATCCCGTTTCCCTCATGACGGATACTTCCGTGTCTTCCCAAGCGCCGACCAGCGGGTGGCGCCGCGCCTTGCCGGTGATCGTCAGCCTGGCGATCCTGGCGATGGCGCTGCACGCGCTGTCGGCGCAGTTCACCGACCATGGCTATCGGCAGATCCGCCAGGCCTTCCGTGCCTTGGGGGTCGGCCAGATCGCACTCACCTTGTTGCTGGGCTTGAGCAGCTACGCCTGCCTGGTGGGCTTCGACTGGGTCGGGCTCAAGCGCACCGGCAAGCGGCTGCATCCGGCGCGCGTGGGCATCACCGCCTTCATGGCGCACGCGGTGGGACAGACGCTGGGGTTTGCCGCACTCACCGGCGGCGCGGTCCGCCTGCGCGGCTATGGCAGCGTCGGGCTGACCCTGGCCGAGATCGGCCAGGTGGTGCTGATGAGCACGCTGGGCTTCATCTTCGGCGCCTGGGTGCTGCTTGGCTTGGCGCTGCTGCTGGAACCGGAAGCGGCTGCGCGTGCGTTGCCGATCACCGCGCAAGGCATCCGCATCGCCGGCATCGCCTTGCTGGTCGGCTACGTCGTGATGCTGGGACTGGTCGGCAGACAGGGCCGCGAATTCGGGATCCGCAGTCATCGCTTCTGGCTGCCCGACCGCACCACGGTGCTGGGCGTGACCGCACTCAGCGTGGTCGAGCTGGGCCTGGCGGCCGCCGCGTTCTACGTGCTGCTGCCGCCGGCCCCGGGCACCGGCTACTTCGGTTTTATCGGGATCTGGTTGGTGGCGGTGGTCGCCGGCTTGATCTCCACCGTACCGGCCGGACTGGGCGTGTTCGAGTGGAGCCTGCTCAAGCTGCTGCCGCATGTCACCCCCGCCGCGGTGCTGGCCGCCGCGCTGGCCTACCGGGTCACCTACTACATCGTGCCGCTGCTGATCTCGGTGGCGATGGCGGCAGCCTCCGGCCTGGGCGCACCGGTGCGCGCCAGCGCCAGCACCGCACGCACGGTATGGAAGGCCTTGCGCCCGTGGTTGCCGCAGATCCTGGCGCTGGCGGTGTTTGCGGTGGGTGCGGCGCTGGTCATCGACGGCACCTTGCCCACTCCGCGCGCGCGCCAGGAAGTGGCGCCGCTGCCACTGATCGAAACCTCGCATCTGCTGGTCAGCCTGGGCGGCATGGTGCTGCTGCTGATCGGCCAGGGCCTGCAACGTCGCAGCCATGCGGCCTGGGTGCTGGCGCTGGGCGTGTGCATCCTGCTGCCGCCGCTGTCGCTGTTGCGCGGCAGCCATATCTCGGTGTCGTTGTCGGCGGCGCTGGCCGCAGTGGCGCTGTGGGCGGCACGCCGCGAGTTCTACCGCCAGGGCGCGCTGCTGGACGAAGCCTGGTCATGGCGCTGGCTGAGCAACCTCGGCCTGGTGCTGGTGGCCACGTTCTGGCTGCTGTTCTTCGTCTACAGCCACGTCGAATACAGCAACGACCTGTGGTGGGAATTCGCCACCTCGGCCAATGCCCCGCGTGCGCTGCGCGCGGCGCTGATCCTGTGCGTGGGCGTGATCGTGTTCGGCATGGCGCGCCTGCTGCGTGGCGGCCGCCGCCCGATGCCGTCCGCCGATGCGCAGACCCTGCAGACGCTGGCGCCGATCCTGGCCATTAGTACTGACACCCAGGCCTGCCTGGCGCTGACCGGCGACAAGGCCTTCCTGCTCGATGAGCAGGGCCGCGGGTTTGTGATGATGCAGCGTTACGGCGGCTCGCTGATCTCGATGGGCGACCCGGTCGGCCCGCCGGAGGTCGCACGCGCACTGATCTGGCGCTTCCGCGAAGAGGCCGACCATATGGGCCTGCGCCCGGTGTTCTACCAGGTCGGCGAAAAATACTGGCAGACCTACCTCGATATGGGCCTGACCCTGGTCAAACTGGGCGAAGAGGCGATCGTGCCGCTGGAAGGCTTCACCCTCGAGGGCCGCGACCGCGCCGATCTGCGCCAGGCCTGGAACCGCGGCAAGCGCGGCGGCCTGACCTTCCGCATGCTGCAGCCCGAACAGGTGGATGCGGTACTGCCGCGTCTGTCCGACGTGTCCGAACAATGGCTGGAAGAAAAGTCCGGCGAAGAAAAAGGCTTCTCGCTGGGCAGCTTCGATGCGGACTATCTGCGCCGCTTCCCGGTGGCAGTGGCCGAGGCGGAAGGCGAAATCGTGGCCTTCGCCAATGTGTGGTGGGCGCCGGCCGGCGGCGAGCTGTCGGTGGACCTGATGCGGCACAGCGCGCAGGCACCCAAGGGCACGATGGACTTCCTGTTCATCGAGCTGTTCCTGTGGGGGCAAGCCAACGGTTATACGCGCTTCTCGCTGGGCATGGCGCCACTGTCGGGCCTGGCCGAGCATCGCCTGGCCGGCCGCTGGAACCGCTTCGCCAGCCTGGTCGCACGTCATGGCGAACGCTTCTATGGCTTCAGCGGCCTGCGCCGCTTCAAGTCGAAATTCGCCCCGACCTGGCGCCCGCGCTATCTGGTCGCGCCCGGCGGCATGCATCTGCCGGCGGCGCTGCTGGATGTCACCCGATTGATCTCGGTGGAGCCGGGCCGGCAGGAGTAAGGCCACACCGGAGCTACGGTTTTTATGCGAATGCTTCGCTCTGCTGCGGGCGCTTGCACGTGTCCCTGAAGGCATTGCTTGCCGATCAGCCGTAGCAATCTTGGGAGCGTGGTGCCGCGTCCGGGGGCGGGACCGTGTGGCGGCATGGATGCCGCCACCGAGCCTCCACGGACGGATTCACGGCGTGTCCCGACACCGGATGCGGCGCCGCGCTGCCGATCGACTCCGCACACCGATCAATCTTGTGCACGACATCTGGCGTTTCCATGCGAGTGCTTAGGTCTCTTGCGGGCGCTTGCACGTATACCGGCATGGGACACGCCGCAAGTACGTCCCTGTAGGCTCTGGCGCGGCATCCATGCCGCTCAAGGTCCCACGCCGGCACCCGCGCAAGCACCACCGGTTGTTGTCGGTTGCGGAAAGAAATGCCGCGGGCCTGCCGGGCTGCTGGGGGCCGAACCTAACGGCGACATGCCGCGCTTGCTTACGGCTTCGACAGCGCGTGCAGCTGCTCCATGATCACCTTGGACAGGGTCGCGTAATCGCCCTTGAAGTGGTGATCACCCGGCAGCGCGACCCGCTTGGCCGCCTGTGCCGGCAGGCTTGGGCAGAGCGCGTCCTGGTCGTCCTGGCCGTAGATGCACACGGTGGTGCCGGCGGGCAGCCGCTGCACTTCCGGCGCGATCGGCAGGCCTTCGTCGTCCGAGCCCAGCCAGTTGCTGACGTGGAATTCGTAATCGGCCAGCTTGCCCACCGACAACAGCGCGGTCATGCGCAGGTTCTGCTTGGTCTGCGCCGGCAGCTTGTTGATCGCGGCCGGCAACACGTCCGCGCCCTGCGAGAAGCCGATCAGCACCACCCGCTGACGTTGCCAGCGCTGCGCATAGAAACGTGCGATGCGATCCAGATCGGTGGCAAAGCCCTGCGGTGTGCGCTCGGTCCAGAAGTAACGCAGCGAATCCAGGCCGACCACCGGGATGCCTTGCGCAGCCAGGGCATCGGCCACCTCTTCGTCCAGGCCCGCCCAGCCACCGTCGCCGGAGACGAAAATCACGAAGGTGTCGTCGTCGCTATCGCCATCGGGCTTGGCCGGCAGTTCCACCACCGGCAGATCTTCCAGCCCGCCCGGCGGTGGCGGCAGCGCCACGCCCTTCTGCTCGCCCAGCGAGCGTGCCGCCGCGCGCAGGCCCGGCAGGATGTCGTCCTGCGCCGAACGCGTGAACGTGCGCGCCTGCGGCACCTGCTTGAGGAAACCGTCCTCGGCCGCGGCCGGGCAACGCTTGTCCTGGCTGCCGGCAAGCACCCAGGGAATCTGCAACGGCACCGGCAGCAGCGTGTTGCTGCCCGGACGCACGCCCGGCTGGCAGATCGCTTGGTCGGACACCGTCGCCGGGCACAGCCCATCGGTCAGCACGCCGGCCAGCACATGCGGCTTGGCTTGCGCCGCGATCGCATAGGCCAGGGCGGCCCCTTCGCCGTCGCCGACCAGCAGCGGCAGGCGGTAGGTGGGGATGTGGTAGAAGGCCTGCACATAGCGCGAGAAATTCTCCACATCGCCGACCGAGAACGTGCAGGTACCGCCGGCCTTGCGCAGCACCGCATACAGATGCGCGGTATCCACCATCGCCACCAGCGCACCATCGGCACGCAGGCTTTCCGCCTGGGTCTGGCGCTTGACGTTGTTGCCGGTGCCGGTCAGCCAGATCACCACACGCTGCGGCTCGCTTTTGGGCATCAGCACCGGCACCTGCTCGAAGCGGCCGTGGCTCACCGGTTGCGTGGTCTGCGCAGTGGCCATGCTCGATAGCGTCAACACCACCACACCGCAGAGCGCGCTCCACATCTCAAGTCGTCGCATGTCGCACCATCGGGAAAAGTGGTTCAAAGATAATCGGTCCAGGCGGCCACGCGAAGCGCGGCGCTTCGCTTATCGCGCATGTGCTCGCTGACGCGCTTCCCAGGCGGCCAACGCCTGCCGGTAGCGCGCCAGCTCCTCCGCGTACAGATCGTGCACGCACAACGGGCAACCGCTTTCGCAGCACTCGTTGGGAGCAGGCGCCTCAGGCGGCTGCGGGCGTGGATCGTGATCGGAAGCTGCGCGGTCGTGCATGCGCGCATTGTAGCGTGCGCCATGGCAGCGCCTGGATGAACCACAGCGCGCAGCGTGCCAGGTCAGCGCCCCAGTCGCCGGCGCAGATTGGCCCGTGCCGCAGCGTCGTAGCACGCATGGAAGTGGTCGCTCAGGAAGATGCGTGGACGCTCGAGCAGGCCGGCCAGAAACCGCCTGCGGTTGAGCCGGAACAGCAGGCTGGGGACATGCCCACGGTACTCGGCGGCAATGCCCTCGTCATAGGCATCGAACACCGCTGCCGGTGCGGCCAGGATCGCCATGTCGCAATCCAGGAACAACGCCGCGTCGGCATCCACGTCCGCTGGTTGCAGCTGTCCGTGGCGTGCGGTCAGCAGAATCAGGCGCTGTACGCGCTGCAGATCCACCGACGCCTGCGGCCACCAGCGCGGGATGCAGTCCGCCGCCCACTTGGCGGATTCCGCTTCGTTGTCGCTACGCCCGGGCCGATACACCGCATCGTGAAACAGCACCGCCAGCCAGACCTCGACCGGCTGCTGCCAGCCCGGCCCGGCGTCGACCTCGGCGTAATGGTGCAGCAGCGCACGCACATGGCCGAAGTGATGATAGGCGCGCGGCGGCGTGGCATAGGCCTGTTCGAGCGCGGCCAGGTGCTGGGGCTGCAATGGCAGCGGTGTGGTGAGGGCGTCCATGCGCGCAGGCTACCGCGTACGCATCTGTCAGCACATCATCGCAGCGCCCACTGCCCCTCGATCAGGTAGCGCGACTGACCCAGAAAGCTGCGCACAAGCGCGAACTCGCGCACCGTCCAGGCCAGCGCATCGCAGCGCCGTTGCGGCAACGACTGGTTGCAATACAGCAGCGTCATGTGCGGCGTGTACTGCGCATCGCCGGCAATGCCCGCATGCGCCAGTTGCCGGCCCAGCGCGCCCTGCAATTCGTACAACCCGCGCACCTTGTCTTCGCCACGCAACACGCATGGCAGCTGCGAGCGCCGTCCACCGAAGGTGCCAACCCGATCGAATTCCACCTCGAATGCATCCAGCACCACGCGCTCGGCTGCCTGGCTGGCGCGGCTCACCAACGACGGCGGCAAGCCGCCTGCGTAATCGCCCAGATGATGCAAGGTCACATGCAAGCGTTCGCGCGCCAGCGGCTTGCCGTCAACATGACCACTGTGCAGCAGCCCATCGGCGATCGCCGAAGCGCGTTGGGTGGTGGTCGCATCTGCCATGACCGCAAAGAACAGGCGCTCGGTGGTCTTCTCCTCACCAAGGCCCAGCGACAACTGTGCCTCGGCAGAAGACAGGTACAGGAACTGCTGTTTCATGGGCTGATGCCGCGACCGCGTACGCGGCCCTGCCGGAAGAAGGGCGGCGGATACTAGCAGACCGGGCGCGTGCGTGACACGCAGTCAATCGCGACATGAAAGCGTGGAACGCGCGCAACGCGTGGAACAACAATCGCACAGCACTGGCCATGTGCAGCACAAAAAGAAACGGGCAGCTTGCGCTACCCGCTTCCGCCTTTATCGGTTGTACTCCGCAAGCTGCATCACCTGGATGCGCCTGGGTCGCGCACGCAGCTTATGCGGCGCTCTTCATCGCATGCTTGCGATTACGCATCACGTCGTGGCATGCGCGCACTTCCGGCAGCAGACGCAGTGCGGCATCGCGCGCGGCGGCCGGGGTGTCCTGGTCGGCAATGGTCTCGTCGAACGCCTTCAACAGGCGGTCTTCGGACTCTTCCAGCTCGGCAACGTAGCCGTACTTGGTATCGCCCAGCGTGGCGCGGACCTTGCCGTAGAACTGCTGCATGCCGCCGACCATGGTGCCGCTGGTTTCCGGCTTGCCGCCGACCGATGCAACCACACTGCTCAGATTGCTGACGATGTCGGACTTGACGCCAGCGATGCGGCGGAACAGCGTTGCAAGTTCCGCATCGCCCACCTTGGCAGCCGCTTCTTCGTAGAAGTCCTTGCCGTCACGGGAAATGGCGATGAGGTCGTTGAGGCTGTGCTCGGTCTTGCTCTGAATGCTCATGTGTCGCTCCTGGTTGCGATGGGCCAGCGCTGCGCGGTTGCGAATGCGTTTGCGCTGGCTTTCGGGGATGAGGCAATCGATGTGCTGATTGCATGCCTTGGTGTTGTGTACGGCCTCAGCTTGGCGTGACACACATAATCGACATGTGAGTGATGTGGTGACTGTCCTCACGCGATCATGCAGGCAATGAATGGCGATTCATCGATGCCAAGATCAGGTCAAACTGACTTCGGCTGCCGGCTCGCCCACATATTGTCGACCAGGTTGGGATACGGCCGACCGGCCTCCTCGGCACGCTGCCTGGCGGCGGCCTTTTGGCTTGCTGTCAGCGGCGTGGATGCGGATTTACCCTTGGGTTTTGGGCGCTTCCATGGCGGTGGCGTGAAGTCGGTCATGGCGCTGTACGGCCTGTCTGCGGTGGTGCATGCAGTCTCGACATGCGGTCGTGAGTTGGCCGTGGATGCAGCCCTGCGTCATGCATGGGGACCAACCTCGCAGCGAGCACGACGTCGGCCAACGCTGCCGCTCGTCACTGTACCTGCATCAGGCAGTAGAGGCCTGGCAACGCCTCAGCGGCTCGTCAGCCACGGACGCTGGCGGCGCTCCTGCCAGACCGCCAGCGCATACACCAGCAAGCCGCCCAACGCAGTGGCCGCGCCCACATAGCCGGTCGAGGTCCAGCCCCACCCGGCCGTGATCGCCATGCCGCCCAGCCACGGGCCCAGCGCATTGGCGGTATTGAACGCGGCATGGTTGGACGCCGCTGCCAGGGTCTGCGCCTCCGCGGCCACATCCATCAAACGCGTCTGCAGGGCAGGCGCCAGGGCGCCCATGGTGCCGACCGCCACGATGGACACGAACACCCACACGCCCGACTGCGCGGCCAACGGAAAGGTCAGCATCACCACCACCGACCACACCAGCAGCACCGGCACCGCGCGGAACTGCATGCGGTCGAACAGCCAGCCGCCCAGAAGGCTGCCAAGCACGCCGCCGACCCCGAACGCCACCATCGCCAGCGGGATCCGTGCCGGCTCCACGCCGGTCACCGCGGTCAGGGTGGGCGCCAGATAACTGAAGACGCAGAACATGCCGGAAAAGCCCACCGCGCCGATCGCCAGGGCCAGCCACACCTGCGGCCGATTGAACGCGCGCAGCTCACGCAGCGGCTGCTGCCGCGGCTCGTCCGGGGCAGGCGGCAGGCGCGCCGCCACTGCGGCAACCGTGCACAGTGCAAGCACCGACACCGCCGCGTAGGCCCAGCGCCAGCTCACGATCTGGCCCAGCCAGGTCGCCAACGGATTGCCCACCAGCAAGGCAATGCTCAGGCCCAGCAACACCCGGCCCACTGCAGTGGCGCGTTGACTGGGCGGGCTGATCGACGCGGCCACCAACGAAGCAACGCCAAAGTACGCGCCATGCGGCAATCCAGCGATAAAACGGCACAGCAACATCATGTGATAGCTCGGCGCCAACGCACTGGCGAGATTGCCCAGCGCGTAGAACACCATCAGCAGCAACAACAAGGTGCGCCGTGGCCAGCGCGCGCCGACAATCGCCAGCAACGGCGCACCGACCACCACGCCCAGCGCATAGGCGCTGATCACGTGGCCGACCTGCGGCTCGCTGATCTGCAGGCCCTGCGCAATCTGGGTCATCAGGCCCATGGTCGAGAATTCGCTGATGCCGATCGCAAAGCCGCCCATCGCCAACGCAAACAGGATCAGCACGTAATCGCGCCGGGACACGCGCGGCGTTGAAAGCTCGGTATCGGACATGCCCGACTCCACAATGACGGGGCGGCCTAGTATTGTGCAACGCAGCAATCGACGAAAGCACAGTGCATGCCGCGATTCAGCGCCATGCCCCGGCACATCGACGTTTGGCCGCTTTCGACGCGACAGGAGACGCTGTGTCCCATCGCCAACGCTCGAATCCGCTTTGGCCCGCCACCATCGCTAGGGGGCACTCGCGATCGGCGCGGTGTCGCGCCTGGCGCGTGATCCATACCCAATTGGTTGCTGATGTCCAACTCCACTGAATCCCCGTTGTTCTCCCCCGTGCGCCTGGGCGCGCTGGATCTTGCCAACCGCGTGATCATGGCGCCGCTGACGCGCAATCGCGCCGCCGCCGGGCAGGTACCCTCGCCGCTCGCCGCCGAGTACTACGGCCAACGCGCCAGTGCCGGCCTGATCGTGGCCGAGGGCACGCAGATCAGCCCGCTGGGTCAGGGCTATCTGGATACGCCCGGCATCCACACCGCCGAGCAGGTCCAGGGCTGGCGTGCGGTCACCGATGAAGTGCATCGCCGTGGCGGCAAGATCGTGCTGCAGCTGTGGCATGTGGGCCGCGTCTCGCACACCAGTGTGCTGCCGCCGGGCGAAGCGCCGGTGGCGCCCAGCGCCATCCGCGCCGAAGGCAAGACCTACACCAAGGACGGCTTCCAGGATGTCTCCGAGCCGCGCGCGCTGGCGCTGGACGAAATCCCCGCCTTGATCGAGGACTACCGCATCGCTGCGCGCAACGCCATCGATGCCGGCTTCGACGGTGTGGAAGTGCATGCGGCCAACGGCTACCTGCTCGACCAGTTCCTGCGTGACGGCTCCAACCGGCGCACCGACGCGTACGGCGGCGACATCGAAAACCGCACCCGCCTGCTGACCGAAGTGGTACAGGCGATCGCCGATGAGATCGGTGCCGAGCGCACCGGCGTGCGGCTGTCGCCGGTCACGCCGGTGTACGGCATGCACGACTCCGATCCGCAGCCGCTGTTCGAACGTGCGGTGGAGCGTCTCAACCTGATCGGCGGGCTGGCCTTCGTGCACGTGATCGAAGGCGCAACCGGCGGTGCGCGCGACAACGTCGCCTTCGACTATGCCGCGTTGCGCGCAAAGTTCGACGGCGCCTGGATCGCCAACAACAGCTACGACAAGGCGCTGTCCGACCACGCCATCAACAGCGGTTACGCCGATGCGATCGGTTTCGGCCGGCCGTTCATCGCCAACCCGGATCTGGTGCGTCGCCTGCGCGAGAACGCCCCGTTGGCCGACCTCGACCAGGCCACCCTGTACGGCGGCGGGGCCAAGGGCTACACCGACTACCCCGCTCTGCCGGACTAAGAGCGGCTTAGGGCCTACTTCGCAGCCGCCAGGCGGGCGCGGCCGGTGCACGGAATCGGCATGTACCACTTGTACACTCCGGTTCCGAGCGCGCCCTCCGCACCCACCTGACGACTGCTCGCTATGATCTGTTGGTCGCTCCATGTCCCGCCGACACAGCGGCTGCGCCGGCATCATGCAAGCGCAGCCGCTGCACCGGATCAGCCCATCTTTGTGCACACCGGAGCAAGCACGTCGTGGCCCGGCGTTCCGTGTGAGCGCAATACGTCGCCTATGACTGCCATCGCGATGCGGCGGCCATCGTGCATCTGCCAAATCAATCGTTGAACCAGCGCGCAAGACCAAGCGCCTGTGCGTGCTGCACCTCAGGCTCGGCGAAGACGCCAAACGCGTACACCGTACTCCCCCGCGCAACGCCGGCACCTTCGCATCGCAGCGACACCGGCAACACCCCCATGACGCGCTCGCCCTGCCCCGCTAGGATCGTGCCGACACTGCTTTCTGGAATGTCGATGCGGCCCCTGCTCACTGCTGTTGTCTTCTGCACGCTACTGGTCTGCGGGCCGGCCCTTGCGGTGCCGTTCTGGGGCGCGCGCCAGTCCAGCCCTGCCGAAACGGCACCGGCCGACCTGAAGCCGGGCGAATGGATCTGGGGCGGCGTCAGCAAGGGCTGGGGGCCGATGGCGGTGATCGTCAGCCTCACCGAGCAACGCGCGTATGCGTATCGCAACGGCATCCTGATTGGCATGTCCACCATCAGCTCCGGCAAGCCCGGGCACGAGACACCGACCGGCGTGTTCACCATCCTGCAGAAGGACAAGGACCACCGTTCCAGCCTCTACAACGCCGCGCCCATGCCCTATCAGCAACGCCTGACCTGGGACGGCGTGGCCCTGCATGCAGGCGGCCTGCCTGGTTATCCGGAATCGCATGGCTGCGTGCATCTGCCATCGGAGTTCGCGCGGCTGCTGTTCGACAATTCCAACATGGGCATGGTGGTGGTGGTCGCGCAGGCCGGCGTGGACGCGGACGCGGTGGTGCATCCCCGCGCGCTCAGCCCGATCGACCCGGCCACCGGTGCGCAGCGGGCATTGCTGCCGCTGCCCAACGGCCAGAGCTTTGCGTGGCAGCCGGAGCTGGCGCCCAACGGCCCGATCTCGATGCTGGTCAGCAGCAGCGATCAGCAACTGGTGGTGTATCGCAACGGCGTGGAAATCGGACGCGCGCAAGTGGCATTGCGCGCGCAGACCGGCGCCGCGCCGCTGGGCACGCAGGCGTTCATCGTCGGCCAGGGTTTTCTGCCTGGCGAAGTGCCCGGCTTGCCCGGTCAACGCATGCCCAACTGGATGCGCATCGGCATCCCCGGCAGCAGTGCCGCGGCAGGACAGGCCCTGGATGCCGACGCCATCGCGCGGCTGCAGGTGCCGCCGGCATTCCTGGCCGGCCTGCTGCCGCTGCTGACGCCTGGTGTGGTGCTGGTCGCCACCGATCAACGCGTCCTTCCCGAAACCACCGGCGGCAAGCTGCAGGTGCTGGATTCGGATCCGCCCCAGGCACCCTGAGCACGAGCTGCGCCGCGCTATCGCAGCGGCGAGTTGCAAGCTGCGCGTGAGATTGCGCGCGCACATGCTGGCAGCCCGGCAGCGGCATGCACGCGTATGCGCGGGCGGTGCCGAGCGCTGGCAGCCCGCCCGGCATTGTTGAGCGAGCCGACGCGCGTTGCTGCGATTGTCGGCGCGGCTTGCTTGGCAGATGATGCGGGCATCCCTCATTGCCAAGGATGTGCGTGATGCGTCTACTCACTGCGGTTCTGCTCGGCAGCACGCTATTTGGTTACGCGTCCTCCACCGTAGCGGCCGACGTAGCGGCCGAGCCGCTGCGCCCGGCCGCACCGAACGCCGAGTGCCTGGATGCGCGCAAGGTGACGGAGCTGCATCAAGCCGATCCGCGCACGCTGGCAGTGGCCGAACAGGGCGGACGGCTGTTCCGCATCCGCCTGGCGCAGGACTGCCCGCAACTGGCCGCACACGCGGATGCGAGCCTGCTGGCGGCGCACGGCTGGGTCTGCAACGGTGCGCCGGCATACGTGAGTTCGGGCCAGCAACGTTGCGCGATCAGCCAGATCGCCACGCTGAGTGCGCGCGAATACGCCAGTGCGGCCCGGCAACGCGACAGCGGCATCCCGACCCTGGACGGGGTCAGCGTGCGCGAAGCGCGCCGGCGCAATTTCGCCGGTTCGTCCAGCTACTGCTTCAATCCCAGCATGCTGCGTTCGTGGTCGGAAGACGGCCAGGGACTGGTGGTGGAAGTCTCGCCACGTCACCCCGGCACGCATCGCCACTACCGGGTCGAACTGATGGACAGCTGCCGCGAACTCAGCGGCGCGCCGCCGATCCGCTTCGTCTCCGGCATGGGCCTGAATGCGATCTGCGGCAATCCCGGCGACAAGGTCGATGTGCTCGACGAAATGGCACTTGCCGGCGCGGCTGCCGGATCCGGCCAGCAGGGCGACCTGAGCACCACGCGCGGCGGCCTGGCCGCGCGGATGCGCCTGAGTTGCACGGTGGCGGCGGTGTATCCGCGCGATTGAGCATGCCGCAACGCAGGAGCGCGCTTGCGCGCGACGAAGCGTTATCGAGCATGCCTGATCGCGCGCAGGCGCGCTGCTACACTTGCCGCATGCGGTGTTGCTGCCTCCGCAACAGCCTCAGGCCTTGCGCAGAAAACAGGTCTTCAACACCAGGCCCTTGATCTTTTCCGAATTGCCTTCGATGTGCTCGGCATCGTCTTCGACCAGGCGGATGTTGCGGATCAGCGTGCCCTGCTTGAGCGGAATCGACGAGCCTTTGACCTTCAGGTCCTTGATCACGCTCACCGTGTCGCCGGCCTGCAGCAGGTTGCCGTTGCTGTCGCGCACCTCCATCGCAGGCGCGGCGGATTCCCCCGCGCTCCATTCGAAGCCGCAGTCTGCGCAAATCCACAACGCGCCATCGGCATAGGTATTGTCCAGGCCACATTGCGGGCAGGTGGGAACGGAAGACATGGGATTCCTAAGTTCAAAGCGGGCGTGGATTGTAGCCTCCCGGCCGCGCGATCACGTCTCCGGCACGGCGCCAGCGCGATAGTGCGCCGCTTGTCGAATGCCTTGCAGGTCGCGTGTGTCCAACCAATCGGTTCCCCAAGCCCCCGGCGCTGCGCCAGCGCCCACCGAGCCTGCGGCTGGCCAAGCGGGCGCGGCAAAGAAAACCGGCTCGCATCTGGTCGTCTATGTCGCGCTGGCCGGCAATCTTGCCATCGCGGTCGCAAAATTCATCGCCGCAGGGATTTCGGGCAGCTCGGCGATGCTCAGCGAAGGCGTGCACTCGCTGGTGGACACCGTCAACGAAGTGCTGCTGCTATACGGCCTGCGCCGCGCCGCGCAGGCCCCCTCGCCGACCCATCCGTTCGGTTACGGACGCGAGCTGTACTTCTGGAGTTTCATCGTTGCGCTATTGGTGTTCGCGATGGGCGCAGGTGTGTCGCTGTACGAAGGCATCGTGCATCTGCGCAATCCCGAGCCGGCCAAGAGCCATCTGGTCGCCTACATCGTGCTCGGCGTGTCGATCGTGTTCGAAGGCATTTCCTGGGTGGTGGCATTGCGCGAATTCCGCGCCAAGAAAGGCCGCATGGGGTATTTCCAGGCATTTCGGCAAAGCAAGGACCCCAGCACGTTCACCGTGCTGCTTGAAGACAGCGCCGCGTTGATCGGCTTGTTCATGGCGGTACTGGGCCTGGCCGGCGCGCAACTGCTGGACATGCCCGAACTCGATGGCATCGCCTCGATCGGCATTGCCTGCGTGTTGGCCTTCACCGCATTCCTGCTGGCGCGCGAAACCAAGGGCCTGCTGATCGGTGAACCTGCGCATGCGCACGTTACCGAATCGCTGCTGCGCATTGCCGCCAGCGATCCGGATGTGCGTGCCGCCAACGGTGTGCTGACCATGCAGATGGGCCCGAACCAAGTGATCGCCACCCTGAGCGCCGAATTCGAAGACAGCCGCACCACGCCACAGATCGAAGCCTGCGTCGGGCGCATCGAAGCGGCCGCCAAGCGTCAGCACCCCGAGCTCACCGCGCTGTTCATCAAGCCGCAGACGCCGGAAACCTGGCACGCACGCCGCGCCCAGATCGAACGTGGTGCCGAGAAGGATTAGCGCACTGCAGGCACTGGAATTCGCGCATCGCGCGATGCGACCGAACGCTGCACCGTGACGCGCATCGACCGGCCCACGTTCCAGCACCGAGGCGTCGCGCAGAATCTGTTGCATCGCAGGGGTGCCATCGTCGCCACCAAGCTGATCCTCGCCATAACCGCAGCTCCGGCAGCGGTTGCACCATCCGGGTCGATTGCCTACGGTATGCGGGCACCACCTCTTGGCGTCGTGAGTCAGCCGACGCATTCCACTCGATCACCGTCATGGAGGTTTCCAATGGAAATCAGCCAGGGTCGCGTTGCGACCATTCATTACACCCTTTCCGACGACAGCGGCCAGGTCCTGGACCGCTCGACGCCGGACACGCCATTGAGCTACCTGCACGGCGCCGGCAACATCGTGCCCGGCCTGGAACAGGCACTGGACGGCAAGCGCGTCGGCGAGACGCTCACTGCCGATGTGGCGCCCGAACAGGGCTATGGTCCGCGCCATGAACAATTGATCCAGCAGGTGCCGCGCGAGGCATTCCCGACCGATGTCGAGATCGTGCCGGGTGTGCAGTTCGAGGCGCGCACGCAGCAGGGCCCGGTCCTGGTCACCGTCACCGAAGTCGGCCCGGAGCAGGTCACCGTCGACGGCAACCATCCGCTGGCCGGGCAGACCCTGCACTTTGCGGTCGAAGTCATCGAGGTGCGCGAAGCCACCACCGAAGAACTGAACGAAGGTCAGGTCGCCAGCATCGCAGCCTGATCGGGTATGCCGTGTGCCTGCGGGCATGCGGCAATTCGGCTGCTGCGCCATCGGAACGCAGCGCGACCGGCGTCGCCGGCAGCAGAAGTAGTAAAGTGCGCGGCCCGCCCACAGGCCCGCTTGCATGAAACTCGGCATCGACTTCGGTACCAGCAATTCCGCCGCTGCGGCGATCGTCGATGGCCAGGTGGTGCCGGTGCGTTTCGGCGAGGCCCTGCAGTTCCGCACCACAGTGTACTTCCCCGAGACCATGCGCGACCCGGACGATTTCAGCCTGACGCCGGCGCTGGAGTATGAGGTCGAACGGCTGATCGACTCGGGCCGTCGCGACGCCGCCGCGGCCGGACGGACGTCCAGCACCGACAGCCTGCGCCGCGACGCGATCCGCATTGTCCGCCGCCAGTGGATGGAAGAGCAGGTGCGCGAACCGCGCAGCTCCGCCGCCCTGCTGCAGAACGCGGTCTACGGCGACGAGGCACTGGATGCGTACTTCCTGGAAGGCGAAGGCAGCCTGGTGCAGAGCCCCAAATCGATGCTGGGCTACAACCTGCATCCGCGCGCACGCCAGACCATCACCGGCATCGCCACGCATGTGCTGGAACACATCCGGCTCACCGCCTCGCGCCAGTTCGACATCAATATCCGCAGCGCCACGCTGGGCCGTCCGGTGCAGTTCCGCAGTTCCATCGGCGAGGCCGGCAATGCGCAGGCGCTGGAGATTCTGCGCACCGCCGCCATCGCGGCCGGCTTCGACCATGTGGATTTCCTCGAAGAACCCGCAGCGGCCGCGATGCATTACCACGTCAGTCACGACAGCCGTCACGACACCGTGGTGGTGGACATCGGCGGCGGCACCACCGACATCGCCCATGCCAGCGTTGGCGGCAGCGCCGCGCCGCATGTGCACCGCGCCTGGGGCATCGCGCGCGGCGGTACCGATATCGATCTGGCACTGAGTCTGGCCGCCTACATGCCACTGTTCGGCCGCGGCATCACCCGCGTGCCCACCCACCATTACGTGGAAGCGGCGATGGTGCAGGACATGACCCGCCAGCGCGAGTTCCGCCTGCACAAGTACCAGGACGTCCCCGCCCCGTTCGACAAGCGCCTGCAGGCGCTGCAGGACACCGGCAACACCGCGCGCCTGTATCGCGGCGTGGAAGCCTGCAAGATCGCGCTCAGCGAGCGCGACCAGCACCAGGCCGCGCTGGATTTCATCGAACGCGGGCTAGCGGTGGAGGTGCAGGCCAGCGCATTGGTTGCGTCCGCTTCCAGCTATCTGGGCGAACTGGGAGGCTTGCTGGCGCAGGTCCGTGCCGACCTGGATGCGCCGCCGGCCACGCTGTTTCTGACCGGCGGCATGTCGCGTGCCGGCTATATCCGCGACACGGTGGCCGCCGCGTTCCCGGAATCGCGCCTGGTACAGGGCGACCCGTCCTTCGGCGTGGTGCAGGGCCTGGCATGGGCGGCGGCAGGCCAGGCCCGTCCGTCGGACGGTTAACGCAACCCACGCCCGTATCCCTTACAATGCACGGTTGCTGCATGCCGCTTAGCCGTCTTGTCAGCAAGGCACGCTTGCCGTGCCACCGCGATTGCGCACCGAACGCGACCGCACCTCTCGACACCGCTTCCGCGCGCGCCACCCTAGCCGCACGCGGTGTCACCGCACTTCCCCGCTACAGGAGGCCACATGGCACGTCCCGCGACCAAGCAGAAATCCCAGCCCAGCATCGCTCGCAGCGAAGGCAAGTCGCAGCCGCTCAGTCGTGAGCGCATCGCTGCCGACATCGCCGCGTTCCGCAAGACCGGCGGCCGGATCGAAGTGCTTACCACCAACTTCGGCCCGGCACGTAACGACGGCGACAAGATCGCCTAAGCGTTACCCGCAAGCAGAAGCGTCGTACCAACGTGCCACCGCAAGGTGGCACGCTCGTTTGCGGTGCTGGTTGGCGCCGGCGATCAGTTGCCGTAATCGACGCGTACCGAACCGGAATGCGATTCCACCTTGATGTCGCCGTTGCCGGCCCCCAGCCGGGCTTTCAGGCGCTTGCCCGGGCCGTACTCCGGCCGCTCCACCTGCCCGGCCACCGAACGGATGTCGCCGCTGAACACCTCCACCTGCAGGGCAGCCGACACAGTGCGCGGCACGCCCAGGCTGATCGAGCCGCTGACGCTCTCGGCAGCGATGCTGCCGCCCGGCGCCAGACCGGTCACCGTCAGTGCCGTCCCGCCGGACACGCTCTCGGCGCGCAACTGCGACACCTGCCCCGCGCCAACCCGGATCTGGCCAGAGACGGACTCGACCGACACCACGCCGCTGGCGCCGGTTGGCGCATCGATCTGCCCGCTGACCGTGCCCAGGCTCAGCCGTGCGCTGGCCACCGTGCTGCGCAGCGCGCCGCTGACCGTTTCCAGGTGCGCTTCCCCGGCGCGTCCGGCTGCGACCACATCGCCGCTGACCGACTTGAGCTGCAACCGCGCCAGATCGACCTGATCGACATCCACCGAGGCACTCACCGCCTCCACCTCCAGCAGCGCCGCGCGCGGGACCCGCAGTTCCAGTTGGGCGCCCTTGCTGTTGCGGCCGTTGCGCGGATAGACCACCTCGAACTGCAGCCGGTCCGGGCTTTCATCCACCTGCAGGCGCTGTCCTTCGCCCAGGGTGCCGGTCAGCGCCACGTCGTCGCGGTCCCAGCCGCGCACGCGGATTTGCCCGGCGATGTTGTCCAGCTCCACGCGTCCGCCGCGCGTCAGCGGATGGGACTGCTTCACGGTGGTCTGCGCTGCCGCCGGCGCCGCGCAAAACGCGACCAGCAACAACACGGACAAATGGGCGTAACGCATGGGCATGCTCCTCAGCTTGGAAAGGACGCCTCGCCCTGTGAGGCAAGACGGGTCAGTTGCAGGCGCTTGGCATAGGTGCGTTGCAGCTGCGACAACAGGAATGCAGAGCGCGGACTCTGCGCGATGGCGGCGTGGATGGCCTGCGCGCTCTGGTCCAGCTCGGCCAGCGCCGGGCGCAGGTCGGCCGGCACCTGCTGCACCGGCACTGCGTCGATGGCCTGCTGGTACTGCCCGGCCATTGCCTGTGCCTGCACCACCAAGCCAGCAGGCCGCGCCGACGCTGGCGCTGGCGCCTGCGTCGAGCGATCGAGGCCTGGCACGATCGCCACCACCGCCAGCGCGGCAGCAAGCGCCACACCGAACGCAGGCCAGACCCAGGCACGCCGGCGGCGCGGCTGCAGTGCAACCACGGTGGCGTGCGGCGTCAGTGCGGGCGCGATGCGCTCCCAGACCTGCGCCGGTGGCTGGCGTTGCTGCGGCAACGCACGCAGACGCGCGGACAAGGCGGCGTCATCGGTTGCGTAAGGATCGAGCGGATCGTGGTTCATGCAATGTCTCCCAGCCGCACGCGCAGCAGGCCGCGCGCGCGATGCAGTTGCGCCTTGGAACTGCCGACCGCCATCTGCAGTTGGTCGGCAATTTCCTGATGTTTCCAGCCTTCGATGTCATGCAAGACCAATACCGCGCGTGCACGCGGCGGCAGGGTCTCCAGCGCGCGCTCCAGATCCATCCGGGTGGCCTGGCAGGCTGCGGCGCCCGGAATGGCAGCGAGGATCTCGCCGTCGGCATCGTCCACCACATGATCTCCCGCAACCGAGCGCGCACGCAGCTCCATCAAGGCCGTATTGACGGCCAGCCGGTGCAGCCAGGTGCCCAGTGCGCTCTGGAAACGAAATTGCGGCAAGGCCTTCCACGCGGCAATGAAGGTCTCCTGCAGCACATCGTCGGCACGCGCCGCATTGCCCCCGCATAACCGCCACACCACCGCATACAGGCGCGGCGCATGGCGGCGATAGATGGCCTCGTAGGCGGTGCGATCGCCGCCGGCGGCGGCACGCGCCAGCGCCGCATCGTCGCGGCCGGCCGGACCGTCACAAGCTGGGGCATCGATGATGGGCATGGAGGTGTCGAGCATATCCACTTCGATGCGTCAGGCAGCGCAAAGGTTTAAACCGTGCCCAGGGTGTCGTTCGAGCACGGCTCTAAACCTTTTCGCCGGCCGCCGCATCCAAGCCTGCGATGGCGCAATCCTGCGTCGCATCGCTTGCGGGGAGCACGGCCATTGGCTGCTCCAGGCGCAGGCACCCTGATCGGACGTTGCCATGCCGCATGTTCTGGGATTACTGCTGAGCCTGTGCTCCACCCATTGCCCGGCCCCGCTGCCGATCGATGCGGTGCAGCTCACACTGACTCCTGCGCGCCTGCAGGTCTGCCTGCTGCACTTGCCGTCGACACGACTGTCGTGCGTCGAGCTGAGCGCACCGGCAATCTGGTTTCCGGTCCGCCGCGCCGAGCAGCTCTGGCGGCACGTGGTCGCTTTGTCGGCGCATGGCCGGCGTTCTACGCCCTGACCGGTTGCAGCGCCAGCGCTGGGGTTTCTGCCGCTGCCGCCGCAGCCGAGCGCGCATTCACCCCGCGCACCGGCTGCACGATGACGCCCCCGTTACAATGGGTGTTCTCCATGACCCTGCACGATGTGATGTCCGCGTCCGACACATTGCCCGCGATGATCCGTAGTCTGTTGCCCCACTGGAATGCGCAATGGCTGGCCGTTGCAGTGCCGACGGTCAAGATCGTGCTGATTCTCGCCGTTGCTGCGCTGGCGCGCTTGCTGCTCCGGCAATTGCTCAGGCGCCTATGTGCCCGCTACAGCCTGCCCGCGGAAATGATGATCGGCATCCGCCGGGTTGGGAGTTTCGTCATTTCGATCAGCGCAGTGCTGATGGTGCTGCACGTGATCGGCGTCTCCAGCGGCACCTTGTGGACAGCGTTCACCGGATTCGCAGCGGTCGGTGCAGTTGCGTTCTTCGCGGCATGGAGCGTGCTGTCCAATATCTTCTGCACCTTCCTGATCATCACCACGCGCCCGTTCCGCCTGCACGACCACATCGAACTGCTGGAAGGCGGCGACAAGCCTGGTTTGAAGGGCCGGGTGATCGACATCAATGTGATTTACACGACATTGGAAGAGACTGGCGATCACGCCGGTAGCGTGTTGCAGGTTCCCAACAGCCTGTTCTTCCAGCGCACCACGCGTCGCTGGCGCGAGGCCAGCCACTTCAACGCCAACTGAGACCGACTGGCAAAACCCGGCGAGCAGTTGTCAGCTGGCTTGATCGGGGCCGGGACACTGATAGAGCCGAGCAATGGACGCGTCAGCCTGGCAGCAGACGCAGTCGTTTTGCCGGCTTCTCTGAAGACGCCCCGCGGCAGTCAACGCAGCTGGCTGTCCTTGCTACCACGACGGTTGTAGCCGCCTTGCGCCGCCTGCTCAAGGTCGTGCGCTTGCTGACAGTTCACGCACAGGTGCACGCCCGGCACCGCCTTACGGCGTGCCTCGGGGATGGGTGCATCGCACTCTTCGCAGTGCGTCAGGCTCGGGCCCCGATGCAGCTGGCTCCGTGCGCGCTTGACCGCATCCTCGACGGTTGCATCGATCTGGTCCTGTACCGCGCCATCACCTGCCCATCCGGTCGCCATGTTCGCCTCGGCTTGTCTGCTCAGAACCGGAATATGGGCATGCGCGCGGGCAAATCCAAGCCGGACGTGCACAGCGCGCTCAAATCGGGTGCTTTAGCATCCGCTCATTCGCACCCTTCGAGGAAGTCGCAATGGAACAACACGTCCACCCGTTCTCCGAATTATTCGCCCAGCTGGGCCTGCCGTCCGATGAGGTCAGCATCCGCAGTTTCATCGATGAACATTCTCCGCTGCCAGGCGACATGCGCCTGGAGGAAGCGCGGTTCTGGACGCCGGCACAGGCGCAGTTATTGCGTGAAGAGCGCCTCGACGATGCCGACTGGATCGTGACCATCGATCAACTCAATATTGCCCTGCACACCACCGCCGAGGATACCGGCGTCTGATCTGCGCAAAAACGCGGCGATCGCCCTGCGCTAGACCTCGCTTGCGGCCCGGATTGTCGGTGGGTCGGTTCCCCAGATTGCAGCAACAAAAAAAGAGGAGCGGCCAATGGCCGCTCCTTTGCACTTCGGGTGATGCGTCCGGCATGCGAACTGCACATCAACGCCATGCCTGGGGCATCAGGTCACCTTTTTGGCGATCGTCATGCCGAGTACGAACAGCACGATGGCGATGATGATGCCGGCCCAAAACAGGAACTTGGCAATTCCCATCGCAGCACCGGCCATGCCGCCAAACCCGAGCGCACCGGCAATCAGTCCGATGATGGCGAAAATAATGGCCCACTTGATCATGTTTGTTGTCTCCTCATCCGGCGCGGTGCCGTGTTCAGTCGTGTGCTTGCGCGGTCGTGCCGCAAAACATGCATTGCACGCTACTCACCCGGATGTGCCGCATTCGTGAATACACCTGACACACGATGTCATAGTCACGCCTGTAGATTCGCCAGCAGCGCCCGCATCGGTGATCATGCGTACCTTGCAGCAATCGATTGGCATGGACACTCTTCGCTATCTCGCCGGTTACCCGCCCGCCGTCCTGGATCAGGTGCGCGAGCTAATTGCGCAGGACAAACTCGCACTGGTGCTGGCGCGCCGCTATCCGGATCGCCACTGCATCCGCACCGATCGCCAGTTGTACGACTACGTCAAGGCCATGAAGGAGCGCTACATGCGCTCCTCGCCCACCCTGCACAAGGCGCTCTACGACAACCATCTGCAGGTGGTGAAGCATGCGCTGGGCACGCACACGGCGATCTCGCGCGTCCACGGCAGCCGACTCAAAGCCAGCCGCGAGATCCGCATTGCCGCGATCTTCCGCGATGCGCCCGAACCGTTCCTGCAGATGATCGTCGCCCACGAGCTGGCGCATCTGAAGGAGGCCGATCACAACAAGGCCTTCTACCAGCTGTGCAACCACATGAGCCCGGACTACCACCAACTGGAGTTCGACCTGCGCCTGTATCTGACCCACCTGGCGCTGTCCACGGACGCCTGATCGCGCACCGGCAAGCGGAGGCTGCACGTCAGCGTCAGCACCTGTCCGGGGGGGCGACCGGTCACCGTGTGGTACGACCGGGCTGCACTGATCCTCGGCAATGCTGTGCTCCACCCGGCCTTGGGTAACATCTGCGCCTGCCCGAGGTTGAGCGCGACAGCGTTGGCGGCGTCTCCTAGAATGCGGCCATGCAGGCACCATCCCTCCAGCAGCTCGCCCACGCCGCGCAGAGTGCGCAACCTGCGGCAATGACGGCATTGGGACATGCGTTGGTGCGCGCAGGGCAGACCGAGCAGGCCCTGGACTGGTACACGCGTAGTGCAGCCGCAGGCGATGCCAGCGCGCAGATCGAAGCCGGCCGCATGCTGGCCTACGGTGTCGGTTGCGAGGTCGACGTGGCCCAGGCGCTGGAACACTGGCAACACGCCGAACGCCAGAATGTCGCGTCAGCGCGCTATCTGTTGGCGACCCTGGCCATCACCGACGACCGGTTGACGCTGGACACGCAGGCGGAATCCCGCTTGCACGCAGCGGCCGCAGTCGACTACCCGCCCGCGCTGCGCGCGCTGGCTATCCAGCACGGCCGGATCGACCACCCCGCGCAGCAACGCAGCTGCGTTGCCTTGCTGGAACGCGCCGCCGCAGCCGGCGATGCACTGGCTGCGGCGCTGCTGGCCGAACGCCTGCTGCGTGGCGAAGGCGTCCCGCCGCAACCCGAGGCTGCGGCGCAGCTGCTGCGGCAACTGCAACCGCTGGGTATTGCCGCGCCGCCCGCCGTGCGGATCACGCCACCGGATCCGGTCGGCAACGACCAGCGCATCGGTTTCGCTGCCCGACATGTCGCGACGCGCCGCCACGACGCGCCCGTGATCGAAGAAGTCTGCGGCGTGCTGTCTGCCGACGAGTGCCGCTTGTTGATGCTGCTGGCGCGGCCGCACCTGCGCGCCTCCGAGGTGGTCGACGCCGACGATGCGAGCACGCGCCGTGCGCCGATCCGCACCAGTCGCGGCGCCACGCTGGATCCCATCCTCGAGGACTTCGCCGCACGTGCGGCACAGGCGCGTGTAGCGGCCTGCGCGCAGCTGCCGCTGACCCATGCCGAAGCGCTGTCGGTCCTGTGCTACGCGCCGGGTGAGCAGTACCGCGCGCATCGCGACTATCTGCCGCCCGGCACGATCGCCGCCGACCGTCCCACTGCCGGCAATCGTCTGCGCACCGCTTGCGTCTACCTCAACGACGTCGACGCAGGGGGCGACACCGACTTTCCGGTCGCGGGCGTGCGCGTGTGTCCACGTGCCGGGTCGGTGGTGTGCTTCGACAATCTGCATGCCGACGGCCGCCCCGATCCCGACTCGCTGCACGCCGGCCTGCCGGTCAGCGCAGGGAGCAAATGGTTGGGAACCCTGTGGTTTCGGCAGCGGCGCTATCGGCATTGGTGAACAGATTCATACACCAGCCCCCGTCGACGTGGTTTAAAATGTTGCGGCGCGACGTGATCGGACAGGGTCTGCAAACGTCGCGTTTTTTGTTTCCCATTGCACGGGTTCCGGCCCGGCCTCAGGGAAGGCACATCACGCAGCCCCGCGGAGCCTTCGATGCTTTTCGAAACCCTCGACACCACCGGCCACGAGCAGGTGATCTTCTGTCACAACCGCGACGCCGGCCTGAAAGCGATCATCGCGCTGCACAGCACCCGGCTCGGGCCCGCGTTGGGTGGCGTGCGCATGCGCCCCTATCCCAATAGCGAGGCGGCGCTCAACGATGCGCTGCGGCTCAGCCGCACCATGACCTACAAGAACGCGTTGGCGGGATTGAATGTCGGCGGCGGCAAGGCGGTGATCATCGGCGACCCCAGGAGCGACAAGAGCGAGGCGCTGTTTCGCGCATTCGGCCGTTTTGTCGACACCCTTGGCGGGCGCTACATCACCTCCGAAGACGTCGGCACCGATGTCAGCGACATGGAACAGATCTATCTGGAGAGCGAGTACGTCACCGGCGTCCACCAGGTGCATCGCGGCTCCGGCGACCCGGCCCCATTCACCGCCTACGGTGCGTTGCAGGCGTTGATGGCTTCGCTCAATCGCAGGCTCGGCCACGAGGAAGTCGGCAAGGCCAGCATCGCGATCCAGGGCCTGGGCCATATCGGCATGGAGCTGGTGAAACTGCTCAAGGAGCGCGGCGCCAAACTCTATGTGGCCGATCTGAACCCGGCACTGGTGGACCGCGCGGTGGCCGAATACGGTGCAGAAGGGGTCGGCATCGAGGAGATTTATGAAGTGCCGGCCGATGTGTTCGCACCCTGCGCGCTGGAAGGGGCGATCAACGAAGACACGCTGCCGCGGCTGAAGGCCAAGATCATCTGCGGCACCGCCAACAACCAGCTTGCCAGCGCCGCCATCGGCGAAGAGTTGCACAAGCGCGGCATCCTGTATGCGCCCGATTACGTGGTCAATGCCGGTGGCGTGATGAATGTGTCGCTGGAGATCGACGGCTACAACCGCGAACGTGCGATGCGCTTGATCCGCAGCATCTATCACAACCTGGAAAAGGTATTCGACCTGTCCACCCGGCTGGGGGTAGCGCCGCAGCAGGCGGCCGACCAGATTGCCGAGGCGCGTATCGAGGCCATCAGCAAGCTCAAACTGCCGCTGGGCCGCACCGCACCGCGCTTTCTGCACAAGCTGCGCGGCGAGTGACCCACCTGTCCAGGCACGCTGCCCGGACAGGTGACCTACCGATCCACACGACCGCTCACCCAGGCCACGCGCCGATCAGAAATCGGCGCTGTAGCGCAGGCTCAGCGCGCGATCGTCGCCGCGCTCGCCCACCCGTTGGTCGTAGCCGAAGCGCAACTGGCTCTGCGGCCCCAACGGCGCGGCCGCGGTGATGCCGAACAGACCACCCGAGCGCGCCGGCTGCATGCCGCGCAACGGCGCCCAGGCGTCTACGCCGATGAAGCTGGCATCCAGCGTCAGGCCGTCGCTGCGCAACGCCTGCTGCCATTCGGCATAACCGCCGAGCTGCACGCCGCGCCAGCGATAGGACGAACGCAGGCCGGCCAGCACCTGGGTGCGCGAGGAGCTGCTGGCATCGGCGCGCAAGCCGAAGCCGTCGCCACCGCTTTCACGGAATCCCTCGCTGCGCAGACGCACATAATCCAGCCCCATGTAGGGCGTCAGGCTGGCGCGCGCGCCGCCCAGGCGGTACCCGGTTTCCAGGTTGCCGCTGAGGTAACTGCCGCTGTAGTCGCTGAAGGCACTGCTACGGTCTTGGCCCAACTGCAGGCTGCGCTCGATCTGCCGGTTGACGTTGCCGAACCCCAACTGGCTCAGCGTGTACGCCGACCCCAGCGTGGTGCCCCAGTACAGCTGCCCCTGCACCTGCCGATCGCGCCCGCGTGCACCGTCCAGATCGCCCAGGCTGTTGGAGCGCGTTTCACCGAAGGCAAAGCCGGTGACTGCGCCCGATGCCAGGCGCAGGTCGTTGCCCATCATCCAGCCGGAGGTGGCGAATCCTGCGGTGGTCACGCCACCCTCGCCCGGCCCGCCCAGCGCACGCTGCCAGACGCCCAGCATGCGCGGCTGCTGCGACACCCCATCGAAATGCGAGGCCAACGCACGCCTGCCCAGATCGATGGTGTCGAAGGTCATCGCTGCCGACTCGGCATGCGCACGCCCGGACAGACTGCGCAGCGAAGCGGCGGCAGCCTTGGCATCCGGCGACTGCTGCAACGCCGCTGCGGCGCGGATAAACCCGCTGCTGATGCCGCCAGCGCCCTGCAGTTGCTGCGCATCCACCTGCTGGAACGCTTGTTCGACACGGATTGCCGAATCCATCGCCGCCGTGCCGGTCATGCCAAGCGTGGCGGCAACGGCGGTGGCATTCAAGCTGCGCACGGCAAGGTACGCCGTATTGCTGTCGTACGTCAGCGAGGCATCCAGAAAGGTCACGGTCGCGCCGCGGCTGAGCGTGTCGAACGTGCCCTGCAATCCACTGCTGGCCTGCAACAGCGTGTAGGTGGCGTTGTCGACCACGTAATCGCGGCGGCCGAGTACTTGCAGATCGCCGGCAATCGTCGCGGTCCCGGTCACGTTCACCCGGTCGCCCACGTTCAACGCAAGGCGACCGTTGCTGGCCTGGGTGTAATTGCCCATGATCGACAGCGTCGCACTGTTGACCTGCAGCGTGCCGGCGTTATCGACGCGTCCGCCGATCCTGCCCGCGCCGATCAGCGTTGCACCATTGGCGATGCCAACGCGCGCACTCTGCAGACTGGCCGTCTGCAAGGTGCCGCCCAGCACCTGGGTGTCGCCGTTGAACGTATTGGCGCCACTGCTCAACACCAGCGTGCCGGTGCCGCGTTTGGTCAGGCCACCGGTGCCACTGATGTTGTTGGCCCAGGTGGAACGCAAGGTGTTGACGGTGACATCGACCGTGCCCCAGTCAAAACGTGCCGGCCCCAGCACCGCCTTGCCGACATTGAGCAGGCCGTAGCCGAAGGTCGGGTCGACGCCGGCCGCGCCCAGATCGGTGGCCGTTCCCAGTAGCGTCTGTCGCACCAGGTCGTTGTTGAAGTACGGAAACGCCTGCCACACCAGCGCAGCCGCACCGGAGACCAACGGCGCCGCAAACGAGGTGCCGCTACCGTAGAAGTAGCGGATATTGCTGGCGGTTGCATCCGGGTCGAGGAACATCGAAGTGCCCGGCGCCACCAAACAGTAGCGCATCGCCACGCCACAGGCATTGGAGTACGACGCCAGTTGCGTCGGATTGGCGGTATCCAGCGCAGCGACGACCAGCCAGCCGCGCTCCAGATCGGCGGCCGGCAGCGTGCCATTCGGGCCCAGTTGGCTGGGCAGCGCAGCGGTGTCGGACGGTTGCGATCCGGATTCGTTACCCGAAGCAAACACCACCAACCCATCGTTGCCGATGACGAACGGCCGGTATTCCTGCGCGATCTGATTGGTGACGGCCGGGTCGTTCCAATACAGCCCGCCCCAGGAATTGTTCATGATGCGCACGCCTGCGCTGATCAGATCGGCATGCACCGGACCCAGGCCAAGCGGGCCGTCGACCTCGTTGCCTTCGCCGCTGCCGTCATCGTCCGGTGCTTCATCGCTGATGATGCGTGCCGACACCAGGCCGGCGCCACTGGCGATGCCGCCCGGCCACTGGCCCACCGCGCGCCCGGCTGCCAGTTGCGCGACCACCGTGCCGTGGCCCACGACATCGCCTGCGGCGACATTGTTCGTGCGCGGATCCACATAGATGAAGCTGTTACTGACCCGTCCCTGCAAGGCCGGATGATTGGTATTGATGCCGGTATCGATCACGCCGATGCGATAGCCCGCACCGGTGAACCCCAGCGCCTGCGCAGCGCGTGCGTTGGTCAGCGTCAAATGCGCGTCGAATGCAGGTTCCGGCGTCGTCGGCGGTGCGACCACCGGCGGAGGCGGCGGCGGTGAAGTGGGCGGCGGTGGTGGCGGTGGCGACGTCGGTGGCGGCGCGGTCGGTGTACTCGGACGAATACCACCGCCCCCACCACCGCCGCCACACGCGGTCAATGCCACGGCCAACGCCGAGGCCAGGACAGTCCTGGCGACGTCTGTCTTCTTCATCTGATTGTTCTCCCCGAACCCATTCCATGGATAGGGCCCAAGCTCGGGCCCGAACGCCGTCTTTATACTGCATCCTCACACAACTGTCGCAGTCGATTGCGTAGCGGATGGCGCAACACCGGCGCGTGCTGGCGCGAACCCACCATGAGGCAGATAATCGTTTCACTTTAAACGGTATCTCCCCTATGTCCGACATCGTCATCGTTGCTGCCAAACGCACTGCCATCGGCTCGTTTCTTGGTCAATTCAACGGTGTGCCGGCGCCGACGCTCGCCGCTGCAGCGATCCGCGGCGCGCTGGCGCAGTCCGGCGTCGCGCCGGCCGACATTTCGGAAGTCATCGTTGGCTGCGTCCTGCCGGCCAACCTGGGCCAGGCGCCTGCACGGCAGGCCGCCATCGCCGCCGGTATTCCTACCTCGACCGGCGCCACCACCATCAACAAGGTATGCGGCTCGGGCATGAAGGCGATCATGTTCGGGCACGACCTGATCAAGGCCGGTTCGGCCAGCATCGTGGTCGCTGGCGGCATGGAGTCGATGAGCAATGCACCGCATCTGCTACCCAATTCGCGCACCGGCAACCGCTACGGCAACTTCCAGGCGGTCGACCACATGGCCTGGGATGGTCTGACCAATCCCTACGACGGCCAGGCGATGGGCGTGTTCGGCGAGGCCACTGCCGAGAAGTTCGGTTTCAGCCGCGCCGATCAGGATGCGTTTGCGATCGCCTCGGTCGAACGTGCGCAGGCTGCGCAGCGCAGCGGTGCGTTCGCCGATGAAATCGTTCCGGTCGCGGTGGCCACGCGCAAGGGCGAGGTGGTCGTCGACAGCGACGAGCAGCCCGGTAAATCAGACATCGCCAAGATCCCGACCCTGAAGCCGGCGTTCAAGAAGGACGGCAGCGTCACCGCCGCCAGTTCGTCGAGCATCTCCGATGGCGCGGCGATCACCGTGCTCATGCGCGCAGACGAGGCGCAACGTCGTGGCATCGCACCATTGGCGCGCATCGTGGGCCATGTCACCCATTCGCAGGAACCTGAGTGGTTCACCACCGCGCCGGTCGCTGCGATCCAGACGTTGATCGGCAAGGTCGGCTGGCAATTGGACGAAGTGGACCTGTTTGAAATCAACGAAGCATTCGCGGTGGTGGCAATGACGCCGATCGCCGAGCCGGGCATTTCCCACGCGAAGGTCAACGTCAACGGCGGCGCTTGCGCATTGGGGCATCCGATCGGCGCTTCTGGCGCCCGCCTGGTGGTGACATTGGTGAATGCGTTGCGCATGCGCGGTGGCAAGCGCGGAATTGCGACTCTGTGCATCGGCGGCGGCGAGGCGACCGCCATCGCTATCGAATTGATTTAATTGTTTTTAACGGCGATTTTGCAAAACTGAATGCGCGCACGCTTGACACTGGTCTTTGGACCGTCATCATGTCGGGGGCGCGCAATAGCGCGTTGCCTAATCTAACGACGAGGATTGAAACAATGACCATTAACAAGCTGCTGATCGCAATGGCTCTGGGCCTGGCCCTGACCGCTTGCTCGAAGCCGGAACAGGCTCAGGACGCTGCTTCTTCGGCTAACGAAGCTGCTGCCGACGCTCAGACCGCTGCTGACCAGGCTGCTGCCTCGGGCTCGCAGTCGGCTGACGCCGCTCAGTCTGCTGCCAACACCGCTGCTGCTTCGGCTGACACCGCTGCTGACGCTGCCCAGGCTGCTTCCGGCGCTGCCACCGACGCTGCTGCCGAGCAGGCTGCCGACGCTGCCAAGACGGCTGAAGACACCGCCGAAGCCGCTAAGGACACCGCCGAAGAAGCCAAGAAGTAATCACTTCTTAGCTCCAAGCGAGTTCGGAAAAAGCCGCTGGTCTCCAGCGGCTTTTTCTTTGCCTGCGATTTACCGGTGATGGGCTGCGTCGCCGGCCAGCCGTCGAACCCGTGCCGTGTCAGGACATGTACAACGCATGCCGCCAACTGGCTGAACGGACAACAGCACATTGACGCCGGCTGCATCCGGCCCTGCATAAGCTCCGCCTTCCAACACCGGAACAGGAACAGGACCACCCATGAAGACG
This sequence comes from Xanthomonas arboricola, assembly GCF_002940665.1. Lineage (GTDB taxonomy): Bacteria > Pseudomonadota > Gammaproteobacteria > Xanthomonadales > Xanthomonadaceae > Xanthomonas > Xanthomonas arboricola_B. The sequence continues at coordinate 328,346 of NZ_MIGY01000003.1, forward strand.
ATCCGCATGCTGTCGTTGAGCGCCATCGCCACTTTCACTCTCGCCGCTTGCCAAGGCCCCGACGCTGAGCAGGCGCAACGCGACGCCGCCTCCGCTGCCAAGCATGCGGCGGCGGCGACCGAACAAGCCGCCGATCGCGCCGCCGTGCAGGCCAAGGCCGCCACAGCCGATGCACGCGTGGCAGCACGCGAACTGGCCGCCGACGCGAGCCGCGCAACCGCCAATGCCGCGGACGCCACCGCAGACAAGACCCGCGAGATGGCTAACAAGGCCGAGCAGAACGCCGACAAGCACGACGCTGAACATCCGCAGCGCTGATCGACCGCGTGACCGTGTCGACACTTTGCAGACGCGCCGGCCACTTTGCGCCGGCGCGTTCGCTTCCTGCCACCGGCGACCTCGTGTTGTCCATGCTGGCACGCTAGCATCCGCCCATGCCTGCCTCCTTTACCGTGCGCCGCCGCAACCAGCTGGCGCTGGTCTTTTCCGCGCTGGTCTTCATTGCCATCGGCGCCGGCATCTTCGTCGGCGCACGCCGCTCGCTGGCCGATGCTGCCTGGGTGTCCCATACGCATGAAGTGATCGGCCGGATCGATGAGATCCAGGCGCGCGTGCTGGACGCCGAATCGGCGCAGCGCGGTTTTCTGCTGACCGGCAACGATGCCTATCTGCTGGACTATCAGGCCAGCGTCGAGCGCCTGCCAATCCTGCTCGGCAACCTGCGTCGCCTGATTGCCGACAACCCCGCTCAGGTGCAGAACCTGGATACCTTGCGGCGGTTGGTGGAGATGCGACTGCAGCAGATCCAGCACGTGCTCGACGTATACGTGCAGGACGGTCTGGAGCCCGCGCGTGCCGGCATCCGGCAGAGCGCCTTCCGCACCACCAGTGCGATCCGCGAGCAAGCGCTGACCATGGTGCAACGCGAGCAGGAATTGTTGGTGCAACGTGCAGAAAGCAGCCGGCGCAGTGCGGCCTTGTTGCTGGCGCTGGCACTGGCCGGCATCCCGTTCGGACTGGCGGTGGTCGGCACCGTCTATGCCTTGCTGATGCGCGAACTGCGGCATCGCTCGCAGGCCGAGAAACTGGCAGCGCAGGCCATTGGCGAGTTGGGCGACAGCGTCGTCGCGCTGCAACGCAGTACTGCCGATCTCAACCTGCTCAGCCGCTATACCGGCTTGCTGCAAAGCTGCATCAGCGCAGAAGAGGCGCTGGTGGTGACCAGCCGCACCTTGGCCAGCCTGCTGCCGGGCGTTTCCGGAAGCGTGTATCTGCTGCGCTCCTCACAGGATCGCGCTGAGGCGATCAGTCACTGGGGCGAGCCGCTGGTGCACAGTGCGCCGCATCTTCTGCCTGAACAGTGCTGGGCGCTGCGCCGTGGCCAACCGCACATCATCGACGACCTGAGCCGGGACGCACCGTGTGCGCATATCGGCGCGCCTAAGCACGACACCTGCGTCACCACCGCATGCCTGCCGATGTCCGCGCAAGGCACCCAACTCGGATTCCTGTTCTTGTCTTCGACGGGTCCGGGGCCGATGCCACGTCTGGAGATCGCCGAGGCGGCCGCCGAACAGCTGTCGCTGGCACTGAGCAATCTGCGCCTGCGCGAATCGCTGCGCAGGCAGTCGATTCGCGACCCACTGACCGGGTTGTACAACCGCCGCTATCTGGAAGAATCGCTCAGCCACGAACTGGCGCGTTGCGCACGCCGTGGCCTGCCGTTGTCGGTGCTGATGCTGGACGTGGACCACTTCAAGCAATTCAACGACAGCCAGGGGCATGCCGGCGGCGATCTGCTGCTGGCGGCGCTGGGCGAGTTGCTGCTGACCCGGCTGCGTGCCGAAGACGTCGCCTGCCGCTACGGAGGCGAAGAGTTCACGGTCATTCTTCCCGAGGCCGATGGCGTCCAGGCACTGCGTGTGGCCGAGGACATTCGCGGCTATATCGCGGCCCTGGCAGTCAGCGACGGCCTGCGCTCGTTGCCGCGGGTGACGGCCTCAATCGGCGTGGCCAGCTTTCCGGCCGATGGTGAGTTGGCTGCGAGCCTGCTCCAGAAAGCCGATGCGGCCTTGTATGTCGCCAAGCATGGCGGCCGCAACCGGGTCGAGCGGCATGGCGCTGCCACGCACGCGCCGGACTGAGCAGGCGCGCCATCGACGTCGGTTTGCGTAATCGGTCACACAAAAGATCGGTTCACGCGGCGATAGTCGGTTTTGACCCCCCAGCGAGGCAGTCCGATGTCGATGTGGCGCGATCAAGCTCCCAACAAGAAAGACGGCGTTCCCGCAGCGCCTGAGGTCCCGGCTGCCGATGGGCGGCTGTTTACTGCCGAGGCCAGCCCGACGCCGCCAGTCCCTGCAGCCGCGCCACCAAGCGCAACGCCCGCCGCGGCCACACCGCAGCGGCATAGCGAGGCCAAGGAATCGCTGATTGCCGCCGACATCAGCATCGAAGGCAAGATCGAGGGCGCCGGCCACGTGCGTCTGGCCGGTCGCTTCAAGGGCGATGTCAACGTCAAGGGCGATCTCACCATCGAGCGCGGCGCCAAGCTCAACGGCGGGGTGCGCGCCAACACGGTGATCATTGCCGGAGAGCTGGAGGGCAATATCGAATCGGCCGCGCAGGTGGAGCTGCAGACCTCCGGCGTGCTGGTCGGCGACGTCAAGGCCGGCAGCCTGACCGTGGCCTCGGGGGCGCGCATGCGCGGCCAGGCCGATTTCGGCTGGGGCGAGGACACCGGCAAACCGGTCGGTGCAGCCAAGCCGGTCGTCAGCGGAGACAACGACGCCACATGAGTGCGCCCCGCCCGGGCACGCCCGGTGCCACGCGCAGCTGCCCGCACTGCAAGGCGACGATTCTGGAAAGCGCCAGCGTCTGCCCTGCGTGCAGGCATCACCTGCGCCTCGACTCGGCCGCGGCGCAGCACGCACAGCCGGCACCGATCGTGCCGCTCAAGGTCGATGGCACCATTCGCCATCCTGCCGATGGCGATCCATGGGAATACACCGTGGTGGTGGTGGTGCGTAACGGCAAGGGCGAAGAGATTCGGCGCCAGATCGTGGATGTCGGCGCGATGCAGCGCGGCGAAGAACGCGGCTTTACGCTGGCGGTGGAGGCGACAGCGGTGCGTGTGCCTGGGCGGCGGTCGCGGCATTAGGGTGCTGGGATTGGGGATTGGGGATTGGGGATTGTGAATCGGGAATCGGGAATCGGGAATCGGGAATCGGGAATCGGCGTGGATGATGCGGGCCAGCGCCTGCGTGGGTGTTCGATTTCCGAGTCTTGACGGATTATTCCGATGCGGAACGGTGCGAGGTATCGGCGTGCGTGCTGCATTGAAGGCCAGCTCACGCCACGCCAGGCGCTTGATCGATTCATTGGCCTTGCATTGATCGCGCATTGGCTCGATTAGCGATTGCGATCTGCAGGCCTTGCCGCACCGGTGCACCGAGGCATGCCATTCCCATTCTCAGGATCTGCACACCGGCTTGGCCAGAGTTGCCGCATGCGCAACGGCAACGAACAACTTGGCGATCTGGTGGTGCTTGGCCCCGAAGGCCTGTATTGCCCGCAGGGCGATTTCCATATCGATCCCTGGCGGCCGGTGGCGCGTGCGGTGATCACCCACGGACACGGCGACCACGCGCGCGGCGGAATGGGCGAATACCATTGCACGCACGAAAGTCTGCCGATCCTGCAGTGGCGCCTGGGCGAGCAGGTCTATCACACGCATGCCGACGGTGAAGCGTTCGATCTGGGACGTGCGCGGGTGTCGTTGCATCCGGCCGGACATGTGCTCGGCTCGGCGCAGGTGCGCATCGAGGTGGATGGCGAAGTCTGGGTTGCCTCGGGCGACTACAAACGCCAGCACGACCCCACCTGCAAACCGTTCGAAGTAGTGCCCTGCGACACCTTCATCACCGAGGCGACCTTCGGGCTGCCGGTGTATCGCTGGCCGGACACCTCCGACGTGGCCGCCGACATCGTCGCCTGGCGCCACGAATGCGCCGCGCGGGGCGAGGCGGCCATCCTGTACTGCTATGCCTTGGGCAAGGCGCAACGCGTGCTGGCCGAATTGCGCGCCTGGGACACGCAACCGGCGTTGCTGCATGGTGCGATCGCGGTGGGCGTGGAGGTGTATCGTCAGGCCGGCATCCCGATGCTGGACACCCAACCGGTCAGCGAGCACGCGCGTGGCGCCGACTATGCCGGGCAATTGGTGCTAGCGCCGCCATCGGCGGCGGGCAGCGCCTGGATCCGTCGCTTCCGGCATGCGCAACAGGGCTTCGCATCGGGCTGGATGCGCATTCGCGGCAATCGCCGTCGGCGCAATTACGACCGCGGCTTTGTGGTCTCCGATCATGCCGATTGGCCTGACCTGCTGCGCACCATCGAAGACACCGGCGCACGGCGGGTGATTGCCACCCACGGCAATACCGACGCGTTGATCCAGCACCTGCTGGAACGCGGCGTGGCTGCCGAGGCCTTCCGTACCGATTTCGGAGCCGAGGAATGAACCCCTTGCCTGCACGTCGTTATGCGCGCGCGCGCCCACGGATCCGTTTGACCGGTGCGCTCGCGTTCCGTCGCCATGCATTGGCATTTCGCGTGCACCGCGCACTGCCGGCGGCGGTGATCGGACCGCCACGGCCTTACCGGCGCCCGCGCTGTCTGGGCGCATTTACCCGGCGCGCGCTGGAGCTGCGTGCTGCCGACAACCGCAGCAACCTGCAGGGCCCGGCGTGAAGCGATTTGCCGCGCTGTACCGCACTCTGGATCGCAGCACCGGCACGCTCGACAAGCGTGCGGCCCTGGTCGCCTATTTCAGCAGCGCGCCGCCGTTCGATGCGGCGTGGGCGCTATACCTGCTGGCCGGTGGCAAGGTGGCCAGCACGCGCATGCGCATCGCCAGCAGCGGCGAACTGCGCGAATGGATCACCGACACCGCCGGCATCGCCGACTGGCTGGTGGCCGACAGCTACGACCATGTCGGCGATCTGGCCGAGACCTTGGCCTTGTTGCTGGATGACCCGACCACCGAAGCGGCCGATCTGCCGTTGGCCGAGTGGATCGAACAGCGGTTGCTGCCGATCGCCAACCAGGACGTGGAGGTGCGCAAGGCCTGCATCGTGCAGGCGTGGCGCAGCCTGGCCTTCGACGAGCGCCTGGTCTTCAACAAGCTGCTGACCGGGGCCCTGCGCGTGGGCGTGTCACAGCGACTGGTACAGCAGGCCCTGGCGGAAATGTCCGGGGTAGAGATCGCGCGCATTGCGCAGCGCATGCTCGGCAGCTGGCGGCCGCATCCGGGCTATCTGGCCACCCTGCTGACCGCCGAAGAACTGCCCGGCGATCGTCAACAGCCCTATCCGTTCTTTCTCGCATCGCCACTCGAGGCCGAGGTCGAGACGCTGGGCACGGTCGCTGACTGGTTGCTGGAATGGAAGTGGGACGGCATTCGCCTGCAGCTGATCCGACGGGCGGGCGACGCGGCGTTGTGGTCGCGTGGCGAGGAACGTCTGGATGGCCGTTTTCCGGAGATCGAACAGGCCGCGCTGCAGTTGCCCGACGGCACCGTCATCGATGGCGAGCTGCTGGCCTGGCAACCGGAGCAACCCTTGCCGATGCCGTTCACCGCCTTGCAAACGCGTATCCAGCGGCTCAAGCCCGGGCCGAAGACATTGGCGGCGGCGCCGGCGCGCGTGGCCGCCTACGATCTGCTCGAGCTGGATGGCGAGGATTTACGCGAGCGCCCCTTGCAGGAGCGTCGCGCATTGCTGGAAGGCGTGCTGACCACGCTCGCCGACCCGCGTATTGTCGCCTCGCCACTGGTGCAGGCCGGCGACTGGCAGGCGGCGGCGCAAGTGCGCCTGGATGCACGCGAACGCGGTGTCGAAGGACTGATGCTCAAGCGTGCCAACTCGACCTACCAGTCGGGCCGCCGACGCGGCGACTGGTGGAAATGGAAGATCGACCCGCTCACCATCGATGCGGTGCTGCTGTACGCGCAAGCCGGCCATGGCCGGCGCAGCACGCTGTATACCGACTACACCTTCGGGCTGTGGCACGAGGGCCAGCTGGTGCCGATCGCCAAGGCCTACTCGGGTCTGGACGACAAGGAGATCCTGCAACTGGATCGCTGGATCCGCGCCAATACCACCGAGCGCTTCGGCCCGGTGCGTGCGGTCACCGCGCATCATGTCTTCGAACTGGGGTTCGAAGCGGTCAACCGCAGCGCGCGGCACAAATCCGGCATTGCGGTGCGTTTTCCGCGCATTCTGCGCTGGCGGCACGACAAACCGATGCGCGAGGCCGATCACCTGAGCAGCCTGCAGGCGCTGGCACGGTGAGTGCTGCGCCGCAGACACGCGGCACGCCCCTGCAACAATGGCGTGCCTGGTTCGCGCAGCGCGGTTGGGCGCCGTTGCCGTTTCAACGCGATGTGTGGAAGCGCTATCTGGCCGGCGAATCCGGCTTGCTGCATACGCCCACCGGCAGCGGCAAGACGCTGGCGGCCTTCGGTGGGCCGCTGCTGGAGGCCCTGTCCATACGTGGACGCAAGCCGGCGATCAAGCCAGCCACCACGACCGCACGACGCCAGCAGCAACGCACGCTGCAGGTGCTGTGGATCACGCCCTTGCGCGCGCTTGCTGCCGATACCGCACGCGCCCTGCGCGAGCCGGTGGAGGCCTTGGGGCTGGATTGGCAGGTGGGCCTGCGTACCGGCGATGCCAGCGCGCGCGACAAGCGGCTGGCGCGCAGCGGCAAGCTCGACGTACTGGTCACCACGCCCGAATCGCTGGCCTTGCTGTTGTCGTATCCCGACACCGCGCCGCAGTTGTCGGCGTTACGCTGCGTGATCGTCGACGAATGGCATGAGCTGCTCGGCAACAAGCGCGGCGTGCTGCTGCAGCTGTGCCTGGCGCGGCTGCGTGGCTGGGCGCCGCAGCTGCGCATCTGGGGCCTGTCGGCAACGCTGGGCAATCTGGCGCAGGCGCGCGACGTGCTGTTGCCACATCGCCCCGATGCCGCGCTGGTGTCGGGCGTCAAACCCCGCGCGATGACCTTGGAGACGCTGCTGCCCGACAGCGGCGAGCGCTTTCCGTGGGCCGGGCATCTGGGTCTGGCGCAGCTGGCGCGCGTGTTGCAGAAGATCATGCAGCAACGCACCAGCCTGGTGTTTACCAATACGCGCGCACAGGCCGAGTTGTGGCATCAGGCCTTGAGCGCGGTGTGGCCGGACGATCCGGTCACGCTCGCGCTGCATCACGGTTCGCTGGACCCGTCCTTGCGTGCGGCGGCCGAACAAGGCTTGCGCGACGGCAGCCTGCGTTGCGTGGTCGCCACCTCCAGCCTGGACCTGGGCGTGGATTTCCCGGCTGTCGATCAGGTGCTGCAGGTCGGCAGTCCCAAGGGCATTGCACGCCTGCTGCAACGTGCCGGCCGCGCGCGCCACCGTCCGGGCGAATCCGGGCATGTGGTGTGCGTGCCCTCGCATGCGCTGGAACTGGTGGAATACGCCGCAGCGCGGCGCGCCATCGTGCATGGCCAGATCGAAGCGCGACCGCCACCGCGCCTGTCGCTGGACGTGCTGGCGCAGCACTGCGTCACCCTGGCACTGGGCGGCGGCTTTCAGGCCGATGCCTTGTTTGAGCAAGTGCGCGGCACCGATGCATTTGCGGCGCTGGATCACGCTACCTGGCAGGCGGTGCTGGACTTCATCGTGCAAGGCGGCAGCGCGCTAGCGCATTACCCGGATTTCCATAAGGTCGTGCGCGACGAAGAAGGCGTGTATCGCGTCATCGATCGGCGCGTCGCGCTGCGGCATCGCTTGTCCATCGGCACGATCACCAGCGACGGCAGCGTGCGCGTGCAGTTCCTGCGCGGCGGGCGCCTGGGTGCGGTGGAAGAACAGTTCGTCGGCCGCCTGCGCCGTGGCGATCGTTTTCAATTCGCCGGCCGTCTGCTGGAGCTGGTGCGGCTGGAAGACATGACCGCCTACGTGCGCGTGGCCAAGGGCGGCAGCGGCGTGGTACCCAAGTGGATGGGCGGACGCATGCCGTTGTCGTCGGCACTGGGCCGCGAGGTCGAAGCGGTGTTTGCCGATCCCGGCGACGCACCGGAAATGCAGGCGCTGGCACCGTTGCTGCGCCTGCAGGCGCAGCTGTCCTCGCTGCCCGGCCCTGACCATTTACTGGTGGAAAGCATCAAGGCGCGCGATGGCCGGCACGTGTTCGTGTATCCCTTCGCCGGCCGCCAGGTCAATGAAGGCCTGGCTGCGTTGCTTGCAGCGCGCTGGGGCCGGCGTCAGCGTAATACATTCAGTTTTGCTGCCAACGACTACGGTTTCGTGTTGTCGCCGGCGCAGGATGTGGAACTGGATGCGGGCGTCCTGCAGGCGCTGCTGTCGCCGGAGGGCTTGTTCGCCGATCTGCGCGACAGCCTCAACCTGGGCGAACTGGCGCGCCGCCAGTTCCGCGAGATCGCGCGCGTCGCCGGCTTGCTGTCGCCCTCGCTGCCCGGTCGTGCACCACGCAGCCTGCGTCAGCTGCAGGCCTCCAGCGGATTGCTGTACGACGTGTTGCAGCGTTTCGATCCCGATCATCTGTTGCTTGCCCAGGCCGAGCGCGAAGTGTTCGAAGGCCAGCTCGAACTGGCGCGGCTTGCGCATGCCTTGGAAGATTGCGCGCGGCGCGAACTGCGCTTGTGCAAACCGCGCAGCCTCACCCCATTGTCGTTTCCGTTATGGGCCGAACGCGTGCGCGGCCAACTGAGTACCGAAGACTGGAAGGCCCGCGTGTTGCGCGCTGCCGAACAACTGGAGCGTAAACATGGGCGATAGCGTGCAGCTGCAGCTGGCCGGCGAAACAGTGGAACTGCTCGGCGAACGCGCACTGTATCGACCGGCGCAGCGCGCCTTGCTGATCGCCGACCTGCATCTGGGCAAGGCCGATGTGTTCCGTCGCGCCGGCATCGGGATGCCGGCCGGCGGCACTGCGCACGATCTGGAGCGGCTGGATGTGCTGCTGGAACGGCGCGCCGTGGACGCGTTGTGGATCCTCGGCGACCTGCTGCACGGACCGGTGCCGCGCGCGGCCTGGCATCGTCGCTGGAGCGCCTGGCGCGAGCGCCATTGCGCCTTGCGCGTGATCGCCATCCGCGGCAATCACGACCGCGCATTGGCGGGCGCCGATCTGCATATCGAGGCGGCCGGCGAACAGGTCGAAGATGGCCCCTTCGTGCTGCGCCACGATCCACTGCCGCATCCGACCGGGCACGTGCTGTGCGGGCATCTGCATCCGCTGGCCGCGCTGCCCGGCATGTCGCGTCGCTGGCCGGCGTTCTGGCTGCGCGAGCGCGTCACCATCCTGCCGGCGTTCTCGCATTTCACCGCGGGCATCGTGCCAACGCTGGTCGAAGGCGAACGTCTGGTTGCTTGCGTGGAGGACGATGCGCTGGCATTGCCGGTGCGTTAACGGGCGCGGCGCTGCGTGGACCGATGCTTCATCTATGCGGCCGCTTCGGCGTTGTCGACGTCAACACGCGGCACCGGTTGCGACAACGCATCCACAAACTCCGGCGCCAATGCCAACTTGCCGAACCAGCCGTGCTGGGTCCCGCTGAGCACGCGCAGCATATGCCCGCGTCCTCCGGGCACGCGTCCCATCGGGCGCATCAGCAGATCGCGTCCGTGCGCCCAGAGATCGCGTTCGGACTGGAACAGCGGCGTCAGCCAACGACTCCAGCGGTGATAGATCGCCACATGCGCCTGCCGCTCGCGCTGATAGTGCTGCAAGGCCGCATCCAGATCGGCGCCGACCCGCAGCGCGTCGCGCATCGCCAACGCATCCAGCAGCGCCATGTTGACGCCCTGCCCCAGCTGCGGACTCATCGCATGCGCGGCATCGCCGGCCAGCACGAAACGGCCGCGATGCCAGCGCGTCACCACCGCGTCGCGATAACTCGCACGCGCCAATGCGCCATGCACCTGCACGCTGTCCAGACGCGCATGCGCCTGCGGCCACATCTGCGCGATCTCCTCGCGCCACGCGGCAATGCCGCGCTGTTCCCAGGCGACAAAATCGTTGCACGGCAGGCTCCAGAAAAAACTCAGCCGCGGGGTGGCGTCGCCCGGACGCGTGCCCACCGGCAGCAGGCCGATCATCTTGCGCGCGCCGATATAGCGCTGGCGCAACTCATCGACGAACGGCCAGTCCTCGCGTGGCAGCAAGCACCACAACGCACCCCACGGATACACCCGATCCAGCCGCGTGCCCTGTGCCTGCGCGCGCAAGCTCGACGCAGAACCATCGGCGGCGATGATCAGATCGTAGGGGCCGTGCCAGTGCCCGCGCTGATCCTGCACGCGCGCGCCGTCGTGATCGATCGCGGTGATCTGGGTATCCACATGCAACTGCGCGTAATCTGGCCAGGCCTCGCGCAACAGCGTAAACAAGGCGCCGCGCTGCATTCCCAGGCCCATCAGCCGCGCATCCAGATCGCGGTACTGCATGTCCATCACCGCGCGTCCGCACGGCGTTTCGCCATACAGCCGGCGCACCGGTGCGCCATGCGCGAGCGCCTGCGGCAGCAAGCCCATCTTCCACAGCACCTGCAACCCGCTGGGCTGCAGCAGGAAGCCCGCTCCCACCGGCCCGGGCGTGGCGGCACGTTCAAACACGTCCATCCGGTGCCCGTCGGCGCCCAGCAGCACGGCCAGCGCCTGTCCCGCCGTTCCATAGCCCACTACCGCAATTCGCAATGCTCGCTGCATGTCCTTCGCTCTCTGGATGGCACCTGCCCTGCAGGGACCGCTGCAAAAAAAACCCCGCCGTGGCGGGGTTCTTCAACCGCACAATCGAGTCACGTCACTCGACCGGCGTGATGTTCGAAGCCTGGGCACCCTTCGGGCCCTGGGTCACGTCATAACTGACGCGCTGGCCTTCCTGCAGGCTGCGGAAGCCCTTGGAGTTGATCGCGGAGAAGTGCGCGAAGACATCGGCGCTGCCGTCCTCCGGTGAGATGAAGCCAAATCCCTTGGCGTCGTTGAACCACTTGACGGTACCGTTCGGCATGGTGATGCGAGACCTTTGCAATAATTAATGGGTGGTGTACGGCGATGCGTACGCGCCGAGTATGCAAAGCTTATGCCCCGATGACAATCACCCGCGTGCAAGTTCGCCGATCAACTCCGGCAATCCGGACGAGGCGGCATCCACGTTGGCCAACACCTCCGCCATGGTGATTTCCTGCGCGTCGCCACAGCCGGCCGCCCAGTTGGCCACGATCGCCAAACACGCATATTCCAGGCCTTTTTCGCGTGCCAGACCCGCTTCGGGCATGCCGGTCATACCGACCAGATCGCAGCCGTCGCGACGCATGCGGGCGATCTCTGCAATCGTTTCCAGCCGCGGCCCCTGGGTTGCGCCGTAGCATCCGCCGGCAACCATCGTAACGCCGGTCACCTTGGCGGCGGCAATGACCTTGCTGCGAAACATCGGCGAATACGGATGACCGAAATCCACGTGCTGCACCTCGCTGCCTGGCTCTTCGCAGAAGGTGGACACGCGGCCCCAGGTGTAATCGATCAGCTGGTCCGGACAGGCCAGCACGCGCGGACCGAACTGCTCGGTGATGCCGCCGACGGTGTTGAGCGCCAGTACGCGCGCAGCACCGATTTGCTGCAGCGCAGCGACGTTTGCGCGGTAATTCACCTTGTGCGGCGGCAGCGAATGGCCCTCGCCATGCCGCGCCAGGAACGCCACGCGGTGGCCCAGCAACATGCCCACCCGGATCGGGCCGGAGGGCGCGCCATACGGCGTCTCGATGACATGCGTCTGCACCTGGTCCAGCTGTGCGAGCTTGTAGACGCCGGTGCCGCCGATGACGGCCAATGCGATGGAATTGGAGGACACAAGCAACCTCTGCAACGAAAGACAGGACGGTGGCGCGCAGGCCTGCGCGCCGGGCTGCCCGCAGCGACGCGGGCAAACTGCGGCAGTTACTGCTTCATCGCGTAAATGGCGGGAATGCCGCGCAGCTGCTCGTTGACGTCCATGCCGAAGCCGAACACGTAACGGTCGGCCACTTCCACGCCCACATAGTCGGCGGCCACGCCGGGCACGCAGCGGTCGTGACGCTTGACGGTCAACACCGCCACGCGCACGTCGGTGGCGCCCTGCTCCAGGCACCACTGGCGCACGCCCTGCAGCGTGTAGCCCTCGTCGAGGATGTCGTCGACCAGGATCACCCGGCGGCCGAACAGCGCAGTGGCCGGACGGTGCTTCCACACCAGCTCGCCGCCGGTGGTTTCGCCGCGATAACGGGTGGCGTGCAGGTAATCGAACTGCAGGTCCTGGCCGCGTGCGCCCAGCTCCAGCGCCAGCTGGCCGGAGAACGGCAACGCGCCGTGCATGATGGTGAGATACACCGGCACTTCGCCGGCATAGTCGCGCGCGATCGCGTCGGCAATGCTGGCGACCGCCGCATCGATGGCGGGGCGGTCGACCAGCAGGTCGGCTTGGGCCAGGGCCTGGGAAATGGTGAGCGTGGACATCAGGCAGTTGTTCCGAAAGAGGCGGAAAGGGGAGTGGTGAATGAGGCGTCGGAGCCGGCGAGCAGGCCATCCCAGCCCAGCGCGCCGCGTCCGATCAGGCCGATCAATGCTGCGGTATTGAGGCTGCGGCCGGCCACGGCCTGCAGCGATTCGTCGACCAGTTCCGGGTGGCAGACCAGCACCACGTCGCAGCCGGCATCCAGATGCGCATGCACCCTGCCCGCCACGCCGCCGGCGCTGAACGAGGCGGCCATGCCGATGTCGTCGGAGAACACCACGCCGCGAAAGCCCAGTTGCCCGCGCAGGATCTGCTCGATCCAGCGCTGCGAATAGCCGGCCGGTTCCGCGGCGACCTGCGCATAGACCACGTGCGCCATCATCACCGCATCGGCGCCGGCCTCGATGCCGGCCATAAACGGCAGCAGATCTTCGGCCAACAGGACTTCCAGCGGGCGCGGGTCGCTGGCATGGTCGACGTGGGTGTCTTCCAGCACAGTGCCATGGCCGGGGAAATGCTTGAGCGTGGCGGCCATGCCGGCACCGTGCAGCGCCTGCACATAGGCGCGGGTGAAGCTGGCCACGATCTGCGGGTCGTCGCTGAAGGCGCGATCGCCGATGGCGCGGTTGCCACGGCCCAGATCCACCACCGGTGCGAAGCTCAGGTCCACGCCGCTGGCACGCACTTCGCTGGCCATCAGCTGCGCATGCGCGCGCGCCGCAGCGAGCGCGGCCTCGGGGTCCTGCGCGTACTGCGCGCCGAAGCTCTGCAGCGGCGCCAGGGCGCTGTAGCCGTCGCGAAAGCGCTGTACGCGCCCGCCTTCCTGGTCGACGCAGATCAGCACCGGGCGCGGTGCGGCCGCGCGGATGGATGCGGACAGCTCGGCCACCTGCGTGCGCGAGGCGAAGTTGCGCGTGAACAGCACCACGCCGGCGACCGCGTCGTGCTGCAGCCAGTCGCGTTCCTGTGCGCTGAGTTCGGTACCGGCAACGCCGATCAGAAGCATGTTGGGGGACTCCCGGGCCAGGCGCCACGTTGGCGCAGCGCGGCATTGTCGCAGATGCGCGTTGCAGCGTCAGATCGCGCATTCAGGCAGGCCCGTGTTTCCGGCCGTCTCGGCCCGGCCGCTGCACGCCGGCTGCACCTCAGAGCCGCTCCAGATTCGCCCGCCAATGCGCGGCCTGCGCCTGCACCTGTTCCAGCGCAGCCGGTGCCATGGCGTCGAGCTGCCGGTACGGCAGCGCCAGGCGCTCGTTGGCACCCAGCAGCGTGCGCTGCCGTGCCAGGAAATCCCAGTACAGCGCGTTGTACGGGCAGGCCTGCGCGCCGACCCGCGCCTTGCGCTGGTACCGGCAGCCACCGCAGTAATCGCTCATGCGGTCGATATAGGCCGCGCCGCTGATGTACGGCTTGCTGCCCAGCAGGCCGCCGTCGGCGAACTGGCTCATGCCGACCGTATTGGGCAGCTCCACCCACTCGAACGCATCGATATAGACGCCCAGGTACCAGCGATGCAGCGCCTGCGGATCCAGTCCTGCCAGCAGCGCGAAATTGCCGATCACCATCAGCCGCTGGATATGGTGCGCATGCGCGTTGGCCAGCGAATTGCCGATCGCATCGGCCAGACAGCGCATGCCGATCTGCCCGTCCCAGAACCAGTGCGGTAGCGGCGCATGCTGAGCGAGGCGATTGGACTGCGCGTAACCGGGCATCTGCGACCAATACACGCCGCGCACGTATTCGCGCCAACCCAGGATCTGGCGGATGAAGCCTTCCACCAATGCCAGCGGCGCATGCCCGTCATGCCATGCCGCTTCCGCACGCGCGATCACCTCGCGCGGATGCAGCAGCTTGACGTTGAGCGCAAACGACAACAGCGAATGGAACAGCCGCGGGCTGCGCGTGCTCATCGCATCTTCGTAGCGACCGAAGTGCGGTAGCGCATGCGTGACGAAGGCATCCAGGTGCTGCAAGGCTTCGTCGCGGTCCAGCGGCCACGGCAGCGCGTCGGCATTGGGCGCGCCGAAGCTGCGTACCCCGGCTGCCTCGATGACGCTCCACAGCGCGCGGTGATCGTGCGCTGCGCGCCACTCCTGCGGCGCGGGCGGATCGCCCGGCCATGGCGCACGGTTGTCGTGATCGAAATTCCAGCGCCCGCCGTCCGGCTCGCCTGCGGCATCGAGCAGGATCCGGTGGCGCCGACGCATGCGCCGATAGAACGCTTCCATGCGCCATGCGCCGCCCGCGCGAAAACACCCCGCCACCTCATCGCGTTCGCTCAGGAAATGCTCGCTGCCGACCATGCGCGTGGCGAACGGCTGGCGTGCGCGCCAGTGCTGCAATGCTTGGTCCAGCCGCCATTCGTCCGGCGCCTGATACTCCAGCTGGCCGGCGCGGTAATGCGCCATCAGCGCGTCCAGATTGGCGGGAATCGATTGCCGATTGCTGGGGCTGTCGATGGCCACGTAACGCACCCGATGACCGGCCTGCCGCAAGCACGCGGCGAACGCGCGCATCGCCGCGAAGATCGCCAGGATCTTCTGCGCGTGGTGCAGCACGTAGTCGGTTTCCTCCCGCACTTCCATCAGCACGTAGACCACGCCGGCCTCGGTTGCATCGAACCAGCTGTGTTGCGGATTGAGTTGATCGCCCAGAATCAGGCGCAGCGTGTGCGCGGCTACCTGCGGATTACGCCCGGCTGCGGTCGCGTTGGGATCGCTCATCTATGCCGGACTCCTGCATGCCAGCAGCGCCTGGCAACGATTGAGCTCGCAGGGGCATGCGCACTGCACGGCGGCACGTGCTCCGTCATGCCTGCGCGACCAATCTGCGTTGGCGAACGGCCTGGTGTGCGTAGGCCTCCTGCATCCAAGTGCCAGTGCCTCTCCCGCTGCGCTTGCCACGCATCAATCCTGCCCGCTGCAGGCGGCATCGCCAGCGCACACACGCCTTGCCAACGCCACACCGCTTTGCCAGGCACCTTCGACCTTGCCCCCGGCCAACCAGTCGCCGCAGATGCCGATACCCAGCCGCGCCTCCCAGGCACAGCCGATCTGCAAGGCCGGATCGGTGCTGGCAACCGTCCAGCGATAGGCGTCGCAGGACTGCGGCGTTGGCAGACCAAGCGCGGCCAGTGCCGGCAACACGCTGGCAATCACTGTTGCGGGCGTCGCGCCGAGATGCGCCTGGCTCCAAGCGGCATTGGCGTGCAGCAGCCAGGTTTCCACGCCCTCTCGCCCCGGCTTGCTGGAGTTGCGTGCCGCCCAGTGCAACGGGCCGGCGTTGACGAACAGGGCGTCGTACCCGGGGTCGACCGGCATGTCGAAACGCGCCACCACCGCCCAGGCCGGCCGCATCCGCGCGCCGGCGGCAAGCGTCGCCAGCGTGGGCGCGATGTCCGCCAGCAACGCAGCTGCAAGCGGTGCCGGCACCGCCAGCAGCACGGTGTCGAAGCAGCAACTGCGTGTGGTCGCATCTTCCGCCACCTCCAGTTGCCAGGTGTCGCCCTCGCGCTGCAGCGATCGCACAGAGCTGCCCAACCGAACATCGAGGGCCGCCGCAAGCGCACGCGCCGGTGCGGCCATGTCCGGCACCCCGACAAAGCGCGTCAACCCGCCGTGCGACGCACGCATGTCGGCGCCATCCCAACTGGCGACGCGCGCAGGCCAGACCGCCGCGACGCCGCGCGCGATCCATGCCTCCACCACCACGGCAAACGCCTGGTCACGTGCGGTGAAATACTGCGCGCCGTGATCGCATTGCCAGCCATCGCCGCCACAGCTGCGCATGCGTCCGCCGGGCACATCGCCCTGCTCGAACAGCGTCACGGCCAATCCTGCCGCCTGCAGACGTTGCGCGCAGGCAAGCCCGGCCAACCCGGCGCCGATCACCGCAACCGTCTGCGATTGGGTGGGCGTCATTTCGTCAGCTGCGGCAGTCGCGACACGCCGCCGGCCGTTCACACCGCGCAGCCGTCCGGCCCGCAGGTATCGGGACCGCCGATCGGCGCCGATTCGGCCGTCAGCTGCAACAGTGCCTGCGCGAAGCTTTCCGGCGGCTGCGCGCCCTGGATCAGGCTGCGTCCATCGATGACGAAACTGGGCACCGCACGGATTCCCAACGTAGCGGCTTGCGCCAGTTGCGCTTCCACCGCAACGACGCCTTCGTCGCAGTCCAGCAGGGCGCGCACGCGGGCCTCGTCCAGACCGCCGGCGGCCCCGGCAGCCACCAGCGTTTCGGTGGCACCAACGTTTTGGCCTTCGGCAAAATGCGCATGGAACAACGCTTCGATCACGGCCTGGACATCGCCCTCGCGGCTGGCCAGCCAGATCAGCCGATGCGCGCGCAATGTGCTGACCTGCACCTGCCCACGCCCGAAATCGAACGGCAGGCCTTCGGCGCGCGCAGTGGCCTGGGTCTGCGCCAGCATCTGCTCCACGCGCGCGGCACCGCCGAACTTTTGCGCCAACGCATCACGTAGCGGTGTCGGTTCCAGACCGGCGTCGGGGTCCAGCTGAAACGCGTGGTAATGGATGTCCAGCGCCGGTGCCTGCGCACCGAGCGCGGCCACCGCCTGCTCGAAACGGCGCTTGCCGATCCAGCACCAGGGGCAGACCACGTCAGACCAGATATCGATGCGCATGGGCGGGGAGTGGAGATTCGTCATTGGGGATTCGCAAAGCATAAACCCAATACCAAGGCAGGGATTGGGGAGTCGCGCCGCAATCAGCCCAAGTCCGACGCATCGCTTTAGCTTTTACGAATTCCGAATGCCCAATCCCGAATCCCGACTTACAAATCCCCGCTCCAGTGCTTGAACGGGTGCGAGGCCAGCGCCAGGTTGTAATAGCGCACGTCGTCGGTGACCTCCGCGCCAGTCCATTCGGGTTTGGCGAAAGCCTCGCCCGCATCGTCGAGTTCGATCTCGGCCACCACCAGCCCGGCGTTGTCGCCGAGGAATTCGTCCACTTCCCACACATGCCCCTGGTACTGGACCAGATGCCTGCGCTTGTCGATCAGGCCGCCGACACACAGCGCCAACAGCGCACGCGCCTCGACGACCGGAATCGGATACTCGAACTCCTGCCGCGTGTGCCCCACCTCACGCGATTTCAGGTTGAGAAACGCGCTCTCGCCCTGGATGCGCACCCGTACCGACGCGTTCTGCGCACCGCTGCGCAGCGCCGCCTGGTCGTTGATATAGCCCTGCGCCATCGGGATCACCGCATGGGCGGCACTGCGCCAGCCATCGCCGGTCACCAGGAATTTGCGTTCGATTTCGATGGGCATGGGATTTTGGGGATTAGAGATTCGGGATTGGGGATTGGTCACAGCGGCTAACTGGCGGGCTTAGGGAATGCGCTCCTGCGAATCCCCAATGCCCAATCCCCAATCACCGCCTTTCGAACACCGCGATGCTCTCCACATGTGCGGTGTGCGGAAACATGTCCATCGCGCCGGCGGCCTTGAGCGTGAAGCCCTGCTCGTTGACCAGGTAGCCGGCATCGCGCGCCAGCGAGCCGGGGTGGCAGCTCACATAGACGATGCGCTCGAACTTTTTCAGTGGCAACTGCTGCAGCACTTCCAGCGCGCCCGAGCGCGGCGGGTCCAGCAGCAGCTTGTCGAAGCCCTGCCGCATCCACTCAGCGTTGCGCTGGTCTTGGGTCAGGTCGGCCGCATAGAACTGCGCGTTTGCCAGACCGTTGCGCTGCGCGTTGTCCCTGGCGCGCGCCACCAGCCCGGCATCGCCCTCCACACCGACCACTTCACGCACGCCGCGCGCCAACGGCAGGGTGAAATTGCCCAGCCCACAGAACAGGTCCAGCACGCGGTCGTCCGGCCTGGCGTCGAGCAGTGCCAGCGCATGCGCGATCATTTTCTGGTTGAGCGAGGCGTTGACCTGGATGAAGTCCAGCGGCCGGAACGCCAGCTCCACATCCCACTGCGGCAGGCGGAACGACAGTGGCACTTCCTGCGGCCACAGCGGATGCACGCTATCCACGCCGCCCGGCTGCAGGAAGATCGCAAAGCCCTGCGCCTGGGCGAACGCGGTCAGCGCCTGCAGATCGCGCTCGCTGAGCGGCTGCAGATGACGGATGGTCAATACCACCGCGTCGTCGCCGGCGATGAATTCGATCTGCGGGATGTCGCGCTTTCCGTCCAAACCTTCGACCAGCGCCGCCAGCTGCCGAACCTTCTCGCCGATCTGTGGGATCACCGTGTAGCAGACCGACAGATCGGCCACGAAACGCGGATCCAGCTCGCGAAACCCCACCAGGGTCTTGTCCTTCTTTTCGACGCGCCGGACCGAAAAGCGGCCCTTGCGCCGATAGCCCCAGGTATCGCCGACCAGGGCCGGCAACACCGCCTGCGGCGTGACGTGTCCGATGCGCTCTAGGTTGTCCATCAACACGCGCTGCTTGGCCACGATCTGCTGCGACTCTTCCAGATGCTGCAGGACGCAGCCGGCGCAGACGCCGAAATGCGGGCAGCGCGGGGTCACCCGCTGCGGCGACGCCTCCAGCACCTCCACCGTCCTGGCCTCGTCGAAATGCCGGCTGCGCGCGGTGGGTTCGGCACGCACCAGTTCGCCGGGCAAGGCGCCACTGATGAAGGTGACCTTGCCGCCCTCGCCGTCGCGGCGGGCCACACCGCGCCCGTCGTGACTGAGGTCGGTGATCGCGGTCTGGAACGGAGTACGGTCGAGGCGGTTTCGGGTTCTGGCCACGTGGCGACAAGCTGCGGGCAAAAAGGGTGCGTATTGTCGCAGATGCGATCGATCGCGGCCGCTTCGCGCTGGAGAACAATTGTCGCGCCCTGCAAACACAGGCACACTTCCGCTGCACGCGCCTGCTAGGACGCGGCATCGCTGACAAGGAGGCAGCATGAACATGGCCACACGCCACGAACCCCAACCACGACTCTTGCTGGTAGAGGACGACCCGATCAGCCGTGGCTTTCTGCAGGCGGTGCTGGGAGGTCTTCCCGCTCATGTGGACTGCGCAGACTCCTTGTCTTCGGCACTGGACCGCGCGCGCGAACGTCGCCACGACTTGTGGCTGATCGATGTCAATCTTCCCGATGGCACCGGCAGCGGCCTGCTACGCGCATTGCGCCTGCTGCATCCGGACGTGCCTGCACTGGCTCATACCGCGGACACCGCTACGGCGATGCAACGCAGCCTGCAGTCCGATGGCTTTCTGGAAATGCTGGTCAAGCCACTGACCTCCGAGCGCCTGCTGCAGGCGGTGCGTCGCGGACTGGCGCGCGGCCGCTACAGCGTGGCGCCGGTGGGTGTGGTCGACATCGCCGCCAGCGATTGGGACGAAGCGGCCGCGCTCAGCGCCCTCAACGGCCAGCAACATCATCTCAACGCGCTGCGCGAGTTGTTTCTGGCCGAGTTGCCGGGCACCCGCGATGCGGTGGACTCGGCCTTGCAGGTCAGCGACGATCAGGCACTGCGCGGCCATCTGCACCGGCTGCAGGCCAGCTGCGGATTTGTCGGCGCGGCGCGGCTTGCCGGCGCAGTGCGCCTGCTGCGCGGCGACCCGCATTCCAGCACGGCGCAGACGCAGTTCCATGCGGCGGTGGCCGCATTGCTGCACTGAAGGGCGACTGCGTCGATGTCCCCGGGCTCGGTGCAGCGTCAGCGATCGGAACAGGCGACATCGAGCACCACGCGTGCACGATGGGTCCGCATGGAGTCCAACGCGCATCCGGCTACTACTGGCCAGGTTTGGTTGACCGGCCTTTCGCTCCTCAACGCCGCCGCGCCAGATCCTCGAGCATTTCCCAGGATTTCAGCCCGCGTCCGCTCAGATGGTGCAGCAGCACGCCCCGCATGCTGCGACGCAGGCCCGGCATGTCATCGGCCATGGGCATGAGGTCCTGGCCCAACGCCAGCAGCGCCGCGCCGGTGACGGTGTCGCGCCGATCCTGTGCCATCGCCTCGCTCAGTACGCGCAACGCGCCTTCCTGAGGATCGAGCCGGTAGCGCGCCGCCGGGTCGATCGGTTGGCCGTCGCGGTCGTGCTGCAGATCGAACGCAAAGCCCAGGCCGTCGAGCACATCGCGCTCGAACTGGCGCAGCCCCCAGGCCAGCGGCAGGTCCGATGCCAGATGCGCACGCGCCTGCGCATAGCAATCGAACAACTCTGGCACCGGGTCGTTGCGCGGCGCCAGGCGCAGCAGCAATTCGCTGATATAGAAGCCGGCCAGCATGGATTCGCCCGCCAGCCGGGGTGCGGTATCCAGCGCCTCGGCCTGACGCAACTGGGCCAGTTCGCCGCGTTGCACCGCCGTGAACTGGATCAGTTGCAGTGGCTGCAGCGCGGCCCGCAAGGCCTGCTTGCGTGGCCCGTGCACCCCGCGCGCCAATAGCCCGACCCGACCATGCTGCTCGGTCAGCACCTCCACCAGCAGGCTGGTCTCGCGCCAGGCGCGCACATGCAGGACGAAACCGCGTTCGTGTTCGATCAGCATGATCTGTTATGCGGCAAGGGGCGCAACTGCAGGACAGAAGACCGGCTGCCGGCAGTGACCGCTGTGAGCCACTCCCGGCAGCGCACATGATCGCACCGGCCACCGATATCAGCCGCGGTGGCCAGGCGCGATCCGGTGCATCGGGACATCGCTTGCATCGCAGCTCCACGCCAGTGCCGGTGTAGGCGATCACTTCGGCAGGCCGTCAGCATCTCATCTGCACCGGCGCCGGCCAGGACCTCACTCGTATCCGAACGCCTTCAATGCCGCTTCGTCGTCCGACCAGCCTTCGCGCACGCGCACCCAGGTCTCCAGGAACACCTTGGCACCGAACAGGCGCTCCATCTGCAGCCGTGCCTTGCCGCCGATGTCCTTCAGACGGGTGCCGCCCTTGCCGATCACGATCGCCTTCTGGCCTTCGCGCTCGACCCAGATCACCGCGCCGATGCGCAGCAGCGCACCATCTTCGGCAAAGCGTTCGATCTCCACCGTGGTGGCATACGGCAGCTCTTCGCCGAGCTGACGCATCAACTGCTCACGTACCAGTTCCCCGGCCAGGAAGCGCTGACTGCGGTCGGTGATCTCGTCCTCGCCGAACATCGCTTCGGCCTCCGGCACCAGCTTGAGCAGGTCGCCGACCAACGCCTCCAGGCCCTTGCGCTTGAGCGCCGACACCGGATGCACCGCAGCGAACGTACGCCCCTGGCTGACCTGGGCCAGGAACGGGAACAGCGCGGTCTTGTCCTTGAGCCGGTCGACCTTGTTGACCACCAGCACCACCGGCACGTCGGCATCGCTCAGGACATTGAAGGCCAGGGTGTCTTCCTCGTCCCAACGGCCGGCTTCGATCACCAGCACCGCCGCGTCCACGCCTTCCAGCGAGCCGCGCGCGGCGCGGTTCATCACCCGGTTCATGGCGCGCTTCTGCTCGCGATGCAGTCCGGGCGTGTCGACCAGCACCAGCTGCCCCTCGGGAAAGGTGGCAATGCCCAGCAACCGGTGGCGCGTGGTCTGCGGCCGGTTGGACACGATGCTGACCTTGGCGCCGACCAGGGCATTGGTCAGGGTGGACTTGCCGACATTGGGCCGGCCGATCACCGCAACGCTGCCGCTACGATGGGGGGAAGAGGTTTCGCTCACGTGTTTGAATCCAGTTGTGCGATGACAAGGGTGGCTGCCTGTTGCTCGGCGAGGCGACGCGAGCTGCCCTGGCCTTCGGCGCGGGCGACGGGCTGTTCCAGGATGCAGGCGACATGGAACTGCTTGGCGTGTTCGTCGCCGCTTTCGCTGATCAGCGCGTAAGTGGGCAATTGCAGCTGCCGCGCCTGCAGCCATTCCTGCAGCCGCGTCTTGGGGTCTTTCTCTGCCTTGCCCACCGGCAGCGCCGCCAGCGAGGGCTCGAACCACGGCAGCACCACCGCGCGGCAGCGTTCGAAACCGCAGTCCAGGTAGATCGCCGCGACGATCGCCTCGACCGCGTCGGCCAGAATCGAATCGCGTCGATGGCCGCCGGATTTCAGCTCGCCCGGGCCCAGCGTCAGCCGCTCGCCCAGATTGAGGGTGCGGCCGATCACCGCCAGCGCTGCTTCGCGCACGAGTTCGGCGCGCGCGCGGGTCAATGCGCCTTCGTCGGCCTTGGGCCAGCGCTGATACAGTGCCTCGGCAATCAGCAGATTGACGATGCCGTCGCCGAGGAATTCCAGTCGTTCGTTATGCGGCGTCCCGGCGCTGCGATGCCGCAGCGCCTGGGCGAGCAAACCCGGATCGGCGAACGCATGCCCGATCGGATCGCTACGCTGGAAAGTTCTATTCGCCACCACGTCCGGTCATGTCCTGAGACGTCTCGAATTTACCGACAATATCCAGATTGCCGATCAATTCGCGGCGGACTTCGTAATTGACCTTCATGCGCCAGCCCCCGTCGACGCGCTCGAACTTGACGTCTTCTTTTTTGACGTTTTCCGAGTAATTGATGTACAGCCGCCGAAAGAACAGATCCTGCAACTTGGACGGATCCATGTTGGCGCTATCGGGTTCCTTGGCCAGGCCTTTCATGGCCGTGCGCACCGAATAATATTCCTGATACATCGGAAACAGCTTCATTCCGATGTACAGCGCGAACCCCACCACCGCCAGCACCACCACGAACGACGTCAACGTCATACCGCTTTGCTTGCGCTTCATTGTGCTTCCCCCGGCACGCCGTGCGTGCATTACTGGATTCCGGTTCCGATCCGCGACGGATCGAAACTCCCCTTGCAGAACCACCCCTCGCAATTGAGCCAGATCAGGAACGCCTTGCCGCGCAGGTTGGCCTCCGGCAGGAAGTGCGTCTGGGTCCAGAATCGGCTGTCTTCGCTGTTGTCGCGATTATCCCCCATCACGAAATAGCTGTCCGCCGGTACGGTCCAGTCGCCCTGCCCGGCCGGCATGTTGCGATCGACCCACTCCAGCACCGTGTGGGTGCGGCCCGGCAAGTCCTCGACCAGCAAGGTGGTGCCGGTCATCTCGGCGCCCTTGCCCTTGCCGATGTACTCGCCCTTGACCGTGTAACGCATCGGCTTGTCGTTGATGTACAGCGTATCGCCATGGAAGCCGATCTTGTCGCCCGGCAGGCCCACTACGCGCTTGATCCAGTTCTGGTCCGGCGCATGCGGCGGCTTGAACACCACCACATCGCCACGCTTGGGCTCGCCGGTGGGAATGAACTTGGTATTGGTGATCGGCAGACGGAAGCCGTAAGCGAACTTGTTGACCAGGATGAAGTCGCCGATCAGCAGATTGGGCATCATCGAACTGGACGGAATCTTGTACGGCTCGGCCACGAAGCTGCGCAGGATCAGCACCACCGCCAGGACCGGAAAGAACGCGCGCGAGTAATCGATGATCGCCGGCTCGCTGTCCAGCAGCCCGGCACGTGCGGCGCGGCGCTTGGCCAGGAACAACTTGTCCAGCAGCCAGATGAAGCCGGTGCCCAGCGTCAGCACGACCAGGGCGATTTCAAACCATTTCATTCGGGTTCCTTCGGAACGGGATTCGGGATTGGAGATTGGGGATTCACAAAAGCTCAGGGCTGGCGCGTCGTTGCCAATCCCCAATCACGAATCCCGAATCCCGGCTACTTATCCATCTGCAAGACAGCCAGGAAGGCCTCCTGCGGAATCTCCACGCGGCCGACCTGCTTCATGCGCTTCTTGCCTTCTTTCTGCTTTTCCAGCAGCTTTTTCTTGCGCGAAACGTCGCCACCATAGCACTTGGCCAACACGTTCTTGCGCATCGCCTTGACCGTGGAGCGCGAGATGATCTGCGCGCCGACGGCGGCTTGAATTGCCACGTCGAACATCTGCCGCGGGATCAATTCCTTCATCTTCTCGCACAGCTCGCGGCCGCGCCGATCGGCGTAGCTGCGGTGCACGATGATGCTCAGCGCGTCGACCTTGTCGCCGTTGATCAGCGTGTCCACGCGCACGAACGGGCCAGCATCGAAACGCAGGAAGTGATAGTCCAGCGAGGCGTAACCGCGCGAGACCGACTTGAGCTTGTCGAAGAAATCCAGCACCACTTCGGCCATCGGCAACTCGTAGCTGATCTGCACCTGGCTGCCCAGGTAATTGATGCCGATCTGGCTGCCGCGCTTTTCTTCGCACAAGGTGATGATGTTGCCGACGTAATCGGGCGGGGTGAGGATGTTGGCGCGGATGATCGGCTCGCGGATCTCCTCCACATGGTTCAACGGCGGCAGCTTGGACGGATTGTCCATCGGGATCACGCTGCCGTCGGTCTTGAGCACTTCATAGACCACGGTCGGCGCGGTCGAAATCAGATTGAGGTTGTACTCGCGTTCCAGCCGCTCCTGCACGATTTCCATGTGCAACATGCCCAGGAAACCGCAGCGGAAGCCGAAGCCCATTGCCTCGGAACTTTCCGGCTCGAAACGCAGCGCCGCATCGTTCAGACGCAACTTGTCCAGGGCTTCGCGCAGGTCCGGATAATCCTCGGCATCGACCGGGAACAGGCCGGCGAACACGCGCGGCTGCATCTCCTGGAAACCGGGCAGCGCATGCGGCGCGGGGTCGGCCGCTAGGGTCAAGGTATCGCCGACCGGCGCGCCGTGCACGTCCTTGATCGAGGCGTTGATCCAACCCACTTCGCCGGCGCCCAACGCGGGCAATTCCTTGCGCTTGGGGGTGAACACGCCGACCTTGTCGACCAGATGCGTGCGGCCGGTGGACATCACCAGGATCTTGCTGCCCGGCTTGATCTCGCCCTGCATCACGCGCACCAGCGAGACCACGCCCAGGTAGTTGTCGAACCAGGAGTCGATGATCAGCGCCTGCAGCTTGTCGGTGTCGCGCGGTTTGGGCGGCGGAATGCGCTGCACGATCGCTTCCAGCACCAGATCGACGTTGAAGCCGGTCTTGGCGCTGACCGCCACCGCGTCTTCTGCATCGATCCCGATCACCGCTTCGATCTCTGCCTTGGCGCGCTCGATATCGGCGGTGGGCAGGTCGATCTTGTTGAGCACCGGCACCACTTCCAGACCCTGCTCGACGGCGGTGTAGCAATTGGCGACCGACTGCGCTTCCACGCCCTGGGCTGCATCCACCACCAGCAACGCGCCTTCGCACGCGGCCAGCGAGCGGCTGACTTCATAGGAGAAGTCCACATGCCCGGGGGTGTCGATGAAGTTCAGTTGGTAGACCTGCCCGTCCTTGGCCGTGTACGGCAAGGACACCGACTGCGCCTTGATCGTGATGCCACGCTCGCGCTCGATCGGGTTGGAGTCGAGCACCTGGGCTTCCATCTCGCGCGCCTGAAGGCCGCCGCACAGCTGGATGATCCGGTCGGCCAGGGTGGATTTCCCGTGGTCGACGTGGGCGATGATGGAGAAGTTGCGGATATGATTCATAGGGGGTGGGATCTAACCACCATTATAAAGCTCACAGCCTTTAATGATGTCACCTCACGAGAATTATTGCAAATAAAATTAAACTATCCCGGCACGTCATCTCCCAACACTTCGTTCGTTTACCAACCTTCCAACAACATCAAGCAATGACAACTGAGAACCCAAACCGTACTCTATAGCATCGGAAGCGCCTCGTGCCAACAATGAAATATTTTGTACGAACTCTTTGTCACCTAAGATACGCAAAACAACATCCCTAAGTTGATCAAGATTAGCCACATCATCTATGAAAGCCACATTTTCACCATCAATCAGAACATCATAAATTCCCTTTCCGATTGAAATATTTCGCGGCATCACACAACATTTGGAACGCGCCAAGACCTCACGCGGAATTCTCGACCCGTGATAGGGAACATCCGCATTTTTTTCTAGAATAAAAATAGCGTCACATCTATCAATAAAACGCGGAACTTTCCATGGCGCACAGGGAGGAATATACCAGGCACGAGCGGCCAACGTCGGATCTGAAGTCACACTCTTAAAAAAACGATCCATCAAGCGAGAGCTACCCGTCGGCATAAATAGAAACCTGAAAGGCACACCAGCCTTAGCGATTTTAGATAGCACCTCCAACAGAGCAAAGCTTCCCTTGGCATATCCAATTTTCCCATAGATTCCGAGAACAACCCCATCAATTGAATCGAAATCTTTTTTATTTATATCAATTACAGCACTTACCGCCCTCGCAGATAAATCAAGAGCACGCAGATGCTCTACGGCCTTAGTACAGACATCATTAACTTCAATGGGATTTGGAGAAGAATAATAAATATCCTCCAATCCTGACCCGCCATAATACATCAACTTTTGATCAGCCACACCAAGCCTTCTTAGATCGCTCACGGAGCGCGCCGAGCCAAGCTTAGTTAAAACAAAATCGTGCCACTCAAGAATGCATCGAAAGGTCGCCTCAAGCTCAGGATACTTTGAAAGCCTCGCCAAATCACTGCCTGCATGAAGAGCTATTGACCTTATTTTTAACTCGCGAGAAACAAAAGCTCCTGCGACCACATATGGCTCAAGATACCAACCTATTATGAGATCAGGCTTAGCTGAATGTGCCTCTCTAAGTCCTGCACCAATCAACAACGATAAAAACGGAACATCTCCCGGAATAGTTTTTCCTCGTAGAACATCCACATTGATAACATTTACTTCATAGCCTGCCCCAGCGCTTTTCAGCATTAATAAGTCATCACTTTCGAGCAACTGCTTGAAGTTACTCTCCACGCCCTCTGCATTTGTTATTACCGTGATTATATGCCCAGCTCTAGCTAAATTTTGCGCCAACCAATATAAGGATCTGGAAACCCCTCCCTGTATAGGAGGATATTTCCCAAAAATCATAATGCGAGCCATATTACCCCCTCTAAGGCGCCACCCAACCGGATGGCGCCCAAATACTGCAGTTAGACTACATCCTCATCAGACATAACCCAACAGTTAAAGCAATCCCCAAAACCACCAGGACCAAGTTCCAAATTTGGCCAGAACTGAGGCGGCGGCGCCTCACCAAAGTGCCGCTCATATGCAAACCTAAAGAACTTGTAATCACCCATTAAATCAACGCCACCATCATTCGCGGAAGAACCCGCAGGCTTATGATGTATGTAGCGGCCAGCGACAGCTTTACAAAAATTAACATAATCCACAGTGTTCACGATAAATTCATGCCAAAACCTGTCCACAGTCCTCGCCATCGGAAACTTTTTTTGTGGATATAGCGCACACAAGGCCAGATATCTAATCACTTCAGAAGCATGCTCAGACGCATTTTTTTTGGAAATACCCACCTCATTTGCATACTTCATGACAAGATTGTCTATAGGAAAAGATAGCGCCCTTAGAATAAGGCCACTAGAATCCTCAAAAACTACCTTAGATTCAACACTCCTATCTCGTGAGACGACCGAGTCAACCTCTACATTTTCATCAAGATCAAGAGCCATCTACACTCTCCTCTTACGCATGTTGAGACAACCCCCTGCCATTTCTACTTACTACAGGCCGCTGACCAAGTCAATGATGTCAACTAGTTTGGGCATCAATGTGCTACTGAGCTCAGCAACATATTACTCAGCTTTGATAGCTACGTAGCTGTTTGCTTGCCCGTTGGAGATTAATAGCATGATCACGTCGTCTCGCTTATAGCTAGCTAGTGCGTGATTCAATTCAGTAACACTACCCACTGATATCCTACCTACCCGGAGAATTACTTGGCCAGGAGAAAGCGGCGGCGAAGTGTTGCGTGCCTGCGAACCCGTCACTGCCGCGATGCGTACGCCCTGTCCCGTCTCTAGACCCATGTGGTTCCGCTCGGCGGTGGTCAGGTCGGCCACCTGCAGGCCGAGCAGCTTCACACTCGCCGGGGCGCTGGGCTTAGCCTGGTCAGCAGTGGTGCGCGGTGCGGTGTCGCCGGCGGGGTTGTTCAGCGTCGTCAGGGTGACAGCTACCTTGCGCGGCTTGCCATCGCGCAACACGTCCAGGTTGACCTTGGTGCCCGGCGCCATCAGGCCGATCATCGGCGGCAGATCGCTGAAGACATCGATCGGCTTGCCGTTGACGGCGGTGATCACATCGCCCACTTCGATCCCGGCCTTGGCGGCCGGGCTGCCGGCGGGAATGTCGTTGACCAGCGCGCCGCGCGTGTCCGGCAGGCTAAGGCCCTGCGCCTTGAGCGAATCGATCGGGCCGACCGCCACACCCAGCATGCCGCGACTCACATGGCCGGTGGCCTTGATCTGTTCGGCGGCACTGAAAGCCAGATCGATCGGGATCGCAAAACTGATCCCCATGTAGCCGCCCGAGGCGGAGAAGATCTGCGAGTTGATGCCGACCACTTCGCCACGCGTGTTGAGCAGCGGGCCACCGGAGTTGCCCTGATTGATCGCCACGTCGGTCTGGATGAAGGGCACGTAGCGCTGATCCGCATACGGGTTGCTGCGGCCGATGGCACTGACGATACCGGCGGTGACCGAGTGATCCAGCCCGAACGGCGAGCCGATCGCCACCACCCACTGGCCCGGCTTAAGCGAATTGGAATCGCCCAGGCGTACCGTTGGCAGGCCCTTGGCCTCGATCTTGAGCAGCGCCACATCGAACTGCTCGTCGCTGCCGACCACCTTGGCCTTGAACTCGCGCCGGTCGGTCAGCTTGACGGTCACTTCGCTGGCGCCATCGACCACGTGATGGTTGGTCAGCACATAGCCGTCGGCCGAAATGATGAAGCCCGAGCCCATCGACTTGCCGGCAATACCGCCATCGTCATCGCCCTGCCCTGGGCCACCCGGCCCCTGACGCGGCCCGCCCGGCATCTGGAAATCCGGCCCGAAGAAGCGGCGGAAGAACTCCGGCATCTGCTCATCGCCCGGCATCGCGCCACCGTCCTGCCCACCCGGCCCACCGCGCCGCTGGCGCGCCATGGCGTCCTTGCGGGTGATGGTGGTTTCGATATTGACCACGCCCGGGCCGACCTGTTCGACCAGATTGGTGAAGTCCGGCAGGCCCGCCACCAGCTGCGGCGCCGGCGTGGCGCTGCGGTTGGCGGCAATCGGTGCGGCGTCCTTGGCCGCGGGCGCGGGCTGCTGCGCGCAGGCGGCCAACGGCAGGGTCATGGCGATCAGGCCGAACATCTGGGTGCGGATGCGATGGTTCATCAGGTTGCCTCCGATGGCAGGGCGACAGGGGCCAAAGCCCCTGCCTTTGCAGGGGTCCGGCACGATAACGGAAGGGAGGACGCCGAACGGATGAAGATCGGCGGCGACATCAGTCCTGCGGTGGTTGCACCGGCAGCGGGCGGTTCGGCGCAGGGTTGGCAACACCCTGCGGCGCAGGCTCGAACGGATAGAACGCGGTACCTTGTCCGCCTTGGCGGAAGCTGGCATTGAGCGGACTTTCGCCGGCGCCGGACAGCGCCGCGCGCGGCCATGGGCGCGCCTGCAAGGTGGTATCCGGATGCGTGAACGGATTCGATGGCGCCGCCGCACCGGCCGTGGCCGTCGCCGAAGCGGGAGCAGCCGACGCCAGCATGCGGGTTGGCGCCTGCTGCTGGCGCGCGGCAGCGCTGCGGGCGACCTGCTGGTTGCGTGTGGCCGCGCCACGGCGCGTGGACGCCAGCGCGGCGGCTGGCACCGCTGCGGCCAGCGCGGCCACCTCATCGGGGGCGGCCGGGCCAGGCTCGGCCGGAGCCTTCGGCGCCGTGGGCGTGATGGGGGCCTGCGTGGCGGCCGGCAGCTGCGCTGTCGTGGCGAACACCGGGACCTGCGCAGCAGGCGGTGCGGTTTCGGGCAGGCGCTCGCGCGCCATGAACAGGGCGATCGCCGCGACCGATGCCGCGATCGCCGCGCCACCACCCCAGCGCCAGCGCGTGACCGCACGCGTGGCTGGCTGCACCTGCGGAACGGGCTCGTCGGCAATGGCGCTGCGTACGCGCGCGGCAAAATCCAGCGGTGCCGGCGCGCTGGCCGCACCGCGCAGCACATCGCCGCACAGCTGCCACCGTTCGTGGCAGCCGGCCAGTTCTTCGTCATGGGCCAGACGGCGCAGCAAAAAGCGCGACTCGTCGGCGTTCAACTCGCCGTCCACCAGCGCAGACAGCTGCTGGCGGTAGTGACGCTCGAACTTGTCGGTGGTGGACATGGCAGGGTTATGGCTCATACACGGTGTCGCTCACGGGTGGCGCTTTCGGTCTCCAGCAGAGGCCGCAGCTCGATGTCGATGGCCTCGCGCGCCCGGAAGATGCGCGAGCGCACCGTTCCGATCGGGCAATCCATCTTTCGCGCGATTTCGTCGTAGCTCAGCCCCTCCACCTCGCGCAGGGTGATGGCTGACCGAAGTTCTTCCGGCAAGGCTTGGACCGCACGCATCACCGTTTGTTCCAGCTCCTGTCGCATCAATTCGCGCTCCGGGGTGTCGGTATCGCGCAGGCGGGTGGCACCATCGAACTGTTCGGCATCGCTGATCTCGATATCGTCGGTGGGCGGACGGCGGTTGTGCGCAACCAGATGGTTCTTGGCAGTGTTGACGGCAATGCGGTGCAACCAGGTATAGAACTGCGCGTCGCCGCGGAAACTGTTGATCGCGCGGTAGGCGCGCACGAACGTATCCTGGGCCACGTCCTGACACTCGCTCCAGTCGGCGATGTAGCGCCCGATCAACGCAACGATGCGGTGCTGGTATTTGCGCACCAGCACATCGAACGCTGCGCTCTCGCCGCGCTGCACGCGCCGGACCAGTTCCAGGTCCAGCTCCTGAGGTGTATCGACTTCGGCCATGTCGGGCCGCACTCCTGTCAGCCCACCGAAGTCGGGCAATGAGACAACCATTGAAAAGAAAAGTTCATACCGATCCGTACGATCGTCACGCATCAGACTAGCGGCACCGATGCGCCACTGGCGACGCCTCGCACGAGGCGCGCGCCGCCCTGCCGACTGGTATGGGTATTTGACGTGAAGGAAACAACCTCTGGATGATAACGGCCTTTCCTTCTATCACCGGACGACCAGACGCATGCTTCCAGGTTTCGACGGGCTCCGATTCAGCCATTGGCAGACCGACCTACGCGAGGACGGCGTGGTCGTGCTCAGCCTCGATCGCCAGGGCGCACCGGTCAACGCGTTTTCGCAGGAGGTGCTGCTCGAACTGGGCGCACTGGTCGAACGCCTGGCGCTGGACCCGCCCAAGGGCGTGGTGCTGCGCTCGGGCAAGCCCAACGGCTTCATCGCCGGCGCCGACCTGAAGGAATTTCAGGAATTCGACCGCAAGGGTACCGTCAACGATGCGATCCATCGCGGCCAGAGCGTCTTTCAGAAGCTGGCCGAACTGCCCTGCCCCACGGTCGCGGCGATCCACGGCTTCTGCATGGGCGGCGGCACCGAGATCGCGCTGGCGTGCCGGTATCGCGTGGCCTCCGACGACGCCAGCACGCGCATCGGCCTGCCGGAAACCAAGCTCGGCATCTTTCCCGGCTGGGGCGGCAGCGCCCGCTTGCCGCGCCTGATCGGTGCGCCGGCGGCGATGGATCTGATGCTGACCGGCCGCACCGTCGCGGCCAAGGCTGCCCGCGCGATGGGCCTGGTCGACAAGGTCGCCGCGCCCGCGGTGCTGGTCGATGTCGCCGCCGCGCTTGCGCTCACCGGCAGCAAGCGCCCGTTCAAGCAGCGCGCCACCGCATGGGCCACCAATACCTTGCTCGCGCGCAAACTGCTGGCCCCACAGATGCGCAAGCAGGTCGCACGCAAGGCGCGCAAGGAGCACTACCCGGCTCCCTACGCCTTGATCAACGTGTGGGAGCGCGCTGGCGGCAGCGGCATCCAGGCGCGCCTGGCGGCCGAGCGCAAGGCGGTGGTCAAGCTCGCCAGCACGCCGACCGCGCGCAACCTGATCCGCATCTTCTTTCTCACCGAGCGCCTGAAGGCGCTGGGCGGCAAGGATGCCGGCGCTACGGCGCTGGCTCCGATCCGCCATGTGCATGTGGTCGGCGCCGGGGTGATGGGCGGCGATATCGCGGCCTGGGCTGCCTACAAGGGCTTCGAGGTAACGCTGCAGGACCGCGAGCAGCGCTTCATCGATACGGCACTGGGCCGCGGCAACGAGTTGTTCGCCAAGCGCGTCAAGGACGAGGCCAAGCGGCCGGCGGTGGCAGCGCGCCTGCGTGGCGACCTGGCAGGCGCGGGCGTGGCGCAGGCGGACCTGGTGATCGAAGCGATCATCGAAAACCCGCAGGCCAAGCGCGAGCTGTATCAGTCCATCGAGCCGCAGCTCAAGCCCGATGCGTTGCTGACCACCAACACCTCGTCGATTCCGTTGACCGAGCTACGCGGGCATATCCAGCGCCCGGCGCAGTTTGCCGGCCTGCACTACTTCAATCCGGTCTCGATGATGCCACTGGTGGAAATCGTGCAGCACGACGGGCTGGATCCGGCCAACGTCGCGCGCCTGGCGGCATTCTGCAAGGCGCTGGACAAGTTCCCGGTACCGGTGGCCGGCACCCCGGGCTTCCTGGTCAATCGCGTGCTGTTCCCGTACCTGCTCGAAGCGGCCACCGCCTATGCCGAAGGCGTGCCGGGCCCGGTGCTGGACAAGACCGCGGTGACGTTCGGCATGCCGATGGGGCCGATCGAACTGATCGACACGGTGGGGCTGGACGTTGCAGCCGGCGTGGGCGCGGAGCTCGCCCCGTTTCTGCACCTGCCGATTCCGGCGGCGCTGGCCACCGTGGAGCCGGGCAAGCGCGGCAAGAAGGACGGTCAGGGCCTGTACAAGTGGGAGAACGGGCGCGCGGTCAAGCCCGAGGTCGCCAGCGGCTACGCGGTGCCGGCAGACCTGGAAGATCGCCTGATCCTGCCGCTGCTCAACGAAGCGGTCGCCTGCCTGCACGACGGCGTGGTGACCGATGCGGACCTGCTCGACGCCGGCGTGATCTTCGGCACCGGCTTTGCCCCGTTCCGCGGCGGCCCGATCCAGCACATCCGCAGTGTCGGCGCCGACGCCTTGCTGGCCCGTCTGCAGGCACTGCAGGCGCACTATGGCGAGCGTTTCGCGCCGCGCCCAGGCTGGCAGTCGCCGTTGTTGCGTGAACCGGTGGCGTGAGCCGTCGACGCTGTCTTCGACGTCGATCAGACACGCAGGCGAGAGGCGATCGGCGACCGCACTGATCTGACGGTTGCAGCGCGGCAAGCCGTCGACACGAGCTGTCGCAGGCAATCAGAAAAAACAACGGCGAGCCTTGGCTCGCCGTTGTTTTTTACCGAGTTGCAACGTGCCTCAGAAACGCAGACCCACACTGGTGAAGAAGTAACGGCCAGCCTGGTCGTAACCGGCGAGCGAGTTGCCGTTGAAGGTCAGGCTGCCGCCCACCAGCGGCGGCTCCTTGTCGGCGATGTTGTTGATGCCCAACGTCCAGGTGACGTAATCGCCCAACTGCATCGAACCGGACAGGTCGAAGTAGTTGTACGCCGACACCTTGTTGTCCTGGTTCACCAGGCGGACGTCGGTTGTGCCACGGGTGCCGTCGGTGTTCTGGTAATCCAGCTCACCGATGTAGCGCCAGCGCAGCCCGACGGTGTAGCGATCGAAGCTGTAGCGCGTGCTCAGCACATGCCGCCATTCGGCACTGTTGCAGGCCACGTTGACCACGCCCGCGCAGTCGTAGGTCACTTCCTGCACACCCGGAACCGGCTCGTACTCCTGCTTGATGGCGTAGCTGCCCATCATCGAGGCGGTCAGGCGCCCGGGGCCGACGCTCCAGGCATACGACGCGGTCAGATCCACGCCCTGGAAATGCAACGAACCAAAATTATCCTGGGAATTGAGGATCAGACCGGAGACGTCCGGGTCGCTACCGCGGAACAGGTCACCTGTCGTGGCATTGCGGCGCACGCGGCTGCAGATATCCGCATTACCGGTCACGCCGCATGCGGTCAGGATGTTGGACGAGCCGATGCTGCGGATCGCATCGTCGATCTTGATGTCGTAGTAATCCACGCTCAGATCGAGCCCCTTGACGGGGCTGGCAGCAAAACCGACGGTCCAGGTGTTGGCCGTTTCCGGCTGCAGTGCCGTGTTACCGCCGCCGATTTCGTTGTACTGACCGGCCGGGTTGGCCGCAACGCGGCCGTATTGCGCCGCGGTGACGCCGGTGTTGGCGCACTGGGCCTGAGTGAAGACCGGATTGGCACCGGCGCACGGGTCGCTGCCGCTCCACAGCCCGATCGTATTTTCGTTGTACAGCTCGGTCACGTTGGGAGCGCGGATCGCACGGTTCCAGCCGGCGCGCAGGTGGTACTTGCCATCGACGAATGTCGCACCCAGACCGGCTTTATAAGTACTCACGCCGCCGGAGGTGTCGTAGTCCGAGTAGCGATAGCCAAGCTGCATGTCGAGATGATCCAGACTACCGGCCTGCGCCACCAGCGGCACCGCGCCTTCGAGGAACAGTTCCTTGACGCCGATGTCGCCGGACACATTGGAGGTCGGGCCACCCAGGCCGGTGAAGTTGCCGGTCTGCATGTTGCTGTCGGCCACCCGCTTGAAGGTTTCGGTGCGGGTTTCGACACCGCCGACCAGACTGATCGGGTTATCGCCGGCCCACGGCAGGCTATAGCCGAAATTACCGGTCACATAGGCATTGAACACGCGCATCGAGGTTTCGTAGTTGACGATACCCACGCCCTGCAGCGCTTCTGCCTCTGCTGCGGTGACACTGTCGGTCCACACGCTGTAGGGCACGCAGCCATCGAACGAACCAGGCTGGCAGCCCAGCAGCGCGTCACGTACCCGCGTGGTCACGAAGTCGTTTCTGTTTTCCGACTTGGTGGTACTGCGGTTATAGGTGAACGAGGCGTCGTACGACCAGTTGTCGTTGATGTCGCCCTGGGCGCCGGTGGTGATGCTGAAACTGTTGGTATCCGAGTCGGTGATGCGCGGGCCGCCTTCGACGTTGCGCTTGGCCACATAGACGGTGAACTCATCGTCGGTGATGCCCACATCGTTGCACAAGCTACCGATCACCGAGGTGGCGCAGTTGACGTTGAGGTCGGTGAAAAACGCACCCGACGGCGCGATCTGGGTCGAACTCTTGCGGTTGACGAACAGGGTTTCGAGATAGGGCTTGAAGTGCTCGTTGACCTCGTATTTGATGTTGGTGCCGGCCGTGTAGCGCGTATCCGGACGCTGGTAGTAGTTCAATGGTGCGAAGTTGTAGAGATTCGGGGATGCGACCTGCGACCAGGTTCCGCCGGCGGAAGGCTGCACATAGAACGCGCCAGCCGACGGAGCGACGACATAGAAGTTGGCCGGGTCTGCGGTGGCTGACCCGCCGCACGCAGTGCCGCGGTTGCTCAAGGCGCATGCGGAGTAATCGCGCTGGCCCTGCAGCAGTGGATCGTTCTCGCGCCAGGTCGCCCATGCGGTGGCATGCCCCGCCTCGCCGAAGCTGCCGCCGATGGCCAGGTCCACATTGCGCGAGATGCCGTCGAAACCGGAGTTCCCTGTCGGATAATCGTAACCGGCATCGTCCATCAGGCCGCGCATCAACGTGTTGCCATTGTCGTGCTGGTAGGCGTTGTAGCCCATGTCGACACTGACACCTTCGAACTCGTCGTCGAGCACGAAATTGACCACGCCGGCGACGGCATCCGAGCCGTACACCGCCGAGGCGCCGCCGGTCAGGATGTCCACGCGGCGCACCAGCGCTGCCGGAATGATGCTGATGTCCGGACTCTCGCCAATGCCCTTGGGAATGCGCCTGCCGTTGACCAGGGTCAAGGTGCGCTGCGCGCCCAATCCCCGCAGATCGACGGTCGCATAGCCCTGCGAGCCATTGTTGGCGAAGTTGTCAAAGCTCGCCGAAAGCTGCGGATACTGATTGATCAGGTCTTCGACCTTGGTCGAACCGGTGTACTGGAATTCTTCCTTGTTGATCTCTGCCACCGGACTGGAGGCAGTCATCGTCTGGCTCTTGATGCGCGTACCGGTGACACTGATCGCGTCCAGGCTCTTGAGTTCCGTCGAGGGCTGATCCTGCGCCATCACGGTCCCCGACAGGGCCAACGCGGTGGCGCCAACCGTGAGCGATACCCGGATGGCGTCGCGCAGCTTGGTAGTCTTCAATCTCATCTCTCTCTCCGAAAGTCCGAACGGGTAAGCGCAGCGCGGTGCGCTTGCATCTGAAGCGATGCCGGCACGTGCTGCGACGTCGTTGGCAAGCGCGTCAAACTGCGCTTCCACACTGGCGAACGGCCGGACGAAAAAGCGCCCGAAAAACGTTGCCAACCCGATGTTAAGACCACGTTGAGGAGAATTAAAGCGCCATTCAGAAATGCTCCGAATCGGTGCGGCGAATCCCCAAAACAGTGCGGATGCCAGGGAAAAATGGCCATTTTCCGCCGGTGTCTTGTGTGGAACTCGATGTCGCCACGTGTGTTCGCTCGTCGCTCGCGAGCCAGCGGCGCGCTCACTCGAAAGACTGGACCGGATGATCGGCCAGCGCCAATCGCTACACCACTTCGACGCCGGGCACGATCACGCCAGCTGCCTGAAGTCGCGTCAACAAAGGCAGCAATCCATCCATATGCCGCCGAGAGCTATGCACCGAGCGTTGATGGACATCGCCGCGCACCTGCGCCGCGCTCGCAGTCACGAACGGCACATGCTCCAGTTCGGCGATGGCGTCACTGCGCGTCAACCCGCACCAGCTCAGCACCCGCGCGATCTGCTGGTCGGTGTCGCGCACCAACTCTTCGTAGTGCACATCGAGAATGCTGCCAGGCAGTACCGCATGCCAGTGCCGCATGGTCTGCTGATACGCCAGGTAGTAATCGGCGAGCTCATCGAGCGCATACGAGAACGGATAGGCGTTGTAGAACAGGGTCTTGTATATCGCATAACAGGTGTCCAGCGGATCGCGCACCAGATGGATGATGCGTGCACGTGGCAGCGCGGTGGCAATCATGCCGCAATACAGGTAATTGACCGGCATCTTGTCGATGAACACCGGATGGTCGCGCACCAGCTCACGGGCGCCGCGCAGATACTCCTGCCCAAGCGCCGCAAAATCGATCTGCAGCGACGCCTGCGCGGCGGTCAATTCGGGATTGGTCGACAATGCGCCGGATGTCGCATTGCCGAGCAGCGCACCGAAATCCATCAGCTCCCCGGCCGAACGTGCACCGCCGCGCTGGATCAGCAGGCGCTCCAGCAAGGTGGTGCCTGAGCGTGGCAGCCCGACGATGAAGATGGCCCCCTCGCCCGCATGACCGGGCTGCAGTGCGCGCAAGGCAGGCGGGTCGTACGCCTCTCGCACCTGAGCGATATGCGCACACTCGGCAGCAACGTCGTACTGCAGTGTCTTGCGCTTGCAGGCCGCTGCGGCGGTCAGTGTCTCGAAGGATTCCGCATGCTGGCCCAGGTCCTCCAGCTCCTTGCTCAAGGCGTACAGGCCTGCCGCTCGGGCGGATGGTTCCGATAGCGTGGTCAAACGGTGACGCAGATCGTCCAGGTGGTTGTGCTGCCCGGTCTGACGCCGGAGCGTGGCGCGCAGGTACAAGGCATCGCCCGTGCCGGGTGCCAGTTGCAACAGCCGCTCCAGGGTGAGCTCAGCCGCATCGAATTCACCGCCAAAGAACTGCATGGTGGCGAGGTCGTACAGCAAGCCGGGCTGTTCTCCCAGCAATGTCATCGCATGCCGATACGCGTCGCGGGCGGCCGCCACCTCGTGGCAGCCGCTGTACAGCGCGCCGATCCGCCACCATGCAGCGCCGTCGGCGGCCGCCAGCGCCTGCGCCTGGCCGGCGACGAGCCGGGCCTCGCGGCGGCGACGCAGCTGCAGCAGCAAGCTGCCGTATTTCATCAATAGCGGGAGCGGTGACGTTGCAACCGCCGCAGCCTGTGCGATGCGGTCGGCTGCGGCCTGCGGATCGCCATTGGCCAACCGAGCTTCGCTGGCAAGCTCCAGCAGATGCGCATTGCCAGGCTGCTCTGCGCAGGCGCGGTCGGCAAACACGACGGCCTCGGCATAACGTCCCTGACGTAGCAGTTGATACCCGTTGTGCAACAGTGCGCGCAGCTGTCTCTCAGTCATTCGTTCTCTTCTGTTTGTTGCGATGCCGTCGTTGGCCTGGCTAGTCGATGCGGCGGGCGCGTAGCGCCACACCGGCAGCGGTGACCAGCATGTAGCTTCCCATTGCGGCCTTGCGGATCACCACGACCTCACCCTCGGCCAGCGGCCCGCGGCTGGTCGCTTCTGTCAGCGCCCAGCGCTGACGACTGTCCAGCGACACGATGCGCGTACCGTCTGGCTGATACGCCACTGCAAGCACCTTCGCGGTGAGTTGCGCAGGCGCTGATTGCTGCGCGCCTGTCGCTGCCGAGGCCTGTTGGCTGCTGCGGCCGAATGCCCTGACTGCCCTATCCGCCTCCGCCGCCCGCACCGCCTGCGTTGGCGGGAAGCTGGCGTCATAGCAGGCCAGCCGCGGCAAGGGATCGAGTACTGCGGCGCAGCGATGCGTCGGCACGTCCTGCGCCGATGCCGCCCAGGCGCAGCTCAACACCGTCAGCCCCAACACCACTCGCTTGTGCATGCGCGCATCTTCACTCGTCGATTGCAGCAGAGCATACAAGGCAAGCGGCGAGTGCAGGAAAGACCGCTCATCAACGTCCGCCACGGGCCGATTGAACGCATCGACGGCGCCGCCTAAGCTGCAAACCCCCCACCCGTTGCAAGATTGCCTGGAAAACGCCTTGGACCCGTCCTTGCAGCACGCCGCACGCTTACTGCAACAAGGCCATCTGGCGCAGGCGATCGCCGCCTATCGCCGCATCCTGCAGGCGCAGCCCCGATGCGCCGATGCCTGGTACAACCTGGGATATCTGCTGCGCCAGACCGGCGAGGCATCCGCCGCACTGGACGCTTATGCGCAGGCATTGCAGCACGGTGCCGCGCTGCCGGAACAGATCCACCTCAATCGCGCCGCGCTGCTGAGCGACCATCTACATCAGGAGGCGGCAGCGCTGAAGGAACTCGACCTGGCACTGCAGTGCCGGCCGGACTACGCCCCTGCCTTGCTCAATCTGGGCAATCTGCAGGAAGAGCTGGGCGCACGCGACCAGGCGGTCGCCGCCTATCGCCGGCTGCTCGCCAATCCTCCTGTCGATGCCCAGACACGGGCGCTGCAGCTGCAAGCCACCGCACGCCTGCTGCACCTGGATCCTCCCACGCATGCGCAGGACACACGCCTGCTCGCACTTGCGCAGGCAGGCTCGGTCGGGGGGCAGGATCCTGCGTTGACGGCCACGCTGCTGCATGCAGTGGCCCATGCCTATGACCGCCTCGGCCTGCACAGCCAGGCATTCGATGCGGCCAGTGCCGCCAACCGGCATGGCCATGCACATGCGCGGCGCTACGACCCGATCCGCACACAGCAGCAGTTCGACAGCATCGCTGCGGTATTTGCCGATGCAAGCGACGCGCGCCAGCTACCGCCCATGGATGCTGTCGGCGACGCGGTACCGCCACTGTTTATCTGCGGCATGTTCCGCTCCGGCTCCACCTTGATCGAACAGGCCTTGTCGCGCCACTCGTGCATTGCTGCAGGGGGCGAACTGGATGCGTTGCCGCGACTGGTTGCACAGTCGCTGTCGCCGTTCCCGCAAGCCGCGCAGCATCTGTCCTCGCACACGCTGGCGCAGCTGGCTGCGGCCTATCGTCAACGCGTGGCTGCGGCCGTTCCCCATCACGCGCAACTGCGCTACATCACCGACAAACGTCCCGACAACTTTCTACTGATCGGGCTGATCAAGCAGCTGTTTCCGGCGGCCAGGATCGTGCACACACGTCGTCACCCGCTGGACAACGGGCTGTCGATCTTCATGCAGCAGCTCAATCCACAACGCTTTGACTATGCGGGCCGGCTGGAGGATATCGGGCATTTCTATGCCGCCTACCAGCGACTGATGGCGCATTGGCTGTCGTTGTATCCGGACAGCATCCATACCTTCGACTATGACGCCTTCGTCGCCGCGCCGGAACGCAGCCTGCGTGCACTGCTGGACTTTTTGCAGTTGCCCTGGGAACCGGATTGCCTGGATTTCCACAGGGCACCTGGAGCCGTCAGGACAGCCAGCTACTGGCAGGTGCGCCAGCCCCTGCATGGCGATGCGTCCGGACGCTGGAAGCCCTACGCGACCCAGCTCGCTCCGCTGCGCGCCACGCTTGCCCGGTTCGGCATCACGCCTGCGGACTGAATCGGTCGACTACCGGCGATACCTCATCCCGCACGGTGGCGCGCGATCGCCGCCTCCATGGCATTGCCCATCTGCCGCTCCTCCCGGCTCAGCAGCGGGTTCCAGACATCGAAGATCAGCACCGCACGCAGCTGCGCGCTCGCGTTGCGCGCCTCATGTCCGATCGAGTCGAATACCAGCACCTTGCCGACCTCGCACTGCCGCTAGTCGTAACCGACACCGAAGCTGCAGCCCTCGGGCACGATCAACGCAAGATGCGCCACCAGACGCGCGTTGGTCTGTCCATGGTGCGGCGGAATGACGGTCAGCGGCGAGGCACCAAAGACATCGCGTTCGGACACGCGCCATCGATCTGCACCGCATCGACCAATGCCAACGCGGCTGCGGTTGCCGGCACTGCCGGAGTGGTGCCCGGCACCGTCATACCGCCGCCAAGCAGGCGAGAAGCTCACTGGGCGGCGCTGTCCGCGTCAGTGCGAGTGGCGGTCATGCGAATGCGCGTGACCACGATGATCGTCATGCGCGGAGCCCTGCGCGGCCGGCGACGTGCCACACGGTTCGGTGCCGCAATCGCCGCTCTCCACCTGCAGGGTGACGTGGCTGATCTCGAAGCGCGCGTGCAGCAGCTCGGCAAGGGCGTCGCGCAGGCGGTCGCGGTCGGTGGTTTCGCCGACCACCACGTGTGCGGTGAGCGCGGGGGTA
The DNA here is from genome assembly GCF_002940665.1 of Xanthomonas arboricola. GTDB lineage: Bacteria > Pseudomonadota > Gammaproteobacteria > Xanthomonadales > Xanthomonadaceae > Xanthomonas > Xanthomonas arboricola_B. The sequence goes on from NZ_MIGY01000003.1 coordinate 369,797, forward strand.
CTGGAGGCCAGTGCCCAGACATGCAGGTCGTGCACGTCTTCGACGCCGGGGTAGCTGGTCAGCGCCTGCTGCACCTGCGGCAGATCGATGCCTTTGGGCACGCCTTCCAGCAGCACGTTGATCGCCTCGCGCAGCAGCACCCAGGTGCGCGGCAGCACCCACAGGCCGATCAGCACGGCCAGCACCGGGTCGATCCATTGCCAACCGGTCCAGCCGATCAGCAGCGCGCCGATGATCACCGCCACCGAGCCGAGCATGTCGCTCCAGACCTCCAGATACGCGCCCTTGACGTTCAGGCTCTCGCCGCTGCCGGCGTGCAGCAGCTTCATGGCGATCAGATTGATCACCAGGCCGAAGCCGGCGATCAGCAGCATGCCGCTGGAGGAAATATCCTGGGGCGCGCGAAAGCGTTGCGCGGCTTCCCACAGGATGTAGGCGCCGACTGCGAACAACAGCGCGCCATTGGCCAGCGCGCCGAGCGCCTCCAGACGCACATAGCCATAGGTGCGACGCGCGTCGGCAGGGCGTCGGCTCAGGCGCACCGCGACCAGCGCGATCATCAGGCCGACGGTGTCGGTGGCCATATGTGCGGCGTCGGACAACAGCGCCAGGCTGTTGGTGATGAACGCACCGATGACTTCCGCCAGCAGGAACGTGGCGGTGAGTCCCAGTGCCCACCACAGCGGTGTCTCGTGGCGGATGTCGCTGGGGGCGTGGCTGTGGTCGTGTCCCATGGATGCGGTGGCCTCGTGCAATGCGCGCACCTTAGGCGCACGCGATGGCGGAGACTATTACACCCGGGCGTGATGACATCACATCACGTGGGCGCGGCGCTGCACGTTACTGCTCAGGCCGGAGTGGCTAGCAAAAACCCTCGAACGCCGTAGCGATGGCGGCAACCTGTCGGCCACATTCGCCTTCGTTGGCGGGTGGTGTGATGTCGTATTGGCAGTGACATTGCTCGGAAAAAAAGAGGCTGATCAGACCGCAGCTCGTCGGACGGCCGCGCTGCATGCACTGCCTGCCCCTGCATGCAACCATGCGTACCGACCATCGTGACTGGCCCTTGCCCGCCCACCGTCGCGGGACCTTACGCGGCATGGGTGCCGCGTAAGAACCTACATGGACGTACTTGCAGCGTGTCCTGCGATGGCGGACGGGCAAGGGCTCTGCAGCAAAACCACAGCGTCGAGTGCGCGGTGCCCTCACCGCACCAGACAGTTTGCTGGCCGTCTTACTGAAAACCATGCACACCGACCATCGTGACTGGTCCTTGCCCGCCCAACGTCGCGGGACCTTACGCGGCATGGATGCCGCGTAAGAGCCTACACGGACGTACTTGCGGCGTGTCCCGCGAGGGTGGGCAGGCAAGGGCCCTGCAGCCAAGCCGCAGATCATCCGCTCTACAGCCGAGGCCCCCAGTTCGATCAACCCTGCAGACGGAGGCGAATCACCACTCCAGCCGCACCTAGTTGACGATGGGCGTAGACACTTTTGCCAGCCGCTCTCAAACCTTGGCCACCAGCTTGATCACGCTGGAAAAATCCAGCGCGCCGTTGCCGGCCTGGCTGTTCATCGCGTACAGATTGCGCGCCAGCTCGCCGAGCGGAATCGACACGCCCGCCTGCACTGCGGATTCGGCGACCAGCCCCAGATCCTTGAGCATCAGATCGTTGCCGAAGCCACCGCTGTAACCGCGCGATGCCGGCGCGTTGGGCAGCACCCCCGGCCACGGATTGCAGACTTCGGTGGCCCAGCTGCGCCCGGTGCTGACCGCCATCATCTGCGACAGCACCGCCGGGTCCAGCCCTTGCGCAACGCCGAGCGCCAGCGCCTCGCCGGTGACGGCCATGATCACGCCCAACGCCATGTTGTTGCACAGTTTGGCGACCTGGCCGGCGCCATTGTCGCCGACGTGGAAGATGTTCTTGCCCATTGCCTGCAACACCGGCCGCGCGCGCTCCAACACCTGCGCGGCGCCGCCGACGATAAACGTCAGGCTGCCTGCCGCCGCACCCGCCGTCCCGCCGGAGACCGGCGCATCCAGCATCGCCAGGCCACGCGCCTGCGCCTCGGCGGCGAGCTTGCGTGCGCTGGCGGGTGCGATAGTGCTGCAGTCGATCACCAGGGCAGCGGCGGGAATCTGCGGCAGGATCCCGGCCTCGCCCAGGTAAAGCGCTTCGACGTGGCGGCTGGCCGGCAACATCGAGATCACGATCTCGGCGTCGGCCAGGGTGTCGTGCGCGGAGCTGGCGGCATGCGCGCCGGCTGCTGCGGCGGCGTCCAGTGCGGCAGGCACCAGATCGAAGACGCGCAGCTGGTGCCCGGCCTTGATCAGGTTTGCAGCCATCGGCCCGCCCATATTGCCCAGGCCGATAAAGGCGATCTTGCTCATGGTGTCGGTTTCCAGGTTAGAACGATCATCAATAGTTAGGACGGCCATGAACGAGCGGCTGGATCGCAACGCAGCCGTCGCAAACTTCAGGCTTGCCGGTGCCAATGCGAACCCTGCAATTCCTCCATCGCGTCCGCGTTGCGCTAGCCATCAACCGCATTTGCCAGCCGCTCAGCGTTCACCGAGTGCACGTACAGCAAGATCGGCGAGCGGATGCTGTGCGGCCGGCCAGGGCGATTGGAAAAATCCAGCAGCCCACTGCGCATCCGCCTCTTCCAGCAAGGCGGGTTGCCACTGCGGCTGGCGGTCCTTGTCGATCAACAGCGCGCGAATGCCTTCGGCAAAGTCGCCATGGGCGGCCGTATGCAGCGCCACCACGTACTCGGTGCGAAAGGTGTCGGCCAGCGTGCCGATGCCCGGGTGACGTTGCAGCTCCCAGGCCAGGCGCGCCGAGCCAGGGGCGCCGGCTGCCAGCGTTGCACGCGCGGCCTGCAGCCAGGCATCTTCGCTTTGCAATGCCAGGATTGCAGCGACCACCTCTGGTAGCGTCTGGCCTGCCACCAATTGCGCGATCAGCGCCGCATGCACCTGCAATGGGCCCGGTTCCAGCGGTTGCGCGATCCCGTGCAGGAACGCGCCGAGCTGGGCGCGATCCTCATCTGCATCGCCAGTCCAGGCATGCGCGCCCAAGGCGTCCAGCACTGCCGCGTATTGCGCATGCTCCAGGCGGACATCCGCAAGCCCGGCATAGATGGCATCGCTGGCGCCCAGCGGCGCGCCGGTCAGTGCCAGAAACAACCCGGCAGCCTGCGGCACCCGGCGCAACAGCCAGCTGCCGCCGACATCGGGGAACAGGCCCACGCTGATCTCCGGCATCGCCAGGCGCGAGCGCTCGGTGACCACGCGATGGCTGGCACCGGACATCAAGCCGATACCGCCGCCCATGACGATGCCATGGCCCCAGCACAGCACCGGTTTGGGATAGGTGTGGATGCGATGGTCGAGCCGATATTCCTCTTCGAAGAACGCAGCGGCGTGCGCATTGCCCTGCGGTTGCGCGCGACGCTCCTGCGCATCCGGCACCGCCTCGCGATGCGCGCGCATGCTCTGGTACAGACCATGCAGATCGCCGCCCGCGCAGAACGCCTTCTCGCCTGCGCCGCGCAACACCACGCAGACAATCTGCGCATCGTCGGCCCAGACACGCAGCTGCGCATCCAGCAAGCGCGTCATCTGCAAGGACAAACCGTTGAGCGTCCCGGGCGCGTTCAAGGTGGCGATGCCGATGCGATGCCCGTCCGCGCAGTCGCGTTGTTCGAACAGCACCGGCGCTTCTTCGGTTGGGCTCACATCCAGCATCAGCCATTGCTCCACTGCGGCGCGCGTTTCTCGAGAAAGGCCGCCACTCCCTCGGCCTGATCGGCCTGCTCGAACAAGTCGACGAAGGCTTCGCGCTCTGCCACCAGCGCGGCGGCATGCGTACCGTGACGGGTGGACTGCACCAGGCGCTTGCACGCCGCCACACTGGCTGGACTCTGCTTGCCGGCACGCTGCGCCCAGGCAATGGCCTGCGCGCGCGACTCGCCCTTGCCCACCACCTCTTCCACCAGGCCGATGCGGTGCGCAGTGGCTGCATCCAGACGCTCGCCCAGCAGGATCATGCGCTTGGCCCAGCCCTCGCCGACCAGGCGCGGCAGGTTCTGGGTGCCGCCGGCGCATGGCAGCAACCCGACGCTGGCTTCCGGCAAGGCCAGCTGCGCGTGCTGTTCGGCAATGCGCAGGTCGCAGGCCAGCGCGCACTCCAGGCCACCGCCCATCGCATAGCCGTTGATGGCGGCGACCGACACGCCGCCAAACGCACTCAAGGCCTCGAACGCCTCGCCGAAGCGACGCGCGGCCTCCCGTGCAGCAGCCTTGTCGCCATCGGCAAACTGCTTGAGGTCGGCGCCGGCACTGAAGAACTTCTCGCCGTCGCCGGTGATCACCAGCGCATAGATGCTGCGGTCCGCATCCAGCGCGCGTACCAGATCGCGCAAGGCTGCAAGGCTGTGCACGGCCCAGGTGTTGGCCGGCGGATTGCGCAAGGTGACGATGGCGACATGGCCATCGCGTTCGACCTGCAAGCCGGTGTGCGCCTGTGTTGCCCAATCGCTCATCGCAGTTCCTCCTCGCCGTTGAGCAGGTGGCGCGCAATGATCATGCGCATCACCTCGTTGGTACCTTCCAGGATGCGGTGCACGCGGCTGTCGCGCAGCAGGCGCTCGATCGGGTATTCGCGGATATAGCCGTAGCCGCCGTGGATCTGCAAGGCCTCGTCGCAGATCGCAAAGCCGGCGTCGGTGGCGAAGCGTTTGGCCATCGCGCACCACACGGTGGCATCGTGACTGCCGGCATCGAGCTTGCGCGCAGCGGTGTGCACCATCTGCCGCGCGGCCACCAGTTGCGTGGCCATATCGGCCAGTTTGAACTGCAGGGCCTGGAAATCGGCCAGCTTCTTGCCGAACTGACGGCGCTCGCCCATGTAGCGGCGGGCGGCATCCAGGGCGCCTTGCGCCGCTCCCAACGAACAGGCGGCGATATTGATGCGGCCGCCGTCCAGCGCCTTCATCGCCATCTTGAAACCCTCGCCCTCCTTGCCCAGCAGATTGCCGGCCGGAATGCGCACGTTCTCGAAATTCACCCCGCGCGTGGGCTGGCTGTTCCAGCCCATCTTCTCTTCCTTGCGGCCGTAGCTGATGCCGGGCGCATTGGCAGGCACCACGAAGGCGCTGATGCCGCGGGCGCCGTCATCGCCGGTGCGGGCCATCACCACCAGCACATCGGTGGCGCCCGCGCCGGAAATGAAGGCCTTGCTGCCGTTGAGCACGTAGCCGTCGCCGTCGCGCTGTGCGCGCGTCTTGAGCGAGGCCGCGTCCGAGCCGGCACCCGGTTCGGTCAGGCAGTACGAACCCAGCTTGGCGCCGCTGGTCATCGCCTCGCCCCACTGCGCGCGCACCGCATCGTTGCCGTAACTGGCGATCAACCAGGTGGCCATGTTGTGGATGCTGATGAACGCCGAGGTGGATGGATCGACCGTGGCCAGTTCCTCGAACACCACCGCGGCATCGAGCCGGCGCATGCCCAGGCCGCCCACGCCCTCATCGGTGTACAGCCCGCAGAACCCCAGCTCGGCCGCCTTGGCGATGGCCTCGCGCGGGAAGTGGCTTTGCGCATCCCAGTGCGCGGCGTGCGGTGCGAGTTCCTTGTCGGCAAAGTCGCGCGCGGCAGCGCGGAAGGCTTCCTGCTCGTCATTCAAATCGGCCGTATTGGCGTGTAGCTGGATGGCTGCATTCATGGCGATCAGGTCACTTGAGGGAGATGGTGGTGTTGACGCCGTGGCCCAGCGTTTCGTCGTCGAACCAGCGCGCGGTCACGGTCTTGGTCTGGGTGTAGAACATCACCACCTGTTTGCCGTACGGGCCCAGGTCGCCGAGCTTGGAGGCGCGCGATCCGGTGAACGAGAACAGCGGTACCGGCACCGGAATCGGCACGTTGATGCCGACCTGGCCCACGTCGATGTCTTCCTGAAAACGCCGCGCCGCCGCACCCGACTGGGTGAACAACGCAGTGCCGTTGCCGTTGGGATTGGCATTGACCAGGGCAATGGCCTCATCCAGCGTGGCCGCCTCCAGGATCACCAGCACCGGGCCGAAGATTTCCTCGTCGTAGATGCGCATGCCCGGCCTCACGCCGGAGAAGATGGTCGGGCCGACGAAGTTGCCCTGCTCGAAGCCAGGCACGCTGGGCGCGCGCCCATCCAGTTCCAGTCTGGCGCCCTGCTCGACGCCGGAGGCGATCAAGCCTTCCACGCGCGCGCGCGCCGCGCAGGAAATCAGCGGCCCAACCTCGGTGCCCGGCGCATTGCCCGCGCCCAGCGTCAGGCCCTTGGCCTTGGCCACCAGCGCCGGAATCCACTCCCGCGCCTCGCCCACCAGCACCAGCGTGGACGCGGCCATGCAGCGCTGGCCGGCCGCACCGAAGGCGGCGCCGACCATCGCGTTGAGCGTCTGTTCCTGATTGGCGTCCGGCAGCACCACGGCATGGTTCTTCGCGCCCATCATGCATTGCACGCGCTTGCCTGCCAGCGAGGCGCGCCGATAGACGTGCGTGCCAACCCTGGTCGACCCGACGAACGACAGCGCCTTGATGTCCGGGTGGTCGCACAACGCGTTGACCACGTCTTCGCCGCCGTGCACGACATTGAGCACGCCCTTGGGAATGCCCGCCTCCAGCGCAAGTTCCACCAGCCGCATGGTGACCATCGGGTCCTGCTCGGATGGCTTGAGCACGAAGGTGTTGCCGGTGGCAATGGCCATCGGAAACATCCACAACGGAATCATCGCCGGGAAGTTGAACGGGGTGATGCCCGCGCACACACCCAGCGGCTGCAGCAGGCTATAGGTATCCACGCCGTTGGCGACGTTGTTGGCCAGCTCGCCCAACTGCAGGTTGCCGATCGCCGCGGCGTGTTCCACCACTTCCAGCCCGCGGAACACATCGCCTTCGGCATCGGCCAGGGTCTTGCCCTGCTCGGCGCTGAGCAGCGCGGCCAGCTCGGGCATGTGCTCGCGGATCAGCTGCTGGTATTTGAGGAAGACGCGCGCACGTGTGCCGATCGGCGTCTTGCGCCAACTCACGAAGGCCCGGCTGGCCGCAGCCACCGCCGCATCCACTTCGCCGGTGGTGGCGAACGGCACCTGGGCCAGCACGGATTGATCGGCCGGATTGACCACGTCCTGCCAATGGGGACTGGCGGAGGTGACGAACTGGCCGTCGATCAACAGGGAGACGCGCGGGACGGAATCACTCATTGCGGGTTCGCTCGCAGAAGGTCGCTACGGATGCTTCGCATTGTTCGCACCATGACCAAGCATTCCCAGCCCGGGACTGCTTAATCGCGCTAAGCTGCCGTCACTCTTTTGCGAATCTTGCGAATGCCCCAGTCGCAGCTCCCGCTCCGCCACCAGCTCGGCCTGCGCCTGCAGCGGCTGCGCCAGCGCCACGGCCTGACCCAGGCGGAGCTGGCGCGCCGGCTCGGGCTGTCGCCAAGCTACCTCAACCAGATCGAGCGCAACCAGCGCCCCCTGACCCTGGCAATCCAGCAGCGGCTCAAGGCCACCCTGGGCGATCTCGACGGCCTGCTCGACCTGGACGACCCGGCCGCGCTGGTCGAGCCGCTGGACGACTCGCTGCGCAGCCTGGGCCATAGCCTGTCGGCTGCCGAGCTGCGCGTGCTCACCGGCAACCTGCCGCAGGTGGCCCAGGCCCTGCTGGACCTGCACCGCGCGCACCGGCATCTGCTCGAGCGTACCGCCGCACTGGAAATACAGATCGGCGCCGACCATGCCGCATTGCCCTCGCTGTCGCCGGGCGAGCAGGTGCGCGATTACTTCAATCGCGCGCACAACTATCTGCCGGAACTGGATGAGCGCGCCGAGGCGCTGTATGCCGAACTCGGCCTGACCTCGGACAACTTGCCGCTGCGGCTGCGCCAACGCCTGGCCGATCGCCACGGCCTGCTGGTGCAGGACGCGCCCGAGCTGTACAGCGACAAACGCAGCGTGGATACGCAGGCCCGCGTGCTGTGGCTGCCCGCGCACCTGCGCCCCGGCCAGCAGGCCTTCCAGATGGCCGCACAACTGGCGTTGCTGGAATGCGCGCCGTTGCTCGACGCACGCATCGCCGATGCCGGCTTCGAAGATGCCGAACGTGTCGCGCTGTCGCGGATCGGGTTGTCGAACTATTTCGCCGGTGCCCTGGTGATGCCGTATGGCCAATTCCTGCACAGTGCCCAGCGCTCCCGCTACGACATCGAATGGCTGGCCGATCGCTTCGGCGTCGGCTTCGAGGCGGTCTGCCACCGGCTCAGCACCTTGCAGCGGCGCGGCGCGGCGGGGCTGCCGATCTTCTTCATGCGGGTGGATCGTGCCGGCAACGTATCCAAGCGCCACTCGGCCACCGACTTCCATTTCTCGCATGTCGGCGGCGCCTGTCCGCTGTGGATCGTCTACGAGGCCTTCAACCAGCCCGACCGCATCCTGACCCAGATCGCGCGCATGCCTGATGGCCGGCGCTACTTCTGGCTGGCGCGCCAGGTCAGCAGCGGCGCGCCGGGCTACGGCCGCCCGCGCAAGACCTTCGCGTTGGCGATGGGCTGCGATCTGCGTCATGCCGATCAACTGGTGTATGCGCGCGGCTGGGACCTGGATGCGGTGGACGATGCGGTGCCGATCGGCCCCGGCTGCCTGACCTGCGAACGCAACGACTGCATGCAGCGCGCCTTTCCCGCACTGCCCAGGTTATCTGCCAACGCGCGTTAGCCCCGAACCCGGGTCTGCAGCGTTCTGTCAGGCGGTCTTGTTTCTCCACAGGCATCTTGCGCGTCGGCGGCGATCAGGCAGACGCTACCGCTGCACTGCAGCATTCCAACGCGAGATAGCTCACGCAAAATGCTTCATTGGAATGGAATGACTTGCGCTTCTACCCTGAAGCAGACACATGCAGGACAGGGGGACGCCAAGGCGATCGACGATCGTCGCCGCGTCACGTACACGACCAATCAGCTCCACACCGCACTACTGCAGCAACCGCCATGCCCGCGTCGGACGCGCCAGCGCGCAGCTGCGCCAGCGCGCCGCACCAGCGGCCATTAGTCCATTCGGTAACTTTGTCCTGGGAGGGATCAAACGATGCCCGTTCACCACACCGGCCACCCGGCCAGCCGGCGCCTGCGCCGCACGCCCGTGCGCGACGTCCTCACCACTACCATCGCCTGCGTGCTGGCCACCGCATTCAGTGCGCACGCACAGGACAGCGCGCCTGCCGCAACGCCGGCCACTGACGCCACCACCGCGGCGGCGCCGCCGGTCACGCTCGACAACATCACCGTGATCGGCCAGCGCGCCAGCCTGAACCAGGCGGTGCAGGCCAAGCAGATGTCCGATCACGTCATGGAAGTGATCTCCGCAGACAACATGGGCCAGATGCCCAACGTCACCGTCGCCGAAGCACTGGTGCGCCTGCCCGGCGTCAACGGCACCCGCGACCGTGGCAACGAGAGCCTGGCCACCGTGCGCGGTCTGGGCCCGCGCATGACCATGGGCACCGTCAACGGGCGCGAAATCGCCTCCTCCGAGCCCAATCGTGCGGTGCGCTGGGAAGTGTTCCCCACCGAGATCGTCTCCACCGTCAAGGTCTACAAGACCCAGTCGGCGGACCTGGTCGCCGGCGGACTTGCCGCAACGGTGGACATCTCCACCATCAGCCCGCTGGACTACACCGGCCCGGGCTTTGTCGGCACCGCCGGCCCGGTGTTCTACGACCATGCCAAGGACGTGGACGGCTACTCGCCGTGGGGCAACCGCTTCGGCGCCAGCTGGGTGCACCAGATCAACGACAACCTGGCGGTTGCGCTGGGCGCCACCTACCAGAAGCAGAAGAACTCCAACTCCTCGATCGGCAGCTGGGGCTATACCGATGCCACCACCTCGCGCGATGTGGATGGCGACGGCACTGTGGACCCCACGCCATGGGGCGCAGCCGACCAGCTCAAGCTGACCGAGCAGACCCGCACCGGTGCGATGGGCACCGTGCAATGGCGCTCGGGCAACGTCGAGTTGAAGTTCGACGGCCTGTATTCGCGTATCGAAATCGACGAAGACCAGTTGCAGAACTGGTTCAATGGCCTGGCCTACAGCACCTTCTCGACCGGCGCCAATCCCTACACCACGCCGGGCTCGTCCTACACCATCGTCGATGGCGATGTGGTGGCCGGCACGCTGGCCAACTCGAACCTGCAGGTCGACCATGTGGTCAGCCACTACAACGAGGTCAAGACGCTCACCGCCGGCGGCCTGAACGCCAAGTGGAGCGGCGATGTGTGGACGCTGGGCAGCGACCTGTCGTTCTCGCAGGCCAAGCGTGACAACACCTGGCAGGCGGTGCGCTTCGGCAGCAACCCGGACACCGTCTCGTTCGATTTCCGCCGCAGCGTCACCCCCACCATCAGCACCAGCTCGGACACGCCCGAGTGGGGCATTGCCGGCCAGACCGAGCCGCAGGGGCTGCGCGACAGGATCGCCGCGCTGGCGCTCAACGCCAGCCGCCCGGTCGATGCTGCGGCGTTCACCTCGCTGGAATTCGGCGCACGCGCCGCGCGCCGCGAGAAGCAGAACCGCCGCTTCATCAGCAACCAGTCCGGTTACGACCAGCCGATCTCGGCGTACCAGGGCCTGATCTATCCGGTCACCATGCCGGACTTGAACGTGCCCACCCTGACCGGCGGCAACATGGATGCGATCGCCCAGATCGGCTTCGGCGGTTTCGACCCGGCCACGCTCGACGAACAGTTGCTCGACCACTGGAACGTCAAGGAAGACGTGCGCGAAGCCTTCGCCAAAGCGGTGTTCAGCTCGCAGCTGTTCGGCACCGATGTCACCGGCAATATCGGCGTGCGCCTGGTCAACACCAAGACCACCAGCGACGGCTTCGATTCGGTCGGCACCACCGTGCAGGCGAGCAGCGACAGCAAGGAATACACCGACGTGTTGCCCAGCGCCACCGTCAACTTCCTGATCGACGATCAACGCATCCTGCGCTTTGCGGTGGCCAAGGTCATCGCGCGTCCGCCGCTGGACGAGTTGCGCACCGGCCGGCGCCTGGACGACCCCAACGTCACCGTCGGCCAGCTCACCGGCAGCGGCGGCAACCCGCAGCTGGATCCGTTCAAGGCCACCCAGGTCGACCTGTCCTACGAGTGGTACTTCCACAAGGAAGCGCTGGCGGCGATTGCGGTGTATCGCAAGGAAGTGGATTCCAGCATCGGCTACCGCACCGACCGCGAAGTGATCAACGGCCTGGATTACCTGGTCAGCGCGCCGTTCAATGGCGGCGGCGGGCACATCAACGGTGTGGAACTCACCTTCCAGACACCGTTCTACTTCATCCCGCACATGGAAAACTTCGGCGTCTATTCCAACTTCTCGCTGGTCGATTCCAACCTCAAGGAATTCTCGCCGGAAGACAACCCGCTGCCGCTGAGCGGCCTGGCACGCAAAACCGGCACCTTCGACCTGTGGTACAGCAACGGCAGCTTCGAAGCGCGCGTGGGTTACAAGTACCACAGCCCCTACACCGTGGTGTACGGCTGGAATGCGGCGCGTCTGGCACGGCTGCAGAGCGAAGGCACGGTGGATCTGAGCCTGAACTGGCAGTACAGCAAGCAGCTCGGTTTCCGCTTCCAGGCCGGCAACCTCACCAACGAACCGCTGCGCGCCTACACCGACAACAAGCCCAACCGTCTGGCCAACCAGGACGACGGCGGCTACCAGGTGTTTGGCCGCCGCTACTCGCTGGAAGCGACCTACAAGTTCTAGGTGCCGCTGACACCGCTGCTGCACGCCTGCTCCACAGCTGCGCGCGGTGTGCGCGATCGCCTGCGTCACTGACGTGGTGATTGCGCACACCTTCCGCACGACGGCACCGCCGCATGCGGCAGGCCGTCACCCGCTCCGCGTTTCATCTGTCGAGGAATTGCATGCGCTCCACACGCCGCCTCTGGACGCCCGCGCTGCTCGCGCTGGCTATGTCCACCTTCGCACACGCCGCTCCGGCCCCCGCCACGCTGTATCTGGGCGCGGACCTGTCCTACGTCAACGAGATGGAGGAATGCGGTGTGCAATACCGCGAGAACGGCGTGGTCAAGGATCCGTTCGAACTGTTCCATGCGCACGGCGCCAATCTGGTGCGCGTGCGGTTGTGGAACGATGCCCGCTGGACCCGCTACAGCGACCTGTCCGACGTCAAGAAGACCATCGCACGCGCGCGCGCGCAAGGCATGCAGGTGCTGCTGGACCTGCACTATTCCGACGACTGGGCCGATGGCGAAAAGCAGCTGATTCCCAAGGCCTGGGCCAGCATCACCGATACCGACGAGCTGGCGCGCACGCTGTATGGCTTCACCTACGACACGCTCAGCGCGCTCGATCGTGCCGGCCTGATGCCGGAGCTGGTGCAGGTCGGCAACGAAAGCAATTCCGATCTGATGGACAGCAAGCCGTGGGACAAGCAGCGCCCCATCGACTGGCAGCGCAACGCCAAGCTGTTCAATGCCGGCATCAAGGCAGTGCGCGACATCGGCGCACGTTCGGCGATCAAGCCGCGGGTGATGCTGCATATCGCCCAGCCGGAGAATGTGGAACCCTGGTTTGCCGCCGCGACCAAGGCCGGCGTCACCGACTACGATCTGATCGGCATCAGCTACTACCGCAAATGGTCCACCCAATCGATGGCCGAGCTGGGCAAGACCATCAAGCGCCTGCGCGGCCGCTTTGATGCCGATGTGGTGGTGGTGGAAACCGCCTATCCGTGGACGCTGGACTCCGGCGACACCTCGCACAATCTGCTCGGCGAGGACTCGCTGATTCCCGGCTACCCGGCCACGCCGCAGGGCCAGTTCCGCTACATGGTCGATCTCACCCAGCTGGTGATCGATACCGGCGGCGCCGGCGTGGTGTATTGGGAACCGGCATGGACCAGCAGCAGCTGCAAGACGCGCTGGGGCACCGGCTCGTCGTGGGAAAACGCCAGCTTCTTCGACTTCAAGCATGCCAATGAAGTGCTGCCGGCGATCGACTTCATGCGCCACCCGTATACCGGCGTGCCTGCAACCACGAGCAACCCTGCTGCGGGCGTGCAAGGCAACGCTGCAGACACCGGCAAGAGGATCCAGCCATGACCGGCATCAATCGCCGCGAGCTGCTGCGCGGCATGCTCGCCAGTGGCGTGAGCGCCGCACTCCCGATCGGTGCGACCGGTGCGTTGCCGCCCGCCATCGCCGCTGCAGCGCCAGCTGCAGGTGACACCGCCACCCCGCTTGCCGCGCTGGGCGATGCAGCCCTGGCACCGCGCGAACGGCTGCTGTTCGACTTCGGCTGGCGCTTCCATCTCGGCCACGCCAGCGACCCAGCGCGCGACTTCGGGTTCGGCACCTTCCAGCGCACCTTCGCCAAGGCCGGCAAGGACACCGCCACCGCCGCGCAACTCGCCTTCGACGACGGTGGCTGGGAACTGCTGGATCTGCCGCACGACTGGGCCGTCACCCTGCCCTTCCGGCAGGAACCGATCTCGGCCGCCATCACCGAGGAAGATCCGGCCGCCGCGCACGGTTACAAGCCGCTGGGCACCAGTTTTCCGGAAACCAGCGTGGGCTGGTATCGCCGCGTGCTGCAGATTCCTGCGGACGATCTGGGCAAGCGCATCAGCCTGGTGTTCGACGGCGTGTTCCGCGACTGCATCGTGTTCTGCAACGGCCACATCGTCGGGCGCAATGCCAGCGGCTATTGCGGGTTCGAGGTCGACCTCAGCGAGGTGCTCGACTACGGCAAGCCCAACCTGATCGCGGTGCGCGTGGATGCCACCCTGGGCGAAGGCTGGTTCTACGAAGGCGCCGGCATCTATCGCCATCTGTGGTTGAACAAGACCGACCCGCTGCATCTGCCGCAGGACGGCGTGTTCGTGCGCAGCACGCTGCAAGGTGCCACCGCCACGGCGCAGCTGTCCACCGAGGTGCGCAACGATGGCAGCGCCCCGCGCCAATGCACGCTGCAGGCGCGCGTGACCGCGCCGGATGGACGCGTCGTCGCACAGGCGGCCAGCGCCGCGGTCAGCATTGCTCCCGGCCAGGTGCACCTCATCGAACAGACCCTGCCGCTCGGCGAAGCGGCGCTATGGTCGATCGACACCCCGCAGCTCTACCGCCTGACCACCAGCGTGCACAGCGACGGCAAGGCAGTCGATGCGGTGGTCACGCCGTTCGGCGTGCGCACGGCCGTCTTCGATGCACAGCGCGGCTTCCTGTTGAACGGCGCGCCGCTCAAGCTGCACGGCACCAACAACCACCAGGATCACGCCGGCGTCGGCACCGCCATCCCCGACAGCCTGCACGAATGGCGCCTGCGCCGGCTCAAGTCGATGGGCTGCAACGCGTACCGCAGCTCGCACAATCCGGCCACGCCCGAACTGCTCGCGCTGTGCGATCGGCTCGGCATGTTCGTGATCGAGGAAACCCGCCGCATGTCCACCGACCCCGAGGCGATGGGCGAGCTGGAGACGATGGTGCGGCGCGGGCGCAATCATCCCAGCGTGATCCTGTGGTCGCTCGGCAACGAAGAGCCGCAGCAGGTCACCGAGCGCGGCGCGCGCATCGTCAGCCGCATGCAACAACGGGTACGTCAGCTCGACCCCACCCGCCCCACCACGTTCGCCATGGACAAGGGCTTTGGCGATGGCGTCGGCCAGGTCGTCGATGTGGTCGGTTTCAACTACCGCACCAGCCAGATGGACGGCTTCCACACGCAGTATCCGCACATTCCGATCTACGGCAGCGAAACCGGCAGCACCGTGTCGGTGCGCGGCAACTACCAGCGCGACGACACCCGCGGCTACACCCGCGCCTACGACACCGACCACCCATGGTGGGCCAGCACCGCCGAAGCCTGGTGGAGTTATGTCGCGCAGCGCCCGTATATCGCTGGCGGCTTCATCTGGACCGGCTTCGATTACCGCGGCGAGCCCACGCCCTACAACCGCTGGCCGAATGTCGCCTCGCAGTTCGGCGTGCTCGACAGCTGCGGGTTTCCCAAGGACAACTACTGGTATTACCGCGCGCAATGGACCAGCGAACCGGTGCTGCATCTGTTCCCGCACTGGAACTGGGACGGCCTGCTGCAGCCCGATGACAAGGGCCGTGTCCAGGTCTGGTGCCATAGCAATCTCGAAGCGGTGGAACTGCTGGTCAACGGCGTCAGCCAGGGCCTGCAGCAGGTGCCGGCCTACGGCCATGTCGAATGGCGCGTGGCCTATGCACCGGGCGTGATCGAGGCGCGCGGCTATCGCGCCGGCACACTGGTGCTGAGCGAACGCCGCGAGACGGTCGGCAAGCCGGCAGCGATCCACCTGAGCTGCGACCGCAACGCAGTGCGTGCCGACGCCGAAGACGTCGCGGTGGTCAAGGTGGAGATCGTCGACGCACAAGGCCGCCTGGTGCCGACGGCCGACACCCTGGTGCAGTTCGCGCTGCGCGGCCCTGCGCGGTTGATCGGCGTGGGCAACGGCGACCCCGCCAGCCATGAAGACGACAAGGCGCCGCAACGCAAGGCCTTCAATGGACTGTGTGCGGCCCTGCTGCAGAGCACGCGCAGCACCGGCAGCATCGTCTTGCAGGCCACCGCACCCGGCCTTGCCGCTGCCACCCTGCGCCTGGATGCCGACAAGGCCAAACCACGCGCCTCGGTGGCCTGACGCAAGCCGCAGCAGCAGCCGAAGTGATCACCAACGAGCAGGTCAGCAGCACCTGGGCGTACCGCAATGCCGGGTGCCAGGACCGGCTCCCGGCACAGTCACTGGCGCCCGTGTGCGCAAGCGGTACACAGTGGCGGCGATCAGCACCTGGCCCATCGCCGCTGGGCCACGCGATTGGGCCGCTGGCCGACGGACTCACGCATCCGCGCCCCCTGCATCCGGCGCACGCGGGAAGTAACGGCTGAGCTTTTCTTCCCACGCCTGGAACTGCTCAAGCGTGTAGGCATCCATCGGTCGCGGGTCGGCGGCGACCGCTTTCTTCTGCGCGACATACGCGATGCGCTGGGAGGACAGCTCATCCCAGGCCTTGCGCAGCATCACCGGATCGGGATGCGAGACCATCATCGCTTCCAGCAACGTGGCCTGGGCCACACGCGCGGCCAGCAGGTCGCTGAGCGCCTCGGTCACGGCCTGCATCCACTCTTGCTGTTTCTGTTCCATATCCAAACCGGACCTGCCTGATGTGCCCCACACGGTAGCGCGCCCCTTGGGACGGCCATGTGGAGCCACTATCGGCGCGGCGCAAGCGATCTCCCCCTCGCGTCACGGGATGTATTGCGCCATGCCCGCGAGCGCTCGCAAGAACTGGCAGCGGTCAGGACTCGACGCCTGCAGTGCGGGTATCGCCCCGCCCTGTCGTCCACCAGAACAGCAGCGCCAGGAGACTGGCTGCCGCGCCCAGTAGGCACACACCTTGCCAACCTGCCCTGGCATAGGTGACGGTCGCGCCGATTGCACCCAGTCCGCTGCCGGCGGCATAGAACAGCATGTAAAGGCCAACCAAGCGGCTATGCGCCTCAGGCCTGGTGCGGAAGATCAAGCTCTGGTTCGTCACATGTAGTGCTTGGCCTCCCATATCGAGCAGCACGATGCCAATGACCAGTGCCCACAATGACCACTCCATCAGCGACAGAGGCCACCAGGCCAGCAGCAGCAGCGTGAGCGCCGCTGCACTGGTGCGCTGAGCATGACCCTGGTCCGCCCACCGCCCGGCGCGCGCAGCAGCCAAGGCGCCTGCCACACCGACCAGACCGAAGGCACCGATGGCCATATGGGAGAAGCGATAAGGCGGCGCGCTCAAGGGCAGCACCAGCGCACTCCAAAAGATGTTGAATGTGGCGAACATCAACAGCGCCAGCGTGCCGCGCACTTGCAAGACCTTTTCCTGGCGCAGCAGCGTCAGCATCGAAGCGATCAGACGCGGGTAACGCATCGTCTGGGACGTCGACGGCAAGACCGGCAGCCATCGCCACAACGGAAGTGCCATCGCAACCATCAGGACAGCGGCGCAGAAGTACACACCGCGCCATCCTGCCAAATCGCTGACACCACCGGCAAACACCCGTGCCAGCAACAGACCGATGAATACGCCGCCTTGCGCTGCGCCGACCACGCGGCCCCGTTCATGGGGCGCGGCGGCACTGGCCGCATAGGCAATCAGGCCCTGCGTCATCGCTGTGCCCAACAAGCCGACGGCGAGCATGCCTGCCAGCAGTGCAGGCGCAGATCGCGCCATCGCCACGACGGCAAGTGCGACCACCAGCGCCAGGAGCTGCATAGACATCAGGCGACGGCGATTGACCAAGTCGCCCAGCGGCACCAGCAGCAGCAATGCCAGCGCACAACCGATTTGTGTGGCTGTAATGACCCCGCCCACAGCCGCGTAGCTGATGCCGAAGTCTCGAGCCAGCGTGTCAAGCAGCGGCTGAGCGTAATAGACATTTGCCACGCTCAGTCCACTTGCAACCGCAAACAGCCACACCAAGTATCGGGGCATGTTCGCAGACGGAACCGTTGGAGGATTGCTTGACGGTAGTGATGCGACAGAAATCCCCATGGTTCCAACCCCACCCAATCAAGTTGCAAATAAAAACCGATTGAAGGCTAAGCAATATGGTTTTAAAATGCAACTTTATTGATTCCCAGTCGATCGGCTCCGGAGACGCCATGCCCCCTCGCAGACGCCTTGGTGACGAACATTGCCCGGTTGCGCGATCGGTCGATCTCATTGGGGATCGATGGGCGCTGCTGATCGTGCGCGATGCCTTCGATGGTGTGCGCCGCTTCGGCGATTTCCAGCGGAGCCTGGGCGTGGCGCGCAATATCCTGTCCGATCGGCTGCGCAAGCTGGTCGATGCGGGCATCCTGGTAATGCAAGATGCATCCGACGGCACGGCTTATCAGGAGTACGTGCTGACGGCACAGGGCGACAGCCTGTTCCCCGTCGTGGTGGCATTGCGACAGTGGGGCGAAGACCACCTTTTTGAGCAGGGCGAACGTCATTCGGTGCTGATCGACAGGCGCACGGGCAAGAAGGTCGCACGCATGTCGCTTCAGGCAAAAGACGGCGCTCCGCTGCTGCCTGCGTTTACGCAGGTTCGGAAAGTGATCAATCCGTAGTCGCCCAGTTCGCCCACGCGTCTGCGGCGACTCAACGCCCAATGGTGGGCAGCCGCCCTGCTGGGTATCGCCTTCGGGCCCATCCAGGCCAGACCGGGGGCCGTTCCGCCGTTCAGAAAATCGACAGGGTGCCCGCTGCAGATTGATTCTGCACGGCCGATATGAGGTCAATCCCTAACGCTGCCGCCGCATGTCGACCGAACTTAGAACCCAAGTCCCCTTCGCCGGAATGCAAGACACCGCGAGCGAGCTGCTTGAGCGTCTTGCCGAGCTGACGCCGCTGAAGACCTGGGTGCTTGCCGAGGTCAAAAACGATCACTGGATCATTCGTGGCTGCACCGACGCTTCCTTCGGGTTGAAGGTCGACCAGTTCTTGAGTTGGCACGAGTCGGTATGCCGCAGCATGATCGTCATGGGGGGCCCGCAGTTCGCTCCCGACTTGCAGAAAGTCGAACACCTGGCCCAGTCCGCCGTGGCGACACGGCTGGGTATCGCAAGCTATTTGGGCGTGCCCATTCGAATTCCTGGCAAAGTTGAGGGAATGCTGTGCGGACTGGACAACCGGGTCATCGAGGACAAACTGGATCACCTCTTGCCGCTGGTGGAAACATTTGGACGGGTGCTGGCCGGATCGTGGGCCCAGCACCTGGCCGAGGTCCAACCGCACCCCGCTGATCCGCATATCCTGCAAAACGTGCAGACGCTGACGGGCCTCTACGATCTCGGCACCTTCCGTGATCTCCTGCAAGCAGCGGCGGATCATCGCCATCGCAACGAGCCAGGCGGCGTATTGCTCTTTGACGTAGGCGCCAGCAACTCGGGCAATGGCGCCGAGTCAGAACAAGATGTGGCGGCGGCCATCGCCCTGCTGAAGCAAGCCACCCGTCCTCAGGACAGCCTGGCACACCTGGCGCGCGGAGAGTTCGCCCTGTTTCTGCCTGGCACCAGCGAAGCCGGGTTGGTGTCGGTCGCCCGGCGCATCCAGTCGTCCTTGAATGCAGAGGGGTTCAGCGCCCGATGGGGAGCCAGCTGGTTCAAGGAAATGCAGCAGCTCAACAACATCGATCAGCTCATCAAGGCAGGCTCCCTGCCGGGCGCCAGTCTGGCTGGAAGCGATGAGCACACGATCCCGGCGGCTGTCCCCGCAGGACCAGGCTAAGCCCTCAAAGGACGAGGGCACGCAGGGGCGCTGTCAGCGGAACCAGCAGCTGCGGGTCAGGAAAATACTTACAGGCATGTTCGCCTATTGCCGATAGCGGCTTGAGGTTTTTCCTTCAATGATGGCGTGTCACTCGGCGAGCATCGAGAGCCGATCGTCTGACACTGATGTTGGACGAACGTAGGTGCCTGCCCCATCAAGGAGGATCGCTATTGGGCGTCACCGCAGTTCGGCACGTGGGCGATTACCTGCTCACGGCCCACAGTATCCCGTGCGATGGAAAATTCCTGCCGGAGCTCCTGATTTCCAGGCCCGGCAGCATCACGTTGCACCGATGCCAACTCAGAAGTACCGCCTTTGCTGACCAACGCGACGCGTATGACTACGCCAAGCGCTGGATGGCTACATGCCATGTGTCGAGCACAGGCGCTGTCAGCCCCGCCTAGCAACAGAGGCAGGCCTACGATCGCTCATTCGTCTGCGGGAAGCAGCGCTCGCTGCGATCACTCCATGCCGCCAGCTGTTCGAGTGTGCAAACCTCGATCGGCTTCACCGTTGCCGATAAGCTTTTCTTTGCGCCAGCCTCGCCAAGGGTGACCATCGGCGGTCTCAGAAAACGCAGTAGCGACGCTCGGACCAAAGCACAAGACGCACCAGGTCGCCTGCTCCAGGCAATGCAGGTCATGCAAACGCAGATACGCAGCCTGATGTCCGCCCGGTCAAACATGGCCAAGCGCCACGATGAAGGCCAGACCGGCTTCCGCATGGATGCACAGGCCTTCCCGGGCGACTACGGCCGCATGGCCGAGGACACCAATGCCCTGGTGGCCTCCCACGTGGCCGTGCAGTCCAACCTTGCGCAGATCATGGGTCGCTATGCCATCGGCGAGCTGAGCGAGAGCATGGAGCGCCTGCCCGGTGAGAAGGCCGTGCTCTCCCAAACCATGGACGAGGTCGAGGCCAACCTGTCCGCCATGAGCATCGAGATCAAGCAACTGGCGCAGGCCGCCGCCAAAGGTGACTTCACGGCGCGCGGCGATGCCGATCGTTTCCAATACGATTTCCGCATCATGGTGGAGCGCTTGAACCTGCTCATGGCCACCGCAGAGAGCAACCTGCAATCGCTGTCCTCGCTGCTGCATTCCAGCGTGGCAGGAGACCTGACCGCGCGAATGACCGGCGAGTTCAAGGGTGTGTTCGCGCAGATGCGCAATGACGCCAATACCACCGCCGCACAGCTTGCGGAGATTGTCGGACGCGTGGGCCCAGGAACCTGGGCTCATTGGGTTCTGATACGACACATCATTCCGCAGGACCAAGCGATGGCAAACGCTTGTCCTGCATTGTCGTGTCCGCTATAAATTCGCTGAGCGGGTTTAACAGCACCGACATAGTGGCTAAGTAGGCTTGCTCCGCATGCCAGACCAGACGCAAGGCTACCGTTTGCGCATCAAAGGGCTTGAATGCAGAAACTCATAAGTGACCTGGAAGCCCTGCTGGCAGCCTGGGATGCGCAAGCAACAACTTTTGATTCGTGCGACATGCCGGCATCTGCACTTGCTTTTCGAGAGTGTCAGCGACGCTTGGGCCTGGTCTTGGCGTCGCATGCTCGGCACCCAGTTGCCCGTCAGAGTGACGTCAACTTTATTCTTTGAAAGGCTGCCGGGCTGGGCGGCACATTGTTCGGCCGAGGTCCAAGGCGTACTTAGCGACCCTGTGGCCACCCAAAGGTGGATGTGGGCTAGATATGAAACGGACCTGCCGAGAGCGTCGGCGAGCTCACCCTGACTCGGAACGCAATGAGTAGGCTAGCGAGGAGCATCACTGCCGCGGCAACGATGAGGACTGCAACGATGCCCCCCAGCCCGAACACCAGGCCGCCCAAAGCGGCCCCCGCCGCGATAGAGGACTGCACCGCGGCCACTACCATCCCGCCGGCGCTCTCGGCTTGGTCGGGCACCGCACGTGCGACCCAGCTCGACCAGGCAACGGGTACGCCACCGAAGGCCAGACCCCAGAGCGAGACAAGGATCGATAGCCCGCCAATACCCACCGGCAACAGGACCATGCCGAGAACGGCTACGCCAACCAGGGCAGGCATGATCACCAACGTCACTTTCAAACTGCGCTCCATGAGCCAGCCGGCCAGTAGTGTGCCGACAAAGTTCGCCACACCGAATCCGAGCAGAATCAGCGCCAGGCCGTCGGCGCTCATCTGCCCCAGGCTCTCCATCGTTGGGCGGATATAGGTAAACAGCGAATACTGACCGGTGTGCGCCAGAACGCAGCCCAGCATTCCGACCGTCACACCTGGTCGGCGCAAGAGCCCCACCACCGACTCTGGGAGTGCGGCCTTGCGCGGGGCCATTCGGGGCAGCGTGAACCACTGGAACGCAAAAGTGAGGCCACCTACCGCCGTCGCAGCCCAAAAGGCGCTGCGCCAGCCCAGCAGCCCGCCCAGGTAGCTCCCCAGCGGAACGGACACCACCGTGCCGACCGCAATCCCGCTGAAGATGATTGAAAGCGCGCGAGGCACGCGCTGTGGCGGCACCAACCGCATGGCAACGGCCGCTGCCATGCTCCAGAAACCACCCAGCGCGACGCCCAGAAGGACTCGCATCACCAGAAGAACACCCATGCTGGAAGACAACGCCACCAAGGCGTTGGACAGGAGCATCAAACCTGTGAAACTCAACAGCACCAGGCGCCTGTCCATCGAACGGGTCAGCCGAGGCACAAGCAGGCCAGCGAACAGGGCCACCACAGCAGTGACCGTCACTGCCTGACCGGCCAGCGCCTCCGACACACCCAGATCCGCCGCCATTGGCGTCAACAGGCTGGCAGGCAGGCAGGTATTCGGCCGTGAGCAGCCCAAAGACCCCCATGGCCAGCGAAAACACGGCCACCCATGCCGATGAAGACGGCTCCCCGCTGCCCCATGTCACCGGATCAGGCGCGTCTGCGACATCAACTACGTCATTACTCATCAAAGATCCCAGTGCAATCGTGCAGCCGAGAGTCTATGGAGCCAAGTCAGGATGATCTATGATTGTCCGACCTGTATTTTTGATCGAAACCCCTGGCTAACTCAATACGCCACGCGTCATCCCAGCCCAGCGATCTGATCAGCCAGCTGCTGACCGGCATGCGGTTACATGGCGTCCAATACCGACGCATTCAGACCGGGCCGACCTTTGGGCTTGGATTTCCCCTGAAGCCAGGGCATGCCTACTTCCACTACCTGGCGGTGGGCAATGCGATGCTTCGTAGCGCGGGCGGCAGCCAACACCTTCTAACCGCCGGGGATGTCGTGCTTCTTCCCCGCGGAGAAGGACACTCGTTGTTGTCTGGCGAGGACCATCCAGTCCAGTGCTTAGAAACGATAGACGCAGCCCCACTGGGTGACGCGGTGAGCGGCATCGACACGTGCCCGAGCACACATCCCGTGCCAAGCGCTGTGCTCTTCCACGGATGCATGGTGTTCGATCTAGGTGGCATGCATGGGTTAAGCACGTTGATGCCGACCGTGATGTTGGCCGATGGCAACGCCGCTCGGTTTCCTGGGCTGTTGCCGCTGGTCGACGCGATGAAGCGCGAGGTGTGCTCAGGACGTATTGGATTTGCTGGAATACTCGCCCGGCTGGCGGATGCAGTCGCCGCCATGATCGTCCGTGACTGGGTCGAGCGCGGTTGCGAAGGAGCCTCAGGCCTGGTCATGGCCATGCGCGACCCTCGTCTATCGCCGTCGTTGCTTGCCCTACACAAAGACCCCGGACGCGATTGGACCGTCGACGCACTGGCTGCAGAGTCAAACATTTCACGTTCTGTCTTTGCAGACCGGTTCCAGACCGTCATTGGAACCGCGCCCCTGCGTTACGTGACTGAGCTGCGAATGCAGTTGGCGAGTCAATGGTTGACTCAGCAAAGCCTGTCCATAGAGGTAGTGGCAGAGCGTCTCGGCTATGCGTCGCAGGCAGCATTTAGTCGCGCCTACAAACGCGTCATGGGGCACTCTCCTGGCGCGACTCGACGAGGACGACAACGCCAGCACTAGGACGCATTCCGAAACCCAACCCAACTTGCTAGTCCGCATCACGATTCCCCTTCTTTTGTCCGGTTGCCTCGCTTTCGCTCATGCGGATCGAAAGATGAAAGTGCCCGGCATGCCGGGGTGTCAAAACAGATCGCTCATTGCTAGCACCGGTCGGGACAGACCCCTCGCCCGTGATGCCCTCTACCTGGAATCCGGTGATCCACGGAATCGGCATGTAGATGTCCAAGATGCCGCGTTGCCGGTCATAGGACGGCTGATCCACGATGGTGGGGCGAACGGCAAAACGCTGAATGCCACGGAAGCGCTGCGCCCTTGCATCGAGGGCCGCCTCATACTTGCGCTCAATGGCCTCAGGCTGTTGAGCGGTGATGCCGTTGGGGCCGTTCCGCTTCGTATCGATCAGCCACTCGCCATATCAAGCGCTGCTCTCGCTCGGTCTTGCTCAACCGGTAGCTGGACCGCGTCGACGCAGTCAGCCTCGCGTCGCAGGTGTGGTAGCCGCCGAGGCCGTGGACGCCAACCCGGCGCGGATGTGTTACGCGCCCGCCAGCTCGTCCTTATCGAGCTCCCAGTAAGTGCAAGCCGGGTCGAGATACAGGCTCTTGGCCCTTTCCCTTGATGCCCGCGGAGCCCCGATGATGGCCGCCCAATCTGCTGAAGAAGATTTCCCCTGTCCTGCGCTTGCACTGCCATGCTTGCTGCCAGGACGCACGCGCCCGTGACTGCAGCCCACTGCTTCTTCATGGCCTCGACCCGATGGCCAAGCGCCCACTGGGCCCCATGGCCGGCACCCTCTCGACGGACAGCTCAAGGATTTGCCGGTGGGTGAGCTTAAACTTGAGTCCGCGCCGACTTGAGGCAGCCCCTGGTTGCGTCGCAACATCCTGTTCCATTCCAACGCCTCGTCCGTTTCGTCGCAACATCGCTTCACTCGTTTAGAGGGTCGTCGCACCAGCGCCGCAACACAATTTACCGTTACTCGCCGCTACCGACCCTGATCGACCGCCACATCCCGGAAGAACATTTCTTGCAAAACACTGACACAAAAGAAAAAACCAAGAACGCGAGCGGGGCTGTAGAGCACACACCCCTGATGAAGCAATTTTTCGCCGCCAAGTCGGACTACCCCGACCTGCTGCTGTTCTTCCGCATGGGCGATTTCTACGAGCTGTTCTACGACGATGCGCGCAAGGCCGCACGGCTGCTCGACATCACCCTGACCCAGCGCGGCAGTTCCGGCGGTGCGCCGATCCCGATGGCGGGCGTGCCGGTGCATGCCTACGAGGGCTATCTGGCGCGGCTGGTGGCGTTGGGCGAGTCGGTGGCGATCTGCGAACAGATCGGCGACCCGGCGCTGGCCAAGGGCCTGGTCGAGCGCAAGGTGGTGCGCATCGTCACCCCGGGAACGGTCACCGACGAGGCGCTGCTGGACGAGCGCCGCGACACCTTGCTGATGGCGATCGCGCGCAGCAAGCAAGGCTATGGCCTGGCCTGGGCCGATCTGGCCGGCGGGCGTTTTCTGGTCAACGAAGTGGACAGCGTGGACGCGCTGGAAGCGGAAATCGCACGCCTGGAACCGGCCGAGCTGCTGGTGCCCGACGAAGACAACTGGCCGGAGTTCCTGCGCGGCCGCGTCGGCGTGCGGCGGCGGCCGCCGTGGTTGTTCGACGCCGACAGCGGCCGGCGCCAGCTGCTGGCGTTCTTCAAGTTGCATGACCTGTCCGGCTTCGGCATCGACGACAAGCCCTGCGCCACCGCGGCGGCTGGCGCGCTGCTGGGCTATGTCGAGGAAACCCAGAAACAGCGACTGCCGCATCTGACCTCCATCGCCATGGAAGTGGCCAGCGAGGCGATCTCGATGAACGCGGCCACGCGCCGGCATCTGGAGCTGGACACACGCGTCGATGGCGACACCCGCAACACCTTGCTCGGGGTGCTGGACAGCACGGTCACGCCGATGGGCGGGCGCCTGCTGCGGCGCTGGCTGCACCGCCCACTGCGGCTGCGCGAGGTGCTGGTACAGCGCCACCACGCGGTCGGCAGCCTGATCGACAGCGGCGCCGATACCGACGTGCGCGAGGCCTTCCGCGCGCTCGGCGATCTGGAACGCATCCTGACCCGCGTGGCCCTGCGCTCGGCGCGCCCACGGGATTTTTCCACCTTGCGCGATGGCCTGGCGCTGTTGCCGAAGGTGCGCGCGATCCTCGCGCCACTGGATTCGCCGCGCCTGCAGACGCTGTGTGCCGAACTCGGCGAGCACGATGCCACCGCGCACCTGTTGATCAGCGCGGTGGCCGAACAGCCACCGCTCAAGCTCAGCGACGGTGGCGTGATCGCCACCGGCTACGACGCCGATCTGGACGAGTTGCGCCGCCTGTCCACCAATGCCGATCAATTCCTGATCGACCTGGAACAGCGCGAACGCGCCAGCAGCGGCATCGCCACGCTCAAGGTCGGCTACAACCGCGTGCATGGCTACTACATCGAGATCAGCAAGGGCCAGGCCGAGAAGGCCCCGCTGCACTACAGCCGCCGGCAGACGCTGACCAACGCCGAGCGCTACATCACCGAAGAACTCAAGAGCTTCGAGGACAAGGTGCTGTCGGCGCGCGAGCGCTCGTTGTCACGCGAAAAGCTGCTGTATGAAGGCCTGCTCGACGCACTCGGCGACGAGCTGGAAGGCCTCAAGCGTTGCGCGAGTGCATTGAGCGAGCTCGACGTGCTGGCCGGATTTGCAGAACGCGCGCAGGCACTGGATTGGTCACGTCCGGAACTGGACAGCACAGCCTGCCTGCGTATCGAACGCGGCCGCCACCCGGTGGTGGAGGCGGTGCGCGACCAACCGTTCGAACCCAACGATCTGGAGTTGCATGCCGACCGTCGCATGCTGGTCATCACCGGCCCCAACATGGGCGGCAAGTCCACCTACATGCGCCAGAACGCGCTGATCGTGCTGCTGGCGCACATCGGCAGCTTCGTGCCGGCCGCGCGCGCGGTGATCGGCCCGATCGACCGCATCCTCACCCGCATCGGCGCCGGCGACGACCTGGCCCGGGGCCAGTCCACCTTTATGGTCGAGATGGCCGAGACCAGCTACATCCTGCACCACGCCAGCGCGCAGTCGCTGGTGTTGATGGACGAGATCGGCCGCGGCACCTCCACCTACGACGGCCTGGCGCTGGCCGATGCGGTGGCGCGCCACCTGGCGCACAGCAACCGTTGCTACACGCTGTTCGCCACGCACTATTTCGAGCTCACCGCGCTGGCCGACGAATCGCATGCCGGCGGGCCAGCGGCATCGCCAACGTGCACCTGGACGCGGTCGAGCACGGCGAGCGGCTGGTGTTCATGCATGCGGTCAAGGACGGCCCGGCCAACCGCAGCTTCGGCCTGCAGGTGGCCGCGCTGGCCGGCCTGCCCAAGGCGACGGTGGCACAGGCGCGGCGGCGCCTGGCCGAGCTGGAGCAGCGCGGCGGCGAGAGCCATGCCTCGGAGATGGCGCCGCAGGCGCTGGACGCGCCGCAGCAGTTCGGGCTGTTCGCGCCGCAGGCCAGCGCCGCGCAGGAAGCGCTCGCGGCGCTGGACCCCGACGAGCTGAGCCCCAAGCAGGCGCTGGAGGCGCTATACCGGCTCAAGGCGCTGCTGTGACACCCCGGCCTGCGGTCCGCGCAGGCCGGCCGCTCACACCGGGGCGACCGGCAGGTGCGGGTTCGGATGCGCGGCGAGCAGGCCGTCGTCGATGGCCTGGGCGCGCCGCGCCGCCGGCCGCGTGCCGTGGCGCTGTGCGAAGGCCATGAAGGCCGGGCGCGGGGCCAGCGCGCCGATGCGCAGGTAGAAACCCAGGCAGGCGGCGACATACAGATCGACCGCGGTGAAATGCTCGCCGGCCAGGTGTTCGCGGCCCTCGAGTGCGGTTTCGAGCGTGTGCAGCAGATCCGCCTCGTTGCCGTAACCGGCACTGTGCGACGGCGCCAGGGTGCCGCTCTGCCGGGCGGTCAGCAGCGCCTCGAACGGGCCGGCCATGAACATCAGCCAGCGGTAGTACGGCCCGCGCGCGGCCGATCCGGGCGGCGGCGCCAGCTGCCGCTCCGGCACCTGCTCGGCCAGGTAGGCGCAGATCGCGGCGTTCTCGGTCACCACGGTGTCGCCGTGCACCAGCGCAGGCACCTTGCCCATCGGATTGATCGCCCGATAGGCCGGCGTCTTCATGTCCGCGCCGTAGTCGAGGATCTCGTGCCGGTACGGCAGACCGGTTTCCTCCAGCATCCAGCGCGCAACGCGGCCGCGCGACAGGGGGTGGGTGTACAGCACGTAATCGATGGCCATGGCCGGGTTCCGCTGGGAAGGGACGCCAGTGTGGGCGACCCTTGCTGACACCCGCTGTCAGCAGCCGACGCCGTGGCCGGTTGCCGCGCGCCAGCGCTGGATCAGCAGCGGGCGGCGCGAGGGATAGCGCTCGCCGCCGTCGGCCAGCGCCCGCACCCGGTCGGCGCGGAAGTGGCGGAAATCGCCGCGCAGCTCGCACCAGGCGGCGATCATGCCGTGGCCGCCCAGAAAGGCCATCGCGAATGGCCAGATCTGCCGCTGCGACACCTGGCCACCGACATCGACATACTTCATCCGCAGCACGTGTTCGCGCCGTATGCCACGGCGCAGGACCGGCAACCACGGTGCCGGCGGCGGCGCGTCCCCGAGGTCCGGCACCAGCAGGCCGCTGGTCTCGATCGCCAGCCGCAGGTCGGCCGGCAGCGTGGCGGCGATCCGCGCGGTCGCACGCTGCGCCGCCTGCGCCAGTTCCGGATCGGCCTGGCGCGCGACCCAGCGTGCGCCCAGCGTGAGCGCTTCCAGCTCGTCGGCGGTGAAGTTCAGCGCCGGCAGCAGGAAGCCGGGGCGCAGCGTATAGCCCACCCCGGGGTCGCCGAGGATGTCGGCGCCCTGCGCACGCAGGGTCGCGATGTCGCGGTAGAGCGTACGCAGGCTGACCCCGAGCGCATCGGCCAGATCCGCGCCAACGACCGGCCGGCGGCGCCCGCGCAGGGCATCGAGCAGGTGCAGCAGACGGGTGGCGCGCACAGTCATCGCGACAGCATAAGGGCTTTTGCTCCCTTCCTAACCGGCGGCGGCGTAGTGTGCGCACGAACGACCCCAGACCCAGGAATGGTTTCCATGAGCACCTCTCTGACCCAGGAACTGAGCACGCAGCTGCAGGGCGCGCCGGTGCAGCAGATCGCCGATCGCCTCGGCGTCGACCCGGCGCAGGCGCAACGCGCGGTCGCCACCGCCCTGCCGCTGCTGCTGGCGGCGCTGGGCCGCAACGCGCAGCAACCGGAAGGCGCCCAGGCCCTGCTAGGCGCGCTGCAGCGCGACCACGCACCGGCCGCCGCCGCCGGCAACGGGCTCGGCGGCCTGCTCGGGAGCGTGCTCGGCGGCGGTGGCGCGCAGGCCGATGGCGCCGGCATCCTCGGCCACGTCTTCGGCGGCCAGGCGCCGCAGGCCAGTGCCGGGCTCGGCCAGGCTACCGGCCTGGACACCCCAGCGCTCCGGCCAGCTGCTGCAGATCCTGGCGCCGATCGTGCTGGCGTTCCTGGCGCGGCGCTTCCTCGGCGGCGGCGGCACCGCCGATGCCGGACAACTCGGCCAGGCGCTCGGCCAGGAGCGGCAGCAGGTCCATGCCGACAGCGGCCTGTCCGACCTACTGGGCAGCGTGTTCGACCAGGACGGCGACGGCAAGCTCGGCGTCGGCGACCTGCTCAAGCTGGGCGGCGGGCTGTTCGGCAAGCGCTGAGGCACCGCCGCTGCCTGGACGCTTCGCCGCAGCACGCCGACGGGTGCGGCATCGCTTTCGATGCCGCGCGGTTCGGCTTGCCCATGGGGCAATCGGGGGCGCGGTGGCCGTGATGCCGGCGACGCGAAAGCGTTCGACAGGGTCGCATGATCGATGCGCAGCGGCCAGGCCGAGTGCCCCGCAAGCAAGCCGCATGACGATTGAGGCCATCTATCGCAGTATTTTCATCAATCAATTTTATCAACCGCTTGGTTACCGATAGTCTGCCTCTACCGAAACCGGTCCGGTTCCGCTCCACGTCCGCTCCGTCGTCCCGCCCTCAGGGCGCCGCCGCAGGGAGCCGCCGGGCGAATCCAGGCCAGTCTTTTTCCGGCGTCCGTCCCGTTACCCGGGCCGCGCCCCGCGCAACGAAGGTAGAGAGCGATGACCACCGAAGCCAAATGCCCGTTCAATCACACCGTCGTCGGCAACGGCACCACCAACAAGGACTGGTGGCCGCAGCAGTTGCGCGTCGACCTGCTGAACCAGCACTCCGCGCGCTCCAATCCGTTTGATGCGGCGTTCGACTACGCCAAGGCCTTCGCGGCCCTGGACCTGGAGGCGCTCAAGCGCGACCTGCATGCGCTGATGACCGACTCGCAGGACTGGTGGCCGGCCGACTTCGGCCATTACGGCCCGCTGTTCGTGCGCATGGCCTGGCATAGCGCCGGCACTTATCGCATCGGCGACGGGCGTGGCGGTGGCGGTCGTGGCCAGCAGCGTTTCGCACCGCTCAACAGCTGGCCGGACAATGTCAGCCTGGACAAGGCGCGCCGGCTGCTGTGGCCGATCAAGCAGAAGTACGGCCAGGCGATTTCCTGGGCCGACCTGATGATCCTCACCGGCAACGTCGCGCTGGAAAGCATGGGCTTCAAGACCTTCGGCTTTGCCGGTGGCCGCGAAGACACCTGGGAACCGGATCAGGACCTGTACTGGGGCCGCGAAACCAAGTGGCTGGGCGGCGACGAGCGCTACTCGCGCGGCTCGCCGGGCGTGGACGAAGCGCACGGCGTGCTGGTGAAGGACGACGACAGCGAAGTGCCGCACACCCGCGATCTGGAAAATCCGCTGGCGGCCGTGCAGATGGGCCTGATCTACGTCAACCCGGAAGGCCCGGACGGCAAGCCCGACCCGGTCGCCGCCGCGCGCGACATCCGCGACACCTTCGCGCGCATGGCGATGAACGACGAAGAGACCGTGGCGCTGATCGCCGGCGGCCACACCTTCGGCAAGACGCACGGCGCCGGCCCGGCCGACAACGTCGGTGCCGAGCCGGAAGCCGGCGAGCTGGAGAGCCAGGGCCTGGGCTGGCACAACCGCTACGGCAGCGGCAAGGGCGCCGACACCATCACCAGCGGCCTGGAAGTCACCTGGACCACCACCCCGGCGCAGTGGAGCAACGACTTCTTCGACCATCTGTTCAAGTTTGAGTGGGAACTGAGCAAGAGCCCGGCCGGTGCGCACCAGTGGGTGGCCACAAATGCCGACGCCATCATTCCCGACGCGCACGATGCAGCGAAGACGCATCGGCCGACCATGCTGACCACCGATCTGGCGCTGCGTTTCGACCCGGCCTATGAGGCCATCTCGCGTCGCTTCCACGAACACCCGGACCAGTTCGCCGACGCCTTCGCCCGCGCCTGGTTCAAGCTCACCCACCGCGACATGGGCCCGCGCTCGCGTTACCTGGGCGCCGAGGTGCCGAGCGAAGAATTGCTGTGGCAGGACCCGGTGCCGGCCGTCGACCACCCGCTGGTCGATGCGCAGGACGCCGCCGCCCTCAAGCAGACCATCCTCGATTCCGGCCTGAGCGTGGCGCAGTTGGTGTCCACCGCGTGGGCCTCGGCATCGACCTTCCGCGGTTCGGACAAGCGTGGCGGCGCCAACGGCGCACGCATCCGTCTGGCACCGCAGAAGGATTGGCAGGCCAACCAGCCCGCGCAGCTTGCACAGGTGCTGGGCACGCTGGAACGTATCCGGGCCGACTTCAACGGCGCGCAGGCGGGCGGCAAGCAGATCTCGCTGGCCGACCTGATCGTGCTGGCCGGTAATGCCGCGGTCGAACGTGCCGCACAGGCCGCTGGTCACAGCGTCACCGTGCCGTTCGCACCCGGCCGCACCGATGCCTCGCAGGAGCAGACCGATGTCGAATCGTTCGCGGTGCTGGAACCGGTGGCCGATGGCTTCCGCAACTACGCCAAGCAGCGCTATGCGGTGCCCGCGGAGGCATTGCTGATCGACAAGGCACAGCTGCTGACGCTGACCGCGCCCGAGTTGACCGTGCTGGTCGGCGGCCTGCGCGTGCTCGGCGCCAATGTCGGCGACTCCAGCCATGGCGTGTTCACCACCCGCCCCGGCGTGCTGAGCAACGACTTCTTCGCCAACCTGCTCGACATGCGCACCGAGTGGAAAGCCACCTCCGAATCGAAGCAGGTCTACGAAGGCCGCGACCGCAGCACCGGTGAAGCCAAGTGGACCGGCACGCGCGTGGATCTGGTGTTCGGTTCCAACTCGATCCTGCGTGCGGTGGCCGAGGTCTATGCCAGTGCCGATGCACAGGAGAAGTTCGTCCAGGACTTCGTCGCCGCCTGGACCAAGGTGATGCAGCTGGATCGTTTCGATCTGGCGTGAGTTGCAAGGCGCACGCCCTCGTGCGTGCGCCTGCAGCAGTGTTGAACCACACGCAACAGATCGACTCGGCACTGAAGACGTCAGTGGAGCGGCGGGTCTGCGGTTTGACTGCAAGGCCCTTGCCCGCCCACCACCGCAGGACACGCCGCAAGTACGTCCATGTAGGCTCTTACGCGGCATCCATGCCGCGTAAGGTCCCGCGACGGTGAGCGGACAAGGACCCGTCGAGATGGTCGGTGTGCATGGTTGAGAGCAGAGCATCACGAACGGCGCTTCCCCCGCGATGGAGAAGCGCCGTTTTTATTGATTGAACAACATGACGGATGCCAAGGCGTTTCTTGTTTCCGTCAGTCGATTCGCAGCGAATAGCCCGCGCAGTGCTACAACGCGTCGATATCGCCCAGCGCGTTGATCAGCCGGCGTGCGCGCTTGTCCGGCTTGCCCTCGGGTGCGCGATAGCCGGTGCGTTCGGCGGCGCGCTGCAGCCGCCATTGCGCACGCGCCTCGCGTGAGGCATCGCTTTCCACGTACAGCATCTGTGCGACCGGCGCCGGGCCACGCACATCGCTCAGCGCGGCGACGGTGATTTCGAAGATCTCGCCGCCGCGGTCGATGCGCAGCTGCTCGCCGCTGCGCAGCGTGCGCGAGGGCTTGGGCCGCTGGCCGGCGACGTCCACCTTGCCGTTGTCCACCGCCGTCTTGGCCAGGCTGCGCGTCTTGAAGAAGCGCGCCGCCCACAGCCAGACATCCAGCCTGACCGTCGTCGCTCGTTCCACCAGTTGAGTCATTGCGTTGTGCTTGCTGTCGGTTCCAAAGGGCTGCGGGCCGCTGCCGTGATCGCCACTGTATCGGCGCGTCGCAACGGGCTGCGTTGAGCGGGAAATATCTGGGCAAGCCCGCTGTAACTCAAGCGTCGCTGCCGTCTAAGTACAGCCTACCTTCCACACTCTGGCTGACTCATACAGACTGACCCGCACAGCGTGCGTCGGGTCATCGGCCTGGCGGCTTCACGCTCCTGCGGCAGTTGCTATTTGCCTGGCGACAGCGCGCCTCACACCTGCCAGTGCTAGTGTTCGCAGCTTCTGCACCACGGCCCGTCTGCGATGCCCAAATCCGCTGTCCTGACCGAAGGCCCGATCGGCAGGAATCTGCTGCTGTTCGCGATGCCGATCCTTGCGGGGAACATCGCGCAATCGCTCAATGGCTCGATCAATGCGATCTGGGTGGGCCGCTACCTCGGCGAGGCGGCACTGACTGCGGCGGCCAATGCCAACAGCATCATGTTCTTCCTGATCGGCTCGGTGTTCGGCATCGGCATGGCCTCGACCATCCTGATCGGCCAGGCGATGGGCGCGCGCGACATCGCACAGGCGCGCAGGGTGATGGGCACCAGCGCCAGTTTCTTCGGCGGGCTGTCGGCGCTGATCGCGGTGCTCGGCTGGTTTCTGGCGCCGCATCTGTTGACCGCCATGGGCACGCCACCGGCATCGCAGACGCTGGCCGAGGAGTACCTGCGGGTGATCTTCCTGGCGATGCCGCTGATCTATGTGTTTGCGTTCCTGTCGGCGGCACTGCGCGGTACCGGCGATGCCCGCACGCCGTTCCGCTTCTTGCTGGTGTCGGTGGTGCTAGACATTGTGTTCAACCCGCTGCTGATCTTCGGTCTGGGTCCGTTCCCGGCGCTGGGCATCGCCGGTGCGGCCTGGGCCACGTTGCTGGCACAGGCGGTGGCACTGGGCGGTTTGCTGCTGTATCTGCGCAGCAAACGCCATGTGCTGTGGCTGGGGCGCGCCGATCTGCACCTATTCCGCATCGCGCCGGCGATCCTGCGCGCGCTCATCGTCAAAGGCGTGCCGATGGGCCTGCAAATGGTGCTGATTTCGCTGGCCATGATCGCGATGATGACGCTGGTCAACGGCTTCGGTACCGACACCGCAGCCGCCTACGGCGCGGCGCTGCAGCTGTGGACGTATGTGCAGATGCCGGCGATGGCGCTGGGCGCGGCGTGTTCGACGATGGCCGCGCAGAACGTGGGCGCCGGCTTGTGGACGCGCGTGGATGCAACCGCACGCACCGGCATCGTGGCCAACTTCCTGATGACCGGCGTGCTGATCGGGCTGCTGATCGTGTTCGATCGCTGGACGCTGGCGCTGTTCCTGCCCAGCGACAGCCCGACGCTGGAGGTGGCGCGGCATCTCAATCACATCGGTATCTGGTCGTTCCTGCTGTTCGGCGTGAGCTTTGTGGTTTCCGGCGTGGTGCGGGCCACCGGTGCGGTGATCCCGCCGCTGCTTATCCTGGCGTTCGGTCTGTGGGGCGTGCGCGTGCCGCTGGCAAACGCCTTGATTCCGCATCTGGGAGCCGACGGCATCTGGTGGAGCCTTCCGATCAGCTCGCTGTGTTCGATGCTGCTGTCGCTGGCGTATTACCGCTGGGGCGGCTGGCGCAAGGCACGCATGCTGACCACGCCGGCAGATCCTGCGGAACTGGCCGCCGCCGCCGAAGTGCAGGCGCATCCGGCCTCGCCGGTTGCCGACACCGCGCCCATCGCAGGCGCGCCGCAGCCCCGGCGGCACTGACGTCCGCTGGCCCAGCCGGGTAGCGCGCTGTCACACCGGCCGACATCACGCGCGAAAGCAGGAGCCGGACGCCGTGTCGAGATGATCGATGCAGCGCGGACGCTCGTGCGTAATCGGCCGGGCCCCACTGGCGCAACCGCTTACCGGCGCGCTACAGGGAGGTCCCGCCCACTGCGCAGCAACCGCGCGCTCACGTGCAAACCCATGAGCATCGCGTACGCACAACTGGCGAATCGCTAATCTCGATTCCCGATTCCCCAATCCCGATTCCCACAACGCAAACGGCCGCCCGAAGGCGGCCGTCTGGCAACAGCAGGACAAGCCTGCCAGTGACTTACTCAGCCTTGGCAGCAGCCTGGCGAGCAGCCTTGGCCTGTGCAGCGGCGGCCAGATCTTCCTTGATGCGGGCAGCCTTGCCTTCCAGACCACGCAGGTAGTACAGCTTGCCGGCGCGCACCTTACCGCGACGCTTCACTTCGACCGAGTCGATGATGGCGCTGTGGGTCTGGAACACGCGCTCGACGCCGAAGCCGTGCGAGATCTTGCGCACGGTGAAAGCGGAGTTCAGGCCGGCGTTCTTGGTACCGATCACGACGCCCTCATAGGCCTGCACGCGCTCGCGGTTGCCTTCCTTCACCTTGACGTTCACCACGACGGTGTCGCCCTGGTTGAACTCGGGAAGCTTGCGCTGAATCTGGGCGGCTTCGAAGTCAGCCAGGATGGTCTTGTTGAGTTTGCTCATAATGGGCACCGCGTGTCTGGTGATATTGGACCGGCAGTCGCCGCACGGCGATTGCTCGAGGTTCGTAGGAGGACCAGACGCAAGGCTGGCCAGCAAGCCGCATATTGTACCCCAATCGATAGTGCAAGAGCTAGGGGTGAGCCCTTATTTCTCGTCGCCCGGGGCGAGTTCGCGGCGAAACTCGTCCAGCAGACGGCGATCGTTCTTGTCCAACCCGGCCTCATCGAGCAGGTCCGGGCGACGCAACCAGGTCCGGCCCAGCGACTGCTGCCGACGCCAGCGCGCAATTGCAGCGTGATTGCCCGAGCGCAATACCTCCGGCACATCGCCCCAGTCATGGGTCGATGGATGGCTGTAGTGCGGGCAGTCGAGCAGGCCTTGCGGGCCTTCGAAACTGTCCTGGGCTGCGGATTCGGCGTCGTTCAACACACCCTCCTGCAACCGCGTCACCACATCCACCAGCACCGCCGCGCCAAGCTCGCCACCGGACAACACGTAGTCGCCGATGGAGATTTCCATATCCACCGCCTGCGCCAGAAAGCGCTCGTCCACGCCTTCGTAGCGCCCGCACAGCAACACCATGCGTGGCAACTGCGCCAGCTCGCGAGCGAGCGGCTGGGTGAGCGGCCGCCCCTGCGGGCTGAGATAGATCACCGGCGCCGGACGCGCGTCTGCCGCTTGCACCGCGTCCAGGCAGGCCCGCAACGGCTCGATCAACATCACCATGCCGGGCCCGCCACCGAACGGACGATCGTCCACCCGGCGGTAATTGCCCTGCGCATGCTCGCGTGGATTCCAGCCCTGCAATTCCAGCAAGCCACGCTCCTGCGCCCGCCCGACCACGCCGAACGCCGCGCATTGCGCGATGAACTCGGGGAACAGGCTGATGACGTCGATGCGCACTGGAAATCGGAAATCGGAAATCGGGATTGGGGAATGGGTAAGGCAAGAGCGGAGCGACGCGCCGTTCCGGTCAGAAATCCGGATCCCAGTCCACCACGATCAGGTTGGCTTCGAAGTCGACCGACTTGACGAAATCCGGCAGCACGAACGGCACCAGCCGCTCGCGATCGCCGCGCACCACCATCACGTCGTTGGAGCCGGTGGAGAACAGGTGCGACACCGTGCCGAGCTTGACGCCTTCGACGGTTTCCACCTGCAGCTCTTCAAGATCCACCCAGTAATATTCATCGGGCTTGGGTGGCGGTAGCACGCTACGCGCGACGTAAATCTCGGTTCCGTGCATGGCTTCGACGGTGTCGCGGTCACTGACGTCGGGGAACACCGCAATCAGATTCTTGCCCTGATCGCGTCCACGTACGCCGCTCACGACCGATTCCTGCCCCGAGGGCGTCCGTACGATCCACGGCTGGTACCGGAAGATCGCACTGCGCGGCTCGGTCCAGGATTCGAGCTTGAGCTCGCCCTTGACACCAAAAGCGCCGACAATCCTGCCTAACAGGATGCGGCGCTCGGTCGGCTTCATCTGCGTCGACTCTGGACCAGGCGATGCCGCCCGGCCCTCCAAAATCAGGCCGCAGCGGCCTGGGACTTGGATGCTTCGCGATACAGGTTACGCACCTTGTCGGTCAGCTGTGCGCCCTGGCCGACCCAATGGTCGACGCGTGCAACGTCCAGCACGACGCGCGGTTCTGCGCCCTGCGCAACCGGGTTGTAGTAACCCAGACGCTCGATGTTGCGGCCGTCGCGCGCGCTGCGCACGTCGGTCACGATGATGTGGTAGAACGGACGCTTCTTGGCGCCGCCGCGGGTCAGTCGAATCTTGACCATGGTGTCGTTTTCCTGAGTTGCCCAGTCGCCAGAGTGGCGCGGTAAGCCGGCGATTATAGCGGGCTCCGGCGGCGAAGCCAAGTCACCCCGGAATCGCTCAGATCACTTGCCGGGCCTGGGTCTGCAGGGCCTGCTCCAGCAATGGCAGCTGCGCGGCCCGCGCCGGCCATGACGCCGATCCGGCTTGCACGATCGCCTGCTGACCGCGCGCGTTGCAGCTGAACGCGCCATCGAAGCTGCCCAGTTCGCTCAGCATGACCGGGCGAAACTCCTGCTGGATACCGAGCGCTTGCAGGCCTGCCTGCAGCAGACGCTGCTGGGTGCCGGGCAGCGCCGGCCCTTGCGGCCACACCACCCTGCCCTGCTGCCACACGCCCAGATTCCAGAAAGCGCCTTCCAGCAGATGCTCGTGCGCGTCGATCAGCAATGCATCGTCGTAGCCGGCCGCCATGGCCTGGCGACGCAGATGCAGCAGCGCGAAGGTGCCGACATGCTTGTGGCGGGGTTGCTCGCGCACATGATGGACCGGCTGCACGCGCAGCGCAGTGGCCGGCGCTCGGGCTGCAGGCGCGATGGAGATCAGCACATCGAGTGCAAGCTGGCGCGACGGATCGCGCAGGTCGAAATCCTGCGCAAACACGGTGATGCGCACGCTGGCGTCTTCGCGGTTCGCGGCCGACAACGCAGCGCGCAACTGGGCGCGCAGGGATGCCTCATCGATCGATGCACCGAACAAGGCAGCGCCGTCGTGTTGCAGCCGCTGCAGATGCAGGTCCAGCCCGCGTACCGCACCGGCGCGCACCTGCAGCGTGGTGAAGTGGCCGTAATTGACCAATGCGGCCGCGCCCAACTGCTGCGCTGTCGCCACTGCGCCGTTGCAGAAGATCAGCGGCACAACAGCGCCTGCGCTTCAGCCCACCACCGGGTCACCAGGTGTGCGGCAGGCTGTGCCGGTGCCATCCAGGCCGATTGGCCGGCCCAGGCCTGCATGGCGTCCAGGCGGTTGTCGCGCGCGGCGGCCTGACGCATCGGTGCGGTCAGCGCGCGCTGTACCGGATACGGCGCCGGCACCGGCGCCTCCGCGGCGATGGCAGCACGCACATAGGGCGTCGCGAGTGCACGCCCCAGCCGACCGGAAAATGCACGGGTCGGTTGGGTCTGTTCCGGCTCGGCCTTGGCCAGGGCGTCGGCCCAGGCACTGGGCAGCGCCGCCTCGGGCGTGCGCAGCAGGCCGGTACCGATCTGCACGGCGCTCGCGCCCAGCGTCAGCGCCGCGGCAATGCCGCGCGCATCGGCGATGCCGCCTGCGGCGATCACCGGAAGATCTAGGTGATCGACCAAACGCGGCAGCAAGGCGAACAACCCGGTCATCTGCCGCTCGGCCCGACCGGCATCGAATGCACCACGATGCCCACCGGCCTCGGCGCCCTGCGCAACCACCGCATCGGCACCGGCCGCCTGGGCCGCACGCGCTTCGTCCAGCGTGGTGGCGCAGGCGAACCAGGCAATGCCGGCGCTTTTCAGCCGCGCAACCTGATCGGGCCGAAACACGCCCATGATCGATGAGGCGACGGCAGGCCGTGCGGCGAGCAAGGCATCGAACTGGGCATCGAAGTCGGCCGGCGTTGCATCGCCCGCGTCCTCGGGAACCGGCGGCCCCCACTGCGACAGAAACGCGCGCATGCGCGCCTCCGCAGCGGCGTCGCGCACCGGTGCCGGATCGGGAATCCACAGATTGACCTGGGCAGGCCCGGCACTCGCTTCACGAAACGCCGTCATCCACGCCACGATGTCCTGCGGCTGCGACAGCACGGCGCCCATCGCGCCCATGCCGCCGGCATCGGCAACGGCCGCCGACAGCGGCACCGGGCAGGCACCGGCCATGGGGCTGAGCAGGATCGGAAGGCCTAAACCAAAACGCCGCTGGAAGGCGTCGACCTGCGAAAACGAACCCATCGTGCGCGCCCTGAAGTCATGATCAGGCCATGGTACCCGCGCGTGCATCCGACGTCCGCTCGGCGCATGCAGGCGGAATGCGCGATCAATCCAACGACCCTGCGATCACAGACCGCTGCGCCACGCTCGCACCGTCCAGCCAGCGCCCGACTGCAGCGCCGGCATGGCAGCCGGCGCGAGTTCAACGCCAGGCGCGCCTGTTGAGACACTCACCGCGCGCGTCGCCGCTCGAAACTCAACGGAACGGCATGCCGCCGCGGCCGCCCATGGCGCCCATCATGCCCTTCATGTTGCGCATCAGGCCCTTCATGCCGCCGCCGGCCAGCTTGCCCATCATCTTTTCCATCTGCTGATACTGCTTCATCAGCTTGTTGACATCGGCCGGCTGCATGCCGGAGCCGCGGGCGATGCGGGCGCGGCGCGAGCCGTTGAGCAGGGCCGGGTTGCGGCGCTCCTTCTTGGTCATCGAATTGATGATCGCGATCATGCGCGGCACTTCCTTGCCGGTGACCTGCTGCTTGACGTTGTCCGGGATCTGGCCCATGCCCGGCAGCTTGTCCATCAGCCCATGGATGCCGCCCATGTTCTGCATCTGCTCGAGCTGTTCCTTCATGTCGTTGAGGTCGAACTTCTTGCCTTTGGCGACCTTGGCGGCGAGCTTGGCGGCCTTTTCCTGGTCGACGCTGTGCTCGACCTGCTCCACCAGCGACAGCACGTCGCCCATGTCCAGGATGCGGCTGGCGACGCGGTCGGGATGGAACACGTCCAGGCCGTCGGTCTTTTCGCCGGTACCGACGAACTTGATCGGCTTGCCGGTGATGTAACGCACGCTCAGCGCGGCACCGCCACGGGCGTCGCCGTCGGTCTTGGTCAGCACCACGCCGGTCAGCGGCAGCGCCTCGCCAAAGGCCTTGGCGGTGTTGGCCGCGTCCTGGCCGGTCATCGCATCGACCACGAACAGGGTTTCGGTCGGATTGACCGCGGCATGCAGCGCCTTGATCTCGTCCATCATCGCCGCATCGATCGCCAGGCGGCCGGCGGTATCGACCAGCAGCACGTCGGCGAACGACTTGCGCGCATCGCTGATGGCGGCGCGCACGATGTCGACCGGCTTCTGCGAGGCGTCGGACGGGAAGAACAGCACGCCGACCTGCTCGGCCAGGGTCTTGAGCTGCTCGATGGCGGCCGGACGGTAGACGTCGGCCGAGACCACCATGACCTTCTTCTTGCGCTTTTCCTTCAGGTGCTTGGCGAGCTTGCCGACCGTGGTGGTCTTGCCCGCGCCCTGCAGGCCGGCCATCAGGATGATCGCCGGCGCCGGCACGTTGAGGTTGAGGTCGGTAGCGGCCGCGCCCATCAAGGCGGTCAGCTCGTCGCGGACGATCTTGATCAGCGCCTGGCCCGGGGTCAGCGACTTGAGCACTTCCTGACCGACCGCGCGTACCTTGATGCGCTCGATCAGCGCCTGCACCACCGGCAGCGCCACGTCGGCTTCGAGCAACGCGATGCGCACTTCACGGGTGGCTTCGCGGATGTTCTCCTCGGTCAGGCGGCCGCGGCCGCGCAGGCGCTCCATGGTGCCGGAGAGACGTTGGGTAAGGGACTCGAACATGCGCAAGGGACCGCGTGAGGGGAAACGGGCGTCGATTATAGCGGCACCGGCCAGCCAGCCGCCCCAGCGGCCGCCCGCCGCCCGACCGGCGAAGCCAGAGCAGGAAAACAGCCTCACCGACGCGCGGCAATGTGCACATCCAACCGGCGCGACAGCGCAGCAGCGCCAGGACAGGCACGGCGACTGCAGTGCCAGCGGGTAGCCCTGCTGACTCGCGCGCCGCCCCCGCACGCCAGCCCTCCTCCAGCCCCGCAGCGCGCAACCCTGCTTTCCTCGATCCTCGATCCTCGATCCTCGATCCTCGATCCTCGATCCTCGATCCTCGATCCTCGATCCCCGAATCCCGAATCCCGGCCCCCAATATGCGAAACTTCCACGATGACAATCGTTCTCATCGCGTTCGCCTTGTATCTGCTGGCCACGGCGCTGCTGACCCGGTCGGTGCTGCGCGATGGCAACCAGGCGCCTGCGCGCTGGCTGATCCCGGCGCTGGCGGCCGTGGCGCTGCACGCCGGGTATCACGTGCTGGTGGCGCTACGCACCGCCGGCGGGCCGGACATGCATTTCTTCGCGGCGCTATCGCTGTGCGGCCTGGGCATGGCCGCGCTGACGGCCGTGTTCGGCGCGCGCGGGCGCATGGCGGCGGTGGGCGTGGTGGTGTTCCCGCTGTCGGCGGTCTTGCTGGCCTGCTATCACGCTTATGGCCACGAACCGAGCTCGGACCTGGGCTGGCGGCTGGAACTGCACGCATGGATGGCGCTGCTGGCCTACGCCACGCTGGGCATCGCCGCGTTGCTGGCGATCATGCTGTGGCTGCAGGAGCGTGCCCTGCGCCGGCGCGACTTCCACACCTGGCTGCGCGCGCTGCCGCCGTTGACCGAGCTGGAGACGCTGCTGTTCCGCACGATCACGGTCGGCTTCGTGTTGCTGAGCCTGACCCTGCTGACCGGCCTGCTGTTCGTGCAGGACTTCCTGGCGCAGCGGTTGCTGCACAAGACCGTACTCAGCATCCTGTCGTGGATCGTGTTCGGTGCGCTGCTGATCGGCCGCTGGCGCAACGGCTGGCGCGGCACCAAGGCGGTGCACTGGACGCTGACCGCAATGGCGCTGCTGGTGTTGTCGTTCTTCGGCAGCAAGTTCGTGATCGAACTGGTGCTGGGGCCGCGCTGACCGCATTGGCTTCAGGAACCTGCGGGCCTCACCGTCGTTGCGATACCCGCTCTCAGGCGTCCAGCGCAGCGCTCACCGCCGCCCACGGCTGATCCGGCCCCGGGTTGGCGAAGTGGTAGGCGATGCGGCGGCGATAGACCTGCCCGGGCCGCAGGATCGTCGACGGGAAGTGGGGGTGATTGGGCGCATCCGGATAGTCCTGCGGCTCCAGGCAGACGCCACGGCCGAGTCCGGGATGGTGGTCGTCCAGATGCTGGCCTTCGTAGAGTTGCACTGCCGGCGCGTCGCTGACGATGCGCAGCGCCACGCCACTGTGCGGCGAGTACAGCTCGGCAATGCAATCGGCCCCGGCGGCCAGCACCAAGCATTGGTCGTAGCCCTTGCCGAGCACCACCTGTTGGTGCGACGGATCAATGTTCTCGGCCAACGCTGCAGCATGGCGGAAATCGAACGGCGTGCCGGCGACGGGTGCGATCTCGCCGGTCGGGATCGATTCGGCATCCACCGGCAGATAGCGATCGGCCGGCACCCGCAAAACTTGTAGCGCGGCGCGCTGATGCGGGTCGCCGGATAAGTTGAAGTACGGGTGATGGGTGAGGTTCAACGGGGTGGCGGCATCGCATTGCGCCTGGAAGTCCAGCTGCAGGCTGCGTCCTCGCAACTGCAGCCGCGCGCGCACCTGCAGATTGCCGGGGTAGCCTTCTTCGCCATCGGGCGAGTCGTAACCGAGCAGCACCTGATCCTGCGCCTGCTCCAGCACGCTCCACACGCGCCGCCCGAAGCCGCGCAGGCCGCCGTGCAGCTGGTTACGCCCTTCGTTGGCCGCCAGCGTGTGGGTGACGCCATCCAGCGTGTAGCGCGCACCGGCGATGCGGTTGCCGA
The DNA here is from genome assembly GCF_002940665.1 of Xanthomonas arboricola. Lineage (GTDB taxonomy): Bacteria > Pseudomonadota > Gammaproteobacteria > Xanthomonadales > Xanthomonadaceae > Xanthomonas > Xanthomonas arboricola_B. Next base: position 412,390 of record NZ_MIGY01000003.1, read on the forward strand.
AGCGGCCGACCAGGATGTTGAGGCTGTCACCATCGGCGGCGTACGCAGGCAGATCCGGCAATGCCAGCAGCAACGGCACCGCCGTGTGCTCGGTGGTCAGCCGCAGCGCATGCAGGATGCCGCCGTAAGTGAGTACTTCCGCCTCCAGGCCGGCATCGCTGCGCAGCGTGAGCGCATGGACGTCGACACCGCCTGGCAACTGCCCGAACACTCGCTGCATGGATCGTCCCGCCGATACTGGAAGCTGGCGAGCATAGCGGGGTAGCGCGGTCGACGACCATGCCCCGGCGCACATCCTGGCGTGCGATGCGATGACCATGTCGGCAAGGCATGCGCCAGCGCTCGGCTGATTGATCGCGGTGCAGCAATACGTCACGCCGTTGCAGACACTGGGCCAGCGGCGCCTCATGGTCCCCCACCCGACCACCGTTGCAACAAGGGCGCACGCGTGCAAGTCGTTCGAAACGGATCGCTCCAAGGCAACCCGGCACGCCTCACGCATCAGCACGTCACGCCCGCGTATGCCTTGTGGACCAGAGCGAGGCACCAGGCGGTGTCCAGATGGCGAATGCTGCCTATACTCCAGTTTCTGCCTGAGCCGGCGCCGGCGCGGGCTCGGCAGTACCCCATTGCACGGGCAGGCGTTCGAGCACGTGCTCCATGAAGGCGCGCACCTTCGGGGTGAAGTCGCGGCGGTCGGCGACGCAGAGGTAGATCCGCAGCGGCTCCGGCAATGCCTGGGCGGTGCTGCCGAGATCGGAGACAAACAGCGGCTGCAGCTCGTCGCGCTGCAGGTAAGGCTGTACGACATAGGCGGCCAGCCGCGCGATACCGCCGCCGGCAGCGGCCATGGTGGCGAGCGCATCAATATCGTCGCTGACCATCGCCTTGCCCAGCTCCGGCTGGAAGCGCACGCCATTGCGTACGAAACTCCACGGCAGGCAGCGCCCGTCGACCGGGTAACGCAGCAGCAGGCAATCGTGGTACTTCAAGTCGTCGGCGGTCTGCGGTGTGCCGCAACGCGCCAGATAATCGGGTGCTGCGCAGACCACCAGCGGTACCTGGGCGATGCAACGTGCCACCAGGCCGTCTTCCAGCTGCGCCTCGATGCGCAGGCTGACATCCACGTTTTCCTGCGCGTGCTGCACGGCCCGGTCGGTGCACAACAGCTCGATCTCCAGCTGCGGGTACTGCTGACGCAGGGCCGGCAGCATCGGGGCGAGCACGTGCCGCGCAAAGGCCGCAGTGCTGGCCACCCGCAAGCGCCCCGCCGGCGCCTGTTGCGGCCCGGCCACCGATTGCCGCGCGCGTTCCAGGTCCCGCTCCAGTTGCCGCACCTGTTCGAAGTACAAGGTACCGCGCTCGGTCAGCGCCATACTGCGCGTGGTCCGGTGCAGCAGACGCACGCCCAGGTGCTGTTCCAGACGCGCGATGTTCTGGCTGACCGCGGCCGCACTGATCCCCAGCAACTTGGCGCCCCCGGCAATGCTACCGGCATCGACAGTGCTGACAAAGCTACGGATGGACTGAAGAATGTTCATTGGCTAGGCAAGTATTGCCGAACGATTCGTAATTTCTTCTTACGTAAGCCGCAAGGCTACGCGATCTACCCCGCCAGCGGTGGCCTCTCTACAGTGCTGCCCATCGCGTCGATTCGCCGCAACCGAGGTCATTGCATGTCGTCATCTCCCCCCTCCCCATTGGTGCGCCCGCGCTGGAAACTCGGCGTGCGCACCACCCCGTTCGTGTTTGCGTTCTACATGGCCGCGATCATGGCCTTGCTGATGTGCCTGGTGATCACCGGCGCCAATACCGGTCTTGCCCCTGGCTACCTGTGGCGCGTGCTGGACGCCTACCGTATTGCGATGCCCACCGCGTTCTGCTGCGTGATGGTGGTGCGACCGTTGGTGATACGGCTGGTGGCGTGGACGGTGCACGCAGGGCATTGAGCCAGGCATGCGCCAGCATGCTCGACAAGCTGCCGCAGGCCATCGTGATGGTGCATCTGCAAGGTCATCGATGTGCAGCAGCACGCGGCTTGCCTGCCACGGTGGCATCCCCTGCGCAGCAGCCAATCCGAAGCCTGCCAAGGTGCGTATGCGGCGGCGATGGGACCATCTCCCGGCTTGAACGCATTGCTCCGGACGCCGCAGATGCCATCGCGCCCGCAGCGAAACATTCGCAGCCAGCTGCTGCCACGCAACATCCGCCGCATGCAGTCTGCGACCACCGTCATGCCGATGCTGGACTATTCCGGAATGGACGCCACGGAACTGAAACGCGCCACACAATTGCTTTGACACTAAAGTAGCCGCTGCGCAGCGTCACTTCTCCATGGACGTCGGTCCACTTTTCGGAGACGTACGCAATGAACACGCTACGCAGCGTGGCTGTACAGTTGGCCCTGCTATGGGCAGTGACGATGACACCAGGCGCACACGCGCAAACCCTGGTCTGGGAGGACAACTTCGACGGCCCCGGCATCGACGGCAACAAGTGGACCTACGACGTCGGCAACGGCTGCCAGATCGGCCTGTGCGGCTGGGGCAACGGCGAGATGCAGTACTACACCAGCCGCGCCGAAAACGCGCGCATCGACAACGGCCGGCTGGTGATCGAAGCGCGGCGCGAAGCGTTCCAGGGCATGCCGTTCACCTCGGCGCGTCTCAAGACCGAAGGCCGCATGCATTTCAAGTACGGCACGCTGGAAGCGCGCATCAAGACGCCGGTGGTGGGCAATGGGCTGTGGCCGGCGTACTGGATGCTGGGCACCATCGGCGTGTGGCCAGGTCGCGGCGAGATCGACCTGATGGAAGCCGGCATGGCAGCGGCGATCGCCAATGGCAGCGCCAATCGCCGTATCGGCGCCGCCGTGCACTGGGACTACAACGGCCAGCAGGCCGACTACGACACCAGCTACACCAGTCCGGTGGATCTGCATGGCGACTTCCATGTGTACCGCATGAGCTGGGACCCGCAGTTCATCCGCGTGTCGATCGACGGCCAGCAGTACTTCGAGTTTGCGATCTCCAATATCGAGGGCGCCTCGCTGCACGAATTCCATCAGCAGCAGTACTTACTGCTCAATCTCGCCGTGGGAGGCGCCTATACCGGCATCACCTCGCCTGCGGCGGTGACCGCGCCGCTGCCCGGCAGGATGGAGATCGATTACATCCGCCTGTATCAGAACCCCGGTTCGCAGCTGTACGTGGGCGCGCAACACGCGGCGCCCGCAGGGCGCTTTGGCGTGTTCACCGAGCAGACCGATACCAGCGGGCGGCTGAACCTGGGCCAGGATGCCGAGTTATATCTGTGGAACAACCTCGCCCCGATTGCGCAGGCGCCGTTCGAAGGCCGCAACGTGATGGCGTACCGCGCCAACGCTGGTGCCTGGTATGGCCTGGGCATCCAGACCGACTATCGCAACATGGCCGCCTATGCCGGCGGCGCGCTGAAGCTGCACCTGAAAACCACCACGCCGTCGACCTTCAAGATCGGCATCAACACAAGTTTTGGCGACAGCTGGGTGGATTTTGCCGCGGGCGGCAATCAGTACGGCCTGGTGCGCGATGGCGCCTGGCACGAGGTGAGCATTCCCTTCAGTGCGTTCTACGATCTGGATCTGCAGGCGGTCAAACAGATGTTCATGCTGGTGGCCGATCCACCCGCCGCACCGGTGGAGATCGCCATCGACAAGGTGTACTACCAAAGCCGTTGAGCGGCGTAGGCGCATGACGCACCGTCAACGCGACGCACGGCTGCCGCGCAACTGCGTGCAGAGGTGTGTGTAGCGCATGACACACGCAGCCAACGCTCAGGCGTTGGCTGTAACGCCTTTGAGCATATCGATCAGCTGACGCAGGCGATACGGCTTGGGCAGGAAATCCACCTGCGCCGGCAGCGGCGGCAATTGCGCCTTTGCAAACCCCGAGGCCAGGATCACCCGGGCCTGCGGCAGCAGCTGCGCCACGTGTTCGCTCAGTTCAATGCCCGACATGCCGTTGGGCATGCGGATGTCGCTGAAGACCACATCATAGGGGCCGCTCTCGCGCAGCATGCGCAAGGCGCTGTGGCCGTCGTCGGCGGTTTCGACGGCGATGCCTGCATCGCGCAGCGCCTCGCCGATCAGTTCGCGCAATTCCTGTTGATCTTCCACCATCAACAGACGCAGGGGTTCAGTCATGCTCAGCCTCCTCGATGGCCGGGAGAAACAGGGTAACGCTGGTACCGCAAGCCGGAGCGGTGTCCAGCTCGACGAAGCCACCGGATTGGGACGCAAAGCCATACACCTGGCTCAATCCCAGGCCAGAGCCCTTGCCCACGTCCTTGGTGGTGAAAAACGGCTCACTGGCGCATTGCGCCACATGCGCAGACATGCCGGGGCCGTCATCGCGCACGGCGATGCTGACGTAGCCGCGCGGCCGGCCATGCGGATCGGATGGCGCAACACGCTGCTGTCGCGCCGTTTCCAGCACGATGTTGCCGCCACCGGGCATGGCATCGCAGCTGTTGAACACCAGATTGAGCAAGGCCGCTTCCAGTTGGCCGGGATCCACGCGGATATCGGGCAATTGCTCGGCAAACTTGAGCGACAGCGCCAGCCCGGCCGGGCAGGCACGCCGCAGCAGTTCCAGCGAGCGTGTCACCACCGCGTTGGCGCCATGGCGCTCGGGAATCAGCCGCTGCCCGCGCGCGAAGGCGAGCAGCTGGCGCGTCAGCAAGGTGCCACGATCGACTGCCGTCTGCGCCGCCTCCACCAGCATGCGCGTGCGCGCGTCGTCGCCGGCGCGCAGCGCGATCAGATCCAGGCTGGTCGCCATCACCGTCAGCAGATTATTGAAATCGTGCGCCATGCCGAGCGTCAGGCGACCCAGCGCATCCACCTTCTGCGACTGCAGCAGGGCGTGCTGCGCCTGCTGCAACAGCTGCTGCGCCTGGTGCCGCTGGTCGATGTCGCAGGTGACCTTGGCAAACCCGGCCAACACGCCAAATTCCAGCACCGGCTCGATCGCCACACTTGCCCAGAAGCGGCGACCGTCCTTGCGCACCCGCCAGCCTTCGGTGGCAAAGCGTCCTTCGCGTCTGGCGGTATCCAGATTGCGGGCCGGTTCGCCGCGCTGCACATCCTCGGGCAGGTAGAAGCGCGAGAAATGCATCCCCATGACCTCGGCAGCGGTATACCCCTTGATGCGCTCGCCCCCGGGATTCCAGCTGCACACATGGCCGCCCGTATCGAGCATGTAGATCGCATAATCGGACACGCTCTGCACCAACAGCTGGCACTGCCGGCTGTCGTGAGAAAGCGGCCCCGCACTGCCGACGGCCGTTTGCGCATCCATCACGCGACTTTCCCCCGGAAAAGCGCGCGACCATAGTGACGAGTGCGTGAAGGCCGCGTGCAAGCCGACCCGGCTGCAGGCGTCAAGATACCGGCCATTTGCGCGTGAAAATTATCGGCTACCATGACCGCCCTTCCAGTCCGGTCCGTGCCTTTATGCAGAACATCTCGACCACACGCGACCGCTGGGTGTGGGGAATCGCGGGGGCCCTGATGGCAGGAACGCTCGGCGTGGAATTGATCACGCCGCTCGGCTACGCGGTGTGGTTGACCTATTTTGTCGCCGTGGGCGTGACGGTGTTCCAGAATCGCGTGCAGGCACCGCTGGTGGTCGCCGCACTGTCGTGCGTGCTGGTCGCAATCGGCTTTCAGCTGGCGCCGGCCAGTACCAATTCGAGTTTTTCCTCGGTCAACCGCAGCATTGGCGGGGTGTCGTTCCTGGCGATGGCGCTGGTGGTGATGCAGGCCATCCGTGCGCGCCGTCAGGCCGAACTGGCGCTGTGGCTACAGCAGGCCGAGAACACGATCGAAGCCAGCTTGCGCGGCGATCACAGCCCGGACGATCTGGCCAATGCCGCCGTGCGCGCGTTGTGCCACACGCTGGATGCGCAGGTCGGCGCGTTGTATCGCATCGAGGGCGAACGCCTGCGTCTGACCGGCGGCGCCGCGCTGCCGGCCGATGTATCCAAGACACTGCCCACCGATACCGGCCAACTCGGCGAGGCCTTGCGTGGCGGCACGGTGCGCCGGGTGCGCGGTGTGGAAGCCGGACATCTGCAGATCGCCTCGGGCCTGGGCCGGAGCGCTTGCCAGGAGCTGCTGCTGGCACCGGTCGTCGCCGATGGGCGGGTGATCGGCATTCTCGAGCTGGGCCGCGCCGCTGCGCCGGGCGCTGCCCGCACGCGCGAAGAAGAACTGCTCGCACGCTGCGGCGAAAACATCGGCCTGGCTTTGCGCACCGCGTTGCTGCGCGCGCAGCTGGTGGCCTTGCTGGAAGAAACCCAGCGTCAGAGCGAAGAACTGCAGACCCAGCAGGAAGAACTGCGCGTGGCCAACGAGGAGTTGGAGGAGCAAAGCCGCAGCCTGCAGCAATCGCAGAGCGATCTGGAACTGCAGCAAGCCGAGCTGGAACAGACCAATGTGCAGCTGGAGGAACGGACCCAGGCGTTGGAGGCCCAGAAGCAGGCCTTGCTGGTTGCGCAGAACCAGCTGGTGCGCAACAGCAACGAGTTGTCCACTGCCTCGCGCTACAAGTCCGAGTTTCTGGCCAACATGTCGCACGAGTTGCGCACTCCGCTCAACAGCGCGCTGATCCTGGCCAAGCTGTTGTCGGACAACAAGGACGGCACGCTCAGCCCCGAGCAGGTGAAATACGCACAGGCGATCCTGTCGTCCAACAACGACCTGCTGGCATTGATCAACGACATTCTCGACCTGTCCAAGATCGAGGCCGGGCACGTGGAATTGGCCGACGAAACCGTCGCCACCACCTCGGTACTGCAGCGCCTGCGCGAAACCTTTGAGCCGCTGGCGCGCCAGAAAGGCCTGGCGTTGCAGCTGGCTGCCGAATCCGACGCACCGACGCAACTGGTCATCGACAGCCAACGCCTGCAGCAGATCCTCAAGAACCTGCTGGCCAACGCGATCAAATTCACCGAACACGGCAACGTCAGCCTGTCGATCCAGTCGCACACGCCGGGCCGGGTGCTGTTCAAGGTCAACGACACCGGCATCGGCATCGCGCACGAACAGACCGAGATCATCTTCGAAGCGTTCCGTCAGGCCGATGGCAGCACGCGCCGTCGCTATGGCGGCACCGGCCTGGGGCTGTCGATCTCGCGCGACTTGGCGCAGCGCATGGGCGGCAGTATCCGCGTGGACAGCCAGCCGGGACGCGGCAGTTGTTTTACGCTGGAATTGCCGATCGACGGCGCACCGGCCGAGCCGGTCACGGTAGCGCAGGCCAACGCGGGCGCAGTAGCGATCGGCGCCACGCCGTCGTCGCGGCCCGCCAGCGGCATGGCCATGGCTTCGCGCCTTGGCGAGCGCGCTGCGGTGGCGTCCACGAAAATGCCGCTGCCGATTCCGGCAACCGCCACACCGCCGCTGCAGCGCGCCGAGGACGATCGCGACCAACGCACCCGTCCCGGCCGGCTGATCCTGGCGGTGGAAGACGAAACACGCTTTGCGCAGGCGCTGGTCGACCTGGCCCACGAACTGGATTTTGATTGCGTGGTGGCGCCCAGCGCCGAAGAAGCGCTGCATCTGGCGACCGAATTGCGTCCCAGCGGCATCCTGCTCGACATCGGCCTGCCGGATGCATCCGGCCTGAGCGTGCTCGAACGCCTCAAGCGCGACCCGGCCACGCGCCATATCCCGGTGCATGTGGTTTCCGCGCTGGAGCGCAGCCAGATTGCCCTGGAACTGGGCGCGGTGGGCTATCTGATCAAGCCAGCCACGCGCGAGCTGCTGGCGGGTGCGATCCGCCAACTGGAAGACACCAATGCACGCGCGGTACGCCGCTTGCTGATCGTCGAAGACGACAGCGCCCTGCGTGCGAATCTGCAATTGTTGCTGGCGCGCGATCAACTGGACATCGTCGCGGTGGGCAGCATTGCCGAAGCGATGCAGCAGCTGGCCGGCTCCACCTTCGATTGCATGGTCACCGATCTGGCGCTGCCCGACGGCAGCGGCTACGACCTGCTCGAGCGCATGGCGGGCAACGACGCAGTCGCGTTTCCGCCGGTCATCGTCTACACCGGGCGCGCGCTCACCCGCGACGAGGAACAACGCCTGCGCCGTTATTCCAAGAGCATCATCATCAAGGGCGTGCGCTCGCCCGAGCGCCTGCTCGATGAGGTGACGCTGTTCCTGCACAGCGTGGAAGCCTCGCTGCCCAGCGACCAGCAACGCCTGCTGCGTGAAGCGCGCCGCCGCGACGCGGTGCTGGACGGCGCCACCGTGCTGCTGGCCGAGGACGATGTGCGCAACATCTTTGCGCTGTCCAGCGTGCTCGAGCCGCTGGGCGTGACGCTGCAGATCGCCCGCAATGGCCGCGAGGCGCTGGAACATCTGGCCAAGCACGAGGTGGACCTGGTGTTGATGGACATCATGATGCCGGAGATGGATGGCCTGACCGCGATGCGCCAGATCCGCGCCAATCGTCAGTGGCAGGATCTGCCGATCATCGCGCTGACCGCCAAGGCCATGGCCGACGATCGCGAACGCTGTCTCGAAGCCGGCGCCAACGACTACATCGCCAAGCCCATCGACGTGGACAAGCTGGTGTCGCTGTGTCGGGTATGGTGCTCACGGCAATGAACGCGGTGGAGCTCTTCGACCTGGAACTGCGGGTACTGCTGGAAGCGGTCTACCAGCGCTACCACTACGACTTCCGCGATTACGCGGTGTCGTCGCTGCGTCGGCGCATGCGCCACGCGATGGCGCGTCTGGAGTGCGCGCGCGTGGCCGATCTGCAGCACCGTCTGCTGCACGAACCGGACACCTTTGCGCAGGCGATGCAGTTCTTCACCGTGCAGGTGTCGGAGATGTTCCGCGACCCGGCCTACTTTCGCGTCCTGCGCGAGCATGCGGTGCCGGTACTGCGCACCTATCCGTCGATCAAGCTGTGGGTGGCCGGCTGCAGCACCGGCGAGGAAGTCTGGTCGCTGGCCATTCTGTTGCACGAAGAAGGCCTGCTGGAAAAGGCGGTGATCTATGCCACCGACATCAATCCCGAGGCGCTGGGCATGGCCGAAGCAGGTGCGTTCGGCATCGACCGCATTGCGCAGTTCAGCCGCAATTACCTGGACGCCGGCGGCCGCGGCTCGCTCTCCGACTACTACACCACCGCCTACGATGGTGCGGTATTCGATCGCCGGTTGAAGCGCAATATCGTCTTCGCCGATCACAGCCTGGCCACCGACACGGTGTTCTCCGAAGTGCATCTGGTGTCGTGCCGCAACGTGCTGATCTATTTCAACCGCAGCCTGCAGGACCGTGCAGTGGGCCTGTTTTACGATGCCTTGGTGCATCGCGGGTTTCTGGGCCTGGGCAGCAAGGAATCGCTGCAGTTCGGTGCGCATGCGCAGGCATTCGAGACCGTGGCACGCGAGCAGCGCCTGTTCCGCAAGGCGGCGGCATGAATGTCATGCACGCGGCGGCAGCGCAGTTCGACGCGATGGTGATCGGTGCCTCGGCCGGCGGCGTCATGGCCTTGCAGGCACTGTTGTCCAGCCTGCCTGCGGACCTGCCGATGCCGGTGCTGGTGGTGTTGCATCTGCCGCGCGACCGCACCAGCCATCTTGCCGAATTGATGGATGCACGCTGCGCCTTGCCGGTGCGCGAAGCCGAAGACAAGCAGCCGCTGCTTGCCGGCAGTGTCACCATCGCCCCGCCCGACTACCATCTGCTGGTGGAAACACGCGACAGCCTGGCGTTGTCGATGGATGCACCGGTGCTGTTCTCGCGCCCGGCGATCGATCCCTTGTTCGAATCGGCCGCCGACGTCTTCGGCCAGCGCCTGCTGGCGATTCTGCTCACCGGCGCCAGCAGCGACGGCAGCGCCGGGGTGGCGGCGGTGCGCGCGGTCGGCGGCACCGCCTGGATCCAGCGCCCCGACGATGCCGCCTCACCGCTGATGCCCGCCTCCGCTCTCGCCTATGCTGGCGCCGATGCGGTGCTCACCCTGCAGGCGATCTGCAGCCGACTGGAAGCCTTTCACCCATGAACCTCACCGCGACCGGCCTGGCTGCGCACAGCAACGGCGATGAACCCGCCAAGCTGCTGATCGTCGACGACGTGCCGCAGAATCTGGTGGCGATGGAAGCGCTGCTGCAGCGCGACGGCCTTCAGGTGCTGTGCGCCGCGTCCGGCGCACAGGCGCTGGAACTGCTGCTCGAACACGACGTGGCGCTGGCGCTGCTGGATGTGCACATGCCGGAGATGGATGGCTTTTCGCTGGCCGAACTGATGCGCGGCTCGCAGCGTAGCCGGCATGTGCCGATCATTTTCCTGACCGCATCGCCGAACGATCCGATGCGCGCGTTCCAGGGCTACGAAACCGGCGCGGTGGATTTCCTGCACAAGCCGATCGAGCCGCACGTGATCCTGAGCAAGGTCAATGTGTTCATCGAGTTGTACCAGCAGCGGCGCCTGCTCAAGGCGCGCAACGCTTCGCTGGAACGCGCCCTCACCCTCAACGAAACCATGATGGCCGTGCTCACCCACGACCTGCGCACGCCGCTGTCGGTGATCCTGCTGTGCGCCGACAAGCTCAGCCTGGATGTGGACGCCGACGGCTCGGCCGCGCGCACGCTCGATCACCTGGAAAACAGCGCGCGGCGCATGGCGCGAATGGTCGAACAGTTGCTGGATTTCTCGCGCCTGCGCAGCGACGGGCTGTCGATGCAGTTCGGCCCCTGCAATCTGGGCGAAGTGACCCACAGCGTGGTGGGCGAGGTGGCCCAGGCCAATCCGCACACGCCGATCGACCTGCGTACCGAAGGCGATCTGGACGGCGACGGCGATGGCGATCGCCTGGCACAGGTCGTGTCCAATCTGGTCGGCAACGCGGTGCTGCATGGCGGCAACCAGCCTGTGCGGGTGCACCTGGACGGACGCGAACGCGACACGCTGCGGCTGTCGGTACGCAACGTCGGGCGCATCGCGGACAGTCTGATGCCGCGCCTGTTCGAGCCGTTCAAGGCCAGCTTCCATGCCAGCCAGGGGCTGGGTCTGGGCCTGTTCATCGCCGACCAATTCGTCAAGGCGCACGGTGGCACGCTGCAGGCGCGCAACGAAGACGGCGAAGTGGTGTTTGAGGCCGTGCTGCGGCGACACAACCTGGCCGGGTAATCGCAGGTCGGACATCAGAGTGTCCGCCACAGCGCCCGGCAGCGCGTGCTGCTTGGTCGAAGCCCACGCGATGCCCATGCTGGCGCCCGTCGCAGCGCCAGTCCCTGGCGACAACGCCCCCTGACGAACTCATCCAGAATGCACCGCGCATCGTGCCGCGCGCGCGATCCGGCAATGCAAGCCAGGCACAACGACGTGTGCATCAACGTCATGCGAGCGCGACCAGTGCTCCCCGGCGAGATGCGCCGTATGCTCGCACTCCATGCGCGGGGCGGCACACGCTCTGGCGCTGCTTTGCCGCTTGTGTCGATCGCACCAGCATCTGTTCGTCATCATCAGGCGCACGCCGTGCGCCATGTCTGAGGAGGTGGTCATGTCGTATGTGGATGGGTTTGCGCTTGCGGTGCCGACGGTCAACAAGGCCGCGTTTCTGGAACATGCCCGCATGGGCGATGCCGTCATCATCGAGTACGGCGCGTTGCGCGTGGTGGAGTGCTGGGGCGATGACGTCCAGCACGGACAACTGACCGACTTCCATCGCGCGGTCGATGCCGGCGAGGACGAAACCGTGGTGTTTTCGTGGATCGAATGGCCGGACAAGGCGACCCGCGATGCGGGCATGCGCAAGATGATGGACGACCCGCGCATGGACCCGTCGGTCAACCCGATGCCGTTCGATGGCAAGCGCCTGATCTACGGCGGCTTCGTTCCGATCCTGAGCCTGGGGCAGTCGGGCTGAGCACTGCAGCGCGTGCGCCGGCCTGTCGCATGAGCGCCGCACACCCGGTGTTGCGGCAGTGGCCGACGACACCGGGCCTTCGGCGATGGCAGTTACACTGGCCGCATGCAGCCGCGCTCACCGCTCATAATGCGCGAGCGCAGCGATTGCATTGCCTGCCACCGGAGACCGCCGCATGACAGACGCACCGCTTTTGATCGCCTGCCCGAACTGCGCTGCGATGAACCGTGTCGCAGCTGCGCGTCTGCGCGATGCACCCAACTGCGGCAGTTGCCACAAGCCCTTGTTCCTGGGCACGCCGGTGGCGCTGTCGGCGGCCGATTTCGACAAGCATGCGGTGCGCAGCGCGCTGCCGTTGGTGGTGGATTTCTGGGCGCCGTGGTGCGGACCATGCCTGAGCATGGCGCCACAGTTTGCCGCAGCCGCGGCAATGCTCGAACCGCAGGTCCGGCTGGCGAAGGTCGATACCGATCTGCATCCGGCGCTGGGCACGCGCTTTGGCATCCGCAGCATCCCGACCTTGCTGGCCATCCGCGGCGGCAGCGAGCTGGGTCGTCACTCGGGCGCGGTGAGCAGCGCGCAGATCGTCAGCTGGGTGCAGTCGGTATTGCGCAGCCGTTGATACAAAAAACCCGCTGCGCGATGCACGCAGCGGGCCTGGTTCTACGACCAGCATCGCTGCGCCACGCGCGCAGTGATGCCGATCAATCAGCAACCGGGAGCGGCCGACAAGACCATTGCGCAGCCGCTCGCTACCGTCTCAATCGCGCTTACTGCCAGTTGACGTTGACCGACACGCCCACCACTCGCGGCTCGTTGTACACCGCCGCCATGTAGTTTTCGATCACGCCCTTGACGTTCTTCTCGTTGGTGATGTTGCGCGCAAACGCCGCCACTTCCCACGCGCCATAGCCGCCGGTGTAACCGAGCTTGAGGCCGCCTTCAAAATTACCGTCGGCGCGGAACTCGGTGGAGTCGTACAGCACGAAGCTGGTTTCGCCCTGCTTGTTCCAGTCGGTGGACACGAAGAAGGCGCCGTCGTTGCCCACCGGGATGTCGTAGCGCGCGGCCAGGTTGAGGTTGTACTTGGGCGCGTTGGGCAACGGGTTGCCGTCGATCTGCGCAAAGGTGTTGGCGCCGACGCGGATGGTCGGGTCGTTGACCGTGCACACCACCACGCCGTTGAGCGCACAGGCCTGCGCATAGACGCGATCGTCCCGGATCTCGCTATGCAGCAGGCTCAGTCCGGCGGTCAGCGACAGGTTGGAGATCGGGCGCCAGTCCAGATCCGCTTCCAGGCCGTAGGCCTTGCCCTTGTCGGCATTGAACAGCACACCGTTGCCGTCCGAGTCGTTGCCGTTGAGCTGGATGTCGTTCACCGTATAGGTGAAGCCGCTGACATTCAGACGCAGACGGTTGTCGAACAGGCTGCTCTTGATGCCGGCTTCCCACGACAGGATGGTTTCCGAATCGGCGGTGGTGAAATCCGAATTGAACACCGCGCTGCGGCCCTGGATGGTCGGACCGCGGAAGCCGCGTGCAACGCGCGCATAGACGCTCAGCTCGGGATTGATCTCATACATCGCGCTGAGGTCCCAGCTGGGCTGGGTATCGGACATGCGCACGTCGCGGCGGCCGCGATAGGTCACCGCACCTGCGGCGGTGTCGGCGGTCTTGAGCAGACGGGTTTCCTTGCTGTCCTTGGTCTGGCGCAGACCGGCGGTCAAGGTGAGTGCGTCGGTGGCCTTGTAGCTGAGCTGCCCGAACCCGGCCCAGGAGGTATTGGTGTTGCGCAGGCGTACCCAGTTGTTGGGGTTGCGCGCCGCGGTCTGCAGGAAATACGCACGCTGATAGAAATCGGTGGTGTCGCGCCCATCGAAGTAGAACGCGCCCACCTGCCACTGCAGTGCGTCGTCGCCTTCGCTGGCCAGACGCAGTTCCTGGGTGTACTGGTCCAGGTCGCGGATCTGCCCCATCGACTGGCCGAAGCCGTTCGGCACGCCATTGACCGGGTTGTTCGCCGCTGCGCCGCCATCGGTGTCGCCACGGCTGTAGCCGGAGGTGGTCTCGTAAGCGGTGATGGAAGTCAGCGACACGCCGCCGAAATCGTAGATTGCCTTGATCGAGCCGCCGTCGGTCTGATACGCCTGCGGGTTGTCGTGCGCCTCGTCGTAGGCCACGCGATCGCGCGCCACGTCGACCTTGTCGCTACCACGGGTGACCGCATTGCGCAGGAACAACGTGGAGGTACCGTCGTAGTCGCGGGTATGCACCGAACCCAGCAGCGAGAACGCGTCGTTGGGCTTGAGCAGCACCTGCAGGCGCGCATTGCGGTCGTTGTAGCCGCCCATCGCATCCTTGCGCGGCGTGCGCGTGCCGTCGGCGCTGCTGCCGGCGAAGGTGTTGTCCACCCAGTCGTCGCGGTGTTGATACAGGGCCGACACGCGGAACGACAGCACGTCGTTGATCGGGCCGCCGAAGCCGCCGTCCAGCGACACCGTGTTGTAGCTGCCGTAGCTGGCATCGACGCGGCCGGTATAGGTATCGCCGGGCTTGATCGTGTCGAACTTGACGATACCGGCGGTGGTGTTGCGGCCGAACAAGGTGCCCTGTGGGCCGCGCAGCACTTCGACCTGGTCCACGTCGTAGACCGGGTTGGATTTGAGCACCACGTGTTCCAGCACCACGTCGCCCTGGATGATGGACACCGGCTGCGAAGCGCCAAGATAGAAATCGATATTGCCCAGGCCACGGATATAGAAGCGCGGGAAGATGCGCCCGGTGGTGGTCTCGGCATAGAAGCCCGGTACGCGGCCGGACAGTGCCAGCAGCGTGTCGTCGCCACCGGCGGTGAACTCGCGCATCGCCGCGCCCTGCACCACGCCCACCGACACCGGCACTTCCTGCAGGTTCTGCTCGCGGTGCTCGGCGGTGACGGTGACCGTATCCAGCGCGGTCGGGCTGCCCTCGCCCTCTCCCTGGCGCGTCGGCACCTGCTGCGCAGAGGCCGCGGCCGCCAGCGAGGCGAGCAGCAGGCCGGCGCAGGCATGCGCCAGCGGCGTGCGCTGCAAGGCGGCGCGACGACGTGCGGGTGCGTGCGTGGTGGCGGACGTCAGGGACGCGGAGACAGACGAGTACAACGGCATGCGAAATGATCCTTGGGTAGGTGACGCGAGGGGCGATACGGGGTTGTGCCGGCCGAAGGCGCGACGTGGCGCCGCGCGCACGATATGTCAGCAATGTTTCAGCTCTATGGCAAGCGTGCCGTGGCGCACGTGGCTGCCGCCGCACAGCCCTGTGCGTGGCGCGCGCCAGCCATGGCGAAATGGCAGATGCCTGCAGTAGCGGTGTGCTGTCATGCTGGCGCCATGTGGACGCGCTCCGGAGAGGGACAGACCTTGAAACGACTTGGATGGATGGCGGGCCTCCTGGCCGCAGTGAGCTGTCAGCTGGCGCAGGCCGGCAGCGCGGTGATCAACCGGATCGACTACCAGGGCGATGACGGCGGCCCGGTGCCGACCGCAGCGCAGTACCGCAACCCTGTCGTGGCCGGCTTCCATCCGGACCCATCTGCGGTCCGCGTTGGCGACGACTTCTATCTGGTCAACTCCAGCTTCGGCTATTTCCCCGGCCTGCCGGTGTTCAAGAGCCGCGATCTGGTGCACTGGACGCAGATCGGCAATGCGATCGATCGCCCCGGCCAGATCAGATACGGCAGCGACGAACTCACCCGCGGACTGTTCGCCGCCAGCATCAGCCACCACGACGGCATCTTCTACATCGCCAGCACCTGTTTCTACTGCGATGGCGGCAATTTCCTGATCACCGCCAGGGATCCGGCCGGACCGTGGTCGGACCCGATCTGGCTGGATGCCAAGGGCATCGATCCATCGCTGTTCTTCGACGACGACGGCAGCGCCTGGCTGGTCAACAACGATGTGCCTGCCGGCACGCTGCGTTACGACGGACACCGCGCGATCTGGCTGCAGCAGCTGGATCTGACCCGCATGAAACTGGTCGGCACGCGCCAGGTGCTGGTGGATGCGGGCTTCAGGCCAGCCAGCAACCCCGAGCATATCGAGGGCCCGCACCTGTTCCGCCGCGATGGCTACTACTACCTCACCGCAGCCGAGGGCGGCACCGGCGAGCAGCATGCGCAGATGATCTACCGCAGCCGCCAGATCGCCGGGCCGTACCAGCCCTGGGGCGGCAATCCGGTGCTGACCCAGCGCGATCTGGACCCAAGCCGCGACGCGCCGATCACCTCCGCAGGCCACGCGCAGTTCGTCGAATTGCAGGACGGCTCCTGGTGGGCGGTGTTCCTGGCCACCCGCCCGTATCAAGGCAACCGCTACAACCTGGGCCGCGAAACCTTCCTGCTGCCGGTGCAGTGGCGCGACGGCTGGCCGGTGATAGTGCCGCACGGCACGGCAGTGCCTGTGGTCGCCGCGCGCCCGCCGCTGCCGGCAGGCCCGCAGGACACACCCACCAGCGGGCCGATGCAGTGGAGCGAGCGTTTCCAGGACGCGCACGTGCCGATGCAATGGATGACCATCCATCCGCCAACCACGCCGTGGTATGTCACCGGCCCACAGGGTCTGCGCATCACGCCTTCGACCGTGGCGCTGGGCGATATCGGCCGCGGGCAACCGGCGTATCTCGGCCACCGTCTGCAGCATCACCACGCCACGCTGGGGGCGACCGTCGATGGAAGCACGCTGGCAGCGGGCGAACAGGCCGGGCTGGCGATCGTCGCCAGGGAAAGTCATTTCCTGGCCGCACTGCTGGTGCGCGACGATGCGGGCATGTCGGTGGTGCTGTCCCGCCGCGCCGGGACGCAGGAGCCGGGCACCGGCACCGTGCTGGCACGCGCGCCGCTGGCCGATGCAAGCCAACCGGTCACGCTGCGCTTCGCCCTGGATGGCGCACGCGTGCATGTGGATTACGCGGTCGGCAGCGGCCAATGGCAGACGCTGCTGGAACAGGGCGATGCGAGCATGCTCAGCACCGACAGCGCCGGCGGTTTCCTGGGCGTCACGTTCGGCCCGTACGCGTATTCGCGTTGAGCGCGCGCAAGCGAACGACACATCGGCACTGCCGACGCACTGGACGACCGCCCGCTACAGGCAGGCGCGTACAACGTAGCGTGTCACGCGCAGGAAGCGCACACCTGATACATGCGGGTCGACGTTGGCCCCGACGGCATTCAACGCGCAAGGCGTCGCCACGACAGCGTCGCGCGGCAGGTCGGCATCGACGGCTGACGCCTACGCGCGCAAATCGCGTCAGCCGCGGACGGCCAGCACACTGCTATCGAGCATCTGGCCGACCATGTTGAGCAGATCGTTGAGGCTGAAAGGCTTGGGCAGCAGCGCCATGCCGTCGGCCAGAAATTCCTGGCGGGTGGCGGCGTTTTCGGCGTAGCCGGTGATGAACAGGATCGGCAGGCCGGGGCGCAGCGCGCGCGCCACATCGGCCATGTCGCGCCCGTTCATGCCGGGCAGGCCGACGTCGGACACCACCAGATCGATCTCCACACCGGCACGCAACTGATCCAGTGCGCCATTGGCGTCTTCGGCTTCGATCACGTGGTAGCCGGCATCGCTGAGCACCTCGCTCACCATCATGCGCACCACGTCGGTGTCGTCCACCAGCAGGATGCGCTCGCTGCGCGTCCGCGGCGAACTCGGTGCCGGTGCCGGCGGCACTGCGCTGGCGGTGAGTCCGCGCGGCAGCAGCAAGGCCACCGTGGTCCCGCGGCCCACGGTACTGGTGATGCGCGCGGTGCCGCCGGATTGGCGCGCAAAGCCATAAGTCATCGACAAGCCCAGGCCGGTGCCTTCGCCGATCGGCTTGGTGGTGAAGAACGGCTCGAAGACCTGATTGAGGATGGCCGGCTCGATGCCGCTGCCGTTGTCGATCACGTTCACCGCCACGTAATCGCCATCGTCCAGTTCCGGATCGCCCTGCGCGGTATAGGCCGCGCTCTGGATGCGGATGGTGCCCCGCCCCTTCAACGCGTCGCGCGCATTGATCACCAGATTGAGCACCACGTTTTCGAGCTGGTTGGCATCGGCCACCGCCACCAGCGGCGTGTCCGCCAGCTCCATTTCCAGCACGATGTTCTCGCCGATCGAGCGGTGCAGCATGTCTTCCAGCGAGCGCACCCGCGCGTTGATGTCGAAGGCCTGCGCATCCAGCGATTGCTTGCGCGCAAAGGCCAGCATGCGCTGGGTCAGCGCGGCGGCGCGATGCGCCGAGCCGGTGGCGATCTCGGCCAGCCGCGGCACCCGCTCGATGCGATTGGACTCGACCGCCAACTGGATCATGTCCAGGCCGGAAATGATGCTGGTCAGCAGATTGTTGAAGTCGTGCGCGATGCCGCCGGTGAGCTTGCCCAGCGCCTCCATCTTCTGCGCCTGCAGCAACTGGATTTCGGTGCGCTGGCGCTCGGCGATCTGGTGGGCCAGCTCGGTGGTGGCGGTATCCAGTTCCTGGCGCTGCTCGCGCTCGCGCAGGCGCTGTTCGGTGACGTCTTCGACCAGCAGCAGGCCCAGATCCGGTTCGCGATACGGCGACACGCGCCATTCGGTCTCGCACACCTTGCCCTCGCACAGGATCGACAAGGCACCGCTCCAGCGCTCGCGCTGCGCCAGCGCGTTGGTCAGCGCGTGCACGGTGGCGGCCTGGTCCACGCCGGGCACGGCAATCACCTCGCCGGGCGTGGCGGCACCGATCAAGCGCTGGAACGCCGCATTGGCCTCATGCGTGTGCAGCCTGGCATCGACCACCGCAATCGGCGCGCTGATGTGCTCGAAGATCTCGCGGAAGCGTGCCTCGCTGATGCGCAAGGCGTCCTCGGCCTGGCGCGCGCGCAGCAGGGTGCGCAGCGTGGCGACCAGCACACTGGGGTCGACCGGGTGAATCAGGTAGGCATCGGCACCGGCTTCCAGGCCGGTGATCATGTCGCCGGTGGCGATCGACGCCGCAGACACGTGCACCACCGGCAGCGACGCGGTGCGCGGCTCGGCGCGTAACGTGCGCACGATGTCGAAGCCGCTCATGTCCGGCAGATTGACGTCCAGTACCACCGCAGAGAATGCCTGCCCGGCCAGCTTGGTCAGGCCGTCGGTGCCGGTACCGGCTTCTTCGACCACGAACTGATGATGTTCGAGCACGCGCCGCACCGAATAACGCGTCACCGCGTTGTCGTCGACGACCAGAATGTGTGGCTTACTGCCCAAGTGCATCCTCCGGTGCCAGCGTGACCGGCAGCACCACAAAAAATTCCGACCCTTGCCCGACCACGCTGTTGATCCCCACCCTGCCGCCCAGCAATTCGGCGAACCGCTTGCAGATCGACAACCCCAGACCGGTACCGGTGAGCCGTTTCTGCAACGGCGAGTCCACCTGTACAAAATCTTCGAACAAGGCATCGTGAAGCTCGGCCGGAATGCCGATGCCGGTGTCCTGCACGCCGAAGCGCACATGGGTTTCGCCTTCCAGCTGTGCGAACACGCGCACATGGCCTTGCGGGGTGAACTTGAGCGCATTTGAGATGAAGTTGCGCAGGATCTGCGCCAGCTTCTTGTCGTCGGTGTATAGCATCGGCAGCGTCGGTGGATCTTCGAAGATCAAGGTGGTGCTGCTGGCATCGGTGAGCGGGCGGAACATGCCGCGCAAGGCCGCAAACAGGTCCATCAGATCGAACCAGCCCGGCGAGATGGTGATGCGCCCGGCCTCGATCTTGGCCAGATCCAGCAGGTCGTCGACCATTTCGGTGAGCTCGCGCGCCGAGGCGCTGACGAAGCGCACCTGCTTGGACTGCTCGGCGGTCAGCGGCCCGTCCATGCCATCTTCGAGCAGGCGGGTGATGCTCAGGATCGAGCTGAGCGGCGTGCGGAACTCGTGGCTCATGTACGACAGGAAGCGGCTCTTGAGCTCGGACACATCGCGCAGTTGCTCGGCCTGCTGATCGAGCTCGGCATACAGCGCCAGCACGCCCTGGTTGGTTTCTTCCAACTCTTCGCGCAGGGCCTGGTTCTGCTGCCGCAGCGCGTCGAGTTCGGCCAGCGGATCGGGGGGCGATGTCTCACCGGAAGCATTCATTGCAGGCCTCCCAGCCGCATGACAAACACGCCGCAATCGTCGCGGCCACGTGTGTAATCGCGCAACAGCACTGCGGCAATCAGACGCGGATGGCGCGACAGCAGCCCCGGGTGGTCGCGCAGGTTCCAGCGTGATTGCAGACCGTCGCTGTGCATGACCAGCAGTTTGCCGGCGGCGTCCGGAAAATCGAACGGCTGCGCCTTGCGGAACTGCACCCCGACGATGCCCGGATGCGACGGCATGCCGCGCACGCCGTCGCCATCGCACAGCGACGCGACGATATTGCCCACCCCGGCAAAGCGCACCCGGCCGGCGTTGCTGTCGAACTGCATCACTGCCGCTGCGCCGCCGCGGGTGCCGGACATGCCGGCATGCAGCTGCGCGATGCGCTCGCCGGGCTCGCCGCTGGCCGTGGCCGCAGCGCGCGTTCCGGCGTCGGCAGCGTCGGCAGCGCCCGGACCGTGGCCCAGGCCATCGATCACGGTGATGGTCGCCCGCTGCTCGCCAATGGCCAGATGCCAGGCATCGCCGCACACCGTTTCGTTGTGCAGCGGCAGACGGATGGCGCCGTACGCCAGGTCTAGCTCGGCGCGTTGCTGCGCAAACAGCCGTGTCATCACGATCGCGCCCTTGACGTCGGAGTACGCATCCAGCACCTGCGCCTGGCGCTTGATCGCGCCCAACCCGGTGCCGGGCGTCCCGGCGGTGGAGTAGCCATCGCGCAGGCCGTCCGCCAGTGCAAACCCGGGGCCGCCGTCGATGGCGCAAATCTCCACGCCCATGCCCTGGCGTGCGGCCACCGTGGACAACTGCAGGCAGCCGCCACGTCCGTGCTTGACCATATTGGTGGCAAGCTCGGTGGCCACCAGCGCCACGCGCCCGCAGGCGGCCTCATCGAAGCCCAGCGTCTGTGCCAATGCCGCTGCCTCGCGGCGTGCCTGCCCGACCTGGCTGGTCTCGTCGACACGAAACGCGCGCGTGACCTCGCCAGCGAGCGTCACTTCCATTTGGTGATGGTGATGCGCGTGCCCTTGCCGGCTGCGGTATCCAGGACGAAGTCATCCACCAGCCGCCGGCTGCCGGACAGGCCCAGTCCCAGCCCGCTGCCGGAGGTCCAGCCATCGGTGAGCGCCAGGTCCAGGTCGGGAATGCCGGGACCTTCGTCGCGGAAGGTCAGCTGCACGCCCTTGCGGATGCCGCTTTCCACCAGGGCCCAATCCATCTCGCCGCCACCGCCATAGATCACGGTGTTGCGCGCCAGTTCGCTGGCTGCGGTGACCAGCTTGGTCTGGTCGACCAGACGCAGGCCGCACTGCACCACCAGCTTGCGTACCGTCTGCCGGGCCAGCACCACATCCTGTTCGGTACGCACCGATTGCGAACCGGTCGTCATGAAGTGCGATCGGGCTGCTGCAGCAGGCGCATGCCGCGTTCGACATCGAGCGCGGTGCGCACCGATGGCAGGGTCAGCCCCAGCTCGACCAGTGTGATCGCCACGGCCGGCTGCATGCCCACCACCACGGTCCTGGCATCCATGATCGCCGCCAGCCCGGAGATGGTGCTGATCATGCGGCCGATGAAGGAGTCGACGATGTCCAGTGCGGAAATGTCGATCAGCACGCCACGCGCGGAGGTGGCGCTGATCTTTTCCGACAGGTCCTCCTGCAACGTCATCGCCAATTGATCGTGCATGTCCACCTGGATGGTGACCAGCAGCAGGTCGCCCATCCGCAGGATCGGGATGCGCTCCATGTCAGCCTGCCTTGTTCACGGTCACGCCGATGCGCTTGAGCGCCAGGGCCAGCGCGTCGGACAGGTTGGCCTTGGTGACGATACCCTGCAGGTCCAGCCCCAGGTGCACAATGGTCTGCGCAATCTGCGGGCGCACGCCGCTGATGATGGCATCGGCGCCCATCAAGCGGATCGCAGTGACGGTCTTGAGCAGGTGCTGCGCCACCAGCGTGTCCACGGTGGGCACGCCGGTAATGTCGATGATGGCGATTTCCGAGCCGGTATCGACGATGCGCTGCAGCAGCGACTCCATCACCACCTGGGTGCGCTGCGAATCCAGCGTGCCGATCATCGGCAGTGCCAGCACGCCGTCCCACAATTTGACCACCGGGGTGGACAGCTCCAGCATCTCTTCCTGCTGGCGCACGATGATGTCTTCGCGGGTCTTCTGGAACGCCTTGACGGTATACAGGCCCAGACGGTCCAGCAGCTCGGACAGCGCCCACAGCTGCTGGCCCAGTTCCTCTGGCGTATCGGCATACTCGCGCTGCATCAGCGCAAACAGCACCCGCTTGAGCGAGAAGATGAAGTTGGCGGTTTCCTGCGAATCGAAGCCGCGGGTGGCGCGGTCGCGCGAGAGGTTTTCCAGGAAGCGACGCACCTCGCTCCAGTCGGCGCTGTCCAGGGTACTGCCGCCGTCCTTCAGGGAGGCGACCAACAGATGCAAGAAGTCTGCACTTTGTGTTTCGACGTCCTGCCGGGAAATGCGTCCATCGCTGCCCAGGCTGGAGCCCAGCCATGCAGCCAACAACGCAGTTTCCTGGCCACGAATCGCATCGATCGAGCGCTGCTGCAATGCCACCATGAGATCACCCGCCGGAATGAAGAAGAAAGGGCTGGGCGTACGGGCGGCACTGCGCCCTGACCGACGCGGCGCCCCCAACGCCGAAGCGCTGCAGAGTAAAGCAATTCAGTTTCGGCAACCAGCGACCAACCTGTAGCGGTCATGCGCGGTGCCCGACACAGTTTGACATCGCAAGGTGGGCGGCAAACGTGAGCGCGGCCACGCCTGGACAACGGCGGTCGCGGCACGCGCCGCAGCCGCACAGGCGACCGTGCAGGGCGGCCGCACGGCTGCGCGGGTCCGGCGCCGGTGCGGCGCGTCGGCACTGGCGGTGGCATGGTGGCCGGCGAGGCCGGCACCGCAGGGTCCAGCGGCCGCTCCGACCGGTACCTGGCCTGCCCTGGCTGCGCCGCCCTGACCCGGCGTCCATGTCGTGACGGCACCCACCACGCCTGCGCCGGTCACGACCGCACGCCGGACTAGGTACGCATCCGCACACCTGGCAGCGCATGCAACGCGCTGTGCCATTGGCAGGGTGTCTGCGCGGTGGTCGCGCGTGGTCTGATCGCAGCCTGCTTTTTCTCAGGTGGTCGCTCTCCATGTCATCGCTGTTCTCTCCGTATCAACTCAAGGACGTCACGCTGCGCAACCGCATCGCGGTGCCGCCCATGTGCCAGTACACCGCCGTCGACGGCCTCAGCAACGCGTGGCATCAGGTGCATTACGCCAGCATGGCGCGCGGCGGCGCGGGCCTGGTGATCGTCGAAGCCACCGGCGTGTCGCCGGAAGGACGCATCACCCCCGGTTGCCTGGGCCTGTGGAACGACGCCCAGGCCGAGGGGCTGGCACGCATCGCGGCATCGATCAGCGCTGCCGGCGCCGTGCCGGGCATCCAGATCGGCCACGCCGGCCGCAAGGCCAGTGCCAACCTGCCGTGGGAAGGTGACGACCACATCGCCGACGGCGACCCGCGTGGCTGGGACACCATCTCGCCCTCGGCCATCGCCTTCGGCGGCGGCCTGCCCAAAGTGCCGCGCGAGATGACGCTGGACGACATCGCCCGCGTGCGCGGCGATTTTGTCGCCGCCGCACAGCGCGCGCGCGATGCCGGCTTCCAGTGGCTGGAGCTGCATTTTGCGCATGGCTATTTGGCGCAGAGCTTCTTCTCGGTACACGCCAATCATCGCCAGGATCACTACGGCGGCAGCGCCGAAAACCGCGCGCGGTTCCTGCTGGAAACGCTGCAAGCCGTGCGGGCAGTCTGGCCGGAACAGCTGCCGCTCACCGCACGCTTTGGCGTGATCGAATTCGATGGCCGCGACGAACAGACCCTGCAGGAAGCCATCGCACTGACGCGCAACTTCAAGCAAGGCGGCCTGGATCTGCTCAACGTCAGCATCGGCTTCAGCACCCCGACTGCGCAGATTCCGTGGGGGCCGGCCTTGCTGGCGCCTTACTCCGAGCGGGTCAGCCGCGAGGCGCAGCTGCCGGTTGCCTCGTCCTGGAACATCGACGATCCGCTGGAAGCCGACCGCGTCGTCGGCGCCGGGCAGATGGAGCTGGTGATGGTCGGCCGCGCGCACCTGGCCAACCCGCATTGGCCGTATCATGCCGCGTTGGCACTGGACGAAGAACGCCCATCGTGGGTGCTGCCGCCCTCGTACGCGCACTGGCTGGAGCGTTACGGCAAGCGCAGCTGATCGCACAGATGCGATGCACTGCGAGATTGCGGGACGTGCATGCCTAGGTCTGCTGCGGGCGCTTCCACCGAGTTTCCAGGGATGGACTCTCGGCGTGTCCCGACACCAGATGCGGCGCCACGCTGCCGACCGACTCCGCACACCTGGCAATCTTGTGCAAGACCTCTGCCGGTTCCACGCGAATGCTCCGGTCTGCTGCGGGCGCTTGCACGCGTGCCGGTGTGGGACACGCCGCAAGTACGTCCATGTAGGCTCTGGCGCGGCATCCATGCCGCTCAAGGTCCCACGCCGGCACCCGCGCAAGCACCACCGGTTGTTGTCGGTTGCGGAAAGAAATGCGAACAGCGAGATGAGCTGCACGTTCTTCCGGGCATCCATTCCTGGCGGCGTGACAGCAGATGGATGACTTACCGATTACATCGGCCACGAAGTCCGCAAGCATCAACACCTGCTTGAAGCATTGCTTGCCGATCAGCAGTAGCACTCTTGGGAGCGTGGTGCCGCGTCCGGGGGCGGGACCGTGTGGCGGCATGGATGCCGCCACCGAGCCTCCACGGACGGATTCACGGCGTGTCCCGACACCGGATGCGGCGCCGCGCTGCCGACCAGCTCCGCACACCGATCAATCTTGTGCACGACATCTAGAGTTCCACGCGAATGCTCCGGTCTTTTGCGGGCGCTTACACGCGTGCCGGTGTGGGACACGCCGCAAGTACGTCCCTGTAGGCTCTGGCGCGGCATCCATGCCGCTCAAGGTCCCACGCCGGCACCCGCGCAAGCACCATCAGTCGCTGCCGGTGGCTGAAAGAAATGCCGATGGGCAATTGGGGGGCCCATCCTTCGGAACGTCACCATTCCTGACGACATGCCAGCAATTGGCACGCAAACCACGCATGCCAATCCCGAATGCCCAATCCCCAATCCCGGCGGCGGCGGCATCAGCAGCGGCTACGCGACGAGCTTGATCGCCGCCCTACAGCCCGTAACGCTCCACTGCATCCAGATGCGGGCGCGGGTCCTGATCGCAGGCCTCGGCCAGGCGCAGCCAGCACATCGGGTGCGCCCAGTGCGCGGTTGTGGCCAGCAGGACGCGATGCAGTTCCAGCGGCAGCACCGCTTCCGGCACCGCCACGGTGAACAGCACGCCCTGCAGACCCGTGTTCGCATCTTCCGGGTCGAACGCCTCCGCGTGTTCCGGATCGACCACGCGATACTCGTCGCGGCTGTGCAGCCACAGTTTCCAGCTACGCGCCTCGATGTCCTGGCGCAAGGCCTCGATCGCCTGCTCGCCAGGATGCACGCCATCCACCAGCCAGCTGCTGCCGTACCCGCCCGCCTGCAGCACATGCACCTGCGCATAGGTCGGCACGAAGCGCTCGCGTTCGGCCTCGTCCTCCGGCGGCGGATACAGCAGCTCCGCATCGAACACCACCCAGTCGCCGACATGCTGGCGCCGATGCGCCGGTGCATTTTCGACGATACGCGCGGTGACCGGGCCGGTGCGCCGGGCGTAGTACTCGGCTACCTCGCCGTCATCCACGCAACGCACGATCACCCAACCCCAGGTCTCTTCGACCACGCCACTGGTGCTGCTCAGCTCCATGCCGAGCGCCAGCGCCGAGGCGCGCACCGCGTCCCACTGCTGCGCCGCGCTGGCCGCGGTCATGTGATCCCAATGCGCGGAGCGCGGTTCTTCCATCAACTCGGTCAGCTGTCGATACACCTCGGTCGCTTCGGCGAAGCGGCCGGTGTTGAGATACATGCGCCCCAGCAACCCGCGCGCACCGTGCGAGCCAGGCGACAGTGCCAGCAACGCGGTGCAGGCCTGCTCCAGCGCCGGCCAATCGGCCAGTCGCTGGGCCAGCTGCGCCTCGCACCACAGCGCCGCCACCGGCACCAGCGGGCGGTACAGCTGCGCCAGCCGGCGCAGGCCGGCCTCGTCGCCACGGCCCAGCAGCAGATTCATCAGCCGGAAGGTCGGGCTGGTTTCGCGATCGGCATGCCGCTGCACGAATGCCCACAGCAGCGCGATCGCCTCATCGTCGGCCGCACACGCGCTCAATGCCGACGCCGTGGTGTCCACCAACTCGGCATCGTCGGGTCGCTCGGCCACCGCCTGCAGCAACCACTGCGCCTCGCGCTCGGGGTTACGCGCCACGTCTTCGGCCTGCGCATCCAGCCATGCCAGCAACTGTTCGGCGGGCACCGGCGCCGGCTCGCCGGCCGGTGCGGTTTCGATGTGCACGGCCAGACCGTCCAGCAGCTGCGTGGCGCCACGGTCCTGGCGCAACTTGGGCACGTGCGCACGCGCAAGCGCCAGATGTCGGCGCGCAGTCCACACCGCGCCACGCTGCAAGGCCAGCCCGATCGCCATCTCGGCCGCCTCGATCAGCATGCGATGCGCACCGACCTGCGCGTAATGGTCGAGCATCACCTGCAGGCGGCTGCCCAGATCCCAGGTATTGCGCTCGGGCTGGCGCGATACCAGCACCACCGCCGCACGCAACCAGTGCAGGCGGTAGCGCGGCGCGACCTCGCGCCACGGCAGAAACGCCTCCAGTGCTTCGTCATCGCGATGCAACAGTGCCAGGGCACGGGCTTTCTGCAAACGCCGCGGCTGACTGCAGTTGGCCCACTCCGCCCCTTCGCGCGCGGCTTCGCGCTCGCGCTGCTCGATCAGTGCCAGCGCGTCTTCCGCGCGGCCCAGCGAGAGCAGGATCGAGATACGCATGTCCGGCACGCCGTCGTAGATCTGCCCGCCATGCGCAAGAATGGTCTGCGACTGCCCTTCCAGATAACTCAGCGCCGCCTCGCCGCGTCCGTCGTCGAGCAAGGCGTCGGCTTTTTCGCAGCTCAGGCACTGGTAGCACGACCAGCTCGGATCGATGCGGCCCAGCGTTTCCTCGCACACCTCGATGCGCTCTTGCACCCAGCCCGGGCCATCGATATTGGCGTAGCACGCGGCCAGATCCTGGGTCACGCACACCGACTGCGGGCACTCCACCGCGTCGGCGCGGTGTGCGCGTTCGAACAACGTCACCGCATCGCTCAACGCACGTTCGCCTTCGCACAGATTGCCGACCCGGTTGCGCATTTCCCAATGCCCGACGAACACCTCCAGCCACGGATTGGCCAGCGTCTTGCCTAGCGCACGCGCCTCGGGCAACAGCGCTTCTGCGCGTTCGATCTGCAGATCACAGACATGGTCGGTCAGGCGCGTCAGCAGCTGCGCATTCTGCGGCTGCCCGGCTTCGCCCAGATCGTCCTGCAGCTTTTCTACCCAGTTCCAGATTTCCATCGTGGTGCTCCTTCGATGCGGCGCTCAGCGTGCCAGCAATTGGGTCACGGCCTCGGCAAGATCACCGAAGGCCCGATTCAAGTCCGATCCGCCAGATGCGTTGGCACCGGACTGCGGTTGGCTGCGCCCTTGCGCCGACACGATCACCTTCAGCGAGCGCAGCAGCCGCGCGGCCACCGCCGCCTGCGGATTGCCGGCGCGCTGCGCCGCCAGCAGCGCCTGCAACGCCGGATTGTCGAGATTCAGATACAGCCGCTGGGTCTGCCGCGCCTGGATCCCCGCAGTAAATTGCCGGGCCAGCCGCAACGCAGCGGTGGACACGCGCTTGTCGTTCTCGTCCTGCTCCAGGCGGCGTTTCAGTTCGGCCTCGCGGTCGGGCACCACCACCAACGGCAATGCCTCGGGGCTGAAGCGTGCGGGCACCAGTGCTTCGCCATCGCCCAGATGCTGTTCCAGCCAGGCCAGTTCGTCGGCCGGCAGCGTGTCCAGCTGGAACAACTGCCGGTTGCCCTGCTCGGTACCCAGCTCGACCAGGCGCACGCCCTTGGCCTGCGCCCAGCGCCGCAGGAACGGCACCACCGCATAGCGATTTCCGTAGGCCACCGGCACGCCCATCGCGCGGAACAACATTTCTTCGAAGCCACTGTCGCTGTCCAGGATCACGTGCACCGCGCCACGCGCCGGCAACTGCTGCGCCGCCAGATCGCCCTGCGAGGTCGGCACCCGCACGTGTTCCATCAGCAACTCGAACAAACGCTCGTCGCACAGCGCCGCGCCCAGCAATGCCTCGTTGTGCCGCAGCAGAATGCGCCGCCAGGCTTCCGGCTGCTGACGCGCCACATCGGCCAGGCCCTGCACCAGCGCCTCGGACAGCGCGTGCTGTACGGCCGCGTAGGTGGCATCGCGCTGCAGATCCTCGCGGCTGGCGGTGGGCGTCAAACGGTTGGATTCGATCACACCGCCGATAAAGCCCGCCCATGGCGGCAGCAGTTCGCGCGCGTTGTCGTCCAGCAGCATGCCGCGCAGGAACACCGACAGATTGCGGTTGTCGCTGGTGCCATACGTGGCTCCGTCCTGCACCCACAGCAGACCGACCGCATCGCTGCCCTCCTCCGAGCGCACCGGCATGCAGCACAAGGGTTCGAAGTTGCGCTCGAAACGCGCGGCAAACTCGCGTTGACGCCGCCAGGCCTGCACCGGATGCAACGGCACCGCATCGTGCATGCGCCATGGCGGCGGCTCCGGGTTGATCGCCTGGGTATCGCCACCGATCCAGATCGGCTCGCGCAACAGCGCGCAGTAGCGCGACAGGATCTCGCGCAGCCGTGCTTCCTGGGCCAACGGCAGATAGTCCTGGTGCAGCTCCAGCACCACTTCGGTTCCGACCTGCGCACGCGCCGGGATCGGACTCACCGTGTATTGCTCGGCATTGCTGGAGATGTAGCAATGCCCCAGCGCCGGGCTCTGGTAGGAGGTGGTGCGCACGGTGACGCGGCGCGCCAGCACGAAGGCCGACAGAAAGCCCAGCCCGAACATGCCGATCAGGCCGCTGTCCTCATGCCCGCCCTGACGCAGGCCGCGCGTATACCCCACGCCGACCGTGGCCAGATAATCATGGATTTCCTGCTGGGTCAGCCCGGCGCCGGTGTCGATGATGCGCACGATGCCCTGGGCAGCGTCGGCATGCACTTCGATGCGCGATTGGCCTTGCCAGTCGGGTTGCTCCAGCCGGCGACGCAGGATCGAGTCGTGCGCGTTCTGCACCAGTTCGCGCAGCGCGACCACCGGCGTGGAATACAGATGCTTGCTGAGGACGGACATCAGCCCGTTGAGATCGACGCCTGCGCGGCGGATCTGGGAGGCGTCCGTCGCCTCGGAGATGTGATCTTGCATGATCGTTCGTCGTTTCCTTGGCGGCCACGCCCATCCTCGGACGCGCCTTCCTGGGTGGCAGTGCGAGCCGAACAGGATAGCCGCAAGCCACGCCGTACGCACGCGCGCCACACGCTGACTGCTTCCAGCGCCTGGCTAGCGTTCGGTCGTCACTGCAGCACACCCTTCGGAAGCGACCCGCCACGGCCGCGTCGACGCACGGCCGTGGCGCGCAGCGGCTTACCGCTGCAGGGTTTCCATCGGTGCCTCGTTGAAATGCTGACGATAGCCCTTGGCCAAGGCCGAGCGGCTGCCCACGCCCCAGCGGCTCGCCGCCTGCAGCACGCTGCCGCAGCCGCCTTCGGCCAGCAGTTCGTCGCGAATGCTCTGCATCCGGTAGCGACGCAGCACCTGGGTCGGCGACAGCCCGGTGGCAGACTTGAACGCCTGCTGCAAGGCGCGCCCGGTGACACCGATTTGCGCGGCCACCTCGTTGATCGACAGATCCGAGCGATGCGCATTGGTGATCATGTAGGCGTAGGCGCGCCGATACTTGGACGGCAGCCGCGCCGAGATGTCGTCGCTGACATGTGCCGGCGTGCCGCTTTCCAGCAGCCGCGGCGCCTGCACCTCGCTGCGCAGGCACTGCACCGCGCCCAGCGCATAGCGGTTGTACAGCAACAGCGCCTGCTCGGTCTTGCCCAGCGCCTGGCTGATCTTGGCCTGGCAATACTCGAACTCCAGATTCCAGCGCGGCGCGTGGTGCCTGCCGGCACCGGCCAGGGCACGCTCCGCCAGATCGGCACGCCCCACCGCCAATGCGGCAAGCGCCAGTTCCACCTGCGCATCCTGCCGGGCGCCGGGCGGGCAGCCGGTGGCGGCGGCCGGCAGCGCATCGATCTGCGCATCGAAACCGAAGGTATCGCCACCGGCAATGCGCAGCAGATTGCGCACGTGACGCATGCGCTGTGCGAGCACCGGCATGCTCTCGGCCAGCTCGGCGATGCAGGCGCGCAGCTCATTGGGTTCGATCGCGTGCGCCGCATCCTCCTGGCGCAGCGTGGCCTGCCAGAACACGTGGTCGCTCATCCGGTCCGCGCGACGGATGCGCAACTGCGCAACCATATCCAGGCGCAGCGCGTTGGCGATGCGCAACCATTCGGCTGCACCGCTGTCCAGTTCCGCCAGCACGTCGTTGGCACGCTCCAGCGTCTGCAGCGCCAGCGTGCTCTGGCCCAGATGGAAGTGGATCAGCGCCTTGCCCAGCAGACTCTCCCCATACAGGCAGGCCGGCGTCTGGCGGTCCATCGCCAGCTGCGCGAAGCAGTTCAATGCAGCGCTCAGGCGGCGCTGGCTCAGCATCAACCAGGCGGTATTGCGGCAGGACAGCAGCCGTAGTTGGCGCTGATGCCCGCGCATCGCCTTCAAGGCGTGGCGGTAGGCATCTTCGGCTTCCTCCCGGTATTCAAGGATCAACAAGGCATCGCCACTGGCGCCGAGCAGGCTGACTTCATCGTCGGCACCATCCGCGGTGGCCTGGCCGTCGCGGCGTTGTTGAAGATGTTGCAGACCTTGCGGCCAGGCACCCACCAGCATCCTGCTTGTATAGGTAGGAAAACGGTCTGCGTACGACAACGCAGAGATCGCCGCGAAGTAGGTTGAAAGGATCATGCCGGGCTCTCTCATAGGGGGATGAGCAAAAACAACAATGCGCCAGTCTGGCTGGCGCAACCGATTGTATGCAGCGGATCCAATGGAATCTCTCACTAGAAGACCCGAAGAAAATCAAAAAACCTCACTCTGTCTCCTGGCAACCCAGTTATGCGGCATGCAGATGAAGGGCACTTTTTGCATACCGCCGACGCTGTCGTGCATAAGACATTGCACGTCATGCGAAGCCGTGTTGAAGACAGGGCGGTAGCCAGAGAGCATTGCAGGACCACTCAGACATCCGCCTCTGCACGGCTTGAACGTTGTCCTGGTATGACGTGGCAATGACTACGTGCGCGGCGTTTTCAGCAAATGAAAGCCGTGATTCAAATTACTGCCGCCGTGTTTTACTGCATCGACGGATGGCCACATAGTTCCCATGGACTTCGAGCGCATGCAGATCGCAATGCCGTGGTATAGACCTGGACGCGCGTTTGAAGGGCTCGGCGATTCCGCCTGTTGCCTCGCCGCATCGACCGGCCTGCGCATTGCTCGACGTCGGAATTTTGTTAGTTACCGACCACCCATGCCCTGAATGTAAGAGCGACGTTACGCTTAGATGAGCGTACGTTAAAGCCGGCCTGCTCAAAGCCGAAGGAAAGTGTGCAGCAGTGAAAATTTCTGCCTCGGCAATGGTACATACCATTGATCCGACCCCAGATCGGGCCCCCTCGCAGAAGGCGATGACGATGCACCTATCTCTACACGTGGGTTTCGTATTGGCGCCTGCTCTCCGCAACAGGCGTCGAAGACACGACGGGTACGGATGCAGACATGGGAAGGCCGGCTGATGCACGGCAACCCTTCCTGCAAGCGAGGACCGGCGTTCCTGTTGACGCAGGACGCGCGTCTGGCATCGCAGGTCAATGCGAGCCTCGCACCGCTCGCCCCGAGTTTTGCGGTGTTTTCCGACGAACTCGAACTTCTGCGCTCGCTGCGGCATTCCCCTTGCGAGCTGCTGGTCTTCGACGCGACTTGCGTCGCGTCGGACGACAGCTCGCTGCTGGCCTGGCAACGCTGCCACAGCAGTCATCCCACGCCGCTGATCGTGCTGGGGCGGTTCGACTGTACCCACGACATTCTGGCCTGGTACCGCGCCGGCGCACACGATGTGCTCGCCCTGCCGTTCAATGCTCACGAACTGCATGTGCGCGCAGCGTTGGCGCTTTCGCCGGTGGCCGAGGCGTGCTCCGAAAGCCAGCAGCTCAGTGTTGGTCCCTATCACCTGATCCGCGACGAAAATACCGTGTATCTGCACGGCAAGCCGATCGTGTTGACCGCACGCGAGTTCTCGATCGCCTGGCTGTTGTTTTCCAGCCCAGGCGTGTGTTTCCGCCGCTGCCAGTTGGCCAAGGCGGTGTGGGGCAGCCACACCGAGTTCACCGACCGCACGATGGAGCAGCACATCTACAAGCTGCGCAAGAAGCTGCAGCTATGCAATCACAGCGGCGCGGTGCGCATCAGAACCGTGTATTCGCACGGCTACAAGCTGGAACTCGCCCTGCAGGACAGCAACGCACCGACGCCCGGCAAGGCGGTCAGCCCCGGCACCGCCCATCGTGCTGCGGCCTGTTGACCGATGCAGCCCTGCAAGGGCGGCAGCGGCTATCTGACCCGCGCTTGCTGCCTGCTACCGGCGCCCGCGTTGCAGTACGTCAGCCGCTGCCACGCGTTGATCTGGTCAGGCAGTGACTGGCGGAGCTTTTCGCCAGCGCTGGTCGGATGGAAACATACCCACTCAAGAGTTCAATAATGTCGTGACCACACAATCCGGCCGCTGGCGCATTGCCGGCCGACTGCTTCCTACGCCGTGGCAGGACGTCTAAGGTTTTTGGCGACAATTAAAGAACGCACCAGTCAAGCCCGATTCGGCACTCGAACGCGCGCATGTCGTTGGCCAGCCTCCGCCGGCAGGCGATCTCCACAAACGACAATGGCGCGGAGGACTCCCCGCGCCACTGTTCGATCAGGCGTTGCACGCAGTTACTGCTTGGGATTTTCGCCGTACTCGTTCGCACCGGGCGTGCCTTCCAGGCACATGAAGACCAGCACGATGAACCCGCCGACGTAAGGCACAAGGCTGATCAGATAGAACCAGCCAGACTTGCCCTGGTCATGCAAGCGACGCACGGTCACCGCAATGCTGGGCACAATGAATGCCAGCACGACGATCACCATGATGGCAGCGATCAGCCACGCCAATGCACCTGGACCGTTCTCGCCACCCATCAGTGCAGCGGCGACGCCGAACAGGCCACCCAATACCAGCAGGACGATCGCCTGCAACAGCATGAACATCCAGTATTCCTTGCGGCGCGAACGGCCATTGAAGTCGGCATAGCGCTTGAGTGGCAGCAACATCCATTCCATCGTGTTTCTCCTGGTGACGCGCAGTGAGCGGAGTCTGTGAGCCGCTGCACAGTGCAACGGGCCGCGCATGGTGCCATAGCCGCCTCGTGCTGAAAACGGTTTCTTACCGGCTCGCGGCATATCGCGACCCGCTGGCCGACGGACGGTCGCCGGAACCGGCGGCGGGCCAGCCCAAGAAATTCCGGCAGGGTGCAGCGCGCTGGATGCCGCCCTGCGCAGGTGCGCGCGATTGGCTCATCGCGTGCAGGGCGCTGCCCTGTGCAGGCAGTCGCGCTACCCCGCCGGCATCATTCGGCCGCCGCTTCCAGTGCCTGGCTCAGTCGCTCCACCGCAACGATCTCCATACCCTTGATGCTGGTGGTCTTGGGCGCGTTGGCCTTGGGCACGATCGCGCGCTTGAAGCCATGGGTGGCGGCTTCCTTCAGACGATCCTCGCCGTTGGGCACCGGCCGGATCTCGCCGGACAGCCCCACTTCGCCAAAGGCGATGGTCTTCTCGGACAGCGGCCGGTCACGCAGCGAGGACAGCACTGCCAGCAGCACCGGCAGGTCGGCGGCGGTTTCCTGCACACGGATGCCGCCGACCACGTTGACGAACACGTCCTGGTCGCCCACCACGATGCCGCCATGGCGGTGCAGCACCGCCAGCAGCATCGCCAGCCGGTTCTGCTCCAGACCTACCGCCACGCGCCGCGGATTGGACAGCGGCGAGGCGTCCACCAGCGCCTGCACCTCCACCATCAGCGGCCGGGTGCCTTCGCGGGTGACCATCACGCAGCTGCCCGGCTGCTGGGTGCTGCCGCCGGACAAGAAGATCGCCGACGGGTTGGAGACCTCCTTGAGGCCCTTCTCGCCCATCGCGAACACGCCCAGCTCGTTGACCGCACCGAAGCGGTTCTTGAACGCGCGCAACAGCCGGAACCGGCTGCCACTCTCACCTTCGAAGTACAGCACCGCATCGACCATATGCTCCAGCACGCGCGGGCCGGCGATGCCGCCTTCCTTGGTCACATGGCCGACCAGGAACACTGCGGTACCGGTCTCCTTGGCATAGCGCACCAGCCGCGCCGCACTCTCGCGTACCTGGCTGACCGAGCCCGGCGCTGCGGTCAGCGACTCGGTCCACAACGTCTGTACCGAGTCGGCCACGATCAGCTTCGGCCGCGCCACGCTGGCATGCTGCAGGATGTTTTCGATGCCGGTTTCGGCCAGCGCGTTCAGGCCCTCCAACGGCAGATCCAGCCGCACCGCGCGCCCGGCCACCTGCGCCAGCGATTCCTCGCCGGTGACGTACAGCACCGGCAGCGTGCTGGCCATGCTCGCCAGCGCCTGCAGCAACAGCGTCGACTTGCCGATGCCGGGGTCGCCACCGATCAACACCACCGCGCCTTCGACCAGGCCGCCGCCCAGCACCCGATCGAACTCGCCAATGCCGGTGGACACGCGCGCCTGCTCGGATTGCTGCACGTCCTTGAGCGCGGTGATCTTGGGCGCCTCGGCCTTGCCGGCCCAGCCGCTACGCCGCGATGCCGCAGGCGAGGCCTTGCCGCCAGGCGTGGCGCTTTCGAGCACGATCTCGCTGAGCGTGTTCCACACCCCGCACTCGGTGCATTGCCCCTGCCACTTGTTGTATTCGGCGCCGCACTCGCCGCAGACATAGGCTGTTTTCGCCTTCGCCATCGTCAGTTAACCAATCGCTTCTGGAGCGACAGGATAGTCGGCGTCGGTCTCAGGATGCGCGACGCCGGCTCGGGATTCGGGATTCGGGATTCGGGATTCGGGATTCGGGATTCGGGATTCGGGATTCGGGATTCGGGAATCGGGAATCGGGAATCGGCCAGGCTGCGGCGTCGCAGGAATGGATGCAACCGCGCATTCCTGCTGCTGCGTTTTCACTGGGATATCGATGGCGCCGAGCGTTTGGCCGGCGCGATGTCCTTTGGTCGGTCGGCACCGACATCGGTACCGACAAAAATCAGCGTCTGGAGCGGCGTGATCGATCGCCGCCGGTCATGCAGCTCCAGGTCTTTCCATTGCCCGCTCCAACAGCTGCGAGCGGGCAGCCGCCACTCAGCGCGGCTTGTACAACTCGCTCAGGCGATCCGGCTTGCCGGCGATGCGTTCCAGATGCGGATACAGCAAGCCGCCGTGATAGTCGATGCGCACGGTGTCGTAGCGGTCCAGGCGCTTGACCAGCAGTTCGATCGGCGCAGTGGTGCCCTTGGCCGCCTTGATCGCGTCCTTGATCACCTCGCTGCTGAAGGCGCGGCCGTTGACCGCCACGATGGTGTTTCCGGCGATCAGGCCGGCATTGAAGGCCGGGCCGTCCCACAGCACATCGCTGACCTCGCCAGAGGCCTTCAGGGACACGCCAAGCGAATAGGTCAGGCTGGCGTCCTTGTCGTCGCTCTCGTCGGCCTTGGTAGCCAGATTCGGCTCCTCGTTGTAGACCAGCTTCCAGCCGTTGGCTTCGATACCGCCGTTCAAGGAACCATGCCCGTCCATGCGGCTGCGCAACAGGCTCGCCCAATCGTGGGGGGCCACGCCATTGAGCGTGGCGACGATGTCGTCGAAGGTGTACGGGTTGACGTCCCAATCGCCGTTCTTCATGCCGAAGAAGGCCTTGCCGAAATCGTCGATGGAACGCTTGTTGTTGGTCAGCTCGCGCAGCTTGCTGTCCACTTCCAGCCACATCATCTGGCCGCCGGAGTAATAGTCTTCGGCCATCTGATAGCTACGGTAGGCCTTGGGCCGGCGCATCGACATGGTCGGGTCGTTGGTGGTGTCCTGCACGGTGCGCCAGGCCATGCCGGGGCGACCGCGCTCGTAGTTCGCCGCCACGCCGGCCAGCATCTCGCGTGCCTGATCCTGCGTCCACAGGCCCGAACGCGCAGCCATCACTTCGCCCCAGAACTGGGTCTGGCCCTCGTACAGCCACAGCAGGCTGTCGCCCATCGGCACATTGAAATTGGGCGTGGCCAGGTCGGCGCCACGGCGGTACTTGCCGTTCCAGGAATGGTTGAACTCGTGCGCAAGCAGGTCGCGCCCGGTCCAGCTTTTGTCCCACTCGGTGAAGTAGGTCGGCACGCCGCTGTTTTCGCTGGAGCGATGGTGCTCCAGGCCGATGCCGCCCAGCTTCTTGGTCAGCGCCAGCAGGAATTCGTAGTGATCGAAGTGCCGCGCGCCGTAGAGCTTGTCCATCTGCTGCACCAGCGACGCATGCGCCTTGATTTGCTCGGGCTTGGCCTCCAGCGACTTGGCCTCATCGGCGAACACGTTGAGGTAGACCGGCTGCTTGCCGCCGCTCAGCTCCACGCGCTTGTAGTACTTGCCGGCGAACATCGGCGAGTCGACCAGGTCGTCGAAATCGATCGGCTTGAAGGTCACCGTGTCGCCAACCCGGCGGTCGGTCTCCAGCGCCGTGGCATAGCTCCAGCCGGCCGGCAACGTGACGCTGGCCTGGGCCTTGATGTTGCGCGCGAACACGCCGGCCGGATACAGCGCCGTGGTGTTCCACTGCAGGTTGAGCATCTCCGGGGTCATCATCACCCGGCCCTGGTTGGGGGCCTGCGGCGAGAGGAACTTGAACTCGGCCACCAGCTCGGTGGCGCCTTGCGGCACGTCCACGGTGAAGGCGTACACGTCGAACTGGTCGCGCTTCCACGGCACCACCTTGCCGTCGACCTTGATCACCAGACCGGCGAGTTTGTCGATCGGCCCGGTCGGGGAGTGATTGCCGGGAATCCACTGCGGATACAGCAGCGTCATCGGGCCCGGCCGGGCCGGCATGGTGGTTTTGACCTTGAAGATGCGATGGGCCAGATCGGTGGCATCGACGTCGATCTTCAAGGTGCCGTCGAACGGCACGTCCTGCGGCGCGGCGGTTTGTGCGGCCGCAGGCAACGACAGTGCCGCCAGCAACGACACGGACAACAAGGTGGGGATCTTCATCGCAACTCCGCAGGGACCTGGAACAGGCAAGCCCACGATGCTAAGCGCCTGCCCGCGCTTCCCCGTATGCCA
This sequence comes from Xanthomonas arboricola, assembly GCF_002940665.1. Taxonomy (GTDB): domain Bacteria; phylum Pseudomonadota; class Gammaproteobacteria; order Xanthomonadales; family Xanthomonadaceae; genus Xanthomonas; species Xanthomonas arboricola_B. The sequence continues at coordinate 449,979 of NZ_MIGY01000003.1, forward strand.
TAGGTCATGCTGCGCAGCGATTCACACACAAAAAAGCCGCCGGTGACCCGGCGGCTTTTTGTCCAGCATGCGTCGATCCGGCGTGCCGTGATCCGGCACAGCGCCATCTCAATGCATCATGTTGACGTTCATGTTGTGCAGCACCCACAGCGAACCGACAATCACGATGCCGATGATCAGCAGCGAGAACAGGCCCACCTGCACGTTGGAGCGCTGCTCGGGCGAGCGATCCATGTGCAGGAAGTACACCATGTGCACCAGCATCTGCACCGCGGCCATCAGCGAGATCACGATGACGGTGACGCCCTTGGAGAACGCACCGCTCATCACCATCGCAAACGGGATGACGGTGAGGATCACGGCCATCACAAAGCCGATCAGGTAGGACTTCAGGCCGCCGGCATGCGCATCGGCGGCGGTTTCATGCGCGTGGTGATTGGCCATTACAGCGCTCCCAACAGGTAGACGACGGTGAACACACCGATCCAGATGATGTCCAGGAAATGCCAGAACAGGCTCAGGCAGGCCAGACGCGTGCTGTTGCGCGGGGTCAGGCCGTTCTTGGAGATCTGGATCACCAGCACAGCCATCCACAACAGGCCGGAGGCCACGTGCAGACCATGCGTGCCCACCAGGGTGAAGAAGGCCGACAGGAACGCGCTGCGCCCCGGGCCCGCCCCTTCGTGGATCAGGTGGTTGAACTCCCACACTTCCATGCACAGAAAGCCGATACCCAGCAGTGCGGTGACGCCCAGCCAGGCATACAGCCCAGTCATGCTGCGCTTGTGCGCGGAGATCATCGCAACGCCGAAGCTGAGGCTGCTGAACAACAGCAGGAAGGTTTCCACCAGCACGAACTTCAGGTCGAACAGCTCCTTGGCGGTCGGTCCGTCCACCGTGGCGCCCGAGAGCACCGCATAGGTGGCGAACAGGCCGGCGAACAGCAGGCAGTCGCTCATCAGGTAGACCCAGAACCCGAAGACGGTGTTGCCACCGGCGTCGTGATGTTCGTGGTCGTGGTGGCCGCCCGCGTGGGCGGCGTGGTCAAGCGTGGTCGAGGAAGACATGGTCATACCACCTTCGCGGCCTGCGCCGCATGTTGCTGTTCGAGCAGGGCGAAGCGCGCGTTTTCGATGCGCTCCACTTCGTCGGCCGGCACCCAGTAATCGATGTCGTCATCGAAGGTGCGCGCAATGAAGCTGCCGATCATGCCGACCAGGCCGATGATGGCCAGCCACCAGATGTGCCAGATCAGACCGAAGCCCATCAGCACGCTGAAGGCACCGATATACACGCCCGCACCGGTGTTGCGCGGCATGTGGATCGCCTCGTACTTGGACGGACGTACCCAGCCCTTGCCATTCTGCTTGTCGGCCCAGAACTGATCGCGGTCATCGATGTGCGGCAGCACGGCGAAGTTGTAGAACGGCGGCGGCGAGGAGGTGGCCCATTCCAGCGTACGGCCGTCCCACGGATCGCCCGTGTAGTCCATGTGCTCCTTGCGCTTCCACACGCTGTAACCGATCTGCACCAGGTTCAGGAAGATACCCAGGCCGATGATCGCAGCACCCGCCGCAGCGACATACAGCCACGGCGCCCACTCGGGGTGGTTGTAGGTGTTCATGCGACGGGTCATGCCCATGAAGCCGAGCACGTACAGCGGCATGAAGGCCACGAAGAAGCCGATGATCCAGCACCAGAACGAGGCCTTGCCGATCTTCTCGTTGAGCTTGAAGCCGAACGCCTTCGGGAACCAGTAGGTCAGGCCGGCCAGGTAACCGAACACCACGCCGCCGATGATCACGTTATGGAAGTGCGCGATCAGGAACAGGCTGTTGTGCAGCACGAAGTCCACAGCCGGAATCGCCAGCATCACGCCGGTCATGCCGCCGATGGTGAAGGTGATGATGAAACCGATCGTCCACAGCACCGGCGAGGTCATGTGCACACGCCCGCGGAACATGGTGAACAGCCAGTTGAAGATCTTCACGCCGGTCGGGATCGAGATGATCATCGTCGTGATGCCGAAGAAGGCATTGACGTTGGCACCCGACCCCATGGTGAAGAAGTGGTGCAACCACACCACGAACGACAGCACGCCGATGCACGAGGTGGCGTAGACCATCGAGGTGTAACCGAACAGGCGCTTGCGGCTGTAGGTCGCGATCAACTCGGAGAAGATGCCGAACGCCGGCAGGATCAGGATATAGACTTCCGGGTGACCCCAGATCCAGATCAGGTTGACGTACATCATGGCGTTGCCGCCACCGTCATTGGTGAAGAAGTGCATGCCCAGGTAGCGGTCGGCACCCAGCAGCGCCAGCGCCACGGTCAGGACCGGGAACGCAGCGATGATCAGGATGTTGGTGATCAGCGCGGTCCAGGTGAAGATCGGCATGCGCATCAGGGTCATGCCTGGCGCGCGCATCCGCATGATCGTCACGAAGAAGTTGATGCCGGTCAGCAATGTGCCCAGGCCCGAGACCTGCAACGCCCAGATGTAGTAGTCGACCCCGACCCCCGGGCTGTATTCCAGCCCCGACAACGGCGGATAGGCCAGCCAGCCGGTCTGCGCGAATTCGCCGACCCCCAGCGAAATGTTGATCAGCGCCGCACCGGCCACGAACAGCCAGAAGCTCAGCGAGTTCAGGAACGGGAACGCCACGTCGCGTGCGCCGATCTGCAGCGGCACGATCAGATTCAACAGGCCGGTCATGAACGGCATGGCCATGAAGAAGATCATGATCACGCCGTGCGCGGTGAAGATCTGGTCGTAGTGATGCGGCGGAAACACACCTTCGCCGCCATTGCCTACCATTGCCTGCTGGGTGCGCATCATCGCCGCATCGGCGAAGCCGCGCAGCAGCATGACCAGCGCCACGATGATGTACATCACACCGATGCGCTTGTGATCCACCGAGGTGAACCACTCGTTCCACAGGTAGCCCCACAGCTTGTACTTGGTGATGGCGCCCGCGATGAGCAGGCCGAGCAGGCCGGCGCCACCGAGTGCGACCATGATGATCGGCTCGTGGTACGGAACCGCCTCGATCGTAAGTTTGCCTAGCATCACTTGTCTCCAGAAGTGCACATGGCAACCGGCTCTGCCGCCGCTGCCTGATGGTCGCCATGGCCTTTGTTATGGCCCGGACCATTCATGTATTTGTCGACGAGCGAGCGGAACATGCCGTCCTGCACCGACGAGTAGTAGGTGACCGGATACTGTTCCTTGTCGTTGCGGTTGGCGGCCAGCACCTGGTACTCGGCGGCATTCAACGCGGTCGGCGATGCCTTGACCTTGGCCACCCACGCATCGAAGCCGGCCTGATCGACGGCATGCGCCTTGAAGCTCATCTTCGAGAAGCCGTGACCGCTGTAGTTGGTCGACAGGCCGAAGTATTCGCCCGGCTCGTCGGCCACCAGGTGCAGCTTGGTTTCCATGCCGGCCATCGCGTAGATCATCGTGCCCAGGTGCGGGATGAAGAACGAGTTCATCACCGTATCGGAGGTGATCTTGAAGTTCAGCGGCGTATGCACCGGGAACGCGATCTCGTTGACCGTGGCGATGTTCTGGTCCGGGTAGATGAACATCCACTTCCAGTCCAGCGACACCGCTTCGATGGTGATCGGCTTGACGTCCGAATCCAGCGGCCGGTACGGGTCCAGCGCGTGCGAGGAGCGCCAGGTCAGCACCGCCAGCACCAGGATGATCACGCACGGGATCGACCACACCACCACTTCGATGGCGGTGGAGTGCGACCAGTCCGGCTCGTAGCGCGCCTTCGTATTGGACGCGCGGTATTTCCACGCGAACGCAATCGTCATCACGATCACCGGGATGACCACGATCAGCATCAGCACCACCGAGGTGATCAGCAGCTGCTTCTCGTCGTGGCCGATCTGGCCTTTCGGATTGAGAATGGCCGAGTTGCAGCCTGCCAACAGCAGGAACGGCAGCATCAGGCCTGGACGAAGTACACGCCCGAGATGTTTCAACGGAATCATCGGTCGATCCAAGTGCGAAGGAACGCCAGCCTCGTTCGTCGTATCCATGTGGACTCGTCCTGACGGCGCTTCCTGAAGGAAGGCGACCACGCAGACCGAAGACACGAGTTAGCTCCCTGATTTTAGACTTTGCTGCACCTGCACGTAACCCATCGGCAATGATCTGTCGCAATTAATGCGCGCAAAACTGTGCGACATGTTGTCGCAGCGCTGCGCAGGGCGGAACAGATGCAGTTGCGGCCATCGATTGCGGCCTGCGTGTGTGCGGCGTATATGGGTGGGTCAGCGCCGGGGACATGCGTGCACCGGCCCAAAACGCAACTGGGCCGACCAATGGTCGACCCAGTGCTGAAGCGATGGTGCCGGAAATAGGAATCGAACCTACGACCTACGCATTACGAATGCGCCGCTCTACCAACTGAGCTATTCCGGCGAGCCGTGAATTGTAGGAGCGGAGCCGGTGCCCGGTCAATCGCCAGCGGGCGGCGCATGGCGCGTTCCTGGCATCGGGCCCCGGGGCTGCGGGCGGACGATGACCACCTGCGGCCGCCAGACGCCCGGACGGGCCGCATGCACTCGCCGCTGGCTCAGCCAGCCCGGAGTGCCCGCTTTCAGCTGACCAGACGCAACCGCAGCTCCTTGGGCAGCGCGAACACCATCGATTCCGGCTCGCCTTCCAGCTCGGACACACTCTTGGCGCCAAGTTCGCGCAGGCGCGCCAGCACGCCATCGACCAGCACCTGCGGTGCGGAGGCGCCGGCGGTCAGACCGATATGCTGCTTGCCAACGATCCAGGCCGGGTCGATCTCGCCGGCGTTGTCGATCAGATAGGACTCGACCCCGTCGCGCCGGGCCAGCTCGCTGAGGCGATTGGAATTGGAGCTGTTGGGCGAACCGACCACCAGCACCAGATCGCATTGGCGCGCCAGATCGCGCACCGCGTCCTGGCGGTTCTGGGTGGCATAGCAGATATCGTCGTGGCGCGGCCCCTGCATCGCCGGATAGCGCGCACGCAAGGCCTCGATGATGCCCATGGTGTCGTCCACCGACAGCGTGGTCTGGGTGGTGTAGGCAAGGTTTTCCGGCTGGCGGATCTGCAGCGTGGCGACCTGCTCGATGTCTTCGACCAGATAGATCGTGCCCGGGCCGCGCTCGCGGCTCCACTGCCCCATCGTACCTTCCACTTCCGGATGCCCCGCGTGACCGATCAACACCACGTCGCGACCGGCCCGGCAGTGCCGCGCCACCTCGAAATGCACCTTGGTCACCAGTGGACAGGTCGCGTCGAACACCTTGAGTCCGCGGCGCTCGGCCTCCTGACGCACCGCCTGTGAGACACCGTGCGCGCTGAAGATCACCGTGGCGTTGTCGGGCACCTCGTCCAGTTCCTCGACGAAGACCGCGCCGCGCTGCTTGAGGTCATCGACCACGAAGCGGTTGTGCACCACCTCATGGCGAACGTAGATCGGCGCGCCCAGCGTCTCGATCGCACGCTTGACGATCTCGATCGCACGGTCGACACCGGCACAGAAACCACGGGGATTGGCGAGCAGGACGTCCATGGCGGGCATTCTACGGGAATGGGGAATGGAGGATGGCAGCGGGCGGCGCCGGTGCAGCGCGACTTCAGCGTCGATTCCTACTTCCCAAGCCCCGACTCGCGCTTGCCGGACTTGTCGAACAGACCGAATACCGCGATCCCGATGGCGCCCCCTACGATCGCCGAGTCGGCGATGTTGAACGCGGGCCAGGTATGGCTGCCGATGTACCACTGGATGAAATCGACCACGTGGCCATGCATCAGGCGGTCGATCACGTTGCCGATCGCCCCGCCGATCACCAGCGCATACGGCAGCGCGCTGCGCCACTGCCCGCGCGCGGTGCGCGACAGCCAGAACGCCAGCAGGCCGCTGATGCCCACCGCCAGCGCAGTGAAGAACCACAGCTGCCAGCCGCCGGCATCGCTCAGGAAGCTGAAAGCCGCGCCGGTGTTGTAGGTGCGGTACCAATTCCAGAAGCCGTCGATCACCGGCACCGGGGTGTATTCGGGCAGGCTGGACAGCACCCAGGCCTTGCTCCACTGGTCCAGCCCGACCACGAGTGCCGACAGCAGCAACCAGATCAGGGCGGAGGGTTTGGGACGTTGACTCATGTCGGAAGGTCGCAGTTGGTGGTGATTTCTCCGACGCCGGAGAAGATGCCTGGATGGCGATACGTAATGGCGGTGGCAGATGACGCACGCTGGATGTCAGGCAGGCAAGGATGGCATGGCCGCCAAAGCTGGCCACCCTGCCCGCCATGCCGCATGCGCCATGCTTCAGCAAGGGCGTGCGTGCGGTGCCGGCGCAATCGCCGTCGGGCACCAGCGCCTGCGAAGGATGTCGCGGCGCAGACGCGCGCCAGCCCGTGCGGGGTTTCGATAACGCGCGGCAGGACGACCCACCACACGCCATCACGCACCCCCGTCAGAACCAGCGGCGCTGCTCGCCGGGACCTTCGATATTGCTGACGCAACGGCTGCACAGTTCCGGGTGACGCGGATCGCTGCCCACGCTGGCCTGGTGGTGCCAGCAACGCACGCACTTGGCCTTGCTGGTCGGCTGCGCGCTGACGAAGATGTCGTCGGTGCTGGCCGCAGTCACGGTCACATCGCCACTGATGAACAGGAAGCGCAGCTCGTCGGCCAGCGGCTGCCAGCGCGCGGCGGTCTGCGCATCGGCGGCCACGGTGATCTCCGCTTCCAGCGCCGCGCCGATCGCCCCGTTGGCACGCATCGGCTCCAGCACCTTGGCCACCTGCTCGCGCAAGGCCAGCAGCCTGTCGACATCGGCACTGCTCAGCGCGGCATCGGCCGGCAACGGCGCCAGGCCGTCGTACCAGGTGGCGAACAACACGTTGTCGACCCGCTTGCCCGGCAGATAACCCCACAGTTCCTCGGCGGTGAAGCTCAGCACCGGCGCGATCCAGCGCACGAACGCCTCGACCACGTGATACATCGCGCTCTGCGCCGAACGGCGGCCGCGCGCATCCTCGGCCATCGTGTACAGGCGGTCCTTGGTCACATCCAGATACAGCGAGCCCAGGTCGACGCTGCAGAAATTCAGCAGCGCCTGCACGATTTCGGCAAAGTCGTAACGCGCATACGCGGCAGCGATCTTTTCCTGCAGCTCGTGCGCGCGGTGCACGATCCAGCGGTCCAGCAGCACCATGTCGTCCAGCGCCACCAGGTGCTGCAGCGGATCAAAGCCATGCAGGTTGCCGAGCAGGAAGCGTGCGGTATTGCGCAGGCGGCGATACGCATCGGCGTTGCGCTTGAGGATCTCCTGCGACAGCGACATCTCGTTGCTGTAATCGGCCGAGGCGATCCACAGGCGCAGGATGTCCGCGCCCAGGGTCTTCATGATGTCCTGCGGCTCGATGCCGTTGCCCAGCGACTTGGACATCTTGCGGCCGTGCTCGTCCACGGTGAAGCCGTGGGTCAGGCACTGCTTGTACGGCGCCGCCTTGTCCATCGCCACGCCGGTCAGCAGCGAGGACTGGAACCAGCCACGGTGCTGGTCGGAGCCCTCCAGGTACAGGTCGGCCGGCTTGGGCAGGCCGCGGTCCACCAGCACCGCTTCATGGGTCACGCCGGAGTCGAACCACACATCCAGGATGTCGGTGATCTTGTCGTAATCGGCCGCCTCGTCGCCCAGCAGTTCGGCCGCATCCAGCGTGTACCACACGTCCACGCCGCCCAGTTCCACCCGGTCGGCGACCTGGCGCAGCAACTCGGTGCTGCGCGGATGCGGCTCGCCGGTTTCGCGATGCACGAACAAGGCGATCGGCACGCCCCAGGTGCGCTGGCGCGAGATGGTCCAGTCCGGACGTCCATCGACCATGCCGGCGATACGCGCCTGGCCCCAGGACGGATACCAGTGCACATCGTCGATGGCCTTGAGCGCATCGGCGCGCAGGTTGGCCTGCTCCATCGAGATGAACCACTGCGGCGTGGCACGGAACGCGATCGGCGTCTTGTGGCGCCAGCAATGCGGATAGCTGTGCTCCATCTTGCTGGCCGCCAGCAACACGCCGGTGTCGCGCAGCGCATCGATGATGATGTCGTTGGCCTTCCAGATGTGCAGCCCGGCCAAGACAGTGTCGCCCAGGGGCGGCGTCGCCGGCAGGTACACGCCGCGCCCGTCCACCGGGTTGATCTGCGCAGCGCCGTAACGCTCGAGCAGGCCGTACTGCTTGGAGACCTGGTAGTCCTCCTGGCCATGGCCCGGTGCGGTGTGCACCGCGCCGGTACCGTCCTCGGCCGACACGTGGTCGCCCAGCAGCAGCGGGATCTCGCGCTCGGCATAGAACGGGTGGTTCAGCAGCATCTGCTCCAGCGCCGCGCCCTTGGCATGGCCGTGCACCACCACCGTGTCCACGCCATAGCGCGCCAGCGCCTTGCCGGCCAGGGCCTCGGCCATCACCAACCAGCGCGGCTGGCCGCGATCGGCTGGGCCTTCGACCAGCACGTAGTCCAGTTCCGCGCCCAGACTCACCGCCAGCGACGCCGGCAGCGTCCACGGCGTGGTGGTCCAGATCGGCACCGCCACGCCCACGCCCGCCGGCAGGCTGGCGCCGAATGCGGCAGCGACAGCCGCCGGATCACGCGCCGGATAGGCGATGTCCACCGTCGGCGACACCTTGTCGGCGTATTCGATCTCGGCTTCGGCCAGCGCCGAGCCGCAATCGAAGCACCAGTGCACCGGCTTCACGCCACGGGTCAGATGGCCATTGTCGACCACCTTGGCCAGCGCGCGGATTTCGTTGGCTTCGAAGCGGAAATCCAGCGTCTTGTACGGGTTGTCCCAATCGCCGATCACGCCCAGGCGCTTGAAATCGCGGCGCTGCAGATCGATCTGCTCGGTGGCGTATTCGCGGCACTTCTGGCGGAACTCGGCTGCGTCGAGCTTGACGCCGACCTTGCCGTACTTTTTCTCGATCGCGATCTCGATCGGCAGGCCGTGGCAATCCCAGCCAGGGATGTAGGGCGCATCGAAGCCAGCCAGGTACTTCGACTTGACGATGATGTCCTTGAGGATCTTGTTGACCGCATGGCCCAGATGGATCTGGCCATTGGCGTACGGCGGGCCGTCGTGCAGCACGAACAGCGGGCGCCCTGCCGCATTGGCGCGCAGTTGCGTGTACAGCCCCTCGCGCTCCCAGCGGTCCAGCATCGCCGGCTCGCGCTTGGGCAGGTCGCCGCGCATCGGGAATTCCGTCGCGGGCAGATGGAGAGTGGCTTTGTAGTCTTGGGTCACAGGTCTCTACCGTTGCGCTGGATTTTTTGATAAGTCCGCACATGGATGTGCGGGCTCTTGCGAGGGACTCGCATCATAAGTTGGCTGTTGCGAGGAACTCGCATGTGTTGCAGAAACTGCGTGCCTGTCCAACACCGCACGCGCCTGCTCGGCATCTCGATGCATCTGCACCGTCAGCGCGTCCAGGCCATCGAACTTCTCTTCGTCGCGCAGCTTGGCGACGAATTCGACCTCGATATGCCGGCCATACAGATCGCCCTGAAAATCGAACAGATGCGCTTCCAGCAGCGGCTCCACGCCGGCCACGGTCGGGCGCGTGCCAAAGCTCGAGACCGACGGCCACGGCCGCTCGGCCACGCCATGCACCCAGGTCGCGTAAATGCCCGACAGCGCCGGCGTTCGCGGAAAGCGCAGATTGGCGGTGGGATAGCCCAGGGTGCGGCCGAGCTGCTTGCCGCGCACCACCCGCCCGCCGATGGCATACGGACGGCCAAGCAATTGCCCGGCGTGCGCGAACTCGCCCGCGCCCAGCAGCTCACGGATGCGCGTGGCCGAGATGCGCTCGCCGTGCAGGTGCACTGGCGCGATTTCGCCCGCTGCAAAGCCGTAGTGCGCACCAAGCGAGCGCAGCAGGCCGATATCGCCGCCACGTCGATGGCCGAAACGGAACTCCGGGCCGATCCAGACCTCTTTGGCACACAGCCGGCCAACCAGGGCCAGGCGCACGAAGTCTTCGGCACTCATCGCCGACAGGCGACCATCGAAACGGATCATGCCCACGCTGTCGGCACCGAAGCCGTGCAACCCTTCAATCTTGGCGCGGGCCAGGGTCAGCCGCGGTGGCGGCGCGGCCGGGGCGAAAAACTCGCGCGGCAGCGGCTCGAAGCTTACCGCCACCGCCGGCACCCCCAGCGCGCGCGCGCGCGCGACTGCGTGCTGCACCAATGCCCGATGCCCCAGGTGCAGGCCATCGAAGGCGCCGATGCAGACCACGCTTCCGTGCGGGAACAGCGTCCCGCCCTCGACGTCTCTAAACAGCCTGCTCATTCCTCGATCCAAACAGATGCCGGCCTGCCGGCCGACCCTCGTTGATGCATAACCCGCAAGTATAGCCGTGCCTGTCAATCCGCATGGGCGCGGCCCCGGGCCTGTGCCGCCGCGTTCCGGAAGCGGGCAGACGATTGCGCGCCTTCCCGGCCCGGGATTGGCCCACCCACCGTGCATGACGGCTGGCTCCGCACTTGCTCGGCCAGCTCGGCGGACGACTAGCCCTCGCGCAGATGCCGCGGCCGCAATCCCAGCGCCACTTGCGCCACCAGGTAGGTCGCCCCACCGCTGCCGACCAGCACCGCCAGCCAGCCGATGCGATCCCACTTATCCATCACGGTGAACGATGGCAGCCACCACAGCAGGCTCAACAGCACCGCTACCATTGCCGCGCATGCCAGCAGCAGGCGCAGCGCATAGCCAGCCCAACCCGGCCGGCGCTGGTACACGCCGGACTTGCCCAGCCAGTACCACAGCAAAGCCAGGTTGAGATAACTGGACAGCGCGCTGGCAATGCCCAGCGCCAGATGCAGGCCCGGCTGCTTGCCCAGCGCCTGCATCACGCCCTGGGCCTTGAGCTCGGGCGGCACCATGATCTGGTAGACCACCGCCAGCAACGCGAAGTTGAACACCATGTTGGCGATCAACGCCGCCACGCCGGCACGCACCGGGGTGCGGGTGTCCTGGCGGGCGTAGAAGGCCGGCAACAACACCTTGAGCATGGCGTACGCCGGCAGGCCGAAGCTCAGGCCGTAGACCGACATCGCGGTCATGCGCGTATCGAAGGCGGTGAACTGGCGGTACTGAAACAAGGTCGCCACCAGCGGCTCGGCCAGCAGCAGCAAGCCGAGCATCGCCGGCATCGCGATCAGCAGCGTGGTGCGGAACCCCCAGTCCAGCGCGCCGGAGAACGCGCTGCGGTCGGTCTTGACGTGATGGCGCGCAAGCGCCGGCAGGATCACCGTGCCCAGCGCTACCCCGAACACGCCCAGCGGTAGTTCCAGGAACCGGTCGGCCAGCGACAGCCACGACTGCGAGCCGTCGGCCAGCCGTGCGGCGATCACCGTGTCCAGCATCAGGTTGATCTGCGCGATCGACGAACCGAACAGGGTCGGAATCATCAGGGTCAGCACCTTGCGCACATCCGGGTGCGTCCAGCCCCAGCGCGGCAGCGTCAGCAGGTCGATGCCCTTCAGCGCCGGCAGCTGAAACAGCAATTGCAGCGCACCGGCAACCAGCACCGCCCAGCCCAGCGCCAGGATCGGCACGTCCAGCCGCGGCGCCAGCCACAGCGCGCCGGCGATCATGCACAGGTTGAGGATCACCGGCGTCAGCGCCGGAATCGCAAATCGCTGGAAGCTGTTGAGCGCCCCGCCCGCCAGCGCGGTCAACGACACGAACAACAGAAACGGAAACGTCAGCCGCAGCAAGTCCACCAGCAGGCCGTATTTATCCGGATCGGTGGCCGCGCCATCGGAAAACACCGACGCCAGCTGCGGGGTGAAGATCAGCCCCAGCGCGGTGATCAGCAGCAGCATGCCGCCAAGCGTGCCGGACACCCGCGACATCAGCTCGCGCAGATCCGAGTGCGGACGGGTCTCCTTGACCTCGGTGAACACCGGCACGAAGGCGGTGGCGAACGAGCCTTCGGCAAACAGCCGCCGCAGGAAATTGGGAATCCGGAACGCCACCCAGAACGCGTCGGTGACCGCATTGGCGCCGAAGGTGGTGGAGATCGCCTGGTCGCGGATCAGGCCCAACACCCGCGACACCATGGTCATACTGCTGAATGAGAGCAGGCCTCTCAACATGCCGGGCTTGCTCACGCTGCATCCCTCTTGACAACTGACTTGACGTACATAACTAAGCCCATCATACTTTCCCGCTTGCTTTTTCCACTACACCGATTTTTCAGGAACCCACCACCGTGGCCAATATCAAGTCCGCCAAGAAGCGCGCCAAGCAGACCGTCGTGCGCAATGAGCGCAACACGGGCCAGCGTTCGATGCTGCGCACCGCCGTCAAGAAGGTGATCAAGGCCCTTGACGCCAACGATGCTGCAGGCGCCGAAGCTGCTTTCGCCGTTGCTCAGCCCATTCTCGACCGTTTCAGCGCCCGTGGCCTGATTCACAAGAACAAGGCTGCGCGTCACAAGAGCCGCCTGACCGCTCGCATCAAGGCCATCAAGGCCGCGTAAGCGAGCCGTGTTGGCATCACCGCAGGCCTGGCCTGCGGTGGCATAGAAAAACCCGGCCTTGGCCGGGTTTTTTGTGTGCCTGCGCATGCGCTCAGCCGGCATTGCGTGCCTCGAGCTCGTCCTCGCGCTGCCGGTCGAAGAACGCCATGATGTCCTTCATGATCGGGAAGGTGCCATCGCGGCCCAGCGCCGAGACCAGATACCACGGCGCGGTCCAGCCAAGCTCGGCCACGATCGTCTCGGCCGCAGCGCGCGCCTCGTCCTCGAACATCAGGTCGGCCTTGTTGAGCACCAGCCAGCGCGGCTTCTTCAGCAACTCGGGATCGTGGCGCTCCAGCTCGCGCTCGATGGTGCGCACCTGATCCACCGGCGACGCCTCCACCCCACCATCCATCGGCGAAATGTCCACCAGATGCAGCAGCAGACGGGTGCGCTGCAGATGGCGCAGGAACTGCGTGCCCAGCCCGGCACCGTCGGCCGCGCCCTCGATCAGGCCCGGCACGTCGGCGATGACGAAGCTGCGATACGCCTCGACGCTGACCACGCCCAGATTCGGGTACAGGGTGGTGAACGGGTAATCGGCCACCTTCGGGGTTGCCGAGGACACCGCGCGGATCAGGGTGCTCTTGCCCGCATTGGGGAAGCCCAGCAGGCCAACATCGGCCAGCAGCTTCAGCTCCAGCTTGAGCAACCGCTCCTCACCCTCTTCACCGGTGGTGGACTGGCGCGGCGCACGGTTGACCGAGCTCTTGAAATGCATGTTGCCCAGGCCGCCCTTGCCGCCCTTGGCCACCAGCAGGCGATCGCCATGCTGGGTCAGGTCGCCGATGACTTCGTCGGTCTGCACATTCATCACCACGGTGCCGACCGGTACCACGATGATGCGGTCTTCGCCGCCCTTGCCGTAGGCCTGGCGACCCATGCCGTTCTCGCCGCGCTGCGCCTTGAAGGTGCGCTCATGCCGGAAGTCGACCAGCGTATTGACGTTCTCGTCAGCCACGATCCATACGCTGCCGCCGTTGCCGCCGTCGCCACCGTCGGGCCCACCGAGCGGGATGAACTTCTCGCGGCGAAAGCCGACACAGCCATTGCCGCCATTGCCGGCACTGACCAGGATTTCTGCTTCGTCGACTAACTTCATGAGATTTGGGATTCGTAATTTGGGATTGGTAACACCACCGCAGGACGCCGCCAGGCGGCCGCGGAAACAGCAGGAAGCAGCGGTATCGGGACTTCGAAATCCGCCGTTGCGAATCCCCAATCCCGAATCCCCACTCCCGGCCGTCAAACGAAAAACCCCGCAAAAGCGGGGCTTTCCGTCTCGTCCGCCAGGCATGGATGCCTGACGGACTGGCCTGCATGGAGCGGGCGATTACGCCTCGGCAACCACGCTGACGGTACGACGCTTCTTGGCACCCTTGACCGAAAACTCCACCTTGCCGTCGACCAGCGCGAACAGGGTGTGGTCACGGCCGAGGCCGACGCCGGCGCCCGGATGGAACTGAGTGCCGCGCTGACGCACGATGATGTTGCCGGCATCGATGGCCTGGCCACCGAAGATCTTCACACCCAGGTACTTCGGGTTGGAATCGCGACCGTTGCGCGAGGAACCTACGCCTTTTTTATGTGCCATGACTGGTTCTCCTTACTTCTTATCGCCACCGGCGATGCCGGTGATCTCGATTTCGGTGTAGTACTGACGGTGTCCCTGACGCTTCATGTGGTGCTTGCGGCGACGGAACTTGATGATGCGCACCTTGTCGGCGCGGCCATGGGCCACAACCTTGGCGGTGACCGAGGCGCCCTTCAGCGCATCGCCCAGCTTGATGCCATCGCTATCGCCCAACATCAGGACGGTGTCGAACTTGATCTCGTTGCCAGCTTCGACTTCGAGCTTTTCCACGCGGAGCGTTTCGCCCTGCGCGACGCGGTATTGCTTACCGCCGGTTACCAGAACTGCGTACATGACCAGGTTTTCCTCTGTAGTTATTATGGTCGCACTGACGTGCCCTAGGGCAGACAGGAGCGGGATTGTACGGGCTGGCGGGGTTTGGGGTCAACCTGCCGGCCGCCGGAGCGCGGCCACGCCCGATCCACCCGTGCAACGCATCATCCGGCCGCCACAGGCGCCCGGTCAGACTGGCATTTGGGGCAATTGCCCTCACCTAGGTCGGCGGGTAGGCTGATCGACTGCCACTCATTCCTGCTGAGCACGCTCGCACCACTGCCGGTTCGCCGGCCCGACATCGGATCCCCCATGGCGATGGATTTCATCCGCATCCGCGGCGCGCGGACGCACAACCTCAAGAACATCGACCTCGACCTGCCTCGCGACAAACTGATCGTGATCACCGGCCTGTCCGGCTCGGGCAAGTCGTCGTTGGCGTTCGACACCATCTATGCAGAAGGCCAGCGCCGCTACGTCGAGTCGCTGTCGGCGTATGCGCGCCAGTTCCTCAGCGTGATGGAAAAGCCGGACCTGGACCACATCGAAGGCCTGTCTCCGGCGATTTCGATCGAACAGAAATCGACCTCGCACAACCCGCGCTCCACGGTCGGCACGATCACCGAGATCTACGACTACCTGCGCCTGCTGTACGCGCGGGTCGGTCAGCCGCGCTGCCCGGACCACGGCTTCCCGCTGGAGGCGCAGACCGTCAGCCAGATGGTCGACCACATGCTCACGCAGGACCAGGAGCAGCGTTACATGCTGCTGGCGCCGGTGATCCGCGAACGCAAGGGCGAGCACGCGCAGGTGTTCGAGCAACTGCGCGCGCAGGGCTTTGTGCGCGTGCGCGTGGACGGCGAGCTGTACGAGATCGACGCGGTGCCGCCGCTGGCGCTGCGCCAGAAACACACCATCGAGGCGGTGATCGACCGCTTCCGTCCGCGCGAAGACATCAAGCAACGGCTGGCGGAAAGTTTCGAGACTGCGCTCAAGCTCGGCGAAGGCATGGTCGCGGTGCAGTCACTGGACGACCCGGCCGCGGCGCCGCACCTGTTCTCGTCCAAGTACAGCTGCCCGGTCTGCGATTACTCGCTGCCGGAGCTGGAGCCGCGGCTGTTTTCCTTCAACGCACCGGTGGGCGCCTGCCCAAGCTGCGATGGCCTGGGCGTAGCCGAGTTCTTCGACCCGGATCGCGTCGTGGTGCATCCGGAGCTGTCGCTGTCGGCCGGCGCGGTGCGCGGCTGGGATCGGCGCAATGCCTATTATTTCCAGCTGATCGCCTCGCTGGCCAAGCACTACAAGTTCGACGTGGACGCGGTGTGGAACACGCTGCCGGCCAAGGTGCGCCAGGCGGTGCTGTTCGGCAGCGGCGATGAGGTAATCAGTTTTACCTACTTCACCGATGCGGGCGGGCGCACCACCCGCAAGCACCGTTTCGAGGGCATCCTGCCGAACCTGGAACGCCGCTACCGCGAAACCGAATCGCCGGCCGTGCGCGAAGAGCTGACCAAATACGTCAGCCAGCAGCCCTGCCCGGCCTGCAACGGCACGCGCCTGAACCGTGCGGCGCGCAACGTGTTCGTCGCCGACCGCCCGCTGCCCGAACTGGTGGTGCTGCCGGTCAACGAGGCGCTGAGCTTTTTTCGCGGCTTGTCGCTGCCGGGTTGGCGTGGCGAGATCGCCAGCAAGATCGTCAAGGAGATCGGCGAACGGCTGGGCTTCCTGGTCGACGTGGGCCTGGATTACCTGACCCTGGAACGCAAGGCCGACACCTTGTCCGGTGGCGAGGCGCAGCGCATCCGGCTGGCCAGCCAGATCGGCGCCGGCCTGGTCGGGGTGATGTATGTGCTGGACGAGCCATCGATCGGCCTGCATCAGCGCGACAACGAACGCCTGCTCGGCACGCTGACGCGGCTGCGCGATTTGGGCAATACCGTCATCGTCGTCGAGCATGACGAAGACGCGATCCGCCTGGCCGATTACGTGCTGGACATCGGCCCCGGCGCCGGCGTGCACGGTGGCGAAATCTGCGCGCAAGGCTCGTTGCAGGACATTCTGGATGCGCCTGGCTCGCTGACCGGCCAGTACCTGTCGGGCAAGCGCCGCATCGAGATTCCCAAGCAGCGCCACAAGCCCAACCCGAAGATGATGCTGCATCTGCGCGGGGCGACCGGCAACAACCTGAAAAATGTCGACCTGGATATTCCGGCCGGCCTGTTGACCTGCATCACCGGCGTGTCCGGCTCGGGCAAGTCCACGCTGATCAACGACACCTTGTTCTCGCTGGCCGCCAACGAGATCAACGGCGCCTCGCACCCGGTGGCCGCGCATCGCGAGGTCGAGAACCTCGACCTGTTCGACAAGGTCGTGGATATCGACCAGTCGCCGATCGGGCGCACCCCGCGCTCCAATCCGGCCACCTACACCGGCATGTTCACGCCGTTGCGCGAGTTGTTCGCGCAGGTGCCGGAAGCGCGCGCGCGCGGTTACTCGCCGGGCCGTTTCAGCTTCAACGTGCGCGGCGGGCGCTGCGAAGCCTGCCAGGGCGATGGCCTGATCAAGGTGGAGATGCACTTCCTGCCCGACGTCTATGTGCCCTGCGATGTCTGCCACGGCAAGCGCTACAACCGCGAGACGCTGGAGATCCGCTACAAGGGCTTCAACATCAGCGACGTGCTGCAGATGACGGTCGAGGATGCGCTGCGGCTGTTCGAGCCGGTGCCGTCGATCGCACGCAAGCTGGAAACGCTGGTGGATGTCGGCCTGAGTTACATCAAGCTGGGCCAGAGCGCGACCACGCTGTCCGGCGGTGAGGCGCAGCGCGTCAAGTTGTCCAAGGAGCTGTCGCGTCGCGATACCGGACGCACCCTGTACATCCTCGACGAGCCGACCACCGGCCTGCACTTCCACGACATCGAAGCGCTGCTCGGCGTGCTGCACAAGCTGCGCGACGAGGGCAACACGGTGGTGGTGATCGAACACAATCTGGACGTGATCAAGACCGCCGACTGGATCGTGGATCTGGGCCCGGAAGGTGGTCATCGCGGCGGCAGCATCCTGGTCTCCGGCACGCCGGAAGATGTGGCCGCGCACGAGGCGTCCTACACCGGGCAGTTCCTGGCCAAGATGCTGCCGTCGGTGAAGGCGCGCGAGACCCGGCCGGCAGCGATGGCCAACAAGCCCGATGCGCGCCCGCCACGCAAGGTCAAACCGGAGAAGGTGGCGAAAGTCGCCAAGTCCGCCGCCAAGAAAACCGCAAAGAAGAAGGCAAGCTGATGAACGAAGAGCACAAGGTGTTGGCACGCATCCCGATCAGCGTGCGCTGGCGCGACATGGACAGCATGGGCCATGTCAACAACGCCAAATACATTTCGTATCTGGAAGAAGCGCGCGTGCGCTGGATGCTGGGCGTTGAAGGCGTGGCGATGACCGACCGCATCGCGCCGGTGGTCGCGGCCACCAATGTCAACTACAAGCGTCCGCTGGTATGGCCGAACGACATTCTGGTGGAACTGTTCGTCGAACGCCTGGGCAGCAGCAGCATCACCATCGGCCATCGCATCGTCGACCAGAAGGACGAGGGCGTACTGTATTCGGATGGCAACGTGGTGGTGGTGTGGATCGATACGCAGACCGGCAAGAGCGCGTCGCTGCCGGAGACGGTACGCGCTGCCAGCAGCTGAGGATTGCCAGTTGCGCGCTGGATCTTCAGCGCCATACGACGACGGCGGCTCTTCCGGGAGCCGCCGTTTCTGTTTGCAGCGCTCCTGTGTGCCGCTGCGCGATACCACCGGCAGCCCGCGTGATCGGGACCAGACCGACACAATGAAGTGGAAGCCTGCTCGCCACCACGCATCGCGTTTGATCGGCAACATCGCACAGTGGGCTCGGCAAACACTGCAGGACGCAGCCTCCGCTTGGCCACGCACTACGCGCGTTTACGAACCCGGCGCGCGCTTGTGCGCCTGCAGCGTGGCCTTGATCTCGCGACCATCCTGCAAGGTAAAGGTCACCGGCACCTGCGCGCCTTCCTGCAGCGGCGCACGCGCTTCCATCAGCATCAGATGCAGGCCGCCCGGCGCAAGCGGCACCGACCTGCCGGCCGGCAACGCCAGCTCCGGCACCGCGCGCATGCGGCTGACGCCGTTGTTCTGCGTGGTCTCGTGGATGGACACATCGGCAAACGCACTGCTCTTGGCCGCAGTGACCGTCAGAGGCTGCGCACAGCCGTTGTGGAACTGCCCGAATCCCGCCGCCATGCCCATGCCACCGGGTGGCGGAATGCGGATCCAGCCGTCCTTGAACTCGGCCAGGCACTGCGCGCCAGCGCCTGCACTTGCCAGCATCACCCATGCACCGAGCAGCACGCGTCCGCACATGCGCTGCCTGCTTCGACTGCCGTCTATCATGACCCGACCTCCAGGAGCCCCGAATGAGCATCCAGATCTTAGACCATGGCCGTCTTCGCGAAATCCGTCTGGCACGCCCGCCGGTCAATGCACTGGACAGCGCGCTGTGCCAGGCCTTGAGCGTTGCGGTGCAGCAGGCCGGCGAGGAGACCGATGGCATCGTGCTGTCGGGCAGCGAGCGGATCTTTTCCGGTGGCATGGACGTACCGCAGCTGCTCTCGCACGGCACCGACCGCGCCGCGTTGCTGGCCAGCTGGACGGCCTTCTTCGAGGCCGCGCAGGCGCTGGCCAACAGCCGCGTGCCGGTGGTCGCGGCCATCGGCGGGCATGCGCCGGCCGGTGGCTGCGTGCTGGCACTGTGCTGCGACTACCGGGTGATGGCGCGCAGCGCAGATACCGCAAAACCCTATGCGATCGGCTTGAACGAGGTGCAGGTAGGCCTGGCCGCGCCCGAAGGCATCCAGCGCCTGTTGCGCCGCGTGGTCGGGGCGCACCGCGCCGAACGCCTGCTGATCTCCGGGCAGCTGCTGCCGGCCGAGCAGGCGGTCACGATCGGCCTGGTCGACGAGCTGGTCGATGGCGATCTGGTCACCGCGCGCGCGGTAGCCTGGCTACAGGACCTGCAGCAGGTGCCGCGCCAGCCGATGCTGGCCACGCGTGCGATTGCGCGCGCCGATCTGCGCGCGGCGCTGGCGCCCGAACTGATCCAGCTGGAACGCTTCATCGATGGCTGGTACGCGCCGGATGCGCAGGCCGCCCTGCATGGCCTGGTCGCGCGGCTGCAGAAGGCCTGACGCCGGCTCCCGGCACGGTGCACACGAGACGGCCCGCTATAATCGCGGTCCATCGCACGCCCAGGTCCGCCCCTTGTCCGCCACTGCCGAACCCGTCGTCTCCGAACTGATCAGCCTGCTGTCGCTGGAGCGCCTGGAGGACAACCTGTTTCGCGGCCAGAGCCGCGATATCGGCACCAAGTACGTATTCGGCGGACAGGTGCTGGGCCAGGCGCTGGCCGCAGCGCAAGCCACCGTGGACAATGGCCGCCAGGCGCATTCCCTGCATGCCTACTTCCTGCGCGCCGGCAATATCGACCACCCGATCGTCTACGACGTCGACCGCACCCGCGATGGCGGCAGTTTTTCGGTGCGCCGGGTCACCGCAATCCAGCACGGCAAGGTGATCTTTTTCTGCGCGGCCTCGTTTCAGCAGCGCGAGGACGGCGCCGAACATCAGTCGGTGATGCCGGTGGTGCCGCCGCCCGAAGACATCGAACCCACCCCGCCGCTGGCAGCGGAAGTGCTGGAGACCCTGCCTGCCAAGGTACAGCGCTGGCTGTCGCGTGGCGGTCCGTTCGAGTTTCGCCATGTACTCCCGCGCGACGAACTCAGGCCGCCCAAGCGCCCGCCGTTTCAGCAGATGTGGCTGCGCCTGAGCGACCCGGTTGGCGACGACGTCGGCCTGCACCAGGCCTTGCTGGCGTATGCCTCGGATTTTCAGCTGCTCGGCACCTCCACGTTTCCGCACGGGATCAGCTACTACACGCCAAACGTGCAGATGGCCTCGCTCGATCATGCGCTGTGGTTCCATCGCCCGTTCCGCACCGACGACTGGCTGCTGTACTCGCTCGACAGCCCTACCGCACAGGGTTCGCGCGGCCTGGCGCGCGGGCAGTTCTTCACCCGCGATGGCGTGCTGGTCGCCAGCACCACGCAGGAAGGCCTGATCCGCGTGGTGCCCGACGGCAGCGCGATCGCCGTGCCGGCAAACGACTCGCCATGTTGATTGCTGCACCGCGTTCGCCGTGCGCAGGCATGCTGATGGCCGCCTGCACTTTCCGGCCTGGATCGACATCCTTGCCGCTCTTTTTTTTCAGCTCGAGCAAGCGCACTCACCGCGCGCCCTGCTCGGCAATCGCTGGCACCCCTTAAGCATGCGCAAGATCTTCAGCAGCCAACGTATCGAAACCGCAGAAGGCGTGGCCGATCTGCTGCGCAACGCCGGCATCGACGTGCGCATGAGCAACGGCCGCTCCTACGAGAGCAAGCGCAGCGGCCAGTTCAGCTATCTCGAACAGGGCAACGCCCAGGCCTACCCCACGGTGTGGATCGTGCATGCCGACGACCAGCCGCGCGCCCGCGACCTGCTGCGCGACGCACGCCTGCTCGACACCACCCGCCGCGACCTGCCGAATGTGGAGTACACCTTCCGCGACGGCGAAAACGGCTCGAGCACCAATGCGCGCAGCTGGGCCTGGCGCATCCGGCTGGTGCTGCTGCTGGTGATCGGCGCGGTCGCCATGTTCGTGGTGCTGCGCCATCGCAACGCCCCTGACCCGGCCACGCCAGTGGCACCGCCGACAGCGCAGCCAGCGCCCGCCACCACGGAACCGCCAGCCGCAGGGGACGAAGAAGTGCGTGTACGGATCCAGCCGGCGCGCTGAGCGCGGTCACCGCGCGGTGCGCCAGGCGCCATCGCCATCACGTCGGTCACATCCGGTGCTCGCCTGCGTCATGCTGGTACCAGGACATGGATTGCGCCGATGCACACCGACACGCTGGACCTGATGTTGCAACGCGAATTGCCGGTCGCCGCCGCCGGCTGCCAGCAGGCCTACGGCCGCATCGTGCGTGCGTGCCAGAACACGGTGACCGCCATCGCACTGGCGATCACGCGCGATATCGCTGCCAGCGAAGACATCGCCCAGGAAGCCTTCCTGCGCGCCTGGCAGCGGCTGGCACAGTTGCATCAGCCGGCCAGCTTCCTGCCGTGGTTGCGGCAGATCACCCGCAACCTGGCGCGTGATTGGCTGCGCGCCAACCGGCGTCGCGCCCTCAGCGGCGAAGCGGCGGACCTGGCGATCGCGATGGCCGCCGACCCGGCCCCCTCGCCCGCCGACCAGTTGCTGCAGGTGGAAGAAGAGATCGCCGCGCTCGACATCATTTCTGCATTGCCCGAGGAAAGCCGCGAGACGCTGCTGCTGTTTTATCGCGAAGGCCAAAGTTCGCAACAGGTCGCCTCGCTGCTCGGACTGAGCGATGCGGCCGTGCGCAAGCGCCTGTCGCGGGCACGTGCCAGCGTGCGCGGCGAGCTGCTGCGCCGGTTCGGCGAGTTCGCCCGTGGCAGTGCGCCCAGCGTGGCCTTTGCCACTGCGGTGACCTCGGCAACCCTGCTGGCCGCGCCGGGGACGGCAAGCGCGGCCATCGTGCTGACGGGCATGGGGGGCGCGGGCAAATTAGGCGTGAGCGGACTGACCGGCTCGGCATTGAGCGGGGGTGGCGCCGCCGGTGCGCTAAGCCTCTGGCTCGGCATGCCGTCGCTGTTCGCCGCTGGCGCCGTGCTGGTTGCCGGAGTCGGCACGTACTGGTCGTGCTGGTATCTGCTGCGCTTTGCGCAGACCGCCGCCGAAGCAGCGGCGATTCGTCGTTTCCTGCACATCACCACGCTGACGTCGGTGCTGGTAGTGGGCAGCACGCTGCTGCTCAAGCGCCTGGATGCGGGCGCATGGGCGTCGCTGCTACTGCTGTGCGCAGGCATGGCGGTGCTCAACTATCAAACCATCCTGGTGCTGCCACGGGTCATGCGCCCGATGCTGGAACGCGATGCGCAACGACGCGGCACCACGCAGGCACCGCTACTGTATCGCTGCATGTTCAGCCCGGGCGCGATGCTGGTGAGCACGGCGGCGGTCATGCTGCCCATCGTGCGGCACTACATGAAGCTGGGGATGCTCTGATCCCGGCGTGGCGCCATCGCCGCACACACCAGGTGCGACCATTCCAGTCAGTAAAAAACGGCCTCCTGCTTGCGCGGGAGGCCGTTGGTCGAATCGGCGCCTTGTTGCGTGCTGCTGATTACATCCTGCAGATGCCGCAGGTGCTGCCCCGGTCGCAGCATTGCGACCGGGTAACGCCGTAGCGACTGGACGAACTCAGTTGCTCGCGGCCGGCTTTGCCGGCATCGGACGCTTGCCGTGATCGCCACGCTCGCCACGTTCATCCGGACCACGCGGGCCATGCTCGCCACGCTGCTTGGATGCGGCATCGAACTCGGCCTTGCTCAGTTTGCCGTCCTTGTCGGTATCGGCCTTGGCAAACCACGCGTCGCGATGCTGCTGCATGCGCAACTCACGGTCGGCGCGATCGACAACGCCGTCCTTGTTGATGTCCATCTCATCGAAGCGCGCGGCAAACTTGGGGTCGGCCTTGGCTTCTTCGCGGCTGATGCGGCCGTCCTTGTTGGTGTCGAGCTTGCTCAGCCAGTCGCCGCGTTCACCGCGACCCGGGCCGCGATGATGCGGGCGCTCATCGCGCGAGAGCTTGCCGTCCTTGTTGGTGTCCAGCGTGTCGAACTGTGCGGCCAGCTTGGGGTCGGCAGCGGCCTCGCTGCGATCGATCACGCCATCGCCGTTCTTGTCTAGCTTGGCAGGACGCGGCGCATCGCCGGCGGCAGGCGGAGCGGCGAACACCGCGCCGGTGGACAGGGCAGCCAGCACGGCCAGTGCGAGAAACGGTTTGCGGAACGTCATGAGAAACTCCTGGGATGTGGGAACCACACGCGGCACCTGCATGGGCCGCATCGCGTGGGTGGCGCATCCGGATCCACCGTGCGCTGCCACCAACACCCACATCAACGAGCCAGCGGCACGCGCGTTGACGTGCCAACCGGGCGTATTCATCCGGCGGACAGTCGCCGCTGTTGCGACGCGCAGGCGCTATCCTGACGCCATGGCCATCCACGCCGACACCCATGACGACCTGCGCCTGTTCCAGACCGGCGAGCATGCCTGTGGCTACTGGTCCGACCGCCGCGCGCGCGACCTGGTGCTGGATCCACACGATCCGCGTCTGGGCGCGATCTATCCGCAGGCATTGGCATGGGGATTTCGTCGCTCCGGCGATCTGGTCTACCGGCCGCATTGCGAACGTTGCCGCGCCTGCGTGCCAGTGCGCATTGCGGTGGATGCGTTCCGGCCCGATCGCAGCCAGCGGCGTTGCCTGGCGCGCAACCAGGACCTGGTGGTACGCGTGGTCGCCACCGAACGCACCGACGAACAACTCGCGTTGTACCGGCAGTACCTCAAGCGCCGCCATCCCGGCGGCGGCATGGACGAACATGGCGCTACCGAATTCGACCAGTTCCTGATCGGTGGCTGGTCACATGGACGCTTTCTGGAAATCCGCGAACCCGCAGTGGCCCACGCGCCGGGGCGACTGCTCGCCGTTGCGGTCACCGATGTCACCGAGCATGCATTGTCGGCGGTCTATACGTTCTACGCAGCGGATGCCACTGCGCGCAGCCTGGGCACGTTTGCGATCCTGCAGCAGATCCAGTGGGCGCAACGCGAGCGCCGCGCGCATGTGTATCTGGGCTACTGGATCGACGGCCATGCCAAGATGAACTACAAGCGCCGCTTCAGCGCGCTGGAGGCCTACGACGGCCGCCAATGGCGTGCGCTTCCCGCCCCCGCACCGGAAGGTTGAACCCCGCCGGGACGACATCGGCCTGTCGTCTTGCACATGCGAGAATGTCGCGATGATCAGACCTCTCTTACTGCTTGCGCTGACCGCGCTCTGCGCCGCCTGCGCACATCACGCGACCTCCCCGGAGACGAGCTCAAAGGCGACTGCCACGTCCGCGCCAACCCAGCTACGCATCGCGACCTACAACACCTCCCTGTATTCCGACCAGGCCGGCGGCCTGGTGCGCGAACTGCAGGGCGACAGCGCGCATGCGCGCAAGATCGCCGCGGTGCTGCAGCGGGTGCGTCCGGATCTGGTGCTGCTCAACGAGTTCGACTTCGACCCCGAGCACCGCGCCGCCGATCTGTTCCAGCAGCGCTATCTGCAGGTCGCCCAGCCGGGCGGCGGCGAAGCGTTGCGCTATCCGTATCGCTATCTGGCCCCGGTCAATACCGGCGTGCCCAGCGGCCTGGATCTGGACAACAACGGCAGCATCGGTGGCGATGGCCGCACCCGCGGCAACGATGCCTGGGGCTACGGATTGCATCCCGGCCAGTACGGCATGCTGGTGCTGTCGCGCTACCCGATCGACGCACAGGCGGTGCGCAGTTTCCAGTTGCTGAAATGGAGCGCGCTGCCGGGCGCGCTGCGCCCGACCGACCCGTCCAGCACACAATCGTTCTATAGCGACGCGATTTGGGCGCAGCTGCGGCTGTCGTCCAAATCGCACTGGGACGTGCCGGTGCGCACGCCGCTGGGCGTGGTGCACGCGCTGGTGTCGCACCCCACCCCGCCGGTGTTCGATGGCGCCGAGAAGCGCAACGTCGCCCGCAACCACGACGAGCTGCGGCTATGGCGCGAGTATCTGGACAACCCCACAGATGCCAGCTGGCTGTGCGACGACCAGGGCCGCTGCGGCGGGCTGCCCGCCGATGCGCGCTTCGTCATTCTCGGCGACCTCAATAACGACCCGGTCGACGGCGCCGGCCGGCACGATGCGATCCGCGCCTTGATCACGCACCCGCGGGTGCTGCAGTACCCCACACCGCACAGCGCAGGCGGCCCGGAAAAAACCGCCGAGTACGCCGCGCAAGGCATTGCCCATACGGGCGACCCGCACCAGGTCACCGGCGATTTCGGGCCGCAGGCAGGCACGATGCGGCTGGACTACGTGCTGCCCTCGCGCCAGTTCACCTTGATCGGCAGCGGCATTTTCTGGCCCGCCAGCACCGCGCCGGAAGCGGCGATCGCCGAAGGCAGCGACCATCATGCGGTCTGGGTGGATGTGGCTGGGGAGCGGTGATTCGGGATTGGGGATTTGAAGCGTCGGGTGGTTGCTTGTGTCATGGCGCGATTGCGGCTGGTCGCCGCAACCGCGCCACGACGAGCGCAGCGCTCAGTCCAGCTGGATCTGCAATGCTTGAGCGGCTACACGCGCCTTCTCGCGCGCGGCGTCGATGCTGTACGCGCGCGCCAGCGTGACGCCGACGCGGCGGTGACCGTCCACGCGCGGCTTGCCGAACAGACGCAATGCGGTGTCCGAGTCGCGCAGGGCCTGCGCGACATTGTCGAAGACCGGCACGCCATGGCCGTGCGCGAGCAACGCGCACGACGCCGACGGGCCGCTCTGACGGATCACGCCCCCATTCTCCGCACCGACCGGCAGGCCGAGAATCGCGCGCGCGTGCAGGGCGAACTCGCTCAGGTCCTGCGACACCAGCGTGACCAGGCCGGTGTCGTGCGGGCGCGGCGAGACCTCGCTGAACCACACCTCGTCGCCCTTGACGAACAACTCCACCCCGAACAGGCCCAGACCGCCCAGGTCGTCGGTGATGGCCTGCGCAATCTGCTGCGAGCGCTGCAAGGCCGCCGCTGACATCGGCTGCGGCTGCCAGCTCTCGCGGTAGTCGCCGTCTTTCTGCCAATGCCCGATCGGGTCGCAGAACGACGTGCCACCGGCATGCCGCACGGTCAACAAGGTGATCTCGTAATCGAAGTCGATGAAGCCCTCGACGATGCAGCGGCCGGCACCGGCACGTCCGCCGGTCTGCGCGTACTCCCAGGCCGCATCGATGTCCGCTTCGCTGCGCAAGGTGCTCTGGCCTTTGCCCGAGGACGACATCACCGGCTTGACCACGCACGGCAGGCCGACCGCGGCGATCGCCTCGCGATAGTCGGCAGCCGTGTCGACGAAGCGGTACGGCGAGGTCGGCAAGCCAAGCGTTTCGGCAGCCAGGCGACGGATGCCTTCGCGGTCCATGGTCAGCCGTGCGGCGCGCGCGGTCGGGATGACCCGCTGGCCCTGCTCGCGCTCCAGCGCGACCAACGTTTCGGTATGGATCGCCTCGATCTCCGGCACGATCAGATGCGGCTGCTCCCGGGCGATCAGCGCGCGCAGCGCCTGGGGATCAAGCATGTCCAGCACGTGCGAACGGTGCGCGACCTGCATCGCCGGCGCGTTGGCGTAGCGATCGGCGGCGATCACTTCCACCCCGAAGCGCTGCAATTCGATCGCCACTTCCTTGCCCAGCTCGCCCGAGCCCAGCAACAACACGCGGGTGGCGGAAGGCGACAACGGCGTGCCGAGAGTAGTCATGAGCGCGGTCCAGATCGGGAGGGGGCCGCCATTCTAACGGGCCGTCACCATGGCCGCCGGCTGCACGACTTGCATTAACTGATATCACTTTGATATCTTTTTTCCACTCCCCAAGGACACCCACCTCATGAAAGAGAAGCCGATCAGCTCACTGCCGGGCATCCCGGTCATCCTCGCCACCGGCGCGGCGTTCGCGGGCGCTGCCTTGTTCGTTCTCACGACCATGGCGGCCAGCAGCCCGACTGCAGCCGGGTTCCTGATTGCGCTGTTGGTGGTGGCGGCGGGCATCTTCATGCTGGCCGGCCTGTACACGCTGGAGCCGAACCAGGCGGCGGTGCTGAGCCTGTTCGGCAAGTACGTCGGCACGGTCAAGGACCCGGGCCTGCGCTGGAACAGCCCCTTCTATGCCAAGCGCCGGGTCAGCCAGCGCGTGCGCAACTTCGAAAGCGGCCGGCTCAAGGTCAACGAACTGGACGGCAGCCCGATCGAGATCGCCGCGGTCATCGTGTGGCAGGTGCTCGACGCCTCCGAGGCGGTCTACAACGTCGACGATTACGAAAGCTTCGTGCATATCCAGTCCGAAGCGGCGCTGCGCGCGATGGCCACCAGCTACCCGTACGACCAGCACGAAGACGATCAGATCTCGCTGCGCAGCCATCCGGCCGAAATCAGCGAACAACTCAAGCGCCATCTGGACGAGCGCCTGACCCAGGCCGGCGTGGACGTGATCGAAGCGCGCATCAGCCACCTCGCCTACGCACCGGAAATCGCCCAGGCCATGCTGCAGCGTCAGCAGGCCAATGCGGTGATCGCCGCACGCACGCGCATCGTCGCCGGCGCGGTGGGCATGGTCGAAATGGCGCTGGCCGAACTGCAGAAAAACGGCGTCGTGCAGCTGGACGAAGAGCGCAAGGCGCACATGGTCAGCAACCTGCTCACCGTATTGTGTTCTGACCGCGGTACCCAACCGGTGGTCAACGCCGGCTCGCTGTATTGAGGTGATGCAATGAATGTCATGGTGCCGTTGGTCGTCGCGCTTTCCGGCTTGCCTGCATTGGCAATCGCCGCCTCCATCGGTGCGGACGACGACGACCGCGCGCGCGGCCTGGGGCTGCGCTGGGCCTTGATCAGCCTGGTCATCCTGATCGGTGCCGCCTGCCTGTACTGGGCCGGCGACAACCGCGCCGGCATCTACGCGGTGGTGATCGGCATGCTCGTCGGCGTGAATGTCTTGATCGTCTCGATGGTGATGCACCTGCGCCGCCACAGCGGCCGCCGGGAGCGCGAGTGAGCGAGAAGAAGGCCTATCCGCTGCGCATCAACGCCGACGTGCTGGCCGCCGCGCAGCGCTGGGCCGACGACGACCTGCGCAGCCTCAACGCGCAGATCGAATACGTGCTGCGCGATGCGCTACGCAAGGCCGGGCGCCTGCCGAAGCCGCAGGGCGACAAGGACGCCGGTGCTTGAACAAAGCACAGGCGTGATTGGTTGAGAGGAAAGCGACTGTGCCCGTTCGTATGCATCCGCCCACCGCTGCTCAACGGAGCATCTCTATCGGCGCACGCCAGCATTCGCGCCGCTCCGGACTGGCAGCCCTCACGTAGCACCCGCTAAGCTGCGGCGATGCGCAACTCCCCACGCTTTCTGCTCAACACCTCCGACATTGAACTGTGGCCGGCAGGCCTGCTGCGTGCGCGCGGCAATGCGGATGCACGCGTGCTGGCGCAGGCCGACTGGGTGCTACGGCGCAAGCGCGACGGGCGCTATTTGGCCGCGCATCTGCCGCAGGGCGTGATGCCGTTGATCCCGCGACTGGCACCCGAGCCGGGGCTGGACGAGGCACTGGCGCTGCTGGAGCTGCCTGGCGGGCGTGCATCGGCCCGTGCGAACACGCTGCTGCCGGTCAGCGGCGTGCGCCAGCGGCTGGCGCAGCTGGAAATCGACGTGGAGGCGTATCCACTGCAGACCGGGCTGAGCCTGGTAGCCGAACCTGCAGCCCTGCACTTTGCCGGACGCGATCGCTTCGCACGGCCGCTGTGGCTCAGCGCCGGCGCAAGCCGTGCATGGCGACAGATGCAGGCCGACGCTGCAGGCGCTGGCGTACTGCTGGATGCGCTGTCCGGGTATCGCAGCCACGATTACCAACTGGCGATCTTCGAACGCAAGCTGGCGCGCGGCCTGACGGTGCCGCAGATCCTGGCAGTCAACACCGCACCCGGCTTCAGCGAGCACCACAGCGGCGATGCGTTGGATATCGGCATGCCCGGCGAGCCGCCGGTGGAAGAATCCTTCGAAACCACGCCCGCCTTCGCGTGGCTGCGCGACAACGCGGATCGGTTTGGCTACCGGCTGAGTTATCCGCGCGACAATCCCTACGGCATCATCTACGAGCCCTGGCACTGGCGGTGGTCGGCGGCGTAATGCGCGCGACAAGCCGCGCGCGCCGCAATGCAAAGACCTACTCCTGCGAGCGCGGTGTCGGCACCTTGGTTGCCACGCTGAAGTCGGCGATCTTCCACAGATAGAACGCGGCGTAGCTGCGGTACGGGCCCCAGCGTTCGCCACGGATGGCCAGCTCCTTCGGCATGGGCATTTGCTCCTGCCTGTCCACGCGCTGGGCGCCCTTGCGCACGCCCAGGTCATCGATAGGCAGCAGATCCGGGCGACCCAGGCGAAACATCAGCATCATCTCCACCGTCCAACGGCCGATGCCGCGCACCGGGATCAGTGCCTGCACAATCGCTTCTTCGTCCATGAAGGCGAGCTTGCGCAGGGAGGGAATCTCGCCTTCCAGTTCGCGCCGCGCCAGATCACGCAATGCCAGCGCCTTGTTGCCGGACACGCCACAGGCACGCAGTGCTGCGTCATCGATGCGACCGAGCGTGTCTGCATGCAGACGCGACGCACCGATGGCCACTTCCACTCGCGCCACGATCGTCGATGCGGCCTTGCCGCTGAGTTGCTGAAACAGGATCGCGCGCGCCAACGCATCCACCGGATCGAACGGCTTGCGCCAACCCGGCTGCGCGGCGATCGGGCCGATGCGCTTCATCCACGCACCCAGCGCGCGATCGCGCCGGGTCAGGTGCGCAAAGGCGGCCTCCGCATCGAATCCACGAACATGGCGCGGCATGCTCAGCGCCTCAACGCGCCGATCGCCAGCACCACCCAGCCCAGCATCAGGCTGACGCCGCCGATCGGTGCCAGACTGGTGGGCCAGTGCAGCAGCGCGCCGCCGACCAGGCTGCCGGCAAACAGCAGCGTGCCGAGCAACAGCAGATACAGGCCGACCCGGCCGAGCGCGCGCGTTTCGGTAGCACCTAGCGCCGTCAGCACAGCGCCATGGCCGAAGGCATACAGCGCTGCCAGTTGCAGCCGCGATTGCACCAGCGCATCGGCCACCCCGTGTGAGGCATAGGCCGACAGGCCCACCGCGATGGCGGCCAGCAAGGCGCCGCAAAACGCCAGCAGCGAGGGATGTTTCTTGCGACGTTCGAGCACAGACATGAGGGGCGGCTCCGTTGCAGCGCCGTGGCGCAAAAAAAACGCGCCGCAGGGCTGCGGCGCGTTTTCGTCTGGATCAGATCATCGTGGTACGACGATTACTTGATGGCCCAGTAGACGTCGTAGGTACCGTCCTGCGTAAACGACTTGTCCACGCCGCCTTTCCACGACTCGTACGGACGCTCGGTCACGTCGCTGCCATTGGTGGCAGCCCAGGCACGCAGGGAGCTACGCACTGCGTCCAGGCCGGCCATGTGGCCTGCATAGGTCGCAAACGCGGAACGGTGGGCCTTGGTGCGCTCGTACTTGACCGGTGCTTCCGACGGGATGTTGACCTTCAACTCCTCGCCCACCGCAGCAACCGGGGTTGCATCCACAGGTGCGGCAGCCGCGGCGTCATCCTTCTTGGCATTCGCCTTGGCGGTGTCGGCCTTCGGGTCGGTCTTCGGCGCGCCACCAGCACGCTTGCGGACCGGCTGCACCACGTCGAACGCGTACTTGTCGGTGGCAAAGTCGGTGGTCACGATGCGGACCGGACCAGCAGCCTCCAGGCCGTTGGCGTCCATCACGCGCTTGATCCACTCCTGGTTGTCCTTGATCGACTTCTTGATCGTCTCGTTGTCACGATCGATGTTGCCCGCGGTGACGACCAGCAGGTCCTCGGCCGGCACATCGACGAGCTTGAGGTCGCTCAACACCGGCTTGCCGTCGAGCTGGGCGCGGTAGTCGAAATTCGGCACGGTGGCCAGTGCGGTCGCCAGACGCGACAGACCCAGCTTCAAATCGTCGCCCACGTGGCGGCTGACATACAGACCGGCATAACGACCGAACAGGTTCCAGCCGTACTTGACGCTGTAGTCCTGGGTGATCTTGACGTTCTTGTTGTTCTTGCCAGTCGGCGCAAGGGTGAAGTTGGTGACTTTGTCGTAGCCCTTGGTGGGATCGTCGACCGAAATCTCAACACGCTCGTTCTTGACGCTGTTGGTGATCTCCCAGCTGCCGTCGCCGATGTAGCCTTCGGTGGAGCTGTATTCGACGCGTGCACCCTTGCCCTCATCGGGGCCGACCAGCTTCAGCTGGATCTTCGGGTCACGCAGCACAAGCGGGTTCCAATCCTTGAAACGACGGAAGCTGTTCACGGTGTCGTAAACAATCGTCATCCTGCGGTTGGTCTCAACACTCTCGGACATCTGCCGCTCCGAGGGCAACACCAAGCCCACCACGACAAACAAGCCAGCCACGATCCCCAAGGCGATCAGGAACTCGATAATACGGGTCATTCAGGAGGTCTCCGGGGCCGATCCCACGGCCGGGTTGGGTGAAGCGAAGCCGCCATCCTAGCAGGCTTCGAGAAAGATGTTCAGTTGTGCGACGGGTAGCGCGGTCTTGCGGTGTCATCCACCGCGCAACCGCGCAGTCCATGACTGCGCGATCCCAACCTGCACAAGGGTTTGGGTAGATTGCGCGCAGCTATCATGCACATCGCGCGATGCCTGTGTGTGATGCGATTGCTGCCGGCACCATTTTCGGCCCCGGGCCGCGCGCCTGATCAGGTCGGAACCGACCAGACCACCCCGCCGCGCGCTTTGGCACACGCGCGGCGTAGCGGACGCAGCGCCGCGCGCCGGACGCTGCGCCACCTGCGCGGCCGATCAGACCAATTGCAGCTCGAAGGCCTTCAGCACTGCACGGGTACGGTCGCGCACGCCGAGCTTGGACAGGATGTTGGAGACGTGATTCTTGATGGTGCCCTCGGCCACGCCCAGCGAGTTGGCGATCTCCTTGTTGGAGAAGCCGCTGGCCATCAGCCGCAGGATCTCGGTCTCGCGGTCGGTCAGCGGATCGGGCCGGTCCAGGCTGACGAACTCGTTGCGCATGTGCTCCAGGCCCGACAGCAGGCGCTGGGTCACCGCCGGCTGCACCAGCGAGCCGCCGTCGGCCACGGTGCGGATCGCGCCGACCAGTTGTTCCAGCGAGACATCCTTGAGCAGGTAGCCCTTGGCGCCGGCCTTCAGCCCGGCCAGCACCAGCTGGTCGTCGTCGAAGGTGGTCAGGATGATGGTCGGCGGCAGCGTGCCGTTGCGCGAGAGCATCTGCAGCGCCTCCAGGCCGGACATCACCGGCATGCGCATGTCCATCAGCACCACGTCGGGCTGGATCTGCGGGATCTGCTCGACCGCCTGCTTGCCGTCCGAGGCCTCGGCCACCACCTCGATGCCGTTGTCGAGCGCCAGCAGCGAGCGGATGCCCTGGCGTACCAGGGTTTGGTCGTCGACCAGGCACACACGGATCATCAGAACACTCCTTGGGTCACGGCCGCAGGCATCAGTGCCGGCGCGCCTGGAACGGAGATGCGCAGGCCGAAGCCGTCACCCCGCCGGGTTTGAATCTCGAGCTGGCCACCATACTGGTTCAGCCGCTCGCGCATGCCGCGCAGCCCGTTGCCGGGCGCCACCGTGTCGGCGCCATGGCCATCGTCGCGCGCGTCGATCAACACGGTATCGGCATCGCGCCGCACCTGGATCCACAGGTTGCGCGCACCGGCATGGCGCACCGCATTGGTGATGATTTCCTGGGTACAGCGCAGCAGCACATGGGCGCGCTCGGGGTCGTCCAGGGTCAGCGGCTGGGCAATGTCCAGATGGATGTCCAGCGATGGCACCTGGGTCACCAGCGGGCGCAGGGCCGCTTCCAGGTCGATCGCGCCGCTGTCGCGCAGGTGGCTGACCGCTTCGCGCACGTCGGTGAGCAGCAGCTTGGCCAGGGTGTGCGCCTGGCGTACGTGTTCCTGGGCCTGGCCGTCGGTGATGTGGCCGGCCACTTCCAGGTTCAGGCTCAGCGCGGTGAGGTGGTGGCCGAGCAGGTCGTGCAACTCGCGCGAGATGCGGGTGCGCTCGTTGACGCGGGCACTTTCAGCCAGCAGCGCGCGGGTGGCGCGCAACTCGGCATTGAGCCGGCGCTGTTCTTCGCGGGCATCGGTCTGCTGGCGCGCGACCAGGCTGGTCACGAAGATGAACATCGAGAAGCCGCCATACAACAACGACTGCATCAGCGCGGCGAACAGGGTGAAGTCCGGGCGCAGGTAATAGAACACCGGCAGCACCGCCAGCTGGCTGAGCACCAGCCAGGCCACGCCGATCCGTAGCGGCAGCAGCCAGGGAATCACCCCGGCCGCCACCATCATCAGGATGCTGCCCAGCCCGGTCCCGCTCAGATAGCTGACCGCCAGCGCGAAGATGGTCAGCAGCAGCAGGATCAGCCGGTCGTACCAATGCGCATGGCCGCCGCTGCTCAGGCCGCGGGTCAGCCAGAAGTAGCTGGCGCCGAAGCCGACGAAGAACGCCGACATCAGCAGGCCTTCGGCCACGCTGCGGTGGTCGCCCTCCTCGGCTGCCGGCCAGTAGGTGTACACCAACGGCATGGCGATCATCGCCCAGGTGAACAGGCCGGCGAAGCGCAGGACGCGCGTATGACTGAGGTATCCCAACATGCAGGCATCTTAGGGGTTACCCGGGCGGCTGCCCTCTTGCCGGAAGTCATGCATGTCCCTGCACGGACCGGCCGCCTTGGCAGCGACACCTTGCAGCCTGGGCGTGGCGCGGCCGGCCCTTCAGTGCACACGTATTGGCGGGCAGCACATGGCGGGTCGCCGCGTCGGGCCACGCATGCAATAATCCGACGCAGATCCGATTTCGGGTCGAGAGCGTTACCACGGAGTCCTAATGTCGATCGTTATCCGCGACGTGCGCGAGCACGAGCTCGATTCCGTCCTGGCCCTGAACAACAATGCCGGACTGGCAATCCTGCCGCTGGATTCAACCAAGCTGCAACGTTTCTACGAGCAGGCCGAATATTTCCGCGTCGCCGAGCGCGACGGCAACCTGGCCGGGTTTCTGGTCGGGTTCGGCAGCGGCAATGCGCATGACAGCAGCAATTTCGCCTGGTTCCGGGACCGTCACCCGGAATTCTTCTACATCGACCGCATCGTGGTCGCCAGCCGACGTCGCGGCGGCGGCGTCGGGCGTGCGTTCTATGCCGATGTGCAGAGCTACACCGAGTTGCGCTACCCGCAACTGGCCTGCGAAGTGTTCCTGGACCATGGCGCCGATGCGGCGTTGCTGTTCCATGGCAGCTTCGGCTTCCGCGAGGTCGGCCAGAACACCATGGCCGACGTCGAGGTGCGCGCCAGCATGCTGATGAAAGACATGTGCAGCTATCCGTGGGTCCAGGAGACCTATGGCGGTAAGTTGCCCGAGCAGTTGCCGTGGGTCGGCCGGCCACGTCATGCCGCCGCCGACAACCCGTCGACGGGGAGTTGAGGCGTGGCGAGCGTGAATGTGGATTTTGAACAGGCCGGCGAACTGAAGATCGGCCAGGTGGGCATTGCCAATCTGCGCGTGCGCACGCTGGACGTGCCGCGCCTTGTGCGGGAGATGCGCGAACGCGTGACCCGCGCGCCGAAGTTGTTCGGACGCGCGGCGGTGATCCTGGATTTCGGCGGGCTGTCGCAGTTGCCGGACCTGGTCACGGCCAAGGCGCTGCTGGACGGTCTGCGCGATGCCGGCGTGTTGCCGGTGGCGCTGGCCTACGGCACCAGCGAGATCGACCTGCTCTCGCAGCAGCTCGGGGTGCCGCTGCTGGCCAAGTTCCGTGCGCAATACGAGCCGACCGCGGTGAGCCCGCCGCCGCCCCCGCCGCCGCCGGCGCGTGCCGAACCCGCAGCGCCGGCCGCGCGGCCGGCTCCTGGGCGCATGCAACGCAACGCGGTGCGCTCGGGCCAGCAGCTGTATGCGGAGAACTGCGACCTGACCGTACTCAGTACGGTGGGTGCCGGGGCAGAGGTCATCGCCGACGGCAGCATCCATATCTACGGTACCCTGCGTGGCCGCGCGTTGGCCGGCGCCCAGGGCAACCCTGACGCGCGCATCTTCTGCCGCGACTTCCACGCCGAACTGGTTGCCATTGCTGGCCACTACAAGGTGCTGGACGATGTTCCCATGGACCTGCGTGGCAAGGCCGTCCAGGTCTGGCTGGAGCAGGATCAGATCAAGATCGCTGCGCTGGACTGACGCAGCCCAACCACAGAAATATTCGGAGAAATCCTTTGGCTGAAATCATCGTAGTCACCTCCGGCAAGGGCGGCGTTGGCAAGACCACCACCAGCGCGAGCCTGGCCTGCGGGCTGGCACGGCGCGGCAAGAAGGTCGCCGTCATCGACTTCGACGTCGGTCTGCGCAACCTGGATCTGATCATGGGGTGCGAGCGGCGCGTGGTGTACGACTTCGTCAACGTCGTGCATGGCGAGGCCACGCTCAAGCAGTCGCTGATCAAGGACAAGCGCTTCGACAACCTGTACGTGCTGGCTGCCTCGCAGACCCGCGACAAGGACGCGCTGACCCAGGAAGGCGTGGAGAAGGTGCTCAAGGATCTGGCCGCCGACGGTTTTGAATACATCGTCTGCGACTCGCCCGCCGGCATCGAAAAAGGCGCATTCCTGGCGATGTATTTCGCCGACCGCGCGGTGGTGGTGGTCAATCCGGAAGTCTCGTCGGTCCGCGACTCGGACCGCATCATCGGCCTGCTCGATTCCAAGACCCGCAAGGCCGAGCAAGGCCAGACCGTGCCGGCCTTCCTGCTGCTGACCCGCTACAGCCCGGGCCGCGTGGAAGGCGGCGAGATGCTCAGCATCACCGACGTGGAAGAAGTGCTGGGGCTGAAGGCCATCGGCGTGATTCCCGAATCCGGCGATGTGCTCAACGCCTCCAACAAGGGCGAGCCGGTGATCCTGGATGTCGAGTCCCCGGCCGGACAGGCCTACGACGACGCGGTCGCCCGCATCATGGGCGAAGAGCGCCCGATGCGATTCATATCCGTGGAGAAGAAAGGCTTCTTCAGCAAGCTGTTCGGAGGGTAAGCATGGGCCTGCTCGATTTTCTCAAGAGCAAGAAGAACACCGCCGAGACGGCCAAGAACCGCCTGCAGATCATCATTGCGCAGGAGCGCAACCACCGCGGCGGGCCGGATTACCTGCCGCTGCTGCAGCGCGAATTGCTGGAAGTGATCAAGAAGTACGTCAACATCGACGCCGATGCGGTGCGGGTTGATCTGGTCAAGGATGGCGAGCATGACGTGCTCGATATCTCGGTCGCCTTGCCCGAAGACGGCGACAAGTAGGCATCCCCTGCGGCACCGTGTCTGCACGGTGCCGCCTTGACCGAACCGACCGCGAGCCCTTGCGTGTGACCATCGATTCTTGCCCCAGCGCCGAGCCAGCCAGCGTGTTGTGCGTGGGCGATATCGGCCTGGATGCCCCCACCGCCCTGCTCGCACGTTATGGGCTGCGCCTGCATCGGGTGGCGGCCGGGGCGCCGATCCCCGGCAGTTTCTGGGGCGAACCGGAAGCCGGCATCATCGGCTGCGATGTCTATGTGCGTGACGACACGCCGGTGCATTCGCTGCTGCACGAGGCCGGGCACCTGATCGTCCTGCCGGCCGACAAACGCGCAGCCGTGCATACCGACGCCACCGACTCGGTGGATGAGGAAGACGCCACCTGTTACCTGCAGATCCTGCTGGCCGAGCAGTTGCCGGGCGTGGGCAGCGCGCGCCTGATGACCGACATGGACACCTGGGGCTACACCTACCGGCTGGGATCCACGCGCGCCTGGTTCGAGCAGGACGCGGAAAACGCCCGTAGCTGGCTGCTGGCGCGCAACCTGTTGCCGCAGTGACGCCGGACCGCCTGGCCGTGGCGTGCCTGCGGGCCAGCTGCCAGCATGCAGCCCCGGGATCGCGCCCGTGGCCAGTGCACCGCAGTGGCACTGCATTGCGTGGCACAAGCAGGGCGCAGACGACGGGGTCGTCAGCGTCCGCACGGACCATGCCGAGTGCTCGCGCGCGAAACATGCCGGCTGCCGTCTCCGTGCAGGTCGCCCATCGCCAGACGCGGCGTTTCGTCGCACTGCAGGTCACGCCGCGCGGCATCACTGCGACGCAGACATCTCCTCAACGCCACGCCGCGTAGGCTGCAGCGCATGCACAGCCTGTTTCTCAACACGGTGCTGCTGGGCGGCACCGCAGCCGATAAGTTGTCGGCCGCGCAGGCGGCCGGCTTCGATGCGGTCGAATTGTGGGAACAGGACCTGCAGCAGTTGGCGCGATCGCCCGCGCAGGTGCGCGGCACCCTGCGCGAGCTCGGGCTGGGACTGACCGACTACCAGGTGCTGCGCGATGTGGACGGTGCCGCTGACGCGCAACGCGACCGTTGCCGCGCGCACGCGCTGCAGATGCTGGAAACCGCCGCCGCACTGGGTGCGGGCGTGGTGCAGGCACCGGCCAACACGCGTGCCGACGTCGTGCCCGCACGGATCGTCGAGGATCTGCGCTGGCTGGGCCGTGCCGCGGCCGAGCACGGCCTGCGCATCGCCTACGAACCGATGGCGTGGAGCACGGTCAATCACACCCTGCCTGCCGCGTGGGCAAGCGTGCGTGCCAGCGGCGCGGACAACATCGATCTGGTGGTGGATGCCTACCACCTGTTCGCGCCAGGCCGTGGGCTGGACGACCTGGACGCCATCCCGGCCACGCGCATCGCCAATGTGCAGTTATGCGATGTGGCGCAGCCGGTGGCGCCAGGTGCGCTGGCCGCGGTGGCGCGGCATGCGCGCCTGCTGCCGGGCGAAGGCTGCTTTCCGCTGTCGGCCCTGTTGCGGCGCCTGGCCGGCATGGACTACACAGGGCCGATCGGCATCGAGGTCTTCAACGATGCCCGCAAGGCGGCCGCTGCTCCGGCTACCGCGGCGGCGGCGATGGCCGCACTGCGCAGCTGCCTTGAGCGTGCCGGCGATTAGCTGCACTGCGCGCCGCTGAGATCCAGCGTCACCACCGTGCCCTGCCCCGCGCTGGAATCCAGGTGCAGATACCAGCCCAGGTGCTCGCAGAGCCGTCCGATCAGCTCCAACCCGATGCCGTTGCCCTGGCGTGCGTTGTCACGCGCCAGGCGCGCGTAAATCGCGCTGATTTCCTCCGGCGTCATGCCGTGACCCGGGTCGGCGATGCGCACCACGCCGGGGGCGCTGAGCGAGACGCGGATGATGCCGCGATCGCTGTTCTCGATCGCGTTGCGCAGCAGATTGCCGATGGCGGTCTGCACGATCGCCACCGGCGCGGTGAGGCTGCATGGCGGGAGCGGATCGGTGAACACCTGCAGATCCTTGTCGGCGAGCAGATGCGCGTGATCGGCGACGATCTCCGGCAGCAACTGATCCAGGCGCAGCGTATCGCTGCTGCGCGTCAGCCGGCCCGGGTCCTTGGCCAGCACCAGCAACAAGGTGATCAACTGCTCCACCGCGGCGCTGGTCTGCGCGATGCGCTGCAGCTGGTGGCGCACGGCCGGCGCTGTGCCGGGTTGTTCCAGCGCCAGTTCGGCGGCGTTGCCGATCACCGCCAGCGGGGTACGCAACTCGTGGCTGGCACTGTCGATGAAGGCGCGTTCGCGTTCGACGAACTGGCCGTTGCGATCGAGATAGTCGTTCAGCGCGTCGGCAATCACGTACAGCTCGGCGCTGCCCTGCGGGCCCACGGCAATGCGTTGTGCACGCCGCTCGGGACGCAACGCGCCGATATCGCGTGCCAGCTCCACCAACGGGCGCACCAGCCGCGCCATCGCATAGGTTCCCATCAACAGGGTGATGCCGATCAGCGCGACACCTGCGGCCAGCATCCAGCGGGTAATGAACTGCTCCAGCGCTTCGAAGTCGGTGATATCCAGCACCAGCGCCAGGCGCCCGGCATGCGGCGTGTCACGCACCATCACCGCACTCTGGCGGCCGCCGATTTCCAGCTCGTCGTGCAGGCCGGGATGCAGGGTGCGCAAGACCGGCGGCACTGCCGCACTGCCGTCGAGGCGATACAGCCGCAAGGTGTCCGAGTCCTGCCAGCGGTAATCCGGATTCTGCGCACTGCGATCCAGGATGCTGTCCAGTTCCGAATTCAACAACGAGCGCCATACGCCGTGTTCTGCGCGCTCGTGCAGATACTGCGCGGTGCCGAACACTGCCAGCACCATCAGCAGCGTGTAACCGAACAGCCATACGAGCACGCGGCGGCCCAACGAGCGCTGCCTAACCATCGCTGCACTCGCCGGCGGCCGGATCGCCGGCGCCTTCCAGCGGCGCCAGGCGATAGCCCAGCCGCGGCAGGGTGTGGATCAGTTTGTGCACGAAGGGACCATCCACGCTGCGACGCAACTCGTAGATATGCGAGCGCAGCATGTCGCCGTCGGGCGGATCGTCGCCCCACAGCGATTGCTCCAGCCGCTGTCGGGTGACGGCCGCGGGGCTGGCCTGCATCAGCACTTCCAGCAACTTGCGGCAGGCCGGATACAGGTGCAGCACCTGGCCGGCGCGGGTGGCTTCCAGCGTGGACAGGTCCAGACGTAGATCGGCCACCTGTAGCAACTTGCCGCGTCGACGCCCATGCGCACGCGCCAGCAGGGCCTCGATGCGGACTTCCAGTTCCGGGAGTGCGAACGGCTTGGTCAGATAGTCGTCGGCGCCGGCACGAAAACCGGCGATCTTGTCGGGCAATTCGTCGCGGGCGGTGAGCATGATCACCGGCAGCTCGGACTGGTGCTGCTCGCGCAGGCGGCGCAGTACTTCCGGGCCGTCCATGCGCGGCATCATCCAGTCCAGCACCAGCACGTCGTACTGCTGGGTGGTGGCCAGATGCAGGCCGGTGATGCCATCGGGCGCTGCGTCCAGGGTGTGTCCGCGCGCCTCGAAATAGTCGAACAGGTTGGCAACCATATTGCGGTTGTCTTCGATGACCAGCAGCCGCATGAGCGCGTTTCCAGGGCGGCCCGGCAGGGACGATGTGCGCATCCTAACCGAGCCTGGCCGAACACAGCCGCTCTCGGTGGTTCCGACAAAATTCCGACCTGCGTGCCGGATAGTGTGCCGCCACCGATCCGGGCGTGCGCATGTCGCCTTCCATCTCCGCCGCTACTTCCCGCCAGCGTGCGCTGCTTGTTGCCGTGCTGCTGATCGTCGTCAGCCTGCTGGCCGGCATCGGCCTGCGTCAGCCCAACCCGCCGGACGAGCCGCGCTTTGTGCTGGCCGCACGCGCCATGATCGGGACCGGTCAGTGGCTATTGCCGCACCGGGGTAGCGAGCTGTACGCCGAAAAGCCGCCGGTGTTCATGTGGTTGCAGGCCGCCAGCTACGAGCTGGTGCCGCACTGGCCGGTCGCGTTCCTGCTGCCTTCGCTGCTGGCTGCGCTGGCCACGTTGTGGCTGACCTGGGACATCGCGCGGCGGTTATGGAACCGACGCGTGGCGCGTTATGCGTTACTGGCGTTGTTTGCGGTGCTGCAGTTCGGCCTGATGGCCAAGCGTGCGCAGATCGACATGGTGCTGGTGGCGCTGACCACGCTGTCGTTGTGGGGGATGCTGCGGCATCTGCTGCGCGGGCCGGACTGGCGCGCATGGACGCTGGGATTGTTCGCAGCCGGCGTCGGCACGG
This sequence comes from Xanthomonas arboricola, assembly GCF_002940665.1. Lineage (GTDB taxonomy): Bacteria > Pseudomonadota > Gammaproteobacteria > Xanthomonadales > Xanthomonadaceae > Xanthomonas > Xanthomonas arboricola_B. The sequence goes on from NZ_MIGY01000003.1 coordinate 490,961, forward strand.
TGACCAAGGGCGTGGGCTTCTTGCCATTGCTGCTGTTGCTGCCGTGGATGGCGCTGCCGCGCAGGCACCGGAGTGTGCTGCCGGCGCGCGCCCAGGCCGGGCGCAGCTGGTTGCTGGTGCTGCCGGCATTTCTGGCCGGGACTGCAGTGTGGCTTGGTCCGCTCGGCATCGCGTTATGGCAGGGCAACGACCCGACGCTGCATGCCTACGCGCACGAATTGTTGTTCAAGCAGACCGGCACCCGCTACGCGCACGCCTGGCATCACCTCAAGCCGGCCTGGTACTACCTGCAGGTGATCGCCACGCTGTGGTTGCCCGGCTGCCTGGTGTTGCCCTGGTTGCTGCCGGCCTGGTGGCGGCGGCTGCGACGTGGCGATCCGCGCTATCTGTTGCTGCTTGCCTGGAGCATGCTGGTGCTGGTGTTCTTCAGCGCCAGCCCGGGCAAGCGCGAGGTCTACATCTTTCCGATGCTGCCGGCCCTGTGCGTGGCCGCCGCACCGCTTCTGGCCGGACTGCTGCGCAAGCGTGGTGTCCGCGTATTGCTGACCGGCTACCTGCTGCTGCTTGCGCTGGCCGCTCTTGCGTTGGGCAGCGGTATCGCACTGCATCTGCATTGGGCGCAAAACACCGCTTTGAAGCGCGGAATGGAGCTGGCCTCGCTGCAGTCGGTGGGTATCTGGTTGATCGGCCTGGGCGTGGCCGGCCTGGCGGCAGCTGCATGGTCGCGTGGCAAGCGCACCGGCACCGCGGTGGTGGTGGTGACCGCCGCACTATGGAGCGTGTACGGCCTGGGCTTGATGCCGGCACTGGACCCTTACAGTTCTGCCGCTCGCCTGATGCAGCGCGTGGGACAGCGCATCGGCCCGGAGGCCGAGCTCGGCATGCTGGCCTGGCGCGAGCAGAACATGCTGCAGGCGGACAGGGCGGTGACCGACTTCGGTTTCAAGGCGAGTTGGCGGCAGCAATGGACCAAGGCAGGTCCATGGCTTGCACACGCACCCGAGCGCCGTTGGCTGTTCGTGCTCAAGCAGGCGGTACCGGCGTGCATCGATCCGGCGCAACGGATCGATATCGGCGAGTCCAACCGCAATCAATGGCAGTTGCTGCCGGGCACGGCATGGCATGCCGGCTGCGTCGCCACCGCGTCCGACACCGACACAGGCGTTGACGAGACAGACTGAACGCCGGATAGCGCGTTAACGGACGAGCAACTCCGGTCCGACCGCTTTCCGACATGCCACTTTCGAAGATGCCGGGCATAGACCACCGGCCGATGCTTCGATGACCACACTTCCCGTATATGCACCTGCCCTGGCGCGCACAGGTACCGTTGCGCAAACCCGCTTTCTGGTTCGGCATCTTTGGCTGCCGCTGGCCGGTGTGCTGGTGCTCAGCGCGCTGTTGATGGGCGCCGGCGGCGACCAGTGGGTTGCCGATGCGTTGTATCGGCTGGAAGGTGGACACTGGCAGCTCAAGGACCAATGGTTCGCCAGCGACGTGGTTCACCGCGTCGGCAAATGGTTGAGTACCGCGGCTGCTGTCAGCGTGCTGACGCTGGCGCTTGTGACCTGGTGCCGGCCGCGCTTGCGTGTGCTGCGCTGGCCTTTGACGTACCTGGCTGCATCGGTCGTGCTGTCGACCTCGCTGGTGTCCTTGCTCAAGTCCTGGACGGCGATGGATTGCCCGTGGGATCTGAGTCGTTACGGCGGCAGCCGGCCGATGATCGGGCTCTTCGAATCGCGCCATGGCATTGCCGCGTCCGGTTGTTTTCCTGCAGGCCACGCCAGCGCCGGTTATGCGTGGGTGGCACTGTATTTCTGTGCGTTGGCACTGCGTCCTGCGTGGCGTGGCCCGGCTTTGTGGGGGGGCATCGCGGCAGGGTTGTTATTCGGCGTCGCGCAGCAACTACGCGGTGCGCATTTTCTGTCGCACGACCTGTGGTCGCTGGCGGTGTGTTGGGGAACCGCACTTGCGCTGTACTGCGTGATGCTGGCTCGACCGCATCGCGCCAATGATGTGGTGTTGCGATCGGGGGATGCAGCATGAGCACCTATCTACCGCAATCGCGTGGGCTCAAGCGCCTGCGCGCACTGAGCTGGACGGCGCGACCGACAGTCTCGACCGAGACCTTGGTGCTGTTGGCGAGTCTGTTCTTCGCACTGGTCTGCAATCAGCTGTTCTGGCGCACGGCCATGGCCACGCATCCGGGCAGTCTCGGGTTTGCCATCTCATTGATGGCGTTGCTGGTAGCCGTGCACGCGTTATTGCTGGGCCTGCTGGTATGGCGCTGGAACGCCAAGCCGCTGCTGACGCTGCTGCTGTTCACCACTGCGCTGGCTGCGCACTACATGGACAGCTACAACGTCTACCTGGACGCGGACATGCTGCGCAACGTGCTGCATACCGACCACAAGGAATCGCGCGAACTGCTCACGCCCGGCTTGATCCTGCCGCTGCTGTGCTACTTCCTGATTCCGGCCGCCTTGTTGTGGCGCACGCACCTGCACGCACGCAGCATCGGCAGATCACTGGCAATCCGCTCAGGCTTTCTGCTGATGGTGGCAGTGGCCGGCGCCGCCGGCGCGATGCTGTCCTCGCAGGACATCTCCGCGCTGATGCGCAATCACCGCGAAGTGCGTTACCTGGCCACGCCGATCAACTACATCGTGGCGCTGCGGCAGAACCTCAAATCCGATTCACCGATCAAGCATGCGCCCAAACAACCGGTTGAACACGACGCCATGGCCACGCCACGTGCACCGGGAAGCCGCCCGCGCCTGCTGCTGGTGGTGCTGGGCGAAACCGCACGTGCGCAGAACTGGGGCCTCAACGGCTATGCGCGCCAGACCACGCCCGAGCTGGCGCAGGCCGGGGTGATCAATTTTCCCGACATGCATTCGTGCGGCACCAGCACCGAGGTCTCGGTACCGTGCATGTTCTCGCCGTTCGGCCGTCGCGATTACAACGAAGACATGATCCGCGGCCACCAGTCGCTGCTGCATGTGCTCGAACACGCCGGCATTTCCACGCTATGGCGCGACAACCAATCTGGCTGCAAGGGCGTCTGCGATGGACTGGAAATCGATAAGCTGGACGATGCGACCACGCAAGGGCTGTGCGCCGATGGCCGTTGCATGGACGAGATCCTGCTGAGCGACCTGGCTGCGCAAGTGCGCGCAAAGCCCGGCGACCGCGTGGTGGTACTGCATCAACTCGGCAGCCACGGGCCGAGTTACTTTGAGCGCTACCCGGCACAATTCGAGCGCTTCAAGCCGGTGTGCAAGACCGCCGACCTGGGCAGTTGCAGCCGCCAGAGCATCGTCAACGCCTACGACAATTCCATCACCTATACCGATCATTTCCTCAACCAGGCGATCCACACACTGCGCGGGCTGCAGGACTACGACACCGCGATGATCTACCTCTCCGATCACGGCGAATCGCTCGGCGAAAAAGGCCTCTACCTGCATGGCGTACCGTATGCGATCGCGCCCAAGGAGCAGACCCACGTACCGATGGTGATGTGGTTCTCGCCGGAATTCGCCCGCGACCGCGGCCTGGACGAAACCTGCCTGCGCCACCGTGCCAGCCAGTACACCGATCAGGACGCGCTGTTTCCGTCGATACTCGGGCTGATGCAGGTCAAGACCAGCGCCTATGCACGCGAGCGCGATCTGTTTGCGCAATGCACGGGATAAATGCGGCTGAATTTTCAAGCATGGCTTATCAGAGGCGCGTGCCCTAGCCGCTCGCGCCACACGCCGTGAATCCGTCCGTGGAGGCTCCTTGGCGGCATCCATGCCGCCAAGAGTCCCGCAATCGGCAAGGGCACCGCACTGGCAAGTTGGTCGGTGGCCACGTGAAAAGCTACTTGTCGCTCGCCATGCATCGGAAGTCTGGCCTGTGCATCAGCATCCAGCAACGCGCATCAAACACTGCGCTTAGATGTGTACACCAACCATCCCGACTGGTCCTTGCCCGCCCACCGTCGCGGGACCTTACGCGGCATGGATGCCGCGTAAGAGCCTACAAGGATGTACTTGCGGCGTGTCCTGCGATGGTGGGCGGACAAGGACCCCGCAGCCAAGCGGCAGATCAGCCGCTCTGTAGCCGATCTATTCGCGCTGTCCAGACCTTTGGAGCACGACGCCCAAAGCAATCGGGACTTCAAACCGTGGCCGCCTTTAATCGCAATCAGATGCTTAAATCAAAAGCTCGGCTCGTCGAGTGCGCGGTGCCCTCACCGCTTGCGGGACACGCCGTGAATCCGTCCATGGAGGCTCCTTGGCGGCATCCATGCCGCCAAGGGTCCCGCAACCGGCAAGGACACCGCACCAGGAAGTTGGTCGGCTGCTTTCTTGAAGACTTGCTGTGCGGCTTGCGATGGACAGATTTTCGGACGCACGACGCTCCGAACAACGCGCATCAGGCACTGCTCTTACCGTGCACACCGACTATCTCGACGGGTCCTTGCCTGCCCACCGTCGCGGGACCTTACGCGGCATGGATGCCGCGTAAGAGCCTACAGGGACGTACTTGCGGCGTGTCCTGCGATGGTGGGCGGGCAAGGGCCCTGCAACCAAGCGGCAGATCATCCGCTCTGCAACTGATCCGCCTGCACCGTTCCATCAACCCAATGCAACCGGTCCCCCAGTCTTGAAGCAGCTGGCAGTACATCGCGAGCAAACAGGTAACGGCCGTGCCCGCCCGCGGTGGGCATGCAATGTGGCGCTTGCTCTGACGAGCACACATGGCGAGCACAGATGGATTTGCAGCCCACCCAAGTCGCGTGCACCGTGACAGCGCTTGCGGTGGAACCCGACGCGCTCTAGCCTGCGTCGGACTTCACCGCAAGGACCATCTGTGAATCCTCGTTTGTTGTGGCTGGCACTGGCCGTGGCCACCGGCACCCTGTCACTGTCGGCCTGCCGTCAGGACGCGGCAGCACCCGCCAAGCCTACTGCCACCAAAACTGCGCCGGAGGAAAGCGCCGACCAATTCGTCGCACGCATCAGCGCCGAGTACAAGGCCGCGTATCCGGAACTCACCGCCGCGCAGTGGTTGTCTTCGACCTATATCAACGGCGATTCGCAGCTGCTGGCCGCCAAAGCCAACGAGCGCTCGCTGACACAACTGGACCGCTGGATCGCACAATCCAAGCAGTATGCAGGCACCCCGATGTCGGCCGACAGCGCGCGTGCATTGCAACTGCTGAAATTGATGAGCGCCCTGCCCGCCCCACGCGACCCGGCCAAGCTGGCAGAGCTCACCCGGATCGCCGCCAAGATGGAAGGCGATTATGGTGCGGCCAGTTATTGCGTGGGCGATGGCGAACAACGCCGCTGCCGCCAGCTTGGCGAGCTGGAACACGTGCTGGCCAGTAGCCGTGATTACGCCGAACAATTCGATGCCTGGCAGGGCTGGCATGGCACCGCAATCCCGATGCGCAAGGACTACCAGCGGTTTGTCGAGCTCGCCAACGAGGGCGCGCGCGGGTTGGGCTTTGCCGATGTCGGCGTGCTGTGGCGCAGTGGTTACGACATGCCGCCAGCGCAACTGGCCAGCGAAACCGACCGTCTCTGGGAGCAGGTCAAGCCGCTGTACGCACAACTGCAGTGCTATGCGCGCGGCAAGCTCGATACGCAATACGGCAAGGACAGGGGCGAGCTCGCCGGCGGCATGTTGCCCGCGCATCTGATGGGCAATATGTGGCAGCAGGACTGGAGCAATCTGTGGGACCTGCTGCAGCCCTACCCGGGTGCGGGCGATCTGGACATCACCGCGGCGCTGGAAAAACAATACCAGGGCAACCTGAGTGCGGTGCTGGCACGCAACACCGGCACAGACGGCGGCAGCGGCACACGCTTCCAGGCCGAGCGCGAAGCGCAGCTGCGTACCGCAAAACAGATGACCGAGCGTGCGCAGGATTTCTACACCTCGCTCGGCATGCCCAAGCTTCCCGACACCTATTGGCAGCGTTCGCAGTTCATCAAACCGCTGGACCGCGACGTGGTCTGCCACGCCAGCGCGTGGGACATGAACATGGGCGGCGAAGCGACGCAGAACATCGGTGCGGACGTGCGCACCAAGATGTGCATCAAGCCGACCGAAGAGGATTTCACCACCATCTATCACGAGCTTGGGCACATCTATTACGACCTGGCCTACAACCCGCTGCCGCCCCTGTTTCAGAACGGTGCCAACGATGGCTTCCACGAAGCGATCGGCGACACCATCGTGCTGGCGATGACGCCCAAGTATCTGCAGTCGATCGGCATGGTGGGCGAACAACAAACCAGCCGCGAGGCGCTGATCAATTCGCAGATGCGCATGGCGCTGAGCAAGGTCGCCTTCCTTCCGTTCGGCCTGATGATCGACCGCTGGCGCTGGGGCGTGTTCGACGGGTCGATCCCCCCCGAGCATTACAACCAGGCCTGGTGGGAACTGAAGGCCAGGTACCAGGGCGTGGCACCGGCGAGCCCACGTGGCGAAGAGTTCTTCGATGCCGGCGCCAAGTACCATGTGCCCGGCAATACACCGTACACCCGGTATTTTCTTGCGCACATCCTGCAGTTCCAGTTCTACAAGGGCCTGTGCGAAGCCGCCGGCCATCAGGGCCCCTTGTACGAGTGCAGTTTCTACGGCAACAAGGACGCCGGGCAGAAGTTCTGGTCGATGCTGCAACGTGGTTCCAGCCAACCCTGGCAGACCACGCTGAAGGAACTCACCGGCAACGACCGCCTGGATGCCGGCCCGATGCTGGACTACTTCGCACCGATGAGCGAGTGGCTGAAGCAACAGAACCAGGGGAAATTGTGCGGCTGGCAGGCAAGCGCACCCGCGGCCACCAGCACTACGCCTGTGCCTGCCGCAACGCACTGACGCACGCGCTTCTAGCGGCATGCGGCGGCCGTCACCCTGGCCGCCGCATAACGTTGATTTGATAAACGCATAAAACGCCGGCGATATACTGCGCGCCCGCTGCACCGGCGCAGCATGCAGGACGCATCCAATGAACAACGCCTCCACCGGCCCGGACCCGCGCGACGTAGACCGCGACAAGCAGTTCATCGACGACGCAAACGACCGCGCATTCGACCCGATCTACAGCAGCAAGCGCAGCGACTACGCGCTGGAAGTGGGTGGCAGCAACATCGAGCTCAGCCCCGAAGATCAGACGGTCAAGTATTCCCATACCAGCCAGCACAGCAGCGGCAGTCCGACGCAGCCGCTGGGCGAGAACAGCCTGCGCAGCAGCCGCTCGCTCGGCCTGGGCAAGCTCAGCGACGCCGAGGCGAAGACCACCACCTTCAACCTCGAGGCCGATGCCAACACCGGCCAGCAGCAACGCCTGCAGACCAGGCTCGGCGACAGCAAGCTGAGCATCGAGGCCAGCACCAGTGCCGGGCAGCGCATGCGGTACGCCCTGACGCTGCCCGGTGCCGACCAGCCTGCAGAGGCGGCCACCCGCGTCAATCCGCTGCAGCCGGAAAGCCTGCCGATCGGCGCGCGCGCAGTGATGGACGCCCAGACCTACACCCAGCGCGACGCCTCGGCGAGTCTGCAACACCTCACCATGCAAAGCGAAATTACCGAAGCGAGCGGCCGCAGCTACCTGATCGAGCGGGTGGACGAGCGCCACGTGCGTGTGGTGACCGGGCCCAACGCAGCCATCGAGGCGGTGAACGCCGTTGGCCTGAAGGCGGGACCGGCGCAGGCCCTGCTCGGGCGCGCCGACGCCCTGGGCCAGTCGCGTGTGGAGAGCGCGCAGTTCGACCTGGCCGATCCGCGTGCGCGCGCAGCCATGGGCGCGTTCATGCGCGAGGGCAAGATGGCACCGGGCGTGCCCGGCGTCGATGAACTGCAGACGCTGGAGCGGGTCGACTTCAGCTCGCAGCAGCGTCTGCAGCTGGAATTGGGCCCGCTCAGCGCCGATGTGGCCGGCAACCGCAACCAGGGCAGCCAGGTGCGCATCAGCACACCGGGCCAGGACGGCTACACCTTGGTGCAGCAGCTGCAATACGGCGGCAACGTGCCGCTGACGATCGTGCGCCAGTACGACGGCAACGACACCGAGCGCGTGCAGGAACGCAGCTACCGCTTCGAGATCGATGGCGATGTCGCCGCGCCGGGGTTGCTGCAACGCCTGGGCGGGCGCAACGAGGCCAGCGAGGAAAAGGCGATTGCACAGAATCTCAACAGCGCACTGAGCGGCGACATGGCGGGCACCGGTGCGATTGCGCCAGGGCAGAAGACCACGCTGGCCTTCAGCGAGGAGCAGATGCAGGCGCTGATGCAGCAGACCCAGACTAGCGTCGAAGCCGGCAGGATCGGCGGCAGCGCGCTGACGGCGCTGGTCGGCGACCGCAACGCCGCGCCGCAGTCACCCGAACGCTTCGCGCTCGCGATGGCCCGCAATGTGGGCGGCGCACCGTATGCATTCGTCGAGCGGCTGCAGCGCATCGCCGACGGCGCCGATGGAACATACGACGGCCGGTTGCAGCGCATCGATGCCGAGGTACTTCCGCGCCAGGCGGGTACGGCAAGCGCGGCTTCGGACCTGCGCAATCCGGCCAGTCCGGACCATGCGCTGCTGAGCCAATGCACCGCAGCCGTGGAACAACTGGAAGCCGCGCGCGGCCGCGTACCCGATGCGGACAGCGAGCGCCTGGCAGCCGGCGCGCTGGTGGCCGCACGCGAGCACGGGCTGCAGCGTGTCGATCACGTGGTTCTGGGGCGCGACCCGGCACAGGGCTTCGTGGTCCAGGGAGCGCTGGATTCGCCGGCGCACCTGCGCGGACCCTTCGATGCGCAGGCCGCGCAGCAGACGCCGGTGGACGACAGCCTGCAGCGCGCGCAGGCTGTGGGCGCCGAGCAGGATCGCAACGCCGCCGCGCAGGAACAGGCGCAGCAGCAGGACGTCCAGCGACAGGCGCCGGCGCGCTGATCCAGCGCAGCATTGGCCAATGCTGCGATGAGCGCTAGCGCACTTCGGTCTCCAACACCGCCCATCGACGTTGAATGGGCAGTGTCCGAAGCCGGCTTCGCCGACACCGCTGCGTGCATGGCCTCAGTTGGTACGCGCGGGCACCAGCTTCTGCGCGAACTCGATCCGGAACGCCTCGAAATCCCTGCCGTCGGCGGCCGCCTCGGCATGCGCCGCGTCCTTGAGTGCGTCCGAATAGGTCAGCCGTACCGGCGTGCCCTGGCGTTCGTGCAGCTCGGCCGCGCGCATGATCAGGGCCAGCACCTGGGCGGCACTGGTGCTCTCGCCGGCGATGCGGCCGTCCATGCCCAGCACCCATTCGCCGTCGCGGCGGACGATGCCGGCCAGCAGCGTGCGCTGCTGGTCGCGCAGTTCGGCATGCGGCTCGATCGGCGAGACCGGCGCGGGATTGGCGGCGGCCTGGTTGCGCTGGCGCTCGGCGGCGCGCTTGCGGGCATCGCGGCGCAGCTTGGAATCGGTGGACATGCAGGCTCCTGTGAGGTCAGAGATGGTCGGCCGGCTCCAGAGGCACTGCCTCTTCGGCCTGGCGGCGACGTAAGCGGCGGCCGCTGCGGCGTTCCCAACGCCAGAATAGCCAGCCCAGCAGGAAAAAACCGGTCATGCCGATCGCCAGATGGCGCGGGTGTTCACTCAGCAGCGGCGACAGCACCCCGGCCACCAGCGTATTGGTCATCAGCTGGGTGAAGGCCTGCAGCGAGGAGGCCAGGCCGCGCTGATGCGGATACATGTCCAGTACGGCCAGCGCCAGGATCGGGAAGATCAGCGCCATGCCCACGCCGGCCAGGAAGATCGGCAGCACCGCCCAGGGCAGGGCGATCTGCGCCGCCGTCATGGTGTAGCCCAGGTTCGCCAGCGCCGCCACGCCGCAGCAGATGAAGCCGATGCGGATCTGCCGCACCGGCTCCATGCTGCCGGCCATGCGCCCGGACAGGAACGAGCCCAGCGTCATGCCGCCGATGGTGGGAATGAACAGCCAGGCGAAGTCGCCCTCGCCCAGGTGCAGGTGGCGCATGATCAGCACCGGCGCCGAGGCGATGTACAGGAAGATGCCGGCGAAGTTGAACGCACCGGCCGCGGCCAGCCGCTGGAAACGCGGGTTGAAGCCGATCCGCACGTAGTCGTGCATCAGGCGGCGCAGCTGCAGCGGCGTGCGCGCCTCCGGCGGATGGGTCTCCGGCAGCCAGGTCAGCGTAGCGATCAGCAACACCAGCCCGAATGCCACCAGAAACCAGAAGATCAGCGGCCAGCCGGCACCGCTGAGCAGGATCCAGCCGCCGATGATCGGCGCGATCGCCGGGGCGATGCCGAAGATCATCGACACCTGGCTCATCAGCCGTTGCGCGTCCGCGCCGTGGAACAGGTCGCGGATCACCGCCCGCCCGACGATCATGCCCACCCCGGCCGACAGGCCCTGCAATGCGCGGAACGCCAGCAAGGTGGACAGATCCTGCGACAGCGCGCAGCCCACCGAGCCGACGATGAACAGCACCAGCCCGCCCAGGATCACCCGCTTGCGGCCCCAGGCATCGGACAACGGGCCGTGCGCGATGCTCATCAGCCCGTAGGCGAGCAGATAGACGCTGATGGTCTGCTGGATCGCCACCTCGTCCACCGCCAGGCTGCGGCTGAGCCGCGAGAACGCCGGGAAGATGGTGTCGATGGAAAACGGGCCGAACATCGCCAACCCGGCGAGCAGCAGCGCCATGCGACGGGTGGAAGGCGTGGTGGGGGGCATGCAGGGATCCGAAACGTGGTGCATCGGGGTGACGCACGCCGACGCTGGCCTGGGGGCAGCGTCGGGATGAGCACAGGGGCGTCGATGATAGGCGCTCGCCGTTGCAAGGTTAAGCAACCCCGGTGACTGCGCCCGCCTGCCACCGCTCCTGGGGCCCCCCGCAGGCTATAATCGGCCGGCAACATGGTGGGAGAAGCGGCACTGCCGCTGCCGAAGGCGCAACAGCCCGTAATCGCTCAGGCCCGATACCATCCGCAGTACAACTCTGGAGAGACCGGCCGATGCCGGCGCCGAAGGGGCACGGAACGCAGGCAGGCCCCAGCGCCATGCCGCGTTCTTAAACTCTCAGGCAAAAGGACAGAGGGGCGCGAGGAAGACTGTCGCTGCGACAGGAGGTGATGCGCTGCGCGCGTCACGCCGGTCCGGCGGCGGTCGACCATTCGTCTGCCCTCTGCCCCGGATGCCCGCCATGTCCCAGACCACGTCCTGCTTGCGCGACCTCGAACATCACAGCGCGTTCGTCGAACGCCATATCGGCCCCAATGACGCAGAAATCGCACAGATGCTGGAGGTGGTCGGCCACGCCTCGCTGGATGCGATGACCGATGCGATCGTGCCCGGCAACATCAAGTCGCCAGCGGCGCTGGCGCTGCCGGAGGCGATCACCGAAGAAGAGGCGCTAGCCAAGATCCGCGCCATCGCCAGCAGGAACCAGGTGCAGCGCAGCTTCATCGGCCAGGGCTATTACGGGACCCATACGCCGAAGGTGATCCTGCGCAATATCCTGGAAAACCCGGCCTGGTACACCGCCTACACCCCCTACCAGGCCGAGATTTCGCAGGGCCGCATGGAAGCGCTGATCAACTTCCAGACCCTGTGCGCCGACCTCACCGGCATGCAGATCGCCAATGCCTCGCTGCTGGATGAGGCCACTGCCGCGGCCGAAGCGATGACGCTGGCCAAGCGCTCGGCCAAGTCGAAGTCGGACACCTTCTTCGTGCACGACGCGGTGCACCCGCAGACACTGGAACTGCTGCGCACCCGCGCCGAGCCGCTGGGCATCGTGCTGCGCGTCGGCACGCCGGAAGAAGCCTTGCAGGCCGAGTGCTTCGGCGTGTTGCTGCAGTACCCGGACAGCTTCGGGCACATCGGCGATCACGCTGCGCTGGCCGATGCCGTGCACGCGCGCGGCGGCCTGGTCGCGGTGGCCACCGACCTGCTGGCACTGACCCTGATCGCCGCGCCCGGCGAATGGGGCGCCGATATCGTGGTCGGCAACTCGCAGCGCTTTGGCGTGCCGTTCGGCTTCGGTGGCCCGCATGCGGCCTTCATGGCCTGCCGCGATGCCTACAAGCGCTCGATGCCGGGCCGGTTGATCGGCGTGTCGATCGATGCCGCCGGCAACCCGGCGTACCGCCTCACCTTGCAGACGCGCGAACAACACATCCGCCGCGAGAAGGCCACCTCCAACATCTGCACCGCGCAGGTGCTACTGGCGGTGATGGCCTCGATGTACGCGGTCTACCACGGCCCCGAGGGCCTGACCCGCATCGCACGCCGCACGCATCGCCTTGCTGCGATCCTGGCCGCCGCCCTGCGCGGTGCCGGCGTCACTGTGGGCGAGCATTTCTTCGACACCCTGCATGTCAAGGCGATCGATGCCGACGCCATCCACGCCAAGGCCCGCGCGGCCGGCATCAACCTGCGCGCGATCGACAGCGAAGCGGTCGGCATCAGCCTGGATGAAACCAGCACGCGTGCCGATGTGGTTGCACTGGCCGCGCTGTTCGGTGCGCAGGCAGACGTGGACGCGCTCGATGCGGCCACCGCCGACGCGTTGCCGCACGGCCTGCTGCGCAGCAGCGCGTTCCTGACCCACCCGGTATTCAATACCCACCACAGCGAGCACGAACTGCTGCGCTACATGCGCTCGCTGGCCGACAAGGACCTGGCGATGGATCGCACCATGATCCCGCTGGGCAGCTGCACGATGAAGCTCAACGCCACCGCTGAAATGATCCCGGTGACCTGGCCCGAGTTCGGCGCGATCCACCCGCTGGCCCCGGCCGAGCAGTCGGCCGGTTACGCGCAGCTGATCGAGGAGCTGGAAGCGATGCTGGTCGAATGCACCGGCTACGATGCGGTGAGCCTGCAGCCCAACTCCGGCGCGCAGGGCGAGTACGCCGGCCTGCTGGCGATCCGCGCCTATCACCGCGCGCGCGGTGAAGCGCATCGCGACATCTGCCTGATTCCCGAATCCGCCCACGGCACCAACCCGGCCTCGGCGCAGATGTGCGGCATGACCGTGGTCGTGACCAAATGCGATGCCAACGGCAATGTCGATGTCGACGACATCCGCGCCAAGGCGGAAAAGTACTCCGAGCGTCTGGCCGCGTTGATGATCACCTACCCGTCCACCCACGGCGTGTTCGAAGAGGACGTGGTGGCGATCTGCGAAGCCGTGCACGCGCATGGCGGCCAGGTCTACACCGACGGCGCCAACATGAATGCCCTGGTCGGCGTGGCCAAGCCCGGCAAGTGGGGCTCGGACGTGTCGCACCTGAACCTGCACAAGACCTTCTGCATTCCGCATGGCGGCGGCGGCCCGGGTGTGGGCCCGTGTGCGGTGAAGTCGCATCTGGCGCCATACCTGCCTCGTGCCGGCATCCATGCCGGCGAAGGTCAAACTGCCGCCATCCATGGCGGCGGACTCAACTCCGAAAGCGGGAGTGGACACTCCTCGCGCATCGGCGGCATGGTCAGCGCGGCGGCCTACGGCTCGGCCTCGATCCTGCCGATCAGCTGGATGTACGTGACCATGATGGGCAGTGGCGGTCTGCGCAAGGCGACCCAGGTGGCCCTGCTCAATGCCAACTACATCGCCAAGCGCCTCAGCTCTCATTACAAGACGCTGTACACCGGCCGTAACGGCCTGGTGGCGCACGAGTGCATCCTCGACGTCCGCCCGCTGGAAAAGGCCAGCGGCATCGGCGCCGAAGACATCGCCAAGCGCCTGATCGACTTCGGCTTCCATGCGCCGACGCTGAGCTTCCCGGTCGCCGGCACCTTGATGGTGGAGCCGACCGAAAGCGAATCGCAGCACGAACTGGACCGCTTCATCGACGCGATGATCCAGATCCGCGAAGAGATCCGCGCCATCGAAGACGGCCGCCTGGACCGCGACGACAACCCGCTCAAGCACGCCCCGCATACCGCCACCCAGGTGTCGGCCAGCGAGTGGACCCACGCCTACCCGCGCGAACTGGCCGCCTTCCCGCTGCCGGGCCTCAAGCAGCAGAAGTACTGGCCGCCGGTGGCGCGCGTGGACAACGTCTACGGCGACAAGAACGTGATGTGCGCCTGCATCCCGGTAGACGCGTACAAGGACGACGTGGAGGCGTAAGCGCCACCACCAGGTAAAAAAGCGAAACCCAGCCGGTCACACGGCTGGGTTTTTTGTTGCCGTGCCGGGAGGGGCCGGCGCTTCTGCCAACATAGGTTTTGCGTTTGTCACAGCCGGGGCGATGGGCGGCGCTTCATGGGCAGCGGTGAAAGATTGGCCTCCGGCGCGTGCTGCGCTCATCGCAGCATCGCACTCGACCAGGCGACAGCCATGCCATCTGCGCCTCGCCGGCGGATGCATCGACAGTTCCGGCAGGACAACTGCGCCGGAAGCTGCACATGCGCCGCAGGCAGCGATACCCGCTCACTCCCCAGCGATGCGTGTACCCGGCCATCGCATGCGGGTGCCTGCCAACCACACGTTTTCCTGCCCTACACGTGCGAAAGAGATGATGACCGACGTCCTCACGCACATGGCAGACCTGCGCATGCTTCAACTGAAACACATCGGCATCCTCCTGCTGGCGGCTTGCACGCTGACCGCCTGCGCGCCACGCCGCCCTGGCGAGGTGCCGGCACTAGTGCATGCGGCCGATGCGCAGGCCGAGGTGGTGCAGACCGATGCCGGTGCAATCCGCGGTGTTGCCGGTGCGCAGGGGCGGGTGTTTTTGGGCGTGCCGTTCGCCGCGCCGCCGGTGGGCGCTTTGCGCTTTCGCGCGCCGCAGGCGGCGCCAGCCTGGACGGGAGTCCGCGCTGCCACCCAGGCCGGGCCGGCGTGCCTGCCGCGTTATCGCTTCGGGCAGAAGCAGGTCTCCGAGGATTGCCTCACCCTCAACGTCTATGCGCCGCCCGGCCCCGCGCCGGCGCATCCGCGCGCAGTGATGGTGTGGATTTACGGTGGCGCGCTGGAGCTGGGCAGCAATGTCGACTACGACCTGAGTGCGTTGGCGGCGCGGCAGAACGTCATCGTGGTGGCGCCCAATTATCGGCTGGGGGTGTTCGGTTTCTTTGCGCATCCGGCGCTGCGCGGCGAAGGCGAAGGCGCGTATGCCTTGCAGGATCAGCAGGCTGCGTTGCGTTGGGTCGGGCGCAATATCGCCGCCTTCGGTGGCGATGCGCACAACGTCACCGTGTTCGGCGAATCGGCCGGTGCCTGGAGCATCTGCTATCAACTCGCCTCCCCGGGCGCGGCCGGTCTGTTCCAACGCGCAATCCTGCAAAGCGGCAGTTGCCTGGCCAGCGATTCCAGCCTGCCGCGCGCCGAGGCCGAGCGCGGCGGTGCGCGCATGGCGCAGACGCTTGGCTGCGAGCGCGCAAGCGATGTTGCCGCATGCCTGCGCGCACTGCCTGCCGAAACCGTGGCCGATGCCAAACCGCAGCGACGTGGTTTGACCGGCAGCGACGCGTGGGCGCCGATGTCCGGCGGCGAGGTCTTGCCGTTGCCGCCCGCCGAGGCGATCGGCAACCTGCAACATACGCAGGTACCGGTGCTGATCGGCACCAACCGCAACGAAGGGCGGCTGTTTGCGCAGTTGCTGTCCTACATCGGCAAGCTCAACCTGCGCAGCGGCTATGAGGCGCGCCTCAAGCGCATGCATGCCGACCCCGCAGCGATCCTGGCGCGCTACGCGGACGTTGCCGCGCAATCGCGCTGGGATGCATTCGCCGACATCGTCACCGATGGCGGATTCGCCTGCCCGACACGTCGGCTGGGCCAGGCCTTGCGCACCCACGCGCCGGTGTATGCGTACGAATTCGACGACCCGCAGGCGCCATACGGCCTGTTGCGCCTGCCGCTCTCGCATCCGTTGGGCGCGTATCACGCATCCGAGCTGGTGTATCTGTTTCAGCGCCCGTGGGTGCTCAGTGGCAAGCCGACGTTTACTCCGGCGCAGCAGGCCTTCGCCAACACGCTGCAGGATTACTGGGGCGCATTTGCGCGCACCGGCGACCCCAATGGGGCTGGCCGTCCGCAGTGGCCGCGCTTCGATGGCGACGCTCCGTTGACGCTGTCGCCCGGCAGGATCGGCGCAACGCCCGACTTCGCGCAGCGGCATCGCTGCGCGTTCTGGGATGCACAGGCAACGCTAACGCTGCCGCACGCGGCAGCAACGCCGGCACAGTCACCCTCGCATTGATCGCATCGTCCAGGAGCCCCCCCATGTCCGTCCCCACCTCATCCCCCTGCCCCACGGTGCGCCTGCGCAACGGGCGCAGTGTGCCGGCACTCGGGCTCGGCTCGTGGAATCTGGGCCAGGGGCGACACGCGCCGCAGCAGGAGATCGAGGCGCTGCAGACAGGCCAGCAATTGGGCATGCGCTTGATCGACACTGCCGAGATGTATGGCAATGGCCGGTCCGAGCAACTGATCGGCCAGGCCATGGATGACGTGCAGCGGCCTTATCTGGTATCGAAGGTCCTGCCGAGCAATGCCAGCGCGCGCGGCATCGCGCGTGCCTGCGAGGCCAGCCTGCAGCGGCTTGGCGTGCGCACACTGGATCTGTATCTGTTGCACTGGCGCGGCGGCAGCGATCTGCGCGAAGTGGTCGATGCCTTCGAGGCCCTGCGCGATGCCGGCAAGATCCGCGACTGGGGCGTGTCGAACTTCGATGTGGACGATCTGCAGGACCTGTGGTGCATCGATGGCGGGCAACACTGCCTGGTCAATCAGGTGCTGTATCACGCCGGTAGCCGTGGCATCGAGTTCGACCTGCTGCCGTGGTGCGCGCAGCATCAGGTGACGGTGATGGCGTACTCGCCGCTGGGCAGCCGCGCATTGCTGGATCATCCGGTGCTGCACGCGATCGGCGAGCGACGCGGTGTGGCCGCCACTGCCGTGGCACTGGCGTGGGCGATCCGCAGCGGCCAGGTCATTGCCATTCCCGAATCGGGAACGCCTGCGCACGTGCGCGCGAATGCAGCGGCGTGCACGCTGCAACTGGACGCGCAGGACCTTGCCGAACTGGACCGTGCGTTTCCGCCCCCGACCCGCAAGCAGCCGCTGGACCTTCTGTAGTCGCGTGCAACGGTCGCGTTCGCTGCACGCACTTGCAAACGTGCGTCGGTACATTGCGTGACAGACGCATCAGGCAGCCGCGACCCAGCGCAAGTTTCTGGCGGCATGTGAGTATTCGTTCGCATGCAGACACGCGTACTTAACAGCGCCACTCCCAGGCTCGGCGGACCAGCCCGCATTTCAAGCCCGCCAGAGTGGAGTCCCATGCCCAAGTCCCCCAGTAAGTCCGCGCAACTTCCGTCCACCGCTGCTGCCAGCGCAACTCCCGACACGTTGCGCGGTGCGGGCGATGAACTGCATCAGAAGGCCGGCGGCACGCATCCGCAGCTGACCACCAACCAGGGCATTCCGGTTGGCGACAACCAGAATTCGCTGCGCGCCACGCCGCGCGGGCCGACGCTGCTGGAAGACTTCATCCTGCGCGAGAAGATCACCCACTTCGATCACGAGCGCATCCCCGAGCGCATCGTGCATGCGCGCGGAAGCGCGGCGCATGGCTATTTCGAGCTGACCAAGTCCTTGAGCCAGTACACCACCGCCAAGATCTTCACCGAAGTCGGCGAAAAGACCCCGCTGTTCACGCGCTTTTCCACCGTCGCCGGTGGCGCCGGCTCGGTGGACACGCCGCGCGATGTGCGCGGGTTTGCGGTGAAGTTCTACACCAAGGAAGGCAACTGGGATCTGGTGGGCAACAACATCCCGGTGTTCTTCATCCAGGACGCGATGAAGTTCCCCGACCTGATCCACGCGGTGAAGATGGAACCGGACCGCGGTTTCCCGCAGGCCGCCAGTGCGCACGACACCTTCTGGGATTTCATCTCGCTGAGCCCCGAATCGATGCACATGATCATGTGGGCGATGAGCGACCGCACCATTCCGCGCTCGCTGCGCATGATCGAAGGCTTCGGCATCCACAGCTTCCGTTTCCTCAATGGAAATGGCGACAGCACCTTCGTCAAGTTCCATTGGCGCCCCAAGCTCGGCCTGCAGTCCACGATCTGGGACGAGGCAGTGAAGATCGCCGGCGCCGATCAGGACTTCCATCGTCGCGATCTGTTCGAATCGATCCAGAGCGGCGACTTCCCCGAGTGGGAACTGGGCGTGCAGCTGTTCACCGAGGCGCAAGCCGATGCATTCCCGTTCGACCACCTGGATTCGACCAAGGTCATTCCCGAAGAACTGGTGCCGTTGCAGATCGTCGGCCGCATGGTGCTGGACCGCTGGCCGGACAACTTCTTTGCAGAGACCGAACAGGTGGCGTATTGCCCCGCCAACATCGTGCCGGGTATCGACTTCAGCAACGATCCGCTGCTGCAGGGCCGCCTGTTCTCGTATCTGGATACGCAGCTGAGCCGCCTGGGCGGACCGAACTTCCACCAGATCCCGGTCAATGCGCCCAAGTGTCCGTTCGCCAACAATCAGCGCGACGGCCATATGCAGATGGGCGTGCCCAAGGGCCGTGTCGCGTACGAGCCCAGCTCGCTGCAGGCCGATGCACCGAGTGAGGCGCTGCGTGGATTCCCCAGCCACGCAACACCGGCCGAAGATGGTGCCAAGGGCCGCGTGCGCGCAGAAAGCTTTGCCGATCACTATAGCCAGGCACGCATGTTCTTCCGCAGCCAGACTGCACCGGAACAGGCGCATATGGCATCGGCGCTGGTGTTCGAGTTGTCCAAGGTGGAAACCGCGCACGTGCGCGAAGCCATCGTCGGTCACCTGCGTCACATCGACCCGACGCTGGCGCAGCGCGTGGCCGATGGCATGGGCATGACCACTTTGCCGCCTGCACCGCCGGCTGCGGTCGCGCCGACCGATATGCCGCTGTCGCCAGCCTTGCAGCTGATCGGCAAGATGAAGGACACCTTGCAGGGCCGCACGGTCGGCATCCTGATTCACGACGGCTCCGATGCAGCGACGATCAAGGCCGTGCGCAAGGCCGCCGAAGCTGCCGGTGCCACGGTCAAGATCGTGGCACCGAAGCTGGGCGGCGCCAAGCTCAGCGACGGCAAGCAACTGGCCGCCGATGGTCAGTTGGCCGGCACACCGTCGGTGGTGTTCGATGCGGTGGCGGTGGTGTTGTCTTCCGAGGCAGCTAAGGCGCTGACACGCGAATCGGCAGCGCTGGACTTCGTCAGCAATGCGTGGGCGCATCTGAAGGCGATCGCCTACGACGACGGCGCACAGCTGCTGCTCAAGGCAGGGAATGTCGGCAAGGACGCAGGCGTGATCGCGGCGGCAGATACCAACGCATTCATCACTGCCGCCAAGACCCGCCAGTGGGCACGCGAACCGAAGGTGCGCATGCTGGCGTAATCGCATCCGCATGGATTGCACAGGCCTGGGCGCGAACGACTTCTATGTCGTTCGCGCCCAAGTCGTTTATGCAGGCAGCACTTCATCGTCGATAGTGCAGCCAACGCATCCTCTGCGATGGCCAGCTTTCAACCCTTCTTTTAGCCGCACCTGATAAACGACGCTGCGATTTGGAATCCCGGCTGTCTTTACGTTGTTGCGCGGTCATGTCTTTGGGGTGTCGGTGCGCGCGGCTGGGTCGGTAGTAGAGCAGTGGGCTGCGACTCGGCTGGAAAGGCCCTTGCCCGCCCACCATCGCGGGACACGCCGCAAGTACGTCCGTGTAGGCTCTGGCGCAGCATCCATGCCGCTCAAGGTCCCGCGACGGTGAGCGGGCAAGGACCCGTCGAGAGGGTCGGTGCGCAAAATTAAGAGCAGTGCACGCTGCGACTTGTTCGCTACATGCGCCGGCGCAATGTCGGACGCACGTCGAGCGATAGGCAGCTTTTCACCCGGCCACCGACCAACTGTCTGGTGCGGTGCCCTCGCCGCTTGCGGGACCGTGTAGCGGCATGGATGCCGCCACCGAGCCTCCACGGACGGATTCACGGTGTGTCCCGCGAGCGGTGAGGGCGCCGCACACTCGACGACTAGACTTTTGACTGCATCTACCAAACGGGGATGCAACCTGGAATCCGATGGATTCACGCAGTTCCCCGCAAGCATTACAGAGGAGCCGTGCTCGGCTAACTCAGCAGCTGAGCAGCCGTCTTGTCGGATGCGCTAAGCCAGTTCGGCAGGAAACTGTGCCGCGTTCGCCAGCGCGCGGTACTCGCGTGGCGTCATGCCGGCCGCCAGCTTGAATTGCCGCGCAAAGGCGCTCTGATCGCTGAAACCGCAGGCATGCCCGATTTCGGTGAGGCTCTTGTTTCCGTGCAGCAGATGCATCGCCATCTGCAAACGCAGCTTGGCCAGCACCTGCTGCGGGGTCAGTTGGAACACCTTGCGGAACGAGCGTTGCAGCTTGGACATCGAAAAACCGGTGATCTCCACCAACGCCTGCATGCGCACGTTCTGCGCGTAGTTGGCGTTGAGGTACGCCAGCGCAAGCCGCAATTTTTCGTACTGCGATTCGTGCCCGTCCTGCGGGCCCAGGTCGCGCGAGATGCCGATGATGCCCTGCACCTTGCCGTCGACCAGCAGCGGACGTTTGCAGGTCAGACACCAGCCCGGTTCGCGGTTGGCGAACAGGTGCAGTTCCAGCAGGTTGTCGATCACTTCCCCAGCCAGCACCTGCTCGTCCTGATTGGCGTAGTTTGCGCCCAGTCCGCTGGGATAGACCTCGGCAACGCGCTTGCCGATCAGTTCCTTGCGCGATTTCAGGCCCAGGCGCCGCAGCATGGTCTGGTTGACATGGGTATAGCGGCCCTCGCGATCCTTGACGAAGAACAGCACGTCCGGCACCGCATCGAACAACGCTTCCAGATCGGCAGGATCGATGCTCTTCATGGAGGTCATGCAGGACTGGACTCGGGATCAGGAAAGACGCAGCTGGCGATGACACGCGCCACCGAGGCAGGCCGCAGCGCATGCAGCGCCATGATACGCCGCGCGTACCAGACGCCGGCGCACCGCGCTCAGCGCGGGGTGTCGGCCGCGTTGGACGCGGCCGGCGCAGCCTTGCTGTCCACCGCCGCTGCGGTGGGATTGCCGATGCGATCCAATGGCACCTGTTGCGCGCGCCACCCACTGACCACCGCCGCACCGGACTGCGAGCCGACCTGCACCTGCAGGCGCGCACTGCCGCCGGGGGCGATGAACTCGATGGCGCAATCGCCGGCGGCCATGCAGCTGTCGGCGGCGAGCGGATCCACCAACTGCCAGCCCTGCTCCATCACCGCATGCGCAAACGCGCGGTAGCCCATGCCGGCCTTCAGCGCTGCCGGCAGCGGCACATCCGGATCGCTGATCACCGCATCGGTGCCGACGGCGGCAGGCGCAGACACGGGCGCACGTGCAGGCACGACCGTGGGCCGCGATGCGGCATTCAGGGCAGGACTACAAACTAGGGCGAGCGCCCACAGTGAAGGGCGGAACAACGTGCGCATGCGGACGGCCTTGCGATCCTGGCAGGAGACTGGTGATGTTAAAGAATCGCTATTTTGACATGGCTTGGGTGCGCTGCGGCACTGCTGGCTCATGATGGCATTCAGCCAGATACGGTGCTCCAGGCCATCTCGGCCTGCTGCAAGCGGACTCATCCTGTCAGGCTCGACGTGGCACCTGCGGACATCGCCTGACGGGCGAGGCGCGGCTGCGCATGCGTCGGGTCGTGCACCTGACTAACCCCCTTGATGGCTGGCACGGCGCGGAGTCGCCACCTCCGCAAGCACGTTGCATCATTGCGGTTTGCTCGTGGAGTACCCGATGCTCGACACCACCCCTCCGGCCTATGCGGTCGGCCAACTCTGGCGCTGCCGTGGGCGTACCGCGTCGGAGACGCCGTTGCTGCTGATCAACCAGATCGATGTGCATCCCCACGGCGGCCAGATCCTGCACGTGCGTATCAGCGACATCCAGGTACGTCACGCAGGATTGCCCGATGGGATTGTGGATGCGCTGCCGCACATCCCGGTGATCGCGCAGACCCTGGAGCGCAGCGCTGCCGAACACGTCGGCACTGCCGCGCCCAATCAGGATTACCTGCCGGGCTACGCGGAATGGAAGGCCGCCTTCGACGCCGGCAATGCCGGCGCGTTCGGGATCGCGGTGGCGGAGATCCTGCAGATCGTGGAAGGCCAGTTGTCCAAACGCGATCAGTTGCCGAACTGAGCAAACCGAACGAACGCCTTACAACCCGCATTGAAGGCTGAGTCCTAACGCGTCATCGCCGCACCAACCGGCACGCCGCTCCAGGCGGCGTGCCGATCGCAACCTCACTGGCCGATATGCTGCTTCAGCCAGCTGTTGACGGTGTCGTGCCACAGCACGCTGTTGTCCGGCTTGAGGACCCAGTGGTTCTCGTCCGGGAAGTACAGGAACTTGGAGTCGATGCCC
Source organism: Xanthomonas arboricola (assembly GCF_002940665.1). GTDB lineage: Bacteria > Pseudomonadota > Gammaproteobacteria > Xanthomonadales > Xanthomonadaceae > Xanthomonas > Xanthomonas arboricola_B. The sequence continues at coordinate 513,410 of NZ_MIGY01000003.1, forward strand.
TTGCGCTGCAGCGCGGTGAACGCGGCCAGGCCCTGTTCAACCGGGATGCGGAAATCCTGCTGGCCGTGGATGACCAGCATCGGCACCTTCCACTTGTCAACGTGCAGCACCGGGTTGAACTTCTCGTAGCCGGCCGGGTTCTGCCAGGGCGTGCCGCCGTTTTCCCATTCGCTGAACCACAGTTCCTCGGTGGCGTAGCCCATGGTGCGGTTGTCGAACACCCCGTCGTGGTCGACCAGGCACTTCCATGGCTGATTCCAGTTGCCCGCCATCCAATAGACCATGTAGCCGCCATAGCTGGCGCCCAGCGCGCAGGCCTTGTCGCCGTTGAGGAAGCCGTACTGCTTCTGCGCGGCGGTCCAGCCCTTCTGCAGATCTTCCAGCGGGCGGTCGCCCCAATGCTGGCTGATCGCGTCGGTGAATTCCTGGCCGTAGCCGGTGGAGCCGTGGAAGTCGATCATCACCACCGCGTAGCCCTGGCCGGCATAGGTCTGCGGATTCCAGCGGTTGCTCCAGCCGTTGCCGAAGCTGCCCTGCGGCCCGCCGTGGATCAGGAATGCCACCGGATAGGTCTTGCCTTGCTGGTAGTTGTACGGCTTGACCACATAGCCGTGCACGGTGTCGTTGTTCCAGCCCTTGAACTGGAACTGCTCGTAGTCGCCGAACTGCACCTCCGGCAGCAACTCGCCGGCGCTCTGGGTGATCGCACGCAGGCCCTGGCCCTGCACATCGCTGACGAAGACCTGGTCGCCGCTCTTGAGCGAGTTGCGGGTGAACGCCAGCGTGTTGCCGGCCAGGGTCGGCGCATGCACGCTGCCCTCGCCCACCAGCTTGGTCTCCTGGCCGCTGGCGATGTCGATCTTGAACAACGGATGCTCGCCGAGGTCATCGGCGCTGGTGTAGAGGCTGGCGCCATCGGCGCTCAAGACGATCTCGCCGGCCGAGCGGTCCCATTTGGGGGCGATCTCGCGGCTCTTGCCGCTGGCCACGTCCATCGCCATCAGGCCGAAGCGGTCGGCTTCGAAACCGGGGCGCTTCATCGCGCGGTAGTACAGCGTCTTGCCGTCGCTGCTGAACACCGGGCCGGCATCCCAGGCCGGGTTGGCCGCGGTCAGATTGACCGGCGCGGCCTTGCCGGCCGCATCCAGGCGGTACAGGTCGAAGTTGGTCTGCCACGGCTCGTCGTTGCCGGTGGGCTTGGCGCCGGCGCTTGCCTTCTTGCCGGTTTCCGGCCCATGCGGCTGCGGCACGCGTACGCTGGCCACCACACTGCCGCCGTCGGGCGACCAGGCGTAATCGTCGTTGCCGCCGAACGGCTTGGAGGGCGCATCGCCGGCCAGCGTGGCGCTGATCGCCGAGGCACCGGCCACGGCCTTGCCGCCGGCAGCCGGCAGGTCGGCGACGAACAAGGTGTTGCGGCGGCCATCGTTCCAGGTATCCCAATGCCGCACGAACAACTGGTCATAGACCACGCCGCTGGCCTTAGCGTTCTTGAGGTTGGCGAGCTTGCTCTTGGTGCACCCCAGGTCCGAGCCGCAGTCCTGGAACACGCCGGCACTGAAGGCGATGCGCTTGCCGTCGGGCGAGAGCTTGTAGCTGTCCACATCCACCGCAAAGGCGGTCAACTGCTGCGGTGCGCCGCCGGCCAGCGGCTGCGCGTACAGCTGCTGCGTACCGGATTTACTGCTGAGGAAGTACACCGTCTTGCCGTCCGGCGACAGCGCCGGGCTGTTGACGTTCCAGCCGTCGGGAGTGAGCCGCCTGGGCGGCGCAGCATCGCGGGTACGCAGATTGCGCGTCCACAGGCCGGTGGCCGGCTTGCCGTTGCTGCTCTTGGCCTGCCGCTTGGCGAACACCAGCACGCTGCCGTCGGGGCTGAGCGTGGGCGAAGACACCCGGTCCAGCGCGACCATGTCGCGCACATCGAATCCGCGCGCAGCGGCAAGACTTGGCAAGGCGGTCAACAGACACAGGGGCAGCACGGCGTAACGAAGCTTCATCGAGAGTTCCCGCAACGGCAAAACGTCGATGGTAGGCGTTGCTGCGGCGCACGCGCAAAGGCACAAGGTCATGCGCCCGCAGGCGCCGCACGTGGCCGCGCCCTGCAAGGCGCAATGCACACCGCGCGCAGTGCGCCGTCCGGCAACGGCGCGCCACGCTGTGGGCACGTACTCAGAACGTGAGTTTGGCCTGCAGCCCGACCACCACTGCATTGCGCGTATGGGTATAGGCGTAGGTCCCTGGGTTGACGATGTATTGCAGGTCCGGGCGCAACATCAGCCACGGCGTGATCTGCGCGCTGTAGGCGAGCTCATAGAGCTCTTCGGCAGCGCTCAGCCCGACCAGTGGCGAATCGGCCGCCACGCCGTCATCGATCAGTTCTGCGCGGCGTGCATCGAGCAGCCGATGATTGATCCTGCCGGCCACATAGCCGAGTGCGATGCGGTCCTGCGTGCGTGTGCCGATGCCCTGGTACACCCCGCCGACCGAATACCACCGTGTCATCAGCGCACTGTCGTGGTCGCTGGCCATGTACTGGGCGAATCCGGTCAGGCCGATGCTGGGGTCAGCTCCCGGGGTGAACAGTTTCTGTTCGACCAATAGATAGGCGCCGTCACGGCCGGTGCTGCGGCTGGTATCCAGCCCACGCCTGGGTACCGACGAGGAGTCGTAGTAGCCGCCGAACTTGTACACGCCCGGGTAGCGCGCGGTGGCCGGCTTCCAGGTAAATTCGAGCGGGAAGATCGCACCGGTGGTGCCGCTGGCGAACGGCTCGAACGCGTAGGTGTCGCGGGTACCGAAGCCCAGATTCGGGTTGACCTGAAACCAGCCGGCATGCAGGTTGAGCTGCGGGGTCAGCTGTTGCGCGCCTTCGATGCCCCAGCGCGCGGCCGGATAGTTGTACCAGCCGCTGTTGGCCGAGAACGCCAGCGGATGCGCACAGAACGCCGCATTGACGAAGTTCACCAGCAACGTGTGCGAAGCGAACTGGTTGCCCATCGCATAGAAGCCCAGTTTCAGATACGTCCTGCCCTGGTTGAAGCTGCGGTCGTAGCTGAACTCGCTCAGGCGGGTGTACTGGCCTCCGTACACTTCCTGGATGGGGAAGCGATTGCCGACCAGGTCGGCGGAGGTGCTGCGGCCGCGGCGGTCGTTGATGGTGACATGCAGGCTGCCACCGCCCCAGCCGGCGAGCTTGGCCATGTCCAGATCCACGCCCACCCGCAATTGCTGCGCATAGCGCGCGCTGGTGTTTTCGTAGCCGCCATCCACCACGCCAAACGTCTCGGACACGTAGTCGCCACGGACGCTCACGCCTTGCTCGACCCAGGCGGACCGGCGCCCACCCCAGTCGCCGGTCAGCGTGGTGTCGCCCGCGGCGACTGCGGTGGCCGGCAGTGCCAGCAACAAGGCGTAGCCCAGCGCACTGCGGCGCGGGAGGAAAGACAGACGATGCATCGTGGTTCTCTGATCGGGGCAGCGTGCACGGCCATCGGTGGCGATGCATGGCGGTGTGCCAAAGCGCCGCTGCGGTAACGGGAGCGTTGGCCGGGATATGCGAGACACCCGGCCGTCGGGTTACAGCCAACGGCGGCTGACGCGAGTGCGCAGCCGTCAGGCGCGCGCGAGGTTTGTCGGCCGCTCCGTGACCACGCCGACGCAGCTGCCGACGTGGTCACGGGTGGGCGGTGTCAGTGCGCGTCAGGCAAGCTGTAGGCGATCACGTTATCGCCACGATCGGGCGACTGCCGCGCACCGCCGGCACTGATCACCACGTACTGCTTGCCGGTCTTGTGCGAGACGTAGGTCATCGGCCCGCCCTGACTGCCGACCGGCAAGCGGCCCTTCCAGAGTTCCTTGCCGGTGGCACTGTCGAACGCGCGCAGGTAGTAGTCCTGGGTGCCGGCAATGAACACGAGCCCGCCCTGGGTGGACAGCGTGCCGCCCAGCGTGGGCATGCCGATCGGAATCGGCAGATGCATCTTGATGCCGAACGGGCCGGTGTCCTGCACCGTCCCCACCGGCACCTGCCAGACGATGCTGCGCGTCTTGAGGTCGATCGCGCTGAGCGTGCCGTACGGCGGCGCCTGGCACGGAATGCCCAGCGCCGACAGGAAGCGGTTCTTGTTGACCGCATACGGCGTGCCCTTCAGCGGCACGGCGCCCATGCCGGTATTGACGGCCTCGCCACCACCGGCCGCCTCGGCCTTGCGGGTGTCGGCAGGAATCATCTGCACCCACAAGCCCAGGCGCATGTCGTTGGCGAAGATGACGTCATGCACCGGGTCGGTCGACAGGCCTCCCCAGTTCATGCCGCCCAGCGAGCCGGGGAAACTCAGCGAGACATCGGTGCCCGGCGCGGTGTACAAGCCTTCATAACGCATCTGCTTGAACGCGATGCGGCACAGCATCTGGTCGATCGCAGTGGCACCCCACATATCCGATTCGGTCAGGTGTTTGGTGCCGATCTGCGGCATGCCGACCGACAGCGGCTGGGTCGGCGCGTACTGCTCGTGCGCAATATCCGAGCCTTTCACCGGTACTTCCCTGACCTCGGTCAGCGGTTTGCCGGTGGCGCGGTCGAGCACGTAGATCTGCCCGGCCTTGGTGCCAATGACCACCGCCGGGGTGTGGCTGCCGTCCGGGTTGGGGAAGTCGATCAGGCTGGGCTGCATCGGCAGGTCGAAGTCCCACAGATCGTTGTGCACGGTCTGGTAAACCCATTTCTCCGCACCGGTGGTGGCATCCAGCGCCAGCACCGAGGCGCCGTAACGGTGATCGAGCGCGGTGCGCTCGGCGCCGTACAGATCGGTCGACGGCCCGCCCAGCGGCAGGAACACGGTGTTCATCGCCGCGTCGTAGGACATCGGTGCCCATACGTTCGGCGTGCTGCGCACATAGCTGCTGCCGGCGGCCGGCGCCTGGCGATCGTGCGGATTGCCCGGGTCGAAGGCCCAGCGCTGCGCGCCGGTGACCACATCGAAACCGCGCACCACGCCACCAGGCATGTCGGTCTGCACGTTGTCGGCCACGCGCCCGCCCACCACCACGGTGGTGCCGGCCACCAGTGGCGGCGAGGTCAGCTGGTAGAACGGATCCGGCGCAGCGCCCAGGCCGGCCTTGAGATCGACCTGACCGTTGCTGCCGAAGCCCTGGCAGAACGCACCGGTATCCGCATCCACCGCGATCAGGCGACCATCGATGGTGTTGGTGAACAAGCGGCGACGGCAGTTGGCGTCCTGCGCCACCGTCACTGCGGCGATCGGCGAGGGATTGGCCACGCTCGGTGCCGGCAACGCCGCGTCGGCGTCGAAGTAGCCCAGGCCACGGCAGCGCTGCCAGACCGACGAGGTCGCATTGATCTCGCGCCGCCACAGCTGCTTGCCGGTGCTGGCGTCGAGCGCAATCAGATTGTTGTGCGGTGTGCACAGGAACACCTTCTCGCCCACCTGCAGCGGGGTCAACTGGTCTTCGGCACCGTTGCCGTCGCTGTTGGCGATCTCGCCGGTGTGGTAGGTCCAGGCGACCTGCAGCCGGTCGACGTTGCTGCGGTTGATCTGGTCCAGCGCAGCAAAGCGGCTGCCGCCATCGGTGTTGCCGTAGGCGGACCAGTTCTGTTGCACGCTTCCAGGCGGCACCGCCGTCATGCCCGGCCCCGCGTTGCCTGCGACCGGCGGATGCGGCACGAACATGCCGCCGATCCCGGCCACTACCGCCAGCGCCAGCACCGTCGCCACGCCATAGGCCGTGCGCCCGGTCGGCAACGCCCGGCTGCGCCGCAGCGCTGGCCAGGCCAGTGCCACCAGCACGGCGAACCCCGCAGGCAGCATCAGCCGCGAGACCAGCGGCCAGAACTCCAGCCCCGCATCCCACAGCGCCCACACCAGCGTCAGCGCGAAGGCGACGCCGTACACCAGCGCACCGGCCGGCCGACGCAGCACGATCAGCACACCGGCCACGACGGTCGCCAGGCCCATCAGCAGGAAGTACCAGCTGCCGCCCAGGCTGGCCAACCTCGCGCCACCCAGCAGAAAGATCAGCCCCACCAGCGCGACCAGCATGCCCAGCACCAGCAGCAATGCCCGGCCCGGGACCGGCAACTTCGATTTCGTTTCCACGTTGCAACACCTCGATCAGGAGATTCCGCCCTGCACTGCGCCCGGCATTCCGATCTGGATGCTACAAGGTGCCCGCACGACGGCCAGTAGAGGCAGCATCACTGCCCACTTTCTGTCACTCCCCTCCCCGGCCCGCGTACCTCTGGCGAGACCGGCACCGGCATGCCCGGCAGACTGACGACATAGTGTCGCACCGCACCGGGTAGTTATTACATATCTGAAGCGGTTGCCTGCGGAACACTGCAGTCCGCACAGGCGCGGACCGCAGCGGCGTTTTGTGTGCGCAGCGCGCGCTGCGCGCGTCAGAAGCGGTGCGACATGCCCACATAGACCTGCGCGTCCGGGGTGCGGTCGTTGAGGCCGAAGTTGGCGCCCACATCCAGCTGCAGCAGCGGATTGAGCAGATACGCAGCGGCGATGTCGGCCGAATACTGCTCGATGGTCTGCGCCGGATCGCGGTTGATCGAGGACCACACTTCCACCGCCATCGACAACTTTGCGGTGAGCGGATGCGCCAGATTGATCGCGTTGATCAGCGCAACATGCTTGCCGCTGCCATCGCTGTCGGCCAACCAATCCACCTCGGGCCCGAAGGTCAGCGAGAAGCTGTTGGGCAGCGCGAAATTGATCGGCAATGCGACGCCGCCTTCCCACTCGTCGTTGCCCAGACCGGTGCGCGCGGTCGGCGCCTTGACGAACGGCAGCACCGCGACGGTGGCGGTATCGCTTTCGTAGAAACGCGCCTTCATGCGCAGATAGATGTCGCCGCCGCCGCTCAGGCTGCTGCGCGCACCGGTGGCGCGGTCGGTGGTCTTGACCTGCAGCTGCGGCGCCCAGTTGAGCTGCAGATCGATGCGGTCGCTGACGCCGTACTTGAGCGTGGGATTGGTGAACACCGAGGTTTCGATGCGGGTGCCGGGCTGGCTGTCGCGGGTGTAGCTGCCGATGTCGGTTTCCAGCTGCCAGGCGCCGGTAGGCACGGTACAGGTGGAATTGGCCTTGGTCGGGCGATCGGTACACAGCGCCGCGTCGGCGGCCTCCTGTGCCTGCGCCTGCAGCGCAAGGCTGCACAGCACACCGGCCAGGGCGATGCTCAACAAGGGGGCACGGCGTGCGCGGGTGGAACGGTGGGAGATAGCAGCAGTCAGCATTGCAGTGGTTTCCATGGCAAGACGCTGGCCAGATCGCGTGAACGGCCAGCAGTGGGAGGGGGAATGCGCGTGGATGTCGAACGACTGCATGGCCGCTGGAGGGCGGCGTGTTGCCAATCGATCTTATAGGCGTCGGCAGGTCCGAAAACGCCATAGGTGACAAAAGCGGCCTCAACAGTGTGCGGATGTCGCATAGCGTGATGCGAGTCGCTTTTCCACACCCATCGTTTATGGGGGTAAGGCAGTGCGATGACCTGCGCCGTGGCGCGTCACCGGGATCGATCGAGGCATGCAGTCGCCGTGGTGCACCATCGGTGCGGGAGACGGCACGATACGGAGCAGCCGCATAAAGTCGCTATGCACGAGGCCTGGGTGGGGCGTAAAGCCGGCGCAAAGGCGCTGCGGTGGTGCAGACGCGATGGCCTGAGCGTTGTGCGTGCATTGCGCGATCGGCAAACGCTTGATGCGTTGGCGCGGTGCAGCTGCGCTCGTCGTGTCAGCTGATTGACCAGATGCGCCAACGACGTTGCCCTGAACCGGCAATGCAGGTCCGCTCACGGTGGCAATGCACCAGCTTGCAGGGATGTTCGAATTGGATATGCCGCTGTGCCGGCGCAGCGCCGATTCGGTGCACCGTAGCGTGCCGGCATGCTGCTGCACTTGCGCGTTCGGCAGCAGGGCCGCATTCGAACCGCGTCTGCGGCAAGGCAATCAGAACTGCGGCAATCCGGTTTCAATGCCACAACGAAAAACGGACACGCATCCAGCGATGCGTGTCCGTCCAGAGGCAGCGCGCGGGCGCATGCCTTGGTGAAGCGTCACCCTCAGGCGGTCTGTTCGCCGCGCTTGCCGACGCGGTACAGCAGCCAGCCGACCAGGGCGAGAATCGCCAGGCCGAACCATTGGTTGAGCTGCAGGCTGGCCGGCAACGCCAGCACATCGGCGCGGCTGGACAGCACGATCGGCACCGCGATGGCGATCCCCATCAACGCCTCGCCGGTGATCAGGCCGGCGGCAAACAGCACGCCCGGGCGATGCACACGGTCGCGGCCATCTTCGTCGTCGGCGCGGATCTTGTGGAAGCGCTCCACCAGGTGCGCGATCAGGCCGCCGAGGAAGATCGGCACCATCAGCTCCAGCGGCAGGTAGATACCGATCGCCGCCGCCAGCACCGGCACACGGAAGCGCTTGCCGGTCTTCTTCAGCCATTCGTCCAGCGCGATGATCGCCGCGCCCACTGCGGCACCGATGGCAATCATCGACCACGGCAGCTGCCCGCCGAACAGGCCCTTGGCGACCGAGGCCATCAGCGTGGCCTGCGGTGCAGCGAGCGAGTTGGGGTGCTGCGGCGTGGCCGGGCCAATGCCGTAGGCCTGCGCCAGCAGGTTCAACACCGGCGCCATGATCAGTGCGCAGGAAAACGCGCCGATGCCCAGCATCAGTTGCTGCTTCCATGGCGTGGCGCCGACCAGATAGCCGGCCTTGAGATCCTGCAGGTTGTCGCCGCCCACCGCTGCCGCGCAGCACACCACCGCGCCGATCATGATCGCCGCCACCGCACCCAACGGCGCCGCGCCGATGCCGACCGGCACCAGACCATCCTTGCCGAGCAACAGCACCAGCACCGCCGAGGCGAACAGGATGGTGGAAATGGTGATCCCCGAGACCGGGTTGTTGGACGAACCGATCAGGCCGGCCAGATAGCCGGATACCGACACGAACAGAAAGCCGGCCACGATCATGATGATGGTCATCGGGATCGACACGTGCCACTGCTGCACGATCGCCTGGTACAGGCCCAGCAGCGGCAAGGTGCACAGCACCAGCGCCGCCAGCATCCACTTCATCGGCAGGTCGCGCTCGGTCTCGACGACCACACCGCCGCCGCTCTTGCGCGCGGCGGCAAAGCCGCTCTTGACGCCGGACAACAGCGACTTGCGCAGCGAGAACAGCGTCCATACGCCGCCGATCAGCATCGCGCCGACACCCAGGTAACGGATCTTCGCGCCCCAGATGCCGAATGCCGCGTCGGCCGCTGGCGCGCCGACCAAGCTCTGCGCCAGGGCCGGGTCGCTGCCCATGAAGAACTGCTGATACAGCGGAATGGCGATATGCCAGGACAGGATCGACCCGGACAGCACCACGATGCCGACATTCAGGCCGACGATGTAGCCCACGCCCAGCAACGCCGGCGACAGGTTGGTGCCCAGATAGCCGACCAGGCGGCTGCTGCCCAGGTAGGTGGCCTGCGCCCAGGTGTCCGGGATCACCCGCAGGCCGCTGGCCGCACCCAGCTTGACCAGCGCGCCGATCGCACCGGACATTGCCAGGATCTTCAGGCCCGGGCCGGGGTTTTCACCGGCCTTGAGCACTTCGGCCGCTGCCTTGCCTTCGGGGAACGGCAGCGGATCTTCGACGATCATCGAGCGCCGCAACGGCACCGAGAACAGCACCCCGAGCAAGCCGCCCATGCCGGCGATGCCCAGCACCCACCAGTATTTGAAGTCCGGCCAGTAGCCCATGATCACCAACGCGGGGATGGTGAAGATCACCCCGGCGGCGATCGACGAACCGGCCGAGGCACCGGTCTGGACGATGTTGTTTTCCAGAATGGTGCCACCGCCGAGCAGGCGCAGCACGCCCATCGAGACGACCGCAGCCGGAATGGCGGTGGCGATGGTCAGGCCCGCAAACAGGCCGAGATAGGCGTTGGCGGCCGAAAGCACCACCGCCAGCACGATGGCCAGCACGACGGCGCGGAAGGTGAGCTGGCGCGGCTGCGCGTCATGGCTCATGGGCAGTTCCCCTGTGGCAAAAAATCCGGACCACGCTAGCGCCTACACGGAGTTCCGTCCAGCTGCGCCGCGGCGTGACACTGTGCCTGCTGTGGCGGCTGGAATGCCCGGGGATGTGGCGACGGGGACAACAGGCGCGTACCAGCGTGTGTCGGCGACTACATCGCGCATGCAGATCGCAAGCGCATGAGGTCGCACGGTGTGGAGGTGGCGGACACTGCTGCATGGGCATGCAGACCAGCGGCTTACGGCGTCAGGGTGCGGCGATGCGGTCTTCCGGCTCGTCGACCGACGGAGGCGCCATGAGCGACGCGCCGTGGCCGATAGGTGACAACGAGCGATGGGCTCGTCATCACGTCCATTGCCCGTACCGGCGGTCGCCTGCCGCCCGTGCTGGCGGGACAATGCGCTGGTGAGGGGGCCGCGGATGAGGCCGCGCGCCGGTAAGGGCCGACTGGTCTGCTGCTGCAGCGGCGGGCACGCGTTGCCGTATATCGCTATCGCCGTGATCACTGGACGCTGCCGTTTTTCCTGCACGTCAGGGATCTGCTGCCGGCGATGGTGCGTCAGCGGCTGCGCCGACGCTGGCGACGTCGGCGCGGCTGTCCAATCAATGCAGCAGTTCGGCAAACGCGCGGTCGGCCTCGATCACGTCCGGCAATGCGGCGAACAAGGCCTCCAGATCCACCGTGTCCATCAACGGACCGCGCACCGCGTCCAAGGCCGCCGGCGTGGCGCCGCCATGCGCGTGCAGCGCATCGGAGACCTGCACCGCCTGCGCAACCACCAGCGGCATACGCGCACCGTCCGGCGCAGCGGCCGGGCGGACCTGATAGGCGATCGCTTCCTGGATGACGACAGGCAGCTGCCAGCGACGCACCAGCTCGGCGCCGACTTCCGGGTAACCGAACCCCAACTGCAGGGTTTCTTCGGCGGCATGGCCGGCCGACGAGGCGTCGTGATTGAGGCGGCTGGCGTAATCCGGCGCGCCGGACTGGATCAGCAGCTCGCCGATGTTGTGCATCATGCCGCAGGTGAATGCGGTTTCCGGATCCAGGCCGTGCTGGCGCGCCAGCAGGCGGCAGATGCCGGCCACCTCGAAACTGTGCCGCCAGAACGCCTTCAGATCGAACCCCGGCACGGCACGGAACACCCCGGTCATCGCCGAGGCGAGCACCAGGGTGCGCAGCGTGTTGAAGCCCAGCCGCATGGCCGCGTCTTCCACGCTGGTGGAATCGCGCAGGCCGCGGAAGCGCGCCGAGTTGGCCAACCGCAGCACCTTGGCCGCGATCACCGGATCGCGCTCGATCGTGTGCGCCAACGCATCGATATTGGTCTCCGGATCGTCGAACCGGGCAATCAGGTCCTGCGCCACTTCGGGCACGGTGGGCAAGGTGTGCAACTGGTCGAACAATGCCTCCAACTTCATGATCGCCTCGCGGGTGAAAGGTAGCCGGCGCGGCCGCGCCGGCCTGCATGGTGTAGCACAGACCGGCCGAATGACGATAACCCGTCACGGCCGCTCTTCACCCGGGCTTTGCGTCATCGCCTTGCGGCAGGCTGCTCCGTCGGGCGCGTAGCGACGGTCATCATGGACAGCGCGGTCGACAAGATCCCGATATGCGTACGCCGACGCCACTCGTTGGCCTTTAGTTGGCCTTGGCACCACCCAGGAACCTGACCAGAAACGCCAGCACCTGCGTATAGAACGCGCGCCGATGCGGCTCGGTATAGAAACCGTGGCCTTCGGTGCCGTAGTGCCAACTGTCGAAGATCTCGAACGGGCCGCCATGCGGCATCACCGCCATCGGCAGGTTCTTTCCCGTGCCGGTGCGCGGCAGCGAGAGGTCGCCATGCAACGGCACACCATCGCGCGCCTGCAGCGCGATGGGCTGTACGGTCGCGGTGCGCTCGGGCTCGAACCAGTCGCGCCGGCTGATCACATGCTGGGCTTTTTTCTCCTGCATATCGAACACATATGCCAAGCCCGGTGCCTCGGGCACCATAGCCCACCGGCAACTCGACACCGGTGCCATCGGCATTGATGGCGTACGGCTCGCCGCTCGGCAACGGTTTGTCGAGCAAACCGTCCTTCTGTGCAATGGAGATCAATACACGCGCATCGCTGACCCAGGCAAAGTCGCTCGCATCCGTGTTCGTATCCAGCACAAAGATCGCGCCCCTGCTACTGAGCACGCAATTCAACGGCAATCGCAGATCAGACAACGTTTCAATGAAAATCCCGCGAGGGCAGCTGCATGTCGCCGAGCAGGTCGCTGAGGTCGTGCAGATCGCCGGCGATCAAATGCTCCACCCCGTCCACGCGCTCCCAGCGGCCGCGTACGGCCAGCAGGCGCGATTCCAGCAGTGCGCGGCGGCGGCGCAGCGCCAGGTGCGACCAGACGATGACGTTGATCATGCCGTGTTCGTCTTCCAGGGTGACGAAGATGGTGCCCTTGGCCGTGGCCGGGCGCTGGCGCTGGGTGACCAGGCCGGCGACATGCACGCCGTTGCCGTGACTGCGGCCTTGCAGCTCACGCAGGCCGAGGATGCGCCGCTGCCGCATCTGCGGGCGCAGCAGCGCCATCGGATGCTGGCGCAGACTCAGACCGACCGAGCGATAGTCGGCCAGGATTTCTTCGCCCGCGCGCGGCGCTTCAAATTCCACCGGGCGCTCCTGCGGACTACCCGGCAGCAGCGGCCGACGCGCTTCCACGCCGGCCATCGCCCAGCGCGCGGCGTTGCGGTTGCCCACCATGCCCTGCAAGGCGCCGGCTTCGGCCAGTGCCAGGCGCGCCTTTTCGTCGAGTGCAGCGCGCAGGCACAGATCGCCGATATCGGCGAAGGCCCGCTGCGCGCGTGCGGCCACAATGCGATTGGCCACCACTTCCGATAAGCCAGCGACCTGCCGCATGCCCAGACGGATCGCCGGTTGTTCGCCAGGGTCTTCGTCGCTGCGCCAGGGCCGGCCACCGACCAGCGTGTTGTCCCAGACGCTGTGCAACACATCCACCGGCAGCACCTCCACGCGCGCGCGCTCGGAACTGCCGCGGCGTGCGTCCTGCACGATCTGGCTGGCCGAGTAGAAGCCCATCGGCTGCGCATTGAGCAGCCCGCAGGCGAAGGCCGCCGGCTCGTGCCGTTTGAGCCAGCAACTGGCGTAGACAAGCTTGGCGAACGAGGCGGCATGGCTTTGCGGGAAGCCGTAGGAGCCGAAGCCCTTGATCTGCTCGAAGATCTGGTCGATGAATTCCGGCGAGTAGTCGCGGGCGGCCATGAGCTGGCGAATCCGCACACGGTGCGGCTCCATATCGCCGCCGCGTCGCCAGGCCGCCATCGAGCGACGCAGCTGATCAGCCTCGCTATCGGTATAGCCGGCATGGATCACCAGTTCCATCACCTGCTCCTGAAACAGCGGAATGCCCAGCGTGCGACCGAGAATGGCTTCCACGCCGGACGAGGGGAAACTGACCGGCTCGTAGCCCTGCCGCCGCCGCAGATACGGGTGCACCATGTCGCCCTGGATCGGCCCCGGGCGCACGATCGCCACTTCGATCACAAGATCGTAGAACTCCCGGGGCTTGAGCCGCGGCAACATCGCCATCTGCGCGCGCGATTCGATCTGGAATACGCCCACGGTATCGGCGCGCTGGATCATCTTGTAGGTGGGCGCATCCTCGCCCGGCAGCGTGGCGATGCTGTAGTCGCGCCCACGATGCCTGCGCACCAGGTCCAGGGTCTTGCGGATGCAGGTCAACATGCCCAGTGCCAGGCAATCGACCTTGAGCAGCTTCATGGTTTCCAGATCGTCCTTGTCCCACTGGATGATGGTGCGGTCGGCCATCGCCGCGTTTTCCACCGGCACCAGCATCGACAGCGGTTCATCCGAAATCACGAAGCCGCCGACATGCTGCGACAGATGACGCGGGTGATCGCGCAGGTGCTCGGTGACTGCCAGAATCTTGTTGATCAGCGGATTGGCCAGATCGAACCCGGCCTCTTCGATGCGCTGTTCCATCGGGGTATCGCCATTGCCCCAGCCGTAGCAATTGGCCAGCAACGCGATCTGGTCCGGCGGCAGGCCGAACGCCTTGGCCACATCGCGCACGGCGCTCTTGCCGCGATAGCAGATCACCGTCGCCGCCAGTGCCGCGCGTTCGCGGCCGTATTTGCTGTAGACGTATTGCAGCACTTCCTCACGGCGCTCGTGCTCGAAGTCCACATCGATATCCGGCGGCTCGTCGCGTTCCCTGGATAAGAATCGCGCCATCAACAGACGGGTTTCGCCGGGATTGACCGCAGTGATGCCCAGTGCATAACACACCGCCGAATTGGCCGATGAGCCACGGCCCTGGCACAGGATGTGCTTCGAGCGCGCAAAGCGCACCACATCCTGCACGGTGAGGAAAAACGCCTCGTATCCCTTGTAGGCGATCAACTCCAGCTCGCTGTCGATCTGCGCCACTACCTGGGCCGGCACCCCGTTGGACCACCGCTCACGCATCCCCTCTTCAGTGAGCTGTCGCAGATAACTCGCCGGCGTATGCCCTTCCGGCACCAGTTCGCGCGGGTAGGTGTATTCAAGCCCGGAGATATCGAAGCTGCAGCGCTGCGCCAGGTCCACCGTGGCCTGCAACAGCGCGTCCGGGTAGATGTTGTCCAAGGCACGCCGTGTGCGCAGATGGCGCTCGCCGTTGCGGAACAGGTGCGCGCCGCACTCGGCCAACGGCAAGCCGTGGCGGATGGCGGTCAGGGTGTCCTGCACGATGCGCTCGCGCCGCTGCGCCATATGCACATCGCCGCTGGCCAGTGCGCTCATGCCCAGTTGCTGCGCCAGCAGCTGCAGGGCAAGCAACCGCGCCGCATCGTCCTGCTCGCGATGCAGTTCCACCGCCAGGAATGCACGCTCGCCGAAGACCTGCTGCAACCAGGCGCCCTGCTCGGCCTGCGGCTGCGCACCGGGCAACCACACCGCGAACACGCCGGGTTCCACAGCGCCAAACTGCGCCTCCACCTCGGCACGCCCGAGCCGATACGCACCCTTGCTTGCCGCACGCCGCGCAGTGGTGATCAGTGCGCACAACTGCGGATAGCCATGCGCGTTTTCCACCAGCAGGACGAAGCGGGTGCCATCGACCAGGGCGAATTCGCTGCCGACGATCAGGCGCACACCGGTGGCGCGCGAGGCTTCCAGGCCACGCACGATGCCGGCCAGCGAGCATTCGTCGGTGATCGCCAGGGCGCTGTAACCGCAGTGTTGCGCGCGCATGAACAATTGTTCGGCACTGGAGGCGCCACGCAGGAACGAGAAGTCCGACAGGCAGTGCAGCTCGGCATAGGCGGGCAGCCCATCGGCAACCATGGCATGGGCGATGTCGTCGTTTGCCGCGCGCAACCGCGCGGCGACCGTCCAGGCGCGCGGCATGCGTCCACCGGGCGTATCGCGGTCCACGCCGTCGACCGCGTCATCCCAGCTCATGCGCGCACCCTTTCAACATTGCGCTGCCACCACACAGGCGCTGCAGATCGACGCGTTGCGGTTGCTTCTTCGCTGCGTGGCATCGCAGGCGTACGGCACCGCTGCGACGACCGGCCCGGCAGGCAACGCTGCGATGCTGCAACGGAGTGCGCCGGATCATGCGAACCACCCGTGCAGCATCCAGCCATCGACACGGCCTGGCGCGGCAAACACCCAGGCCTGGCGTCCGCGTGCGGTTTCCACCACGTAGTAATCGCGGCGTGCCTCGTCGTCGTCCCACCAGCCGCTTTCCAGCCGCTCCGGGCCGGAGATGATGCGCAGCTGCGTCTCGTGCAGGGGCACCGGCTGCGGCAACAGCCAGGTGGGGCGCGGCGGACGCTGCGGCGCATGGGTTTCGCGCACCGCATCGCCGATGGCGCGCCGCCAGGCACGTTCCGGGCGCGGGTCGTCGGCCGGCAGCACGCGATACACCGCCTCATCGCCCAGCCGCGCACGCAGGCGCTCGCGCAATTGCGGCCACTCCACCGATTGCTGCGCACGTTGATCGAACAGATCGCGCATGGCCGGCACGAACGGCGGCAGCTGCCGCGCCAGCAGCCGCATCGCCACCACCGGGCGCGGGATCTCCACCCGCTCCAGCCGGTTGCGCGCTAGCTCGAACAACAACGTCGGCGCGCGCTCCGGCGTCAGCAGGCCGATCTCGACATCGGTGGCGCCTTGTTCGTGTTCCAGCCGCAGCAGGAACCGTTGCACGCCGCCGTCGCGGATGGACAGGTAGGTGCACAGGTCGCCGATCAGGCGCCGCAGCGGGAACAGCAGCGCCGGATGCATTTCCACCTCGTAGCCGAGTTCCACGCGCTGGTCGAAGTGGTCCGGTGGCGCGTAGCACTCCAGGGGATCGTCGACCTGGCCGTAGAGGCGGTCCAGATGCTCGAGCAGGCCCGCACCGAACCGCCGGCGCAGCCCATCGCGCGGCAACGCGCGCACCGCCGCCAGCGTGCGCACGCCCATGTGTTGCAGGCGCTCGCCGGCATCGCCCGGCAACGCGGCGCGGCGCACCGGCACCTTGTCCAGCGTGCTGTGCAAGGCCGGCAACTGCGTCACCACCATGCCATCGCGCAAACCGGCCAGCACGCGCGCGGCGCGCGGCGTAGGTGCCAGTGCGAGCCGGTGCCGGAAGCCCAAGGCCTGCAGTTCATCTCGTAGGCGGCGCTCGAAACGCGGCCACGGGCCGAACAATCGAAAACTGGCACCGGCCTCCAGCACGATGGCGCGCGACCATTGCTGGCTCACCAGCGAGCTGTGCCGGTACGCCCACGCCGCAAGAAACCGCTGCGTGCGCGCCTCAGCCTGCGCCTCGTAATCGATGGTGCGTACATGGGACATCAGCGCATGCGCCGCCGACAGCCGCATGCCGGCTTTCAGACCGGCAGCGGCGGCCGCTGCATTGACCGAATGCAGGCTGCGCAACTGCGCCGGCCCTTCCACCAACACCAGCGGTGCCAGCGGTTCCTCCAGACGCCGAAGGACGGCGTCCAGCGCCAGCTGCGGCAGCAAGATGCAGGCCCACAACATGCGCGCGCCTCAATGCGCCAGCCGCAACGGCTGCGACGGAACCTGCCCGCCGCGGCACTTGCGCACTTGCCAGGCATCGCGCTCGGGCAGAAATTCCAGCCGTAATGCCGCCGGCGATGCATTGACCGCATGCTTGCGATCGCGCAACGCGAACGCGCAGCAGTTGCCGCTGTCGGCGGCGACCTGCAGCCGCCGCAATGCGCGTGCATCGCCGGTCTGCGGCCAGCCCAGCACCGCCGCGCATGCGCCACTGCGCAGGCATTGCTCGAACGCCCACAAGGCGTCGCGCGGCTCGGCCTGCACCACTTCCAGATGTTCCAGCACTACCCCGCCCGCCTGCCAGGCCGGCGCGTAGGGAATGAACGGCGGCGCCACCAGCACCACCCGGCTGCTGGCGCCAGTCATGCGCGCCAGCGTGGGCAACAACAAGGCGATCTCGCCCACGCCGTGCGCGGGCAGCAGCAACTCGGTCAGTGCCCGCCGCGGCCAGCCGCCATCGGGCAGCAGCGCATCCAGTGCCGCATGCCCGGTGGATTCGCCGCCATGGGCAATGGCGGTGCCACGACCCGCGCGCCACACCGTGCGTGCGGCCAGCAGGGCGTCCAGCGGCAGCGCCACTGCCGCGTTGCCGTCCTGCCTGATGCGCGCGGGCTCCTGGCTCATCTCAACCCTGCCGGATCAGACCGCAGTACAGTCCTTCGATCGCGAAGTCGGCATCGGCCGCCACCACGATCGGCGCATGCGCGCGGTTGCGCGGCAACAGGCGGATACGTTCGGCACCGCGCTCCAGCCGCTTGATGGTGATTTCGCCATCCACCCGCGCCACCACGATCTGCCCATCGCGCGCCTCGCTGCTGCGATGCACGCCGACCAGATCGCCGTCCAGGATGCCGTCGTCGATCATCGAGTCGCCTTGCACCTGCAGCAGATAGTCCGGGCGCAACGCGAATAGCGCGCGGTCCAGCCACAGCTGCCGGTCCAGGCCGATATCCGCCCCGATCGGCACACCGGCCGCCACCCGCCCCAGCACCGGCAAGGCCAGCAACGCATCGCGCGCGGCGCCGCCCGGCAGGCGGATGCCCCGTTTCTGATTGGGCAGCAGCTCGATCAACCCGGCCTCGGCCAGCGCCTGCACGTGCTTCTGTGCGGCATTGCGCGAGGCGAACCCGAACGCCTGCGCAATCTCGGCCAGGCTGGGCGACATCCCCGCGCGGGCTTGCTCCTGCAGGAAAGCCAGCACGGCCTGACGCTTGGGGGAGAGAGATTCCATGGGAGTGCAACGGCCGGCCGGGACAAGGTGTACATTTGTACACCTCTTGGTCGCAGCAGGCGAGATCGGCGCATGCAGGTTGCTGAGCCGCTTCAGCCAGGACGGGCTTGCGCTCTGCCGGATACCAAGTTGTTACCTAACAAAGGGGGCGGCCATGAAGCTCAAGATCACCTCCATCGGCACTTCCGCTGGCGTCATCCTGCCCAAGGAACTGCTTGCCCGCCTGGGCAAGGGCGATGAACTGTATGCGCTTGAAATGCCCGACGGCATCAAGCTGACCGCGTTCGACCCGACACTGGCAGCGCAGAGGCTGTGGCCGAGCAGGCGATGCGCAAGGACTGTCAGGTGCTGAACAAGCTGGCCAGATGAACACCCGCATGGTCGTGTGGATCACGCATGGACTTGCCTTGGCCATCCTTGAGCGTCAATTGAGCGAACACGGCGGTGTTGCCGGCGTGCGCGACGAGGCATTGCTGGACTCGACACTGGCACGTCCGCAACAGCTGTTCTCCTATGGCGCCCCCCTATCGGACCTGGTCCAGTTGACCGCAAGCCTTGCCTATGGGCTGGCACACCATCGTCCGTTCGTGGATGGCAACAAGCACACTGCCCATATGTGCTATCGCGTATTTCTGATGCTCAACGATGCCAAGCTCATGGCGCCGCAGGAAGAGAAATACGTCGCCCTGATGGGATTGGCCGGTGGCGTGTGGGGCAAGGCCGACTTTTCCTTATGGCTGCGCCCACGTGTGCGCTTGCAGGGGCAGGGCCATCTGGTGGTTGTGGTGCTCACAAAACGTTGAAGCGCCAGCGATGCCCGCCGATGCAGCCGGCACTGCGTCGGCACCTGCACACGCGGCGATGCACACGACAACGCCGGCTTATGACGCACCGGCCGGCAACGGTTCTGCTTGCGCATCGTATGCAGGCGGATGATAGAAGTTCACCGTCTTCAACGGGGTGGTACCGGTGTTGCGGATCTCGTGCGCTTGACCACACTCGATCACAATCAAGCTGCCGGCCTGCAACGGATGCGTGCGTCCATCCACCACGGCAGTGCCGCTGCCGTCGACCACATACACCCATTGATCAGAACCGCGGTGACGGTTGTCCGGCCCACCTTCGCCATCGCCAGGAGCAATCACCATTTCGGCGGCCTGCACCTGGCGCACCGAAAACAGCACCTTGAACGCGTCAGTCAACGTCAGCTGTGCGCTTTGCATGCGGCATCTCCTGATGAACTGCGGCGATGCTGACCGCGCATGCGTCAACGCGTTGGCAACATGCCTACCGGCTGCGGCAATACCAGGTCCAGACCTGCCCGGGCAGGTGCGCCTGCAGCGGCAGATCCAGTGCAAGGTAGCCATCGAGGACATCGCGCAGCGCGCGTTGCGCTGCTGTCGTTGCCACCAGACCATCCAGTTCGTCCTGGCTCAACTGCACCGCCGACCAGTCGTAGAGCCGATCGATCCGCTGCGCCATCGCCGCCTGCAGCCAATCGCGCAGCACGAACACGCGATACCCGCGCGCCTGCAAGTCCTCCACCGCCAGCTGCAGTGCACCGCTCGCCCCACGGAACCACTCGGTATGTCCACCGGCTATCGCCCGGATCGCCATAGGCGCCGGTGCGTTGTGCGCAAGCAGCGGGCGACGTAGTTGCAGCTCCAGATCGCGCGCATCGCGCTCGCGTTCGGTTTCCACCAGCAGCCCACGCTCCAGATCGAAAAAATCGAACCAGCGCGGATGCAGGCTGCCGATGCGTCCCAACGGATCGCGCGAAAAACCGATCTTGCAATGGTCTTCCCACTGGCACGGAAACACATAGGTAAAAC
This sequence comes from Xanthomonas arboricola, assembly GCF_002940665.1. Classification (GTDB taxonomy): domain Bacteria; phylum Pseudomonadota; class Gammaproteobacteria; order Xanthomonadales; family Xanthomonadaceae; genus Xanthomonas; species Xanthomonas arboricola_B. Next base: position 533,631 of record NZ_MIGY01000003.1, read on the forward strand.
AGCGGCCATCGGTCGCCACGGGTGTGGTGCTGCGCCGCGCACTCATCGCCGGCCTGCACGTGCACGCGTCGGCACCGCGGCTTGCCCCGTCTCCGGCGCCTGCTCCCAACCGAACACACTGCGCCCGCCGTAACGGTGCGACCCAGCGCGCTCCTGCGCGATGTAGTCCTCAACCGTTGGGCCCTGCGCGGTGGCCTCGAGCCGGCGTGCCTGCGCATCCAGCCGCGCAATCGCCTGTAGCCGTTCCTCGTTGCCCAACCTGGCCTGCTGCATCGCATGCTTGAGCACACCGATAGTGTGGTCGAGCACACGGGTCGGCACCGGAAACGGATGCCGGTCCTTGCCGCCATGGGCTAGCGAAAAGCGCGCCGGGTCGCTGAAACGGCAGGGCGTGCCATGCACCACTTCGGCCACCATCGCCAGCGAGCGCAACGTGCGTGCGCCGACGCCTGGCACCTGCAGCAACGCGGTGAAATCCGTCGGGCCTGCCTCTGCTGCCGCAGCCAGACTCGCGTGCAATCGCCGTGCAATCACGTTCTCGCTGCGCACCTCATGGTGATCGGGCATGGACAGATGCGGCGGCTGCGCCGGGTCCCAGGCATGGCCGGCAAACAGATCGCCGGTCACCGGCACTTGCACCGCAAGCGGCGCAGGTGCTGCCGCATCGGCGATGCGCTGCCATTGCCGGGCCAGTTGATCCGGCGCGGTGGTGCGCAACAACGCCACCTGCGCCTCACGCGAGGCCGCGGCGCGATGGTCGGAAAGGTTGACGATATTGCCTTGGTGCCGGCCGTCGATCGCCGCATGCGGCGCATCGACAAAACTGCTCAACCCTTCGGAAAGCCAATGATAACGGCGCGCCTGCTTGCGCTCACCATGCATGCCCTGCTGCACCACCACCCAGCGCCCGTCATCGCTGACGATGAAGCCATGCAGATACAGGTCAAAGCCATCCTGCACCGCAGCGCTATCCACCTTGGCCACCAGGCGGCTGGCCTGCGCCAAGGCGGCGCCATCCAGCCCGACCGCATCGCCCACTGCCAACAACTCGGCAGGCGTGGCGCGCGAGTGCCGGCCGCGCCCGCCACACACATGGATGCCAAGCTCGCCCGCCAATGGCGTCAATCCGCGCTTGAGCGCGCCGATCACACTGGTGGTGATGCCGGACGAATGCCAGTCCATCCCCATCACCGCACCAAACGATTGAAACCAGAACGGGTGTGCAAGGCGCCGCAACAACTCGTCGCGCCCGTAGCTGTGCACGATCGCCTCGCACATCACCGTGCCCAAGCGTGTCATCCGCTCGCCCAGCCACTGCGGCACGCGCCCGCCGTGCAGCGGAAGATCTGCACTGCCGCCGCGCTGGCTCATTGCTGCCACTGCTTGTTCATACGGTAAGGATAGCGGCGCGGTGTCGCAGCAGCTGGGACGCATGCGCAGCAGCATGCAGGGGTATCTGAGGAGTTCAGCTCGCGCGGTCAGGGTGTACTGCGCGTGACGCCTGCCCGTACGTGCAGGCGTGCAACCATCACAGTGCCGCAGCTGGACTGCGATCAGGCTGCCATCTAGGCACATGCATCACCCATGCGGTCACTCCGCGTTGACCACATCGCCGTCAAGGTGGTGGCCCTCCTCCCAGCCATCGCCACGGGGTTCGCATGAATGCCACGCCCGCCACTGCCACTCATCTGGCGCCGGCCACCGCCACTGCTGCGCCGACCTACCCGGTCAACCTGCGCATTAATGGTCAGCCTTACCAATTGCAGCTCGAAGCCTGGGTCAGCCTGCTCGATCTATTGCGCGACCGGCTCGACCTCACCGGCACCAAGAAAGGCTGCGACCACGGCCAATGCGGCGCCTGCACGGTGCTGGTCGATGGACGCCGCATCAACAGCTGCCTGACGCTTGCCGTCATGCAGGACGGCGCCGAGATCACCACCGTCGAAGGCCTGGCCGAGGGCGAACAGCTGCATCTGCTGCAGCGTGCCTTCATCGAGAACGATGCCTTCCAGTGCGGCTATTGCACTCCCGGGCAGTTGTGCTCGGCAGTGGGCCTGATCACTGAAGGCAAGGCGCACGACCGCGACCAGGTGCGCGAATTGATGAGCGGCAATCTGTGCCGCTGCGGTGCCTACCCGCAGATCACCGATGCGGTGATGCAGGTCATGGGCAAGCCCGCCGACAGCAGACAGAGCGCCGCCACGCCGTGGACGCCAGGGACGGTGCCGGCATGATCCCGCTCACCTATACGCGCGCGGACAGCGTCGATGCGGCGTTGACTGCCCTGTCGGTGCGCGGCAGCGACCCGCACCCGGTGCCCGCCGAAGCGCCGGTGCGCCTGATCGCCGGCGGCACCAATCTCACCGACCTGATGAAATTGCAGTTGATGCGGCCGGGCAGCCTGGTCGATATCAATCGCCTGCCGCTGGACGGCATCAGCGCGCTTGCCGAAGGTGGCCTGCGCCTGGGCGCGCTCGCACGCAATGCCGACACCGCCTACCACCCGGATGTGGAGACGCGGTACCCCTTGCTGAGTGCGGCGATCCTGGCCGGCGCCTCGCCGCAGATCCGCAACATGGCCAGCAATGGCGGCAACCTGCTGCAGCGCACGCGCTGCCTGTATTTCTACGACCACGCCACCCCGTGCAACAAGCGTGCGCCTGGAACCGGCTGCTCGGCGATCGGCGGGCTCACCACCTACAACGCCATCCTCGGCACCAGCGCGCAGTGCATTGCCACGCACCCGTCGGACATGTGCGTCGCACTGGCTGCGTTGGACGCGGTGGTGCACGTGCAAGGCCCCAACGGCGAGCGCGACATCCCGTTCGCGCAGTTCCACCGCCTGCCCGGCGAGCACCCGGAGCTGGACAGCACCCTGGCCCCGGACGAATTGATCGTGCATATCGATCTGCCCGATGCGCAGCGCTTCGTCGCGCACAGCGCCTACCTGAAAATCCGCGAGCGCCTGTCGTATGCCTTCGCGCTGGTGTCGGTGGCGGCGGCGCTGGACCTGGCCGACGACGGCAGCATCCGTGAGGTGCGCGTGGCCCTGGGCGGCGTGGCGCACAAGCCCTGGCGCAATCCTGGCGCCGAAGCGCAGCTGGTGGGCAAACCGGCCACGGCCGAGAGCTTCGACAGCCTGGCCGATGCCCTGCTGCAGGGTGCGCAACCGCAAGGCAACAACGCCTTCAAGCTGCCGCTGGCACGCCGCGCGATCGTGCGTGCCCTGGACGTCGCCCGCGAGGGCACCATCGACAACCGCGGGCGAACCAGCGCGCTGGAGGAAGCGCCATGAACGCACGCAGCACCGATGTATCCGACAACGACCTGAGCCCGCCGGTTGCCGACAGCGGCACCGGCTATCGCCCCACCGGCACCGGCGTCACCCGCATCGACGGGCGTGCCAAGGTCACCGGCCAGGCACGTTATGCCGCCGAATGGCCGGTGGCGGATCTGGCCTATGGCGTGGTGGTCAACAGCAGCATCGCCAAGGGCGAGATCGTCGCCTTCCATCTTGATGCCGCGCGTGCGGTGCCGGGCGTGCTGGAGATCGTCACCCATGAGAACCGCCCGCATATGCGCGGCATGGATGTGTTCTACAAGGACATGACCGCACCGGCCGGTTCGCCGTTCCGGCCCCTGTACGACAACAAGATCCTGTACAGCGGCCAGCCAATCGCCCTGGTGGTGGCCGACACTTTTGAAGCGGCGCGCCACGCCGCCCACCTGGTGGAGGTGGAACTGCTGCAGGACCCGCACGACACCAACCTGATGACCAACCTGGACCGCGCGCACAAGCCCAAGGCCATGAAGGCCGGTTTCTCGCCGCCGCCCAAGGACAAGGGCGAGCCAGACACCGCCTTTGCCAATGCCGCTGTCCAGGTGCAGGCCGACTACTACAGTGGCGTGGAGCACCACAATCCGATGGAGTTGTTCGCCTCCACGGTGATCCGCGACGCCGATGGTCACTTCACCATCTACGACAAGACCCAGGGCTCGCAGAACAGCCGCTGGTATGTCTCGCATGTGTTCGGCCTGAGCAAGCGCAAGGTCACCGTGCGCAATCCGTACGTGGGCGGCGCCTTCGGTTCCGGGCTGCGCCCGCAGTATCAGTTGCCGCTGGCGGTGATGGCGTCGATCCTGCTGGACCGCTCGGTGCGCGTGGTGCTGACGCGGCAACAGATGTTCACCTTCGGCCATCGCCCGGAGACATTGCAGCGGCTCAAGCTCGGCGCCGACCGCGACGGCAGCTTGCGCGCGATCTGGCACGAGGCCATTGCCGAGACCTCGCGCATCGAGGATTACGTCGAAGTGGTGGTCAACTGGAGCGGGCAGCTGTATGCCTGCGACAACGTGCATCTGGGCTACAACCTGGTCAGCCTGGACCAGTTCAGCCCGATGGACATGCGCGCACCCGGTGCCGCACACGGCGTGCATGCGCTGGAAGTGGCGATGGACGAACTGTCCTATGAGCTGGGCATGGATCCGCTGGCGCTGCGCCTGAAGAACTATGCCGAGGTCAACCCGGCCGACGACAAGCCCTACTCCACCAAGGCGCTGCGCGCGTGCTACCAGCAAGGTGCCGAACGCTTCGGCTGGTCGCAGCGCCCGTTGCAGCCGCGCGCACGCAAGGAAGGCAACGAATGGGTCGGCTGGGGCATGGCCACCGGGCAATGGGATGCGATGCAGATGTTTGCGCGCGCGCATGCGGTGCTGCACGCCGATGGCCGGCTGGTGGTGAGCAGCGCAGCCAGCGATATCGGCACCGGCACCTATACGGTGATGGCGATGATTGCGGCCGAAGCACTGGGCCTGCCGCTGGAACAGGTCACCTTCCAACTCGGCGATTCGACCCTGCCGGTCGCACCGATCGAAGGCGGCTCGTCGCATGTGACCACGGTGGGCTCGGCGGTGGATGGCGCATGCGCGAAGCTACGCGCGCGGTTGCTGCGCCTGGCGCAGGCGTTGCCGAATTCGCGCTTTGACAAGGCCAAGCTGGACGAGGTGGTGTTTGCCGATGGCACGCTGGCCTTGCGCGCCGATGCCGGCACCACCATTGCGCTGACCGAGCTGTTGCGTGCAGCAGAACTGGAACAGATCGAAGACAAGTTCCTGCTGCTGCCCAATGTGCTCAAGCAACGCAAGTACACCCGCGCCACCCACGGCGCAGTGTTCGTGGAAGTGCGGGTGGATGAAGAGCTGGGCACGGTCCGCGTCACCCGCGTGGTCAGCGCGGTTGCAGCCGGGCGCATCCTCAACCCGATCACCGCGCGCAGCCAGATCGTCGGCGGCGTGGTCTGGGGCATCGGCCAGGCGCTGCACGAACACACCCAGTCCGATCACCGCTTCGGTCGTTTCATGAATCACGATTTTGCGATGTATCACGTCTCGGCCAATGCCGACATCCACGACATCGATGTGATCTTCGCCGACGAGGACGACCGCATCGTCAGCAGCCTGGGTGCGAAAGGCGTGGGCGAAATCGGCCTGGTCGGTGTTTCGGCGGCGATCTGCAATGCGATCTTCCATGCCACCGGCAAGCGCATCCGCAGCACCCCGATGACGCCGGACAAGGTGATGGCGGACTGAGGCCTGCACTTGCAGGTGCCTACGCCCTATCAGGTAGAGCGATCTGCCTGAGGGCGGACGCGCCTGCAGCGTGTTGTCGCTGCAGCGTCCGCGACGACCGCAGGCTCAACACTCAGGTCAGCCGCGTGCCGGTGGTGCCGAACCAGCGCAGACGGCGCGTCAAGCTGATTGGTGGATCTGTCTTTCGGAGGATCCAGCGCCAGCGGCACGAAAGTGCAGCTGGCAATCGACGCAGCGCGTCCAACAAACCATCCCATGCACTCAGGTGCGCGTGGCCGCCAGAAAATGCGCGCGGTCCTGCTGGGTGCGGCGGCGGATTTCCGCCAGTGCATCGTTCTCGGTCGCTTCCAGCATGGATTCGAACAGGCGCTGGAAGTGGTTGCGCATGGCCGTGCGTGCTGCGACCGGGTCGCGCTGCTGCAGGGCCTGCAGGATGGCGGTGTGTTCGTCCACGCGGGTGGCGCCGTCGTCGTGGCAGACCCGCGCATACACCTCGCGCACGCGCGGCAATTCGTTGCGCATGCGCCAGATCAACTGCACGCAGTACGCCACTACCGGGTTGCCGCTGATACGCGCGATCGCCAGGTGGAAGGCGCGGTCGTACTCGGCAGCGGCCGCATCGCTGAGCCCTGGTGCGGACAGCGCCTGGATCATGCCGCCCAGTTCGTCCAGTTCCGCATCGGTGATGTGGCTGGCCGCCAATGCGGCCGCCTCCGCCTCGATCACCGCGCGCGCGGATGTCAGCTCGAACGCGCTGACATCCGGCAATGCGCCCTCGTCCGAGGCCAGGCGAGGCTTGACGTACACGCCCGAGCCGATCTTGATCACGATGCGGCCCTGCGCCTCCAGCGCGATCTCGGCCTCGCGCACGGTCACGCGGCTGACGCCGAAGCGCTCGGCCAACTCGCGCTCGCCCGGCAGGCGCGAGCCGACCGGGAATTCGCCCGTGTCGATCAGCGCGCGGATCTTGGCGGCAACGGAGTGGTACAGGCGGTTTTCGGACATCGGCGACTCAAACCCTCAGGGTGATCGGCCCGGCACGCGGGTGCCGGACAGGTGGCGCAGCGGAAGCGGCGCCGGTGGGCGACGCTAGAAGCGGTAGCGCACCCCCAAATAATAGCGTCGCCCGTAAGTGTTGTACTCACGGAAGCTGCCGGGCACCGGCATGTCGGAGATCCGCGGCTCGTTGGTCAGGTTGGAAGCCTCCAGCGACACCGACAGCTGCGCATTGACGCGGTAACTGGCGCGCAGGTCCAGGGTGCCGCTGTCGCGCACGTAGCGGTTCTGCGCCGGGGCGCCGACGAACTTCTGGAAATACTCGGAGCGGTACTTGTAGATGGCCTGCAGGTCGACCGCGCCGATGGCGTAATACAGCTGGCCGGAGAACACGTGCCGCGACAGGCCGAAGATATTGGCCGGCGCGACGATGCCGCCGCTCACCAGGCCGGTGGCCGGGTCGACCTGGTCGCCCAGGCGCAGATCCTGGGTCTTGTAGTTGGAATCGGCGTAGTTGTAGCTCAGCTTGACGCCCAGGCCGTCGAACGGCGCAGGCAGGTAGGAGAAGCGGTGGGTGCCGGTCAGCTCCAGCCCGGTGAGGTCGCTCTTTTGCCGGGTGGTGACGTCCTGCACCACCGGCACCACCACCGCCGTGCCGTCGATGACGAAGCGCTCGTCCACCACCGTGGGCACCGCGCCACCGGTGAACTGCTTGTAATACACCGCGGCGCTGAGCAGGGAGTCGGCATTGGGATACCACTCCAGCGACACGTCCGCATTGGACGACAGCAGCGGCTGCGTGCGCGGGTTGCCGGTGGCGGTGATGCTGCCGATTGCCTCGCCGACACTATTGAATTCGGTCCCCGGTTCCAGGATGAAGGTGCGTCCGGCAGACAGCGCCACCAGATCCGGGCGCGCCATGGCCCGGTACAGCCCGACGCGCAGCTGGGTCTGCTCGGTGAGGCCGATGTTGGCGTTGAAGCTGGGCAGGAACACGCGGTTGGACGCGCGCACCGTCTGCGCGGCGAAGCGTCCGGTTTCTACCAGCTGGATGGTGCCGTCGGGGTTGTCGATCACGTCCAGCTCGCCGCGCAATCCCACCGAGCTGACGTCGGTGCGCACCCAGCGCACGCCCAGGTTGCCATCCAACGGCAGCCCGAACAGCGTGCTGGCGAACTCGCCCATCACATACAGCGCGCGGGTCTTCTCCTCCACGTCGGAGTCGGCGGTGCCGCGCGGGTCGGCATTGCGGCCGGTGTCGTCCACGCCGGTGATGGCGGCAAACAGACAGCGGCTGTCGAAGGTGGCCCACTGCCGGATGGTGTTGCCGCTGGCGCTGGAGAGGAAATCCTCCTGCGGAAACGGTTGCCGGCAGGCCAGGTTGGCGGCGCGGATCGTGGCCGGATCGGTGACATTGCGCTCGACGCGGTCGTCCAGGTCGCGGTAGGTCGCCTCGGACAGGCGCACGCCGCCCTTGATGGAGGTGAGCAGCCCGCTTTCCGGGGTGAAGCCGCCATCGAAACGCCAGGCCCGGATGGTGTGCTCGCGGCGCAACTCGTCGCGGCGCGCACGCGCGGCGGCGCTGAAGTTGTCCGGGTTGTTCAGGTCGAACGCGGGATCGACTACGATCCCCGGCACATCGCCGGCATAGGTATAGGTGTAGTCCACGCGTTGCCCGTTGATTCCGGGTACGCGGTTGCCGTTGATATCGGTGGCATTGGAGCGCAGCCGCATCAGGCGGTCGATCTCGCTGCGCTCGGTGCGCGAATACGACAGGTCGGTGGACAGCATCCAGGCCGCGTTCGGGCGCCATTCCACGCGTAGCCCGCCACCGCGGTACTGCTCGTCGCGCACCTTGTAGTCGGTGGAGGATTCCACCGTGCTGCTGCCGGTGTGGCCGAGCAAGGCGCCGTTGTCGCCCACCTGGCGGTTGTTGAGGTTGCGCAGGGTCTCGGAGAAGTTCAGCTCGGCGCGGTCTTCGGTCACGGTGCGCTGCGAGTCCTGGTAATCCAGGGCCACATCCAGGCCGTCGAAAGGCCGCCATTGCAGCGCGGCGAAGGCCGCGTCGCGTTGATCGTGCTCGCTGATCTGGCGGTACACGCGGCTGCCGGGCGCCAGGTAATACGGCGTCCCCGCCTGCACCTGCGCCGGGGTCACGGCGGTGCAGTTGCGGCTGGCGCCCACCACCTCGTTGGCGTTGCAGGCCGTCCAGGTGGAGCTGCTGCTCATCACCTCTTCCGGGTTGGTGCCTTCCAGCCGCTGCAGGCCGAGCGAGACCCCCAGCTTGCCGGCCCCGCGCAGATCGAACTGGTCCAGGTAGCTGACGGTGCCGCGCCAACCCACCCCATCGGCGTCGCGCAACTTGCTGTCGCCATCGGCATAGGTCGCCCGCCCGTCCAGTTGTACGCGGCGCTTGCCGAATTCCAGCGGCCGCACGGTCTGCATGTTGACCGTGCCGGCGATGCCGCCTTCGACGAAGTCGGCGCGCTGGGTCTTGTAGATCGCCACGGTGTTGATGAGTTCGGAGGGGAACTGGTTGAAGTTCACCGAGCGGTCGCCGCTGCCGTTGCTGGCCTCGCGCCCGTTGAAGGTGGCCGAGCCCAGGAACGGCCCCAGGCCACGGATGGAAATCTCCGACGCGCCGCCCTTTTCGCGGTGCGTGGCCGCACCGGTGATGGTCTCGATCGCTTCGCCGATCGACAGCGCCGGCAGGTCACCGATGTCTTCTGCCGACAGCACGTCGGCCACCACCGTCTGCTCGCGCTTGCTGTCGATGGACGACTGGATCGAGCTGCGGATGCCGGTGACCTTGACCTGGTCCAGCGTGGTGGGCGCTTGCTCCGGTGCCTGCTGGCCAGCATCGTTTTGCTGGGCCACGGCTGCCTGTGCGCTTGCCAGCGCAAGCGCGCTCAGCAGCGCCTGGGCCAACGCGTTACGGTTAATTGGTCTACGTGATTGGTTTAGTTCTAAACACCGCACAATTCCTCCTCCCAAAGGACGCTCGAGACCGAGCGTGGTGGAGACTCCACGCGGACTAACGCCAAGTCAATCATTTCTTCGATTTACCCGACCAACCGCATCACTAGGCCAGTTTTCGTAATTTTTTTGTGCATTCGCAGCATGACATAGAGCGATTCACAGGCTTCAATACAGACCAACTGGACTACTATTTTGGTTGACGATCCAGTCTGCACTGTTACCCTCGGCCATCACCGACGCGCCAGCGTCCAGGAGCATCCCGATGCGATCCCCCGTCTCCCTTGCCTGCCTGTTGCTGCTGTGCGCGCCCGCCTGGATCGGCTCGGCCCAGGCCACCTCGTACCTGGTGCACGACCAGAGCGAGTACGCCGTGGCGGCGGCGGCGCTGCGCGCCGGCGATCGCATCGTGCTGGCCGATGGGCAGTGGCGGGATTTCGCCATCGTGCTGCGCGGGCAAGGCACCGCCGAGCAGCCGATCACCCTCACCGCGCAAACGCCCGGCAAGGTGATCATCAGCGGCACCTCCGACCTGCAGATGGCCGGCACCTACCTGGTGGTATCGGACCTGGTGTTCCGCGACGGCCATAGCCCGGGCGATGCGGTGCTGTCGTACCGCATCTCCAGCAAGGAACGCGCGCGCCATAGCCGCATCACCGGCGTGGTGGTGGACGGCTTCAGCAAGCCCACCCGCAGCGATTCGGACAACTGGGTGGCGCTGTACGACAGCGACAACCGCTTCGACCACAACCAGCTGGTCGGCAAGACCAATGCCGGCCCCACCCTGGTGGTGGTGCGCGACGCCACCCAGGGCCTGGACAATCGCCATCGCATCGACCACAACTGGTTTGGGCCACGCCCCAACCTGGGCGCCAATGGCGGCGAGACGCTACGCATCGGCACCAGCAGCGATGCCGACAGCGCCTCCAACTCGGTGGTGGACAACAACTGGTTCGAAGGCTGCGACGGCGAGGTGGAGGTGGTCTCCAACAAGTCCGGCGGCAACACCTACCGTGGCAATGTGTTCAAGCAATCGCGCGGCGCGCTGGTGCTGCGGCATGGCGATGGCAACCTGGTCGAGCGCAACGTGTTCTTCGGCGACGGCAAGGCCGACACCGGCGGCATCCGCGTGATCAACCGCAAGCAGACCGTGCGCCACAACTACCTGGAAAACCTGGCCGGCGATGGCTATTCGTCGGCGCTGAGCATCATGTACGGGGTGCCCAACTCGCCCGCCAACCGCTACGTGCAGGTGGACCAGGCGCGCATCGAGCGCAACACCTTCGTGACCGTCAACCAGCTGTTCTTCGGTGCCGGCATGGATGCCGAGCGCACCGCCGCGCCGATCAACAGCCGCTTTGCCGGCAACCTCATCGTGGCCGCGTCCGACCCGGTGCGCGTGCTGGGCGATCTGTCCGGCATTGCCTTCACCAGCAACCTGCAAAGCCCGCTGGCCTCCACCCGCCTGCCCGGCGGCGTCAACAGCCGCCAGGTGACGATGACCCGCGCCAGCACCGGCCTGCTGGTCGCCGACAACGCCACGGGCGTCGGTGCCGACCCGGCGCTGAGCTACATCGCGCGCACGCAGGTGGGCGTGAGCTGGTACCCCAAGCAGGCAGCGCCGGCAGTCACCGACAGCGGCCGCCGCACCCGCGTGCGGCCGGGGCAGTCCAGCCTGACCGACGCCGTGGCGCACGCCGGCCCCGGCGATCGCCTGCAACTGGACGCAGGGCGCTACCAGGTCGATGACATCCTCGACGTGGACCGGCCGCTGACGCTGGAAGGCCCGCAACGCGGCCGCGCGCGCATCCGCTTTTCGCAGCCGGCGCTGTTCCAGATCGCGCCCGGCGGCTCGCTCAGCCTGGCCCGGCTCGAGATCGATGGCCGCGCCGCGCCCGCGCAGCCGGGCAATGCGGTGATCCGCACCGCACCCGGCAGCGCGGTGGCGCAGTACCAGCTCACATTGCACGACATGCACCTGCATCATCTGCACGCGCAAGCCGGCTTCGATGTGATCGCACTCGGCAAGGGCAGCCTGGCCGACCATATCCTGCTGGACAGGTTGCTGGTCGAGGACGTCTCCGGCCGGGTGCTGTCCGCGCACGCCGAGACCGACGACCGCGGCACCTACAACGTCGAACGGGTGACGGTGCGGCAGTCGCAGTTCCACCGCGTCGCCGGGCCGGTGCTGGACCTGTATCGCGGTGGCCGCGACGAAAGTACCTTCGGCCCGGTGCTGCAGGTGAGCGACTCGCACTTCGCGCAGGTCGGCCGCGCTGCGGATGCGTCGTTGCGCCTGCACGGCGTGCAGCGCATCGCGCTGCGCAATAACCGCTTCGTCGACAGCGCCGCGATCCTGGCGCAGCGCACCACCGGTACGCCCCACCTCATCGCCAGCGGCAACCAGTTCGTCGGCACCCCGGCGCTGCACGCCGACGCAGCGGAGCCCCTGCTATGACCCGTTCCACCCGCCTGTTGCTGCTGGTCCTGGTCAGCGCCGGCAGCGCTCTGCCCTGCAGCGCCGCCCCGTCACCCGCAGCCGAACAAGCGGCGCAGCCGCAACCGCGCGCCACCGACGCCACGCCGGTGCTGGTCACCGCCCGACAATGGCGCGAGATGGCCAGCGCTGGCGCCAGGCTGCCGGTGTTCGCCCGCGAGCAGGCACGCGCAGAAGCCAGCGTGCGCGCGGCGATGCGGGCCGGGGTGGACGTGCCGGTGCCCAGCGATCCCGGCGGCGGCGCCAGCCACGAGCAGCACAAACGCAACTACCAGGCCATCCAGGCGGCCGGCGCGCTGTACCGGCTCACCGGCGATCGCGCCTATGCCGACTATGCGCGCGACGTGCTGCTGGCCTACGCACGCCTGTATCCCACGCTGGGCGCTCACCCGGCCGGGCGCGGCCAGGTCCCGGGGCGGCTGTTCTGGCAATCCTTGAACGACTCGGTGTGGCTGGTCTACGCAAGCCAGGGCTACGACGCCATCCGCGACACGCTCAGCGCGCAGGACCGCGCCACCATCGACCGCGAGGTGTTCGCGCGCATGGCGCAGTTCCTGTGCGACGAAAGCGCCGACAACTTCGACAAGATCCACAACCACGCCACCTGGGCGGTGGCCGCGGTCGGCATGACCGGCTACGTGCTGCGCGATCAGGTGCTGGTGGACAAGGCGCTGCGCGGCAGCAGGCGCGATGGCAAGGCCGGCTTCCTGGCGCAGGTGGACCAGCTGTTCTCGCCGGACGGCTACTACGCCGAAGGCCCGTACTACCAACGCTATGCCCTGGCGCCGTTCGTGCTGTTCGCCAATGCGATCGAGCGCAACCAGCCGCAGCAGCGCATCTTCCAGCGTCGCGACGGCGTGCTGCTCAAGGCCGTAAACAGCCTGGTGCAGAGCAGCTACGGCGGCTATTTCTTCCCGATCAATGACGCCATCCTCGACAAGGGCCTGGACACCGAAGAACTGGTGGCCGGCATCGGCATCGCCTACGCGCAGACCCACGATCCGCAGCTGCTGTCCGTCGCACAACGCCAGCGCCGCGTCCTGCTCACGCCCGAAGGCCTGGCCGTGGCCAGCGCGCTCACGCAGGACCGCGCCCAACCGTTCGCCTTCGGCAGCGTGTTGCTGCGCGATGGCGCACAGGGCGACCAGGGCGCGCTGGCGATCCTGCGCAGCGGCGGCGAAGACGGCCAGACGCTGGTGATGAAGAACACCTCGCAAGGCATGGGCCACGGCCACTTCGACAAGTTGCACTGGCTGTTCTACGACAACGGCCAGCGCGTGGTCACCGACTACGGCGCGGCGCGTTTCTTGAATGTGGAAGCCAAGGCCGGCGGCATCTATCTGCCGGAAAACAGCAGCTGGGCCAAGCAGACCGTTGCGCACAACACGCTGGTGGTGAACGAGACCAGCCACTTCAACGGCGACTGGAAAGTGGGCGAGCAACACGCGCCGACGCAGCTGCTGTTCGCCAGCACTGCCGACACCCAGATCGTGTCGGCGCGCATGCAGCAGGCCTACGACGGAGTCACCTTCACCCGCACCCAGGCGCTGCTGTCGCACCCGCAGCTGCGCCTGCCGGTGGTGGTCGACCTGCTGCGCGTCAACGCCAGCGCTCCGGCACGTTACGACCTGCCGCTGCACTTCAACGGGCAGATCATGCAGGTCGGCTTCAAGGCAGAGCGCGCACTGACGCAACGCCCGGTACTGGGCAAGGCCAACGGCTATCAGCACCTGTGGGTGGACGCCTCCAGCGACGCCAGCACCGACACGCGCAGCCTGAGCTGGCTGCTCGCCGGCCGCTTCTACAGCTACCGCTTCGGCAGCAGCGCGCCTGCGCGTGCCTTGCTGGTGGAAAGCGGAGCCAACGACCCGAATTTCAACCTGCGCCGCGAACCGGCGCTGATCCAGCGTGTCGATGGGCAGGCCAATGTCAGCTTCTTCGGCGTGCTGGAACCGCATGGCGAATACAACGGCACCGCCGAGTACGTACGCGGTGCCAACAGCCGCATCCGCGCCATCGAGCGCGTGCGCGGCGACGATGCCGAGGTGATCGTGCTCACCCTGGTCGGCGGCCAGCGCATCGCGCTGGCGGTGGCCGACGACGCCGATGCACAACGCAGCCACCAGGTGCAGGCCGCCGGTCAGCGCTACAGCTGGCGCGGCGGCTATGCGCGCTTCGATCGCACCGCAGGTGCGCAATGAGCAGCGTCTCCACCGGCGCCACCGGCACGCGGCCCGCGGGCAAGCGCTCGGCGGTGCGCTGGCTGATCGTGGCGCTGATCGCGGTGGCCACGGTGATCAACTACATTGACCGCAACGCGTTGGCGGTGATGTGGCCGGCAATCTCGCGCGACATCGGTGCCACCAAGGAAGACTACGCGCTGCTGGTCACCATCTTCATGCTGTTCTATGCCGCCGGGCAGTTCGTGTTCGGGCGGCTGTTCGACATCATCGGGACCCGGCTCGGCTTTGCCTTGTCCATCGCGGTGTGGTCGCTCTCCATCGCGCTGCATGCCCTCACCCATTCCATCATGGCGTTCTCGGTGGTGCGCGCACTGCTGGGCATCAGCGAAGCCGGCGCCTGGCCAGGCGCGGTCAAGGCCAATGCGGAATGGTTTCCCGCCCGAGAGCGTGCGTTGGCGCAGGGCATCTTCAATGCCGGCGCCTCCATCGGCGCGATCGTCTCGGCGCCGCTGATCGCGCTGCTGTTCCTGTCGTTCGGCTGGAAAGGCACGTTCGTGCTGATCGGCGTGCTGGGCATGCTCTGGTTGCTGCCGTGGCTGGTGATTTACCGCGCCGGGCCGGACCGGCATCCCTGGGTCGACGCGGCCGAGCGTGCGTTGATCCTGGATGTACCCGACGCCGGCAGCGCGCCGCCGCCGGCCTACCTGCCCACGCTGCGTCAGCTGATGTCGCACCGGCAAAGCTGGGGGATCGTGCTGGCGCGGTTCTTCCTGGACCCGATCTGGTGGCTGTTCGTGTCGTGGTTGCCGATCTACCTGGCCGAGACCTTCCACTTCGACATCAAGCAGATCGGCGCATTCGCCTGGGTGCCGTTCGTCGGCGCGATGCTGGGCAGCCTGTGCGGCGGCTGGCTGTCCGGGCGGCTGATCGCGGCCGGCTGGAGCGTGGACCGCGCGCGCAAATGGACCATCACCCTGGGCGGGGCCATCATGACGCCGGCGCTGCTCGGCGCCGTGCAGGCAGCCGACCCGCGCATGGCGGTGCTGACGATTGCCGCCGTGCTGTTCGGCTTCCAGATCGCCATCGGCAATATCCAGACCCTGCCCGGCGACCTGTTCGCCGGTAAATCGGTCGGCTCGCTGGCCGGCATCGGCGGCATGGCCGCGGTGGCCGGCACCTTGATCACCACCTGGCTGGTCCCGGTGATGACCGCAACCTCGTACGCACCGATGTTCATTCTGGTCGCCGCGCTGGTGCCGGCCTCGCTGGCCGCGCTGTGGCTGGTCACCGGCCGTATCCACAGACTCGACGCAGCGGGCACCTGAGCGTGCCCGCTGCCTACTCCGCTTTCCCCACACCAACAGGACACACCCGCATGCATTTCCACGACAAGGTCGCCATCGTCACCGGCGGTGGCCGCGATATCGGCCGCGCCATCTCGCTCAAGCTGGCTGCGGCCGGCGCCAAGGTCTGCATCAACTACGCCAACGACGACGCCAGCGCGCGCGATACGCTGGCGCAGCTGCAGGCCGCCGGCGGCCAGGGCATCCTGCACCGCGCCAACGTCACCGATGCCACCGCCGTGGCCGGCATGCTGACCGCCACGCGCACCGCCTTCGGCCAGCACATCGATGTGCTGATCAACGTGGCCGGCGGCATGTTGGCGCGCAAGCCGCTGGCCGACATCGACGAGACCTTCTTCCATCAGGTGATGGACCTCAACCTCAAATCGGTCTACCTGACCACCCAGGCGGTGGCGCCGCATATGCGCGAAGGCGGCGCGATCGTCAATTTCGCCTCGCTTGCCGGGCGCGATGGCGGTGGACCGGGTGCGGCCATCTACGCCACCGCCAAGGCGGCGGTAATGACCTTCTCGCGCGCGATGGCCAAGGAACTGGGCCCGCGCGGCATCCGCGTCAACGCCCTGTGCTGCGGCATGATCTCCACCCGCTTCCACGACGACTTCACCAAGCCGGAAGTGCGCGCCTTCGTCGCCAATGCCACCCCGCTACGACGCGAAGGCCGCCCCGACGAAGCCGCCGATGCGGCGTTGTACCTGGCATCGGATGCGGCCAGCTTCATCAATGGTGCCAACCTGGACGTCAACGGCGGCGTGTTCTTTTCCTGATCGACAAAGGAGTGCTGCATGCGCTGGCGATGGATGATGACTGCGACGCTGAGTGTGGTGCTGGCAGGCCCGGCCATGGCACACCCCGCGCCACGCTGGGTGCCGGCCTGGATCGCCTCGGCGACGCCGGACCGGCTCGACGGCGGCGCCGACACGCCGCTGCAGTTTGCCGATGAAACGGTGCGCCAGGACATGCGCCTGGGCAGTGCGGCAGTGGCCCTGCGCGTGCGCATCAGCAACGAGCTGGGCACCGCACCGCTGACGGTCGCTGCGGGCACGGCGCGTCTGCTCGGCGGCGCCGGGGACGCGCAACCGCTGCGCTTCGAAGGGCGCGCCAGCGTGACCGTGCCGCCCGGCGGCGTGCTGCTCAGCGACCCGGTGCCGCTGCGTGCACCGGCATTGGGCGATGTGGCGGTCAGCCTGTATTTCCCCACACCGGCGCGCCCGGCGGTACGCCGCACGGCGGTGCGGGTTGTCAAGGGCCAGGGAGAGGTACCGGACAGCAACGCGTTGGCGTATCGCCAGAACGTCATCTCGGCCCTTTACGTCCAACCGCCGCATCCACGCCAGACGGTGGTGGTGGCGCTGGGCGATTCGATCACCGAAGGCGCCACCGCCACACGCGGCGCCAATGGCGATTGGCCGGCCCTGCTGGCCAGGCGGCTGGAGCAGCGCTGCCCCGGCAGCGTGGTGGTGCTCAACGCCGGCATCAGCGGCAACAAGCTGCTCGACGTCGGCCGCAGCCCCAGCGCGCTGGCGCGGCTGGATCGCGACGTGCTGGCGCTGCCCGGGGTGGACCGGGTGATCCTGTTCGAAGGCATCAACGACATCCGCCACAGCGGTCCGCCGGATGCAATTGCCGGCCGCAATGCCGCCGACATGGTGCTGGGATATCGCCAGATCGTGGCCCGGCTGCAGCAACACGGCATCGCCGTGATCGGCGCCACGCTGACCCCGTTCGGCAACTCCGACCGCTACGAACCGGTGGCGGCGGCCACACGCCAGACGCTCAACGGGTTCATCCGCGAGGGGCAGGCATTCGATGCGGTGATCGACTTCGACGCCGCGTTGCGCGACCCCGCCAGGCCTGAGTGGTTGCCCGCCGCCCTGACCCGCGACTTCCTGCATCCCAACGATGCCGGTTACCAGCGCATGGCCGAGTCGGTGGACCTGGCGTTGTTCTGCAAGGCCCGCTGAGCCGCCAGTCGGCGCGCATGCGCCAGGCTGGCCGCCACAACGACGCGGCGGCACGTCCCGCGTGCACGCTGGCCTGCGCGCTAGCGTTTTTTCAGGATGCTGATCTCGCCGGAGGTTTCCAGGATCGCCATGTCGATATCGGCATCGTCGCGGCAATCGGCCTTGCGTTTTGCCACCTCGAAATCGGCATAGCTGACGTTGTGGCGAACCAGCTCCTTCCAGTAGATCTCGCCACCGCGCGCCAGCAGCGCAGGGCTGCCCTGAACCCAGGTATCGAGCCGCCGGCTGCGCGCGGTCGCCATGCCCACCAGCCAGTTCAACGCCAGCAGGGTGACGGCCAGGATCATGCCGCCCAGCAACGAAACGTCCTTGCCGATCAACGAGTTCTGCACCGCGGTTCCCAGCAGCACGATGAGCAGCACGTCGAACGGCGTGGACTGGCCCAGCGCGCGTTTGCCGGTCATGCGCGTCAGCAGCAGGACCACGGTATAGACCGCTACCGCACGCAACACGAACTCCCACCATGGCATGCCAAGGTGCATCATTTCGTAGAAGCGCACGCGTGTTTGCACGTCCAGCATCGTGTGTCCTGACCGCCGTTGATTGATGGCGCACGCTAGTGCGGCAACGGTGAAGGCGTTGTGCTGTTGCCATCGTTGCCGAGACGGCCGGCTCGGCATCCATCGTGCACCGCATCACGGCTTTTGCCTGGCGATCCGTTAGCGTCTGGCCTGGACAGACGGGGATGGCGGGCATGGGGACAGGAATCACGCGTCGCGGGTTGCTGCTGGGCACCGCGTCGGCAGCCGTGTTGGCACAGGTGCCGGTGGGGGTTGCGCTGCCGCGCCGTGCGGTCGCGGCGCCCGCCTTTATCGATGCCTTGATCGCACGCATGAGCGTGGAGGAAAAGGCCGGCCAGCTGACGCTGTCCGGTTCGGCGCAGCAGACCGATGCGGCGGCGGCGGCCAACCCGATCAATACCGTGCCCACGGCCGAGGGCCAGCTTGCCGCCGCGCGTGCCGGGCGGGTGGGCGGCATTTTCAACGGCTCCAATGTGCTGTGGCATCAGCAACTGCAGCAGGCCGCGCTGCAGAGCCGGTTGAAGATTCCGCTGCTGTTTGCCGCCGATGTGATCCACGGGTTCACCACGGTGTTTCCGGTGCCGCTGGCAGAAGCTGCCAGCTTCGAGCCGGCGCTGGCGCAACGCACCGCGCGTGCGGCTGCACTGGAGGCCAGTGCGGTCGGCATCGACTGGACCTTCGCGCCGATGGTGGATATCGCACGCGATGCGCGCTGGGGGCGCGGCGTGGAAGGCAGCGGCGAAGACGTGCTGCTCGGCCGGCGTTTTGCGCAGGCACGCGTGCGCGGCTTCCAGGGCGAGGGCCTGGATCATGCCGATGCACTTGCGGCCTGCCCCAAGCATTTCGCTGCCTACGGAGCCGCCGAGGCGGGGCTGGACTACAACACTGTCGACATCTCCGAGCGCAGCCTGCGCGAGGTCTACTTCCCGCCGTTCCAGGCTGCCTTCGATGCCGGCGCGGTGACCACGATGGCGGCCTTCAACGAGATCGCCGGCATCCCTGCCACCGCCAATCGCTGGTTGCTGGGCGAGGTGCTACGCGGCGAGTGGGACTACCGCGGCCTGGTGGTGTCCGACTACACCGGCGATCTGGAACTGATCGGGCACGGGTTTGCCAGCGATGCGCGCGAGGCGACCAGGCTGGCGTTTTTGGCCGGTGTGGACATCAGCATGCAGAGCGGGCTGTACCTGCAGCATCTGCCGGCGCTGGTGGCCGCCGGCGACGTGACGATGGCGCAACTGGATGCCTCGGTACGGCGCGTGCTGCAGTTCAAGGCCGAGCTTGGATTGTTCGACGATCCGTTCCTGCGCATCGTGCCGGCACGCGCACAGGCACGGCAGCGGCGCCCGGACAGCTTGGCACTGGCACGCGAGGCGGCGCGCAAATCCATCGTGCTGCTCAAGAACGATGGCGAGCTGCTGCCACTGAAGACGCAGGGGCAACACATCGCGCTGATCGGGCCGATGGCACGCAACTGGACCGACACCGCCGGCCCATGGACCCTGTTCGGCGGCGACGACAGCGGCAACGACCTGGCCACCGCACTGCGCGCGCGGCTGGGCAACCCGGGCAGCCTGCAGGTGGTGGAAGGCTGCGACTTCGAACATGGCCTGCCCGGCGGCGTGCAGGCGGCCGTCACGGCAGCGGCGTCCGCGGATGTGGCGGTGCTGGCGATCGGCGAGCCGATGCGCTACTCCGGCGAAGCGCAGTCGCGCAGCGAGATCGTCATTCCCGCCGTGCAGCAATCGCTGCTGGCCGCGGTGGCAGCCACCGGCACGCCGGTGGTGGTGGTGCTCAGCAACGGCCGTGCGCTGGTGATCGATGGTCCGGTGCTCAAGGCACCGGCAATCCTGGTCGGCTGGTTCCTGGGCTCGGCATCGGGCGACGCGTTGGCGGACATCCTGTTCGGCGCGCACGGTCCGTCCGGTCGCTTGCCGGTGAGTTTTCCGTATGCATCCGGGCAAGTGCCCTATAGCTATGCGCACAAGCCCAGCGGCCGTGCCGACCCGCGCCCGGATGCCTTGCAGCCGTTCAAGACCCGCTACCGTACCGCGCCCAATGCCGCGTTGTTTCCGTTCGGGCATGGCCTGACCTATGGCCGCATCGAGTACGGCGAGCTGCGCTTGAGCGATGCACGGATGGCGGCGACCGGTAGCTTGCGCATCAGCGCGCGCATCCACAACCGCGGCACGCGCGATGCCGAGGAAGTGGCGCAGTTCTACATCCGCGACCGCAGCGCCAGTATCACCCGCCCGGTGCGCGAGCTGAAGGACTTCCGCAAGCTGGCGGTGCCGGCAGGCGGCAGCGCGGTGGTGGAGTTCGTGCTGCGCCGTGAGGACCTGCTGTTTATCGGCCAGGCATTGAAGCCGACGGTAGAGCCTGGCGTATTCGATGTGTGGGTGGCGCCCTCTGCAGAGGCCGAGGGCGTGTCTGCAAGTTTTGAATTGATGGGCTGAGCGCCAGCCGCCATCGGGATGGCTCAGCGCAGGGGATGGATATGGGGCGTGTCTCGCTCACGCCGACGGCATCGCGCCCAGGTTGGCTCGGGCACATCTACATTGCGCTGACGCTCACGCTCTCGGTCGTCTTGAGAGGGGATTGGACGGTGCGTGTGCCCCGGTGTATAGCGGACGATCTGCGGGTTTTCTGCGGGGCCCTTGCCCGCCCACCATCGCAGGACACGCCGCAAGTACGTCCTTGTAGGCTCTTACGCGGCATCCATGCCGCGTAAGGTCCCGCGACGGTGGACGGGCAAGGGCCAGTGGAGATGGTCGGTGTGCATGTTTGCAAGCAGTGCATGCCGTGCGATGCAGTGCGGTCTGATCGGCGTTCTTCGATGCGCAACTCGCTGCCATGCCGACATCGATTCACTCGTCATCGAAGGCGCGTCTGGGCAACACGTTGACGTCATCGCTACACCCCTCGAAAGGGTTTGTGCGCCACTCTTATTTCCCGCGCAATACCTGCGCCAGGAACGGCGCAGTGCGGCTGCCACGCTGCCGCGCAACCGCATCCGGCGCACCCGCCGCCACGACAGCGCCACCCGCACCGCCCGCGCCCGGCCCCATGTCCAGCACCCAGTCGCTGCTGGCGGCCACGCGCATGTCGTGCTCGACCACGATCACCGTATTGCCGGCCTCCACCAGGCCTTGCAGCTGACGCATCAAGGTATCCACGTCGGCCGGATGCAGGCCGGTGGTCGGCTCGTCCAGCACGTACACGGTATCGCGCCGCTGCGCGCGTTGCAGCTCGGTCGCCAGCTTGATGCGCTGCGCCTCGCCACCGGACAGCTCGGTGGCCGGCTGGCCGAGCCGCAGATAGCCCAGTCCCACTTCGCGCAGTACCTGCAACGGGCGCAGCACGCTGGCGTCGTCGGCAAAGAAGCTGGCGGCCTGGTCCACGGTCATCGCCAGCACCTGCGCGATGTTGTGCCCACGCAGCGCGATCTCCAGGGTCTTGGCGTTGTAGCGCGCGCCGTGGCAGCTGGGGCATGGCGCGTACACGCTGGGCATGAACAGCAATTCCACATGCACCGAGCCCTCGCCCTCGCAGATGGCGCAACGGCCCTTGGCGACATTGAACGAGAACTGCCCCGGGTCGTAGCGGCGGCGGCGTGCGGCCGGTGTGGCCGCGAACAACTTGCGCACCGGATCGAACAGGCCGGTGTAGGTGGCCAAGTTCGAACGTGGCGTGCGGCCGATCGGTTTCTGGTCCACCCGCACCAGGCGGCGCACCTGGTCGAGCCCGCCGACGATCGCCCCACCCAGCGGCACCTGCGTGCCACGCTCCAGCGGGTCCAGCGCTTCGTCTTCCTCTGCCTGGGTTTGTCCAAGATGGGCGGCCAGCAGTTCCACCAGTGCCTGGCTCACCAGCGACGACTTGCCCGAGCCGGACACACCGGTCACGGTGGTGAACACGCCCAGCGGCAGGTCCACATCCAGCTCGCGCACATTGTTGCGGGTAATGCCGCGCAGCTGCAGCCAACCGGTGGCCGCACGCGCGTGGCTGTGCACCTGCGGCGGGGTGCCGAACAGGTAACGGCGCGTGGACGAGGCCTCCACCTGCTCCAGTCCCGCGGGCGGGCCGCTGTACAGCACCTGCCCGCCGTGCACGCCGGCAGCCGGGCCGACGTCGACGATCCAGTCGGCGTGGCGGATCACATCCACCTCGTGTTCGACCACGAACACCGAATTGCCGGCGGCCTTGAGCTGATCCAGCGCGCCCAGCAAGGCCTGCGCATCGGCCGGATGCAGGCCCGCCGATGGCTCGTCCATCACATACACCACGCCGAACAACTGCGAGCGGATCTGCGTGGCCAGCCGCAGCCGTTGCAGCTCGCCCGGCGACAGCGTCGGCGTGCTGCGCTCCAGGCTGAGATAGCCCAGGCCCAGCGCCTGCACCACCTCGATCCGCGCGCGCAGGTCGGCGGCGATGCGTTGCGCGGCGATCGCCTGCTCGGGATGCGTGTCGGCCTGCCTGCGCTTGTCGTTGCGCTTGCCACCGGCACCTTACGAAGCCGGGCGCAGCAGGTCGGCCACCTCATCCAGCGGCCGTCGCGACAGCTCGCCGATGTCCAGCCCGGCGAAGGTCACCGACAGCGCCTCGCGCCGCAGCCGCTTGCCGTCGCACTGCGGGCACTGCGTGCTGATCAGGTACTGCGCCACGCGCTTTTTCATCTGCGCGCTCTGCGTGGTGGCAAAGGTGTGCAGCACATAGCGCCGCGCACTGGTGAAGGTGCCCATGTAGCTGGGCTCCTCCTTGCGGCGCAGCGCGCGCTTGGCCTCGTCCAGGCTGTAGCCGGCGTACACCGGCACCACCGGTTGCTCGTCGGTGTAGAGGATCCAGTCGCGGGTCTTCTTCGGCAGCTTGTGCCACGGCAGGTCGACGTCGTGGCCCAGCGTGGTGAGGATGTCGCGCTGGTTCTGGCCGTGCCAGGCACCGGGCCAGGCAGCAACCGCGCGATCGCGGATGCTCAGCGTGGGATCCAGCACCATGGTCGCCTCGGTCGCATCGTAGATGCGCCCCAGGCCATGGCAGGTGGGGCAGGCACCGGCCGGGGTATTGGGCGAAAAGCCGTCGGCGTAGATGATGTCCTGCCCCGGCGGGTAGCTGCCCGCACGCGAATACAGCATGCGCAGGGAATTGGAGATGGTGGTGACGCTGCCCACCGACGAGCGCGCACTCGGCGCGCCACGCGCCTGCTGCAAGGCCACCGCCGGCGGCAGGCCTTCGATGGAATCCACTTCCGGCACGCCGACCTGGTCGATCAGGCGCCGCGCATACGGCGAGATCGAATCCAGGTAACGCCGCTGCGCTTCGGCAAACACGGTGCCGAACGCCAGCGACGACTTGCCCGAGCCGGACACCCCGGTGAACACCACCAGCGCATCGCGCGGGATGTCCACGTCCACGTTCTTGAGATTGTGCTCGCGTGCCCCGCGCACGCGCACCAGACCGGAGGACGACGAGATTGCGTTGGACATGACCACCAGACCGACGTTAGACACAACTAGGCTAGCGCGGGACGCATGCAGCCGATGTCGTCGTAGCTGCGTTCAGATGCAGTCGAGTGCTTCAGGTCAACAGCCTGGTCGGTCGAGGGCGCGGTGCCCTCACCGCTCGCGGGATATGCCGTAAACCCGTTCGTGGTGGCTCGGTGGCGGCATCCATGCCACCACACGGTCCCGCAAGCGGCAAGGACACAGCACCAGAAAGTGGGTCGGTCGCTTTGTGAAAAGCGGACCATCTCACCGGTTGCATTGGCTTGCTGATGCATGCCGCAACCACATAAGAGTTGAACGCGTTAAAGGCGCCTCTTGCAGTGCTTGCACCCTGCACACCGACCATCCCGACGGGTCCTTGCCCGCCCACCGTCGCGGGACCTTACGCGGCATGGATGCCGCGTAAGCGCCTACAAGGACGTACGTGCGGCGTGTCCTGCGATGGTGGGCGGGCAAGGGCCCCGCAGCCAACTCACAAACCAGCCGCTCTACAACCCGATCACCCCAGCGCGTGCACTGGCACCGGCTGCTCGCCGGTCTCGGCCAGCGCCTGCATGCGCGCCACCACACCACTGAACAGCCGTGCAGTCGCCGCGCCGCGCGTGCGGAAGATCTC
This sequence comes from Xanthomonas arboricola, assembly GCF_002940665.1. Classification (GTDB taxonomy): domain Bacteria; phylum Pseudomonadota; class Gammaproteobacteria; order Xanthomonadales; family Xanthomonadaceae; genus Xanthomonas; species Xanthomonas arboricola_B. Next base: position 557,895 of record NZ_MIGY01000003.1, read on the forward strand.
CTCAAGCTCGCCGTAGTACCACAGCGTGCCGGCGCGCCCGGCGGTGAACACATTGAAGATATCCTGGCCCACGGCCGGGTTTTGCAGGTCCTGCACGATGGTGCGCGCGTTGTAGAGCTTGTCGCAGCCGGACACCAGCAAGGCACGCTCGGGCGTGTTGCGCAGGTGCTCCAGGTAGGCCAGCTTGCGCTCGCGCCAGTCGCGTTTGCGTGCGCTGGCGGTATTGTCTACCTCGGCCTTGTCTTCGGCAGTGGCATCGGTGCATGCCATCACGATGTCGGCCACCGCATCGCCGAACTGCGCGCGGATCGACGCCTCATGACCGCCGCCGCAATCTTCCACCACATCGTGCAGCAGCCCGGCGATGGCCTGTTCTTCGTCGCCGCCGCATTCCAGCACCAGCGTGGACACGCCCAGCAGATGGCTCAGATACGGAATCTGCGTGCCCTTGCGCACCTGCCCGGCATGGGCGATGCGCGCGTAATCCACGGCCAGGGCGTAACGTTCGGTGAGAGCGGTCATGGGGCATCCGATGCGAGCGATGACGCATTATCGCCGAGCCCCGTGGCGCGCCAGGTGAGGATGGCGCGAGCGCGCGTGTGCAGACTCAATGACGCACTGTTGCGGCCGATATGGCTAGGCTACCCCCACGCCGCACGATTGCTCAGCCATGCCCACGCTCCCCGTTTGCAACGCCTGCCGCGACGGCCAGGACTTTCCCACCGCCATCACCATGGCGTTCCAGCCGATCGTGGACGTGTCCACCCGCAGCGTCTACGCCGGCGAAGCGCTGGTGCGCGGCGTCAACGGCGAATCGGCCGGCAGCATCCTGGCCGCCGTGGATGAGCGCAACCGCTACGCCTTTGACCAGGCCTGCCGCATCAAGGCGATCGAATGTGCCGCGCAGATCGCGCTGCCGGCCTTATTGTCGATCAACTTCATGCCCAATGCGGTCTACAACCCCGAGCACTGCCTGCGCGCCACGCTCTCGGCCACCGCGCAGTACGGCTGGCCGCTGGACGCCATCATCTTCGAGGTCAGCGAACAGGAACACCTGGCCGAGCCGGCGCACCTGCTCGACATCATGCGCACCTACCAGGCGCGCGGCCTGAAGACCGCCATCGACGACTTCGGCGCCGGCTATTCCGGCCTCGGCCTGCTGGCCGACTTCCAGCCGGACCTGCTCAAGCTGGACATCGCCCTGGTGCGCGGCATCGACGCCGACCGCAGCCGCCAGGCCATCGTCCGCCACGCCACCCGCATGTGCGAAGAACTCGGTATCGCCGTCATCGCCGAAGGCATCGAGCACCCCGACGAATACCGCACCCTGCGCGACATGGGCATCCACCTGCAGCAAGGCTATCTGTTCGCCCGCCCACAGATCGGCGTGCTGCCGCAGGTGCACTGGCCGGACTGAGAAGGCGCGTGCGCAAGAAGCAGGCAAACCGCACACTCTTCAGCAGACGCGCAATCGCCCAACACACATAACCCGCACCCGAAGAAATCAAACAGCGCGCAAGCCGCTTTTCCGAATCCCGATTCCCGAATCCCTATTCCCCAGCGCTGGCAAGTTCCGATGCCGGCACCGGGTTGGCCTGGTGTGCCAGGTATTGATGAATCTGCGCGACGACCGCCGCGCCCTCGCCCACTGCCGCGGCCACGCGCTTGACCGAGCCGGCCCGCACATCGCCGATGGCGAACACGCCGGGGCGGTTGGTTTCCAGCGGCAGACAGGCCGGCACGCCATCGCCGCGCGTATTGCCGGTGACGACGAAGCCGCGCGCATCGGTCTCCACGCACTGCTGCAGCCAGCCGGTGTTGGGGTCGGCGCCGACGAACAGGAACAGATGCCGCAACTCCACCCGCGTGGTCTGCCCATCGGCGCGCGTGCGCAACACCGCCGCGTGCAGACCGCGCTCCGGGTCGCCGTCCAGTGCGGCCACTTCGGTGCCGGTATGCAGCTGCACGTTCGGCAGCACGGCGATACGGTCGATCAGATATTGCGACATCGACGCTTCCAGCCCTTCGCCGCGAATGATCAGGTGCAGCTGCTTCACCCGCGGTGCCAGAAACGCCACCGCCTGGCCGGCGGAATTGCCACCGCCCACCAGCGCCACCACGCCGCCCTCGCACAGCCGCGCTTCCACCGGCGAGGCCCAGTACGACACCCCATGGCCTTCGAAACGCTCCAGTCCGTCGATCTCCGGACGCCGGTAACGCGCCCCCGAGGCAACCACCACGGTGCTGGCCAGCAGCTGCTTGCCGTCGGCCAGATCCAGCTTCAGCGCACCATCGTCGCGCCCGCATTCCAGCGTGCCGGCCTCGATCGGAATCGCCAGCTCGGCACCGAACTTCAGTGCCTGGTTGTAGGCGCGCCCGGCCAGCGCCTGGCCGGAAATGCCGGTCGGAAAGCCCAGGTAGTTCTCGATCCGTGCCGAGGCGCCGGCCTGGCCGCCGATGGCGCGCTGGTCCAGCACCAGCACCGACAGGCCTTCGGAGGCCGCATACACCGCCGTCGCCAGGCCGGCCGGGCCGGCGCCGACGATGGCCACGTCGTAGCGCTTGTCCGGGTCGATGTCCGGCGTCATGCCCAGGCAGTGCGCCGCTTCGGCATCGCTGGGCTGGCGCAGCACCCGCCCGCTCGGGCACACCATCACCGGTAGTTCCTGTTCCTGGATGCCGAAGCGCTGCACCAACGCGCGGCCTTCCTCGTCGGAAGCATCGATCACCGTGTTCGGGTAACCGTTGCGGGTGAGAAAGCCCTGCAAACGGGTCAGATGCGGATCGTCCGGCTCGCCGATCAACACCGAGCCCGAGGCATCGCCTTCGATCAAGCCGACGCGGCGCAGGATCAACGCGCGCATCACCACCTCGCCCACTTCGGCCGAGCTGATCATCAGCGCGCGCAGGTGTGCGGTGTCGAACGGCAACGCCAGGCAGCCCTGCGGCCCGGCACGCCCGCCGGCCAGCGACGCGCGCCCGGCCAGCTGGCTGACCTCGCCGGTGAACTGGCCGGGCGTCTGCAAGGTGATCGGCTTTTCGTTGCCCAACCCGTCGCGCCGCACCACTTCGATGGTGCCTTCCAGCACCACCCACACCGGCGCATGCGCATCGCCCACGTCGAAGACGATCTCGCCCGCATCGAAACGCTGCGCCGGCCCGCTGGCAAACCGCCGCGTGATCGCCAATTGGCCCGAGTCCAGCTCGGGAAACATCTGATGGTGGCGGGTATCGGCCAGGGACATGGAATGGCGACGCTAAGGGGGGGAGTACATGCAAGCATGGCCAGCCGTGAGGGTGATGGCAATCACCCGGATACGCCATGCCGGGCGCGACAGAGCGACCATGCGCAAGCGCCGCGCGAGCACACCGGTGCGGCGTGTATGCAGGCATGACGCGTCACGCGCGTGCACGTCGTGCCGTGCGCTCACTGGAAGCGGTCGGCACAATCAACCGCAACCGTACGGGCAGAACGTGGCCGACGTAGCTGCCGCGCTGGCGGCCAAACGAACACGGCCCTGGACCCGCACCTGGTACGCAGCACTCGAACGCTCCGGTTGCTCCTGTTACTGCTGTTGCTCGGTTTACTCCGCTTGCTCCGCAGCATGCACCACGTCTTGTCAGCCACGCTGCGCTTGTACCGGCTCCCAATGCGGCCCGTGCTGGCCGGCGGCCATGCGCTCGGCCGGGCGCACGCGGAACACCACGCTGATGCGCTCGCCCACCGCACGTGCGGTCTTGGCGATGCCGTGCTCGTGGCTCAGTTGCGAGGCATGGCTCATCGCCAGCAGGCTGCCGGGCGCCAGCTCCACACCGATCGCACGCGCGCTACCGTCCTTTGCGCGCAGCTGCATCCGCCGCGTCGCGCCCAGCGACACCAAGGCGATCGGATACGGCGCCTGCAGCGTCTGCAGCTTGTCGTGATGCATCGCCACACTGTCGCGGCCATCGCGATACAGATTCAGGCCCACGGCGTTGTACGGCGCTGGCAATACGGCCTGCACGGCATCGAGCAGCGCCTGCAGCGGCAGCGCGGGCGGCAGCGGCGTATCCAGCCGATACGAGGCCAGCAGGCGCGGCACCTCCACCACACGGTCGTACATCTCGCGGCGCTGGCTGTGCCAGTCGGTGGCCTGGCGCAACGCGGCAAAGCACTGCTGCGCCACGGCAGGCGCCAGCAGCTGCGGCCAATAGCGCACGCCGCCTTGCGTATCGTGCAGCAGCTGCACGGGCGCGGTGGGAGTATCGAACAGATCCATCCCGGTGATATGCGGGCGGTTTGCGCGATTTCAGCAGCCTGCCGTTGCGATCTCCCGCAGACGAAGCGCTACGTTCGCACGCTCTCTCGCAGCTGCTGGCATTGCGCTCGTTCCGTGTAGAAAGGCGACCGATCTGTGCACCCGCTGTCTCCTGCGCGCAACACCGGCAAACTCTCAAAGACAGGCGTACGCATCACCGCCGCCCGCCGCGCACCGGTTAGCGAGCTCAACGATGCAGGCATGGACCTCATGCGATCAGGCCCGACAGCTGTGCTACGGTCCGGCGCTGCATCCGCCTGGAACCGTTCGCATGCAGCATCGCTCAATCGCCTTGTCTCCCCTGCGTTGGCTGGCGCTGCTTGCCGCCTGCGTCAGCTTTGCCGGCAACGCGGCGCCACGTGGGGACGACGCGGGCTTCAGCGCGGTCGACCCGTTGATCGGCACCGGTGGCGAAGGCCACACCTATCCCGGCGCCACGCTGCCGTTCGGCATGGTGCAGCTGAGCCCGGACACGCAGATCAAGCCGCGCAAGCAGGCCTACGGCTGGGCCGCCGGTTACCGGCATGGCGACACCACGATTGTCGGCTTCTCGCACACGCACTTTTCCGGCTCCGGGCATTCGGACCTGGGCGATGTGCTGCTGATGCCGCAGACCGGCCAGGTCAGGCTCGAACGCGGCGATGCCGCCACACCGGGCAGCGGCTACACCGCGCAGTTCGACCATGCCAGCGAGCAGGCGCAACCCGGCTATTACGCGGTGACCTTGAAAGACCGCAACATCCGCGCCGAACTCACCGCCAGTGCGCGCGTGGGTGTGCATCGCTACACCTTCCCCAAGGGCACACCGGCACACGTGTTGGTGGACCTGCGCACCAGCCTGTACGACTACCCCGGCAAGGTGCAGTGGTCGCGGCTGCGCGTACGCGGCGATGGCACCGTGACCGGCTTCCGCGAAACACGCGGCTGGGCACCCGGCCGCCAGCTGTACTTCGCCATGCGTTTTTCCCGCCCGCTCACCGCCACGCAATTGCACGACACCGAGCAGGACATCCCGTACAAGGGCTTTCCGCCGCCGGGCGAGAAGAATCCCGCACAGCGTGCACAGATCGAAGGCCGGCAGCTGGTCGGCGTGTTCGACGTCGCCAACGATGGCACGCCGCTGGTGGTCAAGGTCGCGCTGTCGCCGGTCAGCGAGGCCGGTGCCATCGCCAATCTCGATGCGGAGGTGCCCGGTTTCGATTTCGACCGCGTGCGCGCCGATGCGCGCGCGCAGTGGACACAGGCGCTGGCGGCGATCGATGCGCAAGGCACGCCGCAACAACGCACCCAGCTCTACACCGCGCTGTATCACACCCTGCTCGGCCCCACCCTGTTCATGGACAGCGATGGCCAGTACCGCGGGCCGGACAACGCCGTGCATCAGGCACATGGCTGGACCAACTATTCCACCTTCTCGCTCTGGGATACCTACCGCGCGCTGCATCCGTTGCTGACCCTGGTGCAGCCGCCGCAACGCAGCAGCGACATGGTCAATTCGTTGCTCGCCTCGCGCCGCGAGAGCGCCTACGGCATCCTGCCCGTCTGGGCGTTCCACGGCCTGGAAACCTGGTGCATGATCGGCTACCACGCCGTGCCGGTGATCGCCGACGCCTACATGAAAGGCATCGGCGGCTTCGATGCCGAGCAAGCGCTCGATGCCATGGTCGCCAGCGCCAACTACGGCCCCTACGACGGCATCGCGCAGTACCGCGAGCTGGGCTACGTGCCCATCGACGAAGAAGGCGAAGCCGCCTCCAAGACGCTGGAATACGCCTTCGACGACTGGACCATCGCGCGCATGGCCGACAAGCTCGGCAAGCCCGCCATCGCCGCGGAATTCAGCAAGCGCGCCGGCAACTGGAAACACGCCTTCGACCCGGCCACCGGCTACATGCGCGCGCGCACCCGTGCGGGTGACTTCCGCGCGCCGTTCGACCCCTCGGCCAGCGGCTACGGCAGCGACTACACCGAAGGCAATGCCTGGCAATACTCCTGGTACGTGCCGCAGGATGTCGCAGGGCTTGCCGCCGCACACGGCGGCGACGACACGCTGCTCGCGCGCCTGGATGCGGTGTTCGATGCCAAGGTCGACCCCAAGGTGTTCGCGCATATGGAAGACATCACCGGCCTGATCGGCTGGTATGCGCACGGCAACGAGCCCAGCCACCATGTCGCCTATCTGTACGCCTACGCCGGCCAGCCCTGGCGCACCCAGGCGCGGCTGACCCAGATCATGGACACCCAGTATCACGCCGGCCCCGATGGCCTGGCCGGCAACGACGACCTTGGCCAGATGTCGGCCTGGTACGTGTTCACCACGCTGGGCTTCTATCCGGTGGCACCGGGCAGCAACCAGTACATCATCGGCCGCCCGTTCCTGCCGCGCGCCACGCTCAAGCTGCCCAATGGCAAGCGCTTCAGCGTGATTGCCGATGGCCTGAGCAAGGCGCGCAGCTACATCGGCAGCGTCACCCTCAACGGCCAGCCGCTGACCCGCGCCTACCTCACGCATGAAGAAATCCAGGCCGGCGGCGAGTTGCGCTTCCGCATGCAGGCCACGCCGAACACGCAATGGGCCACCGATCCGGCGCAGCGGCCGTATTCGATGTCCACCGATGCGCTGAGTCAGTAGTGGATGCCCATGCGTAGCCCGCAGGCATCGCGTTCCACCACCGTCGGCAGGCTGCCGGCGGTACCTGCGGCAATGCGCTGCGCGCTCCAGCAGGCCACCAGGGCATCCAGCACATCGTCCGGCTTGGCCAGCGCACGCGGCACCCGCCCCAGCAACGCGGCCACCTGCCTGGCGCCATAGCGCCGGCCCAGCAAGGCGGCGCGCTGTTGATGGCCCGCAGTGCTCTTCTTGCCCGCCGCCAGGCCGTGCCCGCTGGCGAGCACGGCGAACGACACCTCCGGGTGCACCTCGAACACGCGCTCGGCCCACAACGGATCGGCGCGCAAGGCATCGTCCCAGGCGCGGATCTTCGACAGCAGCGCAAACGACTGCACGCCAAAGCCACGCTGCCCGTCGTGGTCCAGCACCCGATGCAACGCAGAAGCGTCCACCTGCGTGCTCGCATGCAGCATGCCGCGCAATGGCGCGGCAAAGATGCTGGATGCGCGGCGCCCACCAACAACGCGCCGCGCCTGCACATCCGCAGCGCGGGGCGCGTGCTCGCTCAAACCGATCGGAATATCCACAGCCAGCACAGCGATGCCGCGTAATGCGTTCGCCACCGCGGCGACGGTGGGGTAGCCGGCAAACTGCAATCCATCGTCGGCCTGCCACACCGCCAGCCAACCGCTACCGGCGCCATCGATCCCTACACACTGCATTGTTGTCCTCCCGGTCGTGGTCTGCAGGCACGGCGCCCGTAGCACCGCTCGCAGGTGATCGGCGTGGCGCGTTCACATCATGCACAACATTCGTTCACCCGCACGCATCGCCAGTGTTTCCAGACTGCTCTGCATCGGGCCGCAGCACGCTGCGCCCTTGCCATCCCCCAATGCAGGAGCCAGTGCATGTCCAGCACCAAGAACCAGTACGAAATGCAGAACCCGCTTACCCAGTTTCCGCAGCCCAAGTTCCCCGAGCAGACCCAGGAAGCACCGGGCACCGTCCATGCATTGCAGCCCAAGGCCGACCATGGCGAGCAGAGCTACCAGGGCTTCGGCCGCCTGAAGGGCCGCAAGGCGCTGATCACCGGTGCCGACTCGGGCATCGGCCGCGCCACTGCGATTGCCTACGCACGCGAAGGCGCCGACATCGTGCTGAACTACCTGCCGGAAGAAGAGCAGGACGCCGCGGAAGTGGTGAAGTTGATCCAGGCCGAAGGCCGCAAAGCCATCAGCATCCCGGGCGACTTGAAGGACGAAGCCTTCTGCAATGAACTGGTCGCACGCGCGGTCAAGGAGCTCGGCGGGCTGGACCTTTTGGTCAACATCGCCGGCAAGCAGACCGCGGTCAAGGACATCGCCGACATCACCACCGAGCAGTTCGACGCCACCTACAAGACCAACGTGTATGCGATGTTCTGGCTGTGCAAGGCGGCCATCCCGCACCTGCCGCCGGGTGCATCCATCATCAATACCGGCTCGATCCAGTCCTACCAGCCCTCGCCGACGCTGCTGGACTATGCGTCCACTAAGGCCGCCATCGTCAACTTCACCAAGGGCCTGGCCCAGCAGGTCGCCGAGAAGGGCATCCGCGTCAACGCAGTCGCCCCCGGCCCGGTATGGACCCCGCTGCAACCCAGCGGTGGCCAACCGCCGGAGAAGATTCCCGAATTCGGCTCGGAAACCCCGCTCAAGCGTGCCGGTCAGCCGGTGGAGATGGCGCCGCTGTATGTGATCCTGGCTTCGCAGGAATCCAGCTACGTCACCGGCGAGGTCTTCGGCGCCACCGGCGGCCTGCTGCTGTCTTGAGTCGCCACCGGGTCTGCTTCCAACGCGATGCCACCGGTGCCTTGCCGATTGCCGCCTATGCGGCGATCGGTGACGGCCGCTCGGTGGCCCTGTCCGGTGCGGACGGCAGCATCGACTGGTGGTGCGTGCCGAAGATGGACGCACCGCCGTTGTTCGATCGCCTGCTCGATGCCAACGAGGGCGGCTACTTCGCGCTGACGCCACGTGGCCTGCAGCATGTGCAACGCCGCTATCGCGACGGCAGCAACATCCTCGAAACCACCTGCACCACCGACACCGGCATTGCGCGCCTGACCGAATCGCTCAACAGCGGCGAGGCCGGGCTGCTGCCGTGGTCCGAACTGGCCCGGCGCCTGGAAGGCATCGAAGGCGATGTGGTCTTCGATCTGCTCTACCGGCCCGGTACGCGTGCCGGGCAAGCCACGCCCTGGCAAAGCGACACCCCGAACGGGCGGGTGCATCACATCGGCCAATTGATGACCATGCTGCGCTTCGACAGCAACGCCGTGCAGGTCACGCACTGCGACGACCGTGGCGTGCAGGCCACGCTCACGGTGGGCGCCGGCGACACGCATGTGGTCGCCTTGCTGGCTGCCGAAGACGATGCCTTGCCCGTGCCGGCGCTGGAGGACATCAACGGCCGTATCGATCGCAGCGACGCCGAGTGGCGGCAATGGAGCGGCAACCTGCGCTACGACAACGGCTACCGCGACGCGGTGATCCGCTCGGCGCTGGCACTCAAGTTCCTGTGGTTCTCGCCCACCGGCGCCATCGCCGCTGCGGTCACCACCTCGCTGCCCGAGCAGATCGGTGAGAACGGTAACTGGGACTACCGCTATGCCTGGGTGCGCGATGCGGCCTACACCACCAAGGCCTTCCTGCGCGTGGGCGCCCTGGCCGATGCCAAGGCCGCCTTCAGCTGGTTGATGCGCACCATCCGGCACCATCGCCCGGGGGTTCGTCCGTGCTACACCCTCGACGGCGCCCTGGTACCGGACGAGCGCGAGATCGACATCCCCGGTTACCGCAATACGCGTCCGGTGCGCGTGGGCAACACGGCCAGCACCCAGTTGCAGCTGTGTCTGTATGGCGACATCTTCGAAACGGCAGCGCGCTTTCTCGATGCCGGTCATATCCTCGACCGGGAAACCGCGCGCCAGCTGTTCGAGCTCGGCAACGAATGCGCCGACACCTGGATGCGCAAGGATGCCGGCTTCTGGGAACTGCAAACCCAAGAGCACTACACCATGTCGAAGGTGGAATGCTGGCTGGCGCTGCGCCGCGCCAGCGAGCTGGCCAGGGCCGGCCACCTCTCCGTCGCCATGTTGCCGCGCTGGGAACGCGAACAGGAACGCATCCTGGAGTGGATCGACGCACGGTGCTGGTCGCAGGCCAAGCAGGCATACACCTTCTATGCCGGCACCGAAGACCTGGACGCCAGCCTGTTGCTGGCTTCGCGCTTCGGCCTGGGCGGCCCGCGCCGCGAGCGCATGATCGCCACCCGCGATGCCATCCGCAAAGAGCTTGGCACCGGCGCGTTGGTGCATCGCTACAGCGGCATGCAGCACCGCGAAGGCGCGTTCATCGCCTGTGCGTTCTGGCTGGTGGAGTCCTACGGCCTGCTTGGCGAGCGTGCCGAGGCCAGGCGCCTGTTCGAGCAATTGCTGCACCAGCTGGGCAACGATGTCGGCCTGATGCCGGAGATGGTGGATGCCACTGACGGCCAGGCCCTGGGCAACCTGCCGCAAGGCCTGAGCCACCTCGCCTTGATCCACGCGGCGCTGGCCGTGGATGGCGATTAGCCGGCGTCGGGCATCACCGCTGCGCGTAACAACCCGGCATCTGCGAATGTGCCTTCTTTTTCCGCAAGGCTGGAGAAAGCGCAGCGCGGCTGAGGGTGCACTTCCTCACCCGCGCGCCCGACGCCACCGCTGGCGCTAGCGCGCCACCACCACTGTCTGAATGGCATGCGCCGGAATGTCCAGTTCGCTCGACGCCTCGCCCACGTACAGGTTGTAACGGATCGCCACATCGCTGGCATTCATCACCACCGTGGCCAGGCTGCCATCGGTGTTGAGAAAGGACGTCGTTGCCAGATTGCTGCGGCTGCTGGCCGCACTCACCCGCCGCGCACCGGGGCGGATGAACTTGGAAAAGTGGCCGATGTACCAATAGCTCGGCGTGTAGATCACCTCGCCGGTGCGCGTGTCGGCATGCACCGGCGCAAAGCAGTAATTGCCCACATGGTTCGGCCCGCCATTTTGATCGAGCAGGATGTTCCAGTCGGTCCAGCCCACCGCACCATGATTGAGATCGTTGATGATGGCGGTGCCATAGCGCTCGCCATTGGGCCAGTACTGCAGCTTTGCCGGGTCGAACTTTTCCACAGCCGCTTCGGTCAGCAGGAGCGGCTTGTCCGGGTACGCCTGCGCCACGGCTGCGACGTTCTCCACCATCGGCGCGAACCCGGCCCAGGTCTCGTACCAGTGGAAGCCCATGCCCCACGCGTATTTCGCCGCTTCCGGATCGTCGAAGATCACGTGCGCGCGGTGCAGCATCATGTCGCGGTTGTGGTCCCACACGATGATCTTGCGGTCGCCATAGCCGGCCTGCGCCATCGTCGGGCCGAGGTGGTTCTTCAGGAAGTCGCGCTCTTCCTCGGCGGAAAACACCATCGACTCCCAGGTCTGCACCGCCATCGGCTCGTTCTGCAGGCTGATGCCCCAGATCGGGATACCGGCTTTTTCGTAGGCCGCAATGAAGCGCGTGTAGTAGGTGGCCCAGGCCTGCGCATACGCGGGCAGCAACTTGCCGCCCTTGAGCATGTTGTTGCTGTCTTTCATGAAGGCCGGCGCGCTCCATGGGCTGGCGAAGGTCGTCAACTTGCCGCCGGCCGCCGCAATGGCCTGGCGCAGCATCGGGATGCGATAACGCTGATCGTGGCTGACCGAAAAGCTCTTCAGCGCCGCATCGCCGTCCTTGATATAGGTGTAGCTGCCACTGCTGAAATCCGAACTGTGGATGGTGGTACGCGCCAGCGTATAGCCGATGCCTTTTTGCGGGTCGTAGTAGGCAGTGAGCAATGCGCGCTGCGCAGGCTTGGGCAGCTTGGCGAAGGTCTCGGCACTGGCATCGGTGATCGCCCCGCCGATGCCCAGCACCTCCTGGAAGCGCCGCTGCGGATTGACGAAGATGGAGTTCTCTTTCTCGGTCAACGCATGCCGGGCCCTGGGCGCCTCGACAGTGCTGACACGCATCTGCTGCGTTGCGCCCTGGGCAGAGGTGTAAACGCGTAGTGCACCGGCGGCGGCCGGCGGAGTAGCAGCATCCACAACTGCAGCTTCTACCGCCGTCGATGTGGGCGTGGATGCAGACGGTGCCGTCGATGCCGGCACCAGAATCGGCGTTGCGGTTGTTGCTACTGCTGTTGTTGCTGTTATTGCAGATGCAGATGCCAACACCGTTTCAGTCGCAGCACCCCAAACCCCCAGAACCCCCACCATCGACCACGCAATCGTTCGCTTCACCGTGCACCCTCCCAGGTTGGTGACCAAGCCTAACCGACCAACGCGGCGCAACATCGCGCAACAAACGAGCGCAACCGTGCATCCTTCCATCGCCGGACCTTCCCTTCTCCCCTCGGGAGAAGGTGGCCCGAAGGGCCGGATGCGGGTACGTCTGCTCAGAGTGCAACCAACCCACTGCAATCAAGGCAACAACCTAAACCCCAACTGGAAAGACAGCCCCACGACTCCAGCAGACGCATCCTCACCCCAACCCCTCTCCCGCTGGAGAAAGGCTTGGTCTGCGCGCCGCATCAACGCGACGAGCGTCGATCACCCCCGCGCCAACCGATCCAGAATCCCAGGCACTTCCAGTCCAAGCTCGCGCGCCAGAAACCCCACCGGCCCAATCCGCCTGGCCAACTGCCTGCCCGCCGCCGCATGCACAAACACGCCCCATAACGCAGCGGTCAACGCATCGCAGCCGCGCGCGGCAAACCCGGCAATCAATCCCGCCAGCACATCGCCAGACCCGGACGTGCCCAACCCGGACGCCCCCCCGCGATGCATCCACACCACTCCATCTGGCCCGGCAATAAAACTGTCCGCGCCCTTGACGATCACCACGCTGCGCAGCTTCTGCGCAAACTTCAGCGCGTACGCGCTCGGCGCCGCTTCCACCGCCGCCTTGTCGTCGCCGGCCAGGGTCGCCATCTCGCCCGCATGCGGCGTCAACACGAATGGCCGCCCGATCGGCGCCCGCAGGCCACGCGACAACGCACCGGCATCCAGCACCAAGGTGCACACCGCCTGCTCGGCGGCGCGCCTGACCATCGCCGTGGTGGTGGCCGACGACGCCATCCCCGGTCCGATCACTGCCGCATCGCAGGCCGCCATCGCCCCGTCCAGCGCGCGATGCCCGCGCACGATCTCGCCCTGCCCGTTCTGCGCCAACCCCAGCACCAGCGCCTCCGGCACCGCCAAGGCCATGCCCGGCGCCACACTGGCCGCGGTGGCGATCTGCAGCTTGCCCGCACCGGTGCGCAGCGCCGCCTCGCCGGCCAGCAGCACCGCACCGGGCACGCGCATCGAGCCACCCACGATCAACACGCGCCCGCGCTGCTCCTTGTCGCCACCCGGGGCCGGCAACGGCATCGCCCGCAAGGCGGCGGCGTTGAGCGTGCGCACGCGCGGGGCGGCCATCAGCGCGCCCCGGCCGGGCGGTCGGACTCGGTGGTCACCGGCTCGTCGGCCAGTTCCGGCGGCACGAAGTTGGTACGCAGCAACTCCAGGGATTGCCCATCGGCCGCAGCCGCGTATTCGGTGACGCCGCAATTGGGCACGTCGCCTTCGCGGTCGATGCCCAGGATGGTGGCCTCGTCCATCCGCTCGATCAGGTAGCGGAAACAATTGACGATTACCTGATGCCCCACGATCAGCACCCGCGCGCCCACATGGTTGCGCTGCAGATCGCCCACCACCCCGCGCAGGCGGAAGATCACATCGCACCAGCTCTCGCCACCGGGCGGGCGAAAGTAGAACTTGCCCACCAGCTTGCGCTGCTCGGCCAGCTCCGGAAAGGTCGCAAGAATGCCGGCCGTGGTATAGCGGTCGAGCACGCCGAATTCCTTCTCGCGCAAACGCTCGTCCACACTGACCGACTCGGCCGGCTGCCCCAACGCACGCGCCACCGCAGCGGCGGTCTGGCGCGCCCGCACATAGGTGGAACTCAGGATCAGGGTTGGACGCTCGTGCTCGGGCAAACCGGCCATCCACGCCCCCAACGCCTCGGCCTGGCGCTCGCCCAGCGCCGACAACGGCACATCCGCATCGCGGTGCTCCAGGTCGATCAAGGCCGAGCCGTTGGACTCGGCCACATCGCGCGCCACGTTGCCCGCGCTTTGCCCATGCCGCACCACCCACAACCGCGCCGGCCACTGCGCCGAGACACCGGCTACCGCACTGTTCTCACTCACATGCTTCTCCTGCACAACGTCAACCTCACGTGTCGCACAGCCGCCGTGAAAACATGGTCGACCAGCGCATCTGTGACCGGTGTTTCAATACGCACGCGCATCCATGACTGATGGCACAGCAACAAGCGAACGCAACGGATGGGTAACGCCGCGCCGGTATACTGCAGCCCCCCGACACCCTGCTGCCCATGTCCAACGTCCTGTTGCTGCGCACGGCAAAAGAGCGCGAAGAACTGCTGCTGGAAGAGGTGCTGGACGCCACCGAGCAGTGCATCGACGTCATCGGCCTGAGCGCCACCAGCTTCGAGCTGATCGCCGAGCGCGCCAAGGTCAGCTGCGGCAGCCTGCTGCAACGTTTCGAAGACAAGGACGCGCTGGTGCGCGCATTGCTGGAGCGCAACTACATGCGCGCCATCCGCCAGATGTGGCTGGTGGAACGCCCGGCCAATGTGGACGTGGTGGATTTCATCGCCGGCCTGCTCGAAGAATGGCTGCTGCAGGAAATCAACATCAAGCGCACCCGCATCGACCTGGAACTGCACCTGGCCACCCTGCGCGACCCGGTGCTGGCCGCCTTCATGCGCCGGCAGAGCGCATCGCTGATCGAACACCTCAGTGCCCTGCTCAAACGCCTGCTGCGCGGCCACGCCGACCCGGCCAGCAGCGAACAGGAATTCCAGGCCCGCGTCTTCGCCGTCGCCGCCATGTGCGGCGGCCTGCACAGCGTGATGACCAGCGGCATGGAACTCAACCGCATGCATCTGCAGTTGATCCTGCGCGAGAGTCTGTCGGGGATTTTGAAGTCTGCGCCGGTGTAGCGTCAGCCACTTTCCGCCTGGTCTTCCAGACTCGCCGGCCACTGCATCTGCTTCAGCGCATGGGTCATCTGATCGGCAAGCAGTTCCAGACAAAACGCCAACTCGTCCATGCAGATGGCTGGCTGCCGCGCCTGCTCTTCAGCCTGCGTGCGTGGCTGCGCCAGACGCGCCAGAAACCGCATATGGTCGCGCAGTTGCTGCAAGCGGTATTGCGCGCCCTCTGGCAGGTAGTAGCCCGGGTGTGACTGCGCATCTCGTACAACGTCCGACATGGCCTGCTCCTCATTCCATGGAATCCGCCCGCCCGCCGCAAGGCGACGGACGGGAAGTCGGGAGGCTCGAAACCGCGTATAGCCGGCGGGCGTATTCCCCTTGCGGGTGTTGTATTAGCCGCCCTCCCGACGCAGGCATCACGTCGGTTGCACCTACAAAATATGCAGGCACAAAAAACCCACCGGTTTGTCGGAGGTGGGTACCGCTATACGGGGAGTTTCGAGGCTCCGTAGCATGAGCATGCTACTCATCAAATCCAGCGTCAACCCCAAGGCACGCGTTGGAGCGGAGAGCCTGCAGCCTTCTAGACTTGAGCTAGCAGCCGTACTCGAATCACCGCAGTGCGAGCAGGGCGATACCTGTCGGCTATGTCGCCAGGGGCAAGGCGTTGAGCTCAGCTCTCGCGTCTCGCCATCCAGCGTAGTGGTTGTCCAGCAAGGCGACGAAGCGCGCATTGTGCGTTGGCTCAAGCAGATGAATCATCTCATGCACAATCACGTATTCGAGCAAGTCACGCGGCTTCTTGACCAGCTCTGTATTGAGCCGGATGTGGGCTCGTAGGTGATTGCAACTCCCCCACTTGGTTTTCATGCGCTGGAGAAAATAACCTTCCACCTTTATCCCGATACGGCCTTCCCAGTGAGCGATCAACGCCTGGATTGCTTCATGCAACAACGACCGCTGCCAACGTTGATAGATGGCCTCGCGCCTGCCTGCATCGGTGCCGGGACGTACACTCAGTGTGATGCGCCGGTGGTCCATCTTGACGGTGGGCGAAGTATCGCGCTCCACCACAGCAAGCAGATAGCGTCGCCCCCAGATGTAAT
This sequence comes from Xanthomonas arboricola, assembly GCF_002940665.1. Taxonomy (GTDB): domain Bacteria; phylum Pseudomonadota; class Gammaproteobacteria; order Xanthomonadales; family Xanthomonadaceae; genus Xanthomonas; species Xanthomonas arboricola_B. The sequence continues at coordinate 574,012 of NZ_MIGY01000003.1, forward strand.
GACTCTCGCGGGTGACAAACTGCCTGGGTGTTTCACGAACCTGCTCCAGCAATTGCACCTGCTGTTGGCGAATCCAACGCAACTTTGAAATCGCATAAGCGCGTGCCACTTCAAGCCGTGTGCCAGTCGGCGCCACCAGCGTCACCTCGCCTTGCGGCGGGTGAACGGACAGGTGGACGTTCTTCACAGCCTTGAAGGTGACCGCAATGTCCAGCTCGCCCAGGCGGATGTGCGTCTGTTTCATCAGTAGACCGACTGACTCTTCAGCAGTTCGAACAGCTTGAGCGTGGCCTCGCGATTGCGGCCCGTCAGCGGATACAGGACATTTTGTACAATGCGTTCCTTTGCTTCATCTCCTCGCCATCCTGCCGGAGCCTCGTCACGCATCAGGCGATCGATGTTGAGTGCCAGGAAGGCCAGCCGGTTGCCGTAATTCACTTCCGGCTCCTGGATGGCGCCATGTGCAGCTTGAGCATCATCAGAAATGATGTCCGGCAGATTGCGATAAATCACCAGCGCGCCGGCATTGCCACGCAGCATGCTGGGTTCATCACTATCGTGCTGTCTCTCATGCCAGGTCATCACCAACGCCTCTGCCTTCTTCAGAAATGCTTCGTAGGCCTCGGTGCTTTCGCGGCTTTGTTGGATCAAATCATCGAGCAGCTTGGACATCTGCTCGTAAAACCGCGGATCAGTTAGGCGGTCGCGGATAATGGTCTTGCGGACATTGTTGATGATGGTTTCCGCAATGGCATTCTTTGAGAGCTTGCCCTTCTCGTTGAGCTTTTTGGCGATAGCGTCGTGGACGCCGGTTTTGATGATCAGCTCAGTCAGCGACAGCTCGGCTAGTTGCCCCAATGCTTGTGCCGGTTCGGCATGGACATAGGTGTTGATGAGATGTCGCATATCAGCCTCAAAGGGTTTGATATCCAGCTCCTCACAACTGCAATGCTTGATGGCAGACCTAACCTCGGCATAGAACTCGGTTTCTCGCCGCAAGGTGTCGGCCTCGCCATTGGAATAACCCGCCTCGGCCAAGTCCTGGGCAATTGCGGCAAAGGCGCGCAGATAGGTCGCTACCGCTTTGTAGAAGGCAATACGTAGCGCCTCACTCTCCAGTAGCGCCTCCGGATCACCCGCATGGCCGCAAAAGTAGTGGATGAACTGCTCCACTTCACGAGGGTGCTCGACCGGCTCGCACAGGTAGTGCAACGCCTCGCGCGCCTCATCCAAATGTTTACGACCTTCGCCCAGCCAATTCTTTAGCTGGATGTTGTTGTCGCCACCGTTACCGGCGTCGATGTCCAACGCATCGGAGCTGTACACCGCAATCGCCTGCTGCACATCATCGAATAGCTTTTTGTAATCGACGATGTAGCCATAGTCCTTGTCCTCGCCGTCGAGACGATTGGTGCGACAAATGGCCTGAAACAGGTTGTGGTCATGCAGCTCGTTGTCCAGATAGATGTAAGTGCAACTGGGCGCATCGAACCCTGTCAACAGCTTGCTGACCACAATCAGCAGTTTCATGCTGGCCGGTTCTTCAATGAAGCGGCGCTTGGTTTCGTCTTCGTACTGCTTGGTTGTTTGGCCGGCGCGCAGCACATGCTGCTTATAGGTGTCGTACTTGTAGCGCTCATCGCTGCCCGATGACGCTTTCGAGATCGCCGCCGGATTGGGCTCAAACGATGTGATGACACCCACATGCGGGCTAAAATGTGTGTTCTGGAAAAGCCGAAAATAATGGCATGCGTCGTAGATCGACGCAGCCACCAGAATCGCCGTACCACGATCGTTGTCCAGGCGGGGCTTGAGGCTGAAATCCTCGATAATGTTGGCAACGATGCGGTCCTTGCGCTCTTTACCGCTCATCAACTCTTCCATCGTTGCCCAGCGCTTGCGCAGGATGGATTTCTGAAAGTTGTTCAACCCTCGCGTTTTCTTTTCGAACCAGGCATCGATGGCCTCACGCGAGGTCAACCGCTGCGGCACATCGCGCGCCTCGTACTTCAGGTCCAACACCACCTTGTCTGCCACTGCCTGGTGAAACTTGTAGGTATGGATGTAGGTCCCGAACACATCGCGAGTGGTTTGCCTGTCCTTGCGCAGCAGCGGCGTACCAGTAAAGCCGATGAAAATCGCATCGTCCAGCCAGCGCTTCATCTGCTTGTTCATGTTGCCACCCTGAGTGCGGTGGCATTCGTCAACAAACACGTAGAAGCGCCCATGGATCGGTGGCGGCTCGCCCTTGAGGTCCGCAGCATCGAACTTGTGGATCAGCGCGCACAGCAGGCGCGGCGCCGCCGCACTCAGCTTTCGCACAAAGTCCGCTCGGGAGGTAATGCGCGGCGAAGCCGAGTCCGCACCGATCACACTGGCATTGCGCATGACACCTTCGATCTGCTTGTCCAGTTCGTCGCGGTCAGTGACCACCAACACGCGCGCCTGTGGGTCATGCTCCAGCAGCCACTTGGCCAGCAGCACCATCAAGATGCTTTTGCCACTGCCTTGGGTGTGCCAGATCACCCCCCCCTCGCGTTGGGCAATGCGCGCCTGGGCCGCCTTGATGCCCTGGTACTGGTGCTGCCTGGGCACTTTCTTGAAGCCTGCGTCGAAGATCACGAAGTTGCGGATCAAGTCCAGCAACTGCACCTTGCTACACATCTGTGCCAGTGGACGATCCAACAAGGCGCCTGCCGCTACTGCAGCCAATGGTTGTTCGTCTTTCCACTGCACGAAGAACTGCTCCGGGGTGCCGGTGGTGCCATAGCGCAGCCCCTGCGCGTCGCTTCCGGCCAGCAACACCTGCACCGTACTGAAGAAGCCTTGGTTGAACGCCTCCTCCTGATTGCTGCGCAGCTGGCGAATGCCGTCGCCCAGATCCACCGAGCTGCGCTTGAGCTCAATCACTGCCACCGCCAGACCGTTGATATACAGCACGATGTCCGGCCGACGTGTGCTGCCGCCTCTCAGCGTCACTTCTTCGGCAAGGGCAAACTGATTTCGCTGCGGCTGGGCCCAGTCGATTAGCTGTACCGTCTCGTGCGATTTGCCGGCCGCAATCTGCACCGGCACGCCATAGCGCAGCAATTGGTAGGTGCGCAGGTTGGCCTGATAGGGCGTGATGCCGGTGACATCCACCGCAACTTCCAGCTTTTGCAGTGCGGCGCTGATATGGGCAGGCGCGTAACCACGCGCTGCCAGATTGGCGCGTAACAGATCGACTTCAATGGCCCGATTGTTCTCGCGCTTGCTCCAATTGCCAAGGTGCTCGTAACCCAGACCGCCCTTGTCTACGGGGTCAGCGAATAGGCGCGCTACGCGGTTTTGTGAGTTGCGCTCGGAGCGCGGCATGCTTTGGGTCATTGCATCATTCCTTGGTGCGTTCATTGACAGCGTTAGCCAGCTCCCGCTCGATCTGCTCGATGCTCGGCAGGCTGGTTTGCAGCTCTTGCGGCAGAGATTCCACTAGCTTGTATTCGGCAATGCCCATCGGCTGGGACTTGTCCCCCAGCGCGTATTCGGCCACCACCTTGTTCTTGCTCTTGCACAGCAGCAGGCCGATGCTTGGGTTGTCTTGCACGTGCTTCAGCTGCCGATCTACCGCCGTCAGATAAAAGCCCAGTTGCCCCAGGTGCTCGGGCTTGAACTTGCCTGCCTTGAGTTCGATTACTACGTAGCAGCGCAGCTTGAGGTGATAGAACAGCAGGTCGATGAAGAACTCCTCGCCGCCCACGTCCAGCAACACCTGCCGCCCCACAAAGGCAAAGCCCGCGCCCAGTTCCAGCAGGAAATCGGTCACATGCTGCACCAGCGCGCCCTCGATCTCGCGTTCCTGCGCTTGCTCGCCAAGGCCGAGGAAATCGAAGCGGTACGGATCTTTCAGCGATTCCATGGCCAAGTCGGACTGCGGGGCGGGCAAGGTGGCCGGGAAGTTCGTCACGGCCGAACCGCTACGCTCCAACAGGCTGGCCTCGATCTGCATCACCAGCACGTTGCGCGACCAATTGTGCTCGATGGCCTTGGCGGCATACCAGCGGCGGGTTTCAGGGCCGGGCAACTTGTCCAGCAGGGCCAGCTGGTGGTACCAGGGCAATTGTGCAAGCACCGCTTGCACAAATGATTCATCCGGCCAGGCCTCGGCAAACGCCCGCATGTACTTGAGGTTGCGCGGCGAAAAGCCCTTCATCTCAGGGAAGGCGGCGCGTAGGTCATGCGCGAGCCGCTCGATCACCTTGGCGCCCCAGCCTTGTTCGGCTTGCCGCTCTAGAATGTCACGGCCAATCTGCCAGTAAAGCCCTACCAGCTCCCGATTGACCGCCAGCGCGGCACGTTGCTGCGCGCCGTGGATGCGTCCCTTGAGTTCGGCCAGCCAGTCGGCGTAGCCTCGCGGAACGAGGATCAAGGAGCTTGGTTCGTCTGTCATTGACGTTTCATCTTCTGCGTTATCCGTCGGCAGCATCGGGCCACGCAACCTATCAGACCAACCGTGTCCTGCCGGTCAGCAGTTCCTGCATCATGGCTTGCTTGAGGTCGCGTGTCTTGGTGCGCCGGATTTCAAGGACGGTAATTTCGGTGTGCATATCAGCGAGGACAGTAGCGATGGCTGTTTGTTCGTCGATTGGTGGTAAATTGATATTGGTCGAATTGATAAGACCAGTATTCAAGTTCATTTGAGAGCCAGTTTGGCCATACTTTGACCAGCCGGGCTCAATCCACTTCAGTGCGTAATAGATGAACAGCCTATCTGCTTTCAGATTTTCGAATACGACAAATCCGTCGTGAATACATACGTCGATATTGGTGATGATGGGGCGACCAACCGTTGCGCAGATGCTCATAATGAGATTTCCGCTATCTACGGGACGACTGTGTGCAACACCATCAGGGGAAAGTCGCTGAGTTGTTTGCTCCAGATACATACCGGAATTTGTGACGTCTGAAATTCTTACCCAGCCTACATTCGAGCTTTCATCGAACCACCGAGGGCTATCGATGGGACGAGGCGATGCTCCACGTTGAATATTTGCCAAGTCTCTCAGACGCTTCACCTTCCACTTCCCAGTGAACCCCGGCAGCCGGGTTTGCCCAGTAAGAAGTTGCTGCATGACGGACTGTTTGATGGCGCGCTTTTTGGCGATCAGGCGATCCAGCCCCATAAGTAGTGCATCCATGTCACTAAGAGCGTTGGCGATGGTGCATTGCTCAAAAACCGACGGAGACAAGGGAATCTGGAATGAATTGAGACTCTTGTTTGTAATTTGATTGATAGTTGCGCCGAGGTGTTCGTTGATTTGGCGCTTTAATATATCTGATTGAAATAGGTAACTTGCAAGCCGTCCAATCTGACTACGATAGACTGCCATGAAAGCTCCAAATGTCATTCCATTCGTCCGCTCATCAAGCAGCGCCGATTTCCCTATCAGATCACGACTACCATTCCTGACGCAGATCAAAACATCATTAGGGCGCACCATGATGCGCTCTGAGATTTCGGCGTCGACAAAAACATTATTTTCAAATTCAAGAGCATCGTTTTGAATATTCGACGAGCGCAGAACAAGTGTTCCGTAATCTCGAACTTCGTTTGGTTTGTAGGTGAGCCCAATTAGAGCCTCGCCGATATCTCCAAGGGACTTAACCTCCCAATCCTCCGGAATCGCCCCCACTTCCGTCTGCTTATACCCAGGCTTCACTTCCATACCGCCCCCATCTGTTTCAGGTGCACGCCCACCTTAGCGCTGAGAGCCGCCACGTCATCCTCCAACCTCGGTAGCGGGGTATCGTAGCGTTCGGCCAGTTCGCGGATGCGCTGGGAGAGGGTCTGGGAAATACGCTCCAGCTCCTGCTGCACATCGGCTTGCAGGTGGGCTAGCCACTTATCTTCGACCACCAGCATTTTGATCTCAGCTTCGCTTAGAGCGGCGTAGCAGTCGTGTGCTTGCTGGTCGATTTTTGTCTCAAGCGTCTTGATTGCTCTTTTGAGAGCCACTTCGCCTTCTTTTAGCTCCAGCCATCTGCGAAGCAGCGGAATTTCACCAGGCTCGGCGACGTCCACGCCCCCTTCTTGCGCAGCATCCAGGCGCTGGCCAACGCTTGCCTTGGTCAAAGCACCTTTTTCATCCTGTGCTTCAAACAAAAGACCCTCCTCCCCGCCGTATTCTTCCTCCAGCTCCGCGAGCTGGCTGGTCAGACTTTCCAGTTCAGTTTGCACGGCCTCTAACTCGGCCTGTGCGGTGGTGAAGTAACGGGCAACGATAAATCGCTTGGGCACGAGATCGCAGATCCAGCCCTTGTTCTTGGCGTTGCCTTTCTTGTCGATTTCTACGATGCGCCGAGGCTGGGCCACCCAGCCGTCGGCAGCAATCAGGTAGGCGTCGTCCTGCATCACTTCCGCCCAGTAGTCCATCAGGTGCTGGTAGATGTCGTAAGGGTCAAGCAGGGGTGCGGCGTGAAAGGTCGCGAGCAGGGTTTCAGAGATCTGCGAGATCAGCGTCTTGGGTTTGTCGCCCGGCTGGATGCCGGTGAGTAGCGGCGTGACGGCCTGCTGCCATTTGCCGAACAGCGCTTCCACCTTGCTGCGGAATTGCTGGAACTGCGGGTGGCTCTGGATGATCGAGCGTACGTCTGCAATAGGCTGGCGTAGCCGGGCATAGCCTGGGCGATCGGCCTCGAACAGCACCTCGCGCAGAGCTGGCATTTCCTGCCAGTCGGCAGCAAAGGCATCGATATCGCGCTCGGGGATGCCGCCGTTGAGGTGGGCGTCAATGTCGTGCAGGTCTTCTGGCTCGCTGCTATCGATGTAGCGCGGCAGGTTGAGGTTGTAGCTATTCCTGTCGCTGGAGACTTCCCCCAGCGGCACCATCCGGGCATAGCGCGGCACATCCGCGCCACGGCGGAAGGTATCAACGATGCGATGGATGTCCTGCTCACGCAGGCGGTTCTTGGGACCGTCCTTGATGAAGCCTTTGCTGGCGTCGATCATGAAGATGCCCTTGCGGGCGCCAGCGTTTTCCTTATCCAGCACCAGGATGCAGGCGGGGATGCCGGTGCCGTAGAACAGATTGGCCGGCAGGCCGATGATGCCCTTGAGCACACCTGAGCGCACAAGGTTTTTACGAATGACGCCTTCCGCGTTGCCACGGAACAGCACACCGTGCGGCAGGATGATGGCACCCTTGCCGGTAGTTGCCTTCATGCTACGCATGACGTGCAGCAAATAGGCGTAGTCGCCCTGCTTGTCCGGCGGTGCGCCCCAGGCAAAACGTTGATAAGGATCGTTGGCGGGTGTCAGCCCGGTGGACCACTTCTTGTCCGAGAACGGCGGGTTGGCGACCACATAGTCGTAGCTACGCAGTTGCTCCCCATCCTTGAACCTGGGGTTGGACAGCGTGTCCCCGCCAAGGATGGTGGCACTGGGGAAGTGGTGCAGGATCATATTCATCCGCGCCAAGCCGGCGGTGGTCACGTCCTTTTCCTGCCCTTCCAGCGTGATCTGCCGGCCTGCCTCGGCGGCAACTTTCAGCAGCAGTGAGCCTGAGCCGCAAGTTGGATCGTACGCGGTCGTAGATGCGCGGGTATTGGCGTGGGAGATGCCGATCACCTGGGCGATGATGCTACTCACTTCAGAGGGAGTATAGAACTGGCCCTTGCTCTTGCCGGAGTCCTGCGCAAAGTGGCGCATCAGGTACTCGTACGCATCGCCGAGCAGATCGTCGTTGTCGGCCCGGTTGTTGGCAAAATTCAGCTCGGGCTTTTCGAAGATGGCGATCAGGTTGCCCAACCGCTCGACCATGGCCGGGCCTTCGCCAAGCTTGTTGGGATCGTTGAAGTCTGGGAAGTCGCTACGCGCCAGCTTGGTATTGGCCTCAATCAGCTTTTGAATGACTTGCGTGTTGATCCTTTCGCCGATATCGGCCTTGCCCTTGAGCACCACCATGTCCTTGAATGAGGCGCCAGGCGGGATGACGACAGGTGGAGCGAAGTCCTTGCTATTGCCGTACTTGTCGCTGATGTACTTGATGAACAGCATGAACAGCACATAGTCCTTGTACTGACTAGCGTCCATGCCACCGCGCAGTTCATCGCAGGAGGCCCAGATGGAGCTATACAAATCAGATTTTTTGACTACGCCGCCGCGCCTCACCGACGATGTTGTGTCTGCCTCGGCATGCGTCTTGGCTGCCTTTACCTTAAGAACTTCCACTACTTTTTCTGCCTGTTTTGCACCAGAATTTCTGGCTCTGTTGTGCATCACAGCCGTCTCAGCAAGCGCGACGGAACCGCCGCGCCCTCGGCCAGACACGATGTCGCCTTGCTCGATCAACAGGTATTTGATGCGTAGATACGTACTTTCCTGCCAGCCAAGTTCGTCTCGCAGCTTGCCGTTACCAGCAGAGCCGCCGAGAGACTGCAACATGGCGAGAAAACGTTCGGTATTTTGCTCGGTGGATGTCACTGCGTTGTTCCGTACTGCTTGAGGGCCTGCATCACGCCTGCCAGTGAAGCCGCTTCAGCGGCACAAAGTAATTTTTCGGCATCGATAGCCACTTCGCCAGGGGTTGTTTCAAGCATGGCGCGCACGATGCTCGGACCTACTTGTTCTTTTCCGGCCAGAAACCAAACCGGCTTGAGCGGCAGACGGGCCCTGGCGATGTCCTCAAGCTGTGAATAGTGCGTGGTCCATAGCTCCACCAACTTCCGCGCATCGATCAGATTGATCCGCCGATGCGACTGCCGCGCTTCGTAGTCGGCGTCCTTGGTGAAACCTGACAACGCGACATGCAGGCCGACATCGCCCTCTCCCAGAACCGCCATAAAGCTGCGCAGGCCCGCCACATCGATCCGCGGCGAGTTGGCATTGCGCTTGACCTGCACCTTGATGCGCGGCGGGCGGGTGCCGAGCGGGTCGTTGTAGGCAATGATGTCGGTGCCACCGTCCTTGCCGGGCGGTGCGACCCAGGCGACGTGGTAGCCCATCGCCCGTAGCAGCGACGCCACGAGTTCCTGGAAGTCATACGGCGGCATCGCGGCGAGGTAGGCCTCGATCTCGGCCCATGCCATTTCTTCGGCTTCTTCCAGCGTGATGCTGGCCGATTCCTCGGTAAGTTCGCCTTCGGGATCGTCGACCTCGTCTGCAACGGGCTGGGCACTCTTCCATTTCTTGTACAGCTGCCCCACCGCGCGGATGAACTGCTCTGGGTCCGGATACGCGTCCAGCGCCGCTTCGCCCTCTGGCGTGAGGGTCCAGATGCCTTTGTCCTTGACCAGCCAGCCGGCCTTGACCGGCGCCACGGTGCTGAAGCGCACGATCTTCTCGAAGCGACGGCCGCCGGTTTCGTAGTCGCCCGCTTCGTACTCGGTGAGCACGACCTGCTTTTCCAGTGCGGCCAGCGCGTCTGCGGCGCGCATGCCCTCCGGCTGGGTCTTGAGGATATGGAACAGCGCACGGGTCAATTCCCCAGTGCGGCGCCTGCTGATATTGGCCATCTACTTCCCCTGTGGCACGACGTTGGCGCTAACGCCGTGCTTAATGATAGTCGTCTTCACGCTGATGCCTGACCGCCAGAACGGTGACGACCTGATCGCTTTCCACCTCAAACAGCAGGACGTAGCCACTGGCACCGAAGCCGATCACCAGCTCGCGCAAGAACGGATCTGCCACCCCCGCCTTGCGGCAGCTCAACGGCGCCAGTTCAAGTACGGTGACGACATCGCCGATGGCCTGCAGCGCACGCTCGGCCACGGTGAAGTCGCCTTCGGCACGCTGTAGCAGCCAGTCGTAAAGACGCGCGAGATCGTCGCGCGCTTGCGGAGTAAAGCGGACGGAAAATCCCACCTTGGTTTAGCCCTTGCGCGCCTTGTCCAGTTGGGACTGCAGCCCGGCAAGCACATCCTTCGCGTCGGTGTACCGGTTGGACGCCTTGGCGCTGTCACGCGAGGCCAGCCCGCGCGCAATGAAGGCTTCCTGCTGCTGACGCTGCTGCACCTGGGCGCGCACGGAGTGCTCGACAAAGCTGGAAAGCGTCTCACCCTCCTGCAACACGGCTTCGGCCGCTTGGCGCAGCGCCGGGTCCACACGGAGCGATGGAAGAGATGCGGATTTCATGGCAGGCCCAGTGCGTTGCAATTGCGATGCATCATCGCAAGCGGGCGCCGGTGCTTCAAGGTTTTCTTTGCAAACCTAAGCCGACGATGTCGCATACACAGCACTTCTCCAAGGGATGCACAGGTCGAGGCCCGCCTGGGCAACCCTGCTTGTGTGGCACCACGAGATCCTTGGGCTTCAATGCCACAGCCAAGTCTGCCTCATTCCATATTCCGGAATATGGAATGAGACGAACAACGTGTTTGTGCAGGCAGTCTCAGCTACACGCTGTCTGGAGCAGCCGTATACAGATCAAAGGCGGAAGCCAGAAGCTCTCATCCAATGCTTCGCGGCTTGACAGCCTCTTCCTGTAGCACCCCTCTCTCCTGCGCCTGACTCTGCGCTTGCGCCAAGGTACGCGCGTCTAGCTCTTGCAGCTTTGCCAGCGATTGCTCCACCGGCGTAGTGACGGCCACGTCGGTGGGCATGCTGGCGCGCAGATGGGCCGGGTTGCTGGGTTCGCCCTGTACCACGAACACGGTGGCACCGGCCGCTGCACGCGATGTTTGGTTGCTCAGCATTACGTGGTCGATGCGCTCGAGCCCGTGCTCCTTTGCCAGATAGGCCAGGCTGGCGCTCATCCGCTCGCTGTGCGCATCGCTGGTACGACCCATGCTGGCGTCCAACCGGCCAACCAAGGTGCTGGCCTGTGCATGCAACGGATGAGGCGCGGGTTGGGCGTCTTCTGCGTCTGCCTGTCGTGGCCTCCCAGGTACAGGCGCTGCAGGCCCGCCGTTCTGCCGCTGCGGCTGGGCCGGCCGATGCCCCTGCTCCTCCTGCCCTGGCTGTACCCCTTCACGCCCTCGCCCTTGGTCCTGATGCTGCTCCCGCACCGGCCCGGGTGTGGTGCTGGTCAGCACGTATTGCCAGCGCGTCTGCGCTGGGTTGCCTTGCACCGCCGCGATGAACCCATCGTACTCGGCTGGATGAATTGTCTGGCAGCCAGCCGAATCGGTACTGCCGCTGGAACCGCGATGAATCTTGAAGGTGTCGTTGAGATTTTGCACACCGTTGAGATCGGCTTGATCAAACCAGCCGTCCGCATTGCTATCCCGCTGTACGCCGCCCCGCCCTGCATCGACTGCCGCCTGACTTGGGCGTAATGCGTTGTCTTGGGTGCCTGGCCGGCTGGGATTTGGGTGCTGCCCCATCCGCATCTCGATGGTGCCTTCGCTCAGGCGACCGAGATCCCTGATGCCATCGGCATTGACATCCTCGCCTTCGATCTTCCTGGGCCTGGTGATGCTTTCAAAGCCTGGCGACGGTGCAAATGTCCTGTTCTCCATGCCGCCTTCCGCACGCGGGCGCCGCCCCGTGTTGCCTGCATGATGATCGTACTGCGCAGTCGGCTCGGTGTTTGCTTGTTGGGCGACCTGCGTATGACGCGTGCCATCGGCATCCTTCCACAGTACGACCAGGCGGTCGTTGTAGACGCCCGTGCCGCCCTGAGCTTCGTTGATGGCAGGGGTTGCCGGATCGTCGCTACGCAAGCTTCCGGCATGCGCGCGATCCTGCATGGCCGCAAGCGTTGAGTTTTCCTGGCGAAGGCCTAATACCACGCGCTCGTTGGGTCGCGAGAGTGCCTCGTGCGCGGCTTCGTTACCTCTCACCTGTACGATGCTGGCGTAGACGTCATAGCGCTGTGCGTCGCTCAAGGCAGCCATTTGCGCTTGCGGCGGAATTGCTGGCTGATTTGATGCGGCTAGTTGCAAGCGTTGCAGCACACTGGCATCCGCAGCGGCGACCGGCCCTTGTTGATGATTGGCGATTGCACCGGCGGACGCTGCGCCGATATAGCGATCCAGTGCGTCACGCACGACCTCTGCCTGGCCTTGTCTGCGCTCATCAAGCATGCGCAGCGCCTCGGCCTGTCGATTGGCGTTGAACAACGCAGAAATCTGGTCGGCAGTCGCACGGATGTCTAAATCGTTGGATCTCGCCATTTCGATGCTCCTTGCAGAAGTGGTCACTCGCTGATGAAACGGTCCTCACCATCTGGATAATCCGCACATGCCGGTTCGCCTGTGCGCTGCTGGCGACAAGGCCACTGCGCTCTATCGACTCGTTCTACCAGCTCGAAGCGTTCGCCTGTCCACCGAAGAAAACCAAAATGGGCGTAAGACCCGACGCGCTTTGGGTCATCGGTGGCCAGCGGCTGGTCAGGATCGAATTCCATCAACCATCGCATTGTCGGCGCCAAGGGCAGCTTGTCATCGAACAGAAAAAGCTCCGAGCCGCCGTGGTCGTTTTGCCGGGCAACATCTTCTGCAGTCAGGCTAGACGCTGGTGGAAACACCGCTGCACTGACATCGCGTGCGGTGCCGTCCTTGGTGACGCGATACGCCTTTCGCCCTTTGCCTGACTGGCACGAGAGGCCAGCTTCGCCCGCGCCACATTTCACCGGCCAGACCAAGTACACCATTTTGTCGGGATCAGCACTTTCAAACGAACGGATCGTCAGATCACCCGCAACCACGGTGAAGTCCGCGCGCCGTCCCAGGCCGGGTGCGGCCACGTATACGGCATCGCGCAGGCGCGCTTCGCGCGCTTGCGGCGAGGCATCGACCGCATCTGCAGGCAGGGCAAGCAATGCAGCCGCCATGTGCGCAGGTGCCGGGCCTTTGCAAAACCCGTCCCTTAGCAAAGGCGCAGTCGAGGAGCCCTGTGATTGCGTACAGTCCACACAGACGGCGCCCATCTGCCGTTCCAGTTTGAATGACACCCAAGGTGAAGGCGTCGCAGCAGGCGCCTGAGGAAAAGACGATGCTTCGTGTGCACCACTTGGGGGTTTTGCGGCAGCCTGTTCCATCGAAAGCCGTGCACACCCAAGCGTCATGATGGACACCAGCGCGGTCGCCACGATGCAATGCGTCAGCTTCTTCACGGGCATCCTTGAACGGAGAGGACGAACGCCACGGACTGTGGCCGCATGAGCAGGCTCGGTCAAGTGACTGAGCGCAGACGAAAACGGTTCAGCGACACTCTCATTTTGGGACCGAAATAGACGCTGTATCCCGCAACGACGCCATCTGGTATGGACTCAGCGCGACTGTCCGGGGTGAGCAGTAATTCGGATAGTTTGAAACGTTTAACCAACACGCTGCGCGCGGCTCCATGTGCTCACCAGCATTGCACAAGGAGGTTGAAGTGGCCTGTGTTAAAGCCAGCCTAGAACCTGGATGTCCCACAGGCGCTGCCCCGTCCTTCCTGATTTGCCGCACCAGTCATCCGACAACGACTTCGCCTGAGCGACGGCCGGTCACGACCATCTCGTACCACCTGCCCATTGCCCGTACTGGGTAGCGGCAAGCGCACCACGATGAGCGAGCAGGTGCGCTCACGCCATCGAAAGCCACCTGCTCCCGCGCCCTCCCTGCACTATCCGCGCAGCGCCGCCCGAAGCGCCTCCCCCGCCAACCGCGCACTCGCCAGCAGACGCTCCAGGCTCTGCCCATGACGGGCGCTGGCGGACAGCCCGGCCATGGTGGTGCTGACGAAATCCGCCAGCCGGTCTGCGTCGTGCGGGCACTGCTTGGCGATGTGGGAGCGAATCAACTCCTGGGCTGCGACATGAAAACCGCAGGCCGCCTCGCGCGCCTGCGCGTCGTTGCTGCGCGTGCCCTCCAGCACCAGGCAGCCGGTGGCGGCGGGGTCTGCGGCGTAGCAGCGGGCGGCCTGTTCCAGTACGTCGGCCAGGGCGTCGGCCAGCGGGCGGGCGGTGTCCAGGATCTGGGGCAACGGGATGGCCCCGGTCTGCGCGTAGCGGTCGAGGATGCGCGCGTACAGGCCGGCCTTGCTGCCGAAGGCGGCGTAGAAACTGGGCGGATTGATGCCCAGTGCCTGGGTGAGGTCGGCCACGCTCAGTGCGTCGTAGCCGCGCGCATGGAACAGCTGCTGCGCGGTGGCGACCGCTTGATCCGGGTCGAATGCGCGCGGCCGGCCGCGGGCCCGGGGGGTTTCTGTAGTCATAGTTACAAAATCCTTGACGGCAGGCGAAAACTATTATGTATTACTCGCTACATTAATTGCGAGGTGGTGCATGTCAGCGTTCAAAGACAAGTCGGTATTGGTGCTCGGTGGCAGCCGGGGGATTGGGGCCGCCATCGTGCGGCGCTTCGTGGCCGAGGGCGCGCGGGTGACGTTTACCTATGCCGGCTCTGCCGACGCGGCGCAGCGCCTGGCCGGTGACACCGGCAGCACCGCGGCACTGGCCGACAGCGCCGACCGCGATGCGGTCATCGCCACGGTACGCCGCAGCGGGCCGCTGGATGTGCTGGTGGTCAACTCCGGCATCGCCTTGTTCGGCGATGCGCTGGACCAGGATCCGGACGCGGTGGACCGGCTGTTCCGCATCAACGTGCACGCGCCCTACCACGCCGCCGTGGAGGCCGCGCGGCAGATGCCACCCGGCGGGCGGATCATCGTGATCGGCTCGGTCAACGGCGACCGCATGCCGCTGCCCGGCATGGCGTCCTACGCGCTGAGCAAATCCGCGCTGCAAGGGCTGGCACGTGGGCTGGCCCGCGACCTCGGGCCGCGTGGCATCACCATCAACGTGGTGCAACCGGGCCCGATCGATACCGACGCCAACCCGGAAAACGGGCCGATGAAAGACCTGATGCACAGCTTCATGGCGATCAAACGCCACGGCCGCGCCGACGAAGTGGCCGGCATGGTGGCCTGGCTGGCGGGTCCGGAAGCGAGCTTTGTCACCGGGGCGATGCATACGATCGATGGTGCGTTTGGAGCGTGAGGCGGCGACGGCGGCGTTGACCACGCTGCAGCTCGACACTTAGTGCGATCAAGGGCGGCAAACGTCCTTCGGCACACGTGGCGAGCTGCCGTTGCACCGCCCGCGTTTTGATCCACGCGCCTTTCCTTCCGGCAGAGCGTGATCGCATTCCCGTGTCGTGCGGCGCATGGCACGGACAATCGCAGGCTTGGCCCTTGCTGTCACGCTGATCCCAAGTTGCCTATAGTTGCGGCGAACCCTGCAATGGATTGACCAATGCACATGATGTCATCCGGCCGGTGCCTGGCTCTTGCACTCGCCATCGCCGTCACCGGCAGTGCCTGTGCACGGACGCCATCACCCGAACAAAAAAGGACTTCCCCCATGTCAGGCACCGTCACCACAGGCCGCACCATCAACGGGCACACCTATTCGGACGCGCCGGTTGACGTAAAGCTGGGGCCGAACACCTTCCGCATCCCCGCCAACTACCTGGACAGCCAGATCGCACCATGGCCGGGCGAAGGCGTGACGCTGGTCATCGAGTGGCCAGACATGACCCCCACCCCGCCCGGGGCACGGGCAAACCCGCGTACGAATGATTTCCGCAAAGAAATTTCCGTGTCTATCGACTATGTCGACCGTGTTCCTATTGAGGTATTGCTTGAGCGTTTCTCGTCAAACGATAAGCGTACAGAGGCAGACTCAGTTGAGCGGGGCAATCCTGTCGCCCGGCTCGATCTCCGCATCGCACAGCCTGAAGCATTCGGATTAACGCCCTATGCCATTGATGAGGAGAAGATGGCGGCATATGTAAAAGCGTATGAAGCCCACCACGGCGAGCCTCCGACGCGCAACCCTGCGTTTGAAGACGACTGGTACGTCGCGCGCGACTCCAGCGGCAATTTGACCACGTTCATTAAGTGCGACAGCAAAAAATTTCGAGCAGATGGCGTTCGGCTGGAGGGATCTGAAGTGGTCCATGAAAAAAGTGCCGTTGCTGCAAGTTGCGTCCACTACTTCTCTGACATCGAAAACAAACTTTCCATCAGTCTCAACTACAAGCGTGCATTCCTGAAGGACTGGAAGCGCATGGAAGATGCGGTGAGGGGCGTATTAACCCGCAGTAAAATTCGGTGATTAGCGTATTTACAGGGAGTAGCCGGTGAGCGGACTGAGTGAGCAGGATCTGGAAATTCTTTCCAGCTATGCAAATAAAGGCAATCGCGAGCTGTATTGGAACTATCTCTCGCAGCTTGATGGAGCAGACGGCTATGGGACGCTGGCATTAGGCGTCGTGCGCAACGACAGCTTGCCAGGGCAAGTGGCTAACAATTACGCGCAAGACTATGCCAAGACACAGCGCGATACTGGCTCGCGCTTTGCCAATGCTGAATTGAGCGAACGCCAGTGGGAAGAGTTCGGGCAAACGCTGCTCAAGAAGGATTTTGAGCTTCGACAAGCTTGGTTCGACAAAGAGCGTCCGGATATGGCACTGAACCTTCCCGGCAAGGACGTCATGCGAGCACACGACCAAGCCTTCCTGGACCATGAGCTCGACCCCAACTGCTGGACCCCACGCGTCCTCCTGCAAGCAGCCCTGGAAAAAAGCGGTCCCCAAAAGCTAGAACAGATCTGGACCAACATGCTCGACAACGAGTACGGCGGCGCTGCCCGTATCAGGAACACGGGCTACGAGACCTTTGCGCAGATGGGACTGGCGGCCGGCAGCCAGTACCTGGCCAAGCTCGGCACCACCGAGGCGATCCAGATGCTGGAAGGCCGCTCAGCCGTCGACCCCAACGTCATCGGCAGCAACAGCTTCTACGCGATGTACTTTGAAAAAGAGCAGAAATGGATGAACGTCAGCGCAGGCGGCGGGCATCTTTCCATGCGCGAAGAAACACATCCCGGCCGTATCGCCGAACTCGACGATGCCCGCGCCGTGCGTCTGGAACGGCAGCAGAAAGCCACGCAGTTCCACGAAGACGATCCGCACCGCTCCATTACCCGCAGCCCGCTCACGGTATCGGTCGACGGGCTGCCCGATCGGATGCAGCCGCCCACCAAACTCGCCGATATCGGCCCTGAGCACCGGGACTACGCATTGCTGCAGCAGGTGCGCGCAGGCGTGAACGCGATCGATGCGCAAGCCGGACGCACACCGGACGAGAACAGCGAGCGCCTCATCGCCAGCGTGATGACCCTCGCACGCCAGAACAACCTGGACCGGGCCGACCACGTGGTGCTGAGCCAACAGACTGCAGACAGCCCCGCCGGCCGCCACGTGTTTGTGGTGCAGGGCGAGTTGAACGACCCGGCGCATCTGCGTGCCCACATGCCGACCGACGTGGCCGTGCAGACGCCGGTGGAGCAGTCGCTGCACCAGCTAGAAGTCGCCACTACCGATCGCCAGCAGGCGTTGGCGCAGAGCCAACAGCAGGAGATGGACAACCGGCAGCGTGAGAGCGCGTCGATGCGCATGGGATAACGGCAGCGCTGGGCCGACAGCGAGGCGTTGCGGCGTTTTTTGTCCATGATGTGCAGGCAGCCGCGGTTGGTAGCGCCGGCGTGGCGCGCGACGATCCCCGGTAACGGCTTGCGCGGGTCGGGTGGCAATGCATCGAATAACAGGGGCGCCGGGCTACAGCGATCAGAGAACTGCGGACGTCACGGCCCCGCAAAGCCCGCCTCGCGTTGCAAGCGAACGGCCAGCACAAACACCGTGTCGATCTGCGCGACATGGCAGTACAGCGCCAGATAGCCGTGCGCGCCGCGACCGATCACCAGTTCGCGCTTGTCGCCGCCAGCCGGCCGGCCGATCAGCGGATTGGTTTCCAGCACATCGATTGCCGCAATGATCCCGCGCAGGCGTGCTGCGACATGCGCCGCCTCGTGGCGCTGAAGGTAGTCGAAGATCCGCTCAAGATCCTGTGCAACCTCCGGTGCCAGTTCGATACGCGCCATGCTACCGGGCTAGTTTGCGGGCCGTGGGACGCTTTGCCGGCTCGGCGGCCATGCGCTTTTCCAGATAGCCACGCATGTCGTCCCAGGCGATGGTCTTCCCAGACGCGACAATGCCGGCATACCGCTGCTCGGCAATTGCATCGAAATCGGCACGACGCTCGACCGATTCCGCCTTTTCGGCGATCGCTTCCAGGATGAAATTATGTGCCGTCGTGCCGCCCCGCTTGGCTGCTGCAGCAACGCGCATCTTGAGTTCGTCTGGAAGACGGATGGTTGTAGTGCTCATGAAATCCTCGAGCTTATGGGTTGCGCACGCGCAAATGTAGCACAGCCGTGTCACAGCACCTTGCATCTACACCGCATGCCGGTTGCCTGCGTGCTCGAAAGCAACCGCGTCCGAGCGGGCGCCTACGCGCCTCTCCCAGGGCGGACCGGGGCACTCCACTGACAGCGTGAGGCACCTAAAGCACCGCAACCATGCGTGCGAGTCAGGGTCCCCGCACCCCTTCTGATTTTGCAAGCACGCTTCGCTCCCCACCTCCAGGTGACTGCCGGCGCGGCAAAGTGAGTCAATGGCGTGGTGGCTGGGCTTGGCGATGCGCGGCACCTGGGTGGTGATGGCCGATGTGGCGGTAACCGGTGCGGATTCGGCGGCGTGGGCGGTGCCGGTCAGGGCGATGACGATCGCCCGGGGAAGACGCATGCGAGTTCCCGTGGACGGGGCAAAGGCGCAGGCTTTGCAGTGCCGGCGATGACCCTCGCTCGCGCATCGCCAAAGGTCTTGCCACTGCTCAGCAATCCTCAAATGCCAACGGCCCGGACAAGCCGGGCCGTTGGACGATGCCGCGTCTGGGGTCAGCCGATCAGGCGAACGGATCCTGCAGCACCATCGTGTGGTCACGATCCGGGCCGGTGGAGACGATCGAGATCGGGCAGCCGGCCAGTTCTTCCAGCGCGCGCAGGTAGGCGCGCGCGGCCACCGGCAGCTTGTCCCACTCGGTGATGCCGTGGGTGTTTTCGGTCCAGCCCGGGAACTCCAGGTACACCGGGGTGCACTCTTCCCAGCCCTGCGCGTCCAGCGGGGCGTACTCGGTACGCTTGCCGCGGTATTCGTAGGCGATGCAGACCTTGAGCTTTTCCATGCCGTCGAGCACGTCGAGCTTGGTGATGCACAGGCCGGAGATGCCGTTGATGGCCACCGCACGCTTGAGCGCGACGATGTCCATCCAGCCGCAACGACGCGGCCGGCCGGTGGAGGCGCCGTACTCGGCACCGCGGTCGCGGATGCCCTGGCCCACTTCGTCGTCCAGCTCGGTCGGGAATGGGCCGCCACCCACGCGGGTGGCGTAGGCCTTGGCGATGCCCAGCACGTAGTCGATCGCATCGGCGCCCACGCCGGTGCCGGCCAGTGCGCCGCCGACAGTGGTGTTGGAGCTGGTGACGTACGGATAGGTGCCGTGGTCGATGTCCAGCAGCGCGCCCTGCGCGCCTTCGAACAGCACGCGCTTACCCTGCTTGCGCAGGTCGTGCAGGATGCCGGCCACGTCCGACTTCATCGGCTGCACGTACTCGCCGAAGGCCAGCGCTTCGTCGAAGGTCTTCTGGAAGTCCACCGCTTCCACGCCCAGGTACTTGGTCAGCACGAAGTTGTGGTAGTCCAGCGCGGTGCGCAGCAGCTCTTCCAGCTGCGGCGGGTAATGCAGGTCGGCGATGCGGATACCGCGGCGGGCAACCTTGTCCTCGTATGCCGGGCCGATACCGCGGCCGGTGGTACCGATGGCCTTGCCGCCGGCCGCCTTCTCGCGCGCCTGATCCAGGGCGATGTGGTACGGCATGATCAACGGCGCGGCCGGGGAGATCTTCAGGCGCGAGCGCACTTCCACGCCGGCACCTTCCAGCTCGCTGATTTCCTTGATCAGCGCGGCCGGAGAGATCACCACGCCATTGCCGATCAGGCACAGCGCGTCGTCGCGCAGGATGCCGGACGGAATCAGGTGCAAGACGGTCTTCTTGCCGTTGATGACGAGCGTGTGGCCGGCATTGTGACCACCCTGGAAGCGGACCACCGCACCGATCTCTTCGGTAAGCAGATCGACGATCTTGCCCTTGCCTTCATCGCCCCACTGGGCACCGAGCACGACAACTGACTGACCCATGACGGGTGAACTCCTGAGTTTTGCTGCGGCCATCGGGGCCGCGGGATGGGACCGGTTCACGACTGGCGGCGCCACCTGGCGCGCGGCTCCATCGGGGAGCGTTGCAGCGGCGCGTGAAGCCCTGACACGGAAAAAGCCGAACGAGGTGCCCTGTATGAGCGTGCCCGGCCGGCTTTTGTGCATTATCCGGGTTTCCGGTGGCGTGCACTACCCCTGGCGCACGGCGGATCGGGGGCCGGTCAGATTGCGGCTGGCCGTCGGTTGCGCGGCGCTCCGAGCGCTGCCGGCCCCTAGCCTGGGAGATCCCGTAGCGACAATCCCAATGGCTCGTAGGAGCGCACCCGGGCGCGACAGGCTACCGGTGAAGCCGTCGCGCCCGGGTGCGCTCCTACGCTGCCCGTTGCGGTCGGGATGGACCAACCACTCAGTGGCGCACCACCCACAGCGCGATCGCGCCCAGCACCAGCGTCACACCGCCAATCGCACGCAGTTGCGCGGTGGGCAGACTGAACAGTTGCTCGGCCATGCGCTTCCAGGCGGTGGGCGCGGCAAACAGCAGCAGGCCTTCGACGACGGCGATCAGGCATAACGCGGACAAGAATTCGTGCATCAGCAACACCGGGACGTAGGGAACTGCAGTGTGCCGCGTCCGCAGCCTCCACGCGCCCCGCGTAGGAGCGCACCCGGGCGCGACGGGCGTTCCCGGTAAAGCCGGTCGCGCCCAGGTGCGCGCCTACGCGGCGGAGTGCGGCAAACGGTAAGCACGCAGTAGTTCTGCCGGCGGCTCGAAGCTCAGAGCCAGATCGCGTTCCAGAACGGATAATCACCGATGTGGGTGACCAGCCCGGCCCGGAGCGGATTGGCGATGAGGTAACGCGCGGCTGCGTGCAGGTCGTCGTCTTTGCGCAACGCGTGGTCGTGATAGCTGCGGCTCCAGACCGGTGCGTGATGCTGCCGCTGATCGTTCACCGAACGCGCTGCGCACGCTTTCATGCGTGAGACGGCGTCGGCCAAAGAGGTGACGCTCCCCAGTTGCAACAGCCAATGCGCATGATCGGGCATCAATACCCAGGCCAGCAGCCTGGCATCGCAAGGCGTTGCTGCGGTGAATGCGCGGCAGGCGGTTGCTGCAAGCAGAAAATCTGCGAACACGGCGCGACGCTGCCACGTCGTGGTGGCCAACAGGTAAACGCTGTTGGGCGAAGACTGCCTGCCGCGGCGCAGCGCGCGATGCCCTGGAGAGTCGATGTTGGCCATGGCGCGATGCTGACGGCCTTGGACAACGCGGGATATCGGCGGTTGCCGCGTTCTGCGCTAGGGGATCCAGGTGGCGGTTGACTGTCAAAGGCAGCGGGGGTCTGCCGGTAAGGCCCGTCGCGCCCGGGTGCGCTCCTACCGGGACGTGTCTGACCAGCACGAGAGAGGCGCGCCAGGCAGCTGCGGATTCCGGACATGACCCATTAGCATCGCAGTCCATGAAACGCCATGCGCCCGATCCATCGGCCGGCGCGCGCCGCGCGTAGGAGCGCACCTGGGCGCGATGGGCGTTACCGGTAATGCTTCATCGCGCCCGGGTGCGCTCCTACGCGCGGCGCGCGCATGCCTGCTCGGCAGTGACAGGCACCTACAAAAACGCCCGCATCACGCGGGCGTTTTCGATTCAAAGCAGAGCGATCAACGATCGCTCTTGAGGTACTGCAGGAACGGATCGTTCTTATCCAGCACCACCACGCCGTTGCCATCGGTCATGGAGCTGCGATATGCCTCCAGGCTGCGATAGAACGCATAGAACGACGGATCCTTGGATCCGGCCTGGCCGTAGATGCGGGCTGCGTCGGCATCGCCTTCGCCGCGCAACTTCTGCGCATCGCGCTCAGCGTCGGCCACGATCACGGTGGACTCGCGGTCGGCCTGGGCGCGGATGGTCAGGGCCTGCTCCTCGCCTTCGGCGCGCAGCTTGCTGGCTTCCTGCTTGCGCTGGGCGCGCATGCGCTCGTAGACGTCGGTAATCACCTGGCTGTCGGTCGGCAGATCGATCTGCTTGATGCGCAGGTCGGTGATCTGCATGCCCAGGCCCTTGATCGCGCCGTTGATGCCCTTGAGCTGGTTGGCGATCAACTCGCTGCGATCACCGGAGACCAGCTGCTGCAACGTGCGCGAGTTGATCTGGTTACGCAGCGAGTCGGTGATGATCGGGGCCAGGCGCGAATTGGCCACCGACTCCTCGCCACCGGTGGCGCGATAGAACGCCCGCACATCGGAGATGTAGCCGATGGCGAAGAAGTCCACGCTGACGTCTTTCTGCTCGGCAGTGAAGTAGCGCGCCGGGGCGGTGTCCAGCACCTGGAAGCGGCGATCGAACACGCGCACCGATTCCACCACCGGGATCTTGAAGTGCAGGCCGGGCTTGAGGTCGGCACGCACCACGCGGCCCAGGTTGAGCACCATGGCGGTCTGGTCCTCGCGCACCACGAACACCGAGCCCATCAGGGTCAGCAACACGGCGACGATCAGGCCGATGACTAGCGAATTCTTCATTGTTCGGTTCCCTCACGGCCGGTCGGGCGCGGGCCGCGCTCCGGATTGCGGATGCCCTCGCTGCCGCCAGTGGCTTGCGGCGGATTCAACAGCACATCCTGCGGCACCATCGACGGCATGCCGCTGTTGCCCGCAGCACCGCTGGTGCTGGCGGACTTGCTGGCGTCGGCCGGCAGCGGCACGTAGATGACCTGGCGGCCATCGCTGCCGATCACCTTGCGGTTCTCCGACAGCACCTTCTGCACGGTTTCCAGCCACAGGCGCTTGCGCGTGACCTCGGGGGCGTTGGCGTACTGCTCCTGCAACAGCGTGAAGCGATCGGCGTCGCCCTCGGCCTTGGAGATCACCGCCTGCTTGTAGCCTTCGGCGCCGGTCCGGGTGCGCGCACCCTGGCCGCGTGCCTCGGGCACCACCTTGGCGGCGTAGGCCTGGGCCTCGTTGATCAGGCGCTCGCGCACCTGCTGGGCGCCGTTGACCTCGTCGAAGGCCGGCTTCACTTCTTCGGGCGGACGCGCGTCGGGCAGGGTCACACCGGTGACGGCCAGACCGGTGTTGTAGGCATCCAATGCCGCCTGCAGGCGGTCCTTGGAGGCAATGGCCAGCGGGCCGCGATTGTTGAGCACGGTATTGAGGTCGGAACGACCGACCTGCTCACGTACCGCACTCTGCGCGGCCTGCTCCAGCACCAGATCGGCATTGCGCGAACCGAACAGGTACTTGCGCGGGTCGCTGATCTGGTACTGCACGTTGAGCGAGACGTTGACGATGTTCTCGTCGCGGGTCAGCACCGGCACCTGGTTGCTGAAGGTCTTGATCTCGGTGGCGTTGACCTTGCGCACCGACTCGACCGGCCAGGGCAGCTTGAAGTTGGGGCCGGGCTGCAGGATGCGCGAGAACTGGCCGAAGCGCAGCACCACGCCACGCTGCTGCTCGCCGATGAGCTGGAAGCTGGAGAACAGCACCATCAGCACCACCGCAACCAGAATCCAGCGCCCCACGCCGCCATCGAACAGCTCTTTCAACGGGGCGGGCAGATTGCCCCAGCCACCACCGTTGCCACCACCGCGCGGGTCCCAGGACCTGCGACGGTTGGGGTCCGGGCCGTCTCCGCCCTTGTTGCCGGGTGTGTTCCAGGCCATGCACGCTCCGTGATCGAGGGGCTGTGCGGGCCAGTCCCGCAGTGCCGCCGTGTTGTGTGATTCGATGATTCTACTAGATGGGGCAGACCGACCGTTTTGAAAGGCCTCAACCGGCGCATGCCGATTTAGCCGCCGGGGTGCATCGAGCGGGGGGAAGGGAATCGGGCGATGGCAGGGCGCGCACCGCCGATGCGCTCTTGCGGGCCGGAAAGGGGCCGACGTTCCGGCCCTGGCTGTCGGGGAGCAGCCAGACGATGCAACCGGGCCTGTGGGCAATCAACCTGCCGCCTGCGGGCGATCGCCCAGCATGCAGCCGATGGCCTACGAACACTGATGGGCAGATGGCGGGGAACGCGTCGTTGGTTACGGCATCAGCATCGGGGGGCGAGAGTCGCCGGCACTGGCCAACGCGGCCGAACGCGGTCGGTTAAGCATGCCTCCGTCGATCGCGCCGGCCGCCATCGCGCGCCGCTTCATCACACTGCCAGGCCACAGCGCGCCCAAGTACTTATACGGTCGGCGGTTCGTCTTTCTGGTTGAACACGCGCTCCATCACTTCCAGCAACTCGTCTGCGGAGAACGGCTTGGTGATGTAGGCGCGCGCGCCTTGGCGCATGCCCCACATGCGATCGGTGTCCTGGTCCTTGGTGGTCACCAGGATCACCGGGATGTGCTGGGTGGCCGGCTCGCGCTTGAGCGTACGCGTGGCCTGGAAGCCATTGAGGTTGGGCATCACCACATCCATCAGCACCAGATCCGGCAACGAGGACTTGGCCGCTTCCACGCCGGCAGCACCATCGGTTGCGGTGATCGTTTCGTGCCCCAGCTTCTCGACGATGCGCTGAATCCCCAGCAGCTGCGACGGCGAGTCGTCGACGATCAGAATGCGTGCCATGCGTTTCCCCTAGTGTGCGCGGCGAGTGTAGTGCGCCGGCCGCGCTTTCGGTAGCTGGGCCAGGGGGTGCGCCCGGCGATGCGGTTGCGATGTGTGATCCGGTGGCGCGTTGCTGGTGTGCTGTCCAACGCGTACTACGTTGGACAGGGCGCAGCTGGATTCAGCAACATCGCAGAGGGTCGTTGGCCCATGCATCGCATGCATGCTGGCCCCTCAATCCTTCACCCACAGCAGAGGCGATCGGTCCCTTCCCGCATCGGGAGAAGGTAGCGCGCAGCGCCGGATGCGGGTACGGCGGCGTTTTGCCGCCGCAGATCGGCGTTCGCTGGCGCGCCACCTGCCCAAAACCGAACCCTCACCCCTTCCCCGCGGCGGCCCACGCGGCCTATACCGATTCGCCGAACGCCTTGGCCAGGTTGCGGTAGGCTTTTTTCTGCGCATCGTCTGTGGGAGCCGGGGCCAGGATTTCCAGCTCCACGATCTGGTCGCCCGGCGCGGTACCCGGCAGGCCGCGGCCGCGCAGGCGCAGCTTGCGCCCGGCGTCCGAGTCGGCCGGCACCTTCAACTCCACCGACCCGCCCAGGGTCGGCACGTTGATGGTGGTGCCCAGTGCCGCCTGCCAGGGCATGACCTGCAGGGTGTACAGGATGTTGCGCCCGTCCACCTCGAACTGCGGGTGCGCGGCGTATTCGATCTCCAGCAGCAGGTTGCCGCCGCCATTGCCCTGCCCGCTCAGGCGGATCACCTGGCCAGGCTGCACGCCCTTGGGCACGCGCACATCCAGCTGCTTGCCGTTGATGGTGATGCGCACGC
Source organism: Xanthomonas arboricola (assembly GCF_002940665.1). Taxonomy (GTDB): domain Bacteria; phylum Pseudomonadota; class Gammaproteobacteria; order Xanthomonadales; family Xanthomonadaceae; genus Xanthomonas; species Xanthomonas arboricola_B. The sequence goes on from NZ_MIGY01000003.1 coordinate 599,399, forward strand.
TGTCGCCCGCATGCACCGCTTCCAACGGCACCGCCAGCTTGGCGCGGGTGTCGCCGCGCGCCTGCGGCCCCGCGCCGGCACCGGTCCCCGGGCCACGCGGACGGCCGCCGCGCTGGCCGGCAAACAGGCTTTCGAAGAAATCGCTGAAGCCGCCACCGGCGCCGCCGTTGCCGAACACTTCCTCGTAGTCGTAGCCCTGCCCACCGCCGTAACTGGGCGGGGCCTGGAACTCGTCGCCCGGGCGGAAGCCCTGCGCCTTGAGCTGGTCGTAAGCCTTGCGCTTGGCCGGGTCGCGCAGCGCCTCGTAGGCTTCGTTGATCGCCTTGAACTTGTCTTCGGCGCCAGCCTCCTTGCTGACGTCGGGGTGGTACTTGCGCGCCAGCCGGCGGTAGGCGGTCTTGATCTCCGCATCGCCTGCGCTGGGCTCCACGCCCAGCGTTGCGTAGTAATCCTTGAATTCCATCTAATCACCTCTGAAAAAAACGGCCCGCAGCCGAGGCCACGAGCCAGTCATATCGCAGCCGGGCGGGCAACCGCACCTATTCTACGGTGCAGTTGCCGCCGGGAAGCGAAGCACGCCGCTTCGCTCCAGGGTTTGCTGCCTTACTGCACGGTGCTGCCGCCGGTGTCCTGGCCGTTGCCAACCTGGATGCGGCGCGGGGTGGCCGCCGGGCGCTTGGGGATGCGGATTTCCAGCACGCCGTTGTGCCCGGTTGCGGTGATGCCGTCGGCATCGGCACTGTCGGGCAGCGCGAAGCGACGATGGAAGCTGCCGTAGCGGCGCTCGATGCGCGAGAAGCGCTCGGTTTCGGTGCTGGACTCGCCCTTGCGCTCGCCCTTGATCGACAGGATGCCCTTGTCCATCTGCACCTCGATCTGGGCGGGGTCGATGCCTGGCAGGTCGGCATACAGCACGAAGTGGTTGGCCTCTTCCTTGATGTCCACGCGCGGCACCCACTGCGCGGTCACCACCGCCGATTCGTCGGTGTCGCCGTTCTGCTCGAAGAAACGGTCGAACACGTGCTTGATCTCGTTTTGCAGCGCATGGGTGGGCCACTGGGGATAACGAACGATGTTCATTGCGAGCCTCCAAAAGGTTGGGTGAGGGGCCGGCTGCCGCGGCGTGCGCCATTGCGCCGGCCATGTGCGTCAGATAGGCGTGCCGCTGCGGATTTCAAGCGCGTTGACGCGCTTTTCCCTCGCCCCTTTCTAGACTTCGTTCAGCCGCAGGAGCCCAGCCCCATGACCATCCACGTTGGTGACCGCATTCCCGAAGTCGTGCTCAAGCGCCTGCGCGAGGGCATCGAGGCAGTCGACACCCACAGCCTGTTCGCCGGCCGCAAGGTGCTGCTGTTCGCGGTGCCGGGCGCCTTTACTCCGACCTGCTCGGCCAAACACCTGCCGGGCTATGTGGAGCACTTCGACGCATTCCGCAAACGCGGCATCGAGGTGCTGTGCACCGCGGTCAACGACCCGTTCGTGATGCAGGCCTGGGGCCGCAGCCAGCTGATCCCCGACGGCCTGCACCTGCTGCCCGACGGCAACGCCGAACTGGCCCGCGCACTGGGCCTGGAGATCGACGCCAGCGGCTCGGGCATGGGCCTGCGCTCGCGCCGCTACGCACTGTATGCCGACGACGCCGTGGTCAAGGCCTTGTTCGTCGAAGAACCCGGCGAATTCAAGGTGTCTGCCGCCGATTACGTGCTGCAGCACCTGCCCGATTGATGCATTGATTCCCCCCAACCACTCAGAAGGAAACCGGCCAGCCATGTCTAACCAGCCAGCCAAGCAACTCCCCGACGGCATCACCGATACCGCCACCTTGCGCAGCCGCGCACGCCAGAGCATCGAAGACGGTGCCATCACCGAGAGCTACCACGCCGACCGCGAGGCGGTGATCGAGCTGCTCAACACTGCACTGGCCACCGAATACGTGTGCACCTTGCGGTATTACCGCCATTACTTCATGGCCAAGGGCATGCTTGCCGACGCGGTCAAGGGCGAGTTCCTGGAGCATGCGCAGCAGGAACAGGCGCACGCACACAGGCTCGCCGAGCGCATCGTGCAGCTGGGCGGCGAACCGGACCTCAACCCGGACACCCTGACCAAGCGCTCGCATGCCGAATACAAGGAAGGCACCGACCTGCGCGACATGGTCAAGGAAAACCTGATCGCCGAGCGCATTGCCATCGACAGCTACCGCGAGATGATCGATTTCATCGGCGACAAGGACACCACCACCAAGCGCATCCTGGAAGACATCCTGGCCCAGGAAGAAGAGCATGCCGACGAGTTCGCCGACCTGCTGGAAGGCTGGATCGGCGAGTGAGCTAAGTCTTGCAACGTAGCGATGAGCGTTGCGAGCGATGATCGGTATCGACATTCACAGTGACGTTGAAAGTTGAAATCGACTCGATGATTTAAGCAAACAGGGCGCCTTGAGCGCCCTGTCTGTTTTCTGTGCCGCAGGATGGTGTGTGGTTGCCTGTGGCGGTAGGAGCGCACCCGGGCGCGACGTGGCATTCCCGGTAACGCCCCATCGCGCCCGGGTGCGCTCCTACGGGTGTGTGCACACTGGTCGGGCGCAGCACGTGTCCGGTCAACGCAATACGCGGAAGCGCAGCTGCGTCCAGGCACCGTCGCTGGCCATTGCGGTGAGCGTATGCGTGCCGACCTCTTCGAAATCGCGCTGAAATCCCTGGCGTGCGTTGGTCTGTGCGATCCAGCGGCCGTCCAGCAACCAGTCGATGCGCGCGTCGCTGCCCAGGGCGCGCAGCTGCAGGCGCACCGGACGCGAGGTGGCATTGGCACGCGCCAGCGTGGCGCGATCGCTCAGCCCGTCGATACGCAGCACACCGCCCCCGGTCATGCGCCCATCGGGCAGACAGTCCGCCGCAAGTGGCGGCAGTTGCGCAGCATTGCGCTCGGCGGTGCTGAGCCAGGGCGAGACCAATGCCGGCCAGCGCGCCACTGCATGCGGCACGCGTTCATGCGCCTGGCTGCACTCCTGCGACAGCCGCTGGCCGCTGCGCGCATCCACGTCGAAATGCAGCTGCCCGCTTTGCCATAGCCGTGCGTCGCGCTCGGCAAAGGTGGGCGGCACTGCGCCATCGAGCACGTAGGCGTCGGCGCGGCGTGCGCATTGCGCCGGCGGTGTCTGCTCGGCGGCGCCGCCGAGCGGCCAGCAGATGTCCAGCGCCTGCACGGTGGCCGGCATCGGCACCGGCGCGCTATCGCCGGCGCTGCGCGGCAAGGCATCGATGACTTCGAACATCAGCGGCAGTGCGGTGACGGCGCCGTACTGGCCCGGCAGCGGCGTACCGTCCGGACGCCCCACCCACACCCCGACCGTGTAGCGACGCGTGCCGCCGATCGCCCACGCATCGCGGTAGCCATAGCTGGTGCCGGTCTTCCAGGCCACACCCGGGCGCGTGGCGGTGTCGAAGGTGCCGCTGCCGTACCCAGGGCGCGGATTGCGTTGCAGGATCTCGCGCACGATCCAGGCCGCACCCGGCGACATCAGCCGGCGCTCGATGCGCGGATCGTCCGGCGTATAGCGCACGCGCCCGGCGATACCGCCACGATTGAGCGCCGCAAATGCACCGACCAGTTCCTGCAATTGCGCGCCTGTGCCACCCAGGATCAACGCCAGATTGGGCACGCTGCCGTGCGCAAAACGCAGCTCGATCCCGGCATTGGACAGCCGCGCAGCAAACCGCGCCGGGCCGATCCGGTCGAGCAGGTCCACCGCCGGCACGTTCAGCGACAACCGCAACGCCGTCGCCGCGCTCACCGGCCCATTGAACGCCGCATCGAAATTGCCGGGCCGGTAGCTGCCAAAACTCTGCGGCGCATCCACCAACAGGCTTTCGGAGTGGATCAACCCATCGTCCAATGCCATGCCGTACAGGAACGGCTTGAGCGTGGAACCGGGCGAGCGCCAGGCCTGCACCATGTCCACATGCCCCAGCCGCTTGCGATCGCCGAAGCTGGCCGAGCCCACATACGCGCGCGCTTCCATGGTGGCGTTGTCCACCACCAGCAATGCCGCGGAGGTGCGCTCGGGCAGCTGCGAAAAGTATGTCGTGACGCGTTCTTCCAGGGTGCGCTGCAGCTCCACATCCAGCGTGGTCACGATGCGTGCCGCGCGCGGTTGCGCGCTGTGCAACCGCTGCGCGAGCAGCGCCGCATGCAACGGCGGCTTGAGCGAGCGCGTCACCACCGGCTCGATTCGCGCATCGTCCACCTGCGCGCGCGACCACACGCCCAGCTCCACCATGCGATCGAGCACCTTGTCGCGCGCGCGTTGCGCGGCCTCGGGATGGCGATCCGGGCGCAGGCGGCTGGGCGATTGCGGCAACACCGCCAGCAGCGCAGCCTCGGCCTGCGACAAGGCCTTGGCTGGCTTGCCCAGGTACGCCCAGCTGGCCGCTTCCACGCCTTCGATGGTGCCGCCATAGGGCGCGCGCTCCAGATACAGCGTCAGAATCTCGCGCTTGCTCAGGTGCGCTTCCAGCTGCAGCGCGCGCAGCAGCTGCTTGGCCTTGCCCCACGGCGTGCGCGTATGCGGGTCGAGGATGCGCGCCACCTGCATGGTCAACGTCGAACCGCCGGAGACGATGTGCCCCTGCCCGATCCACTGCCCGCCGGCACGCAGCAGGCCCCACGGATTGACCCCGGGATGGCGCCAGAACCAGCGGTCCTCGTAACTGAGCAACGCCTGCAGATACAGCGGCGACACACTCTGCGGGCTGGCCGGATAGCGCCACACCCCGTTGCGGTCGGCGAACGCGCGCAGCGGCGTGCCATCGCGTGCCACCACCAGCGTGGAGGTGTCCCGTGATTTGGGTAGCGGCAGTGGGAAGGCCAGGTCCAGCAACAACCCCGCAGACAACAGTGCCACCGCGCCCCAGCGCAGCCCCGTCAACCAGCGCCGGCCACGCCGGGCCACAGCATCCTTGCCAGCGGCGCGTTCCTGCGTCCGGTCGGTCCTTGCCTGTGCGTACTGCTGCTCATCCATCCTGCCAAGGATGCAGGGCAAAACGCATTTCGGCCACCATCGCGCGCGGCGAGCCGCGGCATTGAGCGATCAACGTGACTGCACGCTCCTGCTTGCGCGACGACAGGCGCGCTAGCCCGCCACGCCCGCGTGCGGCGAGCGACGCGGCCTTACGAACAGCCGCAGCAGCCCCATCGCCAGGAACACCGCAGACAGGCGCAACGCAATGCCGAGCCAGCCGCTGGCGGCCGAATCGGAGACCGTAAAGACCGTCCAGGCCGCGTTGAGCGAGACATGCAACACCCAGCCACTCCAGATCGTGTAGCCATCCTGCGCGTCCACGATGGCAAACAGCAGCGCACCGATGCCGGTAATGGCGAAGATCAGCAACGCCTCACCGCCTCCACCGCCCGCCCCGAGCCAATGCACGCCGCCAAACACAACCGCCTGTAGCAGCGCAGCGGTTGCCGGACGCCAGGCCAGCGCACGGCAGGCAAAGACGAAGCCGAAACCGCGAAACACGATCTCCTCGGCCAACGGAAACAGCAGCGCCAACCACAGCAGGCCCAGCAGATCGTCGGTGCCGGCCGAGCTGGACTGCGTCCACAGCCCCAGCCAACACGGCAGTGTGGCCAGCAGCGTCAGCACAGGGCCGCGTAAGCCGTTCCAACGCAACCCCAGACGCGTCGCGAGCTCGCCTGGCATGCCAGGACGCAGCAACGCCGCTGCGACGAGCACGACCACGACGCTGAGCAAATTGTCGACAATCCCGCCGCCGTAAGGCACCGGGATTTTCGGGATTGGAAAACCAAGCGCTTTGGCCACATCGCGCACCTGCAGCGCGACCAGCAGCATCAATAACCAGACGACATGCGGCGTGAGGCGGCGCAGGGATGTATCGAATGGCATGCAGACGTCCTTGCGTGCAAACAGGACCTGACTATACCGCTGGCAACGACATCACCGCCGTACCAGGCCGCACGCGGCGCGACGACACTGCGCTCGCCTCGCGCGCCAGCTGCATGCGGCGATGCAACGCGACGCTCACCGCTGCTCCAGCGCAGCGCGATAGCGCAGCAAGGCCTCCGGCGCGTCGGTCTGGATGATCGACACGCCCTCGCGGTACGGGCGGCCCCAGACCCTGTCGGGAATCACGCTCGGCATCGGCGTCGCCACCGTAGCCGGCGATGAAGCCTTCCCACAGCGCGTTGACCATCAGCCGCACGCTGTACGCCTTGCTCGCTGCAAACAACCCCGGCAGCTGCGCTGCCGACATCTTGGGCAGCCCGAGAGCGCTGATCATCGCTGCACGCTGGCCCAGCCACGCAAACGCTTGCATCGGCGTCGGACGCTCGCTGCGGTGAGGAAATCCCGAACGTAGGAGCGCGCCAGCGCGCGATGGGGCGTTACAAGTACGTCCCATCGCGCGCTGGCGCGCTCCTACCTCGTTGTGCTACGGCTGCACTACCGTCATCGTCGCAGGCGTGCTGCGCCCCACGCCGCGCAGCTCCGGGCGATACATGTCTTCCACCAACGATGGCGGCACCGTGTACGTGCCCGGGGTGACTGCGCGCACCAGGTAATACAGCTGCGCCTTGCTCCCCGAGGACAGCGCCAGCGCGGCCACATAGCGGTCGTCGCGGAATTCTTCGTGCTTGACGTCGGCGGCGCTGGAACGCTCGCTGATGCCGATGCCGTCCACCACCACGTCGGCCCACTGCTTGGCATCGCCGAGGTTGAAGTTCTCGATCTCCAGACCGGCCGGCAACAGGTCGGTCAGCAGCGCGTCCGGCATGTTGCTGTTGGCGGTGATGCTGACGCGCACGATCAGCGCTTCGCCTTCCTTCAATGCACGCGGGGTCCATGGTTTGCCATCGGTGGTGTACCAGCTGCGCTCCACGCTGAGGTTGCGCGTGTCCGGCTCCGGCGCGCTGCGCGGGATGCCGGCCACTTCCAGGCTGGCGTACATCGGTGCCTGGCCCTGCGGTGCGAACTGCACGCCGCGCGCCAGGGCGGCGCTGTCGAAACTGCGCCCGAACAGGCGTGCCGGCGCAATCTCCTGCGTCTCGCCGCCAACAGTCAAGGTACCCGATACCTGCTTGCCCTGCCCGACCATCAAGGCCTTGCCCAAGCGCGCCAGCGCCACCTGCTCCTGCGTGCTCAGCCACAGCCAGCCGGTGGCGCGACGTGCATCCAGCGCGCGGCCCAGTGCCACTGCGCGGGTGTCGTACTCGGGTTTGGACAAGCCACGCTCGTGCAGCAGCGCCATCATCAAGGCATCGTCGCGGATCGCGCTGCCGTAATCGGCGAAGTACGGCGGACGCTCGCTGCTGTCCTTGGCAAAGCCCGCCTTGATCGCCGCCTGCCCACGTTTGGTGTCGCCCTGCAGCGACAACGCCGCGCCCAGATGCACCAGCGACAGGCCGGTCAGCGCCTTGTCGCGCTGGTTGTCGTACAGCGCGCGCAGCGTGCCCAGCGGGGCGCGGTTGACGCGTGCCAGCACATAGCCGGACCAGGCCTGGTTGGCGAACTTCAGGCTATCGCGGCGGTCCTGCCCGTAGAACTCGTTGCCACCGGACAGCAGGTCCTCGCTGAGCCGATTGAGCGCCTTCTGCAGCACATTGTCGGGCACCGCAAAACCGGCGTCCTTGGCGTCGAGCAGGAACTCGGCGATATATGGGGTCAGGCCCGGATTGACGTAGCCGTCGTCGCCCCACATCGAGAAATGCCCGCTGGCGATCTGCATCGAGGCCAGGCGGCCGAATGCGCCTTCCATGCGCTCGCGGCGCTTGGCCGCTTCCAGCCCCTTGGTGCCCAGCGCCCTGGCGGTGGCATCGTCGAGCAGGAGCGCGGCGTAGCCCTTGCTGGTGGTCTGCTCGGCGCAGCCGTACGGATAATCCAACGCACCCTGCAAGGCGCTGGCGAACGGAATCGGCGGCAGCGGGCTGACCACCATGCGCGCGGTTACCGAGCCGGCCATCAGGCCATCGGCAAAGCCGCTGTCCAGGGTGATCGGCGCCAGCGGATCGAGTACGCGCGTCTGTGCACGCAACACCTGCGGCCAGCCGGCACGCACCGGCAGGTCGTAGCTGCGGTCGGCCTTGAAGCCGTTGCCGTCCACGCGCACGCGCACCTTGGCCACGCCATAGCCTTCGGTGGCGCTCAGCGGGAAGCTCAGCGTCTGCTTGGCGTCCACCCCGAGCTTGACGCTGCGCGCCGCCTCGGCGATGGCCAGCGGGCCGATCCCGGCCACGCGCACAGTGAACTCGCCCGGCTTGCCGGTGAAGTTCTGCACATCCAGCGTCACCGTGCTGCGGTCGCCCGGTGCCATCACGCGCGGCATGCTGGCCTCGGCCAGGATCGGGGCACGCACCACGGTTTCCACCGCGTGGTTGCCGAACCGCGTATCCGAATACACCAACGCCGACACCCGCAGCGTGCCGTTGAAATCCGGCACCGGCAGTTGCACGCGCGCATTGCCCTTGGCATCGAGCTTCACCGAGCCGGAGAACAGGTCCACGGTCTGCACGCGCGCGGTCGGGCGCTTGGCCTGCGGCAAGGCTTCCAGCGCCATGTCGCCGCCGAACTTGAGCCTGCCGCTGGCGCCTTCGAAGCTCTCGATCACGCGGCCATAGATGTCGTAGGCATCGGTGCCCAGACGACGCTGCGCGAAGAACTGCGCGTTGGCATCGGGCACCGGGAAGCGGGTGATGTTGAGGATGCCCACGTCCACCGCCGAGATGGTCACGTGCGCCGCCTTGCCGGCCAGCTCCGGCACGCTCACCGTCACCGGCAACGCCTGCTCGGGGCGCATCTGCTTGGGCGCGGCCAGGCCCACCGCCACGCGTCGCGCCTTGCGGTCCATCGGCACATACGCCACGCCCACCGCGCGCGCCGGGGTGATCTTGCTCGGCGCACTGCCGCCGCGGAACACCAACGCGGTGACGTACACATCGTGGCGCTCCCACGCGTCGGTCACCGGAATTTCGAAGCTGCTGCCCGGCTTGACGTCAATGTCCTGCACGTACAGCAGCTTGTCGCTTTCCACCAGCAGCACGCCCTTGCCGGCATGCGGCGGGGTCAGCGTGACGGTGAGCGTGTCGCCGGCGCGATAGGCGGTCTTGTCCAAGGCCAGCTTGACCTTGTCCGGGCGCGCATCCAGGCCGCGATTTTCGTCGTTCCAGCTCCAGCCGGCGCGGAACGGGTAACGCGTGGTCAGCCCGGTGGCCGGGTCGAACACGTCCAGGCGGTACTCGCCCCACTCCACCGGGACCTCGAGCTTGGCGTTGCCGCCGGCAATGTCGAGCGTGCGCGTGTCCTTGTTCTCGAAGCGGCGGGTGAAGTCGTAATCCCAATGGTCGTCGGTGTAGTTCCAGTGGTAGTCGCGCAGCTCGCGCACCAGCGTGGCCTTCAGGCCCTTGGCCGGTTGCGGCCTGCCATCGGCATCCACGCGGGTGATTTCGAAGCGCGCGGTGCCGTTGGCGTCGGTGCCGTCCTTGTCGTCGAACAGGGGGCGCACGCCGAGCAGCGCCTTGGCCGGCCACAGCACGCGCTTGACGCTGCGGGTGACGGTGCGCCCGCCGGTCTCGTACACGCTGCCCGAGACCACAGCGGCAATCGTGCTCACCGGCTTGGCTTCGGCAGGCAGCGCGATGTCTTCGCGCAATACGCCATCGCTACCGAACTCGGTGTCGATCACGTCCTTGGCTTCGCGCGGCAGTTCCAGCGTGGGGTCGCCGAAGAACCAGCCCGGCAAGGAATCGAGCGGATGCTGCTCGACACTGACCGCAAGCTTGGCGGTGAAGCGGTTGCCGTCGGCCGGCGCGCCATACAGGTACGCGGCATTGGCGACCAGCGTGAACGGCTGGCCGGCACTCAGGGTCTTCTGCGTGCTGTCCAGATCCAGCTTCATGCGCTCGGGCAGGAACTCTTCCACGCGCACGGTCATGCCCTGCACGGCGTCCTTGCTGGCCGGATCGGTGCGGAACTCCACCTGCCAGCGGCCGGTCGGCGCATCGGCAGGAATCTGCTGGGTGAACTCGAAATAGCCCTGCTCGCCCGGCTGCAGTTTGGTCTCGCGAAAAGTCTTGCCGTCCGGCTGCTTGAGGCGCAGGAACACCGGCTGCCCGCCTTTCGTCGGCCCGGCGGTCGGCTTGCCGTCGTTGTCGCGCAGGATCGCCGACACGCGCATGGTCTCGCCGGGGCGATACAGGTCGCGGCCGGCCCAGGCGAACACGTCGAACCAGGCGCTCTCACGCCCGGCCACTGCGAATTCGCTCAGGTCCAACGCCGGTTGGTTGAACGGCAGCACCGAGATATCGGTCTTGCTGCGCGCCACCAGCACGTGGCCGGCATCGAGCGTGTAGTTGAGCAGCGCATTGCCGTTGCCGTCGGTGGCGCCCTTGAGGAACAGCTCGCCCTTGGCGTCGAGGACGCGCACTTCCACGTTCTTGATCGGCTCGCCGCTCTGCAACGAGGCGGTGTGCACGAACAGCTTGTCCTTGTAGGCGCGCGTGTGCAGGCCGATGTCGCTGACGGTGAAGAACGCGGTATCGAAGCCATTGTCGAAACTGCCGGCGCGCTTCATCACCGCAAAGTACAGGCCCGGCTCCTGCAGCTCCTTGATGTCCTGCGTGGGCAGGTAGGTCAGCACGCGCTCGTTCTGCTTGCCGCCGAGAATGAAACGATTGACGTAGACCGGGTCTGCCAGCTTGGACAACGGCTGCTTGTCGCTGTAGTCGCTCTCCAGCTCCCAGCTGCCGCGACGACCGCCGCGCTGGAACTGCTGGAAGAACGCCGGCAGCGACTTCTCGCGCACGCGCAGGAACTCCACGTCCACTTCCGGCACGTTGACCGACACCACCGGCAGACCGCGGCTCTCGCGTGCCGGCAGCACGCTGCCTTGCGAAGCGAACCCGGCCACCGGCGTGAGCGCGCCGGTGTAGACCTTCTGCTTGAGCGGCTTGCCCAGGCGGCTGCCATCGGCGGCCAGCAGGTTGGCGTCGACCAGCACGGTGTAGTCCTTGGCCGCTTCCACGTACGGGTAGCGCAGCGTCTTGCCGTCATCGGACAGCGTCCAGCTGCTGTCGCCGGTGCCGACCTTTTCCTCGAAACGCACCAGCGCATCGAAGTCTTGCGTGCCCACCAACGGCCGCGAGAATTCCAGCGCCAGCGACAGGCCGTCGCCGGTCTGGTCGGGATAGGCACGCGCCAGCGCAAAACCGGTGATCGCCTGCGTGTCGGCCTTGATCGCCTCGCCACTGGCGGCAGGCAGCTGGCCGCTTTCGTTGCGCTTGCACGCCACCGCACCGATCGCCACGCCCAGCAAGACCACCCACAGCAACACGCGCCGCGTACCCGACCACTTCATCCCTGATTCCCGGCTGTCCATTCGCACTACCCCATGACTGAGGACGCAAGTATAGCGATGCCGTTCACTTCACCGATGGCGGCATGAGGCGACGCAGGGACTTGCCGATGGGCGGCGATGATGCGCCACTGGGCCAGCGCTGCGATGGCACCTGCGCGCCCGACCGACGGTGAGCGCAGTGGTTTGACGCCGGTCCATGGCAGGTCGCTGAGTTGCGGCTTGGCTGCAGGGCCCTTGCCCGCCCACCATCGCGGGACACGCCGCAAGTACGTCCCTGTAGGCTCTTACGCGGCATCCATGCCGCGTAAGGTCCCGCGACGGTGAGCGGGCAAGGACCAGTCGAGATGGTCGGTGTGCAGGGGCGCACACAGGGCATGGCGTGCATTGTTCGGAGAATGGTGCGTCCAACAACCGTTCCATCACAAGCAGAGCAACAAGCAGGCGTTCAACCAAGCAACCGACGCATTTTCTGGTGCGGTGTCCTCGCCGATTGCGGGACCGTGTGGCGGCATGGATGCCGCCACCGAGCCTACAAGGACGTACTTGCGGCGTGTCCCGCGAGCGGTGAGGGCACCGCGCGCACGACCAACCAGGCTTTTGACTGCATCCCAAAGTGCGGCCAATGAAACCACTGCGCTCGCCACCAAGCGGGCGCTCACCACATTTTGACAGCCACTCCTAGCGCAACTGCAGCACCGTGCGCATGTACAGGTCGATCAACGCCGGCTTGTCCGCGCGCAGGCAGGCCTGCACGTTCGGCGTGCCTGTGCCCTCGCGGGTGTAGCCCTGCGCATCGACGTCCAGATGCAATGGCGTGGTCGGGCACAGGTCGGGGCGCAGCAGCCAGGCCACCGGCACTGCGTCGAACAGGGTCGGCGTGGCGCTGGCCCAGGGCTGGTCGGTATTGCGCCACTGGTAGTACAGCTGGGTGAGCGCGTCGGTGAGCCCGTCGCCGTGCGCAAACACCGCGACGCGCTCGGGTTCTTCCAGCGGAATCTGGGTGGCGTCCAAGGGCAGTAACACGATCGGCACGCCGGCCGCGAACACCCGCTGCGCCGCCGGCACATCGGCCAGGATGTTGTACTCCGGCGCTGGCGCGCTGGCCGGCCGATAGGCCGACTTGCCGTAGCCGACGCGTACCGAGCCGCCCATCGCCACGATGCGCTTGAGCTTTGCAAAGCCGGCCGGGTCGCGCTGCTGCGCCAGTGCGGCGTCGGTCATCGGCCCCAGTACCAGCAAGGTCACCTGACCGGGATGCAGGCGCGCCTGCTGCAGGATCATCGCCGCCGCATCCGGCAACTTGCCTGGCAACTGTCCCTTGGCCGCCCACCGCGCCTGGCTGAAGGGGATCGCGCTGGCGGTGCGTGCGCCCACCGCCAACGGAATCTCGCTGCGCCCGGCCTGCAGCAACAGGCGCTGCAGCAGCTGCGCACGCAAGCTGGTGTCGCCCCAGGCCGATGCGATGCCCAGCACACGCAGTTGAGGGCTACGCAGCAACAGCCCGAGCGCAAACGCATCGTCGATGTCGTCGCCGATATCGGTGGAGACCACCAGCAACTCGGGGGACGTCGACGTGGGCATTGGCGCCGTCTGCGCTGCAGCCGCGGCAGGCGTCAGCGCCCACGCAGCTGCCGACGCACACCATAGCCCCAGCATCCACCATACGTTTCGCCATTTTCGCTGCATACATCCACTCCTGCGACCATAAAAAAAACCGCCGGCATGTTGGCCGGCGGTTCAATCGTGCTACCCCACGACGCCGATCAGAAGTTGGCGCGGAACTGCGCACCGACGATGCGCGGGTCGTTGATGAAGCCGGTGAGGTTGTTGAAATCGATCGCACCGGTCACGCGGATCTGGTTGGTGCAGTTGCGGCAGAACACCGACAATTCGTACGCACCCGCGCCCCAGTTGTAGCCGATCTTGGCGCCGCCTTCGACCAGCGGCTGGCCGGTGAACTCCTTGGAGTCGTACAGGAAGAAGTTCACTTCGCTGCGGTAGGACCAGTCGGTGTAGAAGAACAGCTCGCCGTCGTTGCCCATCGGGATGCCGTAGCGCAGGGTGGCGTTGGCCATCCACTTGGCTGCCTGCGGCAGATCGTTGCCGTCGATCAGCGCGCGACCGGCCGCATTGAGCGGGTCGGTCACGGTGCAGGTGCGGCACACGCCCACCGACAGGGCCGGGTCGTCGATGCGGGTCCAGTTGTAGGCGCCGCCGGCGGTGACGCGCAGGTTCTGGGTGAGCAGCGCTTCGAAGTCGAACTCGGCGCCGCGCGCCTTGGTCTTGTCGGCATTGAGCAGACGCACGTCGTTGGAGGTGCCGCCCACCGCGGTGAGCTGCTGGTTCTTGACGCGGAAATCGTAGATGTCGAAGCTCAGACGCGCGCGGTTGTCGAACAGGTCGGACTTGATGCCGATCTCGAACGAATCCACCGTCTCCGGCTCGGCCGCGGTCAGCGGCGCGGTGCCCGAGGGCACGCCGAAGCTGGCGCCGCGGAAGCCGCGTGCGGCACGGGCGTACACGTTGACGTCGTCGTTGATGGCGAAGGTGGCCGCCAGATCGCCGGTGACCTTGGAGTTGTCGGTTTCGCCGCTGGACGGTTCGACCAGCGTGACGCGGTCCAGCGCCAGCACGTCGAAGGTCTTCTTGTCGTAGGTGTAGCGGATGCCGGCGCGCAGGTTCAGGCGGTCGGTCGCCGCATAGTTCAACGAGCCGAACGCCGCCCACGAGGTGTTGCGCTGGCGGGTCAGCTGGTAGCTGGCCAGATCGCCGCCGCTGAAGGTGTTGTAGGTGTAGTTTTCGCCTTCCACATCGTCGTGGAAGTAGTACAGGCCGGCCTGCCAGTTGAGCGGGCCCTCGTACTGCGATTCGGCACGCAGTTCCTGGCTGTACTGGTCCAGGCTCTTGATGCCGCCGGCGGTTTCCACCGGGAACGGGATCACGCCCGGGCCGGACGGCGGTGCGAACACCGCGCCGAAGCCGCCATCGATATCGCCGCGGCTGTAGTACTTGCCGATGCCTTCGTAGGCGGTGATCGAGTGCAGCGCGATGTCGCCCAGGTCCCAGGTCAGATTGGCGCTGCCGCCGTAGGTCTGCAGTTCCTGGTTGTTGGCGCCGTCGATGAAGGACTTCTCTTCGTCGAAGCCGTCCACCAGCTGGTTGGTGCCGGGCTGGATGATGTTGGCGCGGAACAACCGTGCGGTGCCGTCGAGATGGCGCGCGTGCGCATTGAACAAGGCGCTGAAATCGTCGCTGGCCTGGTAAAGCAGCTGCAGGCGCACGGCCGAATCGGTATAGCCTTCCAGATCGCGGCCATCGCGGTTTTCCACCCAGTCGTCGCGGCGCTGGCCCAGCGTGGACAGACGCGCCGCCCAGTGCTCGCCCATGGCGATGCTCAGGCCGCTTTCCAGGGTCATGGTGCCGTAGGTGCCGTAGGACAGGCTGGCGTAGCCGTCATTGGCGCCGATGGCCGGCTTGACCGAGTTGAACTTGACCACGCCGGCCGGCGTGTTGCGGCCGAACAGCGTGCCTTGCGGGCCGCGCAGCACTTCCAGGCCTTCCAGATCGAAGATCGGAAAGCCCTTCAGGAAGGCGTTTTCCTGCACCACGTCGTCATAGATCAGCGACACCGGCTGCGAGGCATAGGTGTTGAAGTCGGTGTTGCCGTAGCCGCGGATGTACACGCGCGGGAACACACGGCCGTTGGACGATTCGATGTTGAGGCTGGGCGCCTTGCCCGCCAGCACGCGGATATCCGAGCCGCTGGTGGAGATGGCATCCAGGAATTCCGGACGCAGCACCGATGCCGAGACCGGCACGTCCTTGGAATCTTCCGAGCGGCGCTCGACCGTGACCTTGACCGCGTCCAGACGCACGACACCGTCGTCGCCGGACGCCTGCTGGGCAGCGGCATGGAACGGAAGAAGGGAAGCGACGGCAACGGCAAGCGCGCTGATCTTGAACGACCGGCTGGCGGACATGGAAAGACTCCGAATTCGGTTGGCGGAGCGGCCTGATCTGCGTGCCGCGTTGCAACAGAATTAACACGATTTACACAAATTTGGCAGAGCGCGTGCGAAAAAGTTTTCCGAATTCCAAAAGGTGTTCGAATTAATGCAACACACCCATGCAATTTGTACGTTGGGCGTGCCCGGTCTCAGCGGGAAATCAGCCAACTCCGGCGGCGTCGAATGGCACCCGCACCCAACCTTCCATCAGCACCCGCGCACTGCGGCTCATCAGCGCCTTGGTCACCTGCCACTGGCCGTCCACCAGCTGCGCCTCGGCGCCGACGCGCAAGGTCCCGGAGGGATGCCCGAAACGCACCGCAGCACGCGCCGCGCCGCCTGCCGCCAGATTGACCAGGGTGCCGGGCACAGCGGCTGCGGTGCCGATCGCCACGGCGGCGGTGCCCATCATGGCGTGATGCAACTTGCCCATCGACATCGCGCGCACCAGCAGATCGAGCTCGGCGGCGTGCACCGGCTTGCCGCTGGAGGCGGTGTAATCGGCCGGCGGTGCCACGAACGCCACCTTCGGCGTGTGCTGCCGTGTCGCTGCGTCTTCCACCTTCGCAATCAGGCCCATCCGCACCGCGCCGTGCGCACGCAGGGTCTCGAACATCGTCAATGCTCGCGGGTCGCCATTGATCGCCTCCTGCAGCTCGGTGCCGGTGTAGCCCAGGTCGCGCGCGTTGACGAAGATGGTCGGGATGCCGGCATTGATCAGCGTCGCGGCAATCGTGCCCAGGCCGGGAATCTCCAGCTGATCAATCAGCTGGCCGGTGGGGAACATCGCACCGCCCTCGCCTTCGGCATCGTCGGCCGGGTCGAGAAATTCCAGCTGCACTTCGGCGGCAGGAAAGGTCACCCCATCCAGTTCGAAGTCGCCGGTTTCCTGCACCTGGCCCTCGGTCATCGGCACATGCGCCACGATGGTCTTGCCGATATTGGCCTGCCAGATCCGCACTGTCGCCACGCCGTCGCGCGGCACCCGCGCGGCATCGACCAGGCCATTGGCGATCGCAAACGGCCCCACCGCCGCCGACAGGTTGCCGCAGTTGCCGCTCCAGTCCACGAATGCGCTGTCGATGGACACCTGCCCGAACAGGTAGTCCACATCGTGCCCGGCGCGCGTACTGGCCGACACGATCACGCCCTTGCTGGTGCTGGAGGTCGCCCCGCCCATGCCGTCGATCTGCTTGCCATAGGGATCGGGGCTGCCGATCACCCGCAGCAACAACGCATCGCGCGCAGGCCCGGGCCGCTGCGCGGCAGCGGGCAGATCCTGCAGGCGAAAGAACACGCCCTTGCTGGTGCCGCCACGCATGTAGGTGGCGGGGATGCGGCATTGGGGGAGATGGATCATGGGAAGCCGGGATTGGGGATTGGAGAATGGGGATTGGGTGGCAGAACGACGGCAGGGGCCATGGACGCTAGTGCGCTTGCGGTGCTGATGTTGCTTTCAACGCATCTGGATTCCCGACTCCCGATTCCCGGCTCTCAAGAAAATCCTGCGCAAACCGTTGCAGCACGCCGCCGGCCTCGTAGATCGACGCTTCTTCGGCGGTGTCCAGGCGGCAGGTGACCGGCACCTGCACCTGCTCGCCGTTGCGCCGATGGATCGCCAGCGTCAGCGTGGCACCCGGCGTGCGCTCGCCGACCACATCGAAGGTCTCGCTGCCGTCGATGCCCAGCGTCTTGCGATCGGTGCCGGGCCTGAACTCCAGCGGCAACACGCCCATGCCGATCAGATTGGTGCGATGGATCCGCTCGAAGCCTTCGGCCACGATCACCTCCACCCCGGCCAGACGCACGCCCTTGGCGGCCCAGTCGCGCGAGGAGCCCTGGCCGTAATCGGCACCGGCGATGATGATCAGCGGCTGCTTGCGCATCATGTAGGTTTCGATCGCCTCCCACATGCGCAGCACCTGTCCTTCCGGTTCCAGCCGCGCCAGTGAACCGGCGGTGACCTGTCCATCGATCACCGCCATTTCGTTGACCAGCTTGGGGTTGGCGAAAGTGGCGCGCTGCGCGGTGAGGTGGTCGCCGCGATGGGTGGCGTAGGAATTGAAGTCTTCCTCCGGCACGCCCATCTGCGCCAGGTATTGCCCGGCCGCGCTGCCGGCCAGGATCGCATTCGACGGCGACAGATGGTCGGTGGTGATGTTGTCGCCCAGCACCGCCAACGGGCGCAGGCCCTGCAGGCTGCGTGCACCGGCAAGCGCGCCTTCCCAGTACGGCGGGCGCCGGATGTAGGTGCTGGCCGGCCGCCAGTCGTACAACGGACTGACGCGGATGCCCTGCCCCACGCTGCGCTTGAACATGGGGTCGTAGACGCTGCGGAAGTGCTCCGGCTTGACGCTGCGCGCCACCACCGCATCGATCTCCGCATCGCTCGGCCACAGGTCCTTGAGCGTCACCGCCACGCCATCGGCATCCACGCCCAGCACATCCTTTTCGATATCGAAGCGCACCGTCCCGGCGATGGCATAGGCGATCACCAACGGCGGCGATGCCAGAAACGCCTGCTTCGCATACGGATGGATGCGCCCGTCGAAATTGCGGTTGCCCGACAACACTGCGGTGGCATACAGGTCACGGTCGATGATTTCCTGCTGGATCGCAGGATCCAGCGCGCCGCTCATGCCGTTACAGGTCGTGCAGGCAAACGCGACGATGCCAAAGCCCAGCTGTTCCAGCTCGCCCAGCAACCCGGCCTCTTCCAGGTACAACTGCACCGCCTTGGAGCCCGGCGCCAGCGAACTTTTCACCCAGGGTTTGCGCGTCAATCCGCGTGCATTCGCATTGCGCGCCAGCAAGCCCGCGGCAATGACATTGCGCGGGTTGGAGGTATTGGTGCAGGAGGTGATTGCCGCGATGATCACCGCGCCATCGGGCATCTGGCCCGGCACCTCGTCCCAGACGCCGGCAATGCCGCGCTCGGCCAGCTCGCTGGTGGCCACGCGCTTGTGCGGATTGGACGGCCCGGCCATGTTGCGCACCACGCTCGACAGGTCGAACTGCAGCACACGCTCGTATTGCGCAGTGACCAGGTCATCCGCCCACAGGCCGGTCTGGCGCGCGTAGGTCTCCACTAAGGCAACCTGAGCGTCCTCGCGTCCGGTCAGGCGCAGGTAATCCAACGTCTGCTGGTCGATATAGAACATTGCCGCAGTGGCACCGAATTCCGGCGTCATGTTGGAGATGGTCGCGCGATCGCCGATGGTCAGCGCGCTGGCGCCGGCCCCGTAGAACTCCAGATAGGCACCGACCACACGTTGCTGGCGCAGGAACTCGGTCAGGGCCAGCACGATGTCGGTGGCGGTGATGCCGGGCGCCGGCCGGCCCAGCAGTTCCACACCGATGATGTCGGGCAGGCGCATCCACGACGCGCGCCCCAGCATCACGTTTTCCGCTTCCAGCCCGCCCACGCCCACTGCGATCACACCCAGCGCATCCACATGCGGGGTGTGGCTGTCGGTGCCTACGCAGGTATCCGGGAACGCCACGCCATCGAGCGTGTAGATCACCGGCGACATCTTCTCCAGATTGATCTGATGCATGATCCCGTTGCCCGGCGGAATCACTTCCATGTTTTCGAATGCGCGCTTGGTCCATTCGATGAAGTGGAAGCGGTCGGCGTTGCGGCGATCTTCCACGCTGCGATTCTTGGCAAAGGCCTGCTTGTCGAAACCAGCGTACTCCACCGCCAGCGAGTGATCGACGATCAACTGCACCGGCACCACCGGGTTGACCTGCGCCGGGTCGCCGCCCTGCTCGGCGATCGCATCGCGCAGCCCGGCCAGGTCGACCAGCGCGGTCTGCCCCAGGATGTCGTGACAGACCACACGCGCCGGAAACCACGGAAAATCCAGGTCGCGCTTGCGCTCGATCAGCTGGCACAGGTAGGCCTCCAGCATCTGCGGTTCGGCGCGCCGCACCAGATTTTCCGCATGCACACGTGCGGTGTACGGCAGCGTTGCGTAGGCGCCGGGTTGCAGCGCATCCACGGCGGCGCGTGCATCGAAGTAGTCCAACGAGGTGCCCGGCAAGGGCTTGCGGTACTGGCTGTTCATGGCTGGCGATATCGAAGCGGGCGGGGGTATTTCGGGAATCGGGAATCGGGAATCGGGAATCGGGAATCGGGAATCGGATCAGGGTTTCAGGCACCGATGATTTTTGCCATCTCTCATTGCGCTTTCGTGAGCTCGATCGCCTTCATTGAACGAAGGCGATCAGCGGATTAATCCAACCGCTGGCGCGTCCTCAGGAACGCTGATCCAGCGGTACGAAGACCTGATCTTCCGGGCCGGTGTAATTGGCCGAGGGACGAATGATCTTGCCGTCCATGCGCTGCTCGATGATGTGCGCGCTCCACCCGGCAGTGCGCGCCAGCACGAACAGCGGCGTAAACATCGCCGTCGGCACGCCCATCATGTGGTAGCTCACCGCACTGAACCAATCCAGGTTCGGGAACATCTTCTTGATGTCCCACATCACCGTCTCCAGGCGCTCGGCGATGTCGTACATCTTGCGGCTGCCCTGCTCGTCAGAGAGTTCGCGCGCCACGTCCTTGATCACCTTGTTGCGCGGATCGGACACGGTGTAGACCGGGTGCCCGAAGCCGATCACCACTTCCTTGCGTTCAACACGCGCCTTGATGTCGGCCTCGGCCTCGTCCGGGGTGTCGTAGCGCTTCTGCACCTCGAAGGCCACCTCGTTGGCGCCGCCATGCTTGGGACCGCGCAATGCGCCGATGCCGCCGGCGATGGCGCTGTACATGTCGCTGCCGGTGCCGGCGATCACCCGGCTTGCAAACGTGGAGGCATTGAACTCGTGTTCGGCGTACAGGATCAGGCTGGTGTGCATCGCACGCACCCACGAGTCCTTCGGCGCAAACCCGTGCAGCAGATGCAGGAAGTGCCCGCCGATCGAGTCGTCGTCGGTTTCCACCTCGATGCGCTTGCCGTTGTGGCTGTAGTGGTACCAGTACAGCAGCATTGATCCCAGCGAGGCCATCAGCTTGTCGGCGATATCGCGCGCGCCGGGATGATTGTGATCGTCCTTCTCCGGCTGCAGGCAACCCAGCACCGACACGCCAGTGCGCATCACATCCATCGGATGCGCCGACGGCGGCAGCTGCTCCAGTGCGGTTTTCACTGCCGCCGGCACGCCGCGCAGCGAACGCAGCTTGGCCTTGTAGCCGCGCAGTTCGCCGTTGTTGGGCAGCTTGCCGTGCACCAGCAGATAGGCAATTTCCTCAAACTCGCTGGTGGTGGCCAGATCCAGGATGTCGTAGCCGCGGTAATGCAGATCGTTGCCGCTGCGGCCCACCGTGCACAGCGCGGTGTTGCCTGCAGCAGTGCCGGACAGTGCGACGGATTTCTTCGGCTTGAAGCCGGGATTGACGGTGTCGTTCATGCGATGCGCTCCCAAACGGTGTCGTGTTGCGGTGTCACGGATGAAATTGCGGAACCTGCACGCGGCAAGGCGCGATCATGCGCCTTTGCGTGCAAACAACGCGTCCAGGCGCTGCTCGTAGCCGTGGTAGCCGATGCGCTCGTACAGCTCCTCGCGCGTCTGCATGGTGTCCAGCACGGCCTGCTGATGGCCATCGCGCCGGATCGCGGTGTAGACCGCCTCGGCCGCCTTGTTGGCTGCGCGGAATGCCGACAGCGGAAACAGCTGGATCGCCACACCGGCCTGCGCAAGCTGGTCGCGCGTGAACAGCGGTGTCTTGCCAAATTCGGTGATGTTGGCCAGCACCGGCACGCCCACTGCATCGACAAAACGCGTGTAGGTGTCCAGGTCGTACGCGGCTTCGGCAAAGATGCCGTCGGCACCGGCTTCCACGCAGGCGATCGCACGTTCGATCGCCGCATCCACGCCTTCCATCTGGATCGCATCGGTGCGCGCAATCAGGAAGAACGCCGCATCGGTCTTGGCATCGGCTGCCGCCTTGACCCGGTCGACCATCTCGGCCTGGCTGACGATCTCCTTGCCCGGCCGATGTCCGCAACGCTTGGCGCCGACCTGGTCCTCGATATGGCAGCCGGCTGCACCCGCCTTGATCAGCGACTTGATGGTGCGCTCGATATTGAACGCGCTCGGCCCAAAGCCGGTGTCTACGTCCACCAGCAGCGGCAGCTCGCAGACATCGGTGATGCGGCGCACGTCGATCAGCACGTCTTCCAGCGTATTGATGCCCAGGTCCGGCAACCCCAGCGAACCGGCCGCCACACCGCCGCCAGACAGGTAGATGGCCTGGTAGCCGGCACGCTGCGCCAGCAGCGCATGGTTGGCATTGATCGCGCCGATCACCTGCAGCGGCGATTCGGCAGCCAACGCCGCGCGGAAGCGCGTGCCGGCGGAAGCGGTGGATGAGGACGTCATGGCGATTCCAGAGTTGGGATGCGGGATAGAGCGCAAATGGCATGCCAACGCCAAGCCATTGATTCGACTGGACCAGCTAGCGCCGAATGTTGCAATACTGCAACGCGCCAAGCACGATGCAACATCCCTGCAACGCGACGCCACCGATGCGCAGCCCCCGATTTATCGAGCCGACGGAGACCTCTGGCCCCGTCATCTGGACCGTCAGCGTCTCTCGCCTGACCGGCCTGCTGGCCGACGTCATCCCCGAGTTCGACCAGCGCGCGCGCATCGAGCAGGTCAACCTCGGCTTTGCCGAGGCGGTGGAGGTCATCGGCCAGCGCCTGCGCCGCGAGCGCTGCGACGTGCTGGTCGCCGGCGGCTCCAACGCCGCCTATCTGCGCAGCCGGCTCGCATTGCCACTGGCGCCGATCCAGGCCACCGGATTCGATCTGATGGAAGCGCTGGCGCGCGCACGCCGCATCGCACCGCGCATCGGCGTGGTCACCCATGCCACCGACGTGCCCTCATTCCGCGCGTTTCAGGACAGCTTCGACCTGGACATCGAACATCGTCGCTTCGTCACCGCCGAGGACGCGCGCGACTGCATCGCCGACCTGCGTGCCAGCGGCATCCAGGTCATCGTCGGCACCGGCATGGCGATCGATTTCGCCGAGCAGGCCGGCTTGCCCGGGGTACTGCTGTATTCGGCAGATTCGGTCCGCCTGGCACTCGAGCACGCCATCGCGCTGGGGAGCGCACCCGGCAACGATCACTCCGCCAGCCGCACCGGCACCCGACGGGTACGGCGCACCGACGCATTGCTGGGCGACGATGCTGCAATCACGCAGGTGCGCGAGCTGGTGCAGCTGTACGCCCCACATCCGGGCACCGTGCTGATCAGCGGCGAGACCGGCACCGGCAAGGAACTGGTCGCACGCCAGTTGCATGCCGGCAGCCGCCGGCGTGGCCGCTTCGTCGCCATCAACTGCGGTGCCATCAGCGAGTCGTTGCTGGAGGCGGAATTGTTCGGCTACAGCGACGGCGCCTTTACCGGCGCACGCCGCGGCGGCCATGTCGGCCTGATCGAAGCCGCGCAGGACGGCACGCTGTTTCTCGACGAAATCGGCGAACTGCCGATGCCGCTGCAGACACGCCTGCTACGCGTGCTGGAAGAGCGCGAAGTGCTGCGGGTTGGCGCCACCCTGCCGGTCGCCGTGGACGTGCGCGTGGTCGCCGCCAGCCTGCAGCCGCTGCAGGCACTGGTCGAGCAAGGATGCTTCCGCCGCGACCTCTTCTATCGCCTGGCAGCGCTACGCATCGCCCTGCCGCCACTGCGCAACCGCCCCGACGAGATCGCCTTGTTGCTGGCGCATTACTTCCAGCACCTCGGCAACATGCCTTCCCCGCTGTCATCGATAGCACTGCAGCGGCTGCAACAGCACGCATGGCCGGGCAACGTGCGCGAATTACGCAATCTGGTCGAGCGCCTGTGCATTCATTGGAAGGCACAACCGCGCCACAGCCTTGACCTGGATCAACTGGAACGCTGGGCACCTGAGCTGTTCGAGATGCGCATTGGCGATGGCGATGGCGCAGCAGCACCCGGGCACACCGATCTTGCGAGCTCGCGCCTGCAACTCACCGCAGCGGCGGTCCGCGCAGCGCTCGATCGCGCAAACGGCAATCGCGCCCTCGCCGCACAGGCACTGGGCGTCTCGCGCACGACGTTGTGGCGCTGGATGCAGGCACACGCAGCGGCATCGCGGGATTGAGATACAGGCCTCGCCTGGCCGGGCTGCACGCGCAGACCTGTTTCGCGAATCTTCACAACGCCAGCCGCGCGCTCGCGGCGACAGGTCATGCGCCGCGTTCCACACGCCGGGGGTGCTGCCCCATTGGTGATGTGATCACACGCAGCGCCGCTATCCAGCACCCGCCCATTGAACGAGTGCGCAGCGATCACTTGACCCGCATGTACTCGGTATCGCCCGTACTCAGGTGCCCGGTCGCCTGGTCGATCGCATAGTTGACGGTGCCATCGGCGCCGGACACCTGCAGCACGCCCTTGTTCAAGATCGCCGGATGATTCTTCGTCCTGACGCCGCCGCCGAGCCGCTCCGGCGTGGTATCGCGAATGATGAAGCTCTCGCCGTTGTGCTCGATGCTGAGCACGTTCTTATCCGACGTCGTGTTGACCCACCTGCCCACGTACTGCTCGCCCACATCGCGTGCACAGCCGGCCAGCAACGCCATCGCAACCAGAGCACTTCCAAGCAGCGCCTTCATCGCCACTCCTTCTTCAACGCGGGGGACTGCAGGATGGCGATTCGTTCCCGCGCCTGCAACAAGCAGGCACAACCGGATGAACAGGCCTGTCAGCGACTTGAACAAGTCGTTGGGATCAACGGGCTCTGCATCCCACTCGCACGGATAGCGGCGACACCTGCGATTTGACGGCATCGGCTGGTCCACATCACTTCAAGCGAGCCAGACGCCCAAGGCGGTTGCAGGAGCGCCTTCAGGAAAACAAAAAAGCCGGCGCATGGCCGGCTCTTCTTCTCGCGTTGAAACCCTTGTTGTTGCTGGATTTCGATGGTGGGCGGTACAAGGTTCGAACTTGTGACCCTTGCCGTGTGAAGGCAATGCTCTACCGCTGAGCTAACCGCCCGGTGACGCGAGCCGCACATTATAGGGCAGCTGCGGCGATCGTCAACAGGTTCATCGGCGACGGCGGCAATGCGCTCGAAAACGCCCCATTCCGGTGGCTGGGCGTGGCGCCATGACTCCCTGGCGCGACGCTGTGGCAGTCGATTCGGCGCCGTCAGATGCCCGATACGCCCGTCGATGCCCCGCGCCAGACAACGGCGATCACGCGCGCGACCGCAGCGCGCCGCATCACATCGTGTGCGTCGGCTTGTCGGAGGTCGTCAATCCCGCCAGCAGCGTCTCGATCTTGTTGCGCACGCTCTCGCCTTCCTGGCCGTCCGGGAACTGCACGCCGATGCCGGCGGCGCGGTTGCCCTGCGCACCGGCCGGGGTGGTCCAGATGACCTTGCCGGCAACCGGCAGGCGTTCGCTGGAGTCCGGCAGGGTCAGCAGCAGGAAGACTTCGTCGCCGAGCATGTAGCGCTTGGGCGTGGGCACGAAGATGCCGCCACCTTTCACGAACGGCATGTAGGCACTGTAGAGCGCCGGCTTGTCCTTCAACGCCAGCGACAAAATGCCCTGGCGTGCATTCATTGCACTCATCGAGTTCCCCTAGAACGTGCCGGACGCTCTCCCTCGCGCCAGGCCAGCAACAATTCCGTCACCGCCAGATCGGCGCGGACGGTGGTGCGCAGCAGGTCGCGGGTGCGATTGGCGGCGTCGAACCAGGTCGCCAGCTTGTGCAACCGCGATGGATCGGTCAAGCCGGCCGATGCCTGTGCCAGCGCAAGGTCCGCCGCGTGGCGCAGCCGTTGGTCGGCCTGGCCGTCGTTGGTCCAGCGCTGCGCAACCTCCACTGCGCCGGCGCGCCCGGCGGCGATCTGTTCCAGGTCCTGCGCCACCGCGCGCCGCACCGCCAGGCCATCCTCGCGCAGCCACTGCGCCGCAAGCCCCGGATGACCGCGCGCGGCGTCCAGCGCTTCCTGCGCAGCCCGCTCGTCGACGCCCTGCGACAGCAGCCAGGCCAGCGCCTCGTGCGCGGGCGGCAGCTTGAATTCCAGCCGCTGGCAGCGGCTGCGGATGGTCGCCGGCAAGCGTGCCGGCTGCGCGCTGATCAGCCACAGGTAGCGCCCCGGCGAGGGTTCTTCCAGCGTCTTGAGCAGCGCGTTACAGGCAGCGCGATTGATCGCATCGGCCGGGTCGACGATCACGATCTGGGCGATGCCGTACTGCGGGGTCAACGAGAGCTTTTGCGAAATCTCGCGCACCTGCTCGATCACGATCTCGGTGCGCAGTTTGTCGCCGGTGCGGTTGGGAATGAACGAGATCAGCTGCAGGTCCGGGTGAGTTCCGGCGGCGATCAGCTGCCGGCTGCGCTGCGCCAGCGCCGGGTCCGGCGAGCTGGCCAGCACGTGCTCGGCCAGCGCCAGGGCCACCGCACGCTTGCCCAGGCCATCCGGCCCGCAGATCAGCAGGCCGTGCCCGAGCCGGCCGGCGTCCAGTGCCGCCAGCGTCTGGTCGTAGGCGCGCTGCTGCCAGGGTGAAAACGCAGTGGTCATGGAGTGGGCTCCGGTTGCGGCAGGCGACGGCGCTGCAGGTAACGCGCCACCGCCGCATTGTGTTCGGCCAGGGTGGCCGAGAACGCATGCGCGCCGGTGCCATCGCCGACCGCGACGAAGTACAGGGCATTCCCCGGCGCCGGACGCACCGCCGCCAGCAAGGCCTCACGGCCGGGCATGGCGATCGGCGTCGGGGTCAGGCCGGTACGCGTGTAGGTGTTGTACGGCGTATCGGTGGTCAGGTCGCGGCGGCGGATATTGCCGTCGTAACTGCTGCCGATGCCGTAGATCACGGCGGGGTCGGTCTGCAGCTTCATACCCAGCTGCAGGCGGCGCAGGAACACGCCGGCAATCAGCGGACGCTCCGAGCCCAGCGCGGTTTCCTTTTCGATGATCGAAGCCAGGATCAACGCCTGCTCCGGCGAGCCGAGCGGCAGATCGGGGGCACGCTGCTCCCAGGCCTGCGCCAGCGCCTTGTCCATCGCGAGATGAGCGCGCTTGAGCACGTCCAGATCGCTGTCGCCACGCTGGTAGAGATAGGTTTCCGGCAAAAACCGGCCTTCCGGGTGCTGGTTGGCGAAACCCAGCCGCGCCATCAACGCTGCATCGTCCAGCGCGGCGATGGATTGCTGCAGCGGCGTGGCGGTGGCGATCGCGGCACGCAGCTGGCGGAAGTTCCAGCCTTCCACGATGGTGAAGCGGTACTGGATCACCCGGCCCTGGCGCATGCGTTCGAGCAGCGCGCGCGGCGACAGCGCCGGCGCCAGCGCGTATTCGCCCACCTTGAGCTTGCCGGCCGCATCGACCTGGCGCGCGAGCAGTTGCCATTCCAGATCGGTGCCCTGCGCCACGCCGGCGGCGCGCAACTTGCGCAACGTGGCCTTGAGCGAATCGCCGGGCGCGATCACCACGCTGGGCGCGCCCGCGCTCACCGGTGTGTCGGCAAAGTGCAGGTAATGCCGCCACGCCACCAGCCCCGCAATCGCCAGCAGCGCCACGAGCAACAGGGCCGTGCCCAGCACGGCCAGACATCCACGTTTGCCAGTCACCGCCACACGCACCTCGTCATTGCCGCTGCACCGCGCAGGATACCGCGCGCCGGTGATGTCCCGTTGAAGCGCTCATGCCTGGTCGAAGGCGCGCAGCACGCCGCGCGCCTTGGCGCGAGTCTCGTCCAGTTCGCGCTGCGGATCCGAATCCACCACGATCCCTGCGCCGGTGCGGAAATGCACCCGGTCCCCGTCCACCTCGGCGGTGCGGATCAGGATGTTCAGATCCATGTCGCCGTCGCGATTGAGCCAGCCGAATGCGCCGGTGTAGGCGCCACGCGCCGTGCGTTCGAGCTCGGCGATGATCTGCATGCAGCGCACCTTCGGGCAGCCGGTGATGGTGCCGCCCGGAAACACCGCGGCGATCGCCTGGCCCGGGGTGACGTCGGCGCGCAGACGGCCGCGCACATTGCTGACGATGTGGTGTACGTGCGCGTAGCTTTCCACGCCCATCAGCTCGTCCACTTCCACCGTCCCCGGCGCGCAGATGCGCCCCAGGTCGTTGCGTTCCAGGTCGATCAGCATGACATGCTCGGCACGTTCCTTCGGGTGGCCGACCAGCTCGCGGATGCATGCGGCATCGTCGTCACCGGCAAAGCGCGCGCGGGTGCCGGCGATCGGGCGCGTCTGCACCACATCGCCCTGCACCGACACCAGCCGCTCGGGCGAGGAACTCACCACCGCGCGTCCTGCCGCGACGAACAGGCCGGCAAACGGGGCGGGATTGGCCGCGCGCAGGCGCGCATGCAACGCCGCCGGATCGACGGCAGCGGCAAACACCGCATGCCAGGCGCGCGAGATATTGGCCTGGAACACATCGCCGGCGCGCAGATACTCGAGCACGCGCTCCACTGCATCGGTGAAGCGCTCCGGCGGGTCTTCGTCAACAGTCACCGGCCCGACCCAGCTGGGCAACGGCGGCAACGCGGCGCAGGCGGCAATGTCCTCGACGATGCGGGCCAGCAGATCCTCGCGGCCCGGCTCGGCCAACGCGATGCAGCGGCCTTGCACCCGGTCGCGCAATACCGCGGCAGGCGCGCGCACGGCCAGTGCGCTCGGCACGCCATCGCTGCGCGTGGGCAGCTGCAGAATCGGTTCGACCTGCGCGGCCAGCTCGTAATCCAGCAACACCGCCCAGCCGCCGCGAAACGGCCAGGGGCTGGCCGCATCGTGCGGCACGCGCTCGGCCTGCCACGCCGCATCCAGCATTTGCAGAAATGCGCCGTCCAGCACGCGTCCATCGCCGTCGCGCGTGCGTCCATCGGCGTCCAGCCGCAGGCTTGCGCCGTCTGCCAGCAGCAACACATCCCAGCGACCGTGCGCGGTGCCGGAGGCGGTGGATTCGAGCAGTGCCGGATAACGCTGCGGCGCCAGCCGATGCAGCGCCAGCAGGTCGAGGTCGGCGTGCAGGGGTCTGGTGAGCGTCATCGGCCTGGTTGGGCGTGGGGTGCTAAGAGGCGCCGCCCTGCAGGGAGGCAGGGCACGCATGATGAGAGCGATCAGCTCGCGGAGCGAATTCCTGCCGCGTACACGCGTCCTGCGCGGCGTCCATGACCGGCGTGCACCGTGGACCGCGAAGCATTGTTCGCGGTCCACCAGCGCAGTGACGTCAGACGCGCTTGAACACCAGCGTGCCGTTGGTGCCGCCGAAGCCGAAGCCGTTGGACATCACCGCATCCACCTGCACCTCGCGCGCCACGTTCGGCACGTAATCCAGGTCGCAGCCTTCGCTGGGTTCTTCCAGATTGATGGTCGGCGGAATGATGCCGGTATGCAGCGCCATCACCGAGAAGATCGCTTCCACACCGCCGGCCGCGCCAAGCAGATGGCCGGTCATCGACTTGGTCGAGCTGACCATGGTCTTGTAGGCGTAGTCGCCCAGCGCGCGCTTCATGGCCAGGGTTTCGGCCAGATCGCCCAGCGGCGTGGAGGTGCCGTGCGCGTTGAGGTAGCCGATCTGCTCGGGATTGAGCTTGGCATCGCGCATCGCCGCGGCCATGCTGCGCGCCGCACCCTCGCCGTCTTCGCTGGGCGCGGTCATGTGGAACGCATCGGAGCTGGCGCCGAAGCCGACCAGTTCTGCATAGATGCGCGCGCCACGTGCCTTGGCGTGTTCGTACTCTTCCAGCACCAGTACGCCGGCACCGTCGCCCAGCACGAAGCCGTCGCGCTGCTTGTCCCACGGACGCGAGGCGCCGGTCGGATCGTCGTTGCGGGTGGACATGGCCTTCATCGCGCAGAAGCCGCCCACCGAACTCGGCGAGGAACCGCGCTCGGCGCCGCCGGCCAGCATCACGTCGGCATCGCCGTGCTGGATCATGCGCATCGCGGTGCCGATCGAATGGTTGGAGGTGGCGCAGGCCGATACGGCCGAGAAGGTCGGTCCTTTCAGGCCCTTGATCAGGCTCACCTGGCCCGGCAGCATGTTGATGATGGTGCTGGGCACGTAGAACGGCGAAATCTTGCGCGCGCCGCCCTCATGGAATTTGATGGTCTGCTCTTCGATACCGAGCAGCCCGCCGATGCCGGAGCCGAGAATGGCGCCAACGCGTTCGGCATTGCTGTCGTCGATTTCCAGCCCGGAGTCGTCCAGCGCCATGAACGAGGCGCCGACACCGTAATGGATGAACGAATCCATCTTCTTGACGTCCTTGGCAGACACAAAAAGCGTGGGATCGAAATTCTTGATCTCGCCGGCGATCTTGGTGGTGAACTGCGAGGCATCGATCTGCGTGATCGGGCCGATGCCTGAGCGCCCGTGGATGATTCCATCCCAGCTGGTGGCCAGATCATTGCCCAACGGCGACACCATGCCCATGCCGGTAACGACAACACGACGACTCATTGCAGATCTCCTCACCACGGACCGGACGGTGCTTGCGGTTTACGATTGACGCTGAAAAACACAGGGCCGCATCAGCGGCCCCATGGAATGTCTGACGCAGCAGCGGCTTGACGCACGCCACCGCGGTCAGGAACAACGCATCAGCTCTTGACGTGAGCCTTGACGTAGTCGATCGCCTGCTGGACCGAGGTGATCTTCTCAGCCTCTTCGTCCGGGATCTCGCACTCGAACTCTTCTTCCAGCGCCATCACCAGCTCGACGGTGTCCAGCGAGTCGGCACCCAGGTCATCAACGAACGATGCGCTGGTGGTGACTTCTTCTTCCTTGACGCCGAGTTGTTCGACGACGATTTTCTTGACGCGTTCTTCGATGGTGCTCATTGGGGATATCGCTCCAGATGGAGTAGTGGTGGTACGAAAAAAACGCCATCGCCGCTGCGATGGCCGCGTTGGATAGTGTAGTGGAAGCGACCGAGCCTTGCATTGCATCACAACTCCCGGCCGATCAGCCACTTAGCGCCTCCCGGCACCGCACGCTTACGGCATGTACATGCCGCCGTTGACGTGCAGGGTCTCACCGGTGATGTAACCGGCGCTCGGGCCGGCCAGGAACGCCACCGCGTTGGCGATGTCGCCCGGTTGACCCAGGTGGCCCAGCGCGATCTGCTGCAGCAAGGCGGTCTTGGCCTCGTCCGGCAGCGCCTTGGTCATGTCGGTATCGATGAAGCCGGGCGCCACCACATTCACGGTGACCCCACGCGAGCCGATTTCCTTGGCCAGCGACTTGGAGAACGCGATGATGCCCGCCTTGGCCGCAGCGTAGTTGGTCTGGCCGGGATTGCCGGTCACGCCCACCACCGAAGCAATGTTGACGATGCGGCCCTTGCGCGCCTTCATCATGCCGCGCATCACCGCCTTGGAGGTGCGGAACACGCTGGTCAGGTTGGTGTCGATGATCGCCTGCCAGTCGTCGTCCTTCATCCGCATCAACAGGTTGTCGCGGGTGATGCCGGCGTTGTTGACCAGGATCGAGATCGCGCCGAACTCCTTGCCGATCGCATCGATCAGGCCATCGACCGCCGCAGCGTCGGTGACGTCGAGCTCACGGCCGTGGCCGCCCTGGGCAGCCAGGCGCGCGCCGATCGCCGCAGCGCCGGAGGCCGAGGTGGCGGTGCCGATCACGGTGGCGCCTTGTGCGGCCAGCGTGTCGGCGATAGCCGCGCCGATCCCGCGACTGGCACCGGTGACGAGGGCGATCTCGCCCTGCAGAGGCTTGCTCATGAATGCTGTTCCTCGAATGGGGAGCTCGCGACCGCAGCCGCGAACGGTGAGGGCTGCCGGCAGCGCCGGCAGGTGCGTCGAATCAGTGCGTCCACGCCTCGAGCGCGCCGGCGTAATCGGCAGGCGTGGCCAGCGAACGGGCATCCAGGCTCTTGTCGATGCGCTTGATCAGCCCGCTCAGCACCTTGCCGGGGCCGCATTCGGCGATCCGGGTGATGCCCTGGGCGGCCAGCGCCTGCACGCAGCCGGTCCATTGCACCGGCAGGTACAGCTGCTCGGCCAGCGCCTGGCGGATCGCCTCGCTGCCGGTGTGCACGCGCGCATCGACGTTCTGCACCACCGGAATCTGCGGGGCGTGCCAGCTCAGCCCGGCCATCGCTTCGGCGAGCTGGTTGGCGGCATCGCGCATCAACGGAGTGTGCGAGGGCACGCTCACCGCCAGTTTGACCGCCTTGCGCACGCCGCGCTCGGCCAACAGGGCCAGCGCGCGGTCCACCGCTGCCGCATCGCCGCCGATCACGATCTGACCGGGCGAGTTGAAATTGGCCGGCACCACCACCTGGCTGCCCGCCGCCTCGGCACAGACCTCCAGCACCAGCGCATCCTCGGCGCCCAGCACCGCCGCCATCGCACCGACGCCGGCCGGCGCGGCCGCCTGCATGAACTGGCCGCGCAGCCGCACCAGGTGCGCACCGTCGTGCAGCGACAGGGCGCCGGCTGCGACCAATGCGGTGTATTCGCCCAGGCTGTGCCCGGCCAGGACCGCCGGGCGCTGCCCGCGCTGCGCATTCCACAGTCGCCACACCGCCACGCCCGCGGCCAGCAAGGCCGGCTGGGTGTACTCGGTGCGGTTGAGCATCTCTTCCGGGCCGCCCTGGGACAGGGCCCACAGGTCGACGCCGGCGCCTTCGGAGGCTTCGGCGAAGGTTTCGCGGATCTGCGGATGCAGCTCGGACAATTCGGCCAGCATCCCTAAGGACTGCGAGCCCTGGCCGGGGAACACGACGGCGAGAGTGGATTCGGTCACGCGTTGCTGCCTACAAAAATCGAGCCGGGATGATACGTGCGAAATCGCCCCGGCGTCTGTACTGCCGCGTATGCAAGGCCCGGCCAGTGCGAGCGACGGCGCGCACGCAGCACGGCGTCGGGCAGGTCCATTGCGCCATCGGCGAGCCAGTCCACGCAGATCACCGGCACCAGCACCACGGCCAGAGAGGTCGCCGCGTGGATGGCCAGGATGGCCCGCGCCGCGCCCCGGCCGAGCGCCCCAGGCGACCGGTGAGCTGCGCAAACCGCTGCAATCGTCCGGTCACCGGATACGCATGCGCCGCCACCGTCGGGCCGGCCGCATCGCTGGCGCGCGCCATCAACCGTTGTCGCTGAGCGCCCGGGCTGCCTGCCCGTAACCGACCACGTGCGGCATATTCACCGCTAGCGCCTGCAGTTCGCCGAGCCGGCGCGCTTCCTGATCGCGCGCGGCATCGCCCTCACGGTGCGGCGGTGGACGCAAGGCGTCCAGGCCCCGGCGGCGGGCGACGAAGTTGAGTGCTCCGAGCGAGACCGCCCGGCTGGCGCGGCGGCACTGCTTCAGCCAGATGCGCTGTCCGGCGATGACGATGGTTCTGCCATGACGGAGCGGTCCTATCACCGCCAGGCATCGCCGACCGACGCGGTACTGCCTGCCGGACTCAGTAGCGCAGCAGTGCCGAGCCCCAGGTAAATCCACCACCGAACGCTTCCAGCAGCAGCAGTTGCCCCCGCTGCACGCGGCCGGAGCGAACCGCTTCGTCCAGCGCCAGCGGTACCGAGGCCGAGGAGGTATTGCCGTGGCGATCCACGGTGACGACCACCTGCTCCATCGGCAGATCCAGCCGCTTGGCGGTGGCTTCGATGATGCGCAAGTTGGCCTGATGCGGGATCAGCCAGTCCAGGTCATGCTTGTCGTAGCCATTGGCGGCCAGAGCTTCGTCGACCACAGAATCCAGTGCCTTGACCGCGTACTTGAACACGTCGTTGCCCTTCATCAGCAACGCACCGCCACCGTTCTTGCCTTCGCCGAAGCCCACCGACACGCCGACCGGATCCCACAGCAGCTCCTTCTTGCTGCCATCGGCATGCAGATGGGTGCTGAGGATGCCGGTCTCTTCGTCGGCCTTGAGCACGACCGCGCCCGCGCCATCGCCGAACAGCACGCAGGTGGTGCGGTCGGTCCAGTCGACGATGCGGGTCAGGGTTTCTGCGCCAACTACCAGGACGGTCTTGGCGTCGCCGCTGCGCACGAACTTGTCGGCTACGCTGAGCGCATAGACGAAGCCCGAGCAGGCAGCGTTGACGTCCATCGCACCGCACCCGACATTGCCCAGCCGCGCCTGCAACAGGCACGCGGTCGATGGGAAGATCAGGTCCGGAGTCGTGGTCCCGACGACGATCAGATCGAGCTCCTCGGCGGTGACGCCGGCCGCTTCCATCGCTTTCAGCGAGGCGAAATACGCTAGGTTGCTGGTGGTCTGGTCGTCGGCGACGATGTGACGCTCTCGGATACCAGTGCGCGAGTAGATCCATTCATCGCTGGTGTCGACGATCTTGGACATATCGTCGTTGGTCAACACCTTTTCGGGCAAATAGCTACCCGTGCCCGCGATTCTGGAATAGATCCGCTTGCTCATACTGTTCCCTGTTGCAAGAGCCGCGGTGATCGGCGGCTCCGGAAGAAGCGAGGGTCACCCGGCGGCGTCGAACGCGCCGGGTGCCACGAATCAATCTTCTTGAACGGCCGACGACTTGGTCGCAATCACCTTCTTGCCACGGTAGTAACCGTCGGCGGTGATGTGGTGGCGCAGATGGATCTCGCCGCTGGTCGGGTCGGTCGACAGCTGCTTGGCGGTCAGGGCATCGTGCGAACGGCGCTGGCCGCGACGCGACGGGGTAACTCGGGATTTCTGCACAGCCATGGGATTGCTCCAACTTAAGTTCGATAACTGGTCTGTCGAGTCGAACAGGACGCTTCACGCCCGCGCCGACCTGTCTTTCCGCCCTTCACAGCGGCGGTTACTGTTTTTTGAACGCTGCCAGCGCCGCGAACGGACTGGCCTTGTCTTGCTCTTCCTGGGTCGGAACCCACTCGGCCTCGACGGCTTCGCTACCCGGCGCCATCGGCACCACCGGTATCGACAGGACCAGTTCGTCCTCGACCAGATCCGTGGCCCGCAGCATGCCATCTTCGGGCACCAGCAAGGCCTCGTACTCGGCCGGCAACGCAGCTTCATCGGCTTCGTCGCGGATCAGACCCAGACGCTGCCTGATCTGCACCGGATATAGAAAACGCTGCAGGCTGCGCTGGCAGGCCAGCGGGAGCTCGACGTCGACACTGAGTTCGACATAGGCAACCTTCAGCAGGTCGTCATGATCGAACTGGAGCGAATAGACACACTCGCCCTCGGTATCGACCAAGCTGCCTTGCAGGCGGGTCATCGCAGAGAGCGGGATGCGGCCATCGAAGCGCCTGCGCGCTGCGACCATCCGCCAAGCATCCAGCATTTCGGGTACGTTCGCGGACATAAGCCGCAGAATGTTAAAGAGCCGCAGACGCCCTGTCAAATCCCCCTATTCACGCGCCTGGCACAGCGCCAAGGCTGGCAGACTTCCCTGCCCGACGTCCTGTATAGCGCCCTCCATGATGCCACGCCTGATTCTTGCCTCCACCTCTGTCTATCGGCGCGAGTTGCTCAGCCGGCTGCGCCTGGACTTCACCACCGCCCGGCCGGAGGTCGACGAGCAGGCGCAGCCCGGGGAGCGCCCGGACGCGCTGGCCAGTCGGCTGGCTGCCGAAAAGGCGGCGGCAGTGGCTGCACACGCGCCCGACGCCTGGGTGATCGGTTCGGACCAAGTGGCCGACCTGGACGGTCAGGCCCTGGGCAAACCAGGCACGCTGGAGCGGGCGCATGCGCAGTTGACCGCGATGTCCGGCCGCGTGGTGCGCTTCCATACGGCGGTAAGCCTGGTCGGCCCTGGACGCACCGCGCACGCGCTGGACCTGACCGAGGTGCAGTTGCGCCCGCTGACGCCAGCCGAGATCGACCGCTACCTGGCCGTCGAGCCAGCACTGGATTGCGCCGGCAGCTTCAAATGCGAGGGCTTCGGGATCAGCCTGTTCGACGCCATTGGCTCGCAGGACCCCACCGCCCTGATCGGCCTGCCGCTGATCGCGCTGGCACGGCTGCTGCGGCAGGCGGGGTTCGAGATTCCGTAAGATTGCAGTGCGGCCAGGAGTGGAGACCGCGCACGCATGGAAACGATCGGGCACGAGCAAAACTCCCCAATCCCCAATCCCTGCCCCCAGGCACGCAGCCCTAATCGGGCCGAGTCAGTGCACAGAACTGATACGGATAATCGGCCTGCCCCACGTGCGAGGACAGCGTACGGCAACGCGCAGGATCCAGCGTCAGCCCGTACGTGGCCAGGCGCTGCTGCGCGGCCTCGCGCACGGCACGGTCTGCGGCGGCGATGTCCAGCGCCCTGCCCCTGGCAATGTTGAGCACGCAGCGGCCCGGCTGCGATGCATCCAGCTCGGCGCGCAGGCCGCGCGCGATCAACCAGCGCAGGCGCGTGCATTGTGGTTGCACGCTCCACCCCAGCTGCTGCGCCCAGCGATTCATCCGGTCGATCCGCAGCTGCTGCTTGTCGCGCGCCGCGCCCAGCATGGCGTAGAGCTGCGGCCGCTCGGCAATCAGCGTGCGCACGCGCTGCCGGTACTGGTCGGTCTCGGCGATATTCGTCGCCACCCCGATATACCGTGCCTGCCGCGGAAGCAGCGGCACCCGCCAGGATTGCGGCTCGTCGCCGACCAGCAACACCGTGGAGGCGGCAGGATCGTCCATCACCGGTTGCTGCACCTGGAAGCTGTCGCGCGCCCAGGCCTCGTGCCCCCAATCCTTCCACCCGACCACGGCGACCAGGGCGCATAGCCCGATCAACCAGGCCGCCTTGCGATCGGCGTGCGCGGCGAATGCGTGCCGACACACGATCCAGAGCACCAACGGCGCAAGCAGCTCAAGCACCACCAGATAGCGATGGATGCTGAAAATGGCCTGCCACAGCGCGTAAGCAACGCCGAAGAACACCAGCAGGACCATGGCCGAGCGATCCAGCCCGACGCGCCGCGCTGGCCGGCGCAGCAGCGTGCGTCCTGCAGCGAGCAGCGTCACCGCATACAGCACTGCCCAACCGGCCTGCACCAGACCGAGATCGCCGATACGCTGCGGCTTGAAGGTAAACAGCAGCGGCCAGATCAGCTGCTCGCCGAGATTGCGCGGCAACCACCGCACATCGGCAACCGATACCGGCTGCGCCAGCGCCGATTTGAAGACTCCGTTGAACTGCGGAAACAGCGGATTGCCCAGGTGCTGCCAGACCTGCCAATACCAGGGCCCGGCCACCAGCACCAACACCAGCACCGCGACGCCGGAAAGCACGCCAAGACCCAGCACGCGTGAGCGCAGCCGCCCGCCATCGCACAGGACCGCTGGCATTAGCGCCAACGCGTAGAGTGCATTGGTGAGCTTGAGCGAGACGGCCAGGCCGATCAGTGCGCCGGCAATGGCCCATCGATGCACAGCGTGCGCGCCCTGCCGCGCCCGCGCCTGGGCCGACAACACCAGCGCCAACGCCGCCAACACCGGGAGCGCGCTGGCGGTATCGCCCATGGTGCCGCCAAGCTCGGACAGAAACACCGCGCTGCACATGCCGGCCACTGCAAACAGCGGCGCCCACTGCGCGCGCCGCGCTTGCCCGGCCAGTACGCGCCATGCCACTGCCGCCACCGGAACGCACACCAGCGCATGCAAGCCGCCCAGCAGCAGCCCGGCCA
Source organism: Xanthomonas arboricola (assembly GCF_002940665.1). GTDB lineage: Bacteria > Pseudomonadota > Gammaproteobacteria > Xanthomonadales > Xanthomonadaceae > Xanthomonas > Xanthomonas arboricola_B. The sequence continues at coordinate 636,389 of NZ_MIGY01000003.1, forward strand.
CCGGCCCGGGAAGCTGCAGCATCAGCCAGGCATGCAGCACATCGAGCAATGGGCTGAAGTAACTCTGCATCTGCGCCGGCGCCAGATCCACGCCCAGCCGGTGCGCCCAGGCATCGCCGATGTAGAGGTGGTAGTTGCGCAGATCCCAGTTGGCGTCCTGGCCCAGCCCAAGCGAGAACAGCGCGCCCAGTAGCACGACCGCCACCACCGCCGCGGCGATCTGGCGGGGCGAATGAAAGCCGAAATGGCGATCGGACCAGTGCAACAGCCGCTGTCGCCGGCCCACCGGCGTCGATGTCGCGATGGCTGCCATCAGCGGGCGGCCCCAGGCGCACGCGCAGCGACAACAGTGGCGACGCCCGGCTCGGCCAGATACGCCAGATGCTTGGCCTCGACGCGTCCGCGCGTGACTGTGTCCAGGATCAGCCCGCACGCCAGCAGCAGGAAACCCAGCAGCATCAGCGCCACGCACAGGATCGCGGTGGGAAACCGCGGCACCAGCCCGGTCTGGAAATAGGTTTCGAACAGCGGAATCGCCAGCACGATCGACAACATGGCGCTCAGCACAAAGCCGATGGAGAAGAACAACAATGGCCGCTCGGCCTTGAACAACTTGGCGATGGTGGTGAGGATGCGCCAGCCATCGCGCCAGGTATTCAGCTTGCTTTGCGAGCCTTCCGGGCGCACGCCGTAGGCGGTTTCGACCTCGGCCACCGGCATGCGCAACTGCAATGCGTGCACGGCCAGTTCGGTTTCGGTTTCGAATCCCTGCGCATGCGCTGCGAAGGATTTGACATAGCGCCGCGAGAACACGCGATAGCCGGACAGCATGTCGTCGAAACTGCGACCGAACAGCAGCCCTGCGCAACGCGTCAGCAACACGTTGCCGATGCGATGGCCGGGCCGATACGCAGCCTGTTGCCGATCGCGGCGCGCGCCGACCACCATGTCCAGGCGCTCGTCGATCAGCTTGCGCACCAGCGCCGGTGCGGCGGCCGCATCGTACGTGGCATCGCCATCGACTAGCAGATAGATGTCCGCGTCCACATCGGCAAATCCACGCCGCACCACATTGCCCTTGCCCTGCAGCGCCACGCGGCTCACCTGCGCGCCGGCCGCTGCGGCGATCGTCGCGGTGGCATCGCTGGAATTGTTGTCCAGCACATGGATTGCCGCGCCCGGCAAGGCAGCGGCAAACGCAGCGACCACCGAGGCGACCGTCGCCGCCTCGTTATGGCAGGGCACCAGCACGGCGATTCGGATCCCGGGCGCAGGCACGGGAGGGACAACAGTCATGGCGTCGGTCATTGCGTGATCTAAGGTGCGGAAACGGTGATGGGCTGTTCCCACCAGTCCTCGACGCTGCCGTCGTGGCCATGCAGGCGCAGTCCCAGCCAATGCGTGCCCGGCGGCAGCGCATGCGTGTCGAAGGTGGCGTTGAAACCGACGTTGGGGTGCTGCGGGTCGGTGGAGATCTTCCAGTACGGGCGCACATCCAGCGGCGCGCCGTACTCGGCCTGCGCGACCGGACGCCCGTCCAGCAGCAGCTCCACCTGCGACAGCCCGACGCCGTCCTTGAATGCCCAGCCGCGCACCTGCACCTGCCCGGCCACGCGCACGTCCGGCAGCGGCGTATCGATCCAGGCCATCGCCGGGGCGATGCACGGCCCGGGCTGGCGTTGCGCCGGCAGCGCGAACAGAAGGAAGCGCTGGTAGCCGTGATCGGTGGAGACCACGGTGGGCGGCGGCAACGGCCCGACCATCTCGCAGATGGCGTGATAGCGCTTCAACAGGTCGCGATAACGCTGATCGCTGGGCGAGAGCACCAGCAGCCGCGGCCCGTTACGCGTGCCGTCGCTGAGCAGCCCCCACTGCTGCAGCTGGGCGCTGCGCCCGTGCTTGTCGTTCAACTCCGCGCGCAGCACTTCCACATTGGCATCGTGCAGTTGAAAGCCCAGCTCGGCACCGACCTTGAAGTTTTCCGCCAGCACGCGCGTGCCCGGCGGCATCTGCGCGAGCTGGATCTTGACCGCGCGCGCCAGATCCTTCCACCCGGCGAAGTTGCGCGGATAGTATTTTTCGCCGGCCGCATGCGCGCGAATCGACGGCACCGACACCGCCAGGTAATAGCCGTACGCACCCAGGGTGCCAAGCAGCGCAATCGCCCAGGCCACGCGACGCAGCGTATGCGGCCAACGCATCAGGATCACCGGCACCGCCACCAGCAAGGCCAGGTAGCCCGGGAGCGGCCAATGGAAGCTGATCCGCTCGGCATCGCTGAAGAAGCCGAGCACGAAGATCGCCACGGTCGAAATCCCGCCCAGCAGGCCGAAATACCGCCATTGCGCACGCGAACCGCCACCGGCACGCGTGCCGGCCAGGCCGACCTTGAGCATCGCCCAGGCCAGCAGTGGGGTCACCAGTACCGCCTGTATCAGCAAGAACCACAGCCCGGTGATCTGAAAGCGCCATGGATGCCGGTCGACCAACTGGAAGCGCAGCCCGGCCTCGTCATGCTCGGTATTCCAGAACAGCAGCGGCAGCCAGCTCACCGCGCCCACCGTCAGCGCCATCCAGATGCGCGGGTCGCGCATGACCGTGCGGCCCTGCGGAATGCACAGCAGCGCGATGCAACCCACCCCGATCACCCCGGCGAAGCGGTAGTGACTGAGCGCGCCGATCACCAGGCCGATGGCGAGCTCGAGCGCGCTGGTGGCATCGACCTCGCGCAGCAGCCGCGCGCCGGCGTCCATGCACAGCACCGCCGCCAGCGCCATCGGCACATCCGGCACCGCCAGGATGCCGAGCGTGGCCGACAGCGGCATCAGCAAGGTCAGGCTACCGGCCTGCCAGCCTAGCGTGGAGCCGAACCAGCGCGTGGCGATATGCGCGATCAACCAGGGAATCAGCGCGGCAATGGCCAGAAATGGCAGGCGCAGGGCCAGCAGATGATGTCCGCCCAGTTCCACGCCCAGCCGCGCCAGCCAGGCGGTCATGCCCGGCAGATCCGAATACGCGGCGGCCAGATGCTGGCCTTCCTGCCAGTAGAACGCCTCGTCGACGAACAGCTGCAGCCGCGCGGCGATCAACAGCTTGACGGCCGTCGCCAGTGTCCACAGGATCACGAAGGTGCGATGTGCGCGTTGGTCCCCTTGCATTGCCCTGTGCACTCTTCTTCCACCTACGGAATTGTGATGTCGACACCGCTGCGTTCCACGGAAATGCTAACCGATGCGCTGCGCCAATCGCTGCGGCGCGCACAAGACCAGGTCAATTCGCTACTGCTGGGCAAGGCGCAGGAAGTGCGCCTGGCGTTCGTGGCACTGCTGTCCGGCGGCCATCTGCTGATCGAAGACCTGCCCGGCCTGGGCAAGACCACCCTCGCCCATGCGATGGCCTCCAGCCTGGGGCTGGGCTTCCAGCGCGTGCAGTTCACCTCCGACCTGCTGCCGGCAGACGTGCTGGGCGTGTCGGTCTACGACGCCGCCTCGCGCCAGTTCCAGTTCCATCCCGGCCCGGTGTTCACCAACGTGCTGCTGGCCGACGAAATCAACCGCGCGCCGCCGCGCACGCAAAGCTCGCTGCTGGAGGCCATGGCCGAACAGCAGGTCACGCTCGATGGCGTCACCCATGCGTTGCCGGAGCCGTTCTTCGTGATCGCCACGCAGAACCCGGTCGATCTGTCCGGCACCTTCCCGCTGCCGGATTCGCAACTGGATCGCTTCCTGCTGCGGCTCAGCCTGGGCTACCCCAGCGCCGACGCCGAGCGCGCGTTGCTGTCGGGCGTGGATCGGCGCGAACTGATCGCCCAGGCCGCACCGCAGCTCAGCGACGCCGACGTGGTGGCGCTGCGCACGGTGGTGGGCCAGATCCATACCAGCGATGCACTGATCGGCTATGTGCAGGCCTTGCTGCTGCGCAGCCGCCAGCACGCCGGGGTGCGCGTCGGGTTGTCGCCGCGTGCCGGCATCGCGCTGCTGCGTGCGGCCAAGGCCTATGCGCTGCTGCTCGGGCGCGAGCACGTGCTGCCGGAAGACGTGCAGGCGTTGTTCGTGGCGGTGGCCGGGCACCGGCTGGTACCGGAAGCCGAATCCTCGTCCGGGCCGGCGCTGGCCAAGGCGCTGCTGCACAGCGTGCCGGTGGACTGACCCAGGTGCGTGCGCACGTGCGCGGCATTGCCCGCCGACTCAGCCTGCTGGCGCGTCCGCGGGGCGCGGAGGCCTTGCCGATCGTGCTGGATCGGCGGCGCATCTACGTGCTGCCGACGCGCTTCGGGCTGTTCGTCACCGCCTTGCTGCTGGCGATGCTGCTGGGCGCATTGAACTACAACAACAACCCGGCCCTGCTGCTGGCGCTGTTGCTGGCCACCGCCGGGATTGCCAGCAGCATCATGGCGCACCTGCAGTTGTCGGCGCTGCGCGTCGAGGCGGTCTCGGCCGAACCGGTGGTGGCCGGCGAGCCGCTGCGCATGCGGGTGTCGCTGGCACGTCGCGACGCCCGCGCACGGCGTGGGCTGCGCCTGGATCACCTGGACAGCAGCGGCTTCTGTGCGTTGCGCGAGCACGACATGGCCGAGGTCGACCTGCCGGTGCCCACCGCGCGGCGCGGCTGGCAGGACATCGAACGCATCCGCCTGTCCAGCACCCAGCCGCTGGGGCTGGTGCGCGCCTGGTCGTGGGTCTGGCCGGAAACGCCGCTGCTGGCCTATCCCAGGCCCGAGCAACAGGGGCCGGCGTTGCCCGAGGGCGCCGGCTCGCCCAACCAGACCCGCCTGCACCCGCAAGGCGAGGAGTTGCACCAACTGCGCCCGTATCGTGCCGGCGATGCGCCACGCACGATTTCCTGGAAGCACTCGGCACGCCGCGACAGCCTGCTGGTGCGCGAGTACGAGCAGCCGCTGGGCATCGAAGTCACGCTGGACTGGCGCACGCTCAACGCGTTGCCTTACGAGCGCCGCATCGCGCGGCTTGCCCGCTGGGTCAACCTGGCCGAGCGCGACGGCCGGCGCTACCGGTTGCTGCTGCCGGGCCAGCCACCGCTGGGGCCTGCGCAAGGTCCGGCGCACCATCATCTGTGTCTGCGCGCCCTGGCCCTGCTTCCCCATGACTGAGCCATCCGTCCCGATCACCCAGGCCAGCCGCGGCTGGGTGCTGGTCACCAGCTGGCTGGCACTGGCGCCGTTGCTGTTGCAGCTGCCCGGCCTGCTCGCCGGCACCATTGCCGTGGCCGCCGTGCTGGTCGGCGTGCTGAGCTGGCGCGGCACCGCGATGGCACCGGTGCGGCTGTTGCTGGTGGTGGCGATGCTGGGCGCGGTGTACTGGCAGATCGGCATGCGCTTCGGCCGCGACACCGGCTGCGCGGTGCTGGCCGCGATGCTGGCGATCAAGGCCTCCGAGCTGCGCACCTTGCGCGATGCGCGCAGCCTGCTCGGCTTTGCGTTGTTCGCCCCGTTCGCGGCGTTTCTGCTCGACCAGGGGCCGGCGACGATGGGGCTGGCGCTGCTGGCGGTGGTGAGTGCACTGCTGAGCATGCAGCGGCTGGCCGACGAAGAACACCGCACCGCCACGCCTGCGCTGCGGATGCAGTTGCGCGGCATCGGCAAGCTGGTCGCCATCGGCGTGCCGCTGGCCCTGGCCACGTTCTGGCTGCTGCCGCGCCTGAGTTCCCCGCTATGGGGCGTGCCCGAGCGCGCGCTGTCGCGGCCGGGCCTGTCGGACAACATGTCGCCGGGCGAGTGGATCGACCTGATGGCCGACGACAGCCCGGCGCTGCGCGTGCAGTTCAGCGGCAAGGCGCCACCGCCGCAGCAACGCTACTGGCGCGGGCCGGTGATGTGGGACTTCGATGGCCGGACCTGGCAGCGCGCGCGCTGGACCGGCCGCGGCCAACCCGCCTCAGTCACCGCCGGGCCGCAGCGCTATCGCTATCGCCTGGACTACGAGCCCACCGATCGTCGCCAACTGGTGTCGCTGGACCTGCCCACGCAAGCGGTGGCCAATGCCGAGCTGTCGCCCGACTACGAACTGTTCGCACAGCGGCCATTGAGTGCGTTGACCCGCTGGGAGCTGCAATCGGCACCGCCGGCACGCTTCGACACCGACCTGCCGGACCAGTTGCGCAAGCGCGCCCTCGCGCTGCCGCCGGGCTTCAATCCACGTACGCTCGCGCTGGCACGGCAATGGCGCGCGGAAGCCGGCAGCAACGACGATGCCGTGGTGCAGCGCGCGCTGCAGTGGATCACCCGCGACTTTGCCTACACCCTGGATACTCCGCTGCTCGGCCGCAACAGCGTCGACGAATTCCTATTCCAGCAGAAGGCCGGGTTCTGCGAACACTTCAGCTCTTCGTTCGTGGTGCTGATGCGCGCGGCCGGCATCCCCGCGCGCGTGGTCACCGGGTATGCCGGCGGCACCTATAACGGCTTCGGCAATTACTGGGTGGTGCGGCGCATGGATGCGCATGCCTGGACCGAAGTCTGGCTGGCCGGGCGCGGCTGGGTGCGGGTGGACCCCACCGCCGCGGTGGCGCCGGAACGCATCTACGACACGCTGGAAGACCGCGTGCAGGTCGGTGCAGGCAACAATTTCGCCCAGCTCGGCATGTGGGCCAGCCTGGGCCAGGTCAGCGACCTGCTGCGCCGCGGCTGGAACGATCTGGTGCTGTCCTTCGATGCCGACCGCCAGCAGCGGCTGCTGCAACCCTTCGGCATCGATCGCCTGGACAGCGGACAGCTGGCCCTCATCTTCGGCGTGTTTGCGCTCAGCGCGCTGGCGTGGATGGGCTGGCTGCTGGCGCGCGGCGAGCGCGAGCGCGACCCGCTGCTGCGCGCCTGGCATCGCCTGGGCCGCCGCTACGGCAAGCTCGGCCTGGCCCGCGAACCGCACGAACCGGCGATCGCCTGGGCGCAACGTGTCGCCCGTTCACACCCGAATCCGGCATTGTTGGCGCTCAGCCAACGTTTCGCTGCCGCACGCTACGCTTGCGCTGATTCGGACAGCGCCTCACTCCTCAAAGATCTGCAGCTGCATCGCCCGCGAACCGGAGCTTCCTCATGAGTACCCGCTTTCTTCTTCCCATCGTCGCCGTGCTCGGGCTCGCCGCCTGTGCCACCGCGCCCAAGCCGCTGCAGGGTCAGTTCCCTACGGTCAGTCCGAGCGATTCTACCGCCAGCGCCCAGGTCGGCACGTCGGTGCGCTGGGGCGGCAAGATCATCCAGACCAAGCCCGGCCAGGGCCAGACCTGCTTCGAGCTGATCTCGCGTCCGCTCAACGCCAGCGGCCGTCCGGACCGCAACGCCGTGGACGCCAGCGATGGCCGTTTCCTGGCGTGCCGCTCGGGCTTCTACGATCCGGCGGTGTTCGAGCCCGGTCGCGAGGTGACCTTCATCGGCAAGATCGAAAGCTACGAAACCACCAAGATCGGCGAGTACGACTACAAGCTGCCCAAGGTCAATGCCGACGTGGTCTACCTGTGGCCGGTCGTGCGCGAGGTGGATGTGGTGCCGGCTTACCCGTACGGCCCGTGGGGCGACCCGTGGGGTCCGCGCTGGGGCGGCGGCTGGGGCTGGGGCCGCGGCTGGTGGTAATCGACCGCTGAGTCAGTGACACGCAAAAACGCCGCTCGCAGGGAGCGGCGTTTTTGTTTATGCGATGCGGCGGCTGGAACAGGCGCCGATGCGCCGGATCGCGCAACCAGGTCAGGGCGTGCCGAACCGTCCCAGCGGCGCGCCGGCCAGCAGATGCAGATGGATATGGAACACCGTCTGGCCGGCATGCGCGCGGCAGTTCATCACGATGCGATAGCCGTCCTGCGCCAGCCCCTGCTCGCGTGCGTACGCTGCGGCAGCAAGTGCAAGCTTGCCCACCAACAGCGCCTGCTCGGGCGGCACATCGTCCAGCGTGGGAATGGCATGCTGCTTGGGAATGAACAGCACGTGCACCGGCGCCTGCGGTGCGATGTCCTGAAAACCCAGCACCTCGTCGTCTTCATAGACGATGTTGGCCGGAATTTCGCGACGAATGATCTTGTCAAAGATAGTATCGGTCATGGGTGGGGAATCGGGAGTAGGGAATCGCAAGAGATTACCGCGCGCGCCACTGCTTTTCGCTTCTCCGATTCCCGATTCCCCAATCCCGATTCCCGGCGCTCAAAGCACCTCACCTCGGGTGCCAAAGGCATGCGACAAGGTGCCGCGATCGACGTATTCCAGCTCGCCGCCCAACGGCATGCCCTGCGCGAGCCGGCTCGGGCGCACCCCATGCTGGCGGGCAAGCTGCGCCAGGTAATGCGCGGTCGCCTCGCCTTCCACGGTGGCATTGGTGGCGATGATCATTTCGGTGACTTCACCGGCGGCCAGACGCTCGCCGAGCCGGTCCAGCCCCAGCTCGCGCGGGCCGATGCCGTCCAGCGGCGACAGCCGGCCCTGCAGGATGAAGTACAGCCCGCGGTAGCCGGTGGCGTGTTCGATCGCCAGGCGATCGGCCGGCGATTCCACCACGCACAGCTGCTGCCGGTCGCGGCTGCTGCTGGCACAGATCACGCAGATCTCCGCCTCGGTGAAGTCGCGGCACTGCACGCAATGGCCAACCTTTTCCACCGCATTGGCCAACGCCGCAGCCAGGCGACGCCCACCCTCGCGCTCGCGTTCGAGCACGTGGTAGGCCATGCGCTGGGCCGATTTCTGGCCCACACCCGGCAACACCCGGAAGGCCTCGATCAGTTGTTCGAGAAGAGAGGACATTGGGTGGCCGGGATTGGGAATTGGAGATTCGGGATTCGCAAATGCAGAAGCAGATCTCGCTTCCAGCCAATCCCCAATCCCGACTCCCGAATCCCCTCGCTCAGAACGGCAACTTCATGCCTGGCGGCAGTTGCATGCCGGCGGTGGCCGAACCCATGCGGTCCTTGGATTCGGCGTCGATCTTGTTGGAGGCGTCGTTGAAGGCGGCGGCGATCAGGTCCTCGGCCATCTCCTGGTCGGAGAGGATGCTTGGGTCGATACGGACCTTGCGGCACTCCTTGGCGCCGGTCAGCGTCACGCTGACCATGCCGCCGCCGGCGGTGCCGGTGACTTCCAGCTTGGCCAGTTCTTCCTGGGCGCGCTGCAGGTTTTCCTGCATCTTCTGCGCATGCTGCATCAATTGGGCAATGTTCCCACGCATGTGTCGTTACTCGTCGTAAGGGCGGATGGAATCGGGGACGACCCGCGCGCCCTGCTGCTGAATCAGCTGCTGCACGTTCGGGTCGTTCATGAACGCTGTTTCGGCCGCGCTCTGGCGCTCGCCTTTCTGGCGACTGGCCCGCTCGTGCAGGGTCTCGACATCGGCATTGCCGGTTTCGATGACGATGCGCGGCGTATTTCCCAACTCGGGCGCGAGAGCCTGCGCGAGGTTGGCGATGGAACGCTCGGAATTGAGGTATTCGAAGCCCGGCGCCAGCGCCAGGCGCAGCACGCCGTCGCGATGGCCGATGAAGGCGGCATTGGCGGCGAGCTGTCGCGAGGGACCGTTCAAGCCGCTGCGGGTGACCAGATCCAGCCATTGCTCGGCATCGGCGATGTGGCCGTCGTCGAGCAGGGGCGACGGGTCGGTTGCCGGTGGCGGTACTGAGGGTGCGGCAACCGATGGTATCGCCGTCACCGCCGCTGAAGGTGCAGGTGCAGGTGCCGCAACGGCTGCGGAAACTGCCACGGCAGCTTCGGGCACGCCCGCAGCGGGCAACGCCGCGTCGACCGCTGCGGGCGGCGCCATCGCCGCCTCCGGCGCTAGCGTGGGCGTCGCCGCAGCGGCGGGGGCAGCGTTGGCGCACACAGGCGCATCGTCCATCGCCCAGGGCGGCGTGTCGTCACCGCGCGCGGAAGCTGTCGACGGGTGGCTACCGGTCGATGCTTCCGCAGCGGGCAACACCACGACAGGCGCTGGTGGGGCCGCAACCGGTGCCGGTGGGGCGGCCGCAGCCACGGCCGCCTTCAGCTCGGCCGGCTGCGCCGCAATTGCGGGCGCGGGTGCGGCTGCCACCGGTGCAGCGGCTTGCATGCCAGGTCCCACAGAATGCGCACGACTGCCAGCACTGGCACCACGCCCATCGTCACTGCCGCCAGCCGGCACTGCCGCCGCTGGGCGGAAGGCCAGCATGCGCAGCACCGCCATCTCGAAACCGGCGCGCGGACTCGGCGCCAGATACAGATCGCGACGGCCATTGAGCGCCATCTGGTACCACAGCTGCACCACTTCCGGCCGCAGCTGCGCGGCATAGGCAGTCGGGTCGATGCCATCGCCGACGAATGCCACCGACGGCACCAACTGCTGCACCTGGATGCGGTGCATGGCCTCGGCCAGCGCCTCCAGCACGCCGCTCCAGTCGGGCGAGAATTCGGCCAGCGCGGCGACCACCTGCATCAGGCGCGCACCATCGCCGTCGGCCAGCGCCTGCAGCATCGCCCCGACCTGGGTGCGGTCGACCGTACCGAGCATGGTGCGCACCACGTCCTCTCGCAGCGCGCCGCCGGCATAGGCGATGGCCTGATCGAGCAGCGACAGACCGTCGCGCAGCGACCCGTCTGCCGCCTTGGACAGCTGCACGATCGCCGATGGATCGGATTCGATCTGCTCGGCGGCCAGGATCCGGGTCATCTGGCCCTGGATCTGGTCCTCGTCCAGCCGCTTGAGGTTGAACTGCAGGCAGCGCGACAGCACGGTCACCGGCAGCTTCTGCGGGTCGGTGGTGGCCAGCAGGAACTTCACGTGCTCGGGCGGCTCTTCCAGCGTCTTCAGCAGCGCATTGAACGCCGCCTTGGAAAGCATGTGCACTTCGTCGATCAGATAGACCTTGAACTTGCCGCGCGAGGGCATGTACTGCGCGTTCTCGATCACCTCGCGCACATCGTCCACGCCGGTGTTGGATGCGGCGTCGATTTCCAGCAGGTCGATATAGCGGCCGGCATCGATATCCAGGCAGGCCGGGCACTGGCCGCACGGATCGGCACTGGTGCCGGTCTCGCAGTTCAGCGATTTGGCGAAAATGCGCGCAATCGTGGTCTTGCCCACGCCGCGGGTGCCGGTGAACAGAAATGCGTGGTGCACACGCCCACTGTCGAGCGCGTTACTGAGCGCGCGGACCACGTGTTCCTGGCCTACGAGTTCGGCAAAACGCTTCGGGCGCCACTTGCGGGCGAGAACGAGATAAGACATCGGGCAACCAGCTTCCTCTGAACCGATATTGTGCCATGGCGCGTCAAGTTGATCGTTCAGCGGCCGTGGTGCCCCAGCGTCGCTACGGACCGGGGACTGCCGGGCAGCGCCGATGGCGGGCCAGACACCTGCGCTGGCACCGTCGTGCCGGACCGGCCGATCCTTTACCTTGTTAATGGCGCCCGCGGCGGCTAGAATCCCGCTCCTGCCGACGACCCGGTCGCACGGCAGGTACGGAGAGGTGTCCGAGTGGTTGAAGGAGCACGCCTGGAAAGTGTGTAAGCGTCTAAACCGCGCTTCGGGGGTTCGAATCCCCCTCTCTCCGCCAGAATACGCAAACCCCTGAGAAATCAGGGGTTTTTTGTTAGCGTAAAAACTGGCGGCAGCTGCGCAAGTCGGAACACACGACCCCCATGCGCATTCCTCATCATCTAGTTCGAGCCCCCTCCGGCCTCTGGTCCTACCGCCAGCGTGTGCCGGTCGATTTGCAGCCCATCGTGGGTCGCCAGACCTTCAAACGCACCCTGCACACCTACGACATGCGCGAGGCAAGACTGCGCGCGCTGACCCTGGCTGCCCGGTATGCTCAGGTCTTCACTGTGTTGAAGGACCGACGCATGCAAAGCCAAGACGACGACCTGGACGCGCTCCTGGCGCGCCTGACCGGCACCCAACGCCCGCAGGAGCTGACCTTGAATCGGACGCGCTCGGCGGACGGGTCGATCACCGAGCAATGGCAGATCGACACCCAAGAGGACGTCACGCTCTTCCAGCAACTGATGGCGCTCACAGCACCGCAGCCCAGCGCGCTGGGGGAGCTGATTCAACAGCACGTGCCGCCTCTCCCCACGCCGAGGCGGGTAACCAAACCCTCCCTCGAATCAATCACGCTCGGGAAGGCCCGAGACGCCTGGCTGAACAGCCTCAAGGGCAGCACCCTGCCCAAGACCTGGACCATCAAGCGGACCGCTGTCGAACTGCTGACCAGCTTCTTGGGTGAGAAGACCAAGCTGCACACGGTCACCCGCTCGGACTTGGCGCGATGGTATCAGGACATGCGGGAAAAAGGCGCCTCTACACCCACGCTCACCAACAAGCAGTCCTACATCGGCGGCAAGGGCGGGTTCTTCGAGTGGGCCCAAGCCTCCGGCCACTACCCTCGGGGCGACAACCCCGCGTCCGGGCACGTGAGCTATTCGACCCGGGAAAAGCGCGCCCGGCGCAAGTTCGGCTTCAAAGCCTACGACGCCCACCAGGTCCAGGCCCTGTTCGCGCCGGCCGCCTTCGAAGGTCTGCCCCTGGCGGCACGGTGGGCCTCCCTCATTGGTCTGTATACCGGTGCCCGCGCTTCGGAAGTCGGCCAACTGCTGACCGCTGACGTGGTGGAAGACTGCGGCATCCCCTGCATCCAGATTTCGGACGAAGGCGAACACCAGAAAGTGAAAACCGACGTGAGCTTGCGGACCGTGCCGATCCACCCCGACCTGCTCGCCCTGGGCTTCCTAACCTGGGTCGAGCGGGCGCGAACCGAGGGCCAGGAGCGCTTGTTCCCGGCGGCCAAGGCCGACGCTAAAAATGGGCAAGGCAACTGGATCTCCAAAGCCTTCAGCCGGCACCTGGTCGAGGTGGGCAAGAACTGGCCCACGGCCAAGCGCGGCTTCCACTCGCTCCGCAAGACCTTGATTCAAGAGTTGCAGGACGCGGGCGTGGTGTCCGAACTCCGGGCTCAGTTGGTCGGCCACGAGTTGGACGACGAGCACCACGTCACTTACAGCCGGGCGTTCACCGCCAAGGAGAAACTCAATGGCCTGGGGAGCGTATCGCCGGGGCTCTCGGTGTTGGCCTACGGCCTCGGTCTTCCTGCCCTCCTACCGTTGCTCAAAGAACCACCGCCGAGCAAGAAACCCTCGAAGCCAAGGAAGCAATCCACATGAGCACACCCAGACTTCCGCACGAATCCCGCGCCGCCGTGATGGCAGATTGCGACAAAGTCCAGCGACCTGCCGCTCGATGTGAAGGTCTAGAGCCGTTACGAGAAACGTTCTAATCGAGGGATTGATCAAAAATTTTAGGAGGCAATGGACTTTTGAGCTCGCAATGGAATCCTCTAAATAAAAAGCTACTCACTGGGAACTACTGACAATGACCCATCCTAGGTAAACGTCTCCCTTCGCTATCGACTGAAAATTGCGACATAGACATCACTCGTCTTTTCGCACTCGAAATCACCATGACCAAAAATCCACGAATAATGCCAACGACAAGCACATCAGCAAGATTAAACTTTCACTCGCCGATCACCGCCCTCTTCACAGCTCGGCGCACTTAGCAAAATCGTCACAAGGAGCGCATGACAGCTGGTTAAATACATCATTGACACTAATTTATTTCCTTAAGTAATTATTTAACCCATGCTGGGCAGTGAAGATTACTGCCACCGCCATTACTATAGAAAGGAATCCAAAAAATATAAAAGGAACATCAATTATTTTTTGATATTTCAAAAAAAACAGGAGTAGCGCTGTTATGAGGCAAAAACAAAATGTGCCGGCGCCGGCCAGCAGAGCCTTATCGCCTCTTACGGATTTGTATTTCATTTAGTGCACCACATTTTAGTTGCACATTGTTGTAGTCCGCCTGAAGCTTGGGCTCCCACGCCACCGTTCAAACCCACGCTCGCCCCACTATTTTTCCCAATTTCCACGGACCCCTTCAAACCGCCCCCTTCAAAAGCACCAAGCTGGAGTTGCATTGATTGGCTTTTACCAGAAGACAATTCGCCAGTTCCGCAGGAACCGCTAACTGAGCCAGCCAGCCCCCCAATGAACCCGCCGGCTACCGGGGATGCCCCGCAACCCTTCACGTAAACGCACACTGTTAGAGCCGTATCGAGAGCAACACCTGCCTCGCCGCCCCCGCCCGCAGCAAAATTACCGTAAGAAGCTGCAACGCCAAACTGAGCATTGAGCTCCCCCTTATAACCAGATGTTTGGGCTCTCCGCCAGTCCTCTCGTTGCTTTCCAGGAGGGAAAGACCACCAACCAGGCGATTCAAGCCCAAAAAGGTCACTGGCATAGAAGGGGTTTAGGCCTACATAGGCGTATGTGCTAATTCCGCCTCTCAAGCCGAGAGGATCACTCTGCCCATACCGCCCGGTAGCAGAGTCGTAGTCCCGGAAGTAATTCTGATTTAGTCCACTGGCCGCATCAAACCGCTGCCCTGGGAACCGCATATCCAACACCAACGCCGCACCATCGCCATCCGGATCCTGATTCGGCGCCGTGTTGCCGAAGGCCTCGCCCTTTAGGCTCCAGTTCCACACCGCCACGTTACGAACCGGGTCAACCACCACGCGCGGGCTGCCCAAGTGATCGGGTTCGATGTAGTGCAGCTTGTTGGCGTTAGCCAGCAGGCCGACCGGTAGATCGTCCAGCCAGATCGCCTGCTGCTTGGGCGTGCCATTGGTGTCGTAGTCGCCCAGCCAGTGGCCGGCTTCATCATAAAGCGTGTAGGTGTTGGTGGTGCCGAGGAAGCGGCGCACCTGCTCGCCTTTACCGTTGTAGCGGTAGTTCATCACCACCGCGCCTGCACGCTTGACCATGCTCATGCGGCCAGATGCGTCGTAGGGGAACTCCCGCGCCTTGCCACCGATGCTCAGCGTATTGCCTGTCTTGTCGTAGGTGCGCGCCACGCCAGCTACTGCACTCAGGCGATGATTGGTCGTTGGATAGGTGTAAGCCTGTGTCACGCTGCCAACCTTGGCGCTGAGGCGATTGCCGGTGGCGTCATAGCTATAGCCATCAATGACGGTTCCGGTGACACCGTCGGTGAGGGCTGTGAGGCGGCCGAGCGTGTCGTAGCCCAGGCCGATCTCCGGCGTTGGATTGCCGGCTGGGGTCAGTGCGGTGAGATTACCCACCTCATCGAACCCGAACCCGACATCCAGACCGCCAACCGCTTTGTCCTGAATGGCCTTGGGGCGGTAATCCAGGTCGTAAGCTCGGGTCAGCACGCGGCCGTTGCCGTAGGTCCAGCCGGCCACCGGGCCCATGGGCAGATACGTGGCACCCTTGACCAACACCTCGCGCGAGCCGCCAGGCGCGGTATAGCCCACCTCGGCGATCTGGCCCAGCTCATTGCGGACATAGTCAACCATCGCCCCGTCCGGATAAACCATGCTCGTCAAGTTCCCGCCTGCCGTGTAGGCATAACGGACCGTCAATGCCTTGCCATTGGTCGTCTGGACCTTGCGCACCAGGTCGCCGAATCGGTTGTAGCAATACTGCGTCGTGCCGCTGCCGTCCTTCATGCTGGCCAAGCGCCCGGCTGCGAATTGCTCTCCCGCCACGCAGACGGCCGGAGCCACGTCGTAGACAAAACGGGTCTCGAGCGCTGCATCGGCATAGGTCACCGACACTGGGCGGCTCAAGGCATCGTAGGTGTAGGTGGCCTGCCGGTTAGCTGCGTCCTTCCTGGACAGCACGTTGCCTGCGTCGTCGTAGGTGAAGCCGGTGCTGCCCGTGTCGGGACTCTTCAGCGCCAACAGTTCGCCCAGACCGTTGCGCTGGTAGGTCGTCTTCAAGCCTTTCGGGTCCGTCATCGCTGACAGCTGTCCCAGCGCGTCGTATTGGAAAGCACTCGTCGCCTTGATGTCGGCGGTGTCTTCAATACTCTGCTTCAAGCGATGCAAGGCATCATAGGCATAGGTGCTTGACCTACCCATGGCGTCTATCCGCTCCTTCAACGTGCCCACTGCATCGTAGGTAAAATCCGTTGGATTGCCTTGCGCATCCGCCTGCGTCTTCAGGCGACCGAGTTCGTCGTAAATACGGGACACCGTGAACAGCAAGGTGTTCTTGGCATCCGTGATGTCCTCCTTGATCCGGTGTCCCGACGTGTCCAGCGTGTAGACAAAGGAGTTGCCGTAACGATCCGATACCTTGGTCAGCCGGAATGCGCTGTCGTAGGTGAAGTTAGACACGTCGCCGCCCGGCAGCGCAACCTGCTTGACCAAGCCGGTGGGCCAATAGCTGTAGCGCGTAATGCGGTCATCCGTCTCCGAGCCGCTGTCCTGTCCCCGGACCATGCTTGCCGTCAGCCGACCTCGCGCATCGTAGCTGTAGTCGGTCACAACCCCATTCGGATCCTTCTGCGACAACACACGACCGGCGCTATCGTAACTGAGGAGCTGGGTGACCTGGCCCACTGCATTGGTGATCGTCTTCAGGTCCCCGCCCTGGGCTGCGGGATGGTAGTCGTAGGTGGTGGCGTCGCTGAGATCCGTGCGCGCCCCGTCCACACGCAGCAGCACTCCCACCAGGGGGCAGCTTCCTGCGGTTACGTCGGCCTGCTCGCAATAGGTAAAGGTCTGCTGACGCTGCTTCCCGGAAACGGCATCTTGCTCGACCTGGGTCAGTACTTGGCCACGCTCATTGCGAGTCCATCGCTTGGACACAACCAGCCCCTGCGCCCCTTTCACATTAAGCTCGGTCAGTTGGTGTGTCAGCGCATCCCTCACGCTCTCGGTGCGCACCAGCTCCGGCGTGCCGTCGCCGACCGTCACCGCCGATTGATACGCCGGCGCGTATTCGTAGGAAACCTTGCTACCCGATGCGTCCGTCACGCTTTGCAGTCGGCCATCGCTGAAGTAGGTGCTGGAAGTGCTGGCTGCGCCTTCGGTCACGTTGTTGACCGGGCTGAAGATAGTGGACCCATACTCGAAGCGCTTGACCGCGCCAGATGCCTGGGTAACTTCCGTAACGCCTTCGGCCACGTAGTTCAGGGTCACTCCATCGACCACCCCGGTATTGCCATGGAGAACGCTGCTGATCACGCGTCCATAGGTGTCGTAACCAAACGATGCATAGCGCTGCCCGCTCTCCCCGGTGATACCAGTCAAATAGTTGACCAGCTGAGGTTCCGCAAGTCCCTTCTCGTGATAGTGGTAAAGACGCTTCGCACCGTCGGGATAGGTGGCGGCAATCAAATTACCGTCAACATCGTAGTCGTAAAGAACGATTCCGCGACCCGGAATCTCCATGCCCGTGACACGCCCGTCGGTATAGACGAACGTCACGGCGCGGCCATGGCCATCAACCAATCGCGCAATGCGCGTGCCATCGTAGACCACGGTTACGTCACGGTCCGGCGAGGCTGGATTGCGCACCGCGAGCAGTTGGCCATCCTTACCGAAATCGCGGTATTCGCCAGTTTCTTCGATGACCCGGTAATACGTAGTGCTGTTGCTGATGCGGCGATACAGCCGCCCCGAATTCTGAGCACGACCGGTGCCAGCAGCAACCGTGGTGAAAACATCCCTGTTGCCCGCCTCGTCGAGATAGGCTGTGTTGGAACTGTCGAATCGGTCACTGTAACTCAGCGACCAGCCTTCTCCGACTGGAATGACACTCTTGGTCTGATTGACAGAATGATAGTAGCGATTGAACGGGCGTCCTGCGAATTCAAAGTCTTTCTCTTCGCGAGACTTGTCGCCTGTCGTCGGGTGGCAAGGGTTGTTGGTGCTGCAGCTTTGGAACTGCTTCAAGGGCGACGTGACCCAGGTGTTATCGTCGTTCTTGGGTCTACAAACAGGCTCCGTCGTGAGAGTAGCCTCTGTAAGAATTGAGTTTCGAAGGTAAGGTGTGAAGTTAGCCTCGCAAGTCAACTTTCGCTTTTTGTAGACGTTCCAGCGCTGCGACACCGACACAGGTGCCCCCGAGTTCGACTGACAATTAAATTTCGCGGTGAAATATTTGTCTGAGCTATAACTAACATCGCCACTTGGGAGCAGACCCAGCCCCGTCGTGTTGTAATCCGACGTTTGAGTATTGGACAGAAGTGAACAAGATTTCCCGACCTTGGTCGTTAGGATGTCCAACGACTTGGCGATGAGTGCGCCTTCATCCGTGCACCAGCTTGATCCAAACTCTGGGGACGCTGTGCACCCGGGGTTTCCGACCCCGTAGATACCCAAATTGACCCCATAGGATGGGTTAGAGACCGAGGTAGCTTTTAGCGACGGCACACGGAAGTAGGTCCAGACCTCTCCCGCTCCCCGATTCAAAAAACCTCTTGAGTAGGCCTTCAAATACTGCCCGATGCCTTGGTAGTCCTTGGAGTTGCGAATGGCATCGGCGGCTTTCTCCATCGTGTCGTAGCAGCCGATGCCCGCTGCACAGAACGTCGCCTTAGGCGGGGTTTGGGCCTGCGCAGGGTTAGCGAATTGCAACGCATAGGCCCCAAAAACAACCGGCGCCAAGAGCGCCGCGTAACGCGCGCTCATTGACAGAACTGAGGAAGCAGAGAAACGCGCCACGGCCCGGATTGACACGGCAACACTCCTTGTCAGCTGCATTTGCAGCATCAGTTAGGAATCCATTCCCACCCACCCACGCTGGCAGCGGTGGTGATGACAACCAAGCCCATGAAATGGACGGCTAGGCGTTAACGATATCGGATTAGCGATGCGGCGACAAGCAAGGCGCTTCCAAGCAGAAAGTATCGTCTTAAATCATGATGGCATCGTCAGCGGCAGTGGTTTAGGGCACCCGAATACAATGAAATCAGATCGTTACAAAAAGCCTGTTCGGCAGGTTTGCTTTCGGTGTTGACATGATCAGAGCTCCGCGCTTTGCCCTCTTTGTAGCGCCCGCTTGCCACGGATGCTTTGCTGACGCCATTGTCTGTCTGCATAAAACTTGGATCTCGCCGGCATGAGCAACCCGAACAGCCCGCATGAAGCACGTGTCGCGGTATTGGTCGACTGCGACAACGTGCCGACCGACATCGTCGAGCACGCGTTGCTCATGGTGGCGCAGTTCGGCCGGGTCGTGCTGCGCCGTGGGTATGGCAACCACAACACCCTCGCCAACAAGTGGCAGGAAGTCCTGGTCCGCCAAGCGTTCACCCCTTGCCTTCAATATCAATACGCCTCCGGGAAGAACACGGCCGACATCGCTTTGGCGCTCGACGCCTTGGAGGCGTTGTTCGATCACCGAGCCGACACCTTTTGCCTAGTGACGAGCGACTCGGATTTTTCTTACCTTTGCCGCAAGCTCCGGGAGCGTGGAGCGACGGTCTTCATCGTGGGCGAGCCCAAGACCCGGGATGCCTTGCGCAACGCCTGCGACCAGTTCTTCGAATGGGACCGGACGGCCAAGGAGGTGGTCGCACCCGAAGTCCAGGGCAATGAACTGCCTGTCCTGAAATCGGAAGCGACAAAAGAAGAAGCCCCTCGCGTAGAAGCTAAGCCACTGCCGAAACGGCGTCCCCGGTTCTTGGTCGAAGCCGTGACCCTGCTGACCGGGGACACCTCCGAAGGCAAGGTCGGATTGGGAGCACTGGGCCAATACCTTAAACGAACCGACCCGTCCTTCTCACCGAACCTCTATGCCACTCCGGCCTGCTCAACATGGTGAAAACCTATGATCTGCTGACCACGCAGCGGGAGGAGACCGGCGGTTGGTCGGTCAGCATTTCGCACAAGCCAGAGCTGCCCGACACAGCAGGATGACGCGACTTGGCTTGGGTAGCACTGGGTGCAGAGATCAGACAGAGCTCCACAGGTGGAGGCCCGATATCACTTAATTGGCATACGTTAAATCGAATTTCGTCGCGTATTCAAATTTGTGAAGCGAGACCCGAAGCGAGCTCTTGCGCAGCTGAGAATTGTTGGTTGGATAAGGACTTCCCCCACACGCAGGAGCCTTCATGACCACCAACCCACAACAGCTCGAAATCGCTGGCCAACTGCTCGCCGGGCTGATGAGCCAGACCCTTTCGGACGAACCGCTGATGCGCCAACGCAATGTCTGCAACGCCTGGGCCTCTGCTGGCGAGCTGATCGTTTACAGCCAGAAGAAGCCGCCAGGCGGAGGTAACGCCGCCCAATCCTTGGCGCATGCCCCTCCGCATCCCTTCCAACCGGTGCGCACGCGGGAAGCCGTCATCGTTCGGGAGCTTCCGTCAGTGGAGGAATGGCGAGCGGGCCGGAAGAAGAAAGACGTGCAGTTGGATCCAGTGCGCAGCAAGAAGCGCCCGACCCTGCACTGAGCCAGAGAGCGCGATAACGATTGAGCCCCGCACTGCGGGGTTCTTTGGTTTCAGTGGAAGCGCGGCGGCTTGGGAACATGGGCAGGCTCAGGAGGAGCGGAAATGGCAGGACTTGGGCGCTGCTCATCCGGTTTGGCCGCCATGTCGAGCTGGAGGGGATAGCGCTGGAGCATGTCCGGCTCCAAGCCTCCAGATGCGCCGCGCTGGCCGAGGCCTCTTTCTCACAGAGGGCTTGTTCCTCCGGGGTCACTCTGGTCCTTGCATCTGCAAGCTCTGCGGTCCGGCTTTCCAGGGTGCTGAGTCGGCGACCACGACGCTGTTTCCATTCTCCCTGCATCCACGACGGACCGGGCTCGGGGTTGTTCGCCAGGAAGTCGTGCCACGCGTTCTCGGCCATGTGGTGCAGCTTCTCCGCTCGGCGCACCGCCAGTAGCCGCCGGGCGAACTTCATGGCCGCTGCCTTAAAGCGCCGCAGCCGACGCAGCAGCTCGTTGAGGTCCGGACGCAGCCGGGCCTCGTCGGCGAAGGCAGTCACGCGTTCCCTGATCCACTGCATCAAGGCCAGGGTTGGCCGTCATGGGGTCCTCTGCTCGCTAAGGTTTTAAGAGCGCCACCTACGGAATACTGACAAAAGCAATTCGTCGCCGCTCTTGCCTATCTGACCTTGAGCGACATGTAGGTCCTCCTGTAGCCCAAGCATTGCTACCTCACCTCACTGCTACAGACTTTGAGCCAGACCTCATCACCATTCTAGGCTAGCGGCGAGCATGCCAGACCCGCTACAATGGCAGACCACAAAGCAGGACACCTTCCTGGTTTGCGTGGCTGTAGGCGAGTCAGGAAGTTGGATCGGGATCAGTACCTCCCCCTCTCTCCGCCAGTTTCATGATCCTGCAATGCGATTGCATGGATTCAGGGTCACGCCAGTGACCCACGTCTTATGGTGGCCCCGTCGGTCCCTCGCGACGCTAGATCGAAAATCCCGCCAGGGCCGGAAGGCAGCAACGGTATCGATTGATGCGGGCGCCGAGGTCAACCGGCGGGGGCACCACCCTCACCCGCAGACTGATGGCGTATCGACAGATGCCGCGCGCACTCGGTGCGCAACGCAGGCGGTGCGCAACCGCCAATCAGACGTGGCGCTTTGCGCCACGCTCAAAGCTGACCGGTCATTGCAAAGGCTGCGCACGGCCTGAACAGGCGCGCAGCGTCAGGCCTTCTTCAGCGCGGTCAACCGGCAGAGACACCACCTTGATCTCTTGAATTCACGCATCGCACGCTCCGCGAGCAGCGCTACTGCGTCTGCGATGCGGGATGCAGCCAGCCCGCATCGCCGTCCAGGTAATGCTCGTGCTTCCAGATCGGCAACCGCGCCTTGATCTCGTCGATGATGAAACGACAGGCATCGAATGCGGCGCCGCGATGCGCTGCGCTGACACCGACCCACACCGCCATGTCGCCGATACGCAGCTCGCCTACGCGGTGCACGCAGTAGGCGTTGACGATGGCAAACCGACTCATCGCCTCGTCGAGCACACGCTGGCCTTCGGCCTGTGCAAGTGCGGCGTAGGCTTCGTAGCGCAGCCCGGCCACGCTGCGGCCCTCGTTGTGATTGCGTACCCAGCCCTCGAAACTGGCAAACGCACCGGCATGCGGGTGCTCCAGCGCCGCACGCAAGCTGTCGACGGGCAATGGCACATCCGAAAGCGCAAACAGGGCAGTGGTCTGTTCGCGCACGCTCAACCTCCCGACACCGGCGGAAT
This sequence comes from Xanthomonas arboricola, assembly GCF_002940665.1. Taxonomy (GTDB): domain Bacteria; phylum Pseudomonadota; class Gammaproteobacteria; order Xanthomonadales; family Xanthomonadaceae; genus Xanthomonas; species Xanthomonas arboricola_B. Next base: position 658,392 of record NZ_MIGY01000003.1, read on the forward strand.
AAACACGATTTCACTGCCATCGCGTACTCCATCCTCCCAGCGCGCGAACGCGCCATCCACCGCCACGCGCAGCTGCGCCGGCGTCCAGCGCAGGCCGTGGCGCGTATCGAGTTCGGCATACAGCGCGCGCAGGTCCTGCGCCTGCGATTGCACCTGCTCGCTGGCAATGCCTGCCGCCTCACGCAAACTGGCGAAATACAGCACCGTCACGGTCGTGCTCATTGTTTTGCGCCGATATCGCGCCTGCCACCGCGCTTGGACACCAACCTGGTCGGGCCGATGCTCATGCTGTGCGACAACGCCTTGCACATGTCGTAGACCGTCAAGGCCGCCACGCTGGCGCCGGTGAGCGCCTCCATTTCCACACCGGTGCGATGCACGCAGCGCACCGTGCAACTGATGTCCAGCATCTGTTCGCCCGCCCAGTCGATTTCAAAGCGGCAGGCATCGATCGGCAACGGATGGCAGAACGGAATCAACTCGTGCGTGCGCTTGACCGCCATGGTGCCGGCGATCACTGCGGTCTCCACGATGCCGCCCTTGGCGCTGCGCAGCCCATTGGCGCGCAACTGGGCGGCTACAGCGGCCGGAAAACGCACCCGGCTTTGGGCGGTGGCGCTGCGCGCGGTGACCGCTTTGTCCGAGACATCCACCATGGTGGGCAGTCCGGAATCGTCCAGGTGGGTCAGGCGTGCGGAACGGGATTTTGCAGGCATGGGAAAGGACACGATGACAGACGCTCAGGATGCGGCATTCTCGGTGAACGGCGTGCCTGGATGGAACAGCAGTGCCTTACCCGCCAATCAAGAACATTTCCACCGGCTTGCCACGGCGCGGCGTCGATGCGCGCACCTCGCTGTAGCGGTCGCCACGCACGCTCCAGCGCGCACGCAGATGCCCGGACAATCCATGCTCGCCTTCGGCCAAGGCCGGCTTGAGGTCGTGGCCCTGGCTGGCGAACAGGCAGGTGTACAACTGCCCGTCGGCCGACACGCGTGCGCGCTGACAATCGCCGCAGAACGGCATGCTGACCGAACTGACAAAACCCAGCTCGCCCGCTCCATCGGCAAATGCATGCCGCTGGGCCACTTCGCCGGTGTAATTGGCATCCAGCGGCATCAATGGCCAGCGCGCGTGGATACGCTCGTGCAGCTGCGCGGAGGTCACCACCGCATCGGCCGTCCAGCCATTGCAGCTGCCCACATCCATGAATTCGATGAAGCGCAGCACGTGGCCGGTGCCACGGAAGTGCTCTACCAGGGGCAGCACCTGATCTTCGTTGACGCCCCGCTGCACCACGCAGTTGATCTTCAGGTGCTGGAAGCCGGCATGCTCGGCGGCGGCGATGCCGGCCAGCACCTGCGCGATCTCGCCGCGGTCGCCACTCATGCGTCTGAACAGCTGCGGATCCAGGGCATCCATGCTCACGGTGATCCGGCGCAGCCCGGCCTGGCGCAGCGCCACCGCCTGACGCGCGAGCAAGGTGCCGTTGGTGGTCAGCGCCAGATCCTCGATGCCTTCGATTAGGGTCAGGCGCGCAATCAGGCTGGGCAGATCGCGACGCAACAGCGGCTCGCCACCGGTCAGGCGCACCTTGGTGACGCCGACCGAGACGAAGGCCCGCACCAACGTTTCCAGCTGATCGAAACTCAGGCGCTGCTGCGCATCGAATCCGTAATCGTCAGGGATACGATCGGCCGGCATGCAGTAACCGCAGCGGAAGTTGCAGGCTTCGATGACCGACAGGCGCAGATCGCGCAGTGGCCGGCCATAGCGGTCCTGCATCGGCGCGGCCGCCAGATTCGGCGACAGCAAGGCGCCCATCAGGGCACCATGGCGGCTGTCGGCTCGGCCAACGGCAGATGTTGACCGGGCACGGCCACGCGATGGCCGCGTGCGCGGAGCACGTCGCCGTCGGCGTCGCTGGCGTAGTGGTACAGCAGCATGCGGCTCAACAGGTCCTGCGGATATTCCCGCTCCAAATCGTCCACCCCAGTATGCGACGGGTTGCCGTGAACGCCGCAGTCATGCGCGATGAGCTCGCTGGCATCGGCGTAGCGGGCCAGCACTTCAGGGATCGGCCGGGTATCGCCACTCCAGACCAGCGCCCCCTTCAGTCGCAGCCCGTAGGCGGTCTCCGGCCAATGGTGGCGCGCCGGGAACACTTCCAGCCGCACACCGTCGTGCCAGAACGCGTCGCCGACCGGCACCAGCTGGAACGCGTCCCAGAAGTTTGCGCCGCCCTCGGCCAGCACATTGGGGTAGTCGGCGATTCGCCGCTGCAGCAACGGCACCACCGGCGCCGGCACGTACAGGCGCGTGCGCCCGCGCCGTTCTGAGAAATAGCTGCCCACGAACAGCCGCTCGAGCCCGCCCACATGGTCCAGATGCACATGGGTGATGAAGACCGCCTGCGGCAGATGACCGTACTGGGCCTGGTAGGCAGTCAAGCCTTCGCTGCCGCAATCGATGGTCAGCCACGGCGCGCCGGCGCGCTCGATGGTGGCCATCGGCGAACCGAGCGCCACCGCCGACGCATTGCCGACCCCTTGCACACGCAACGCCCAGCTCATCAGTAGCCCCGGCCCCAGGCCAGTTCGTAAGCGCGGTGCAGGCGTTCGTAATCCTTGTCGACCTCTTCGCGGCTGCGGTTGCCACGCAACTTCAGCAGCGAGCGGTGCAGGCGCTTGAGATTGCGTTCGCGCCAGCGCGTGGCCGGAATGCGCAACACGCCGCGGTCGAAATCGATCAACCAGCCATGCCCGCCGGCATCGAACAGGATGTTGTGCGCATTGAGATCGGCATGATCCAGGCCGGCGCGATGAAAACGCGCGATCAGCCGCCCGGTTTCTTCCCACGGCGCACCGCGCCCGGCGACCTGCGCATGATCGGCGAGCGAGCGCACGTTCTCCAGGCGTTCCATCAACAACGCAGCGCGATAGCTCAGCCCCTCGCGCAAGTAACAGGCCGCCAACGGACGCGGCACCGGCAACTTGCGCTTGAGCAGTTCGCGCATCAGCCGGAACTCGGCAAAGCTGCGCGTGCGCCCAGCCCCTTTCCACAGATAGTGATCGCGACTCACGCGCGCGGCCATGCCGCCGCGCAGGTACTGCCGCAACACGCTACGACCGAACGGCGCATCCACGAACCACGCCCCGCCACGCCCGCCTTCGTCGACCGGCCGAGCCCTGTCGCCCCAGCGCTGCGGCGAAAACAGCGCCGCATCGGCTTGCCGCAGCCGTTCGCGGTCGAACAGAATGGCGCCATAGCCGCGGCCTTCGCGGTACGGCGTCAGCGCTTCGGTGGCGTCGAAAGAAACCATCCATCGAGTCTAACAACACCATGGCTTCTACGCCCGCTTCGTTATGCCTGCTGCGCCTGTCCGCCCTGGGCGACGTCACCCATGTGGTGCCGCTGGTGCGCACCCTGCAGGCGGGGTTTCCGGAAAGCCCGCTGCATTGGATCATCGACAAGGCCGGACTGAAACTGCTCGACGGCCTGCCCGGCGTGCAGTTCCACGCCTACGACAAGCGCACCGGCGTGGCCGGCATGCGCGCGCTGCGCCAGTCATTGGTGCCATTGGGTCGCTTCGATGCGCTGCTGCAGATGCAGGTGGCCTTGCGCGCGAACGTGCTGTCGGCATTCGTGCCGGCGCGGCGGCGGATCGGCTATGACCGCAGCCGCTCCAAGGACCTGCACGGCCTGTTCGTCAACGAGCGCATCGCCGACCGCCCCGGCATCCACGTGCTCGACGCCATCGGCAGCTTTGCGCAGCCGCTCGGCCTGACCCAGACCCAGGTGCACTGGGACTTGCCGGTCCCCGACGAGTCCCATCGCTGGGCACGCGCACAATGGGACGACGACGGCCGCCCGGTGCTGATGATCTCGCCATGTTCCAGTCACGCACGCCGCAACTGGTATCCCGACCGCCATGCCGCGCTGGCCGACCATGCCGCGACTCAAGGCTGGCGGATCGTGCTGTGCGGTGGCCGCAGCGAGCTGGAACGCAGCACCGCCGATGCCATCGTCGCGGCCGCGCGCGCGCCGGTGCTGGATCTTGTCGGCAAGGACACGCTCAAGCAACTCCCCGCTCTGCTCGCCCGCGCCGATCTGGTGGTCACCCCCGATTCCGGACCGATGCACATCGCCAACGCGATGGGCACCAAGGTGCTCGGCCTGCACGCGGCCAGCAATCCGCTGCGCAGCGGCCCGTATTCGGACGTGCGCTACTGTGTGGACCGTTACGACGCGGCCGCCCGTAAATACCTGCGCAAACCCGCCGACCAGCTGAAATGGGGCGCCAAGATCGAGTTCGACCAGGTGATGGCGCTGATCACCGTGGACGATGCGATTGCCGCATTCGAGCGTTATCGCAGCGATCATCCACACTAAGTATTGGTGAGGGATAGTCGCTAGAACAGGCATTCAACCGCTGCGCAGCTGCGTGCTGCGCCATGGCGCAGTGCCCAGAACAGCCAGGAAACAAGAGCGAAACACCGCCGACTCACGCGCGCGGTAGCCAACCACCGCAGCGCCAGCTGATTCAAAGTCGGGCGACACACCAGGATGCGCCGCTCACACACCGATCCCCCACTCAGTTACGCAGACCTGCAGTCAGCGACTCTCAGACGCCGGTAGCGCGATAGTCCTGATACGACTTCTCTTCCACGTACGACGAACCCAGCGCCAGATTGATCTCTTTCTTGATGCGCGCGCGCTCGTCGTTTTCGATATAGACGCTGCGCGCCAGCTGCACGAAGCTGTCGTCGAAGGTCTTCGCCTGTTCCTTCAGCCGGATGTCGTCCTCGATCACCCATAGCCGTTCGTTGACGGCCTTGAGCACAGCACGCAGACGCACGATGTCGTGGCCGGCGGCCGGATGCGCCATCCAGCTGGTCTCCAGCGCGGACAGTTCGCTGCGCACGTTGGCCAGCTTAACGGGGTCGCTCATGCGCTCGGACTTGATCTGCAGGATCGCGATCTTGTCGAGCAGCTCACCAAAGGATACGGGCACCAGGATCTCGGACATGACAGGTCTCCAATGGATAAGGGGCGGATTGTAACCAGCGCACCAGCGGGCGGTGGCGACACATAAACAAAAGCCCCCTTGCGGGGGCTGATGCGAATCTGGCGGAGAGGGGGGGGGATTCACTCGGCACTCCGTGCCTTCGCCCTGCGGGNGACAGCGATGCTGTCTGTCGAACCCGGGGCTTCTCACGCCCCCAATGCCGCCGGCGAAACTCACGCGGCACTGGCACAACTGCTCGCCTCAATCTGGCGGAGAGGGGGGGATTCGAACCCCCGAGGCGCTATAAACGCCTGCCTGATTTCGAGTCAGGTACATTCAACCGCTCTGCCACCTCTCCAGATGGTCCCAGGTGTCCCGGGGCCGTGCATCATACGGGCACGGGCGCCAAGCCACAAGCGGCCCGGGCCGGCATCGCCGGCACGACCGCAGGTCCGGGCGTGAACCCGCCCTGCGGCATCGGCGATCGGCGTGTTGCTGCGGGCCGGCCGCCCCGCGATGATGGTCACGCACTTCCTTCCTTGGCGACCCGCCCCCATGCTCGAATTCGGACACCTTACCCATGTCGGTCTGCGCCGTGACCTCAATGAGGACACGTACTACGGCGACAGCGAGCTGGGGCTGTGGCTGGTGGCCGATGGCATGGGCGGGCACGCCTGCGGCGAAGTGGCCAGCGCCCTGGCGCGCGAAACCATCGTGCGCGAGGTGCGCGCAGGCACCCCGCTGGCCCAGGCGGTACGCATCGCCGACGAAGAGATCATCAAGACCTCGCGCCGCTGCAACGACACCCTACCGATGGGCACCACCGTCGTCGCTGCGCGCGTGCTGGGCCAGCGCTTCGAAGTGGCCTGGGTCGGCGACAGCCGCGCCTACCTGTGGCGCGACGGGCGGCTGGCGCAGCTGAGCCAGGACCATAGCTACGTGCAGGAACTCATCGCCCAGGGCACGCTGACCAGCGAGCAGGCGCGTGCGCATCCGCATCGCAACGTGGTGACCCAGGCGCTGGGCGTCACCGATCCGGTCCACCTCAATGTCGCCACCATGCAGGGCGAGCTCAAATCCGGCATGCAGCTACTGCTGTGCAGCGACGGCCTCACCGAGGAGGTCGACGATACCGCGATCGCCGCGACCCTGTCGCAGGCCGACTGCAGCGCGCAGGAATGTGTCGAATGCCTGGTCGCCGCCGCACTCGATGGCGGCGGCTCGGACAACATCACCGCGATATTGGTGCGCAGCTACTGAAAGCAGCCAATCGACGCGTAGCGAGCGCCGGCGGGCGGTGAGTGCACTCGACTGGTCCTTGCCCGCCCACCGTCGCGGGACCTTACGCGGCATGGATGCCGCGTAAGAGCCTACACGCACGCACTTGCGGCGTGTCCTGCGAGGGTAAGCGGGCAAGGATCCCGCAGCCAGGCCGCAGATCACCGGCCTGCGGCGAAGAGCAAGATCATCCCGCTCCGCAATAGACCGGATTGAAGGAGCTGTTAGCCGCGCCAAGCGCGGACATCGAATCTGCATGGCAGTCATCCTGTGCGCGCTGCTCGCGCCCAGAACCGCCAGGCTTCAGCGGCGCACTGCACTCCCACACATCGCCACGCCGCGCCGCGCGACAGCCGGACACCAGTTGCCGAAAGCCGCACTACCCGGCAGCAGCCACCTCTTCGACCGGCGCATCCCACAACGCGCGCCCGGCCTTCTTGCGTAGGTACGCCAGGCGCGCCTCGTGCGCCTGTGACTCCGACGCGGTTACCACCACCCGTGCGCGCGGCAACAGCAGCGCCGGATCGAAGGTGATCATGCCCTCGCCATGCTCGCTGCGCTGGCCGGTATCGGCGCTGGCAAAGCCGATCTCTTCCTGGCCCGAGGTCAGCGCGATATACACATCGGCCAGGATCTGCGCATCGAGCAAGGCGCCATGCAACTGGCGATGCGAGTTGTCCACGCCCAGGCGCTTGCACAAGGCATCCAGCGAGTTGCGCTGCCCCGGGTAGCGCTCGCGCGCCATCATCAGGGTATCCACCACGGTGGCGCGCTCGACGATGCGGCCGTAGTTGTCGCCCAGCAGCGACAGCTCGTTGTCTAGGAATCCCAGATCGAATGCGGCGTTGTGGATGATCAGCTCCGCGCCGTCGATGTAGGCCAGGAACTCCTCGACCACATCGGCAAACAGCGGCTTGTCGGCCAAGAACTCCAGGGTCAATCCGGTCACTTCCTGCGCACCCGGTTCGAAATCGCAATCGGGCTTCAGGTAGCGATGGAAGTTGTTGCCGCTCGGGCGCCGCTCCAGCAGCTCCACCGCACCGATTTCGACGACGCGGTTGCCCTTGCGCCATTCCAGGCCGGTGGTTTCGGTATCGAGAATGATCTGACGCATGAATCCTCTTGCTGATTGCTTATGCGGTTGCGCTGCCAGCGCGCTGGGCGATGGCCTGATTGCGGGCGAGCACGTCGACACGCTCGTTGTCCGGGTCGCCATTGTGGCCTTTCACCCAACGCCAATCGATGCTGTGGCGTTGCGTGGCCGCATGCAGCCGCTCCCACAGTTCACGGTTCTTGACCGGATCGCCGCCGGCGGTTTTCCAACCGCGACGCACCCAGCCGGACATCCACTCGGTAATGCCCTGGCGCACGTATTGCGAGTCGGTATGCAGCACGATCTGGCATGGCTCGGTGAGCGTTTCCAGCGCCATGATCGCCGCCATCAATTCCATGCGGTTGTTGGTGGATGTGGCTTCGCCGCCGGACAATTCCTTTTCGCGGCCGTTGTAACGCAACAGGGCCGCCCAACCGCCCGGCCCGGGATTGCCGAGGCAGGAGCCGTCGGTATGTACTTCAATGGATTTCATCAGCTTCTGGTATGTGGAAAAGTGGTCGGTCATCAGATCGTGGCCACGGGCTGCGGCCAGCGCGAGGGCATCGCGATCGGGGTCGGCCCGATCGAAGCGGCGGCGCGCTTTTCCACTTCGAGCAGATACACCGCGCGCCAGGGGGTGCGATCGGTGCCGGTGGCGGCACGCCCGGTGCGCCAGACCGGCCCCAGATAGCGTTCGGTCTCCACGCATTGCAGCCCTGCACGCTGCGCCAGCAGCCGCCAGCGATCCGGCCGCAACGCCACCGGGCCACGCCGCGCCCAGCGGAAACGATACGGGCTCAGCGGATTGAGCGTGAACAGCCATAGCCGGCCGCCGGGCATCAGCAGCCGCTCGCATTCGGCCAGAAATTCCGCCGCGCCGCCCACCACCGCGTGCTGCACCACGATGGCCTGCAGGCTTTCGGTCGACAACGGAAACGGCAGGGCGCAGCGCGCGTCGCCCGCAAAGCGGCCGGCGCTGCGACACAACCGCAGCCCACGCCCCTGCAGGAGCTCGCGCGGCGGCAGCTCGGGCGTTGGCGTCAGCCACAACCAGGGCTGCGACGGACGTGTCTGCAACGCAGCAAGTGCCAATTTGCGCTCCAGCAGGAGCAGGCTGCGCCCCGCACCCGTTTCAAACCAGGATGAGACGCCAGCTTGACGGGAGAATGGCGTGGCAGGCATGGTCCCAATTCTATGCGACTGACCGCCCTGCCCGCATTCGACGACAACTACATCTGGGCGCTGGTCGCCAGCGGTGGCCGTGCAGTCATCGTCGATCCCGGTCAGGCCGAGCCGGTGTTCGCCGCCGCAGAGCGCGAAGGCTTCAGCCCCAGTGCCGTCCTGCTGACCCACCACCATGCCGACCACACTGGCGGCGTGGCAGCGCTGCAGCAGCGTTGGCCGGACCTTGCGCTGTACGGTCCGGCCGACGAGCGCATCCCCGCAGACGTCCGCCAAGTGGGCGAGGGTGAGCGCTTGAGCCTGCTTGGCAGCAGCTTCGACGTGCTGGAGGTGCCCGGCCATACCCGCAGTCACATTGCCTTCGTCACCGACCACCATCTGTTCAGCGGTGATACCCTGTTCAGCCTAGGCTGTGGGCGGATGTTCGAAGGTACCGCTCCTCAGATGTTCGACTCGTTGCAGCGCCTGGCTTCCCTGCCTGGCGAAACGCTTGTGTGTTGCGGCCACGAATACACCCTGGCCAACGCGGCCTTTGCGCTGCACGTCGATCCCACCAACGCTGCCTTGCAGCGCCGTCAACAGGAAGCCCAGGCCATGCGTCATGCAGCCCGTCCTACCCTGCCGATTTCGCTCAAGAGTGAACTGGCCACCAATCCGTTTTTACGCACCAGCAGTCCCGCAGTCCGCGCCGCCGTGGCCTCGCGAGCAACCGGCGCACTTTCCTCTGAGGTTGACGTTTTCGCCGAACTTCGGCGCTGGAAAGACGAATTCCGCGCATGAGGCGCCTGCTTCTGGCAGTGCTGACCGCGTCAGTGGTCATTGCACCCGCAGCCGCATCGTCCAACGACGCAAGCCGCTACAAACCCGCAGAAAGTTCGATCACCCAGACCGCCGCACCCCAGGTGCGCAATGGTCGGGAGATCTTTTCGTTGTTTCTGGACGGCCGCGCCGACCCCGGCTGCGACAGCGAACACAGCGATACACGCTGGGAACAACATTTCTCGCGCGCGCCGGCTCGCCTGGCGGACGACGCACAGGATGTGTTGCCGCTGTTCGGCTACGTGGTCGATGAATTGCGCGAAGCCGACATGCCGACCGAATTTGCGCTGATTCCATTTGTCGAAAGCGGCTATCGCCCAGGAGCCCGCAACGGCAGCGGCCCCGCCGGCCTCTGGCAGTTCATCGCAACCACTGCCCGCAACCACCATGTGCCGGTTGGCGCGCAATACGACGGCCGCCTCTCGGCAGTGGATTCCACGACGGCGGCGGTGCGTTATCTGAAGACGTTGTACGGCATGTTCGGAGGCGATTGGCGCCTGGCCCTGATGGCTTACAACGCTGGGGAGTATCGGGTGCTGCAGGCCATGCGCAGTGCAGGCATGAACGCGCAGAACGCTCGCCCGTCCGAATTGCCGGGCATGTCCAAGGTCACCTATGAGTACGTGGAAAAGCTGCACGCGCTCGCCTGCGTGCTCGACCATGCGCAGCAGCAAGGCAACTTGCTGACCTCGCTCGATCGCCCTGTATCGGTACTCACCGAACATGCGTTGCCGGTCGGCACCAGCCTCAACGCCTTTGCAGGACAGCGCGCCATCGAGCCGCAACTGCTGGCCCGGCTGAATCCGGCGCTGGCCGGCGCGCGCGCCGCACCACGCGGCGTGCACGTACTCGCCCCGATCGCGCCCGCGCAGCCTGGTGCAACAGGCAGCATGGCCGCCTCCGCCGAGACGGGCGGCATCGCCGACGTCGACGCGGCCGCTCCCACGGTCGTTGCCGCCGCGGCGACGAAGGCATCCAAGTCACAGGCGCGCACGACACATACGGTGCGCAACGGCGAATCCGCGTGGGCCATCGCACGCCGCTACGGCGTCACGGTCACGACACTGCTGGCCAGCAATGGCCTGGACAGGCGCGCCGTGCTGAAGCCCGGCATGGTGTTGTCGTTCGACGACACGCCCTGACGTAAGCCACCTGCCCCAGGCCGTGTTCCGGCCCGCCGCCCCTGCAGCGGCGCCGTCCTTTGCCCGATGCTGCGCAATGGCGCGCTGCGCAGAAGGCCGGATGCGAAAAGAGCGGATGCGCACGACGTCAGATCGGCTTCCGCAGGCATCGCCAGTGCCTGGCCCACGCGACCGCAGACGCGCTGCGCTAGCAGCCGGGACGTCCGGATGCTTTGCAAAAGACGCTGGCACCCGCCCACGGCATCGGCCAACGAAAAAGCCCGTTACCCGGGCTCTTTCTCCACCAGTCGAACAGCAGCTGTTACAGCTGCGCTTCTTCGACCTGGATCTTGTAGCGCTTGCGCATTTCCTTGACGTACGCCTGCGCCGCGTTGTTGCCGTCGATCTGGCTCAGCTGCTCGCGCAGCATGGTCTGCTGCTCGGCCGGCATCTGCTTCAGATCGCCCGGAATCGCCTTGCTGATGACGAACACCGCAAAGCGCCCGCCATCCAGCTCCACCTTGCCCACCGACGGCTTGCCTTCGGTCGGGCGCGGCGCGCTGAAGATGGCGCGGTTTGCCGCCGGTGTCGGAATCGGCGCGGTACGCGGCAAGCCCGGGATAGGCTGCACCTGCAATTTCTCGCTGGCGGCCAGTGCCTGCAGGGTCTCGCCTTTCTGCACACGTGCCAGCAATGCGTCGGCAGCCGCCGCGGCGGCCTTCTCGGTGCGGTCCGCGCGGACCGCGACGATCACCTTATCGCGCACCTTGTCCAACGGCAGGGCCGCCTCGGCGGTGTGATTGGTTACGCGCAGCACCACACTGTGGTTCGGCGCGATGGTGATCGGATCGCTCACCGTGCCGTCCTGCACCAGCGTTTCGGAGAATGCCGAACGCAGCACCGCCGGATTGGCCGCGATCCCGCTGGCATCGGCGCGCGAGAACGGGCCCAGCGTCTGCACCGGCAGGCCGACCTGCTTGGCTGCCGGCTCCAGTGCGGTGGGATTCTTGTAGACCTGGTCCACCAGCTTGCCGCTCACATCCGTAAACGCCTTATCGGCATCGGCCTTGAGCTGCTCGGCGGCAAGCTGATCGCGCACCTGCTCGAACGACTTGCCCTGGCCGCCCTTGACCTCGCGCAACTGGATCACGTGGTAGCCGAACTCGCTCTTGATCGGGCCGACCACCTCGCCTGCCTTCATCGCGAACAAGGCGTCTTCGAACGGCTTGACCATCGTGCCCTTCTCGACCCACCCAAGATCGCCACCGGCGCCCTTGGAACCGGGATCCTGCGAATTGGCCTTGGCCAACGCGGCGAAATCGGCGCCCGGCTGCTTGGCCTCCGCAGCCAGCTTGGCCGCTTTTTCCTCGGCGGCTTTCTGCGCGGCAGGATCGCTACCGGCGCTGATCAGGATGTGCGATGCCAGACGCTGATCCGGCTCGACAAAACGCGCCTTCTCTTCGTCGTAGCGCTTGCGCAGCGTCGCCTCGTCAGCGGCGGTTGCCGGCGGCAACTTGGCGGCATCGAGCTCGACATACTCGATCGTCACCGTCTCCGGTTGACGGAAATCCTGGGTATGCCCGTCGTACCACTGCTTGATCTGCGCACCGCTGACCGACGCGGTATCGGCGGCCGGTGGCGGCAGCATTGCCAGCTCCACATCGCGCGTTTCGCCCATCAGCTTGAGCAAGCGCTCGAACTCGGCCTTGGTCGCAAAGCCCGACTCGGCAATTGCCTGCGGAATCACCGACTGCTGCAAGCTGTCGCGCACCAGCGCATCGAACTGCGCCGGCGTGCGCGGCGGCGTGCCTTGCGCAAGTGCAGCGCGATACTGGTCGGGACTGAATTTGCCGTCGACCTGGAACGCCTGAATGCCGGCGATGTAGTCGCGCACCGTCGCATCGCCGATCACGATGCCGGCATCTTCGGCACCCAGACGCACGACCTGCTCGTCGACCAACTGGTCGAGCACCTGCAATTTGTTTTCGCGGGATTCGAACGTGCGCGGATCGAAATTCTCGCCCTGGCGCTGCCGTTCCTGCATGCGCGCCTGCTCGAAGCGGGAGCGGAAATCCTGCGTGCTGATTTCATGGTGCTGCCACAGCAGCGACACCGGCCACCACGACGGTGCCGATTTCCACCACGTCGGTGGCGCCTGCACCTTGGCCACGTTATTGGCGCCAATGCCGCCGAGGTAGCTGTTGTCGATGACGAACAGGAACGGAATCATCAGCAACCCCAGGATGGCGGTAGCGATCCAGCCTGACGTCTTGTCGCGAAGTTTCTGCAGCATTGGCAAATCACGGCCTGTGGGCGAGCCGCGCAGTGTAACGCGCCTGACGCCGGGCACCCAGCCCAATCCCGCACCGCATCGGGTTCGGCATGGCTTTCGGCGCACAATTGCCGCCATAGCGGCCAAAAAAAAGCCCCCGGCACGGAGCCGAGGGCTGTGTACAACTGGCGGAGCGGACGGGACTCGAACCCGCGACCTCCGGCGTGACAGGCCAGCATTCTAACCAGCTGAACTACCGCTCCGCTTTAAACTTGGACTGCTGCTTCCCCACCATTTCCGCACTGCGAATGCGGTGGAGAAAACGAAGCCCCCAATCGCTCAGGGGCTTCGGTATAACTGGCGGAGCGGACGGGACTCGAACCCGCGACCTCCGGCGTGACAGGCCAGCATTCTAACCAGCTGAACTACCGCTCCGCGCTTGAAACATGTGCCTGGTGCTTAATGGTGGGTGCTGAGGGTTTCGAACCCCCGACCCTCTCCGTGTAAGGGAGACGCTCTACCGCTGAGCTAAGCACCCTACCGAGTCGATTAGTTTACTGCATCCTTCAGGGCTTTGCCAGCCTTGAATGCAGGATTCTTCGAAGCAGCGATCTTGATGCTGTCGCCCGTCTTCGGATTGCGGCCGGTACGCTCAGCGCGCGCGCGGACCTGGAAGGTGCCAAAGCCAACGAGGGTGACGGCATCGCCCTTCTTCAGCGCCTTGGTGATTTCGCTCACAACCGCGTCAACAGCACGGCCGGCCTCAGCCTTGGAGATGTCAGCGGCAGCGGCAACGCCATCGATCAATTCGGTTTTATTCATTCTTGAAACTCCCTTTGCGGCAGATGCCGCGGAATCGACAATCGGCGCTCTTGCCGTTAGCGAAGAACCCGACACAAGTGGTATCGCATGACGCATCACAATTTGCCGCGCCCACGAGTCGTGCATTTATACCAGCGCCCCCAACAGCACGCAAGCCAAAACCCAATAACGACGCGGGTTTTGGCTTGTTTTGCCTGGGTTTAGACAAGCGGTTTCAGTGCTTGACGCGGGTGCCCGGAGTAGTACGCGACTTGCCGCGGACCGCAACCCGCGACGCGGTCTTGCGGGCCTTTTCCTTGCCCGCCTTTTTCGGCGCCAGTGGTCGTTCCAATGCGAGGTCCAGCACTTCGTCGATCCACTTGACCGGCACGATCTTCAGATCGCGCGTGACGTTGGCCGGGATGTCGGCCAGATCCTTGCGGTTCTCGTCGGGGATCAGCACGGTGCGAATGCCACCGCGCAGCGCTGCCAGCAACTTCTCCTTCAGGCCGCCGATCGCCGACACGCGACCACGCAAGGTGATCTCGCCGGTCATCGCCACGTCGGCGCGAATCGGCACCTTGGTCAACACCGACACCAGCGAGGTCACCATCGCGATACCGGCGCTCGGGCCATCCTTCGGTGTCGCGCCATCGGGCACGTGCACGTGCACGTCCTGCTTCTGCAGGAAATCCACATCGATGCCGAGTCGCTCGGCGCGCGAACGCACCACCGACAAGGCGGCCGATGCCGATTCCTTCATGACGTTGCCGAGCTGACCGGTCAGGATCAGGTTGCCCTTGCCCGGCACCAGCGTGGACTCGACCTGCAGCAGCTCGCCGCCGACTTCGGTCCAGGCCAGGCCGGTGACCAGGCCGATTTCGTTTTCTTCTTCGGCACGGCCGAAATCGAAGCGACGCACGCCCAGATACTTGTCAAGGTTCTTCGCGTTGACCGCGACCAGCGCCTTGGGCTTGCCCTTCTTGGCGACCACCTTCTTGGCATCCGGCTGCGGGCCGGCAAGCGCGATTTCCTTGACCACCTTGCGGCAGATCTTGGCGACTTCGCGCTCCAGGTTACGCACGCCCGATTCGCGCGTGTAGTACCGCACGATGTCCTGGATCGCATCGCTGCCGATCTCGATCTCTTCCGGCTTCAGGCCGTTGGCCTTGATCTGCTTGGGCACCAGGTAACGCATGGCGATGTTGAGTTTCTCATCCTCGGTGTACCCGGGGATGCGGATGACTTCCATGCGGTCCAGCAACGGACCGGGAATATTGAGCGAGTTGGAGGTGGCGACGAACATCACCTCCGACAGGTCCAGGTCCACTTCCAGGTAGTGGTCGTTGAAGGAGTTGTTCTGCTCCGGATCGAGCACTTCCAGCAGCGCCGACGACGGGTCGCCACGGAAGTCCATCGACATCTTGTCGATCTCGTCGAGCAGGAACAGCGGGTTCTTGCTGCCGACCTTGTTGAGGTTCTGCACCAGGCGGCCCGGCATCGAACCGACATAGGTGCGGCGATGGCCGCGAATCTCGGCCTCGTCGCGGATACCGCCCAGGCTCATGCGCACGAACTTGCGGTTGGTCGCCTTGGCGATCGACTGGCCGAGCGAGGTCTTGCCCACGCCCGGCGGACCGACCAGGCACAGGATCGGCCCCTTCATCTGCTTCACGCGCGACTGTACGGCCAGGTACTCGAGGATGCGCTCCTTGACCTTGTCCAGGCCGTAGTGATCGGCATCCAGCGTGTCCTCTGCGGCCTTCAGATCCTTGCGGACCTTGGTGCGCTTTTTCCACGGCACGCCCAGCAGCCAGTCCAGATAATTGCGTACCACGGCCGCCTCGGCGGACATCGGCGACATCTGCTTGAGCTTGTTGAGCTCGGCCTTGGCCTTGGTCTCGACCGGCTTGGGCATACCCGCCTCGGCGATCTTGCGCGCCAGTTCTTCCAGCTCTCCCGGTGCATCGTCCAGATCGCCCAACTCCTTCTGGATCGCCTTCATCTGCTCGTTGAGGTAGTACTCGCGCTGGCTCTTTTCCATCTGCGACTTGACGCGGCCACGGATGCGCTTTTCCAGCTGCTGCACATCGATCTCGCCGTCCACCAGCCCGACCAGCAGCTCCAGCCGCTCGCCGATCTCGGTGATTTCGAGCAGGCGCTGCTTGTCGGCCAGGCGCACGCCAATGTGCGCGGCGATGGTGTCGGCCAGGCGGCCCGGCTCGTCGATGCCGGCCAGGGTCTGCAGCAGCTCCGGCGGCAGCTTGCGGTTGGTCTTGACGTACTGCTCGAACAGCGACATCAGCGAACGCGCGATGGCTTCCACTTCGCGCGGCTCACGCGCGTCGCTGGCTTCGATCTCGATGCCCTGGCCCTGCAGCGCGCCATCCAGCTCGACGACCTTGTCGACGGTGACCCGCGACAGACCTTCGACCAGCACCTTGATGGTGCCGTCGGGTAGCTTGAGCAGCTGCAGCACCTGCGCGAGCGTGCCGACGGTATAGAGGTCGCTGGCGGTCGGGTCGTCGGTCTCGGCCGACTTCTGCGCAACCAGCAGGATGCGCTTGTCCGCTTCCATGGCTTTTTCCAGCGCGCGCATCGACTTGTCACGGCCGACGAACAGCGGAATCACCATGTGCGGAAACACCACCACGTCGCGCAGCGGCAACACCGGCAGATCGAGAACTTCTGGTTGGGACTGGGCCATGGGGCGCTCCGCAGGAATGGGGGTTTGCGGCATAAAAAAAGCCGATGGCCCCGTTATGGGGCCATCGGCGAAGTGTTGCAAGTAGCGTTTGGAAACCCTTTATCCGCGAGCGAGGCCGTGGCCCGGCGCAGCGGCATCGGGGACTCAATCGCCGGAGGCGGCCTTGGCCGGAGCCGGTTGCGCCTGGTAGATCAGGTACGGCTCGGATTTGTGCTCGATCACCGACTCATCCACCACCACCTTGCTGACGTTTTCCTGCGAGGGAAGCTCGTACATGGTGTCCAGCAGCACCGATTCGACGATGGTGCGCAACCCACGCGCGCCGGTCTTGCGCTTGAGCGCCTTCTTGGCGATTGCAGACAGGGCGTCGGGACGGAACTCCAGCTCCACGCCTTCCATGTCGAACAGCTTCTTGAACTGCTTGGTGATGGCGTTCTTGGGCTCGGTCAGGATCTTGATCAGCGCCGGCTCGTCCAGTTCCTCGAGCGTGGCGACCACCGGCAGACGGCCGACGAACTCGGGGATCAGGCCGAACTTGATCAGATCCTCCGGCTCGACCTCGGCCAGGATCTTGCCGACTTCCTGCTTGCGCTCGCTGCTCTTGACCTTGGCACCGAAGCCGATACCGCCGGCATCGTTGGAACGCTGCTGGATCACCTTGTCCAGGCCGGCGAAGGCGCCGCCACAGATGAACAGGATGTTCTTGGTGTCCACCTGCAGGAATTCCTGCTGCGGATGCTTGCGCCCGCCCTGCGGCGGTACCGAGGCCACCGTGCCTTCGATCAGCTTCAGCAGCGCCTGCTGCACACCTTCGCCGGACACATCGCGGGTAATCGACGGGTTCTCGCTCTTGCGCGAGATCTTGTCGATTTCGTCGATGTAGACGATGCCCTGCTGGGCCTTCTCGACGTCGTAATCGCACTTCTGCAGCAGCTTCTGGATGATGTTTTCCACATCCTCGCCGACATAACCTGCCTCGGTCAGCGTGGTGGCATCGGCGATCGTGAACGGCACGTTGAGCAAGCGTGCCAGCGTTTCGGCCAGCAGCGTCTTGCCCGAGCCGGTCGGGCCGACCAGCAGGATGTTGGATTTTGCCAGCTCGACGTCATCGTTCTTGCTGCGGCTCTCGATACGCTTGTAGTGGTTGTACACCGCCACAGCGAGCGTCCGCTTGGCGCGCAACTGCCCGATCACGTATTGATCCAGCACCTCGAGAATCTCGCGCGGCTTGGGCAGACTGGAGCGGGCCGACTGCGCCTTCTCTTCGAGTTCCTCGCGGATGATGTCGTTGCACAGCTCAACGCACTCATCGCAGATGAATACGCTGGGACCGGCAATCAGCTTACGGACTTCGTGCTGACTCTTACCGCAAAACGAGCAGTAGAGAATCTTGTTGCTGTCGCCGGAACGACCTTGGCGGTCTTCGCTCATGCTTCTGTTACCCAGTTACCCCACCCGATGCACGGGGGTTCGATTTCGAGAATAGCACAGGGTCGGGAGGACATCCGCCCAGCCCGACCCTGCCGGTTTTTCCTGCAATTTCAGCAATCTGGCGCTCAGGACGGCTGGATCGACTCTTCCGGACGACGTTCCAGCACCTGATCGACCAGACCGTAGGCTTGCGCATCGACCGCACTCTTGAAGTTGTCGCGCTCGGTGTCGCGCGCGATGGTCTCCAGGGATTGCCCGGTGTGCTTGGCCAGGATCTCGTTCAAGCGCGAACGCAAGGTCAGGATCTCGCGCGCATGGATATCGATATCGGTGGCCTGGCCCTGGAAGCCGCCCAGCGGCTGGTGGATCATCACGCGCGAATTGGGCAGCGCATAGCGCTTGCCGGCCGCACCCGATGCGAGCAACAACGCGCCCATCGAGGCCGCCTGGCCGACGCAGATGGTGCTCACGTCCGGCTTGATGTACTGCATGGTGTCGTAGATGGCCATGCCGGCGGTGACCACACCGCCCGGCGAATTGATGTAGATGCTGATGTCCTTCTCGGGGTTATCCGCTTCCAGGAACAGCAGCTGGGCCACGATGACGTTGGCCATGTGGTCGTCGATCGGACCGACCAGGAAGATCAGACGCTCCTTCAGCAGACGCGAGTAGATGTCATACGCACGCTCGCCGCGGCTGGTCTGTTCGACCACCATCGGCACCAGGTTCAGGGCTTTGGTCACAATGCTCATCAGTCTTCCTGTAATGGCAGCGGCTTGCGCCGATGCCCGGGTTTGACATCCGCATCCCAGCCATCGGGATGCGGGTTGGTGTCTCGCGATCGCTTACCTTAGACCCGAATGGCGTCCTGGAACGACAGCGACTGCTCGGTGTGCTGTGCGCGCTCGGCGATCCAGTCGATCACCTGCTCTTCCATGACACGGCTCTGCAGTCCACTCATCAGTTGGGGGTCGTTGCGGTACATCTCAATGACCTGTTCCGGCTCTTCGTAGGTCGAGGCGATCAGACGCAGCGTTTCGCTGACGCGCTTGGATTCAAGGCGCAGCTCGTTGCGACGGGCCACTTCCCCCACCAGCAGCCCGACCAGCACGCGCTTGGCAGCCGCATCCATGAAACCATGATGGGCATCGGCCGGAATCTCGCCCGGATTGCGGCCGCTGCGGCGGACCTGCTCGACCTGCTGCGCCAGCATCGAACGGGCCTCGTTCTCGACCAGACGCGGCGGCATTTCAACGTGCGCATAGGCGGCGATCAGCTGCTCGCCCACTTCGCGACGCAGGCGGTTCATCAGCGCGCCCTTGAGCTCGCGCTCCAGGTTGGTGCGGATGTCGGCCCGGAACTGCTCGGCGTCCCCACTCTTCACGCCGAAGCTCTTGATGAACTCCTTGTCCACCACCGGCAACACCGGCTCGGAGACCTCGACGGCCTTGACGTGCACCTGCACGGTCTTGCCGGCCAGCTGCGGCACGCGCCACTCGGCCGGGAAGTCGATGGTCAGGGTCTTGTCCTCGCCCTTGGCCAGACCTTCCAGACCCTTTTCGATCTGGTCGAACATCACGCCCGAGCCCAGCACGCTGCTGCCGGTCTCCACGCCTTCGGCGGGCAGACGCTCGTCGCCGGCCTGCGACCAGGTCTCCAGTGCCACCAGGTCACCGACCTGCGCGCCGCGCTCGACCGGGTTCCAGGTGCGGCGCTGCAGACGCAGGTTCTCGATCATCTGGTCGATGTCGGCATCGGTCACTTCGGCGGCATGACGCACCACCGACAGCGTAGCCACGTCGATATCACCGAAGTCCGGCACCACTTCGAAGGTGGCGACGAAGTCGAAATCGCTCTCGCCCTGGTCGATGCGCGGGTTGCCGGCCAGGCGCAGCGAATGCTCGCGCACCGCCGAATCGAAGGTCTCACGCAGCAGGCCTTCCATCGCCTCGGCACGCACCTGCTGGCCAAAGCGCTGCTCGATGACCTTGGTAGGCACCTTGCCGGGGCGGAAACCCTTGATGCGCGTGGTCCGCGCAAGTTCGCGCAGGCGGCCACCGACATGGGTCTCCAGGCGATCCTGCGGCAGGGTGAAGGTCAGGCGGCGTTCCAGATTGCCGGTGGATTCGATCGATGCTTGCATGTTGACTCCTGCCACCGACTGCACAAGCGTCGGCACGAGATGGAAGATGCGGGTTGACGGATGGCGGGAAAGCCGCCGAGCCTTGTAGTTTCGCCGATAACGGCGGCCGCTACCAGCGGAACACGCGTCACTGCATCGCGCGATGGAAAGACCCCAAGCCTGTACTGGAATGGCCGGAACACGCACGGCCACACTGCATTGGTGCGAAAGGGGGGACTCGAACCCCCACGCCTTACGGCGTCAGAACCTAAATCTGGTGCGTCTACCAATTCCGCCACTTTCGCGATACTGCAGTTCCCCGTCCATTGTTGCAGGGATACCGGGAAAGAAAAAGCATCGCGCGAGCGATGGCGCCGCCGAATGTGGTCGCGGCTCGCGTGCTGCACGCGTACGCGGGCAGCATGATGGTGGTCGGCCCTGACTCGGGCACACTTGAAGGTAAATACATTCATCAAGCGACTGGGTGAACGCTAGCGTCCCTTACGCGCACTTTGCTGGCGCTGGACAACGCTGTTTCGCTAAAATTCCGTTAACAACAGTGAGGGCAGTCATCGCGATGAGAGATCGGTATCGGCAGATCGTGGCCCTGTCACGCGACTGCATCAAGGAGATCGACCTCGACGGGCGGATTACCGCAATCAACGTCAATGGCCTGGCCGAATTGGGCGCCAGCCATCAGGATCAGTTGATCGCGCGGCCATGGCGCGATCTATGGCCACCGGAGGCGGGCGAACTGGTGGAGACGGCGATCGCCGGCTCCCGTGCCGGTTCGATTCAGGAATTCGAAGCCGCCAGCGTGAACTTCGCCGGCGTGCGCCAGATCTGGCAGGTCGTCACCAGTCCGCTGTTCGATGCACTTGGCAAGGTCGAAGCGATCCTGGCGGTGAGCAGAAACATCTCTGATCGCCGGGCGCTGGAGACCGCCTTTCACACACTGGATTCCACCCTGACCGCAGAGCGCGCATTTTCCAGTGGCGCGCTGCGGCTGGCGCGCGCGCGCGAACATTCGCTGTCGACCGAACTGCACAGCCTGCGCGACCTGCGAGAGCGCATCGAAGGCGATCTGGACATTGCGCGCGCCGCGCAGAGCGCTGCCGAAAAGATCTCCGAGCAGGCGCAAAAAGGCGAAGCGGTGGGACAACTGCTGGCCGGCGTCGTGCACGATTTGAACAACGTGCTGCAGGCAGCAACCTCGGCCATCGAGCTGGTGGTACAGCGCGCCAGGATCGATGCGCACGACACCAAGCTGTTGAGCGTGGCCGCCGCCGCGCTTCAACATGGCTCGGTCATGGCACAGCGCCTGGTCGGGTTTTCGCGGCAGTATCCGTACAGCCCGGAACCGGTGGATCTGGCCGCCCTGACCCAACAGCTCGGCCCGTTGCTCGAACAGGTGCTCGGCGCAGATCTGCAATTGCAGCTGCGCACGGGCGAAGGCGGATGCTGCTCAATGGTGGATCGCCACACGGTGGAACGCGCCATCTTGAACCTGGTGATCAACTCACGCGATGCCTGCCAACGTGGCGGCGTCATCCGCGTGGAGACAGGCGACGCCGTGGTCGCTGAAGAACAGGCCAAGCTGACCAGGCCGGCCGGGCGCTATGTCACCATCGCCGTGGCCGACAACGGGCATGGCATGGATGCACACGTACAGGCGCACCTGTTCGAAGCGTATTTCACCACCAAGGATGCCGACAAAGGCGCGGGGCTGGGGCTGGCACAGGTGTATAGCGCGGTCCGTCAGGCAGGTGGCTTTGTCGAAGTGGCATCGGCGCCCGGCCAGGGCGCGCGCTTTACGCTGGCATTTCCACGCATCCAGCAACGCCCAGCGCCCGCACCCGTTGCGTCGCCGTAAGCGACCACGGCAGTAGTTGCCCGCAGCCGAGCAGGCACGGCGCATCGCCATCTGACGTATACAAAGCGCCATCCAACGCCGCAAAGAACATCTTCCTGCACATGCTGATGGACGCTGCCTGGCGACCGGTCACCCGGCGTGGGGCGACACTGCCAGGGGCGACCACATCAGCCAGACAAGCACGGCGCAGGCGCCACCTGCCGCCAACCCACACTGCAGCAGCGTCAGCATCACCGCGCGATCGGACATCATCGACCAGCCGCCGATGATCGCCAGCAGCAGCACCATCACCCCGGCCGAGAGCAGGCCACCCAACGCACCGATACCAATGTGGGCCAGCGGGTTGGGCCGGCGTCCGCGATACAGCCAGGCGCAGGTGCGCGCACATAGCCACCCCGCAGCAGCGCAGGCAATCACCGGCAACACCAGGCCGTACGACCAGACAACCACCGACAACGCGGTCTGCAGATCGAACCGAGCCCACCGCACAAAGCCCAGCAGCCCGCCGATCGGAGGACCGACGATTGCGAAAAGGCCGACCTGGCGCAGGATCGAATGCCGCAACGCTCCAGACACATCAGTGCTCATTCGCATTCGCTCATCCGGGCGGCCGCCAGTGGCGATTGCGCGCATGCCGCAGGCAAGACATCGCGCCAGGCCCAGACGAACACCGCGCTCGGGCAGTCGCCGACCGAGACGACAGCAAAGCTGCAACCAATTGCTTGCGCCATCTCTTTATCCTCAGCACAAAAAGAAAAGCACCTAGGCGAATGCCTAAGTGCTTTTGTTTGGTGGGCCGTCAAGGATTCGAACCTTGGACCTATTGATTAAGAGTCAACTGCTCTACCAACTGAGCTAACGGCCCTGAAACTGGTCGCACAGTGTATGCGCGTTTTTGCTTCGTTGCAACACCCCGCGATGCATCGGGTCCAACTTTTCCTGCAATCAGTGGGGTGGCTGAGGGGACTCGAACCCCCGACATCTGGAATCACAATCCAGTACTCTAACCAGCTGAGCTACAGCCACCACTGAAACCTACTTCCTACCGCCCCGCCGATGGCGCGCCCGACAGGACTCGAACCTGTAACCGCCGGCTTAGAAGGCCGGTGCTCTATCCGGTTGAGCTACGGGCGCCCGGACCGAACTTCGCATTCCCACGCCGCCAAGAGCCTCGGAATGGTCGGGGTAGAGGGATTCGAACCCCCGACATCCTGCTCCCAAAGCAGGCGCGCTACCAGACTGCGCTATACCCCGGCGGGACCTTTCCATCCCGAAGGCTGGAAAGGTCGGCTATTTTGGGAATGATTGGCCTTGCTGTCAATCACTCTGTGTAAATCCGATGATCCGGTATCCTCGCGACATCGCTCGCCAAGTCGGCAGGCATCTATATTTCATGGAGAACACGCATGCGTAGCGGCAATCCCGCCCTTCGGGAATCCACCTTCCTCGACCTGGGTTCCGGCTCGGTGGTCACGCACGACGGTCAGGCGATGACCCTCAACGGCACCGTCAACAAGACCGGACTGCTGTTGCTGATGGCGGTGGTCACCGCCGCTTTTGCCTGGTCGCAGTCGATCGGGGCCGACGGCGTTCCCTTGCCTGCCGCGCGCCTCTACATGATTGCCGGCGCGATCGGTGGGCTGGTGTTTGCGCTCGCGACCAGCTTCAAGCCGACCTGGGCTCCGGTCACCGCGCCGCTGTACGCGCTGGTGGAAGGCTTTTTCCTGGGCTCGATCTCGGCGGTCTACGAGGCGCGCTTCAATGGCATCGTGTTCCAGGCGGTACTGCTGACCTTCGGCACCATGTTCGCTTTGCTGTTCGCCTATCGCAGCGGCATGATCAAGGCCACCGAGAACTTCAAGCTGGGCGTGGTGGCGGCCACCGGCGGCATCGCGCTGGTATATCTGGCGACCATCGTGCTGGGCTTGTTCGGCGTGCGCATTCCCTTCATCCACGACTCGGGCCTGATCGGGATCGGCTTCAGTCTGTTCGTGGTGGTGGTGGCGGCACTGAACCTGGTGCTGGACTTCGACTTCATCGAAAGCGGTGTGGAACAGGGCGCTCCCAAGCACATGGAGTGGTACGGCGCGTTCGGCCTGATGGTGACGCTGGTGTGGCTGTACATCGAATTCCTGCGCTTGCTGTCGAAGCTGCAGTCGCGTAATTGAGCCGGGAATCGAGAGTCGGGATTGGGGAGTCGTAAAAGCGGTTCCCTCCAGCATCCGGATTGCGAGCAAAAGAAAGGGCGCCTGGGCGCCCTTTCTTTTTGCTGTCGCCGTGTCGCTCAGAGGCGGCTGGCGATCGCCTTGGCGAAGCCCATGGTGTTGCCGGTGCCGCCCAGGTCGGGAGTCAGCGCGTCCTTGGCTTCCAGCGTGGCCACGATCGCTTCGCGCAGGCGCTCTGCGTTCTGCGGCTGGCCGATGTGGTCCAGCATCTGCGCGGCACCGAGCAGCAGCGCGCACGGGTTGGCCTTGCCCTGCCCTGCGATGTCTGGCGCCGAGCCGTGCACGGCCTCGAAGATCGCCGCGTCTACACCGATATTGGCGCCCGGGGCCAGGCCCAGGCCGCCAACCAGACCGGCGCACAGGTCGGAGATGATGTCGCCGAACAGGTTGGTGGTCACGATGATGTCGAACTGCTCCGGACGCATCACCAGCTGCATGCAGGTGTTGTCGACGATCATTTCCTGGAATTCGATTTCCGGGTACTGCGTGGCCACATCGCGTGCCACCTTCAGGAACAGGCCCGAGGTCGACTTGATGATGTTAGCCTTGTGCACCGCGGTGACCTTCTTGCGGCCGGTGGCGCGCGCCAGGTCGAAGGCGTAGCGCACGATGCGCTCGGAGCCCTTGCGGGTGACGCGGGCGCCGGAGAACGCGGTCTCGCCGTCCTCGGACACGGTCTGGCCTTCGCTCAGGTAGGCGCCTTCGGTGTTCTCACGCACCGTGATCAGGTCCACGCCATCGGCGAAACGCGACTTGGTGTTGGGGAACGACTTGGCCGGACGCACGTTGGCGTACAGGTCGAACTTGCGACGCATGGCGACGTTGATCGAGCTGAAGCCCTCGCCGACCGGGGTGGTCAGCGGGCTTTTCAGGGCCACCTTGTTCTTGGTGATCGAGGCCAGGGTGGACTCGGGCAGCAGATCGCCGTGCTTCTCCAGCGCGACCAGGCCAGCGTCGGCGTACTCGTAGGTCAGGCCAGCCTGCAGCGCGTCGAGCACGAACAGCGTGGCATCCATGATCTCCGGGCCGATACCGTCGCCGCGGATGACCGTGATTGTCTGCGTCATAACGTTGGGTTTCCGAACTTGAAGGGGGGAGCGCCAGCCGCAGTACCCGGCAGAGCGGCGCAAGGAGGTTTCACAGGCAATTATGCCCGATGCCGGTGAAGGCGCCCAAACCGACCTTGGTCTAAGAGGCTACAGCTGCGCACGACGGCCATTCGGTGCAGCGAACGGCGGCAGAAACGGCCGCGCGTACCAGCGCATGCAGGCATAACTTCAGTGCAGATGCCCTGAAAGCACCGGCCCCTAGCCAGCGGCCGGTGCCGAAATCGGACCGCCCAAGGCAACGCCGCCAACAAAAGGCGGCACGCCCACCCCGCCCGCCGTTACGAATCCCGAATCACCACTCCCCACTCCCGCCCCAATCACCCGTGCGCGTGCTGCTCCGGTGCCGGCGCGCCGTCCTCGAGCTGGTCGAGGAAGTCGACCGCGCGGCGCAGATGCGGGATGACGATGGAGCCGCCAACCACCAGGCCGACCGAGAAGGTTTCGAAGAATTCCTCGCGCGTCACGCCGGCGTCCTTGCACTGGGCGACGTGGTAGCTGATGCAGTCGTCGCAGCGCAGCACCATCGAGGCAACCAGACCGAGCAGTTCCTTGGTCTTCACGTCGAGCGCGCCGGCCTGGTAGGTCTGGGTGTCCAACGCGAAGAACCGGCGCACCACCTGGTTCGGCTCGGCCAGGATGCGCTGGTTCATGCGCTGGCGAAATTCGGTGAACTCGCGCAGCCGGTCGTCGCTGCCGTTGCCGGTCTCGCTCATGCCTGGCCGCCTATAGCGCCGGCCAGCAGCGGTTCGAGCTTGCCGGCACGGTGCATCGCCATCATGTCGTCGTAGCCGCCCACATGGACGTCGCCGACGAAGATCTGCGGCACGCTGGTGCGCTTGGCCAGCGCGACCATCTTGTTGCGCTCGGCCGGGTCCAGGTCGATGCGCACCTCGGTCCAGGTCCGGCCCTTGCTCTTGAGGAAGTTCTTGGCCGCCACGCAGTACGGGCAGATCGCGGAGGAATACAGGGTGATCTGCGGGCCGCTGGCCGCATCCTGCACGTTGGTGTCTTGGCTCACGGGAAACTCCGTGGTTGGTCTGAGGTCTGACAATGGTACCGGGCGACTGGAATTTCCATGTCGTCACCGCAACACTGTGGATTAACCGATGATTCACGCCATCGCGCCGTGCTGCCCGCATGCTCCGCGCACCACCTGGGAGTTCCACTTGCGCCTGCTACCGCTCGCCACCGCCCTCACGCTGGCCGTTGCCATGGGGGTGGCACCCGCGCAGGAAAACCGCCTGCCCGACATCGGCTCGTCAGCCGGCGAGCTGCTGACACCGGCGCGCCAGGCCGAGTACGGCAAGATGATGCTGGCCGAGTTGCGCAATTACGACTACGTGCTGGACGACCCGCTGATCACCGACTGGCTGCAGACCATGGGCACCCGGCTGGGTGCCAACAGCGACCAGCCGCAGCAGCCGTTTACGTTTTTCATGCTGCGCGACCGCCAGATCAATGCCTTCGCCACGCTGGGCGGGTATGTCGCGGTCAATGCCGGGCTGGTGTTGACCGCCGAGCGCGAAGACGAGGTGGCCGCGGTGCTGTCGCACGAAATCGCCCACGTCACCCAGCAGCATGTGCTGCGCGGGGTGGAACGGGCGCAGCGCGACCAGATCCCGATCCTGCTCGGCATGCTGGCAGCGGTGGTCGCCGCGCAACAGGCCGGCGGCAATTCCAGGGGCGATGCCACCATGGCCGGCATCACCAGCGCGATGGGGCTGATGCAGCAGCGCCAGATCGACTATACCCGCTCCAACGAATCCGAGGCCGACCGGCTGGGCATCCGCACGCTGGTGCGCAGCGGCTACGACGTGGATGCAATGGCCGGCTTCTTCGAGCGCATGTCGGTGGCGATGCGCGCCAACGAGGGCGGCTACAGCGCGCCGGACTTTCTGCAGACCCACCCGGTCACGGTCACCCGCATCAGCGAGGCCAAGGCGCGCGCAGAGCAGATGAAGAAGAACACCGTGGTGCTGACCACCTCGGTGCCCGGCGGAACGCGCCAGGAACGGGTGGACCCGGCCGACCCGTCGCTGTCCGAACCGTTGAGCCGCAACGGCAACGCGCTGCTGCCGTATGCGCTGCGGCTGCCGGTGGATGCGCTGAGCCGAGGCGGCGACCAGCAGAACTTCGACTGGGCCAAGGAGCGCCTGCGCGTGCTCAGCGCGGCCACGCCGGATGCGGCCATCCGCGAATACGAGACCCTGCGCCGCAGTGCCAAGCACGGCCTGACCGATGCCCAGCGCTACGGACTGGCACTGGCGCGCCTGCGCAACAGCGGCGGCCGGCCGGGCGAGCCGGTGGCCGAACTGACCAGCCTGCTGGAAGCGCACCCGGACAACCTGTGGCTGACGCTGGGGCTGAGCGAGGCGCAGGCGCGGGTGGGCCAGCGCGAGGTGGCCAATGCGCGTTTCGACGCGCTGCTCAAGCAATTGCCGAACAACCGCGCGGTGGCGCTGACCTATGCCGGCGCGCTCAACGAGCAGGCCGGCAAGGAGTCCGGCCAGCGCGCGCGCCAGGTACTGGAGCCGTTACTGCATCGCAGTAGCGAAGACCCCTTGTTGCAACAGACCTACGCCCGCGCCTGCGAGCTGTCCGGCGACCATCTGCGCGCCAGCGAAGCGTACGCCGAATCTGCGTACTTGAATGGACGCCCGGAACAGGCGCTGATCCAGCTGGAAGCGTTGAAGAAGAAAGATCTCGACTATGTGACAAGGGCGCGGGTGGACGCACGCATCGCGGCGATCACCCCGACCGTGCTGGAGCTGCGCCGGCAAGGCATCCGCGACCCGGATCTGTCGACGCGCTAGCGCATGTGACGGTCGGCGCAGTGGTCATTTCAGCGTACGTCAAAGCGTTCAGCACTGCACGGGTGACTGGCACAGGCCGCTTTGGTCGCGGTCGCAGCCGTCGGGGATGTCACATTGGAGTCACAAAACCGTAGTCTACTGGCGATCAACCAAAGCCAGACGGTAAGCCCCGCGTGCAAAAACGCATTCTGATCGTCGACGACGAACCCGCGATTCGCGACATGGTGGCATTCGCGCTGCGCAAAGGGGAGTTCGAACCCATCCACGCCGGCGATGCCCGCGAGGCGCAGACTGCCATCGCCGACCGCGTGCCGGACCTGATCCTGCTGGACTGGATGTTGCCAGGCACCAGCGGGCTGGACCTGGCGCGGCGCTGGCGCAAGGAACAGCTGACCCGCGAGATTCCGATCATCATGCTGACCGCGCGCGGCGAAGAGAACGACCGCGTCGGTGGCCTGGAAGCCGGGGTCGACGATTACGTGGTCAAGCCGTTCTCGGCGCGTGAGTTGCTGGCGCGCATCCGTGCGGTGATGCGCCGCACCCGCGAGGACGACGAAGACGGCAGCGTGGCCGTGGGACGCCTGCGCATCGACGGCGCTGCGCACCGGGTGTTTGCCGGCGACGCGCCGGTGCCGATCGGCCCGACCGAATACCGCCTGCTGCACTTTTTCATGACACATCCCGAACGCGTGTATACGCGCACCCAGCTGCTGGATCATGTCTGGGGCGGCAGCGTGTATGTGGAGGAGCGCACCATCGACGTGCACATCCGCCGCCTGCGCAAGACGCTGGAGCCGTTCGGTCTGGAAAACATGGTGCAGACCGTGCGTGGCTCGGGCTACCGTTTCTCTTCGGCAACTTAGTGGTTGCCGCACGGCCGGTCGCCCATAGGGCCGGCCGGTTCGCACGCCTACCTGACGCTCCGTGGTAACGCCTTCCATGCCTCGACATATCCGTTCCGCCTGGCTCAAGACGCTCGGCACTCTCGCGCTGTTGCTGGGCGCTGCCGTGCTGGTCGGCATGCTGATCGGGCATGTGTGGATGGCGTTGACGCTCACCGCGCTGGGGGCGCTGGCCTGGCATTACTGGCGGCTGCGTCAGGTGCTGCGGCGCCTGACCGCGCGCCAGCGCGCCGAGCCGGCCGCCGGGATCGGTGCATGGAACGAACTGGATCGCCTGCTCTATCGCAGCCAGGCCGAAATGCGTGGGCGCAAGCGTCGCCTGATCGAGATGCTGCGCACCTACCGCGCCGCCGCACAGGCGCTACCGGACGCGGTGGTGGTAGTGGATCGCAACAGCCAGCGCGTACAGTGGTTCAACCGGGCCGCAGGCGGGCTGCTGGGCCTGCATCATCCTGGC
Source organism: Xanthomonas arboricola (assembly GCF_002940665.1). Taxonomy (GTDB): domain Bacteria; phylum Pseudomonadota; class Gammaproteobacteria; order Xanthomonadales; family Xanthomonadaceae; genus Xanthomonas; species Xanthomonas arboricola_B. The sequence goes on from NZ_MIGY01000003.1 coordinate 687,605, forward strand.
GACATGGGCGTGTCGGTGGTGGAGCGGTTGCAGCCGTTGCCGTTGGCGCACTGGCTGGCGGCCGGTCGGAATGCCGAACCCATGCTCGACGCCGCCTCGCCTGTGGATCCGGATCTGCGCCTGAATCTGCGCCTGATCCCCTACTCCGACGACTACTGGCTGCTGGTGGCGCGCGATGTCAGCAAGCTGCTGCGGCTGGAGCAGGTACGCCGCGACTTCGTGGCCAACGTCTCCCACGAACTGCGTACGCCACTGACGGTGGTGCACGGCTATCTGGACATGCTCGACCCGGAAGACTTTCCCGATTCCGGCCCGATGCTCGCCGAGATGCGCAAGCAATCGCAGCGCATGGCCCAGCTGGTCGAAGACCTGCTGACGCTGTCGAGGCTGGAATCGCAGGAAGAACTCGGCGAGGAACACGTGGCGATGGCGCCGATGCTGTCGACGCTGCGCCGCGAGGCCGAAGCGCACAGCCAGGGCCGCCACACCGTGGAAGTGTTCGACGAGGCCGGCGTGGACCTGCTCGGCTCCAACAAGGAACTGCATAGCGCCTTTTCCAACCTGGTCACCAACGCGGTGCGCTACACCCCCGGCGGCGGCACGGTGACGATCCGCTTCGTGCGCGAGGGCGATGGCGCGGCCCTGGCGGTGCGCGACACCGGCTACGGCATTCCCGCCTCGCATCTGCCTCGCATCACCGAGCGCTTCTATCGCGTGTCCAGCAGCCGCTCGCGCGAGAGCGGCGGCACCGGGCTGGGGTTGTCGATCGTCAAGCACATCCTGGGACTGCACCAGGCGCGTCTGGAAATCGAAAGCGAGGTCGGACGCGGTAGCGAATTCTCATGCCATTTTGTCGCTGCGCGCATCGTGCAGCGCGATCAGTCCCTGCCACTGTCACGTTCGGCGTGATATGTAAGGGGTGCGCGCCGCACTGCGGTGCGATGCGCGCGCGCACGACGCGCTGCATTGCCTGCGCTGCACCTGGCGCGCTGCCATGCCGCACACCATCTCCGTCTTGATGACCGACTCCAATGGGCCACGCCAAAGAACTGCACGACGTCACACCTTCCGAGGATATCGCCACCGATCCGTTGCGCGATCCGGCGCTGTACATCAACCGGGAACTGTCGCAGCTGGACTTCAATTTCCGGGTGCTGGCGCAGGCACTGGACGAGCAGGTGCCATTGCTGGAACGGCTGCGGTTCCTGTGCATTTCCTGCACCAACCTGGATGAATTCTTCGAGATCCGCGCGGCCACCGTGCGGCATGCGCAGGAGTTCGGCCTGCCGCCGGCGCCGGATGGCCTGAGCCCGACCGCCATCCTCAACGCGGTGCACGACCGCGCCGCCAAGCTGGTCGAACAGCAGTACCACGCATGGAATGAAGTGCTGCGCCCGGCGATGGAAGATGCCGGCGTGGCGGTGCTCAGCCGCACGGCGTGGACCTCACGTCAGAAACGCTGGCTGCGGGCGTACTTCCGCAACGAGATCATGCCGGTGCTGTCGCCGCTGGGCCTGGACCCGGCGCATCCGTTTCCGAAGATCCTCAACAAGACCTTGAACATCGTGGTGGTGCTGGAGGGCCAGGACGCATTCGGCCGTGCCGGTCATCTGGCCATCGTGCGTGCGCCGCGTTCGTTGCCGCGTATCATCCAGCTGCCGGCGAGCCTGTCGCCGGAGGGTACGCAAGGCTTCGTGTTCCTCTCCTCGGTGCTGTCCGAGTTCGTCGACGAACTGTTCCCCGGCATGCAGGTCAAGGGCTCGTATCAGTTCCGCGTCACCCGCAATTCCGAGCTGGTGGTGGACGAGGAAGAAGTGGAGAACCTGGCGCTGGCCTTGCGCGATGAACTGGTCACCCGCGGTTATCGCCCGGCAGTGCGTCTGGAGATCGCGCACGACTGCCCGGCGCCGATCATGCGCACCCTGCTGCAGAACTTCGGCCTGAACGAAAACGCGGTGTATCGCATCGTCGGGCCGGTCAACCTGAGCCGCGTCACCCAGGTCTACGATCTGGTGCAGCGCCCGGAGCTGAAGTATCCGTTGTTCAACCCGCGCACCTTGCGCGACAACGACGGCATCTTCGAGATCGTCAACAAGGGCGATGTGCTGTTGCATCACCCCTTCGATGCGTTCACTGCGGTGCTGGACGTGATCCGTCAGGCCGCGGTCGACCCGAACGTGCTGGCGATCAAGCAGACGCTGTACCGCACCGGCAAGGACTCGCTGATCGTCGATGCACTGATCCTGGCCGCGCGCAACGGCAAGGACGTCACCGTGGTGGTGGAGTTGCGCGCGCGCTTCGACGAGGAGGCCAACCTGGGCCTGGCCGACAAGCTGCAGGAAGCCGGCGTGCAGGTGGTGTACGGCGTGGTCGGCTTCAAGACGCACGCCAAGATGCTGCTGATCGTGCGCCGCGAGGGACGCAAGCTCAAGCGCTACGTGCATCTGGGTACGGGCAACTACCACAGCGGCACCGCACGCCTGTATACCGACATCAGCCTGATCACCGCGGATGTGGAAATCGGCAACGACGTGCACATGCTGTTCCAGCAGTTGTCAGGGCTCGCCCCGCGCATGAAACTGGAACAGTTGCTGCAGTCGCCCTTTACCCTGCACGCCGGTGTATTGAAGCGGATCGAGCGCGAAACGCGGCTGGCCCGCAACGGCCGCCCGGGCCGCATCATCGCCAAGATGAATGCCCTCAACGAGCCGCAAGTCGTGCGTGCGCTGTATACCGCCTCGCAGGCCGGTGTGCAGATCGACCTGATCGTGCGCGGCGCCTGCACGCTGCGGCCGGGCGTGCCCGGCGTATCCGACACTATCCGCGTGCGCTCGATCGTGGGGCGTTTTCTGGAACATAGCCGCGTCTACTGGTTCGGCAACGATGGCGCGGCAGAGTTGTACTGCGCCAGCGCCGATTGGCTGGAACGCAACCTGCTGCGGCGCGTGGAGACCTGCTTCCCGATCCTGGACCCGGATCTGGCCAAGCGCGTCTATCGCGAAGTGCTGCAGAACTACCTGGACGACAACGTCAACGCCTGGGAGCTGGATGCCGACGGCGTCTATCACAAGCGCGTACCCGGCCCCGGGGAGCCGGCGCATTCGGCGCAGATGACCTTGCTCGAGCGGATCTGAAAGCGGCGTGGGCGCGGCCCCTCACGGGGCCAACGGCCCATCGGCTACCATGCGCCCATGCCAATGCCCCCCCCCACGGTCCCGCCCCTGCGCGATGGCGATTTCCTCGCCGCCATCGACTTAGGATCCAACAGCTTCCACATGGTCATCGCGCGCTACCTGATGGGTCAGCTGCGCGTGGTCGATCGCCTGCGCGAAACCGTGCGCATGGCTGACGGCCTGGATGGCAAGGGCGGCATCTCCAACGAAGCGCGCCAGCGTGCGCTCGAATGCCTGGCGCGCTTCGGCCAGCGCATCCGGGACGTGCCGTCGTTGCGCGTGCGCGCGCTGGCCACCAACACGGTGCGTCAGCTGCGCTCGCCGCAGGCGTTTCTGATGCCGGCCGAAACCGCGCTCGGGCATGCGATCGAGGTGGTCAGCGGACGCGAGGAAGCGCGCCTGATCTATCTTGGCGTGGCACATGCGCAACCTCCCAAACCCGACCAACGCCGGTTGGTGATCGACATCGGCGGCGGCTCGACCGAGTTCATCATCGGCCGTGGGTTCCAGACCCTGGAACGCGAATCCCTGCAGGCCGGCTGCATCGCCAGCACGCGACGCTTCTTCCCCGGCGGCAAGCTGTCGAAGAAGAAATGGAAGGATGCGCTGACCGAGATCGGCGCCGAGTTCCAGCAGTTCGCCAATCAGTACAAGGCGCTGGGCTGGCATGAGGCAATCGGTTCGTCCGGCACGCACAAGGCCATCGGCGAGATCTGTGCGGCGATGAAGCTCACCAAGGGCGCGATCACTGCCGAGGCGTTGCCGGCGCTGCGCGAGGAACTGCTCAAGGCCAAGCGCATCGAAGACATCCAGCTACCTGGCCTGGCCGCCGAACGGCGGCCGATCATCGCCGGCGGCATTCTGGTGCTGGAAGCGGCATTCCAGGCCCTGGGGCTGGAGAAGCTGATGGTCAGCAAGGCGGCGATGCGCGAAGGCATCCTCTACGACATGCTCGGCCGCGGCGGCGAGAACGACCCGCGCGACAGCTCGGTGGCCTCGCTGGTGCAGCGCTACGGCATCGACGAAGTGCAGGCGCAGCGCGTGGAAGCCACTGCCTGCCGCCTGTTCGACCAGGTCTGCGAATCCTGGCAGCTGGATGGCGACGACGCGCAGGTGTTGCGCCGCGCTGCGCGCCTGCACGAGCTGGGCCTGATCATCGCGCACAGCCAGTACCACGTGCACGGCAGCTACATTCTGGAGCACTCGGATATCGCCGGTTTCTCGCGGCAGGAGCAGCAGGTGCTGGCATCGCTGGTGCGCACGCACCGGCGCAATGTGCCCAAGACCGCGTTCGAGGCGCTGCCCGATCGCTTGCTGCTGCCAACCCGACGCAAGGCCGCACTGCTGCGGCTGGCGGTGCTGCTGCATCGCGCGCATGAGTCCGACCCGATTCCGACCCTGGAACTCACCGCCGATGACGCACGCCTGTCATTGATCCTGTCGCAAAGCTGGATCGACTCGCGCCCGCTGCTGCGCGCCGACCTGATCGGCGAAGTCGAAAGCATGGCCGGGCTGGGGATCGCGTTCAAACCGTTTGTGACCTGAGGCCTACGGCCTCAGACGGGATTCGGGATTTGGCATTCGGGATTTGTTGATCGCGGCACGTGATGTACTGCGTGCTCGCCCAGATGCGCGAAGGCCGCTTTTGCGAATCTCCAATCCCGAATTCCCAATCCCGTCGCACTTGTCACCCCCGCGACTTGTGCGCGCAACATCCATGCCATCGCCCTCCCGGAAGCTAGCGAAAACCGGAGAACGGGCATGCGCTACGCGATCGTTACCGAAACCTATCCGCCCGAAGTCAACGGTGTAGCGCTGACCGTGCACGGGCTGGAAACCGGCCTGCGCGCACGCGGACACCAAGTGGACGTGGTGCGTCCGCGGCAGAGCAGCGATACCGACGCGGCCATGGCACTACTGGTGCGCGGCGCATCGCTGCCGCGCTACCCGGGACTGAAGTTCGGGTTGCCGGCAACGCAACGTCTCGTCCGTCATTGGGCAGGCTCGCAACCGGATGCGGTCTATGTGGCCACGGAAGGCCCCTTGGGCTGGTCGGCGATGCGTGCGGCACGCCGGTTGGGCATTCCAGTCGCCACCGGCTTCCATACGCGCTTTGACGAGTACCTGCCCGACTACGGTGCCGCCTGGCTGCAGGGCACTGCGTTGCGCTGGATGCGTCGCTTCCACAATCAGGCCGAAGCCACCCTGGTGCCTACCCGCGAGCTGCAGCAGTTCCTGCGCGACGGCGGTTTCGAGCGGGTGCAATTGCTGGCGCGCGCAGTGGACAGCCAGCAGTTCGATCCGGCCCGACGCGATCCTGCCTTGCGTGCCGACTGGGGCATCGAAGGCGAAGGCTTCGCCGCGATCTACGTCGGACGCATCGCGAACGAAAAGAATCTGCCGCTGGCGATTCGCGCCTTCCGCAAGCTGCAGCAGATCCGCCCGAAGGCACGCTTCGTCTGGGTCGGCGATGGCCCGGCACGCGAAAGGATCGCGCACGAGAATCCGGATTTCGTCTTCTGCGGCATCCAGCGCGGCGAGGCGCTGGCGCGCCACTTCGCCAGCGGCGATCTGTTTCTGTTCCCCAGCCGCAGCGAGACCTTCGGCAACGTGACCCTGGAGGCGATGGCCAGCGGTGTGGCCACCGTGGCCTTCGACTACGGCGCCGCACGCGAGTATCTGCGCAGCGGCCACAGCGGTGCGGCGGTGGACGACGACGAGGCGTTCATCCAGGCCGCCGTCGCACTCACCGACGACGATGCGATGCGCCAGCGCCTGGGTGCGGCGGCCGCGCAGGCAATGAAGAAACTGCATCCGGACAATGTGGTCTCCGACTTCGAGGCCTTGCTGATGGGCATCACTGCGGCACGGGGGCGTTATGTCGGCAACGCGGCTTGAACTTCTGCGCGGTCGCGAAGCGCGCTGGTGCCGGCGCGCCAACCACTGGTGCCGCCGCCACCCGGTGCGGCGCGCGTTCGCCACCATCAGCCGGCTCGGCGACGGCATGTTCTGGTACGGCCTGATGGGCTTGCTGGTGCTGCTCGACGGCATGGACGGCGTGCGTGCATCTGCGCACATGGCCGCCACCGGCGTGCTGGCGTTGACCTTGTACAAAGCGCTCAAGCGCTGGACGCGGCGGCCACGCCCGTATGCGGCCGACGTGCGCATCCGCGCCTGGGTGGCGCCGCTGGACGAGTTCAGTTTTCCGTCCGGCCACACGCTGCACGCGGTGTCCTTCAGCATCGTGGCACTGGCCTACTACCCATGGTTGGCGCCCCTGCTGGTGCCGTTTTCGGCCGGCGTGGCGCTGTCGCGCGTGGTGCTGGGCCTGCACTATCCCAGCGATGTGCTGGCTGCCACGGCGATCGGCGTGGTGCTGGCCAGTCTGTCGCTGTGGGGATTGCCGGTACTGCTTGGCTAAAGAGTGAGCGCTGCCACCGCCGAGTTACCCTGACCAGGCAGATGACCCCTCGTCACCGTAGCTGGCCGCTCGCTGCGCGATGCAACGCTCTACCGATTCCCATTCCCCGATTCCCGTCCCGCGCTCCCGCCGTACAATGGCGCAATGACGACACTGTTCATCTCCGACCTGCATCTGGATCCGGCCCGGCCGGCGATCACCGAGCTGTTTCTGGACTTCCTGCGCACGCAGGTGCCCGGTAGCGACGCGCTCTACATCCTCGGCGATCTGTTCGAAGCCTGGATCGGCGATGACACGCCATCGACCGCTGCCGATGCGGTGGCCGTGGCGCTGCATGCGGTGGCCGATAGCGGCGTGCCGGTGTACTTCATGCCGGGCAACCGCGACTTCCTGGTCGGCCAGGCGTATGCGCAACGTGCGGGCTTGCGCATCCTGCCCGACCCCACCGTGGTCGATTTGTACGGGCATCCGACCTTGCTGATGCATGGCGATCTGCTGTGCACCGACGACACCGCCTACCAGGCGTTCCGTGCGCAGACGCGCGATCCGGTCTTTCAGGCGCAGTTCCTGGCGCAACCGCTGGCTGCGCGGGTGGCCTTCGCGCAACAGGCACGCGCTGCCAGCCAGGCGCGTCATGCAGAACTCAAGCAGGGCGACCAATCGCGCTTCGAGACCGTCACCGATGTCACCCCGGCCGAGGTGGAAACCACCTTCGTGCGGTATGGCCTGGACCGCCTGGTCCATGGCCACACCCATCGCCCTGCGATCCACACCCTTCAGGCCGGTGGCCAGACTTGCACACGCATCGTGCTGGGCGACTGGTACGAACAAGGCTCGGTATTGCATGTGGATGCCGACGGCGTGTCGCTGGAGCAGTTGCCGCTTTAACGTGGCTGTCAGCAGCTAGCGAGCGGCGCCCGCCGGGCACAGGCTGCTCGCTCGGAACCAGTCTGCGGGCGGCAGACGCGATGGGCATCGGCCGCGCCGTCTGCAGGTGAGCGCTGTGGTTTCGAGATCAGGCCTGCGCACGCTCGGTGTGCTGCCCACCCGTGCTGGAATGCAGCTGGACGCGCTGTCGGCACGCCTGATCGCGCCAGCCTGCTGAAACGCAACCGCACCGTCCCTGCGGCATTCAGAAGTGTCACTGCGTGCTGCGCGCATGCTCGGCGTAGTCGACGAAGTCGGCGTTGACCACGTCGTACCAGAGCACCGTCCCATCGGCCTGCACGCGGAAACGATCGCGCACCGGGCTGGTCTGCGGGTCGCCGGGGCACTCGTTGCCATGCCGCTCGTGCACCGCGAATTCGAATGCATCCGGCGTCGGCGCAGCGTCGTCTTCGGCGATGATGCTGATGCAGTTGTCCGGATAGAAATGGTCGCCCTGCAAGCGGGTTTCCAGCACGTGCAGCGCGCGAGCCCGGGCATCGTTGCCGGTCGTCGCTGCCGGTGCGGACACGGCCGGTTTGGGTACCGAAGGGGCTGGGTCGGCAGGTTGCTGTTTGCAACCGGCGACCGCCAGCGCGGCCAGGCACAGCGCCGCATAACGCAGGGACTTGGACATGGATGCTCCGCTCCGCAGGACACGCCGGCGGCTGCCGGCAATGCCTCTAGTCTGCGCGATCACGGCGCCTGCGTGTAGCGGCAATGGCCCGGCACCTGCGGTGCCGGGCCGACAGCGGAACGATCAACCTGGTACTCAGCGGAAGCCGGCGATGGTGGCCTTGGTGTTGACCAGCACGCGCTGATTGTCGGCGGTGCTGGCATTGCCCATGGGCACGCCGTTGTAGCTGATGTTGGGGTTGGACCAGTAGTTCAGGCGCGGGCAGCTGCTGCTGCAGTCGTAGGCCATGATGGTGCGCCAGCTGTTGCCGTAGCGATAACCGTGCCCGTAGGCATACGGCGAGGTGCTCGGGTCGTTGGTGGCGTCGTGCCGGGCGCTCTGCAGATGGCCGATTTCATGCGCGAAGCTGTAGTAGCCGGTGGCGCAGTCCCAGTACACCGAGGCAAACGCGGTCGCCGCGGTGGAGCCGATGCCCGATGCCAGGCCGCAGTAACTGCTGTTGTCCAACACGATCACGCCCACATCGGCGGTGTAGGTGTTGCGACTGGTGTGGATGCTGTCCATGTAACCGTCGTTGGTCACGCGGAAGCGCTGCAGATCGGTGGTGAAATTGCCGGTTTCGCTGTAGCTGGTGGTCTCGTAGCGCGCCAGCTGCAAGGTGATGCCGACGTTGCTGTTGACGTAGCCCTGGTTGGCCTCGGCCACTGCCAGTTGCACCAGCGACTGCATGTTGCCGCCGTATGCGGTCACTGCCTGATTGGTGGCGACCACCAGCACACGGATAGTCGCCGGGCTGCCCGACGACGCGGCGGCCGCGGTGACGCGCCCGTCGCTGGGCATGTCGATCTTCGGCAGCAGGCTGTATTCGGCCGGGTGCTCCTGCGGCAGGCGGCTTTCTTCCACCTGCACCAGCACATGGCGGCCATCGGCGAGCGGGCGTAGCCGATACAGCTTGCCGGCGTAACGAATGGTGCCGGTGACGGTGTCGCCGCTGCGCACCAGGATGGCCGAGTTCAGCGGATCCACACCCGACAGCGTGCGTGCACGGGTGCCGGCGCGCGGGCCGAGGTTGCCGTACCACACGCTGTCGCCGCCTTCCAGGGCATCGACCTTGGCCTGGGTGGCGGTGATGGTCTGGCCGTCCAGCTGCAGTTCCAGCAGCTTCTCCGAAGCGGTGACGGCTTCGGCGTCGAGCTGGACCACCTGCGCGTTGGCGGTGGACGGTGCGCTGAGCAGGCGCTGCAACGAGGGTTCGGCGGCTGCGGTGGCGCTCGCGCTGCGGCTCAGCGCAGGGCCGGATTGATACAGCGGCTTGCCGGCAGCGGCGGCCGAACCGGCCAGACACATGGCGATCAGACCCACCGTGGTGCACATCGACTTGGACTTCATCGTCTCTCTCTCCTTAGACATGGAAGCAACGGATGTGAAACACCGGGCCCCTGCCCCCGGGACGTCATTAAGGCGCGCCTGGCCGTACCGATTGCAAGTCGTTACAAAAGAAAATTACAGTTCTGTGATGTCGGCCGTGAATGGATACGATTTCGGCAGCTGTGCCGGAGGACCCAGCGCACAGTCCGGTGAGCGAAGGCGCGTTGCCGCGCAGGTGGCCTGTCACGTGTTGTCGGCATCCGAGCGCGGGCACGACGTCATCACGACGGGCAGCGATGCACGTCGATCCAGCGCGCTGCGATCGCTCCGCCACGCACTGAGCTCATCGCTCACGCGCGACGCTGCGAATGTGCATCACCCAGCGTGGCGTCGGTACTGGCCGATTCGATCTGCACGCAAGCGGCGAGCGACAGATCGCGCACTGCGGCCCGCCCATGCACCCATCACCGGCCGCTCAGCCGGCCTGCTCCACCAGATCGGCCAGTTCGTCCTCATCGAAACCGGCAAGCAGCCGCGCCTGCAGATTGAACGGCCCATGCAGGTAACCACCGGCGTATTCGTGCAGCAGTGCCTTGAAGCGCGCGCGCGGCTCGATGCCGGCCTGCGCGCAATACCAGCGGTACCAGCGCGAGCCGGCGGCCACATGCGCCACCTCTTCGCGCAGGATGGTGTCCAGCACCTCGGCCGTGGCGGTATCGCCGAGCGAGCGCAGCTTGACGATCATCGCCGGTGTCACATCCAGGCCACGCGCTTCCAGCACGCGCGGCACCAGCGCCATGCGTGCCAGGCCATCGTGCGCGGTCTTCTCGCACATTTCCCACAGGCCGTTGTGCGCGGCGAAGTCGCCGTAGTCGTGGTCGTGCGCGTGCAATCGTGCGTGCAGCAGCATGAAATGGCGCGATTCGTCGTCGGCCACGCCAACCCAGTCGGCATAGAACGCCGCCGGCAGCCCACGGAAGCGATACACCGCATCCCAGGCCAGATCGATGGCGTTGAGCTCGATATGCGCGATGGCGTGGATAAAGGCGGCGCGGCCTTCCGGGTTGCCCAGCCCACGCCGCGGCACCTGCCGCGGATGCACCAGCACCGGCCTTGCAGGTCGGCCAGGCATGCGGATCGGCTCCGGGGGCGCCGCCTGCGGCGGTGGCAACGGCAACGTGCCGGCACGGAACGCGGCTGCATGTCGCTGCGTCAACGCGACCTTCTCCAGCGGATCGGCCGCTTGCAGGCAGGCGTATGCGGCTTGCAGAAGATCCATCGTGTCCATCACTCCATCGTTGCGGTAGCCGCTAAATCGACAACTGGCGCTTCGATCTGCAGCGGCGATCAAGACCACCACGCAGCCGTCGCAGGTGCGGTCTGGGACCAACCGGCGGCTGGCGCCACTATCGAACCAGTGCAGCGCACCCGCTTGTCGATCGGCGGCACCCAAATCGCGCGATCGCCACGCAGGTACTCCTGCGTGGCACAGCGGGCTCTAGGCCACGTCTTGGTAGCGCCGAGCTGTAGCGCTACCGCATACCCTCACGCGCGGCGACGCTTCTTGGCATCGTCCGAGCGCAATTGCTGGATGCGTTCGAAATAGCCCGGTTCGATGCCGGTGATGTACTCGCCGTTGAAGCACGAGGAATCGAACTGCCGGATGTCCGGGTTGCCTTCGCGCACGGCCACTTCCAGGTCTTCCAGATCCTGGTAGATCAGCCAGTCGCAGCCCAAAAATTCCTGGATTTCCAGCTCGCTGCGGCCATGGGCGATGAGTTCTTCGGCCGCCGGCATGTCGATGCCGTAGATATTGGGATAACGCACCGGCGGCGCGGCCGAGGCCAGATACACCTTGCGCGCGCCGGCATCGCGCGCCATCTGCACGATCTGCCGGCTGGTGGTGCCGCGCACGATCGAATCGTCGACCAGCAGCACCACGCGGTTGCGGAATTCCAGGTGGATCGGATTGAGCTTGCGCCGCACCGACTTCTGACGCTCGCCCTGCCCCGGCATGATGAAGGTCCGGCCCACGTAGCGATTCTTGACGAAGCCCTCGCGGTACTTCACCCCGAGCACGTTGGACATCTCCAGCGCTACATCGCGCGAGGTGTCCGGGATCGGAATGATGGTGTCGATATCATGGTCCGGGCGCAGCCGCAGGATCTTCTCGCCCAGTTTCAGGCCCATGCGCATGCGCGCCTTGTGCACCGAAATGTTGTCGATCATCGAATCGGGACGCGCAAAGTACACGTACTCGAAGATGCACGGCGCGTTCATGGTCGGCGCGGCGCAGACTTCCGAAAACAGCTCGCCACGCGCGGTGATCACCATCGCCTCGCCGGGACGCACGTCGCGCACGCGCTGGTAGCCGAGGATGTCCAGCGCGGCCGATTCGGAGGAGACGATGTACTCGGTGCCTTCGGCGTGCTCGCGCTTGCCCAGCACCAGCGGACGTATGCCGTGCGGGTCGCGGAAGGCCACCAGGCCCAGGCCCAGCACCACGCTGACCACCGCATAGCCGCCCTTGCAGCGGCGGTGCACGCCGGCCACCGCGCGGATCGCCGCCTCGGGGGTGAGCATGCGCTGCGCGTCCAGCTCGTAGGCGAACACGTTCAGCAGCACTTCGCTGTCCGAATCGGTGTTGATGTTGCGTCGGTCCGCCTCGAACACCTGCTGGCGCAAGGCCTCGGTGTTGATCAGGTTGCCGTTGTGCGCCAGCGCGATGCCGTAGGGCGAGTTGACGTAGAACGGCTGCGCCTCGTCCATGCCTTCCGAGCCGGCGGTCGGATAGCGGCAATGCGCGATGCCGACACGGCCTTCCAGCACCGCCATCTTTTTTTCGTCGAAGACATCGCGCACCAGCCCGTTGGCCTTTTGCACGCGCAGGCGCGTGCCGTCTGCGGTGGCGATACCTGCGGCGTCCTGCCCACGATGCTGCAGGACGGTCAGGCCGTCATACAGCTGCCCGGCGACGTTCTGGTTGCCGACAATACCGACGATGCCACACATGGTGCGCGTTCTCCGCTACGGCTTGCGCCGTTACTGTGAAGGGGGCCGTGCCTGGCCTTGGGACTCGACCCGGGCTGGGTCGCTTTCTCCGCCGCGAACCTGCGCCGGATCGATATTGGCCGGCATCGCCTGCGCCGGATCGCGTCCGTCGCTGGCGGCTTTACCGGGTTGCCCGAGCGCACGCGTGATGGTGTCGCTCAGACCGGACCCGGACAGCGCCTTGCCCAGGTCCGTATTATCGCCTGCCGAGGGCAACTTCCCCAACTCCGTTGGCAAGTTGCCAAGTTCCATCGATGGCATGTCCATCGACGGCATCCGCCAGGCCGGCAGTTGCGCCCGCATCCAGCTCGCGCCCGGCGACAGCATCGGCATCAGCATCGACTGGCGCCAGGAAGCCTCGCGCGGCAGCGGCGTGAAGCTCATCAGCAGCACCAGCACACTGGCCAGAAAGCCGCCGCGCACCAGGCCCAGGCCGAACCCGAGCATGCGGTCCATCCCGCCCAGACGCACCGCGTCCACGCCAGCGCGGATCACCATGCCGGTCACCGCCACGGTGATCAGCACGCCGACGAACACCATCGCGTAGCCGCCAAACGATTCGGTGGCCGACGGGTGCTTGCCGTCGGCAATCCAGCCCGCGGCCGGGCCGCCGAACTGGAACGTCGCCCAGCCTGCCAGCAACCACGACAGCGTGCCGACCACGATCGCGACAAACCCGCGCAGCAAGCCCAACAGGGCCGACACCAGGATGATGACGCCCAGCACCATGTCGATCATTGCCCACTTCTCCGCGCGGCAGTCGTGCCGCTGGTCCAACCTGGCTTGGTGTTCATTGCGCTCCCCTCCATGGGCGTGAGGCGATCAGGAAATCCGCTCGCCGCTGGCGATACCACGCAAGCGGCGATCAGGCGTGCAGCGGACGGGCCGCACTGCGCGCAGCGGACCGACCGTCATGCCGATCTCCAGCATGCACCGCGCCCGCCCGATGGCGGCGCGGTGGTTTACGGATGCGGACGCACCATGCCGGAAATGCCGACCTTGGCCGCCACCTGCGCACGCAACTGTTCGGCATCGCTGCGGTTGGCTACCGGGCCGACACGCACACGGTTGAGCGCGCCCTTGTCGGTACGCACCTGCTCGACAAAGGCGCTGAAGCCGGCGGCGCGCACGCGGTCGCGCAAGGCGTCGGCGTCTTCGGCGCGACCGAAGGCGCCCAACTGCACCGCAAAGCCGACCGAACTGGCCGCAGGGGCTGCCGGCGCGGCAGGTGCCGCGACGACCGGCTTGGCAGGCTCGGGCTTGGCAGGCTCCGTTTTCGCCGCCTCCGGCTTGGCCGGTGCAGGCGTGGGCGCTTCGGCCGGCTTGGGCGTGGCGGCCACCGGTTTGGCCGGCTCCGGTGGCAGGCTCTCGGTCCTGGTCGGGGCGGCGGTGCTGGCGGCGGCCACGCTGCTGTTGGGCTTGGCGGCCGGTGCCGGCGCCGGTGTGCTGGCTGCAGGCGCTGGCGCGGCGGCGTTGGCATCCAGCGTCACCACCTGGGCGTTGACGTCGCTGCGCACCTTCACTGCCTGCAGGCGCGCCGATTCGGCCTGCGCCTGGTCGACATACGGCCCCACGCGCACGCGCCAGGCCGGGCGGCCGTTGATCTGGGTCTTTTCGCTGAAACCGGGCAGCTGCGCCTGCTTGAGCCGCGCCAGCACCGCGTCGGCGTCGGCGCTGGTGGCGTAGGCGCCGAAGTTGACCGCGTAGTTGCCGGCCGCCACCTCAGGCGCCGACGGCGCGCTGGACGGGTTGGCCAGGTCGGCCGCATCCGGGTTGTCCTGCACCGCAGCCGGCGCCGGGGCGCCGCCGCGCATGCCCAGCGCGCCACCGGCCGGCGCATCGCCCGGGGTGACCAGCGGCAATTCGCGGGTTTCGAACTCGCCATTGGCCGGTGCGGCAGGCGCCTCCAGCGGCACATCGGCCACGCCGCTCGACGGCGCAGGGCCCTTGACCAGCATCGGCAGGAAGATCACGGCAAGCGCCACCAGGACGATGGCGCCAATCAGTCGCTGTTTCAGAGCAGTATCCACGTAAAGAGACGAGAGGCGGCGTGGCGGGATGCCGCGGCGATTATAAGGCCGCAGCCGGGCTACCGACCCGGGTGGACTGAACGAAGTGCGTTTAGCGCGTCGGCAACAGTCTGAAACGAGCCGAACACCAGCACCCGATCGCCCGGTGAGGCCTGCGCCAGCACCGCGCGCAGTGCGCCCGCCACATCGCCATGGCAGGCCGCCTGCGCTGCGGCACTGCCCTGCAGACGGGCCTGCAGGGCCTGCGCCGACTGCCCACGTGCGCCATCCAGCCCGGCCAGGGTCCAATGGTCGACCTGCGCGGCCACCGCCTCCACCACGCCCAGCACATCCTTGTCCGCCAGTGCGGCGTAGATCGCATGGGTGCTGCCGGTGTGCGCCTGCGCGCCGAGTGCATCGGCCAGCGCGCGCGCGGCCTGCGGGTTGTGGCCGACATCCAGCAGCACCTGCACGCCATCGATGTCGCTGCGCTGCAGGCGCCCGGCCACCCGTGCATTGGCAATGCCCTGCGCCCAGGCGGCCTCGGGCAGGTCCGCCGGCAGGGCCTGCAGCGCGGCGATCGCCGCCGCGGCGTTGGCCAGTTGCACCGGCGCCTGCAAGGCCGGCATCGGCAGCTCCAAGGTCACCGCGACATCGCGCCAGCGCCACTGCGGCGCGTCCGAGTGCTGCGCCTCGATCGGCTCGAAGAAATAATCGCTGCCGGCGCGGATCGCATTGGCGCCCACCTGGTAGGCCCGCCGCAACACGCTCGACGGTGGGTCAATTTCGCCCAGCACCACCGGCTTCCAGGCGCGGATGATGCCGGCCTTCTCGGTGCCGATCGCCTCGCGGTCCTCGCCCAGCCAATCGGTGTGGTCGATGTCCACGGTGGTGATCACCGCCACATCCGAATCAATGAGGTTGACCGCATCCAGGCGCCCGCCCAAGCCGATTTCCAGCACCGCCAGATCCAGCCCGGAGCGCTGCAGCAGCCACAGCGCCGCCAGCGTGCCATATTCGAAATACGTCAGTGCGGTCTGGCCACGCGCCGCCTCGACGGCGGCAAAGGCGTCCACCAGTTGCGCGTCGCCGGCCTCGTTGCCGTCGATGCGCACGCGCTCGTTGTAGCGCAGCAGATGTGGCGAGGTGTAGCTGCCCACCTTCCAGCCGGCGGCCTGCGCGATCGCCTCGATAAAGGCCACGGTGGAGCCTTTGCCATTAGTGCCGCCTACGACAATGACATGCCTGGCTGGCGCTTCAATCTGCAACCGCGCAGCGACCTCGCGCACGCGCTCCAGGCCCATGGCGATGTTCTGCGGATGCTGCTGCTCGATGTAGGCGAGCCAGTCGGAGAGGGAGTCGGTCGCGTTCACGGTCAGGGCTATGCGAGAAGAACCGCATTATCGCCGTTTGCCGGCGTGCAGCGCACATCACCAGGCATGCCTGAAGATCGCGCGCCATCACGTGAATCGACAGGGTGCGCGCGCCTCAGCGAGCAACTGGGGAGCGCTGTCGCCCGCATTCAAGGGACATCGGAAATGGATGCAATGCGCATGCCCAACACCGAGCGTTGACCGCGCAACAGCACCGAGACACGCTGCTCGGGATGACGCCGATACAGCGATTCGTCGATGCACAGATGGCCCGGGAAACGATGCGCGAGCGGCCCGCCACTCAAGCGGTATTTGCACGCCCGCGCGTTGGGCATGGAGGTGGTCTGCATGACATGCGTTTGTTCGAAATCGACGCCGACGATGCGGGTGTAGACCCAGGGTCCGCCTCTGGCCAGCACCAGCCAGCACAGCAATCCCAAGAGCGGCGGCGCCAGGCAGATCGCCAGCATGGTGTTGAACAGCTGCTTGCCGACGACCGCCTTCCACCCGCCGATGCGATAGGCCGGCGCGACGATCAACACCGTCAATCCGCTTCCCGCCAGCAACATCGGCGCTATCCAGGCCCGACCGGACAGGAAAGGTGCGGGAATGAAGTCGGAGAACGCGCCCAGCGCCAACAGGCCGGACACACTGCCCAACGCAGCGTACCGAAACGCCTTGGGCCACTTGGCAATCGTGCCGATATGACGGACCACAGCCTCATCCAGCGTCCGTGCCGAGCATTGCCTTACAGCGCCCGATGCTTGGCTTCACCGAAGAACGGCGTGTGGTGCGCGCAGTCGTTGAGCCGCACCACTTCCAGGTGATCCACGTCCTCGCCTTCGAGCAGGTTGAGCGTGGTCGGCGCCTGCCGGAAGGTCCACAGCCGGGACAGCGGCAGGCCCAGGATCTTGCACAGGATCACGCGGTTGACCGCATCGTGCGCGACCACCAGCAAGGTGTCGTCGGCGCCCAGGCCTTCGGCCGCGCGCGCCAGGCCGCGCCAGCTGCGATCCAGCACCTGCCGCAGGGATTCGCCGCCGGGCATCAGCACGGTATCGGGCTCGTCGCGCCAGGCGCGCAGACGTGCCGGATCCTTGTCGTTGATCTCGCTGGCCAGCAGGCCTTCCCATTCGCCGTGGGCGATTTCCTGCAGGTCCGCATCGGTCTGCAGCAGGCGTTCGCGGTCGTTGCCCAGCGCCAGCCTGGCGGTGGCCTGCGCACGCGACAGCGGCGACGCCACCGCGCGGGTGATCTGCAACGACTGCAGCCGCGCGCCGAGCGCGGCGGCCTGGCCTTCGCCGACCGGCGACAGCGGGATATCGATCTGGCCCTGGTAACGGCCTTCGGCGTTCCACGGCGTCTCGCCGTGACGGGCAAGCAGGATGCGCATGCGCGAGAGATTCCTTGGGGGAAGGGGCCGGCTCGCCGCAGCGAAACGGGAGCGCATGATAACCCCTCCCGCTGCGGTGCCGGCTGCCCGCGTCAGCGCACCCGGAAGTTCCTGCAACAGCTGCGCCGGAGCGACTTCCGTCATGACCCAGCGCAAATACCGGCTATCCGAGGCGCTCATGCGCGTCATCGCAGGATCGAAGACCCAGCTGCTGCTTACCGACTCCCAGCTGCCGTCGAAGGCCAGGCCGACCCGCCTGCCCTGCGCGTCCATCACTGGCCGGCGCCGGCTCAGGCGCGCCCGAATGCCGGATCGCTGCGGCTGGGCCTGCCTGTTTCCAGATGCCCGGCCAGGCGGCGGCGGAATGCGGCTCCCGGTTGTTCCAGCACCACGTCGTACCAGTGATCACTGGCAGCAAGCGCCAGACGCACGGTCTGACGTTGACCTGCGGCCAGATGCAACGACCGCACGGCCGGATCTGCGTAGTCCAGCGCGCGCAGCTGCAGGGTGCACGGCTGCTGCCCGGCGTTGCCAATTTCAAGCACCAGCACGTCGCCATCCTGCCGCGCCTCCAACCACGGCGCTGCCGATTGCGTCCCGGCTGCAGCGAGGTCGCCAGCGAATTCGCGCAGGAAGCCATTGGGTCCATGCACGCTCAACGCATAGGCGCCGTCATGCGCAGCGCCGGCCGGCACATCGTCGAGCCGGGTGCCGGGCAACACGGTGTAGTACCACGGGCCGCCGCTGGCAGCGCTGGTGTAGACATTGAACGCGGCCGCCGCGGCGCCGCTGTTGACGAACTGCAGCTGCACGCCGCTTTCGTCCTGCACGCGCGCATGCACGTGCAAGGCATACGGCAGCGCGCGTGCCGGACGTTGTCCCGGCTCCTGTCGCGGCATGCTGGGCCGGGCCGGCGGCACCGGTAGCGGCTTGCTGCGCACCGCAGCGGTGCGCGCGCGGTAGTCGTCGACCGACGGCAATGCGCTCAGTGCCGAATCGTCCGGCTTGCGGAAATCGAACACGCTGGTCAGATCGCCACTGACGGCGCGACGCCACGGGCTGATGTTGGGTTCGGCCACACCGAAGCGACGTTCCAGCAAGCGCAGCACCGAGGTGTGATCGAACACCTGCGAATTGACCCAGCCACCGCGCGTCCAGGGCGAGATCACCAGCATCGGCACGCGGATGCCCAAGCCCATCGGCACGCCCTCGTAGACCTCCCCGCGCGTATCGACATTGCTGCGCCCCATGCGCGCGTCCAGGGCCGGCAGCGCTGCGGGCACGTGATCGAAGAAGCCGTCGTTCTCGTCGTAGTTGATGATCAACGCGGTCTTCGCCCACACCTGCGGATTGGCGGTGAGCGCGTCGATCAAGCGCGCCACCAGCGATTCGCCGTAGGCCGGCGGCGCTTCCGGATGTTCGCAGTACGCGGTGGGCGGCACGATCCAGGACACCTGCGGCAAGCGATCGGCCTGCACATCGGCGGCGATTGCGGCGATCAGATGCTCGGCCTGCGTGGTGGCGGCATTGTCTGCAGTGGACCCGGGCACGCAGGCACGTGCGCGTCGATAACGTTCGTCGCTAGGGTGCAGATCGCGGTAGTGCGAAAAATACGCCAGCGAGTTGCAGCCGAAGTTGTCGTACTCCTGGTACACGCGCCAGTCCACGCCTGCGGCCTGCAGGCGTTGCGCATAGGTGGTCCAGTCCATCGCGGCATAGCCGGGCTTGTCGCGCGCCATGTCGGCGGTCCAGTTGCCATCGTCGGCATTGGTCACCGCCTGCGCGCCGAGATTGCCCACGCTCGGGCCGCTGGTGCCGGTGAACAGGTACATGCGATTGGGATTGGTCGGCCCGTGCAGCGAACAGAAGTAAGCATCGCAAATGGTGAACGCATCGGCCAGCGCGTGGTAGTACGGGATGTCGTGACGCTGGAAATACCCCATCGTCAATTCGCCCTTGTACGGCACCCAGGCGTCGTACTCGGCCCAGCGTGCCGGGTCCTGCCCGTGGCCGGCTTTCCACGAATGATCCAGGCTCTTGATCAACGGCGCGCAGGTGTCTTGCGAATTAAAAGCGAACGGCAGCAGGCGACGCCCGTCTGCGGCCGGCTGGCTCCATACCGGGTGACCGTCGCGCAGCTGCAACGGACGCGGATCACCGAAGCCACGCACGCCGCGCAGCACACCGAAGTAATGATCGAAGGAGCGGTTTTCCTGCATCAGGATCACCACGTGTTCGATGTCGCGCAGCGTGCCGGTGCGCGAGTTGGCCGGCAGCGCGAGTGCGCGGCCGATCGAGGACGGCAAGACGCCGGCGGCAGTGAGCGCGGCGACGCGCTTGAGGAAATCGCGGCGCGAGGGGGAGGACGTCATGGCTATGGGACCTGCAGGAAATACGTGTACATCGCCGCGCAGCGCGGCTGGGTACCACACGTATAGCGGGCAAGCACGACAGTTTTGCGACAGCCCCCGTCATCAATGTTTCATACGTCGTTGACACCCTGCGTCGCGAAACGCCGGTCCTGCACCGTGCGTTGCCCTCAGCCGTGCTCGAACAGGATTCCCCCATGACTTCCGCTCGCCGTTTCCATGTCACTCCGCTGGCGCTTGCCCTGGCCGCGCTGCTTCCCGTCATCGCCTCTGCCGCCACACCGGCGGCCGACCCGGTTGCCGGTGCAGACGCGCCGGTAGCCGATGCCCCGGTCACCGCGGCCGATGCCGCCACCAATGCCACCCAGCTGGATGCGATCAACGTGGTGTCGCAAGGCAGCACCCGCCAGGTCCAGCGCATCAGCCGGCAGGACATCGAGCAGCTGACACCGGGCAGCAGCGCCTTCAAGGCGGTGGAAAAACTGCCGGGCGTGCAGTTCCAGTCGGCCGATCCGTTCGGCACCTACGAGTGGTCCACGCAGGTGACCCTGCATGGCTTCGATCAGAGCCGCCTGGGTTACACGCTTGATGGCATTCCGCTCGGCAACATGAGCTACGGCGTCACCAACGGCCTGCATATCACCCGCGCCATCATTTCGGAAAACCTCGGCTCGGTGGAAATCGCGCAAGGCGCCGGCGCGCTCGGCACTGCATCCAACACCAATCTCGGCGGCACCATGCAGTTCTACTCGGCCGACCCGCAGACCACGCCCGGCCTGCGCCTGGTGCAGACGGTCGGCAGCGATGCCACGCGCCGCACCTTCGTGCGCGGCGACACCGGCGATCGCAACGGCCTGTCGGCGTACCTGTCTTATGCCAATGCCAGTACCGACAAATGGAAAGGCTTCGGCGACCAGCAGTCCGAGCAGGCCAACCTCAAGACCGTCTACCAGTGGGGCGACGGCAACCGTCTGAGCCTGTTCGTGGATACCTCGCGGCGCAAGGAGTACGACTACATGGACCTGTCGTTGACCAGCCAGCGCGCGCTGGGCTGGGACTACGACTATCTGCAGCCGGATTGGGCCACGGCGGTACAGATGGCGCGTGCGTATCAGAACACCGGTGCCACCAGCGGCGTGGCCAACGGCTATCCGCAATCGCTGGCCGGGCTGCCCGACGATTACAGCTGGCTCGATGCCAGCTACTACGCCGGCGGCGGCCTGCGCCGCGACAACCTTGCCGGGCTGTCGGGCACGTTCGTGTTCGGCGGCGCCACCCTGGATGCCACCGGCTACTACCACGGCAATCGTGGCGAAGGTCAGTGGGTAACGCCGTATGTACCGACGTCTGCGCAGGTTCCGCTGTCCATGCGCACCACCGACTACGGCCTGGATCGTTATGGCGGGACCAGCGCACTGAAATGGTCGTGGGGCAACCACGATCTGGAAGCGGGCCTGTGGGCGGAAAACGCACGTACCACGCAGCAGCGCAACTACTTTGCGCTCGGCAACGAGGGCTACACCTCGCTGTACGACGTGTACGAAGTGCAGACCCCGTTCCGTCGCGATTTCCTGCAGCGCTATACCACCCAGACCCGCATGCTGTACCTGCAGGACACCGTGCGCCTGCTCGACGATCGACTGACCCTCAACTACGGCGCAAAGGCGCTCAGCACCACCACGCGCGCACAATCGCTGGTGCCGACCACCGCACTGGCGCAGGGCCGTATCCGTGCCGAGGACAACTTCCTGCCGCAGGTCGGCGTGAACTACAAGCTGGACGAGCGCCAGGACCTGTACGCCTCCTACAGCAAGAACATCGCCGCCTTCGGCTTCACTCCGTTCGGCACCTCGCAGGCCGCCTTCGATCGCAGCCGTTCCACGCTGGAACCGGAAGAATCACAGACCGTGCAGGTGGGTTACCGCGTGCAGGATGCGCAGTTCCAGCTCTCGGCCGACGCCTACTTCACCAAGTTCTCCAACCGCTTGTTGACCACTTCGCCGTGCACCGCGGTGCAGACCTGCGCGGCGATCCTGAGCAATGTCGGCGCCGTGCATAGCGCGGGTGCCGACCTGGCCTTGATGTGGCGCCCGCTGGAAGGCCTGAGCTGGTTGAACTCATTGTCGTGGAACCGCTCGCGTTATCAAGACGATTACCTCAACAACGGCGTGGTCGCCACCTCCGGCAAGGACGTGGTCGGCATCCCCGCGTTGATGTTCTCCTCCAGCGCCAGCTACCAGCTCGGCAAACTGCGCCTGGATCTGGACGGCAAGTACGTCGACAAGCGCTACATCACCTTCCTGAACGATTCGCAGGTGCCCTCGTACTGGCTGTTCAATGCGGGCGCGCGTTACGACTTCGGTCGCGTGGGCGGGGTGGCCGACGTGGCGCTGGCGCTCAACATCACCAACCTCACCGACAAGCGCTATTTCGCCAGCACCGGCACCAACGGCTACGTCGCCTCCGATCCGGATGGCTACAACCAGACCATGGTGGTCGGCGCACCGCGGCAGACCTTCATGAGTCTGGATGTGAAGTTCTGAGTCGCTGGCGCCCTTTGCCTCTCCCCGGGACGGGAAGGCACGGCTTGCGCGCCACCGGCACGCGCCTTAGAGCGCCCCGCTGCCAGAGCGGGCAGGGGCGCGGAGCGGGGGTTTTGAGGGTGAGGGTGACGCCGACGATTCACCCTGGCGACGCGTGGCGACGCGCTTGCCGTCGCAGGCGGTGACAGATCTCGAGGCGCCCTTCATCCGGCGCTTTGCGCCACCTTCGCCTCGTGAAGAGGCCAATGTCCCGGAGGGAGAAGGAAGATCAAAGCTCCTCTCCCTTCGGGAGAGGGGTTGGGGTGAGGGTACGGTGCGAAGCTCTTGTGTATTCCAACCGCACGAGGCGTCGCTCGCCCCCGCATCCGGCGTTGCGCGCCATCTTCTTCCGATGGGAGACGGGCGGCACCGGCCCTAACCCGCCATGATCCGTGTCGGCCAACACCGCCATTCCCGCACCGCCGCATGGCACCGACCTCGCGCCGCATATAATCGGCGCCTTACTTTCACTCAGCAGGTCCCGCCAGATGGCGCAGACGATGAAGGCGCTGGTCAAGCGCGAAGCGAACAAGGGCATCTGGCTGGAACAGGTCGCCGTCCCCAGCCCCGGCCCCAACGAGGTGCTGATCAAGCTGGAAAAGACCGCAATCTGCGGCACCGATCTGCATGTCTACCTGTGGGACGAATGGAGCCAGCGCACCATCAAGCCCGGCCTGACCATCGGCCATGAGTTCGTCGGCCGCGTGGCCGAGCTCGGTTCGGCGGTGACCGGCTACCAGGTCGGCCAGCGCGTGTCGGCCGAAGGCCACATCGTCTGCGGGCATTGCCGCAACTGCCGCGGCGGCCGCCCGCACCTGTGCCCGAACACGGTCGGCATCGGCGTCAACGTCAACGGCGCCTTCGCCGAATACATGGTGATGCCGGCCAGCAACCTGTGGCCGATCCCCGACCAGATTCCCTCCGAACTGGCCGCGTTCTTCGACCCTTACGGCAACGCTGCGCATTGCGCGCTGGAATTCGACGTGATCGGCGAGGACGTGCTGATCACCGGCGCCGGCCCGATCGGCATCATTGCAGCTGGCATCTGCAAGCACATCGGTGCGCGCAATGTGGTGGTTACCGACGTCAACGACTTCCGCCTCAAGCTGGCGGCCGACATGGGCGCCACGCGCGTGGTCAACGTATCCAAGACCTCGCTCAAGGAAGTGATGGCCGACCTGCACATGGAAGGCTTCGACGTGGGCCTGGAAATGAGCGGCAATCCGCGCGCCTTCAATGACATGCTCGACTGCATGTACCACGGCGGCAAGATCGCCATGCTCGGCATCATGCCGCGCGGCGCCGGTTGCGACTGGGACAAGATCATCTTCAAGGGCCTCACCGTGCAAGGCATCTACGGCCGCAAGATGTACGAGACCTGGTACAAGATGACGCAACTGGTGCTATCGGGCTTCCCGCTGCACAAGGTGCTGACCCATCAATTGCCGATCGACGACTTCCAGAAGGGTTTCGACCTGATGGAAGAAGGCAAGGCCGGCAAGGTCGTGTTGAGCTGGAACTGATCGGCCAATGCGTTTCAACACAAAAGGCGCCGCAAGGCGCCTCTTGTGTGTCCATCTTCAGAGCGCAGCTGACGCAACAGGCAAAGCTCACTGGTCGAGCGCGCGGCGCACTTGCCGCACTCGGGACAGGCCGTGAATCCGTTCCTGGAGGCTTCGTGGCGGCATCCATGGCGCCGAGGGTCCCGCAACCGGCAAGGACACCGCCCGAGAGTTGGTGGGTTGCTGCTTGAAAGCTTGTCCGTCGATCCGCTTGCATTAGTAACACGACTGGACGCGGCGTTATCCGAGCAGCGGACGTTGTGCCTGCTCGCACCACACCCACCGACCATCTCGACGGGCCCTTGTCCGCCTACCGTCGCGGGGCCATACGCGACATGGATGCCGCGTAAGAGCCTACATGGACGTACTTGCGCTCGCTGGTGTCGTAATAGCCCACGTTCAAGCCCCTGCGGACCGAAGGCCTTGCCACCATTCACGCCGAAGTCGTTGTAGTCATATCTACCTCACTCAACGAGAAGGTATAGACGCCAGCTCCGCACGGGATTTGCTAAGGCCAAGCGCATCGCTGCCAATCCGAATCATCAATCCCAGCCTCAATCAGGCTGGGAACACGCCAAAATGCCGCGCGGCCAGCAACAACTGCTGCCCGGGCTGAAAGCTCCCCGCCGATGCCGGCAGCTCCACTTCTATTTCATTACCAGCCGGCTCCAGCGTTGCGCGCAGACGCAGACGCGCACCGCTGCGCTGCGACCAGGCCACCGTGGCCGGCCATCCAGCGTCGTCCGGCACCAGATCTTCCGGCCGCACGTAGACCTCTACCGGGCCGGCCGCCAGCGC
The DNA here is from genome assembly GCF_002940665.1 of Xanthomonas arboricola. Taxonomy (GTDB): domain Bacteria; phylum Pseudomonadota; class Gammaproteobacteria; order Xanthomonadales; family Xanthomonadaceae; genus Xanthomonas; species Xanthomonas arboricola_B. Next base: position 712,265 of record NZ_MIGY01000003.1, read on the forward strand.
GGTGTCGGCTGCCGGCAAGGCATGCCCGGCGACCTGGATCTGGCCTTGCGCCAACACACCGGGAATGCGGTTCACCGCACCCACGAACGAATACACGAACGGCGAGGCCGGCTTGTCGTAGATCATCGCCGGCGTGTCGAGCTGCTCGATACGGCCACGGTTGAGGATCGCCACCCGGTCGGCCAGCTCCAGCGCCTCTTCCTGGTCGTGGGTGACGAACACCGTGGTCAGGCCGGTCCGTTCGTGCAGCTCGCGTAGCCAGCGGCGCAGGTCGCGGCGCACCTGCGCATCCAGCGCACCGAACGGCTCGTCCAGCAGCAGCACGCGCGGCTCGATCGCCAGCGCGCGCGCCAACGCCACGCGCTGCCGCTGACCGCCGGACAGCTGGGTGGGATAGCGCTGCTCCAGACCCTGCAACTGCACCAACGCAAGCAGCTCCTCCACACGTGCGCGGATACGCGCTTCGGCCCAGCGCTCGGGACCGCGTCGCACCCGCAGGCCGAAGGCGATGTTTTCGAACACGTCCATATGCTTGAACAGCGCGTAATGCTGAAACACGAAGCCGACCCGGCGCGACTGCACGCTCATGCGGGTGGCGTCTTCGTCGCCGAACAGCACCTGCCCGCCATTGGCATGCTCCAGCCCGGCCATGATCCGCAGCAAGGTGGTCTTGCCCGAACCGGACGGCCCCAGCAAGGCCAGCAACTCGCCCTGACGCACGTCCAGGGTGATGTCGTCCAACGCGGTAAACGTATCGAACTGCTTGCGCAGGCGGTGGATGCGGATGCCCATGTTCACCTCAATGTCGGTGGTTGGCGGCAAGCGAATCGCCATGCCGCCATTCCAGATACGTCTTCAGCGCCAGCGTCAGCAGCGCGGTCAGCGCCAGCAACGAGGCACACGCGAACGCGGCGCTGTAGGCGTATTCGTTGTAGAGAATTTCCACGTGCAAGGGCAGCGTGTTGGTACGCCCGCGGATATGCCCGGACACCACCGACACTGCACCAAACTCGCCCATAGCACGCGCCGCGCACAGCAACACGCCGTACAGCAGGCCCCAGCGGATGTTCGGCAAGGTCACCCGCCAGAACATCTGCCAGCCGTTGGCGCCCAGGCTCAATGCAGCCAGTTCTTCGTCGCTGCCTTGCTGTTCCATCAGTGGCATCAGCTCGCGCGCGATGAACGGGAACGTGACGAAAGTCGTCGCCAGCACGATGCCGGGCAACGCAAACACGATGCGCGGCAGCTGGATCAGCATCTCGCCAAAGAACGGCAACTGCAGCCGCCAGCCTTCGTCGATCAACGGCCATGCCCAGCCACTGCGGCCGAAGATCAGCACGAAGATCAGACCCGCCACCACCGGCGATACCGAGAACGGCAGGTCGATCAGGCTGATCAGCAAGCGTTTGCCGGGAAATCGATGCTTGCTGACGGCCCACGCCGCCGCCACGCCGAACACCAGATTCAGCGGCAGCACGATGGCAGTGACGATCAGGGTCAGCCTGATCGCCGACAACGCGTCCGGGTCGACGATCGCGCGCAGGAAGGTGTCCCAGCCACCGCGCAGCGCCTCGGCGAACACCAGCACCAACGGCAGCAACAAAAACGCCAGCAGAAACAGCAGCGCCCCCGCAATCATCAACCACTGCACCCAACGCGGCTCGTTGGTGGCCGACTCGGTGATGCGGCGCGCCTGTTCGGTCATCTGGCGGGTGTGCAACATGGCGGGCAGCGGCGAAACAGCATCGTTCATGCAGTCCTCCGTTGATAACGCAGCAGGCGTGCCTGCAGCGTATTGACCACCAGCAGGACCACGAACGACAGCAGCAGCATCGCCGCGGCAATCGCGGTGGCACCGGCGTAGTCGAACTCTTCCAGCCGGATGGTGATCAGCAGCGGTGCGATCTCGGTGGAATTGGGCAGGTTGCCGGCAATGAAGATCACCGAACCGTACTCGCCAACCCCACGCGCGAACGCCAGCGCAAATCCGGTCAGGACCGCCGGCCACAGTCCCGGCAGCACCACCCGCCACACGGTCTGCCAACGCGACGCGCCCAGCGTGGCGGCGGCCGCTTCCAGCTCGCGTTCGCTTTCGGCCAGCACCGGCTGCACCACCCGCACCACGAACGGCAACCCTACGAACACCAGCGCCAGCACGATGCCCAACTGGGTGTAGGCGACCTTGATGCCGATCGCCTCCAGCCAACGCCCGACCCAGCCGTTGCCGCCGTACAACGCGGTCAGCGCGATGCCGGCCACCGCAGTCGGCAACGCGAACGGCAGGTCGATTACCGCATCGAACAAGCGCTTGCCCGGGAAGCTGTAGCGCACGAACACCCATGCCACCCCGGTGCCCATCACCGCATTGAAGGCGCCGGCCGCAAATGCGGTGCCGAAGCTCACCCGCAGCGCCGACAGCACGCGCGGCTCGCTCCATACCCGCCACAGGCCATCCCAGCCCAATCCGCTGGTCTTGATGAAGACGCCCAGCAGCGGGATCAGCACGACCAATCCCAGCCAGGTCAGCGTGATTCCAAGACTCAAGCCCAGCCCCGGCATCACGCGTCGGCGCGGTGACGGCGCTGGGTGGGGTGCAACCGACATCGGCATTGCCTACTTTTTTGCCTGGATCTGATCGAATACGCCGCCGTCGGCGAAGTGTTCCTGCTGCGCCTTGTCCCATGACCCGAACGCATCCTGGATGGTTACCAGCTTGATGTCCGGGAACCTTGCCAGGTCGGCAGGGTCGGCAAATTCCGGATGACGCGGGCGATAGAAATGCTTGGCCGCCAGCTTCTGCCCCTGCGGCGCGTACAGGTAGCGCAGATAGGCCTCGGCCACCTCGCGGGTGCCGTGCTTGTCGACGTTCTTGTCGACCAGCGCCACCGACGGCTCGGCCAGGATCGACAGCTTGGGCACCACGATTTCGAACTTGTCCTTGCCCAGCTCTTCGCGTGCCAGCAGGGCCTCGTTTTCCCAGGCCAGCAACACATCGCCGATGCCACGTTGCACGAACGTGGTGGTGGCGCCGCGCGCACCGGTATCCAGCACCGGCACGTTGCGGAACAGCGCCTGCATGTAGCGCATGATGCGCTCGCGGTCGCCCTTGAAGATGTGGTCGGCATAGGCCCAGGCGGCCAGGTAATTCCAGCGCGCGCCACCGGAGGTCTTGGGGTTGGGCGTCACCACCGCCACGCCGGAGCGCAGCAGGTCCGGCCAATCATGGATGTTCTTCGGGTTGCCCTTGCGCACCAGGAACACGATCGTCGAGGTGTAAGGCGCGCTGTTGTCGGGCAGGCGCTTTTCCCAGTCGCTGTCGATCAGCTTGGCTTTTTCGGCGATCGCATCGACGTCGTAGGCCAGCGCCAGCGTGACCACATCGGCCTCGATGCCGTCGATCACCGCACGTGCCTGTTTGCCGGAGCCGCCGTGCGAGGTCTCCACCGTGACGGTGTCCTGCGGATGCTGCTGCTTCCACTGCGCGGCAAACGCGTTGTTGTAGTCGCGGTAGAACTCGCGGGTGGGATCGTAACTGACATTGAGCAGGCCGATGTCGCGCGCGCCTGCCGGGCCGGCCAGGACCAGCAGGCTGCACAACACAGTCGCCATAAGACGGAAGCGGGGGTGGGTCACAGCAATCTCCAGACCGTTGGGGCGCAGCTGAACAGCAAGCATGCCATGCTGCGCAGCGGCACGCAGGCGGTGAAATGACATCAAGGCCGCACCTTATGCCGATTTTGCATGACGTAGTGGTATGCCACCGTGATCGTTAAAATCATGCGTCTCCTGCCACTGCGACCGCCATGACCAACGCTCCCGCTGCGCTGACTGCCCATTACGCCGCCGAACTGGAAACCATCCAGGCCCAGGGCCTGTTCAAGTCCGAGCGCATCATCACTGGCCCGCAGTCGGCCCGGATCACCCTGGCCGATGGCCGCAGCGTGCTCAACTTCTGCGCCAACAACTATCTGGGCCTGGCCGACCACCCAGACATCATCCAGGCCGCCAAGAACGCGCTGGACACGCACGGCTTCGGCATGGCCTCGGTGCGCTTCATCTGCGGCACCCAGGACCTGCACAAACAGCTAGAGCGCACTATTGCCGACTTCTTCGGCACCGAGGACACCATCCTCTACGCGGCCTGTTTCGATGCCAACGGCGGCCTGTTCGAACCGCTGCTCGGCGAAGCGGACGCGATCATTTCCGACGCGCTCAACCACGCCTCGATCATCGACGGCGTTCGCCTGTGCAAGGCCAAGCGCTTCCGCTACGCCAACTGCGACATGGCCGACCTGGAAGCGCAGCTGCAGGCCGCCGATGCGGCCGGCTGCAAGACCAAGCTGATCACCAGCGACGGCGTGTTCTCGATGGACGGCTTCATCGCCCCGCTGGACGAGATCACCGCCCTCGCCCGCAAATACAATGCGCTGGTGCATATCGACGAATGCCATGCCACCGGCTTTCTCGGCGCCACCGGCCGCGGCTCGGCCGAGGTCAAGGGCGTGCTGGACCGGATCGACATCATCACCGGCACGCTGGGCAAAGCGATGGGCGGCGCACTGGGCGGCTTCACCACCGCCAAGCGCGAAGTCATCGAACTGCTGCGCCAGCGCTCGCGTCCCTACCTGTTTTCCAACTCGCTGCCGCCGCACGTGGTGGCCGCCGGCATCAAGGCCTTCGAGATGCTGGAAGCCGCCGGCGAGCTGCGTACGCACCTGGTCGACAACACCCGCTACTTCCGCGCGCGCATGACCGCCGCCGGCTTCGACCTCAAGCCCGGCGTGCATCCGATCAGCCCGGTGATGCTCTACGACGCGCCGCTGGCGCAAAGATTCGCCGAGCGGCTGCTGGAAGAAGGCATCTACGCGATCGGCTTCTTCTTCCCGGTGGTGCCCAAGGGCCAGGCGCGCATCCGTACCCAGATCAGCGCCGCGCACACCCGCGAGCAGCTGGATCAGGCGATCGACGCGTTCATCAAGATCGGGCGCGAACTCGACGTGATCCAGCACTGATGCGCACGGCGCTGCGCCAACGGCTGCTGCTGGCGGCGCAGACCGACACCCAGGCGCAGCTGTTGGACGGCAACTGGGAAACCCGCTGCCTGCATTGCCGTCGGCGCCTGCAGCTGCGCGCCGATGGCGAGCCGCACGGGCACACCACGCTGGAACACGTGGTCCCGCAGGCCTGGTTCGGCCGTCGCGCGGCGACGGCACTGTGCGCGCTGGTCGGCGACGATGCGAATGCGGCGCGCAATCTCGCCCTGGCCTGTGCCGGCTGCAATCACGCCAAGGCTCGGCACCACGATGCCAATGGTGCCGGCGACGCCCGCGCCGTCGAGGTGGTCAGCGCCTTGCTCAGCGCGCGCCTGGCGCGCTGGCGGGAGCCACCGTCAGCGCACTGACTTCCTCTGGGCTGAGCATCCGCCACGTCCCCTTGCCCAGCTCGCCCATCGCCAGCGACCCGATCGCCACCCGCACCAGGCGCAGCACACCGATCTCCACCGCGGCCAACAAGCGGCGAATCTGCCGATTGCGGCCTTCGTCCAGCACGATCTCCAGCCACGCATTGCGCTCGCCTTCGCGCAGCACGCCGACCCGCTTGGCACGCAGCAGCACGCCCTCGCCGTCCGGATCGGGGTCGATCATGCCGGCCTGCAGCTGCGCCAGTTGCGCAGCGCTCGGGCGGCAATCGATCTGCACGTGATAGGTCTTGTCCGGCCCGGTCGCCGGGTCGGTCACTGCCGCCGCCCATTGCGGGTCGTTGCTGAAGAGCAGCAGGCCTTCGCTGGCCTTGTCCAAGCGCCCGACCGGGGCGATCCACGGCAAGCCGGCGCCATCGAAGCAGCGATACACCGTGTCCCTGCCCTGCTCGTCGCGTGCGGTGGTGACCACGCCGCGCGGCTTGTTGAGCATCAGGTAGCACCGCGCCGGCCCGGCCAACGGCTGCCCATCGACACGGATGGCCGATTGCTGATCGGCACGGATCGGATATTCGGGATCGTGCACCACACGTGCCGCCACGCTGACTCGCCCGTCGGCGATCCAGCGCGCCGCTTCGGTACGCGAACACACACCCAGTTTGGACAGCACGCGCGCCAGCCCATGGCGTGGCGCGGTGGTCGCCACGGTCGTAGTGGAGACGCGCGACGGGCCCGCCGGACCACGCGTGCGCTGCCGGGACGTCGCCGGCGCATGCCGCCGGGTCATGCCGTCCCGACCGCGCCGCTTACTTGTTTTCGACCGACTTGGCGTCGGCCGCAGGCGTTGCAGTTGCCGCAGCAGCCGGCGCCGGCGCCGCCACCGGACGCGCCTTGACCACACGCACGCCACGCGCCTTCATCCAGGCGTCGAATTCTTCGGCGGTCATGCGCTTGCCGTTCTGGCTCATGTCAAAGCGCCACGGGGTGTTGTCGAATGCGGTGGTGGCCTTGTAGGCAGCCGGATCGTTCGGATTGACGGTGCCACCGGGCGGAATGACCTTGGCCAGATCCTGGCAGCCTTCTACGCGCAGACGCAGCAACACGCGGTCCACCGACTGCTCGGTGGTGTAGGGCTGTGCCAGCACGCCGGTGGGCATGCCCAGCTGCACGCTACGGGTGTAGAACTCGGCGGCTGCCGGCGCAATGACGGTAGCGGGCAACGGCAGTGGCTGGGACACCGTGCTGCCGGCGCAGTTCGGAGCGGCGTAGGCGGCGGGAATCAAGGCGAGACAGAGCAATCCTGCCGTGGCGGTACGCAGCATCGGGTTCTTCCAGTTAGGAGTGTGGTGGTGACGCGGCGAGTGTAGGCAGCGATGAACGCCGTTTCAACCGGTACCGTGCCTGGATGGCAACGCAGACAGGATTTGCACCGCCCAGGCGCAAAGTTTTCCGGTTCCCACAAAGACAAAACCCGGCGCAAGGCCGGGTTTTGTATGCAACAGCTAGCGGTCCAATTAGTTCTGGACGTTCAGCTCGGTACGACGGTTCTTCGCACGGCCTTCCGGATTGTCGGAACCATCCGGGTTGGCGTTCGGAGCAATCGGACGGCTCTCGCCGTAGCCGATCGGGCCGACCAGACGCGACGCATCGACGCCGTTCTTGGTCAGGTAGTCGTACACGGTGGTCGCACGACGCTCGGACAGCTTCTGGTTGTACGCGTCGGTACCCTTCGAGTCGGTGTGACCAGCAACCTCGACCTTCAGGTCGGGGTAACGCTTCAGGATCTCGGTCGCTTCGCTCAGGATCGAGACAGCGTCCGGACGCAGGGTCGACTTGTTGAAGTCGAAGTTCACGCCCTTCAGATCGATCGACACAGGCACCGGGCAACCGTCCGGACCGATGGTCTGGCCAGGCTGCGAAGCCGGGCACTTGTCGTCGCAGTTGTTGACGCCGTCCCCGTCGTCATCCAGATCTGCACAGCTCGGAGCAACCGGAGCCGGAGCCGGCGGCGGAGCGGTCGACGGAGCCGGTCCCAACGGGATCACGACGCCGACCGAAGCCAGCACGTCGCCGAACCAGTCTTCCTGCGGAGCAGCAACGCTCTGGTCGTTGAAGTCAGCGCGGTAGGCCAACTCCGCACGCACGGCGACGCGCTTGTCGAAGGTGGTCTGCAGACCGACACCAGCCTTGGCGGCAAAGTTGCCGTCCTTCTGCTGACCCGGCGACACCGGGTTCGGAGTGGCGTCGAACTCTTCTTCCGAACGCTGGTAGCCCAGACCGAACAGCAGGTAGGGGTTCCAGCCGCGGCCTTCCTGGATGAAGTGGCGACGCAGGTCGAACGAGATGCCGTACTGGCTCCAGTTCTGATCCTGGTTGGCATCGAAATTCGGGTTCTGATAGTTCAGCTCGCCGTCGATCGACCAGTTCGGGCTGACGAACTTGCCCAGACCCAGGGTGACGAACGGGGCATCATTGGTCAGACGATCGCTGTCCTGGAAGTTGAAGCCAGCGCTACCGGTCAGGTACCAACGGTCATCGAACTCCTGCGCGGAAGCAGCCTGGGCAACCGCCAGACCACCGAGCAACGCGGCAGTGAGAATTTTCTTGTTCATGTGTATACAGCTCCTTCTTTGGGAGATAAAACCGATAGAGGCGTTGTTCTTGGTAAAGATGCTCGTCACATCCAGAGCCATCGGGGCGCAGATTAAGCCGGCCTTAGTGAAGATCGCGTTAACGGTCATATAACATGTGAAAGCAATCACCAAGGCCGACGTTCCCTTTCAATACTACGTATACAGTTTCATGAAGGAAAGGACCGGGCACGCAGTTTGCACATTTCGCCTGCATGAACCGCAGCCCAATTAAGTCAGTTGAATACGGTGACGGCTCTACCCCGCCGGTGGGCTGCGCGGTGAAGCGAAAACCACATTGGTGAACGCCAAGCCCTGTCCGAGCTGAATTATGGAGGAGGTGGTTGCAGCGCGCCTGCTCCACAACGCACCCTGAACCTCCCACATGGAGCGACCCGATGAAAGCTGTCGTCATCACCCGTCATCTTCCAATCGACGATCCCGCCGCGTTGCTTGACATGGAACTTCCGGCCCCGTCGGCCCCTTCCGGGTACGACTTATTGGTGCGTGTCGAGGCGATCTCGGTCAATCCGGTTGACACCAAGGTGCGCGCTCCCAAGCCGCAACCGCTGGATGCGCCGAAGATCCTGGGCTATGACGCGGCCGGAGTCGTCGAAGCGGTAGGTCCCGATGTCACCGCGTTCGCGGTTGGCGATGAGGTGTATTACGCGGGCGATATCGGACGACCTGGCAGCAATGCGCAATATCAGTTAGTCGATGCGCGCATCGCCGGCTGCAAGCCCACCTCGCTCAGCTTCGCCCAGGCAGCGGCCCTGCCGCTGACCACGTTGACCGCGTGGGAGCTGCTGTTCCATCGCATGCCGTTCTCTTTCGACGGCGCACGCAATCGCGGCAGGCACGTACTGATCATCGGTGGCGCGGGCGGCGTGGGTTCGATCGCCATCCAGCTGGCGCGGCATGCCGGCTTCAGCGTGATCGCCACGGCCTCGCGGCCGGAAACGATCGAATGGGTGCGGCAGATGGGCGCCCAGCATGTCATCGACCATCACCAGCCGTTGCATCCGCAGTTGCGGGCCCTGGGGATGCAGAACGTGGACGTAGCGCTCAACCTGGCCGACACCGACCGCTACTGGGAGCAGTTGGGAGAGATCCTGGCACCGCAGGGGCATGTCGGCTTGATCGTGGAGCCGCGTGGCCCGCTGTCGATCGGCGATCCCTATAAATCCAAATGCATCGGCATCCATTGGGAACTGATGTTTACCCGCGCCCGCTACGCAACCGAGGACATGGTCGAGCAGCACCGCATTCTCAACCGCGCCGCCAGCCTGATCGATGCGGGCGAGTTGCGCACCACGCATACCGAGACACTGTCGCCCATCGATGCGCAGCAATTGCGCGAGGCACATCGACGCCTGGAAAGCGGCAGCACGATCGGCAAGCTGGTACTGGCGGGGTGGTGATGGGCGTTACCGCTTGAGTTCGGCTGCTGCATGGGGCACAGGCCTGTTGGCCCGCACATACGCCACTGATCAGGGCGTCGGCAAGCGCCGGATCGAGCGTCAGCCATCCAGAAGCTCCCGATCGGCGTCTTCTTGGCGCGGTTGGTCGGGCTTAGTCAGGTGTGGAGCGCCTTAGCTGGTGCGCGGCCCGGTGCGCAAGCCAGCCGCCCTGACCTCCCCGGCCCCACGCTGCCGATAGCAGCAGCGCGGCGTCAAGACTTGCCGTCACGCCCGTTTGCCTGCATCGTGCGCACTCCGTACGCCAGCGTATCTTGCCATGTCGCCCGCCACCGGCCCGTCTGTCTCGTCCTATCCGCACCTGTTCGCACCGCTCGATCTGGGCTTCACGCAACTGCGCAACCGCGTCCTGATGGGCTCGATGCACACCGGTCTGGAAGACCGTGCGCGCGATTTCCCCAAATTGGCCGTGTATTTCGCCGAGCGCGCTGCCGGCGGGGTCGGCTTGATCGTCACCGGCGGTTTTTCGCCGAACGTGGTGGGTTGGCTCAAGCCGTTCGGCGGCAAGCTGTCGTGGCCGTGGGAAGTGCGCCCGCATCGTCAGGTCACCCAGGCGGTACACGCCCACGGCGCCAAGATCTGCCTGCAGCTACTGCATGCCGGGCGCTACGCCTATCATCCGCTGTCGGTGGCGCCGTCCAGACTCAAGGCGCCGATCAATCCGTTCACCCCACGCGCGCTATCGGCACGTGCGGTGGACCGGCAGATCGCCGCCTACGCGCGTGCGGCGCGGCTGGCGCGCGACGCCGGCTACGACGGGGTGGAGGTGATGGGATCGGAAGGCTATCTGATAAACGAATTCACCGCTGCGCGCACCAACCAGCGCAGCGATGCCTGGGGTGGCGATGCGGCCAAGCGCATGCGCTTTGCGGTGGAGATCGTGCGACGCATCCGTGAGGCCTGCGGGCCGGACTTCATCATCATCTACCGGCTGTCGCTGGTGGACCTGGTCGAAGACGGCAACCAGTGGCAGGACATCCTGACGCAGGCGCAGGCAATCGAGGCGGCTGGCGCGACCATCATCAATTCCGGCATCGGCTGGCACGAGGCACGCATCCCGACCATCGCCACCTCGGTACCGCGCGCGGCATTTGCCGGTGTGACCGCCAAGCTCAAGCCGCACCTGCGCATTCCGGTGGTGGCCACCAACCGCATCAACATGCCCGAAGTGGCCGAACGCATCCTGGCCGACGGCGCGGCCGACATGGTGTCGCTGGCGCGCCCGCTGCTGGCCGACCCGCAGTGGGCCAACAAGGCCCGCACCGGCCAGTCGCACGCCATCAACACCTGCATCGCCTGCAATCAAGCCTGCCTGGACCATGTATTCGACAACAAGCTGGCGAGCTGCCTGGTCAACCCACGCGCAGCGCACGAAACCGAACTGATCTATGCACCGACTGCCAACCCCAGGCGCATTGCGGTGGTCGGTGCCGGCCCGGCCGGCCTGGCGTGCGCGACGGTGGCCGCCGAGCGCGGTCATCGCGTCACCTTGTTCGATGCAGGCGATGCAATCGGCGGGCAATTCAACGTCGCCAGACGCATCCCGGGCAAGGAGGAATTCAACGAGACGCTGCGCTACTTCGGTCACCGCATCGACGCGACCGGGGTGCAGCTGCGCCTGAATACCCATGTAGAAGCGGCAGACCTGAAAGACTTCGACGAGATCGTGCTGGCCACCGGCATCGAGCCGCGCAAGGTGGACTTCCCCGGCGCCGATCACCCGATGGTCGTGAGCTATCTCGATGTGGTGCTGGGCCGCCATGTCGCTGCCGACAGGGTCGCGATCATCGGGGCCGGCGGGATCGGCTTCGATGTCGGCGAATTTCTCGTGCACACAGGGCCATCGCCGTCGCTGGACCCTGCACGCTGGATGGCCGAATGGGGCGTGGACTCCAGCTTCGAGACAGCTGGCGCATTGGCCAGACCGCAGCCCGAGGGCCCAGCCCGTCAGGTCTGGCTGCTGCAGCGCAGCCCCGGCAAACCCGGCGCGCGCCTGGGCAAGACCACCGGCTGGATCCACCGCGCCACGCTCAAGGCCAAGGGCGTCAAGATGCTTGGCGGTGTGGAATATCTGGGCGTGGACGACGCCGGGCTGCGGATCCGCGTGGAAGGTACGGAACAGCTGCTCGATGTCGGCACGGTGGTGATCTGCGCCGGCCAGGAACCGCGTCGCGACTTGCTTGCCGCGCTGCAGGCGGCCGGCCAACAACCGCATCTGATCGGCGGTGCGGATGTCGCTGCCGAACTGGATGCCAAGCGTGCGATCAATCAGGCGTGCCGATTGGCGGCCAGGTTGTGACGCGCGTTGCCGCGAAGCGCTGAAAGCCACAGCAGCCTGCTCGCGATACCGGCACGAACCCGTGTGCGAGTGTCGTGGCGCCTGACTCACTCAACGTCAACGCTAGTAATGGCGTTAGTGAGCGATGACCGATCCATCCGTCCGATGCCGGCGCGAGTTTGTAGGCCGAGATCCGAGTGGCCAGATCGGTGCGAACCCCGACGCTGCCATCGATCGCGCCGGTGACAATGCGAATGCCGCTGGTCTGCATGTCTGCATGTCTGCATGTCTGCATGTCTGCATGAAATCATCTCGCACCGTGTCGAACTTGATGCGTGTGATTCAACACGCCTGATACGTTCGAACATGCACAGCGTAAATGAGCAAAGGTGCAGCAGGCGTGCGATGCAGTCGCCACCTGGTCAACGCAGATGCGCCACTGATATCGTCGAAAAAATCGTACCGATAGTTCTGGCGACTTCGGCTGCATATCTTGGTGCGGACATTACAGCCCATCTGAAACGCCATTGAGTCATTGCTGCGGGTTGTGCACGCAAGCTTTGGCGAGCGACTTGATGATGCAGTGCGAGAGCAAACAGCCTTGTGGCGCTTTTTGCCTATCTCCATCAATTTTGCGTCGGGCGATTCGGCTGCCTCCTTTAGTGCGTGCAACCCCGGATTCTGCGATGCGCAAGCAAGCGCGCAATGCGCGATCCCATTAGCAGCAGACATCGGGCACTGACAGTGCCTTCATGCACCTGCGTGTGCATCTCGATGTGTAGCCACTACTGCAAGACGCCAGCGCACAAGCACATTCATCGGTGACGATGATGTGTAATCCAGACTGGAGATGGTGCCGCATCTGTAGTCCAGCGCAACGCATGACGTCTCGCTGACAACTACGCAAACGCACACCGTTGCATGCACCCTGCGCCAAGATGTCTTGCGACACCCGCTGTCGCCACCGCGATGCGACGCATTCAACGAAGGGTCGCGTTGTGTGAGCGAGCAAAGCCGTAGATGCCCCAAGCGATCACACGCGTCAACCTGCCTATTCAGCCGCGATTCTGTGATCGACGCCTACCTTGCGCCAACTTTTTGACCCGCCGCATCTGGCGGGCACCTCCGGTAGATCCTCTTTCGCCGGAGACCGGGCGACCCGTGGCAGGTCGCCTCCCCATGACGCCAAGCCCTCTGCACTGGTGCATCCACATTGGATGCCCTGCGGATCGGCCCATACGGAGCAAGGAGTTATATGAAACTGGTTTGGATACTTTGGCTGTCGCAGTTGTTGCCGCAGCCGGCTGCAGATTCGTTGTGCTTGAGCACCACCGTGTACCTGGAAGCGCGTGATCAGACCTTGCGCGGCCAGCAAGCCGTCGCCGAAGTTGCGTTGCGTCGGCTGGATAGCGGTTTGTGGGGCGATTCGATGTGCCAGGTGGTCACCGCGCGCAAGCAGTTCGCGCCCACCATCGTGGCTCCGGGAACGCAGCTGAAAAACGACGATGCCTGGAACAAGGCGCTGGATGTGGCGATGGCTGCAGAGCGCAACTGGGCACTGCCGGTCGGGCAACGCAAGGAAATCGTGCCGGGCGCCAGTCACTTTGCCGCAAGCGCGATCGCAAGCCCAAGCTGGCGCAACGCGTACCAGGTGGCCACCATCGGCGACCACACGTTCTATCGCGTACAGAAGCTGCGCCCGCGCACCGCATCCTGACGCCGCCCTGCACTCACGCGTTGCCGCTAAGCTTGCGTCTTCGTTCCTGTGCGGAAATTCTCATGAAGCTGTACACCAAGCCGGGCGCGTGTTCGCTGGCGGATCACATCGTGCTGCGCTGGTCGGGGCTGCCCTTCGATCTGCAGGTGGTCGACGCCGCCACGATGAAGTCCCCCGAGTATCTGCGCCTCAACCCGGCCGGCGCCGTGCCGCTGCTGGTCGTCGACGACTGGGCACTGACCCAGAACGCCGCCATCCTCAACTACATCGCCGACATCGCACCGCTCACCGGCCTGTCCGGCGATGGCACCGCGCGCAGCCGTGCGGAGATCAATCGCTGGATCGCCTTCGCCAACGCCGATGTGCATCCGGCCTTCAAGCCGATCTTCGGCAGCACCGCCTATCTGCAGGACGACGCACTGATCGCGCGCAGCCATGACGACGCACGCAGCAAGTTGCGCACCTTGTACAAACGTGTCGACACGCATCTGCAGGGGCGCAACTGGCTGGCAAGCGATACCCACACCGGCGCCGATGCGTATCTGTTCGTGACGCTGCGATGGGCGCAGAAGGTGGGCGTGGACCTGAGCGGCCTGAGCGCGGTGGATGCGTTCGTGCAGCGCATGCTGGACGATGCAGATGTGCAGGCCGCATTGAAGGCCGAAGGCCTGGCCTGAGTGCATCGCACCAGCCGATCGGTGCGGTGGCCACACGTCTCGCACCGGTTTTGCAACATCGATGGACATGCCTGTGTCCTTTCCGCGCCGCAGCCACCGCGTCTCGCGCACTGCATAGCATAAGCGCACATAAAAAACGCCGGGCACTGCCCGGCGTTTTTGCTACAGCAGCAAGGCGAGAAACTCAGCCCAGCAGATGCGATACGCCGCTGCGCTCTTCTTCCAGCTCGGCCAGGGTCTTCTCGATGTACTTCTGGCTGAAGTCGTCGATCGGCAGATCCTTGACCAGGGTGTACTCGCCGTTGGCGGTGGTCACCGGGAAGCCGAAGATCACGCCTTCCGGAATGCCGTAGGAGCCGTCGGACGGCACGCCCATCGTCACCCACTTGCCGTTGCTGCCCAGCACCCAGTCACGCACGTGATCGATGGCGGCATTGGCGGCCGACGCAGCCGAGGACAGGCCGCGCGCTTCGATGATCGCCGCGCCGCGCTTGCCCACGGTCGGGATGAAGGTGGACGCGTTCCATTCCTGGTCATTGATCGCATCGCCGATGGACGCACCATCGGCGGTGGCGAAACGGTAGTCCGGGTACATGGTCGGGCTGTGGTTGCCCCACACCACCAGCTTCTCGATGCCGCCGACCGGCTTGCCGAGCTTCTGCGACAGCTGGCTGAGCGCGCGGTTGTGGTCCAGACGCAGCATGGCGGTGAAGTTCTTCGGGTTCAGATCCGGCGCCGACTTCATCGCAATGTAGGCATTGGTGTTGGCCGGGTTGCCGACCACCAGCACCTTGACGTCACGCTTGGCGACCTTGTTCAGCGCCGCGCCCTGCGCGGTGAAGATCTTGGCGTTCTCCAGCAGCAGGTCCTTGCGCTCCATGCCCGGGCCGCGCGGACGCGCACCGACCAGCAGGGCGACGTCGATGTCCTTGAACGCCACTTCGGCGTCGTCGGTGCCGACCACGCCGGCCAACAACGGGAATGCGCAGTCTTCCAGCTCCATGATCACGCCCTTGAGCGCGGCCTGGGCCTTTTCATTGGACAGTTCCAGCAATTGCAGGATCACCGGCTGATCCTTGCCCAGCATTTCGCCGGAGGCGATGCGGAACAGCAGGGCATAGCCGATCTGGCCGGCAGCGCCGGTCACGGCAACACGAACAGGTGCTTTCATGGGGAGTTTCCTCTGCTAAAAAACGTGGGTGGAGGTGAACGCTGGCGTGGCGCAGGGCCTGGCGGCGCGCAGTGACAGACGAACGGCCGCACAGGGCGGCCGTTCGGGGAACGACATCAGGCGGCGAGGATCTTGTTCCACTCCGCGACGCGGTCGGCCTTGGCGGCCAGCACGGCGTCGGTATCGCCTTCGATCGTCACCTTGTTGATCACGTCGCCCTGGGCGACGGCATCGACCACGTCCAGGCCCTGGGTGACCTTGCCGAACACGGTGTGCTTGCCGTCCAGCCACGGGGTGGCGGTGTGGGTGATGAAGAACTGGCTGCCGTTGGTGTTGGGGCCGGCATTGGCCATGGACAGCACGCCGCGGTCGTGACCGACGCCGTTGTTGGCTTCATCCTCGAAACGGTAGCCGGGGCCGCCGCGGCCGGAGCCTTCCGGGCAACCGCCCTGGATCATGAAGTCGGCGATGACGCGGTGGAAGCTCAGGCCATCGTAGAAGCCGCGCTGGACCAGGTTGACGAAGTTGGCGACGGTCAGCGGGGCCTTGTCGGCGAACAGCTCGACCGCGATCGGGCCGCGGGTGGTGTCGAAATGGGCAATCAGGGACATGGAAATCCTTGCAGGTTTCAGGGTGTATGACAGCCCATTAGGATACACCCGGCCGTGCAGGCGACCGTGCAGGTTGGACCATCGTCGGGGGTGCCGGATCAAGCTGAATGGGCGTTTTGGACCGCCCGGCGGCCGAACGCAACGGCACGGCAACGAAACCGCTATAATGTCGGGCTTACCTCATCTCAAGACTGGCGCCAGACAGGGGCCCTTTCCGCATGTCTATCGAAAAACTCCGCAATATCGCCATCGTCGCGCACGTCGACCATGGCAAGACCACCCTCGTCGACTGCCTGCTGAAGCAGTCCGGCACCCTGTCCGAGCGCACCGTGCTGGCTGAGCGCGTGATGGACAGCAACGACCAGGAAAAGGAGCGTGGCATCACGATCCTGGCCAAGAACACGGCCATCACCTGGAACGGCAACCGCATCAACATCGTCGACACCCCCGGACACGCCGACTTCGGTGGCGAAGTCGAGCGCGTGCTGTCGATGGTGGACTCGGTGCTGATCCTGGTCGACGCGATGGACGGCCCGATGCCGCAGACCCGCTTCGTGACCCAGAAGGCGTTCGCGATGGGCTTCAAGCCGATCGTGGTGGTCAACAAGATCGACCGTCCCGGCGCACGCCCGGACTGGGTCATCGACCAGGTGTTCGACCTGTTCGACAAGCTCGGCGCCACCGACGAGCAGCTGGACTTCCCGATCGTCTACACCTCCGCCCTGAACGGCTACGCCAGCCTGGATTCGAGCGTGCGCGACGGCGACATGACCGCGCTGTACGAAGCGATCATGCAGCACGTGTCGGCACCGGACGTGGATCCGGACGGCCCGTTCCAGATGCGCATCAGCCAGCTGGACTACAACAACTTCGTCGGCGTGATCGGCATCGGCCGCATCCAGCGCGGCGTGCTGAAGAAGAACATGCCGGTCAGCGTGATCGACCGCGAAGGCAAGAAGCGCCAGGGCAAGGTGCTGCAGGTGCTGGGCTTTTTGGGCCTGGAGCGCATCGAGCAGGACACCGCCGAGGCCGGCGACATCGTGGCCATCTCCGGCGTGGCCGAGCTGACCATTTCCGACACCGTGTGCGCACTCGACGCCCCGGAAGCGCTGCCGGCACTCACCGTGGACGAGCCCACCATCTCGATGACCTTCCAGGTCAACAACTCGCCGTTCGCCGGCAACAAGGACCTGTCCGGCGGCAAGTTCCTGACCAGCCGCCAGCTGCGCGACCGTCTGGACCGCGAGAAGGTGCACAACGTGGCACTGAAGGTCGAGGAAGGCTCCGATGCCGACAAGTTCCTGGTCTCCGGCCGTGGCGAACTGCATCTGTCGGTGCTGATCGAGAACATGCGTCGTGAAGGCTACGAGCTGGCCGTGTCGCGTCCGGAAGTGATCATCAAGGAGATCGACGGCAAGCAGATGGAGCCGATCGAACAGCTTGTGGTGGACATCGAAGAACAGCACCAGGGCGGCGTGATGGAAAAGCTGGGCACCCGCAAGGGCCAGCTGAAGAACATGGAGCCGGACGGCAAGGGCCGCGTGCGCCTTGACTACATGATCCCGGCGCGTGGCCTGATTGGCTTCCAGAACGAGTTCCGCACCCTGACCCAGGGATCGGGTCTGCTGTTCCACGTGTTCGACCATTACGGCCCGAAGGAACAGGGCGCCATCGCCAAGCGCCAGAACGGCGTGATGATCGCCAATGCGCCAGGCGCCACCCCGGCCTATGCGCTGGGGCCGCTGGAAGAGCGTGGCCGCCTGTTCGCTGCCGAAGGCGACAACGTGTACGAAGGTCAGCTGGTCGGCATCCACTCCAAGGACAACGACCTGACCGTCAATGCGATCAAGACCAAGCCGCTGACCAATATGCGCGCCTCGGGCAAGGACGATGCGATCAAGCTGACGCCGGCGATCAAGTACACCCTGGAGCAGGCACTGGACTTCATCGAAGACGACGAGCTGGTGGAAGTCACCCCGAAGGAAATCCGCCTGCGCAAGAAGTTCCTCACCGAAAGCGACCGCAAACGCGCTGGCCGTTCCGGCTAAGCACGGGCAGTTCATCTCCGTGAGCAACACGCCCTACAGCCCGGATCCGCGTGCGCATCCGGGTCTGCATGTGATCGCATTGCTAGAGGCGGTCAAGGGGACGCTTGCGCTGTTGGCGGCAACGGGCCTGGAAATTCTGGGCCCGCTCCCGCTGCAGAACGCGGTCAGCACGCTGATCCGCCGCTTCAATCTGGACCCCGAGCACGGCGCCCTGCCGTCGTTGCTCAAGACTATCAGTCCCGACGCCGTCCATCTGGCCGCTGCCGCAATGCTGGCGTATGGCCTGTTGCACGTGGTGGAAGCCTGGGGTCTGTGGCGTGCCAAGGCCTGGGCGTCGCTGTTGGGCTGCCTGTCGGCGGCCATCTACCTGCCTTTCGATATCTACGCCATCGTCCGCCATCCCGGCTGGACCGCCTGGGGCGTGCTGGCGATCAATCTGATCGTGGTCGGCGTGCTGGCACGCGATCTGATCAGGCGCCGGCATCGCTGACGCATCCTGCCCGCCTGCGGGCAGCTCATACACGTTGTCACCCCGACGCAGCGCCGTTAGCCTGCGAATAGTCCCCGGGGAACACCGCCAATGCGATCCACCACCTTGTCCTTCGCGCTGCTGCTTGCGCTGTGCGGCTGTGCGCATGCCGATAGCCTGACCCCGGCCAGTGCCACCGCAGCCACTGCCAGGCAAGACGATCTGATCGATGCCGACATCATCGGCCTGCAGGCACGCATGGCTGCCGGCAAGACCAGTAGTTTGGATCTGACCCGCGCGTACCTGCAGCGCGTCGCGATCATCGATCGCGCCGGCCCCACCCTCAATTCAGTGATCGAACTCAACCCGCAAGCCGAAGCCGACGCGCTTGCATTGGACACCGAACGCCTCGCCGGCCACGTGCGCGGGCCCCTGCATGGCATTCCGGTGCTGCTCAAGGACAACATCGATGCGCTGCCGATGGTCAACAGCGCCGGCTCGCTGGCACTGGCCGATTTCAGGCCCGGCCGCGATGCGTTTCTGGTGCAGCGCCTGCGCGCCGCTGGCGCGGTGATCCTGGGCAAGACCAACCTGAGCGAGTGGGCCAACTTCCGCTCCACCAAATCCAGCTCCGGCTGGAGCGCGCGCGGCGGGCTGACCCGCAATCCGTACGCCCTGGATCGCAATCCCTGCGGCTCCAGTGCCGGCACCGGCGCGGCGATCGCCGCCAGCCTGGCCACGGTCGGCATCGGCACCGAAACCGACGGCAGCATCACCTGCCCGGCTTCGGTGAACGGCCTGGTCGGGCTCAAGCCGACCGTGGGCCTGGTCAGCCGCGACGGCATCATTCCGATCTCGGCCTCCCAGGACACCGCCGGCCCGATGACGCGCAACGTCGCCGATGCGGCCGCCGTGCTGCAGGCGATCGCTGCGCCCGACCCGCAGGATCCAGCGGCGCGCACTGCACCGACGTCCACACCGGACTATCTGGCGCATCTCAGGCCCGATGGCCTGCGCGGCGCCCGCCTGGGCCTGCTGCGCAACCCCTTGCGCGAAGATCCGGCCATTGCCGCCACGCTGGAGCGCGCCGTGCAGACGCTGCGCGCCGCCGGCGCCACCGTGATCGAAACCAGCCTGGCAACCGATGGCCAGTGGGATGCCGCCGAGCAAACAGTCTTGTTGGTCGAGTTCAAGGCCGGCCTGAACGCGTATCTGCGCAGCCACGCCGCCCCGGTGTCGAGCCTGGAGCAGTTGATTGCCTTCAATCGCAACCATGCGCAGCGCGAGATGCCCTACTTCGGACAGGAGCTGTTCGAGCAGGCGCAGGCCGCGGCCGGACTGGACGATGCCGCGTATCTCACGGCCCGCGCCACGGCCAAACGGCTGGCCGGGCCGGACGGCATCGACGCCGCGCTGCAGGCCAATCGCCTGGATGCGCTGATCGCGCCGACCACCGGTGCTGCCTGGGTCACCGACCTGGTCAAGGGCGATACCTTTCCCGGAGCCGGCTATGGTGCGGCTGCGGTGGCCGGTTATCCCAGCCTGAGTGTGCCGATGGGGCAGACCCAGGGCCTGCCGCTGGGCTTATTGTTCATGGGCAGCGCCTGGAGCGAGCCGCGCCTGATCGAACTGGCCTACGCCTACGAGCAACGCAGCAAGGCGCGTGTTGCGCCCCGCTATGCACCGACTGCGCCCAGCGCGTCGGCGGCCGCGCCTGCAGCTACACCGTAGTCGCAGGCTCGCCGTCTTCGGCACCGGGCGAGCGCACGCTCTCCTGGGCGATCGGCGCGGCGGCACGTAGGGGTGGCTTTTCCTGCGCGGCGATTTCGGCGCGGATCCTGGGCAGTGCGTACGGGTGCTCGCGGGTCAGGAAGTCGATCATGCGCTCGCGGCTGATGCAGCGCAGATCGAACGCATCGCCGGAATTGCGCGCGCTCACCAGCAGGCGTACCTGGATCGTGCTCTCGCTGGTTTCGGTCACCTGGGTCACGCACACGCGTCCATCCCACAGCGGCTCGCTCTTGCAGATGCGCTCCAGCTCGGCACGCACCGCCGCGATCGGGGTGCGGTAGTCCAGCCACAGGAATGCGGTACCGAGCAGATCGGCACTGCTGCGTGTCCAGTTCTGGAACGGGTGCTCGATCCACCAGGTCAACGGCACCACCATGCGCCGCTCGTCCCAGATCCGCACCACCACATACGAGCTGCCGATCTCCTCGATGCGGCCCCATTCGCCTTCCACGATCACCACATCGTCCAGCCGGATCGGCTGGGTCAAGGCAATCTGCAAACCGGCGATCAGGTTGCCGAACACCGGCTTGGCCGCGATACCGGCCACCAGGCCGATGATGCCGGCCGATGCCAGCAGCGTTTTGCCGATCTGGCGCACCTGCGGAAAGGTCAGCAGCACCACCGAGATGCCGAGCAGGATCACCGCGCCCATCACCACCCGGCTCAGCACGCGTGTCTGCGTCTGGATGCGCCGTGCGGTGAGGTTGTCGGACACCTCGATCGGGTTGCTGCGCAGGATCGCCATCTCGCCGGCGGCGACGGCGCGCACCAACAACCAGGTCACGCAGCCGACGATGCCGACATGCAGCAGATGCTGCATCGCTGCCAGCCCCTTGCCGGATAGCGGCGTCGCTTCGGTGGCGACGCCCAGAAACAGCAGCGGCAGGATGAAGGCAGCCGGCAGCGTGACCACGCGGATGATGCGTGCGCGGCGATAGTCGCGGCCCTGCATGCGGCGAAACAGCCACAGCATCAACGACCAGGTGACGATGCCCGCCAGCAGCGCGGCACCAAGCGGGATTGCGTATTCGCGGATGACGTTCCAATCGGCAGTCAAACCGTTCCTCCTGTGGGGGAAAGAGGGATGGCTGCAGCATCATGCCGCACGCGGCATGAGCATCACGTCATGCGTACGGTGACATCACGCGCCCAGCGGTTGCGACGCCACCTGCTGTTGCTTGCGCACGATCGCCATTGCGATTTCGAGCGACTGTTCGTAGTTCAGGCGCGGATCCACGCTGGAGCGATAGGCGCGTTCCAGGTCGCGCTCGGTCAGCTCGCGCGCACCACCGGTGCATTCGGTGACGTCTTCGCCGGTCAGTTCCAGATGCACCCCGCCCAGCCGCGTCCCGGCGGCCGCATGCAGATCGAACGACAACTCGACCTCGCTGCGGATATTGTCGAAACGCCGTGTTTTATAGCCATTTCCGGTGCTTTCGGTATTGCCGTGCATCGCATCGCACACCCACAACACCCGACGCCCATCGCGCTTGACCGCCTCCAGCAGCGGCGGCAACTTCTCGGCGATCTGCGCCGCGCCCATGCGATGGATGAAGCTCAGGCGGCCGGGTTCGTCTTCGGGATTGAGCACGTCGATCAGACGCAACAGCTGATCCGACTGCACCGACGGCCCTACCTTGATCGCGATCGGATTACGCACGCCACGCAGGTATTCCACATGCGCGCCATCCAGCGCGGCGGTACGCATGCCGATCCACGGGTAATGCGTGCTCAGGTTGAACCAGCCCCACTGGCGCGGCACCTGCCGGGTCAGGCCTTCCTCGTACGGCAGCAACAGCGCCTCGTGCGAGGTATAGAAGTCGATGCGGTTGAGGTTGTAGACCTCCGCGCCGGACAGGGTCTCCATGAAGCGCACCGCGTCGCCGATCGATGCCACCATCTTCTGGTAGTCCGCCGCCAGCGGCGAATACCCCACCCAGTCCAGATTCCAGTATTCGGGATGGTGCAAGTCGGCAAAGCCGCCGTCGATCAGGGCGCGCACGAAATTCATCGTCATCGCCGAGCGCGAATGCGCGGTGATCATGCGCTGCGGATCCGGCACGCGCGCCGCTTCGGTGAAGGCTGGCGCGTTGATCACATCGCCGCGGTAGCTCGGCCAGGTCACCCCGTCGCGGGTTTCGGTATCGGCCGAGCGCGGCTTGGCGTACTGCCCGGCAAAGCGCCCTACCCGCACCACCGGCAGGTGCAGGCCATGCACCAGCACCAGGCTCATTTGCAGCAGCACCTTCAGGCGATTGGAGATCGTGCCCGATTCGCAATCGCTGAAATTCTCGGCGCAATCTCCGCCCTGCAGCAGGAAACGCTTGCCTTCCTGCGCCTCCGCCAGCTGGCGCTTGAGCGCGAAGATTTCCCAGGAGGTCACCAGCGGCGGCAGCTGCCGCAACTCGCCCAGCGTGTGTTCCAGCGCAACGGCGTCCGGGTAGACCGGCATCTGTAACGCCGGACGCTGCCGCCAGCTCTGCGGCGACCACTGGTCTGCCTGGTTGACGGACGAATGAGGGGAAGCGGACATCGTGAACTCCAGAAATCTCGGGCGCCGGCCAGCGCCGGAACGAAACGATCAGAACAGTTTGCGCGGACCACGCTGCTTGAAGCCGGCATACAGCGCCCACAGCGCCAGGCCCACAAACCACAGCATGCTCCACATCGGCATGCTCAGGCCCAGAAAGCGCCAATCGATATTGCCGCAGTCGCCGGTGCCGGTCAGCACGGTGCGGAACACTTCGAACGGCCCCATCGTCTCGCTCAGGAAGCTCAACGGCGGCCCGCACGAGGACATCATGTCCTTGGGCCGGATCTGCACCCAGACATGCCGCGCCGCGATGCCCATGCCGACGCCCGCAGCGATGAAGCTCAGCACGCCATAGAGCTTGCGCGTGCCCGCTGCGCGCGGCCCATGCAAGGCGCCCAGCAGAAACAACACCGCCAGCGCCGCAAACGCGATCCGCTGGAAGATGCATAGCGGGCAAGGCTCCAGCCCAAGATGCAGCTGCACATAGATCGCATAGGCAAGCAGTCCTGCGCAGGCAAGAAAGCCCAGCAAAAACTGCGCCCGGAAACCCCAACGAAATGGATTCATCGCTACCGCTTGCCTAGGATCGAATGCCCGATTATCAGCCATCGCTGCGGCGGTGACCACGGATGCCTGCATCGGGCAGGTTGCCTGGCAGCAGGCCCCGTGCAGCCA
This sequence comes from Xanthomonas arboricola, assembly GCF_002940665.1. Taxonomy (GTDB): domain Bacteria; phylum Pseudomonadota; class Gammaproteobacteria; order Xanthomonadales; family Xanthomonadaceae; genus Xanthomonas; species Xanthomonas arboricola_B. The sequence goes on from NZ_MIGY01000003.1 coordinate 735,762, forward strand.
TGCAGGTCGACAATCATGCGCCACCCTGCAGACCGTGCGACGCTGCCGGATGCGGTCACTTTTGCAGTGTCTGTCTCGATCAGCCTCGACCCCGCACGTCACTGCGCTGCGCTGGTGCAAGACCGGCACCAAGATCGACTGCCATGGTCCGGCACCGGCAATAAAAAAGCCCGGCGCTAGCCGGGCTTTTCGAGAATCTTTGCGAAGAGCGAACCGATTACTCGGCCACTTCCTCGGCGACGACCGGACGGTCGACCAGCTCGACATACGCCATCGGCGCATTGTCACCGGCACGGAAGCCGGCCTTCAGGATGCGCAGGTAGCCGCCGGGACGGGTCGCGTAACGCGGGCCCAGTTCGACGAACAGCTTGCCCACTGCTTCCTTGTCGCGCAGGCGAGCGAACGCCAGACGACGATTGGCAACGCCATCGACCTTGCCGATGGTGATCAGCGGCTCGGCGACGCGACGCAGTTCCTTGGCCTTCGGCAAGGTGGTCTTGATCAGCTCGTGCTTGAACAGCGACGCGGCCATATTGCGGAACATGGCTTCGCGGTGCGCGCTGGTGCGGTTGAATTTACGACCGGATTTCTGGTGACGCATGAGTGTGATTTCCTAAGAAATGTTGAGACTGCTTGAGAGACGTTGTCGCCATCCTGGCGCTGTTGAATGGACTGCGGTTGGTCCGAGCCGGCCGTCCTTTGACCGGATGTCACCGCGGGCTTTGGCCCGTCGATGTAAAAAAAACAGCATGGGCGCCCGAAGACGCCCATGCGGTGATGCATTAACCAAGCATGCCGTGCTGGGCGACACCGGCCGGCGGCCAGTTCTCCAGCTTCATGCCCAGCGCAAGGCCGCGCTGTGCCAGCACTTCCTTGATTTCGGTCAGCGACTTCTTGCCAAGATTCGGGGTCTTGAGCAGCTCCACTTCGGTCTTCTGGATCAGATCGCCGATGTAGTAGATGCTCTCGGCCTTCAGGCAGTTGGCCGAACGCACGGTCAGCTCGAGGTCGTCGATCGGGCGCAGCAGCACCGGATCCACGCCGCTGGCAGCCGGCTTGGCCGCACCGCGATCGCGGTGGGTGAAATCGCCGAACACCGACAGCTGATCGCTGAGGATGTCGGCGGCGGTGCGCACGGCTTCCTCGGCATCGATCGTGCCGTTGGTTTCGATATCGATCACCAGCTTGTCGAGGTCGGTGCGCTGTTCAACGCGCGCAGCTTCCACGGCATAGGCAACGCGACGCACCGGCGAGAACGACGCATCCAGCATCAGACGACCGATGGTGCGGGTCTCTTCGTCCGGACGACGACGCGCGGCAGCCGGCTGATAGCCGAAACCGCGCTCGATCTTCAGGCGCATGTTCAGCGCCGTGTCCTTGGTCAGGTGGCAGATCACGTGGTCGCCGTTGATGATCTCAACGTTGTGATCGGTCCTGATGTCGGCCGCAGTGACCGTGCCCGGACCCTGCTTGGACAACGACAGCGTCGCGCTGTCGCCACTATGCATGCGAATCGCCACGTCTTTCAGGTTGAGCAGGACGTCAAGCACGTCTTCCTGCAGCCCTTCGACCGTGGTGTACTCGTGCAGCACGCCGTCGATCTCGACCTCGGTGATCGCAAAACCCGGGATCGACGACAACAGCACACGACGCAGGGCATTGCCCAGCGTGTGCCCGTAACCGCGCTCCAAGGGCTCGATCACGACCTTTGCGCGATTGTCGGTAAGACGTTCGATCTGCGGACCACGGGGGCGCAGAACCTGGTTGGCGGTAACCGTCATGTTGCGGGGTCTCCTGCGAACCTCCGGCGGTGCCGGAGGCTCTCCAATGTGAATTACTTCGAATACAACTCGACGATCAGCGCTTCGTTGATATCCGAAGGCAGGTCAGCGCGATCCGGAACGGCCTTGAACACGCCGCTGAACTTCTTCGAATCGACTTCGACCCACGACGGCGTCATGTCGTGCTGCTCAGCCACGGTCAGGGCTTCCTGCACGCGAAGCTGCTTCTGTGCCTTTTCCGACAGCGTGATCGCATCGCCAGCCTTGATCTGGTACGAAGCCAGATTCACCGACTTGCCATTGACCAGCACGCCACGGTGCGACACCAGCTGGCGCGCGGCCGGACGGGTGACGGCAAAGCCCATGCGGTAGCAGACGTTGTCCAGACGGGTTTCCAGCAACTGCAGCAGGTTCTCGCCGGTGTTGCCCTTCTTGGTCGAGGCCTTCTTGTAGTAGTTGCGGAACTGACGCTCCAGCAAACCGTAGATACGCTTGACCTTCTGCTTTTCACGCAGCTGGGTAGCGTAGTCGGAGAGCTTGCCTTTGCGAGCCGCGCCGTGTTGGCCGGGCTTCTGCTCAAGCTTGCACTTGGAGTCCAGCGCACGCGCCGGGCTCTTGAGGGAAAGGTCGGCGCCTTCGCGGCGGGCGAGCTTACAGGTAGGACCGATATAACGAGCCATTTCTTATCGCTCCCTTTAGACGCGACGCTTCTTCGGCGGACGGCACCCGTTGTGCGGGATTGGCGTCACGTCGATGATGTTGGTGATCTTGTAGCCCACGTTGTTCAACGAACGCACGGCCGACTCACGGCCCGGACCCGGACCCTTGATACGTACTTCCAGCGACTTCACGCCATAGTCGAGCGCAGCGCGGCCAGCCTTTTCGGCGGCAACCTGAGCAGCGAACGGGGTCGACTTGCGCGAACCACGGAAACCGGCGCCGCCGGACGTAGCCCACGACAGTGCATTGCCCTGGCGATCGGTGATGGTGACGATGGTGTTGTTGAACGAAGCGTGGACGTGAGCGACGCCGTCAGTGATGACGCGCTTGATCTTCTTCTTCGTTTTCTTTTCTGCTGGCTTTGCCATGATCTATCCCTTACTTCCTGATCGCCTTGCGCGGACCCTTACGGGTGCGGGCGTTGGTACGGGTGCGCTGACCACGCAGCGGGAGACCACGGCGATGACGCAGACCGCGATAGCAGCCCAGGTCCATCAGTCGCTTGATCGCGATACCGATTTCGCGGCGCAGGTCGCCTTCGACGACATACTTGCCGACCTCGGCGCGCAGGCGCTCGATTTCGGGTTCGGACAGATCACGAATCTTTGTGGTCGAGGTAACGCCTGCGGATTCGCAGAGCTTCTTCGAACGGGTACGGCCGATGCCGTAGATGCTTTGCAACCCGACCCAGACGTGCTTCTGGGCTGGCAGGTTGACGCCTGCAATACGCGCCATGACGCGATTCTCCAACTGAGTGATGGCCCGACAGCGCCCAGGCGCCATCCGGCAGGATGGATCAAAAGTGAACTCGGAATTGTAGCAAGGCCTCGGATTGCTTTGAAGCCCGTGGAACCAAAAGTTCCATGGACCCGGCGTGGGGAGTGTGCCCTCGCTCCGGCGCCGGACGATGTTGATCCAGAAAACTTCTCCGAATCGCCTGTACTACTCCCGCACAGGACCACTTCGTCACACCCGCGCGCGAGACGTCGCGCGAGCCGCCCTTCTGATCGGAAGATCGTGGCCCGGGAACCAGGCCGTCTTCACGCAATGAAGATCTAGTGTACCACTTAACTGCGCGCCAGACCGCCGCGCGAGCCACCCTTGAGGTTGGCCTTCTTCAGCAGACTCTCATACTGATGCGACATCAGATGGGCCTGGATCTGCGCGATGAAGTCCATCACCACCACCACGGCGATCAGCAACGACGTACCACCGAAGTGGAACGAGGTGCCCAGCTGGGTGCGCATGATTTCCGGCAGCAGGCAGACGATCACCAGGTACAACGAACCTGCCGCAGTCAGGCGGGTCAGCACGCCGTCCACATAGTCAGCCGTCGCCTTGCCCGGACGGATACCCGGAATCAGTGCGCCCGACTTCTTGAGGTTGTCGGCGGTTTCCTGCGAGTTGAACACCAGCGCGGTATAGAAGAACGCGAAGCCGATGATCAGCGCAGCGAACACCAGCATGTGCACCGGCTCGCCAGGCCCAAGCGCATTGGCAATCTTCTGCAGCCACGAACCCACGCCACTGCCGGATGCCGCCTGACCGGACCACATCGACAGCGTGGCCGGGAAGGCCAGGATGCTGGAGGCGAAGATCGGCGGAATCACGCCTGCCATGTTGAGCTTCAGCGGCAGGAACGACGTCTGGTTCATGTATGCATTGCGACCGCCCTGGCGGCGCGCGTAATTGACCGTAATACGTCGCTGCCCGCGCTCGACAAACACCACAAACAGCGTGAACGCCAGAATGGTGATGACGATCAGCAGCAGCGAAATGAAGCTCAGATTGCCTTCGCGGAAGGCCTCGACGGTCTGGATCGCCGCCGACGGAAGGCCTGCCACGATGCCAGCGAAGATGATCAGCGATACGCCGTTACCGATGCCACGCTCAGTGACTTGCTCGCCCACCCACATCAGGAAGATGGTGCCGGCAGTCAGCGCAATCACTGCGGTGAGCACAAAGCCCATGCCCGGCGCGTACACCACCGGAGCGCCACCAGGCGCGGTCTGGTTCTGCAGTGCCAGCGCGATACTGCCGCCCTGCACCACCGCCAGCAACACCGCACCGATGCGCGAATACTGGGTGATCTTGCGTCGGCCGGATTCGCCTTCCTTCTGCATCGCCTTGAGGGCGGGAAAGATGTGCGTGGCCAACTGGATCACGATCGATGCCGAGATATACGGCATCACATTCAACGCAAAAATACTGAAACGGTGCAGGGCGCCGCCCGAGAACATGTTGAACATGTCCACGATGCCGCCGCCCTGCGCCTGCATCAACGAAAGCATGGCATCGGGATTCACGCCCGGCACCGGCACATAGCAGCCGATGCGATAGACGATCAATGCCCCGAGGACGAACAGTAGCCGCTGGCGAAGTTCCGTGAACTTGCCGAGCCCGCCACCGAGGTTACCAATGCCAGCCTGCGCCATCTGCCGATTACTCCTCTACGCTGCCGCCGGCAGCTTCGATTGCTGCCTTGGCGCCCGCACTTGCGGCGACACCCTTCAGCACGAACTTCTTGCTCAGCTCGCCCTTCAGCACGATCTTCGCCTTCTTGGCGCGGCTCGGGACCAGATTGGCCGCACGCAGCGCTGCGAAGTCGATCTCACCGGCTTCCAGCTTGTCCAGCTGGTAGGACAACACTTCGGCACTGTCACGCGCCATCTTGGAACGGAAGCCGATCTTCGGCAGACGGCGCTGCATCGGAGTCTGGCCGCCTTCGAAGCCGGCCTTGATCTTGCCGCCGCCCTTGCGAGCGAACGAACCCTTGTGGCCGCGGCCGCAGGTCTTGCCAAGGCCGGAGCCGATGCCACGACCGACGCGGGTGCGCTCGGTACGGGCGCCGTCGGCGGGCTTGAGGTCATTGAGATGCAAAGTCATGGGATTAGTCCTCAACCTTGACGAGGTAGTGAACGGTGTTGATCAGACCGCGAACCTGCGGGCTGTCCTTCAGTTCACGCACATCGTTGAGCTTATTCAGGCCCAACGCACGCACCGACAGGCGGTGACGCGACTGGGTTCCACGCAGGCCACGCACCAGGCGCACCTTCACGGTCTTGTTGGTGTCCTTAGCCATGGTTGAGCTCCTCCACCTTCTTGCCGCGCTTGGCCGCAACACGGGCCGGCGACTGCACTTCCGACAGACCCTTCAGGGTTGCACGGACCAGGTTGATCGGATTACGCGAACCAACCGCCTTGGCCAGCACGTTCTTGACGCCGACCGCTTCCAGCACGGCGCGCATGGCACCGCCGGCGATGACGCCCGTACCTTCCGAAGCCGGCTGCATATAGACGCGTGCTGCGCCATGGCCGGACTTGACGGCATGCCACAAGGTACCGTTGTTCAGATCGACAGTGGCCAGGTTCTTGCGCGCCTGCTCCATCGACTTCTGGATGGCGACCGGCACTTCGCGCGCCTTGCCATAACCGAAACCGACCTTGCCCAGACCATCGCCGACCACGGTCAGCGCGGTGAAGGTGAACTGGCGACCGCCCTTGACCGTCTTGCTGACGCGATTGACCGCGACCAGCTTTTCGATCATGCCATCGTCGACTTTCTCTTCGCGGTTACGGTCGCGATCACGACCCCGCGGTGCACGTTCTTCTGCCATCTTGATTCCTTGATTGATTGAGTATGTACGGCTCGAAGCCGCTTATGGTTGTGGAGTCACGCTGTGTTCCCGGCACCGTTGCAAAAGAACGGGACGGTCCGGCATCTCCCCTGCCGGCGGTAACGCGAATGTGGCCGATGGCCACATCCGCAGCAGTGCTTAGAACTGCAGGCCGCCTTCGCGAGCTGCGTCGGCCAGCGCCTTGATACGGCCATGGTAGCGGTAGCCCGAGCGGTCGAATGCGACCTTCTCGATGCCCGCAGCCTTGGCGCGCTCGGCGATCAGCTTGCCGACCTTGACGGCCGCATCGCTGTTCTTGCCGTTCTTCAGGCCTTCCTTGACGTCGGCCTGCAGGGTGTTCGCCGCAGCGATCACCTTGGAGCCATCGGCGGTGAAGACCTGCGCATACAGATGCTGGCCGGTGCGCAGCACCGACAGGCGAGCGACGCCCAGTTCACGGATGTGCGAACGGGTGGACTTGGCGCGACGCAGACGGGCGATGTTCTTGTTGATGCTCATGATATTTATCCTACGGAAGCTGAAGGGAAAGCGCGCTCCTATCAAAAGTCCGCACAGGGATGTGCGGGCTCTTGCGAGGGACTCGCCATTAAGCCTTCTTGGCTTCCTTGCGAATGATGACTTCACCGGCGTACTTCACACCCTTGCCCTTATAGGGCTCCGGCGGACGGAAACCGCGAATCTTGGCGGCAACTTCGCCGACGCGCTGCTTGTCGGCGCCCTGGACCACGATTTCGGTCTGGGTCGGGGTCGACAGCGTGATGCCTTCCGGCGCCACGAACACCAGCGGATGCGAGAAACCGAGCGACAGGCTCAGGTCCTTGCCCTGCATGGCGGCACGGTAACCGACGCCGACCAGCTCGAGCTTGCGCTCGAAGCCCTCGGACACACCCTTGACCATGTTGGCCAGGATGGCGCGCACGGTGCCGGTGATGGCAATCTGCGACGGTTCGTTGGCCGACAGCGTGGCAACGTCGCCGTCGATGGCGATTTCGACGCCAACCGGCTTCGGCAGGGTCAGGGTGCCCTTCGGGCCCTTGACGCTGACCAGCTCGGGCTGGACCTTGAGTTCAACACCCTTCGGAAGGGAAACAGGCTTCTTGGCTACACGGGACATGATCGATTCCTTCCCTTAGGCCACGAAGCACAGGACTTCACCACCAACGCCGGCTTCGCGAGCCTGCGCATCGGTCATGATGCCCTTCGACGTGGAGATGATGGCGATACCCAGGCCGCCAAGGACCTTGGGCAGCTCGGTCTTGCCGCGGTACTGGCGCAGGCCCGAGCGCGAGAAACGCTTCAGGGTCTCGATGACCGGACGGCCTTCGAAATACTTCAGCACGATTTCCAGCTCCGACTTGTTGTTCTCGGTCGCTGTCACGCGCAGGTCGGTGATGTAACCCTCGTCCTTCAGGACCTGGGCGATCGCGACCTTGATCTTGGACGACGGCAATTTCACCGTCTGCTTACCGACCGCGGCCGCATTCTTGATGCGTACCAGCAGGTCGGCGATGGGATCAGTCATGCTCATATGAGTACCTTTGAGTGCACCGATATCCGCTTTCGCGAAAATCTTGTGTTTTCCTGGGGATGGGCCAGGACCCTTTACGCCATGCCGGGCCCATGCGGGCAAGACAGAAGCGGAAGTATACGACAAAAGAGCCCGACTTGCGTCGGACTCCCTTGTTGAACAGAACCATCCTGTTCAAGCCGGCCGCGAACAGCCGGCAATGCTGTTACCAGCTTGCCTTGCGCAGGCCCGGAACGTCGCCGTTCATCGTGGCCTTGCGCAGCATGTTGCGACCCAGACCGAACTTGCGGTAGACACCGCGCGGACGACCGGACAACTCGCAACGGTTGCGGTGGCGGCTCGGCGACGAATCGCGCGGCAGCTTCTGCAACTTGGTTGACGCGTCGATCTTCTCTTCGTAGGACGCATCCTGACTGGAGAGGATCTTCTTCAGCGCATCACGCTTGCCGGCGAATTTCTTCGCCAGCTTTGCACGCTTGATGTCGCGGTGGATCATGGAGGTCTTTGCCATTTCGGATGTCCTCGACGGTCAGTTACGGAACGGGAACTTGAACGCTGCCAGCAGCGCCTTCGCTTCCGCATCCGTCTTGGCGGTGGTGGTGATGGCGATATCCATACCGCGAATCGCGTCGACGGCGTCGAAGTCGATTTCCGGGAAGATGATCTGTTCCTTCACACCCATGTTGAAGTTGCCACGACCGTCAAAGGAACGACCGGAAACACCACGAAAGTCGCGCACGCGCGGCAGCGAGATGTTGATCAGACGATCCAGAAACTCGTACATCTTGGCGCGACGCAACGTGGTCTTGCAGCCGATCGGCCAACCGTCACGAATCTTGAACGATGCGACCGAAACGCGCGACTTGGTGACCACCGGCTTCTGACCGGAGATCTTGGACATGTCGGCGACCGCATTTTCCAGAATCTTCTTGTTGGTAGCCGCCTCGCCCACGCCCATGTTGAGCGTGACCTTGACCAGCTTCGGCACTTCCATCGGATTGGTGTAGCCGAACTCCTTCATCAGGGCCGGCACCACGTTTTCCTTGTAAAACTTTTCGAGACGAGTGTTCATGATCGCATTCCTCAGGCGTCGAGCGCCTCACCGCTGGAGCGGAACACACGCAATTTGCGTCCATCCTCCAGCACCTTGAAGCCAACGCGCTCGCCCTTGCCCGTTGCCGGGTTGACGATATTGACGTTGGAGATATGGATCGACGCTTCACGCTCGACCACGCCGCCGGCGACACCCGCCTGCGGGTTCGGCTTGGTGTGGCGCTTGATGACGTTGGCATTGGAGACGATCACGCGATCGCCGTCCACACGCACAACTTCACCCTGCTTACCCTTGTCCTTGCCGGTGTTGATGACGACCTGGTCGCCCTTCTTGATACGGTTAGCCATGTATATGTCCTCCGCTCACAGCACTTCGGGAGCGAGCGAGACGATCTTCATGAACTTCTCGGAACGCAGCTCGCGCGTCACCGGCCCGAAGATGCGGGTCCCGATCGGCTCCTGCTTATTGTTCAACAGCACAGCGGCGTTGCCATCGAAGCGGATCAGCGAACCGTCGGGACGGCGCACACCCTTGCGGGTACGCACCACGACGGCGTCGTAGACTTCGCCCTTCTTGACCTTGCCACGCGGAATGGCGTCCTTGACGGTCACCTTGATGATGTCGCCAATGTGTGCATAGCGGCGCTTGGAGCCGCCCAGCACCTTGATGCACATCACTTCCTTGGCACCCGAATTGTCGGCGACATCGAGGTAGCTCTGCATCTGGATCATGATTCAGATCTCCCTTATTCGGCCGAACGGGTGACGATTTCGACCACCCGCCAGTTCTTGGTCTTGGACATTGGAGCAATCTCGGTCACACGCACGACGTCGCCTTCGTTGCAGGCATTGTCGGCGTCGTGTGCGTGAAGCTTGGACGAGCGCTTGATGTACTTACCGTACAACGGGTGCTTGACCTGGCGCTCCACCAACACGGTGACCGTCTTGTCCATCTTGTTGCTGACGACACGGCCTTCGACCGTGCGCAGCGCTTGCTTTTCGTTGTTGTCGCTCATCGCGGCCGTCCTTACTTGGTGCTGCCGAGCAGGTACTTGACGCGAGCAATCTCGCGGCGCACCCGGCGGGTATCGTGGGTCTTCGGCAGCTGGCCGGTGACCTGCTGCATACGGAGCGAGAACTGCTCCTTACGCAGATCGGTCAGGTGGGCCTTCAGTTCGTCAGCCGACTTCTCGCGGAGTTGTTTGATATCCATCAGCGCACCGTCCGGGTCACGAAAGTGGTGGTCACCGACAATTTCGCGGCGGCAAGGCGGAACGCCTCACGTGCGATATCTTCGGGAATACCCTCGATTTCATAGATCATGCGGCCCGGTTGAATCTGCGCGACCCAGTACTCCACGTTGCCCTTACCGGAGCCCATGCGGACTTCGATCGGCTTCTTGGTGATCGGCTTGTCGGGGAACACACGGATCCACATCTTGCCGCCCTTCTTGACGTGGCGGCTGATCGTACGACGTGCTGCTTCAATCTGACGCGCGGTCAGCTGACCGTGCGCGGTTGCCTTGAGGCCGTACTCGCCGAAGCTGACGGCGTTTCCGCTCCATGCCAGGCCGTCGTTACGGCCCTTGTGCATCTTGCGATATTTGGTTCGCTTGGGTTGCAACATTGCCGTTACCTCGCTTCACGAGCCGGGCGCGAAGGACGGTCACCACGGTCGCCGCGATCGTTACGATCGTTGCGCGGGCTGTCGTCCTGCTTCTCCTGGCCAACCTGGGAGAAGTCGAAGACCTCGCCCTTATAGATCCAGACCTTGATGCCGATGATGCCGTACGTCGTGGACGCTTCGGCAAAACCGTAATCGATGTCGGCACGTAGCGTGTGCAGCGGCACGCGGCCTTCGCGGTACCACTCCGAACGGGCGATTTCTGCACCGTTGAGGCGGCCAGCCACGTTGACCTTGATGCCCAGGGCACCCAAGCGCATCGCGTTGCCGACCGAGCGCTTCATTGCGCGGCGGAACATGATGCGACGCTCAAGCTGCTGCGCGATCGACTCGGCGACCAGCTGCGCATCCAGCTCCGGCTTGCGCACTTCGGTGACGTTGATGTGGGCAGGAACACCCATCATCGCGCTCACTTCCTTACGCAGCTTTTCGATGTCCTCGCCACGCTTGCCGATCACCACGCCCGGACGGGCGGTGTGAATCGTCACGCGGGCGGTTTTGGCAGGGCGCTCGATCAAGATCTTGCTGATACCTGCCTGCGCGAGCTTCTTGCGCAGCATTTCACGCACTTTCAGGTCGGCTGCCAGGTAGGCGGCGAAGTCGGCCTTGCTTGCGTACCACTTGGAATTCCAGTCCTTGGCGATGCCAAGGCGAATTCCAGTCGGATGAACTTTATGACCCATGGTCTTTTCCTTTCCGCTTACTTGGCGGCGCCGACAATCACAGTGATGTGACTGGTGCGCTTGAGGATGCGGGTACCGCGGCCTTTCGCCCGCGCCATGAAACGCTTCAGTGAGGGACCTTCATCAACCATGATGGTCTTGACCTTCAGCTCGTCGACATCCGCGCCCTGATTGTTCTCGGCATTAGCAATAGCCGACTCCACAACCTTCTTGATCAGGTGCGCAGCCTTCTTGTCCGAGAACTTCAGCAGATTGACCGCACGTTCGGCGGACAGTCCACGCACCTGGTCAGCGACCAGGCGGGCCTTCTGCGGGGAGATGCGCGCGGTGCGCAGGATTGCTTTCGCTTCCATCGTCATCTCTCCTTACCTGCTCGACTTCTTGTCGCCACCGTGACCCTTGAAGGTCCGGGTGACGGCAAATTCGCCGAGCTTGTGGCCGACCATATTCTCGTTGACGAGCACCGGAATGTGGTTCTTGCCGTTATGCACGGCGATGGTGATGCCTACCATTTCCGGCAGGATCATCGAACGGCGCGACCAGGTCTTGATCGGCTTCTTGCTACCCGCAGCGGACTCCACCTTCTTTGCAAGGTGGTGATCGACGAACGGGCCCTTCTTGAGTGAACGTGCCATGGTCGATTAGCCCCTACGATCGCGGACGATGAATTGCTGGGTGCGCTTGTTCTTGCGCGTCTTGTAACCCTTGGTCGGAACACCCCACGGGGTGACCGGATGCGGATTACCCTGGCCAGCCTTGGCCTCACCACCACCGTGCGGGTGATCGACCGGGTTCATGGCCGCACCGCGAACGGTCGGGCGAACACCGCGCCAGCGCTTGGCGCCAGCCTTGCCCAGCTTCTCGAGATTGTGCTCGTCGTTACCGACTTCGCCGATGGTGGCGCGGCACTCGACCGGCACCTTGCGCATTTCGCCCGAGCGCAGACGCAGCGTGGCATAGATGCCTTCGCGAGCGACCAGCTGGACGGCTGCACCGGCAGCACGTGCGATCTGAGCGCCCTTACCCGGCTTCAGCTCGATACCGTGGACCGTCGTACCGACCGGGATGTTGCGCAGCGGCAGCGTGTTTCCGGTCTTGATCGGTGCGTTGGCACCGGCAATGACCTGGTCGCCAGCCTTCAAGCCCTTGGGGGCGATGATGTAGCGACGCTCGCCGTCGACATAGCACAGCAGGGCGATATGAGCGGTACGGTTCGGATCGTATTCGATCCGCTCCACACGCGCCGGAATGCCTTCCTTGTTGCGCTTGAAGTCGATGATGCGGTAGTGCTGTTTATGACCACCACCGACGTGACGCACGGTGATGCGGCCATGGTGGTTACGACCACCGGACTTGCTCTGCGAGTCGAGCAGCGCCGCGTGCGGTGCGCCCTTGTGCAGATCGGGAGTAACCACGCGCACGGCGGAACGACGGCCGGGAGAGGTGGGTTTGAACTTCATCAATGGCATGGGATGGACCTCAGGCCTTGGCCGTTACGTCGATGGACTGACCATCAACCAGGCGGACGTACGCCTTGCGCCAATTGCCACGGCTGCCAGCACGGTTACGGAAGGACTTGCTCTTGCCCTTGACGTTGACCACGTTGACCGCTTTGACCTTGACGTCGAACAGCTGCTCAACCGCGGCCTTTACATCGGCCTTGGTGGCTTCGTTCGAAACTTCGAAGACATACTGGTTGGAAATTTCCTGCAGGCGCGCGGTCTTCTCGGAGACTCGCGGAGCACGCAGCACGCTGAAGATTTTTTCGTTGCTGCTCATGCCAGCCACTCCTCGACCTTCTTGACCGCATCGGCGGTGATCACGACCGTATCGGCCCCGACCAGAGCGACCGGATCCAGACCCTGCACATCACGCACCTGCACATACGGCAGATTGCGAGCGGACAGATACAGGTGCTCGGAGGCTTCCTCGGTGACGATCAGCGGGCGCTTGCCCACATCCAGCCCCTTCAGCTTCTCGATCAGACCCTGGGTCTTGGTGGTTTCGACGTCGAACGCATCGACGATCATCAGGCGACCCTGGCGATTAAGCTCAGAGAAGATCGCGCAGATGGCCGCACGGTACATCTTGCGGTTGACTTTCTGTTCGAAGCTGCGCGGCTTGGCCGCGAAGGTCACGCCGCCGCCGACGAAGATCGGAGCCGTCAATGCGCCATGACGCGCACCGCCGCCCTTCTGCTTCTTCGACTTCTTGGTCGTGCCCGCAACTTCCGAACGCGTCTTCTGTGCCTTGGTACCAGCGCGACCGGCATTGCGATAAGCGACGACGACCTGGTGAACCAGATCTTCGCTGAATTCGCGACCGAACACGGCATCGGAGACCGAGACCTTGTTGTTGCTACCCGTGATAACGAGTTCCATCGTCATCTCTCCTTATGCCTTGCTCGCCGGACGGACGATCACGTCGCCACCAGCTGCGCCAGGCACGGCGCCGCGGATAGCAATCAGACCACGCTCGACGTCGACCTTGACCACTTCCAGGTTCTGCGTGCTTTGCTGCACGGCGCCCATATGGCCCGACATCTTCTTGCCCGGGAAAACGCGACCCGGGGTCTGGCGCTGACCCAACGAACCCGGCGCGCGATGCGACAGCGAGTTGCCGTGAGTTGCATCGCCCATACGGAAGTTGTAGCGCTTGATGGTGCCCTGGAAACCCTTACCCTTGGTGACGCCCTGGACGTCGACCTTCTGGCCGACCTCGAAGATGTCCGCCTTGATTTCGCCGCCGACGGCGAAATCGCCGAGCTGCGCGTCTTCAACGCGGAATTCCCACAGGCCGCGACCCGCTTCCACCTTCGCCTTGGCGAAGTGGCCAGCAGCCGGCTTGTTGACCAGCGCGGCACGACGGGCACCGACGGTAATCTGCACGGCGCTGTAGCCGTCAGCTTCGACGGTCTTGATCTGCGCGATGCGGTTTGGAGTTGCTTCGATCAGCGTGACCGGTACCGAGCGACCGTCTTCAGTGAAGACGCGGCTCATACCAGCCTTGCGGCCTACGAAGCCCAACGAATATTTCTTCGTCATGGTCGTAGTCCTCAGGTCAACTTGATCTGTACGTCGACGCCAGCCGCGAGTTCGAGCTTCATCAGCGCGTCCACGGTCTTGTCGTTCGGGTCGACGATATCGAGCACACGCTTGTGCGTGCGGGTTTCGTACTGGTCACGCGCATCCTTGTCGGCATGCGGGGATACGAGGATGGTGTAACGTTCGATCTTGGTCGGCAACGGGATCGGGCCACGCACTTGCGCGCCGGTCCGCTTAGCCGTTTCGACGATCTCGCTGGCCGAGCGGTCGATCAAACGATGATCGAACGCCTTCAACCGAATCCGGATCTTTTGTTCCGACATGACGGAAGCTTCCTTCGTTAAAAGAGCGACGGGCAAGGCCTCTGGGATACCTGCCCCGATATTCCTGACGTAGATGAATTCGCCGCGCATCCTGCTGGCGAGGGCATTTCCTCCGCCCAAAAACTGAGGCAGACCGGTAAACCGGCCTGCCCAGACGGAAAAGTATAGTGCGCAACAAGAGCACGGTCAACAACACGTGAGTTGTTGAGTGCTCCATGCGACGCGACCTTCCCGGTCTGGCGAACACGAGCGGCATCCTGCCGTTCTTTTCGCTGTAACTCAGCGCCCTACCCAGGGACACCGAGCCGCGCATTATAGCGGCGCAATTGTAGTGGCGCAAGCGTCCTTCCCCATAAGGACGTCGGCGCGCGCACCGACCTGGCACAAAAAAAAGGGCCGGCTCGCGCCGACCCTCTTTTTTGCAGATCCAGCGACCAAAGCCGCCGGGCTGCAGGCACTTACTTGACGATCTTGGCAACCACGCCGGCGCCGACGGTACGACCGCCTTCACGGATGGCGAAGCGCAGACCTTCGTCCATCGCGACCGGGTTGATCAGGGTCACGACCATCTTCACGTTGTCGCCCGGCATCACCATCTCCACGCCTTCCGGCAGCTGGCAAGCGCCAGTGATGTCGGTGGTGCGGAAGTAGAACTGCGGACGGTAGCCCTTGAAGAACGGGGTATGACGGCCACCCTCATCCTTGGACAGCACGTACACTTCGGCTTCGAACTCGGTATGCGGCTTGATCGAACCCGGCTTGCACAGCACCTGGCCGCGCTCGACGTCGTCACGCTTGGTGCCGCGCAGCAGCAGACCGGCATTGTCGCCCGCCTGACCCTGGTCCAGCAGCTTGCGGAACATTTCCACACCGGTGACGGTGGTCTTCTGGGTGTCGCGGATACCGACGATTTCGATTTCGTCGCCGACCTTGATGATGCCGCGCTCGATACGACCGGTCACCACGGTGCCGCGGCCGGAGATCGAGAACACGTCTTCGACCGGCATCAGGAACGGACGATCAACGTCGCGGGTCGGCTCCGGAATGAACGAATCCAGCGCCTCGACCAGCTTCAGGATCGCCGGCACGCCGATCTCGCTCTGGTCGCCATCCAGCGCCAGACGCGCCGAACCGTGGATGATCGGGGTGTCATCGCCCGGGAAGTCGTACTTGCTCAGCAGCTCGCGCACTTCCATCTCGACCAGCTCGAGCAGCTCGGCATCGTCGACCATGTCGGCCTTGTTCAGGAACACGACGATGTGCGGCACACCGACCTGACGCGAGAGCAGGATGTGCTCGCGGGTCTGCGGCATCGGGCCGTCGGCAGCCGAACACACCAGGATCGCGCCGTCCATCTGCGCCGCACCGGTGATCATGTTCTTGACATAGTCGGCGTGGCCGGGGCAATCGACGTGCGCGTAGTGACGGCTCGGCGATTCGTATTCGACGTGGGCGGTCGAAATCGTGATGCCGCGCGCCTTCTCTTCCGGCGCAGCGTCGATCGCGTCATACGCCTTGAACTCGCCACCGAAACGCTCAGCACCGATCTTGGTCAGCGCGGCTGTCAACGTGGTCTTGCCATGGTCGACGTGACCGATGGTGCCGACGTTCACGTGCGGCTTGGTGCGCTCAAATTTAGCTTTTGCCATGGGTGCGTGTCTCGGTAATCGTTTGGAGTTGAAGACGATTGAGTAGTGGTGCTCACGAAAGGAATCGAACCTTCGACCTCCTCCTTACCAAGGAGGTGCTCTACCGACTGAGCTACGTGAGCGAGTTTTGCATTATGCCATGCATTTGCGTTCAATGGAGCGGGAGACGGGAATCGAACCCGCACCATCAGCTTGGAAGGCTGAGGTTCTACCGTTGAACTACTCCCGCGCCGGGAACTGCATGCCACAACGTGAAACTGGTGGAGGGAGGTGGATTCGAACCACCGAAGGCGTAAGCCAGCAGATTTACAGTCTGCCCCCGTTGGCCGCTTGGGTATCCCTCCAGCTTTTACGACCGGACCGATGCGCGATGAGGCGAATTCGGTTCGGGGTGAAGCAGCCCGTTATTTTGTTGTGGGACGCATGCAGTGTCAACAAAAATTTTGAGCAAATCGTCAGTGCCGAATCTGCGCGACCATCGGGGTCGCGCGCAACCGGTCAGACGTTGAAGCGGAAGTGCAGCACGTCGCCTTCCTGCACGCGGTATTCCTTGCCTTCCAGACGCAGGCGCCCCGCATCGCGCGCACCGGCTTCGCCGCGGTGCTTGATGAAGTCGTCGAAGCCGATCGTCTCGGCGCGGATGAAGCCCTTCTCGAAATCGGTATGGATCACCGCTGCCGCCTGCGGCGCGGTCGAGCCAGCCCTGACCGTCCACGCACGCACTTCCTTGACGCCGGCAGTGAAGTAGGTCTGCAGGCCAAGCAGCTTGTAGGCGGCGCGGATGACGCGATTCAGACCCGGCTCGTCCAGGCCCAGGTCGGCCAGGAAGGTGTCGCGATCGGCGTCGTCGAGCTGCGACAGCTCTTCTTCGATCGCTGCCGAGACCGGTACCACCTCTGCGCCTTCGGCCAATGCATGTTCACGCACCGCGTCCAGGTGCGGATTGTTCTCGAAGCCGTCCTCAAGCACGTTGGCGATGTACATCACCGGCTTGAGCGTCAACAAGAACAGGTCGCGCACCAGCGCCTTTTCATCGTCGTCCAGACCGGCTGCGCGCCCTGCCTTGCCGTCGGCCAGCGCAGCCTGCAGCTTGGCCAGCACCGGCTTGCGCGCCGCTGCATCCTTGTCGCCGCCCTTGGCACTGCGCTCGGCCCGGTTGAGCGCCTTTTCCACGCTGTCCAGATCGGCCAATGCCAGCTCGGTGTCGATGGTCGCGATATCGCTGATCGGGTCGACCTTGTTGTTCACATGGATGACGTCGTCGTTTTCGAAGCAACGCACCACGTGGGTGATCGCATCGACTTCGCGGATGTGGGCCAGGAACTTGTTGCCCAGCCCTTCGCCGCTTGCCGCACCCGCCACCAGGCCGGCGATATCGACGAACTCGACCGCCGTCGGAATCAGCTTCTGCGGCTTGACGATCTCAGCCAGCTGATTGAGACGCGGATCCGGCACCGGCACGATGCCGACATTCGGCTCGATGGTGCAGAACGGAAAATTGGCCGCAGCGATGCCCGCCTTGGTCAGCGCATTGAACAGGGTCGACTTGCCGACGTTGGGCAGGCCGACGATGCCGCATTTGATACCCATGGGTTTTCCAGTGAATGGAGAATCGGGAATCGAGAATGGCAAGAGCAACGCTCCTCCCATTCCCGATTCCCCATTCTCTATTTTTCCGTATGCAGGCGCTTCATCGCCTCGTTGAAATTATCTTCCATTGCCAGCGGCAGCACATCGATGGCTGCGTCCACTGCATTACCGATTGCCGCGTCGTCGTCGCGCCCTGCCCGTCCCAGCACCCATGGCACCACGCGGTCCTTGTGGCCGGGATGGCCGATACCGATCCGCAGGCGATGAAATTTGCCGTGCCCCAGCAGGCCGATGGTATCGCGCAGGCCGTTCTGGCCGCCGTGGCCGCCATCGAACTTGAGCCGCGCGATGCCCGGCGCCAGATCCAGTTCGTCGTGTGCAACGAGCAACTGCTCCGGCTCGATCTTCCAGAACCGCAGCGCGGCGGTGATCGATTTGCCACTGAGATTCATGAAGGTGGCCGGCTTGAGCAGCCAGACCGGCTGCCCGGCGATCTCGACCTTGGCGGTCTCGCCGAATAACTTTGCATCCAGCCCCCAACGCGCGCCATGGCGTTCAACGAGGGCATCGACGAAACGAAACCCGGCGTTGTGCCGGGTTTGCGCGTGTTCCGGACCGGGATTCCCGAGTCCGACAATCAGGCGGAGTGCAGACATGCCAGTGACCGCAGCCGATCCCGCGCAGCGCGAGGGATCGGCCGACGGCTTACTTGGTCTCGGCGCCTTCGCTGCCTTCTTCACCGGCAGCGTCTTCTTCCTCGATCCGCACGTGCTTGGCAGCAACCACCGCCACGTCGTGCTCCTTGCCCAGCTTCAGCTCCGGAATTTCCACACCGGCCGGCAGCTTGATCTCGGACAAGTGGATCACGTTGCCCACTTCCAGGGCGCCCAGGTCCACTTCGATGAACTCCGGCAGATCCTTCGGCAGGCAGACCACCTGAACTTCGTTGAGCTCATGGGTGACGACCACTTCGCTGGACTTACCGGCCGGCGAGGCCGCTTCGTTGATGAAGTGCAGCGGCACGGCGGCGCTGAGCTTCTCGTTGGCGCTGACGCGCTGGAAGTCGATATGGATGATCAGCTGCTTGAACGGATGGCGCTGCATGTCGCGCAGCAGCACCTGCTGCACGTCGCCATTGAGGTTCAGGTCGAGGATCGACGAGTAGAACCACTCGTTCTGCTGGGCGAGCCAGATCTGCTCGTGGTTGAGCTGGATGCTGACCGGCTCGAGTTCGCCGCCGTAAACGATGGCCGGAATGACGCCAGCGTGACGTAGGCGGCGGCTCGCACCCTTCCCCTCGTTCGCGCGGCGCTCGACCTTGATTTCATGTGTCTTTGCCATTGGATTTCACTACCTGGTTTGGAATATCGCCTCGCGGCGATGAAGCGTCTCACCCGCGACCAGGCGAGACGGATTGCGGCGCCCGGAATCCCGGGCGCCGAATGCGGAATCAGTCGACGTAGAGCGAACTCACCGACTCGCCGAAGGCGATGCGGCGAATGGTCTCGGCCAGCAGTTCGGCCACGCTGAGCTGACGAATCTTGGCGCAGGTGCGCGCAGCTTCGTTCAACGGAATCGTGTCGGTGACCACCAGCTCGTCGAGCTGCGAATTGTTGATGTTGTCCACCGCCGGGCCGGACAGCACCGGGTGGGTGATGTAGGCCACCACCTTGAGCGCGCCGCGCTGCTTCAGCGCTGCGGCCGCCGCGCACAGGGTACCGGCGGTATCGACCAGATCGTCGACCAGCACGCAGGTCTTGCCCTGCACGTCGCCGATGATGTTCATCACCGTGGCGACATTGGCGCGCGGGCGGCGCTTGTCGATGATGGCCAGATCCGCATCGTCCAGACGCTTGGCGACGGCGCGCGCGCGCACCACACCGCCCACGTCCGGCGATACCACGATCAGGTTGTCGGTGCCGTAGGCGCGCCAGATGTCGGCCAGCAGCAGCGGCGAGGCATAGACATTGTCGACCGGCACGTCGAAGAAGCCCTGGATCTGGTCGGCATGCAGATCGACCGTCAACACGCGGTCGGCCTCCATGGCGCAGATCATCTTGGCGGCGACCTTGGCGGTGATCGGCACGCGCGAGGAGCGCATCCGGCGGTCCTGGCGCGAGTAGCCGAAATACGGGATCACCGCGGTCACCGACGCGGCGCTGGCGCGCTTGAGCGCGTCGATCAGCACCAGCAGTTCCATCAGGTTTTCCGCGCTCGGCGCGCAGGTCGGCTGGATCACGAACACTTCCTGCCGGCGCACGCTTTCTTCGATCTCGACCTGCACCTCGCCATCGGAAAAGCGCGTGACCAGCGCCTTGCCCATGCGAACGCCGAGCTCCTTGCAGATGCTCAGGGCAAGCGGCTTGTTGGCATTGCCGGAGAACACCAGCAGATTACGTTGGTCTTGCATGAGATCTCTCGGGCGGCGGCAAAGAGCGTGCGGGCGATGGTGGAGCTGGACAAAGCCGACCAAATGCCGGGCTTTTATGTGAATCCCCGCACATGGATGTGCGGGCTGTTGCAGGGGACCTGCATATACGGCTGTTGCAGAGGGACCTGCATGTACGACTGTCGCAGGGGACCTGCATCAACAACTGGCAGGGGCGGTAGGATTCGAACCTACGAATGCCAGGATCAAAACCTGGTGCCTTGGGCCTCTTGGCGACGCCCCTGCATCAAACCTGTCTCGCGTCCAGCGCATCGAGCAGTGGCGAGTGCGGCGCACCTTCCACGACCCACGCCCTCAGATGGCCCGGCAACTGCGCCACGGCCTGCTCTGCAGCAGCGCGCGTGGCGAATTCGACGAAACACCCGCCCCCTGACCCGGTCAAACGCGGCGTCCCGATCCTGGACAGCGCCTGGAACACTGCCTCGATGGCGGATTCACGGCGCCGCAGGACCGGCTCGAACGCATTGTCGAGCAGAGAACCCGAAGCGAAGTCCGCTATTTTCACGGGCGCAGCATCCCGCGTCAATTCCTGTGATTGAAATAAGACCGGGGTGGGCACGTGAATTCCCGGATCGACCAGCACGTAGGACGCTGCCGGGAGACCGATCGGGGTCAGTTGCTCGCCGACACCCTCGGCCCAGGCATTGTGCCCGCGCACGAACACCGGCACGTCGGCACCCAGCCGCAGCCCCAGCTCGGCCAGCGTGTCGACCGGCAATCCCAGGCCCCACAAGGCATTCAGCGCGACCAGCACGGTGGCGGCATCCGACGAGCCGCCGCCGAAGCCGCCGCCGGCAGGGATGCGCTTGTCGACCCGGATGTCGACGCCGGCCTGTGTGCCCGCGCTGGATTGCAGCAAGCGTGCGGCCCGGATGACCAGGTCATCGGCTTCCGCCACGCCGGGCAGGCTGTCGCCGATGCGCCGGATCAGGCTGTCGTTGCGCACACGAAGATGAATGGTGTCCCCCCAGTCCAGCAGCCGGAACACGGTCTGCAGCAGGTGGTAGCCATCGGCGCGGCGCCCGACGATCTGCAGGAACAGGTTGAGCTTGGCCGGCGCAGGCCACGCCGACCAGTCCGTCTCCACCGCGGACATCAGGGCGATACCGTCCACTGATCGACCAGCAAGCGCACCTTGGCCTCGCCGTTGCGGGCTTCGATGCGCTGCGGCAGCTGGGGTTGGCCGGCGCCGGCCGGCGCCCAGGCGAGAAAGTCGATCGTCCAGCCATCCTGCTGCACGGTACGCGGCCGCCCGGCCGCATCCAGGGCCACGCGTTCGGCGCCCGCGTCGGCGATGCGCAGCGCGCGGACCCAGTCCGGCATCTGGTTGACCGGGATGGTCCAGCCGGTCGCTTCCAGCAGCACCTGCTCGGCATCCGGACCGCTGCGCGGACCGCCTTCCAGCCCTTCCAGGCGTCCGGCGCCGCTGGCGGTGTCGCCGGTGAGCACCCAGCTCTGCCGGGTCACCGGCGCGCTGAGCTGCACGCGGTACCGCGCACCGTCCTGCTGCCAGTCGATGCGGCCGCTACCGCCGTTGCTGCCCTTGCTGATCGCCACCCGACCCTGGAACGACCAGGTCGGATGCGCCTGCAGCCAGGCCTGACGTGCGGCTTCGGCCTGACGCGCACCCTCGGAGACCTGCTCGACCACCGCGGCGCCACTGCCCTGCCCGCGCGGCACGCTGACGCAGGCCGACAGCCCGACCAGCACCAGCCCGCTCAGGGCCAGTGTTCGGATCGCCCTGCTCATAGCCCGAATTTTTCCACCGCGCGTTGCAGCGCACGGTTGTCCGGATCCAGACGCCGCGCCTCATCGAAGTAGCGCCGCGCTTCATCCTGCTTGCCGCTGACCCATAGCACTTCGCCCACATGCGCTGCGATTTCCGGATCCTTGACCAGCGCCCAGGCGCGGCGCAGCTGTACCAGGGCTTCCTTGGTGCGGCCCATGCGATACAGCACCCAGCCGTAACTGTCGACGATGGCCGGGTTGTCCGGGTCGGCGGTGCGGGCGCGGTCGATCAGCGCCAGCGCTTCCTTGTAGCGGGTGGTGCGGTCGGCCAGGGTATAGCCCAGTGCATTCAGCGCCGCCACGTTTTCCGGTTCGGCCACCAGGATCTTGCGCAGATCGGCCTCGGCACGCGCGACATCGTCGCGGCGCTCCCAGGCCAGACCACGGGCGTACAACAGCGCGCCGTCGTCCGGATAGGCGGCCAGGCCGCGCTCGAAGGCATCCAGTTCGCCCGCTGCGTCGTCGGCGCGCTGGTGCAACTCGGCTTCGAGCACGTAGGCGTCGCGACGCGCGTCGTCGTCGGCGCTGGCATCGCTCTGCAATGCGCGCGCTTCGGCGAGCGCCTCGGGCTTGCGGCCCAGCTCGTACAGGGCGCTGGCGGCGCGCAGGCGCGCTTCGCTCAGCTGCGGCCCCCCGGGCACGCCGCGATACCACTCCACCGCCTCGTCGTAGCGCTTGAGGAATTCGGCGATCTTGCCGAGCAGCAGGCGGCGGTCCGGGTCGGGCTTGGCGGCATTGCTCCTGAGCTCGCCGTACAGCGCCTCCAGCGCGGTGCGATCCTTTTCCTTGGCCAGCATGGAGGCACGCAGCCCGTAGGTCTGGGTGTCCTGAGGTCCGGTCGACAACACCCGTGCGGCGGCCTCGGTCTGCCCCATGGCATCGTAAGCAAAGGCCAGCGCGCCTCGCAGTTCGGAATCCTTGACCGCCTGTGGCTCGACGTTCTTCAGCAGTGCCAGCGCTTCGTCGTTCTTGCCTTCCTGTTGCAGCTGGGTGGCGTGCAACAAGGCCACGCGCGGCTCTTCGGGGAAGCGGCGCACCACCTCGTCGACGATGCGCTTGGCCAGCGCCGGGCGCTCCATGCGCAGGGCGAGCCGGCCGAATTCCTGCCAGGCTTCGATCTGATTGGGGATGGCGCCGGCCTTGACCAGATCTTCGAGTACGTCGGCCGAGGCTTCCGGCTCGCGCCCGCCATTGGCCAGGGCGATCAGGGCGAAGCGCCAGCCGCGCGGGTCGGGTTCCTTGAGCAGGCCGAGCAGATCGCGGCGGGCGGTACGCAAGTCGTTGCGGCGCAAGGCCAGCGAGGCTTCGGTACTGCGCATGGACATCGATGAGGGTGCGCGGGCGCGCCACAGCGCCAGGGCCTCGATCGCGCGCGGGTCGTCATTGGCCAGCATGGCGATGCGGGCGGCGCGTTCGGCCAGCCCGGCGTCGCCGGCCTCGGCCTTGGCGGCGTCCAGGTAGGCGCGGGCGGCATCGTCCAACTGCCCGGCCTGCAAGGCGAATTCGCCGGCGAGCACCGGCTCCAGCGAGGTGGTGCCGGCGCGAGCGGACGGCGGCGCGGGCGGTGCCTTCTTGGGTGCTGCAGTGGCACTGGCGGAGACTGCGGCCAGCAAAAGAACACACAGGATGCGAATCGGTACAGGCATCGGGGGCAACCGGGCCGTAAAATGGGGCCCTGAATGGCCGCCAGCTTATCGCAAGCAACTGAACAATGACGTTGTGGGTGCTCGGACTGAATCACCAGACCGCACCTGTGGACCTGCGCGAACGCGCGGCGTTCGCAGGTGACGCGCTGCCGCGCGCGCTCGAGTCCCTGTGCGCGCTGCCGCAGGTGCGCGAAGCCGCGCTGCTGTCCACCTGCAACCGCACCGAGCTGTATGCGATGTCCGACGACCCGCACAGCCTGGTGACCTGGCTGGAGACCCACGCGCCAGGCTTGAGCGGCTATCTGTACCAGCATCAGGAGGAAGCGGCGGTGCGCCACCTGTTCCGCGTCGCCACCGGGCTGGACTCGATGGTGCTGGGCGAGCCGCAGATCCTGGGCCAGGTGAAGGACGCCTGGGCAGTGGCGCGTGCCCACGGCGCACTGGGCAGTGGGCTGGACCGCCTGTTCCAGCAGACCTTTTCGGTCGCCAAGCGGGCGCGTACCGATACCCGCGTTGGTGCCAATCCGGTGTCGGTGGCCTCCACCGCGGTGCGACTGGCGCAGGAATCCTTCGCGCGGCTCAACGAATCCACCGTGCTGCTGATCGGCGCGGGCGAAACCATCGAGCTGGCCGCCAAGCACCTGAGCGAAGGCCGCGTGCGCCGCTTGTTGATCGCCAATCGCACGCTTGCGCATGCGCAGACGCTGGCCAGCCAGCACGGCGGTTACGCCCTGCCGCTGACCGATCTGGACCGCCACCTGGCAGAGGCCGACGTGGTGTTCTCGGCCACCGCCGCGCGCGAGCCGATCGTGACGCGCGCGCAGGTGGAACTGGCGCTGCGCGCACGCAAACGCAAGCCGATGCTGCTGTTCGACCTGGCGGTGCCGCGCGATATCGAAGCCTCGGTGGCCGAGCTCGGCGACGCCTACCTGTACACCGTGGACGATCTGGAACGCGCGGTGGAAGACAACCGCCGCGGCCGCCGTGAAGCTGCCGACCAGGCCGAAGCCATCATCGACCTGCAGGTGGCACGCTATGTCGAAGCCTTGCAGGCCAATGCGCGCCAGGCGCCGCTCAAGCGCTTGCGCGCGTTCGGCGACAGCACCCGCGACGAACTGCTGGCCAAGGCACGCCAGCAGTTGCACCACGGCAGGCCGGCCGACGAAGTGCTGGAACAGCTGGCGCACGCGCTGACCAATCGCCTGCTGCATCCGCCCACCGCCGCGCTGCGCGAGGCCGCGCTCAACAACGACCTGGAATTGACCAGCGCGGCCGACCGGCTGTTCCCGGAAAAGCCGGGTTACCAACATCCCCCTGTAGCCACCCCGATCGTGAGGACCGATGACGCCGACCCTGCGCCGTAAGCTCGAAGCGCTGGCCGAGCGCCGCGAAGAACTGCAGCACCTGCTCTCCGACCCCGAGGTGGTCAGCAACAACGACAGGTTCCGCACGCTGTCGCGCGAACTGTCGCAGCTGGAGCCGGTGGCCGTGGCCCTGGAAGACGAAGCGCGCGCCAAGGCCGACCTGAGCGCGGCCGAAGCGATGCGCAACGATCCGGAAATGCGCGAGCTGGCCGAAGAGGAGATTGCCGCCGCACAGGCGCGCCTGGAAGAACTGGATGCGCAACTGGCCTTGCTGCTGGTGCCGCGCGACCCGCGCGACGACGGCAACCTGTTCCTGGAGGTGCGCGCCGGCACCGGCGGCGACGAGGCGGCGATCTTTGCCGGCGACCTGTTCCGCATGTACGCGCGCTATGCCGAGCGCCAGGGCTGGAAGGTGGAAATCGAATCCGACAGCCCCGGCGAGCATGGCGGCTACAAGGAAGTGGTGGCACGGGTGGTCGGACGCGGCGCGTATTCGCGGTTGAAGTTCGAATCCGGCACCCATCGGGTACAGCGCGTGCCGGCGACCGAATCACAGGGCCGCATCCACACCTCGGCGGCGACGGTGGCGATCATTCCCGAAGCCGACGATGTGGAAGAGATCGTGATCAACCCGGCCGACCTGAAGGTGGACACGTTCCGCTCGTCCGGTGCCGGCGGCCAGCACGTCAACAAGACCGAGTCGGCGATCCGCATCACCCATGTGCCCAGTGGCGTGGTGGTGGAATGCCAGACCGAGCGCAGCCAGCACGCCAACCGCGACAAGGCGATGAAGCGGCTGAAGGCGCAATTGGTGGAAGCCGAACGCAGCAAGGCGGCCGCCGCCGAAGCGCAGACGCGCAAGTTGCAGGTCGGCAGCGGCGACCGCAGCCAGCGCATCCGCACCTATAGTTTTCCGCAGGGCCGCATCACCGATCATCGCGTGGAAGGCCTGACGTTGTACGACCTGCCCAACATCATCGAAGGCGATCTGGATGCACTGATCGCACGACTGCTGCACGAACATCAGGCCGACGAACTGGCACGGTTGAGCGACAGCCCGTGAGTGCGCAGGTCCCGCGCGAGCTGCTGCAGCTGCGCGAGGCGGTGCGACGCCAGCCGGGCGATTTCATCGCCTGGCTGATGCTGGCCGACGCCGAACTCGGCATGGGCGCAATCGCTGCCGGCGAGGCCGCGGTGCAACGCGCGCTTGCACTGCAGCCGGGCCACCCGGAAGCGCTGGCGCGGCTTGGCCGGGTGCGCTGGACACAGCAACGGCATGCCGACGCGGCAACGCTGTTGCAGCAGGCATCGGACCTGGTGCCGCAGCATCCGGGCATCGCGTTGTGGCTTGGGCATGCATTGGAAGATGCAGGCCAGGCCGAAGCTGCCGCGGCCGCGTATACGCGTGCGCACCAGTTGCTGCCCGACGAGCCGTACATCACTGCGCAACTGCTCAACTGGCGACGCCGCCTGTGCGATTGGCGCGAGCTGGATGCGCTCGCTGCGCAGGTGCGCAGCGCCGTGGCGCAAGGCGCTGCTGCGGTGGAACCGTTCGCCTTTCTCAGCGAGGACGCCAGCGCTGCCGAACAGCTGGCGTGTGCACGGACGCGCGCGCAGGCAGTGGCCACGATGTTGCGCCCGCTACCGCCAACTGCCGTGCGCAGCCAGGGCGCGTTACGGCTCGGCTTCGTTTCCAACGGGTTTGGTGCGCATCCCACCGGCGTGCTGACGGTCGCGTTGTTCGAAGCGCTAAAGCGCCGGCAGCCTGCGCTGCAGCTGCATCTGTTCGCCACCAGCCACGACGACCGCAGCGAAATTCGCGCGCGCCTGACGCAAGCCACCACGCTGCACGATGTCACCGAGTTCGGGCACCTGGCCAGCGCGCAGCACATCCGCGACCAGGGCATCGATCTGCTGTTCGACCTGCGCGGCTGGGGCGGCGGCGGGCGCCCGGAAGTGTTCGCACTGCGACCTGCGCCGCTGCAGCTCAACTGGCTGGCCTATCCGGGAACGTCGGGCGCGCCGTGGATGGACTATGTGCTGGGCGATGCGTTTGCGCTGCCGCCGTCGCTGGAGCCGTTCTACCGCGAGCGCGTGCTGCGCTTGAACGGTGCGTTTCAGCCGTCGGACACCTCGCGCGTGGTCGCCGAACCGCCGTCGCGGACGCAGTGCGGCTTGCCCGAGCATGGCGTGGTGCTGTGTTGCTTCAACAACAGCTACAAGCTCAATCCACGCAGCATGGCGCGCATGTTGGCGGTGTTGCGTGCGGCGCCGGGCAGCGTGCTGTGGCTGTTGTCCGGGCCGGGCGAGGCCGACGCGCGCCTGCGTGCGGTGGCGCAGGCACAAGGCGTGGATGCGCAGCGCCTGGTCTTCATGCCGAAGCTGCCGCACGCGCAGTATCTGGCGCACTACCGGCATGCGGACCTGTTCCTGGATACGCATCCGTACAACGCGCATACCACCGCATCGGATGCGTTATGGGCGGGTTGCCCGGTGCTGACGACGCCCGGCGAGACATTTGCCGCGCGCGTGGCCGGCAGCCTGAACCATCATCTGGGGCTGGATGAGATGAATGTGACCGATGACGCTGCGTTCGTGGCCAAGGCGGTGGCGGTGGCGGGTGACCCAGCGGTGTTGCGTGCGCTGCGGGAGCGGGTGGCGGAGCGTCGGCGCGAGTCGGGCGTGTTCGATATGGATGGGTTTGCCGACGGGTTCGCGGAACTGATGCACGCACTCGCGCGCCAACATGGTTGGTCAGGTAACTAGCGGGCTGCTTGCCTTTTTCAAGGTAAATGGCTGTCTTCCGCTGTACCCTCACCCCAACCTCTTTCCCGGGGGGTGAGGAGCTCGAGAGCGACTCGTCCGTTGTGCGGCTTCACGCCGTGGTGCTGTACCCGGTCGTCCCGGCTCGCTAGGCTTGGGGCATGCCTTCCACTCCCGACTTCATTCCCTTGCACCTGTGCGTGCTGACGGTGTCCGACAGCCGCACACTGGCCGACGATCGCTCCGGCGACTATCTGGCCGATGCCCTCACCCACGACGGTCACGTGCTGCACGAGCGCGCCTTGTGTCCGGACGATCGCTACCGCATGCGCGCGATCGTCTCTGCGTGGATCGCCGATGCGCAGGTCGACGGCATCCTGATCACTGGCGGCACCGGCTTCACCGGCCGTGACAGCACGCCGGAGGCGATCACGCCGTTGCTGGACAAGACCATGCCCGGTTTCGGCGAGTTGTTCCGCGCGGTCAGTGTCGACGAAATCGGCACCTCGTCGCTGCAGTCGCGCGCATTTGCGGGGCTGGCCAATCACAGCTTCGTGTTCTGCCTGCCCGGCTCCACCTCGGCCTGCCGCACCGCCTGGGAAAAGATCGTGCGTGCGCAACTGGATGCGCGTACCACACCGTGCAATCTGGCGACATTGCGTCCACGTCTGGGCGAATAGCCTGCGCGCTCTCCACACGTGTCGGAACGCGCATGTCGCACCTGAAACGCAAGGCCTACAAGAAGCTGCTGGCACCGCTGCAGCTGGAACTGGTCACCATGGCGCGCTGGCTGCGCCATACCAACCAGCGCGCGCTGGTGCTGGTGGAAGGCCGCGACACCGCCGGCAAGGGCGGTGTGATCCAGGCCATCGCCAGCCATCTCAACCCGCGCCAGTGCCGGGTGGTGGCGTTGCCGACACCCAACGACCGCGAAAGCACGCAATGGTATTTCCAGCGCTATGTGGCGCACCTGCCGGCGGCCGGCGAGCTGGTGCTGATGGATCGCAGCTGGTACAACCGCGCCGGCGTGGAACGGGTGATGGGCTATTGCACCGACGCGCAGTACGACGCGTTTCTGGAACAGGCGCCGCGCTTCGAGCAACTGCTGGTCGACGACGGCATCCTGCTGTTCAAGTACTGGTTGTGCGTGGATCAGGCCGAGCAGGAACGGCGCTTTGCCGAACGCCAGGAAGATCCGCTCAAGGGCTGGAAGCTGTCGCCGGTGGATCTGCAGTCACGCAGCAAGTACGAGGACTACACCGCCGCGCGCGAGCGCATGCTCGCGGTGACGCATACCCCGGACGCGCCATGGACGCTGGTGGATTTCCACGACCAGAAGCGCGGCCGACTGAGCCTGATCCGCAATCTGCTGGATCGGCTCCCCGACACCGCGGTGCCCGATGACACGCTGCAGTTGCCGCCGTTGCACGGCAAACCGCACAAGGAACGTTATGGCGTGCTGGAACCGATCGACGGTTACGCCGGCCAGTCCTGAGAGATCTCGTCGCTGGCGGCGGTGGCGCGTGGCAAGGGATACAGGCCGGCCTGACGCTCGGCCTGCTCGGCCTGCAGCACCAGCTGACTCAGGCGCTGACTGAACAACTGGATGAAACCGCGGTGCAGCGGGCGCATCGCTTCGATGTAATCCACATCGTCGGCCTGCGGGCCGAGCGGGCTGCAGGACGACAGCAGCACTTCGTCCAGGCGTAGCGTGCTGTCGGGCAGATGCACCAGCGCGGCGCGGCGCAGCCAGTCGCGCAGACCCTGGCGGTACTCGGCGGCCAGGATGTAGGCCACCTCGACCTGATCCAGGTCCACATCCGGATTCCACGCCAGC
This sequence comes from Xanthomonas arboricola, assembly GCF_002940665.1. Classification (GTDB taxonomy): domain Bacteria; phylum Pseudomonadota; class Gammaproteobacteria; order Xanthomonadales; family Xanthomonadaceae; genus Xanthomonas; species Xanthomonas arboricola_B. The sequence goes on from NZ_MIGY01000003.1 coordinate 765,301, forward strand.
ACCTGGATGACCTGCGAGCGCTCGTCCAGCATGCGGCTTTCGGCCACCAGGCCCTGCAATTGCTGCAGCAGGCGCCACTGGACGTCGGCGGCCTCGCGCTGCGGGGCCGGCATGGCCTCGATCGCCAGCGCCAGGCGGCGTGCGAACAGCGCCGGCACCTCGGCCAGGACGATCGGGCCGGCATCGGCGCCGAGCAGGAAACGCTCGGTACGCAGCGTGGCGGTGTCGGGCAGGTAGCCGTCCTGCAGCGGGCGCATCACGCCGTGGTCGAGCAGCGACAGCACCACATCCAGCCAGTAGCGACGCTCCTGTTGCAGCGCGCGGTTGGCGGTGGCGTTCTGCCAGGCCGGACGGACATCGTCCAGGCGCGCGATGCAGGCCTGGGCGTCCAGGTGATCCCAGGGCGCGCGGGTGGCGTCGTCGGGATCGAAATTCTCCACGCTGAGCATGCCGCCGCCGAAGCGATGCCAGGCGGCACCGCGCTGGGTGCCGGCAGGATCGGGCCTGGCCGATAGCGGCACAGCGGTGGCCGGACGCAACAGCGCAGCGTAGGCGTCGGCCCAGCAATCGGGCAGACGCGCCGACAACGGATAGCTGGCCGCGGACGACCCCAGGCCGTGATGTGCGAGCTTCAGGCTCCACAGCACCGCACCGATCACGATGCCGCCGAAAATCCAGGCCAGCAGCCAGCTGGTGGCCGCCTGTCCAGGCTGCAGCACACGGGTCTGCGGCTGCAAAAACAGCAACCAGCCGCTGCCCGCCACGATGCCCAGATATAACCATGGCACGAGCCGGGCCAGGTGACGGTTGCGGCGGTGGGCAGGCAGTTCGCGCCCGTCGGTGTGATCTTGAGATGGAGCAGCCATACATTCCCCCTGCACGCCTGATCGCGCTGACAAGGTTATCGGCGACGCATCGCAAGTCTGTTGCCCTGCTCCGGTGGCAGCGACTCAGCCAGTTACAAATTCTTCAGTCGGCGGCGGCGCGCACGGCGTGCGTGTCACCGCCGCGACCCTGGCCGCCGGCGGGCCTTGCCATAACCAGGTCTCCAGCGCGCCCAGCGCGGCGTCGGGCCCGGCAGCGACCACTTCCACGCTGCCGTCGGGCTGGTTGCGCGCATGCCCACGCAGGCCCAGCGCAACCGCGCGCTCGCGGGTGAAGGCGCGGAACCACACGCCCTGCACCACGCCGGTGACGATAAAGCGCGCCGCCTGCATCAGCCGGACTTGCCGGTGATGCCCACCGCCGTTTCGATGTCGCGTGCAGTCACCGGGCCAAGGAACTGCTTGGCGAGCTTGCCGTCCGGCCCGATCAGATACGTCATCGGCAACCCGCGCGGCGTGGCGAAGTCCTGCGGCGGCTGGTAGGGGTCGAGGATCGCGATCGGGTACGACACCGGGTGGTCCTTCAGGAACGCCTGCATGTCGGCGCTGCTGATGTCTTCATAGGCCAGGCCCACCACTTCGATGGTGTCGCGCATGGTGTGCAGCGCCGACAGCTCGGGCATTTCCTTCAGGCATGGCGCGCACCATGTGGCCCAGAAATTGACCACCACCCACTTGCCGCGATGCGCGGCCAGGTCATAGGCCTCGCCGGTCACGGTCGGCAGCGACAGCTTGGGCATCTCGGCGGTCTGCTGCACCACCGAGGTGTCGGTTGGGCTGGCCGGGTCGGCGGGGGCGGCCGGCGTTTGCGGTGTCTGTGCGGTGGTCGCCGGCGCTGCACCGCCAGCGGCGGGCGTGCCCTCGCCGGTGGGTTTGCAGGCGGTCAGCAACACCAGCGGCAACAGCAGCGCACAGGCGCCGCGCACAAGGCGCACGGTCATGGAAGGTCTCCGGGAAGGTGGGTGTAGAGGTCGCCGACCGGTTGCGCCAGCACACTGCGCAAGGGTTGGCGCAGTTGTTCCAGCGCAGCGGACGCGGCCTGGCCATAGGCATCGTCGCGGCACGGCAGGGGGCGGTCTTCGATCGGCACGCGCAGCTGGCAGCTTTCGTAGAGTTCGGCCAGCGGCACCACATCCAGGTCGCGTGCCAGCAGCCATTGACCGCGCTCGTCGCGCCGCAGCAGGCGGATGCGCTTGAGTTCGCACAGCAACTCCTGCATCAAGGTGTCGGTGAGCATCGGCTCCAGTGCCAGGATGCGGTCTTCGTCCAGCCCGTTGCCGTGGATGCGCGCCTGGCGGAAACGGCCGAGCAGGCGCAGCAAGCCATAGATCTCAAAGCCTGGCGGCAGCCGCATCGCTTCGGGCTGGTAGCGGAATGCCGCCATCGAGGACGCCAGCGAGGCGCCCAGCAGCACCGAGACCCAGCTCAGGTAGATCCACAGCAGCAGGATCGGCAGCGCCGACAGCGCGCCGTAAATGCGCTGATAGGTCTGGAAATTGCCCAGGTAGAAGCCGAAGCCCCACTTGACGATTTCCATCAGGATCACCGCCAGCAATGCGCCCGGCAGCGCATGCCGCAGGCGCACCGCATGCTGCGGCACCACGCGGTAGATCAGCACGATACAGACGAATTCCACCGCCATCGGCGCCAGCCGCCAGGCGAATTCGGCCAGCCACTGGCCTTCGGTGGTGCGGAACAGCGGCAACGCGAACACGTAGGCGGCCATCGCCATCGAGGCAGCGGCCAGCATCGTGCCCAGGGTGAGCACCGTCCAATAGATCAAAAAGCGCGTCACCTTCGGGCGTGCGGCGGCCACCCGCCAGATGCTGTTGAAGGTCTGCTCGATGCTGTGCAGGGTGATCAACAGCGAGGCCACCAGCGCGACCATACCGGCCACGGTGAACTTGCCCAGATCCTCCAGCGAACGATTGAGGTAGTTCTGCACCGAGCGCGCCGCGCCGGGCACGAAGTTGTTGAAGATGAAGTCGGTCAGCGCGTCCTTCCATTCGTTGAAGGCCGGGAATGCCGACAGCACCCCGAACACCACGATCGCCAGCGGCACCAGCGCGAACACCGTGGTGTAGGCGAGCGAGGCGGCTGCCTGGAACAGACGGTCATCGAGAAAGCGGCGCCACAGGAAGCGCCCGAAGCTGACCGTGCGCGCGCGGTCGCGCAGCCGTTCTTTCCATTGGTGGATTTTGTTCACACGCGACATCGCGCAAGGGTACCCGATGCGCCGTCTTCGCGGCCTTGCCGCAACTGCGGCGTGCAGGCGGACGGTGGCTTGGCCGATACTGCGTCGAACTCACACAGGCGGTGGATGCGCGATGGCGGAGATTCTGGTGCTGTATTACAGCCGTGGCGGTTCGGTGGCGCGGCTGGCGCGGCAGATCGCGCGCGGCATCGGCGAAGTGCCCGGCATGGGCGCGCGGCTGCGCACGGTACCGCCGGTGGCGGCGGTCACCCAGACCAGCGCCCCGCCGGTACCTGACGAGGGCGCGCCGTATGTGGACAAGGCCGATCTGGCCGAATGCAGCGGTTTGCTGCTGGGCAGCCCGACCCGCTTCGGCAACATGGCCGCGCCGATGAAGCATTTCCTCGACGGCCTGGGCGCCGAGTGGGCCAGCGGCACCCTGGCCGGCAAGCCGGCAGGCGTGTTCACTTCCACCGCCTCGATGCACGGCGGCCAGGAATCCACCTTGCTGTCGATGCACCTGCCGCTGCTGCACCACGGCTGCCTGATCGTCGGCATCCCGTTCACCGAGCCGGCGCTCAGCCATACCACCAGCGGCGGCACGCCCTACGGCGCCAGCCATGTCTCCGGCGCCGGCGGCGACCCGCAACCGAGCGAGGACGAAGCGCTGCTGGCGCGTGCGCTGGGCCGCCGGGTGGCCGATATCGCCCGGCGCCTGGCCAGCCCATGAGCTTGCGCGCCACGCATTGGCTGCTGACTGCCGCGCTGATCGCGCTGACGGTGCTGTTCGTGAGCTGGTTTCACGACGACCGCCACCGCACCGCGGCGCTGCTGGTGTTCGCGCTGCCGCCGGCGCTGATGGCCGCGCTGGTGTTGCGCAGCGCACGTGCGCGTTTCTGGGCCGGCGTGTTCGCGCTGGGCTGGTTCAGTCACGGCGTGATGGCCGCCTGGAGTCAGCCGCAGGCGCGTGGGCTGGCCTGGCTGGAAGTACTGCTGGCGCTTGCGGTTGTGGCATTGGTGGGTGGCCCCGGCATGGCGGCACGCTTGGGCCGCCCGCGCCCTCCACGTTGACCCGCTTGGGCAGCACCCGCGCCGGGGTCGTATCATGACGGCCCTCGCGCGGCCTGCACCGCGCCCGTTTGAAGGACCCGCAGCAATGGAAGACCTCCTGATCGTCACCACCGGTGGCACGATCGACAAGATCTACTTCGACGACAAATCGGACTACCAGATCGGCGACCCGCAGATCGGCCAGATCCTCAAGGAGCTGGGTGTGACCTTCCGCTTCTCGGTGATTCCGATCATCCGCAAGGATTCGCTGCACATCACCGCTGCCGACCGCGAACTGGTGCGCGCCACCATCGCCGCCCAGCCGACGCGCCACGTGCTGATCACCCACGGCACCGACTCGATGGTGGAAACCGGCAAGGTGCTGCAGTCGATCGCCGACAAGACCATCGTGATGACCGGCGCGCTCAATCCGGCGCGCTTTCGCGGCTCCGATGCCGAGTTCAACATCGGCTGCGCGGTCGGCGCGGTGCAGTCGCTGCCGGCCGGCGTGTACATCGCCATGAACGGGCGCATCTGGAATCCGGACAAGGTGCGCAAGAACGTCGCCGCCAACCGCTTCGAATCGCTCTGACGCCATGAGCAAGGCCACCCGCGCAACCAGGGCATTGGATGCCGCCGGCGTGGCCTATGTATTGCACCCCTACGCTTACCAGGCCGATGCGGACGCGAAGGGCGTGCAGGCGGCAAATGCCTTGGGACTGGCGCCGCACACGGTGCTGAAAACACTGATGGCCTGGGTCGACGACCAGGCGGTGTGCGTGGTGATCCCGTGCGATCGCCGGGTGTCGCTGAAGAAGCTGGCCAGTGCCTGCAACGGCAAGTCGGCGCGCATGATGGAGGTGGCCGATGCCGAGCGCCGCACCGGCTACAAGGTCGGCGGCATCAGCCCGCTCGGGCAACAACGCCAGGCGCCGGTCCTGATCGAAGCCAGCGCACTGGATGCGCCGTCGCTGTGGATCAACGCCGGGCAACGCGGCCTGCTGCTGGAGTTGCCGGGCGATGGCATCGTTGCCGCATTGCAGGCGCGGCCCTGCGGTGTCTGCGACTAGACGCGGCGGTACATCGCGCCGCGTGCGTGTGCGCTGGCGCCAGCCGGCACTCGGAAATCCGCAAAGTACCTAGTGCTTGCGGCAGCGCCACCCGCAGGCTGCGCGTGCCCGCGGGCACAGTGACCTGGTAATACAGCGAGCCACCGGTGGCTGCGGCCAGGGCGTTGCGCGCCGCATCGCTGGTCAGGGTGGTCGAGGCGGTCACCGCAGCCACTGCACCATCGGCGTTGACCAGCCCTGCCCCGCATCCCTGCGGACACGCCACCGGCAATGCACGCGCAGTGCTCTTGAGCATCGCTTCGACACTGGCCGCACTGAGCGGATTGAGCGCCACCGACTGCATCAACGCCACCACGCCGGCCACATGCGGTGCCGCCATCGAGGTGCCGCTGTAGACCGCGTAACCGGGGCTACCCGCCGCCGTGCTGCCGCTGTTGAGCGTGGACAGAATGGCCTGCCCGGGCGCGGCGATATCCACGCCCGGGCCGAAGTTGGAAAAGCCGGCCCTGGCCCCGGCCGAGGTGGTCGCCACCGCGATCACGTTCGGGCCATTGGCCGGCACGCTCTGGGCGACGTCGACATCACTGTTGCCGGCGGCCCCCTGCCTCCAGAACGCCGTTGCCCCGCGTGGGCGGGGCAACGGGGGTGTCGAGCGTGCGCTGCAGCCGCACTGCATCACGCACGCCGACGCGGTGCCAACGGCTCGGCCACTGGCACCGTGCGGTCCTTACGGGGTCTGACTGACCGCACCGGCCGCGTTGACGATGCCGGCGCCGCAGCCGCCCGAGCAGGCGCCGGGTAGCGGACGCGCGGTGTTCTTCAACAGTGTTTCCACCGCCGCCGGGGTCAGCGGACGGCTGGCGGCCGACTGCACCAGCGCCGCCACGCCGGCCACGTGCGGGGCTGCCATCGACGTACCGTTATAGGAGGCGTAGCTGGCGCTGCCCGGGGTGGTGGTGCCGCTGTTGAGCGTGGACAGGATCGCCGAGCCCGGCCCGGAGATGTCGATGGTGCTGCCGAAATTGGAGAAGCTCGAACGCGCACCGGCCGAGGTGATCGACGCCACCGAGATCACGTTGGCGCAGCTGGCCGGGGTGAAGTTGGCCACGTTGGCATTGCTGTTGCCGGCCGCCACCACCACCGTGGTGCCGCGCGACACCGCGCCGTTGATGGCGTTCTGGTAAGTGCTCGAGCAGGTGCCGCTGCCGCCCAGCGACATGTTGATCACTTCGGCCGGATTGGCGTTGGCCGGCACGCCGGAGACGGTGCCGCCCGATGCCCAGACGATCGCGTCGGCAATGTCGGAGGTGGTGCCGCCGCACAGACCCAGCGCACGCACCGGTACGATGCGCGCGTTGAACGCGGTGCCGGCCACGCCGGTGCTGTTGTTGGTGACCGCAGCGATGGTGCCGGCCACATGGGTGCCGTGCCAGCTGGAGTTGGCCGCTGGCACACCGGAGCCGCATTGGTCGGCAGCGCGCCAGTCGCCCTGGTCGGCCGGATTGTTGTCGCGACCATTGTTGTCACGCGCCCGCGCCGCGTCGCTGATGAAGTCGTAACCCGGCAGCACATTGGCGTTGAGATCCGGGTGGCTGGTAATGCCGGTGTCGATCACCGCCACCACTACGCCAGTACCGGTGGCGGTGTCCCAGGCCGGACGCACGTTGATGCTCGAGGCGGTGGTGCCGAAGCCCCACTGCTCGGACAGACGGGGGTCGTTGGGGGTCAGCGTCGGGTACATGATCTGATCGACTTCCACGTACTCCACGCTCGGGTCGGCGGCGAGCCGGCGCATCAGCGTCTCGGCCTCGGCACGGTCCAGGCCACGGTCGGTCTTGAGCACTTCCGAACCCAGCGCGGTGCGACGCACGTGATTCAGGCCCAGCGCACGGCCGGCGCGTGCCGGCACGGCGGTAGCGATCGAATTGAGCGACGCGCGCATCGAGGTCGGGCTCACTGCGGCGCTGGAACCGTCCCGGTACTTGACGATGAAGCGGTCCAGGGTGGGCTGCGAATCCAACCCGGAAAGATTGACCTGACCGGCAAACGCCGGCACCGCCAGCAGCGAGGTCAGCGCGGACACACCCAGGACCACCAGCGCGCGCGTGGGCGCACGTCGTTGCGACACATTGGACATCGATCGTTCCTTATTTGAGAGGTACCGCAATTGCGGCGAGATGGCCGAACCGGCTCCACGTGCTGCGGATCGGGTCGGGCAGTGCCCGGGCGCGGGCGCCCGGCGAGACGACTGACCGATGTCCGTTCCGGTCGAGCGGCAACACATCGCCGGCGCCCGCCGATGCGGCAGACGTGGGCGATACGTCGCTGATGGGGTGAAGCGGATCTGCTGCAGGGGATCGGCACCGCTCGGCCATGGCCAGGCAGTGCCGATGTGCCTCAGTAGCTGGCGCGCAAGGTCACGCCGGAGAACGTGCTGTATGCCTTGACCCGCACATGGTAGGTGCCCGACGGCGCGCTGATGCTGCAGGTCTCGGCATTGCCGCTGCGGTACGGACGGCAGGTGTAGGTGGTGTCGGTCGGCGCACTGCCGGCACGCACATACAGGTCTGCATCGCCGCTGCCGCCGCTGATCGCCACGGTCAGCGTGCCGCTACCGGCCGGCACTGCGATGGTGTAGTTCAGTTCCGCACCCGTGGCCGCGCCCAGTCCGGTGACCGGCGTGCCGTTGGTCAGGGTGTTGCCGGTGCCGCCACCGCCGCCGCCATTGCTGCCACTGATGGCGGCGGTCACCGCCGCATCGGCATTGACGATGCCGGCGCCGCAGCCGCCCGAGCAGGCGCCCGGCAGCGCACGCGCGGTGTTCTTCAACAGGGTTTCCACGGCTGCCGGCGTGAGTGCGCTCGGCGCGACCGACTGCACCAGCGCGACCACGCCGGCCACATGCGGCGCCGCCATCGAGGTGCCGTTGTAGGACGCGTAGCTGGCACTGCCCGGGGTGGTGGTGCCACTGTTGAGGGTGGACAGGATCCCCGAACCCGGTGCCGACACATCGATTCCGGTGCCGAAGTTGGAATAGCTGGCCTTGGCGCCGGCCGAGGTGGTGGCTGCCACTGCGATCACGTTGGCGCAGTTGGCCGGCAGCGAACCGGACACGTTGGCAGAATCGTTGCCGGCCGCCACCACCACCGTGGTGCCGCGCGAGACCGCACCGCTGATCGCGTTCTGCATGGTGGTCGAGCAGGTACCGCCGCCGCCGAGCGACATGTTGATCACCTCGGCCGGATTGGCGTTGGCCGGCACGCCGCTGACACTGCCGCCGGAAGACCAGACGATGGCGTCGGCGATATCCGACAACGAACCGCCGCACTTGCCGAGCACGCGCACCGGCACGACCTTGGCGTTGTAGGCAGTTCCCGCCACGCCGGTGGTGTTGTTGGTCACCGCGGCCACCGTGCCGGCCACATGGGTGCCGTGCCAGCTGGAATCGGAGGCCGGAATGCCGGTGCCGCATTCATTGGCGGCGTACCAGTCGCCTTCGTCGGCAGGATTGCTGTCGCGCCCGTTGCCATCGCGCGCCGTGGTGGCATCGCTGATGAAGTCGTAACCCGGCAGGATGTTGGCGTTGAGATCGGCATGGGTGGTGATGCCGGTGTCGATCACCGCCACCACCACATTGGCGCCGGTGGCCTTGTCCCAGGCCGGGCGGATATTGAGGCCGGCGTTGGTGGTGCCGAAGGCCCATTGCTCGGACAGGCGGGTGTCGTTCGGGGTCAGTGTGGCGTGCAGGATCTGGTCGACTTCCACGCTCTGCACATTGGGGTCGGAGGCCAGCTGGCGCATCAGGGTTTCGGCGTCGGCGCGGTCGAGTGCACGGTCGGTCTTGACCAGCTCCGGTCCCAGCGCCAGGCGGCGCACCGAGTTCAGGCCCAGCGCCTTGCCGGCCTTGGCCGGAACAGCGCGCGCGGCGGTGCGCAGCGAGGTGCTCAACGCGGTTGGACTGGCCAGCGCGGTGCTGCCGTCCTTGTAGGTCACGATGAACTTCTGGTGGGTTTGGGCGGTGGCCAGGCCATCCAGGTACACCTCTCCGGCAAAGGCCGGGGTTGCCAACAACAACGACGTCAGCGCAGCTGCGCTCAGGATGGTCAGTGCACCGGGGCACTTGCGGAAAGACTCGTTCGACATCGAATTCCCTTCTAGATCAAAGAGCACCGCCGGAGCGGTGGTAACCGGTGCCGCCTTCCATAGGTCAGCACCAGCGTCCCGGATCGACCCCCTGTTATCGATCCGTTCAGCGAACCTACCGCACTACAACCAGGCTGGACAATAACAAGTTCGCACTTTCGCTCAATGAAATATCAGTTTTGTGACACCGTACGGCACCGTTCAGTCAGTTGACGACACTTTCGGACATGAATTGGCACACACCTGCTGCGCTGCGGCCAAAAAAAAGCCTCTGCGCGCTTGCGCAGAGGCCTGTTTTGACGCGACGGGTCGGCTCAGGACAGACGCACCAGCCAACCGTGGCGGTCCGGGACACGCCCGTACTGGATGTCGGTCAGCTCCTGGCGCAGCGACATGGTCACCTCGCCGGCCGGGGCGGAGAGATCGCCGACCGCAAAGCCATCGCCCTTCAGCTCGCCGATCGGGGTGACCACGGCAGCGGTGCCGCAGGCGAACACCTCGCTGATCTCGCCCGATGCCACGCCCTGCTTCCACTCGTCGATGGCGACCTTGCGCTCGACTACCCGCATGCCGCGGTCGCGGGCCAGTTGCAGGATGCTGTCGCGGGTGATGCCTTCCAGGATGCTGCCGGACAGTTCCGGCGTCACCAGCGTGCCGTCCTTGTAGACCAGGAACACGTTCATGCCGCCCAGTTCTTCGATGTACTTGCCTTCTACCGGGTCCAGGAACAGCACCTGCGAGCAGCCCTGCGCATAGGCCTTCTGCTGCGGCAGCAGCGAGGCGGCGTAGTTGCCGCCGCACTTGGCCGCACCAGTGCCGCCCTTGGCCGCACGTGCGTATTCGGTGGACAACCAGATCGACACCGGCGCCACGCCCTTAGCGAAATACGGGCCGGCGGGACTTGCGATGACGTAGTACGAGGCCTTGTGCGCCGCACGCACGCCCAGGAACGCCTCGTCGGCGATCATGAACGGGCGGAAATACAGGCTGGTTTCCGGCGCCGACGGCACCCAGCTCGCGTCCACTGCCACCAGCTGGCGCAGCGATTCGACGAACAGGTCCACCGGCAGTTCCGGCAACGCCAGCCGGCGCGCCGAGCGCTGCAGCCGCTCGCCATTGGCTTGCGGGCGAAAGGTCCAGATCGAGCCGTCGGCATGCCGGTAGGCCTTGATGCCCTCGAAGATTTCCTGGCCGTAATGCAGCACCGAGGCGGCCGGATCCAGCTGCAGCGGGCCGTACGCACGTACCTGCGCGTCGTGCCAACCGAGCTCGTTGGTCCAGGAAATGGCGACCATATGGTCGGTGAAATGCAGCCCGAAGCCGGGTGCGGCCAGGATCACGGACAGCTCGTCGGCACTGCACGGCGACGGGGAACGGGTGGAAGCGAAGGACACGGACACCGGAAGATTCCTGTATGGCGGGCGGAAGGACGCGGCGCCACCTGTTGGACATGGCGCCTGACGATCAGAGCATGCCGGTCTCGAGACGGGCCGCTTCGGACATCATATGCCGGCCCCACGGCGGGTCGAAAACCAGCTCGACGTCGGCTTCGGCAATGGTCGGGATCATCTCCACCTTGCTGCGCACGTCGTCGACCAGGATCTCGCCCATGCCGCAACCGGGCGCGGTGAGGGTCATCTTGACGTCCACCCGGCGCTGGTCGTCTTCCTCGCGATGGCTGACCACCGCCTCGTAGACCAGGCCCAGATCGACGATGTTGAACGGGATCTCCGGGTCGAAGCAGGTGCGCAGTTGCTGCCACACCAGTGCCTCCACCTCTTCGTCGCTGGCATTGGCGGGCAGTTCCAGCCCCGGCGGTGCCTCCTTGCCGATCGCATCGCCATCCTTGCCGGCAATGCGGAACAGGTTGCCCTCGACAAAGACGGTATAGCTGCCACCCAGCGCCTGGGTGATATAGCCATAACTGCCTGCGGGCAGGGTCACCGAATCGCCCTGCGGCACCATGACGGCATCGCAATCGCGTTCGAACTGGACGGGTTCGCTGCTACGGGAGTACATGGGCTGGATATGGGGCCGCGGCGGATGCGCGCAAGTCCGCCATTCTAGCCGACCACGGCAATGTCACTGCCATTGCGGGATGGAGCCAGCGACGACGCTGCATTCCATCGGCGCGTCCATCACCACGCAAAACACGGCGCGCGCCTTATCATGTGCGCACTGTCAGGAGCTCCAATGCCGCCTACCACCGCGTCCGCCAGAACCGCGCACTGGCTCTGGCCCCCGCTCCTGCTGCTGGGATGCGTCACCGCCCTGATCGCCTGGATGCTCATCGCGCTTGCCCTGGGCAACCAGGCCGGCTGGATGGCGGTGCTGGTGGCCCTGGAAATCGTCTGGATGCTGCGCCTGGGCACGCTGGGCGCCGGCCCGTTGCGCATCGGTATCGCGGTCGTGGCGACCGCGCTGATCATCGTCGGCGCCAACTGGGGCATCGCCTCGGCGCAGTTGGGTGGCGCACTGGGCCTGGACCCGTGGACCTCGGCGCAGAAGATGGGCACCGGGCTGGCCTGGACCCTGCTGCAACTGGCCAACAACGGCTTCGACCTGCTGTGCTATGCCGCCGCACTGGTCCTGGCATGGTGGGCGGCGCGCTGAGTCGGACGTGTTCGCAACGGCTACCAGTAGGCATTGTGTTGAAGCTGATGCTTCGTCTGCACAGCTCAAGTCACGTGGCTCCCTACTTAGCGCTAGCGCTTTATTTTCCTGACGCAGCGATATCCGGGGGAACTCCGCGACTTGGCTGCGGGGCCCTTGCCCGCCCACCATCGCAGGACACGCTGCAAGTACGTCCCTGTAGGCTCTTACGCGACGGTGGGCGGGCAAGGACCAAGCGAGATGGTCGGTGCGCTGGTGCAAGCAAGATCCCGGGGGATCCAGCGCTTCCTTCCATCTATGCGCGACGTGCGTTGCTTGGATTATTGGCGTCCAGTTGACCTCTCAATCAAAGCCTGGCAACACGCAAGCTTTGAAAAGACCAGCTACAAACTTCTCAGCGTCCCAAAGCAACAACAGGTTTCCACCGGACCACCGACCGACTTTCTGGTGCGGTGTCCTCACCGGTTGCGGGACCCTTGGCGGCATGGATGCCGCCACCGAGCCTCCACGGACGGATGCACGGCGTGTCCCGCAAGCGGTGAGGGCACCGCGCACTCGACTCACCGCGTTTTGACTGTCACTAAGCACCGCTGTGACTCGAAAGCTCGGTGGCTTGTTGCGGGCTGGCTGCTAAGACTGGCCGGATAGTGCGGATAGAACACTCGTGAAACAGCCGATCTGCGGCTTAGCTGTAAGGAACTGGCAGCGAGTACACCGCCCTCGACCAAGTGGCTTCACAAGTTAATCTGCTAAATCGCTCGCACGACGCCTCAATGCCCGCCCCCGTCCAGCGCCTTCAGCTCGCTGACCAGCGCGCCGGCCGCTTCCGCGCCATCGCCGTACAGCATGCGGGTGTTGTCGGCGTAGAACAGCGCATTCTCGATGCCGGCAAAGCCGTTGCCCTTGCCGCGCTTGATCACTACCGTGTTCTTCGAATTGACCACGTCCAGGATCGGCATGCCGTAGATCGGGCTGGCCGGGTCGGTCCTGGCCACCGGGTTGACCACGTCGTTGGCGCCGATCACCAGCGACACGTCGGTGCTGGCGAACTCGGGATTGATGTCGTCCATGTCGGCGATCAGGTCGTAGGGCACGCCGGCCTCGGCCAGCAGCACGTTCATGTGCCCGGGCATGCGCCCGGCAACCGGGTGGATCGCGAACTTCACCTTGACCCCGCGCGCGATCAGCCGCTGCGCCAGCTCCCAGATCTTGTGCTGCGCCTGTGCCACCGCCATGCCGTAGCCGGGCACGATCACCACCCGCTCGGCGAACGCCATCATCGCCGCCACGTCGCCGGCCTCGATCGGCTTCTGCGCCCCGGCGATCTGCTGTGCCTGCCCGCCGCCGCCGAAGTTGGAAAACAGCACCCCGCTGATCGGCCGGTTCATCGCCTTGGCCATCAGGCGCGTCAGCAGGATGCCGGCGGCGCCGACCATCATGCCGGCGATGATCAGCGCCTCGTTGCCCAGTACATAGCCTTCGAAAGCCACCGCCAGGCCGGTGAATGCGTTGTACAGCGAGATCACCACCGGCATGTCGGCGCCGCCGATCGGCAGCGTCATCAACACGCCCAGCGCCAGCGCCACCACGAAGAAGGCGATGATTGCCAGCGGCTGCAGGCTGTAGGCCGCCCAGATACCGAGCGCCAGCACCGCCAGTGCCACCAGCAGATTGAAGGCCTGCTGGCCCGCAAAGGTCACCCGACGGTCGAGCCGGCCATCCAGCTTGGCCCAGGCCACGATCGACCCGGACAACGACACTGCGCCGATCGCCGAGCCGACCACCGCCAGCACCACCGTGGTGGTGTCCGGCCGCCGCGCCGCCAGTTCGGCGACCGCCTGGGCGCTCCAGTGGGTGGTGTCGCGGTTGGCGAAGAAGGCAAAGCGCAGCAACTCCACCGCCCCGATCGCCGCCGCCGAGCCGCCGCCCATGCCGTTGTACAAGGCCACCATCTGCGGCATGTCGGTGATGGCGACCTTCCTGGCCGACCACCATGCCACCCCGGTGCCGATCGCCAGCGCGGCCAGGATCAGCGGCACGTTATGCAGCTCGGGCAGGAAGAATGTCGCCACCGTGGCGATCAGCATGCCCAGCCCGGCCCAACGGATGCCGCTGCGCGCGGTCAACGGCGACGCCATGCGTTGCAACCCGAGCAGGAACAGGGTCGCCGCGACCAGATAGCTGGACTTGACCAGCCACGCCAGCAATGCGGCGGTGGACACGTTCATGGCGCGTCTCCGCCCGGTGGCTTCTTGCTGGACTTGAACATGTCCAGCATCCGCTCGGTCACCACGTAACCCCCGGCCGCATTGCCCGCACCCAGCATCACCGCAACGAATCCCAGCGCTTTTTCCAGCATGGTATCGGCGTGCCCCAGCACCACCATTGCGCCGATCAGCACGATGCCGTGGATGAAGTTGGAACCGGACATCAGCGGGGTATGCAGGATCGCCGGCACCCGCGAAATGATCACGTGGCCGGCGATGGCCGCCAGCATGAAGATGTACAGCGCTACGAACCCGTCGCTCATGGTCTTTCGCTCCACTGGCCGGTGCGGCCCGCCGATCATACCCACGCCGTGCGTGCCCGGGCGCGTGTCAACCGAATCGGCACTCGGCCGTTGACGTCGTATCGTCTCTGCGGAAGCTACGCTGTGCTGGTGGGAACCCCTTTCGATCCGCAACCTGCCGCACCGGCCGCCACCGCGCCGGTTTCGCTGGACGCCTTCCTGGCCGGCATCGGCCCGCGTGCGTTCCGGTTTGCCGAGGCCGGCCTGCGTCACCGCGAAGATGCGCTGGACGCCGTGCAGGACGCCATGGTGAAGCTGCTCGGCTACCGCGAGCGCCCGGCCGCCGAATGGACGCCGCTGTTCTGGAGCATCCTGCGCAGCCGCATCATCGACCTGCAGCGCCGGCGCAGCTTCCGCCTGAAGTTCTGGGCGCCGGCCGAACGCGACGACGATGAAGGCACCATCGACTGGGCCGACCCCGGCACGGGCCCGGTGGACGAACAACGGCATCAACAGGCCTACCAACGGCTGGTCCAGGCCCTGCGCGGATTGCCGGCGCGCCAGCGCGAAGCGTTCACGCTGCGGGTGCTGGAAGACCTGGACGTGGCCACCACCGCCAAGGCGATGGGCTGCTCGGAAGGCTCGGTCAAAACCCACCTGTCGCGTGCGCGCGACGCGTTGCAGAAACAGTTCGA
Source organism: Xanthomonas arboricola (assembly GCF_002940665.1). Classification (GTDB taxonomy): domain Bacteria; phylum Pseudomonadota; class Gammaproteobacteria; order Xanthomonadales; family Xanthomonadaceae; genus Xanthomonas; species Xanthomonas arboricola_B. The sequence goes on from NZ_MIGY01000003.1 coordinate 780,459, forward strand.
GGATTTGCTGTGAACCGCTCCCACGACCCGGCCCAGCTGGACGCGCACCTGCGCCACCTGCATGCCACCGCACTCGCCAGCCTGCCGCCGCAGACCTTGGCGCGCCTGCGCCAGGCCCGTCACGCGACCGCTCCCACGCGCGCCCGACGCGGCTACTGGCTGCTGGCGACCGCGTGTTCCGGGCTGCTGGCGATCGGCATCGGCCTGCAACTGCGGCCGGGCGAGCGCACCGCGCCCGGCCCCGCCCCGACCCAAGCGGTCGCCGGCACCACCACCGATACCGACGACATGCTGACCCAGAATCCGGACCTGTACGTCTGGCTGGGGTCCGACACCGCCCTGGCCATGGAATAAGCACGATGACCCGCACCACCCGCCTGTTGTTGACTCTGCTGCTGTGCGCCGCACCCTGCGCCTCCTTGCTGGCCCAGGCCCATCCCCCGGAACCGCCGGGACCGCCGCCGGATGGCCCCGGTCTGCGAGGTCCCGGCCCGCGCGAGGCAGACACGCCGATGCCCGAGTGGGACAAGCTCACACAGCAGCAGCAGCAGGTGCTGATCGATGCGCTGCGCCAGCGCTGGAACGATGTGCCGGAAGAACGCCCGCGCACGTATCGCCACGCGCGCCGCTGGCTGGACATGACCCCGGAGCAACGCAAACAGGCCAAGGCCGGCATGGACCGCTTCCGCAACATGAATCCGGCGCAACGCCGCGAGGCGAAGGCCTTGTTCGAACGCATGCGCACGCTCAACCAGCAACAACGCAATGAGCTGCAGCAACGCTGGCAGAAGATGAGCCCGGCCGAGCGCAACACTTGGTTGCGCGAGCATCCGTCAACCGACGATTGACGGCAGCGCCACCGCGGCGAGTGCGGCACGCCATCGCACGGGTCCCCGGTCGCGCGCGGCCACCGTAGGAGCGCGCTGGCGCGCGACGGAGCATTACCGATAAAGCGCCATCGCGCGCCAATGCGCTCCTATCCGGAAACGCAAACGCGCAAGGCGCATGGGCTCGGCGGGGCTACGCAGTCGCTGGCGCCGACCAGCGCGTTTTCGCCAGCAGTTCGTCGTCCCAGTCGAACGCCAGCGCGCCATCCTTGATCAACAACGCGGCGAACGCGTAGACATTGCGCGCGAACATTTCGCTGGCGTGTATCGCGCCCTGGCTGGCCAGATTGAGCGGGCCGGCAATCACCACGCCGTCGCGCTCGTAGGTGTCGCCTGGCCGGGTGGCGGCGCAATTGCCGCCGGCTTCGGCGGCCAGATCGACGATCACGCTGCCGGCGCGCATGCCGTGCAGCATCTCCGTGCTCAGGATCTTGGGCGCCGGCCGGCCGGGCACGGCGGCGGTGCAGACCACCACGTCAACGCTTTTGAGATGCTCGGCCAGCCGGTGTTGCTGTTCGGCGCGTTCGTCGTCGGTGAGCTGGCGCGCATAACCGCCCTCGCCGGCCGCGCTCACGCCCAGATCCAGAAAACGCGCACCCAGCGAGGCGATCTGCTCGCGCGTTTCCGGGCGTACGTCGAAGCCTTCGACCTGCGCGCCCAGCCGCTTGGCGGTGGCGATCGCCTGCAGCCCGGCCACGCCCGCACCGATCACCAGCACCTTGCACGGGCGCATGGTGCCGGCGGCGGTGGTCAGCATCGGAAAAAAGCGCGGCGTCAGTTGCGCGGCGATCAGCACGGCCTTGTAGCCGGCCATGCCGGCCTGCGAACTCAATACGTCCATCGATTGCGCACGCGTAGTGCGTGGCAGGCGCTCCAGCGGAAACGCGACCAGCTCCCCGGTGGCAATCGCCTGCGCACGTGCCGGGTCGGCGTCCGGCGCCAGCATGCCGATCAGCACCGCGCGGGGCTTACACTGCTGCAGCACCTCGGTGGGCGGTGCCTGCACGCTCAGCAGCACCTCGGCCTGGCCCAGGGTGTCTGCCGTGGCGAGCCGCGCCCCGGCCTGAAGATACGCTGCGTCGGCCATGCTGCTGGCGCAGCCGGCGCCAGGCTCGATCCACACGCTGGCGCCGAGCGCGACCAGTTTCTTGACCGTTTCCGGCGTGGCGGCGACACGGCGCTCGCCTGCCGCGTGTTCTTTCAGCACCAGCACCTGCACAGCCATGCATTGCTCCGCTCGCGCGCCTTTGGTCGGGGCGATGCTAGCAGAGCGTGCGGCAGTCACGCTCCGGCCGGCAGCATCGGGAGCGAGCAACTGCTAGGGGCGGCATCAGCGCCACCGCTTCGGTGCGGTGGTCGATGGCAAGGCGACACTGCTGGCCGAGACAGCCCAAGCATCGATGGCATCGATACTGCGGTACATGCCTGGGGCGATGCGGTGGCGGCCTTCGACCAGCCCGGGCCAGGGCTGAGCAGGGGCTGGCTCGGTCATCGCGGCAGCGCTGGGTTCTTATCGGCCAGGTGCGCGCCTGACCGTAAGGCGATGCGTCGAGCGCATCGCGCGTCACCCGCTAGTGCACGGTGCTGTTGTGCAGCGGGTCCAGGCGGTCGATGACGCCCTGCATGGCGCTGTCGAAGGCGCCGTCGTTGATGTGCTCGCGCAGCCGGCCCAGACGCACCATCACCGCCAGTTCCTCCGGCGAGGCGACGCAGAAGCGCACGCCGCGGCGATTGACGAATAGCAACCGCTGCGAGATCGGGCTCACCCAGGACAGCTTACCCGCCTGCACCTTGCCGTCCTTGTCGACAAAATCCAGCCAGGTGCCGATACCCATCGCGCGGAAACGCTCGGCATCGGCGCTGTCGATGCTCTGCGCCACCGCCTCGGCACCCAGCACCACACTGACGCTTTCGGCAGCCGGGGGCGGCAGGTTGACCTGGGGCAGTTCCGGCAAGGCCTTTTCCAGCTCAGGACGCGCCTCGGCGATCGCCTGCAGGGTGTCGTGCAGCGCACCGATCGCCACCACCACTGCATCGCCATGCAGGCCGACGCTGGCGAACACGCGGTGCAAGGCCGGCTGCCAGACCTGCAGCCACGGCTTGCCGACGATATGGCGGCGCGCCTCGGCCAGTTCCTCGAGCACGCCATCGGCCAGGGCCAATGCCTCGACGGTGCCGGGACCTTCGTCGCCGTCGCGCAGGATCGCCATGGTCAGATGGTGCAGCCACGGCTGACGCAGGAAATCCTCCACGGCCTTGGGCAGCGGCGCCCCCGCTTGCGTGCGCTGTTCCAGCTCCGACAGCGCGCGGCTGCGTGCCAGTTCGAGCTTCTCCTGACCGCGTTGGGTTTCGGTGGCGCGCCGCTCGGCGATTTCCACCCGACGCCGGTGCTGCGACAGGAAATCGCGGAATTCCTCTTCCAGGGTCAGGAAGATCGCCAGGTTCTCGTTGAATTCGGCCACCAGGCGGTCGACGATTTCCTCGACCTTGCCCATCAGCACGCGCTCGGCAGCGGTGTCGCCGTTGTTGCCCTCGCAGGCCTCGGCCAGCGAATTGAGCAGGCGCCGCGCGGGATGGGTCTTCTGGACGAACATCTTGCGATCCAGCAGCGCAACCTTGACGAAGGGCACCACCAGCCGGCCGATCATTTCGCGCGACCGGTTTTCCAGATCGCGTTCATCCAGCATCACGTCGAACAGCATGCCGACCAGATCGATCGCATCCTCGTCCATCGGGTCCAGACGCGCGGTCGCCGGGTCCACGCCCAGCCGTGTGGCGCTGGACAGCACCTCGTTCTTCAGCCGCTGGGCAAGCGACTCGGTGTCGTCGCCGATGGCCGCCTGCAGCGTCGCGCTCGGCGTGGCCTGCAGCAGCGACAGCACCGACATCATCTCGCGCTGGCTCAGCGGGCGTTGCTGGCCCACCGCCACCGATGCGGCAGAGGCAGTGTTGTCGCGCACGCTGCGGGTCTGCTGCAGCAGTTCGTGCAGTGCTTCCAGCAACATGCCCTGGCTGCCGCCGGGATGACCGGCCTCATCCCCGTCCATGCCGCCGGCAGCGCCGCCGGCATGGTCACGTTGGGCTGCGGCCTGCATGCGGCCACGGCTATGCGCCCAGCGGTCCAGAAAGCGGTTGGCCCAGGCCGGTGCGTACTGGTCGTTCTGGTCGTCGCCGCCGATCTCGGCAACCGCGCCCTGCGCCTCGGCCTGCGCGCGCTCTTCGGCGGTGTCGCCACGTGGCTGCACGCGCGGCGGCGGGCGCTTGGGCTGGGAGATTTCGGGCATGACGCCGGCCTTGGCCAGCGTCTCGTCCAGACGCGCATACAACTTGCCGATCGGCTCGGCCAGGTCGCGCTCGCACAGCTTGATCAGCACCAGGCGCACTTCCGGCGCCAGGTCGCAGGTGGCGAAGGCTTCGTGGATCGCCACGCCCAGATGTTCCGGACCGAGCGGGTTGGTGTCGGCCACCAGCTCCAGGCCGCCGGCGATCCAGCCCAGGCGGCGGTCCACCCGCGCCAGCACCTGCTTGAAGTCACGCAGCAGCACGGTGGCCAGATTGCGCACCGCCAGCCGCGATTCGAGCACGTGTTCGGGCACCAGACTCAGCGGGCCGGTGCCAATGTCACCTGCCAGGACCACTTCGGCCGACAAAGGCTCGCCCAGCAGCAGCGCCTGCCAGCCGTCGTCCAGCTGCTGGCGGAACCGTGTGGACACTTCGTCGCGCTTGCGGCGCAACTCGCGCATACCATCGAGAAACAGCAATTGGGATGCGCCCGCGGATTCGGCGCGATCGAACAGCACATCGTCGAAGTGTGCGACTGCAGCTGCAAAAACCTGCGCGAGCGCGGGCACGAACACGGCGTATGCCTGTTCGAGCAAGCGTTGGTCACGGCCCGGATGTCCCGACGGACTGGGCTGAAAAGTCATGCGCAAAGGCTCCCCGCCCCTGCAGGCGTGAAAATATCCAAACGAAAAGAAACAGACGCGGCCCCACATTCCGCCAGCGCATGGTAGGCGTTTCGCTTGTTCGTTAAATGTGACGCAATTTGCACTTTAGTCGTGACCGCCAAGGTTTGCGTGTCAGTCGACATCCTAGCTTGCATCGCTGCGGTGGCGCTTGCCAAAGCGCGTTCACCGCCTGCGGGGGTTAAGCCTTCAGCTTAGGCGGCCGGTCCAGCGCATCGACCACGTCCTGCATCGCGCTGTAGAACGCGTCGTCGTCGCGATGCAGCCGCAGGCGGTCCAGCCACACCATCATTGCCAGTTCCTCCGGCGAGGACACGCACAGCCGCCCACCACGCCGGTTGACGAACATCAACCGCCCGGAAATGGGGCTGATCCAGGACAGCTTGCCGGCCTGCACGCGGCCGTGCCGGTCGATGAACTCCAGGCAGGTGCCGATCGCCATGCCACGGAAGAAATCGGCGGTGACGCGATCAAATTCCACCTGCGCGGTGGCATCCAGCATCGGGGTCAGCGGCTCGCCGACCGGATCGGCCGGACCGGGGCTCAGGCGCAGCGCGGCCAAGCTCGGCGCAAGCGGAGCTGGATCGGGCGGTCCCGCAGCAGGTAACGATGGCATGGGCACCAGCGCGCGCTGCAGTTCCTTCAGAGCCAGCTCGGCGTCGCGTTGCGCCAGCCCGGCCAGCGTAAAGGCCTGCAACAGCTGCGCACGTTGCGCCTCCAGCGCAGCGTCGCCAGGCGCAGCAGCCAGTTGCGCCAGCACCATATCGCCCATTGCCACGGCGGCCTCCAATGCCGGGCCGGCGCCGTCGCTACGCAATGCCGCCTGTTGCACATACGGCTGCCAGACACGAACGAGAAAATGCTCGACCAACGGCGGCAGCGGCCCGCGCGCCAGGCGTTCGGCCAGCGCCTGCGCGGCGTTGCTGCGCGCGCGTTCGCGGCGTTCTTCTGCGCGCTGCAATTCGTTGGCGCGGCGCTCGGCGATTTCCACCCGGCGCTGATAGTGCTCGTAGCTGGCGCCAAATTCGGCTTGCAGCGCCAGAAACAGCCCCGGATGCTCGTCGAAATCGCGCACGACCGTGTCGATCACCGCCTGCACCTGGCCGAGCAAGGCCTGTTCTGCCGCGGTTTCGCCACCATTGCCATCGCAGGCGTCGACCAACAGGTTGAGCAGGCGGCGCGCCGGATGGCTTTCGCGCACGAACAGGTGGCCGTCCAGCATCGCCAGCTTAGCCATCGGCACCAGCAACTGGCCGACCAGGCTGCGCTGCGCATCGGACAGATGGCTCTGCATCAGGATCGCGGCGAACAACAAGGCCACCAGATCCAGCGCGTCTTCGTCGTCGGGATTGAGGCAGGTGGTGGCCGGATCCACGCCAAGCGCGGCGGCGGCGCGCCTGACCTGCTGACGCAAGCCACGCGCCAGGCCCCGATCGGTGCCGTCGATGGCATCGAAACCGGCTGCAGGCATGGTCTGCAGCAGCGACAGCGCCGAGACCACCTCACGCGGCGATAGCAAGCGTCGCTCTGCAGAGACGGGCGTATCGGCTTCGGGTTCGCGCTGGCGACGTGCATGCTGCAGCAGGTGGTGAAGGCCAGGCGGCAACAGCTCGCGGCCGCTGCGCACATGCACGTCGATCGCCTCGACGCCGACCAACGCACCCTGCCCACCCGACCAATCGGTGAAGAAGCGCGCAATCCAGTCCGGCGTCTCGGCGGCCTGCTCACCTGCGCCTTCGTCCTGCCGAGGAATGCCGTGCCGCCGGCTGCGCGGCTGCGGCAAATCACGCAATCGCGCCACCTGCACCAGCGCCTGCTCCAGCGCGCCGTAGCGTTGACCGACGCGTTCCATCAGGTGCTGCTCGCAGACCTTGATCACCGCCAGATGCACCTTTGGCGCCAGCGTCACGCCCTGAAAGGCGTCGTACAAGGCCACGCCCAGATGGTCCGGCCCAAACGGATTGCTGTCGCCGTCGATACGCAGCCCGCCGGCAATGAAGCCGAGATAGCGATTGAGCCGCATCAGCTCCGGGCGCCACTGGTGCTGCAGCGCGCCAGCCAGATTGCGCACCGCCAGGCGCACCTCCAGATCCTGCTCGGGCAGCAGGGTCAGCCCGGCCGCGCCGCGTCCCAGGCTGCGATCGGCCGACAACGGCCGCCCGGATTCCAGCCCCTGCCAGGCCTTGGCCAGGTGCCCGCGAAAACGTGCGGTGATCGGCTCGCGCTGCTGCCGCACCGCCTGGATGGCCTCCAGGAAGTCGTTCTGGGCCGCGCCGGCATCGGCCGCCAGCCGGAACAGCGCCTCGGCCAGTGCATCCTGAAATTCGACAAATGCATCGGCCAGCGGCACCAGCACGATCTCGCGCACCTGATCGAGCAGGTGCGGATTGTGGCTGGGAAGCATAGGGGTGGAAACGAACTGGGTCATCGGGGAGCACGCAGGACGAACACGGAAGGGATGTCACGGCCGGGCCGGCATCGGCCCACTGGCCATGATGCGGCGGGCGTTGGGAAGGGCCTGTCTATAATTGCCCGCATCCTCGCCTTGACCCGGAATTATGCACGCACCGTATTCGCTCCAGGCGCTGGACGCGCGCCGCTCGGTCCCCTCCAAACAGCTTGGCGAGCCCGGCCCGGATGAAGACACCCTGCTGCGCATGCTCGCCTCGGCCGTGCGCGTGCCGGACCACGGCAAGCTGGTGCCGTTCCGCTTCCTGCGCATCAACGGCGATGCACGCCAGGCACTGGGCGATTTCCTGGCCGAGCGCAGCCTGGCCGCCGACCCGCTGGCGCCGCCCGCAGCGGTCGAAAAAGACCGCAACCGTTTCAACGATGCGCCACTGGTGATCGTGGTGATCGCCGCGCTGCGCCCCGGGCACAAGGTGCCCGAGCAGGAACAGCTGCTCACCGCCGGCTGCGTGTGCTTTGCGCTGCTGCAGGCCGCGCAGGCGCATGGCTTCGGCGCGCAGTGGCTGACCGCATGGATGGCCTACGACCCGGCGGTGACCGGCTATCTGGGCCTGGAGCAGAACGAGCGCATCGCCGGTTTCATCCATATCGGCACCCCGCGCCTGCAGGTGCCCGAGCGCGAGCGCCCGGATCCGCGTGCGCTGCTGCGCGACTGGACACCGTGACCACGCATACCCCTCCGCTTGCAGGCGCACCATCGGCGATCAATCGCCCGATCCCGCTCTATCTGGTCGATGCCAGCCTGTACGTGTTCCGCGCCTGGCATTCGATCCCGGACGAATTCCAGGATGCGCAAGGCTGGCCGACCAATGCGGTGCACGGCTTTGCGCGCTTCCTGCTCGACCTGCTCGAACGCGAGGATCCCCAGCACATCACCATTGCCTTCGACGAGGCGCTGGACAGTTGTTTTCGGCATGCGATCTACCCGGCCTACAAGGGCAATCGCACCCCGGCACCGGATGCGTTGCGGCGCCAGTTCGCGCATTGCAAGGCACTGTGCGCAGCGTTGGGCCTGAGCGTGCTGGCGCACCGCGATTACGAGGCCGACGATCTGATCGGCAGCGCCTTGCACAGCGTGCGTGCGCACGGCCTGCGCGGGGTGATCGTGTCGGCCGACAAGGATCTGTCGCAGCTGCTGCTCGAGCACGACGAGCAGTGGGATTACGCGCGCAACCTGCGCTGGGGCATGGACGGGGTCAAGGCGCGCCACGGCGTGCATGCCCATCAGATCGCCGACTACCTGGCGCTGTGCGGCGATGCGATCGACAACATCCCCGGCGTCACCGGCATCGGCGCCAAATCGGCGGCAGTCCTGCTGGCGCATTTCGGCAGCCTGGATGCCTTGCTGGAACGCATCGACGAAATCCCGTTCCTGCGCCTGCGCGGCGCGGCGCAGATGGCCGCGCGCCTGCGCGAGCAACGCGAACACGCACTGTTGTGGCGTCAGCTCACCACCATCGCACTAGACGCGCCGCTGGCGCTGACCGCTGCCGGTTTCACGCGCGCGCAAGCCGATGCGGACATGCTGGCAGGATTATGCGAGAGCCTGCGCTTTGGCCCGCTCACCCGGCGCCGGCTACTGGCCGCGTGCAGCGGCGCGCAGGTACCGCGCACTCCCGTTTCCCTGGAACAAGGTCTGCATCCATGAACCGACACGACACCCCGCCCACCGTGGTCTACGAAGGCAAGTACCAGCGCATGGTCGTGCGTGGCACCTGGGAGTATTCCGAACGCGTGCATGCCGGCGGCCTGGCCGCGATCATCGTGGCGGTGACCCCGGACGATGCGATGCTGTTCGTCGAACAGTTCCGCGTGCCGCTGCAGGCACGCACCATCGAGATGCCGGCCGGCCTGGTCGGCGACGTGCACGCCGACGAGTCGATCGAGCTGTCGGCCATTCGCGAGCTGGAAGAAGAAACCGGCTGGACCGCCGAACATGCCGAAGTGCTGATGATCGGCCCCACCTCGGCCGGCGCCAGCAGCGAGAAGATCGCCTTCGTGCGCGCCACCGGCCTGCGCAAGGTCGGCGCCGGCGGCGGCGATGCCAGCGAAGACATCACCGTGCACGAAATCCCGCGCGCACAGGTCGGCGCCTGGCTGGTGCAGAAGATGGCCGAGGGTTATCAGATGGACCCCAAGCTGTGGGCCGGGCTGTATCTGGTCGATCACGCGCTGGACGGCACCGCGCGTGGGTGAAGCGACCGCTGCCCGCCTGCTGGGCACCGACGATCCCGCACCGTTCAGCGTGCACAGCCCGCAGGCCGCCTCGCCATGGCTGTTGATCGCCGACCACGCCGGTCAACGCGTGCCGGCGCGGCTGGCCAATCTCGGCCTGCCGCAGCAGGAGCTGGACCGCCACATCGGCTGGGATATCGGCATTGCCGAGGTCACCCGCTTGCTGGCCGATGCGCTGGATGCGGTCGCCATCGCGCAGACCTATTCGCGCCTGGTGATCGACTGCAATCGTCCGCATGGGTCGGCCACGCTGATGCCCGAGGTCAGCGACGGCACCTCGATTCCCGGCAACCAGCAGCTATCGGCGGCCGATCGGCAGCAGCGCATCGATGCGATCTTCGCGCCGTACCACGCGCGCATTGCGGCAGAACTGGATGCACGCGCACAGCGCAGGCAACCGACCGTGCTGGTGTCGATGCACAGCTTCACGCCGATCATGGCCGGCAACGCGCGGCCCTGGCATGCCGGCGTGCTGTACAACCGCGACACGCGGCTGGCGCACCGCCTGCTGCAGGCCTTGCGCAACGAGCCGGATCTGGTGGTCGGCGACAACCAGCCCTATGCGGTCAGCGACACCAGCGACTATGCGATTCCGGTCTACGGCGAAGGCCGCGGGCTGCTGCATGTGGAGCTGGAACTGCGCCAGGACCTGATTGCCGACGCGGCCGGGCAACAGGCGTGGGCACAGCGCCTGGCACGCATCCTGCCGCCGCTGGCAGACGCGCTGCTGCCGCGTTAAAACACCTGAAATCCGCGTAGGAGCGTGCCTGCGCGCGATGAGGCGTCATCGGTAACGCCTCATCGCGCGCAGGCATGCTCCGACAGGTCATGCCAGCGCATGACCCGGCTGCGCCGGACGTCGTCGCTCAGGCAAACCCGTCGGTCGCGCGCACCAGCGCATCGACATTTTCCGGCTCGAATCCGGAATGGCCGGACGCCGCGCTGATCTGCAACTGCGCCTTCGGCCACACCTTGTGCAGGTCCCAGGCGCTTTGCAACGGGCACACCACATCGTAGCGACCGTGCACGATCACACCGGGGATGTCGGCGATGCGGTGCGCGTCGCGCAACAGCTGATCTTCGACTTCGAAGAAACCGCCGTTGACGAAGTAATGATTCTCGATGCGCGCAAACGCCAGGGCGAAGTGCGCGTCTTCATGCCCGGTGACGAAATCGGCGTCCACATGCAGGAAGCTGGTGGCACCTTCCCACACGCTCCATGCCTTGGCTGCGGCCAGACGGGTGGCTTCGTCGTCGCTGGTAAGGCGACGGTGGAAGGCGGAGATCAGATCGGCGCGTTCCACCACCGGAATCGCGTTGACGTAATGCTCCCAGGCGTCAGGAAACAGCCGGCTGGCGCCTTGCTGATAGAACCACTCCAGTTCGAAACGGCGCAGCAGGAAGATGCCGCGCAGCACCAGCTCGGTGACCTGCTGCGGATGGGTCTGCGCGTAGGCCAGCGCCAATGTCGAACCCCAGCTGCCGCCGAACACCTGCCAGCGCGCGATGCCCAGGTGTTCGCGCAGGCGCTCGATATCGGCGACTAGGTCCCAGGTGGTGTTGTCCACCAGATCGGCATGCGGGGTGGAACGGCCTGCGCCGCGCTGATCGAACAGCACGATGCGGTACTTGGCCGGGTCGTGGAAACGCCGCATCTTGTCGTTGCAACCGCCACCGGGGCCGCCGTGCAGCATCACCACCGGCTTGCCCTGCGGATTGCCGCACTGCTCGAAATACAGGGTGTGGCGGTCGTCGACCTGGAGGGTGCCGTGGTCGTACGGCGTGATCTCGGGATAGAGCGTGCGCATGCGTCGGTCCTGCGGGAAACCGCTAGTGTATCGGCACCCGGTCTGCACACGCGGGCGCCCCATGCAATCGAGGGCGACCGCTTCGTGGCCCGCCGCGCTAGCCCGCAGCGGGCGACCAGCGCCCCGCTGTCACCCGGTCACGCTGCTCCAGATCCTGATGCGTGGCCACCGCCTCGAAGCCACGCGCTTGCATCAGCCCGGCCACTACCGCGCCCTGGTCCCAGCCGTGTTCGAGCAGCAGCCAGCCGCCCGGCAGCAGATGCGCAGGGGCATCGGCGACGATCAGGCGGATGTCGTCCAGGCCATCGGGGCCGGAAGCCAGCGCACTGGCCGGCTCGTAGCGTAGATCGCCTTCACCCAGATGCGGGTCCTGCGTAGCGATATACGGCGGATTGCTAGCGATCAGATCAAAGCACTCTCCGGCCAGCGGCGCGAACCAGCTGCCTTGACGGCATTCGACATTGCGCAACCGGTGACTGTCGGCATTGCGCTGGGCAACCGCCAGCGCCGCCGCACTGGCGTCGGTGGCGATCACCTGTGCCTGCGGCCGCTCGCTGGCGATGGCCAACGCGATCGCACCACTGCCGGTGCCCAGATCGGCAGCGCGGCGGCCCGGCAGAGCATCCAGGCGCTCAAGTGCCAGCTCGACCAGCACCTCGGTGTCGGCGCGCGGGATCAGCGTGGCAGTGGAGACCGCCAGATCCAGCGTCCAGAACCCACGCCGGCCGGTCAGATACGCCACCGGTTCGCCGGCCTGGCGCCGCTGCACCAGCGCCTCGAACGCCTGCGCGACAGACGCCTCGACCGGATCGCGGCCATGCGCAAACAGCCAGGCGCGGTCGCGGCCCAGCGCGTGCAGCAGCAGCGGCTCGGCATCGCTGCGCTCGATCCGTTCGACTGCGCGCCGCAACAGCTGCTCGGCGGCAAGACCGGCTGGGTCCTCGCTCATACGGATCATTCACTCATGCGCAACATCGGCCGACCATTATCGGAGATGGAATCGGCCCCTGCAGCGGCAGACGCCGTCTGCAAACTCGATAGCCACAGCCTATCTATACAATTCCATCAATCGATTTGAGAAATCTATCGATCCTACCTACCATGGCGACTGTTCCATCCCCCGCCCCCTTCATCGCACGAGGAAACTCAATGTCTCTTATCAACACTCAGGTCCAGCCGTTCAAGGCGAATGCGTACCACAACGGCAACTTCATCGAAGTCACCGAGGCCAGCCTGAAGGGCAAGTGGTCGGTGCTGATCTTCATGCCGGCCGCCTTCACCTTCAATTGCCCGACCGAAGTGGAAGACGCCGCCGACAACTATGCCGCGTTCCAGAAGGCAGGCGCCGAGGTCTATATCGTCACCACCGATACGCACTTCTCGCACAAGGTGTGGCACGAAACCTCGCCGGCCGTGGGCAAGGCGCAGTTTCCGCTGATCGGCGACCCGACCCACAAGCTGACCCGTGCGTTCGGCGTGCACATCGAAGAAGAAGGCCTGGCCCTGCGCGGCACCTTCATCATCAATCCGGACGGCGTGATCAAGACCCTCGAAATCCACGACAACGCGATCGCCCGCGACGTCACCGAGACGCTGCGCAAGCTGACCGCTGCCCAGTTCGTCGCCAACAATCCCGGCCAGGTCTGCCCGGCCAAGTGGAAGGAAGGCGCCAAGACCCTGGCTCCGTCGCTGGACCTGGTCGGCAAGATCTAAACCGACTGACACCTCCGGCCTGTGGTTGAGGCCGGAGCATCTCCGGCCCAGCACTGGGCCGGGGGTGAACCGGAGCCGGTGCCGGGCTGCCCGCCAGCCATCGCCAGCACGCATTCCCGACATCGCGCCGGCTGCGGTTCATCCCCTCCTCCCCGGCGACCTGCCTCAGCGCAGCGACGCCACGCCCTCCCCTTGCCCATTCCCAGGAGTTCTCCATGTTGGATGCCAACCTCAAGACCCAGCTGACCGCCTACCTGGAACGGGTCACCCGTCCGATCCAGATCAATGCCTCGATCGACGAAAGCGCCGGCTCGCGCGAAATGCTCGACCTGCTCGAGGATCTGGTGCTGCTGTCGGACAAGATCAGCCTGGACATCCACCGCGATGACAACCAGCGCAAGCCCTCGTTCGCGCTGACCACGCCGGGCCAGGACATCTCGCTGCGCTTTGCCGGCCTGCCGATGGGCCACGAGTTCACCTCGCTGGTGCTGGCGCTGCTGCAGGTGGGCGGCCACCCGTCCAAGGCCGCCGCCGAGCTGATCGAGCAGGTGCAGCACCTGGATGGCGACTACCAGTTCGAAACCTATTTCTCGCTGTCGTGCCAGAACTGCCCGGACGTGGTGCAGGCGCTGAATCTTGCCGCCGTGCTCAACCCGCGCATCAAGCACGTGGCCATCGACGGCGCGTGGTTCCAGGACGAGGTCGAAACCCGCCAGATCATGTCGGTGCCTACCGTCTACTTGAACGGCGAGCTGTTCGACCAGGGCCGCATGACGCTGGAGCAGATCGTCGCCAAGCTCGACACCAATGCCGCAAAGCGCGACGCCGCCAAGATCGCGGCCAAGGACGCCTTCGATGTGCTGGTGGTCGGCGGTGGCCCGGCCGGCTCGGCAGCGGCCGTCTACGCCGCACGCAAGGGCATCCGTACCGGCGTGGCCGCCGAGCGCTTCGGTGGCCAGGTGCTGGACACCATGTCGATCGAAAACTTCATCTCGGTGCCGGAAACCGAAGGCCCGAAGATGGCCGCCGCGCTCGAGCAGCATGTGCGCCAGTACGACGTGGACATCATGAACCTGCAGCGCGCCGAGCAGCTGGTTCCGGCCGGTGCCGATGGCCTGATCGAGATCAAGCTGGCCAACGGCGCCTCGCTCAAGAGCAAGACCGTGATCCTGTCCACCGGCGCGCGCTGGAGGCAGATGAACGTGCCGGGCGAAGACCAGTACAAGAACAAGGGCGTGGCCTATTGCCCGCATTGCGATGGCCCGCTGTTCAAGGGCAAGCGCGTGGCGGTGATCGGCGGCGGCAATTCGGGCGTCGAGGCCGCGATCGATCTGGCCGGTATCGTGGCGCATGTCACGCTGGTGGAATTCGACGACAAGCTGCGCGCCGACGAAGTGCTGCAACGCAAGCTGCGCAGCCTGCACAACGTGCGCATCATCACCAGCGCGCAGACCACCGAAGTGCTGGGCGATGGCCAGAAGGTCACCGGCCTGGTCTACAGGGACCGCACCGGCGGCGACATCCAGCACGTGGATCTGGAAGGCGTGTTCGTGCAGATCGGCCTGCTGCCCAACACCGAATTCCTCAAGGGATCGGTTGCGTTGTCGCCGCGCGGCGAGATCATCGTCGACGACCGTGGCCAGACCAATGTTCCGGGCGTGTTCGCTGCCGGCGACGCCACCACGGTGCCGTACAAGCAGATCGTGATCGCGATGGGCGAAGGTTCCAAGGCTGCGTTGAGCGCGTTCGATTACCTGATCCGCTCCAGTGCACCGGTCAGCGCCGACAACGTCGCCCAGGCAGCATAAGAGCACGCAAGCCAGCGCCCGGCCAGCCCGGGCGCTAAGCTCCAGTCGTACCCCGTCACCGCAATGAGGGCTGCTGCACATGAACCTGCGTGACCTGAAATATCTGGTCGCCCTGGCCGACCACAAGCATTTCGGCCGTGCTGCGACGGCCTGCTTCGTCAGTCAGCCGACGCTGTCCACACAGATCAAGAAACTCGAAGACGAGCTCGGCGTGCCGCTGGTGGAACGTGCGCCGCGCAAGGTGATGCTGACCCCTGCCGGCCGCGAGGCAGCGATGCGCGCACGCGGCATCGTGGCCGAAGTGGAACAGATGAAGGAAGCGGCGCGGCGCAGCCAGGATCCGGAAGCGGGCACCGTGCGGCTGGGCATCTTTCCCACCCTGGCGCCGTATCTGTTGCCACATGTGGTCCCGCGGATCCGCGAGCGATTTCCGCGTCTGGAACTGCTGCTGATCGAGGAAAAAAGCGATCAGCTGGTGCACCAGCTGCGCGAAGGCCGCCTGGATGCGGCGCTGCTCGCGCTGCCGTTGCAGGATGAGCAGCTGCATGCCGAATTCCTGTTCGAAGAACCCTTCGTGCTGGCCGTTCCGGAAGGCCATCCGCTGTCGCGCTATGACAGCATGACGCTGGACGATCTGTCCGAGCAGCGGCTGTTGCTGCTGGAAGATGGCCACTGCCTGCGCGAACAGGCGCTGGATGTCTGCCATCTTGCCGGTGCCCTGGAAAAATCCGAATTCCAGGCCACCAGCCTGGAGACGCTGCGCCAGATGGTGGCTGCCAACGTCGGCGTGACCTTGCTGCCGCTGCTGGCGGTCAAACCGCCGGTCGCCCGCTCGGAGAACATCCGCCTGATCCGCTTCCGCGAAGACAAGCAGCCCAGCCGCCGTATCGCCATGGCCTGGCGCCGCAGTTCGGCCATGACCGCGTTCCTGGAGCAACTGGCGCAGTTGTTCAAGGAGTTGCCGGAGAGCCTATTTACGCTGGACCAGCCGGCGACCGGCCCTAAGGCAGTTGCGGCCTGAGGAATCGGGAATCGGGAATCGGGAATCGCAAGATCGTTGCATGGCTGCGGTTGCTTGGCGTCATGTTTTTCCACCTGTTCTCGGACAGAAGCGACGCGCAAGCGTCGTTTTTTGTTTGGTGGGTGGTTATGACGCGATGTATCTGGAAGCACATGGCGGTTGCGGCGTCATTGGCACGTGGTGGACTCCCACGAGGCACTTCAAGTCAGTCGCTGGGTGATGGCAGATGGCACGCACCTGGGCGCTGCAACGCTGCCTGCCTGATGCGCTGGCCACGGCCCGTTACTTGCGGTGCCACGCCTGCCATACCCGACAGCTGCCGTGCGCTGCGCCATCTCGCCATGCATTGCGATCGGGCAATGGCGCCCTCATCTGGTGAGTGACGCTTGCCATGTTGGCGAGCCGTAGTCGTCAAGGAGATTGTCATGACTTCGCAGCACCACAGCGGCTTGCCGCCGTCCATCCTGGTTTCCAGCCACGACCTCGCCCGGCTTGAGGCCTTGCTCGATTCCCCCGCATTCAACAAG
Organism: Xanthomonas arboricola; assembly: GCF_002940665.1. Taxonomy (GTDB): domain Bacteria; phylum Pseudomonadota; class Gammaproteobacteria; order Xanthomonadales; family Xanthomonadaceae; genus Xanthomonas; species Xanthomonas arboricola_B. The sequence continues at coordinate 796,892 of NZ_MIGY01000003.1, forward strand.
CACCCGGCTGCCACCGCGCTGAGTGACGAACTGGGCCGTGCACGCGTCGTGCCGCCCGACCAGATTCCCGGCGATGTCGTCACCATGCACTCCCGCATCGATTGCGAAGATGCGCTGCATGGCGAACGACATACGCTCACCCTTGTGTATCCGCACGAGGCCGATGTGCAGCAGGGCCGCATCTCGGTGCTGGCACCGGTCGGCAGCGCGCTGCTCGGGCTGTCGGTCGGTCAGAGCATCGACTGGCGCACCCCCGATGGGCGCGACCTGCGTCTGCGCGTGAGCGCCGTACATGATCAACATGCACTGGGCGACGCCTGACTTCCCACGCCAGGCGCGCTACCGTAGCGCGCTGTGTCCTATCCACGACCCGTTCCACGATTCGAGAGAACCCGCATGACTGCATCTGCCTCCAAGCTTGCCCAGTTGCGTGACCTGTCCGTCGTCGTTGCCGACACCGGCGACTACGACGCCATCAAACGTCTGAAGCCGGTCGACTGCACCACCAATCCCACGCTGGTCAAGAAAGCATTGGACCTGCCGGTGTATGCCGATCTGATCGAGCGCGAGCTGGCCTGGGGCCGCGAGCACGGCGGCGAAGACCGCGCCAGCACCGTCAACGAAGTGGCCGACCGCCTCACCGTCGGCTTGGGCGTCAAGCTGGCCGAATTGGTGCCCGGCCGCGTCTCCACCGAGGTCGATGCCGACCTGGCACACGACACCGAGGCGACCGTCGCCAAGGCGCGCAAGTTCATCGCGATGTATGCCGAGCGTGGCGTGTCCAAGGACAAGATCCTGATCAAGATCGCGGCCACCTGGGAAGGCATTGAAGCCGCGCGTCAGCTGCAGCGCGAAGGCATCGACTGCAATCTGACCCTGATCTTCAACCGCTCGCAGGCGCTGGCCTGTGCGGAAGCCGGCGTGTTCCTGATCTCGCCGTTCGTCGGCCGGATCCTGGATTACTACGTCGCCCAGGGACAGACCCCGGCCAGCATCGACGAGGACCCGGGTGTGGTGTTCGTGCGCACGGTCTACAACGCGTTCAAACAGCGTGGCTCGTCCACCGTGGTGATGGGCGCCTCGTTCCGCTCCACCGCGCAGATCGAAGCCCTGGCCGGTTGCGACCGCCTGACCATCTCGCCGGAGCTGTTGGAAAAGCTCGACGCCGAACACGGCGAGCTGCCGCGCAAGCTCTCGCCTGCGCAGCCCGACAATGCGCAGATCGTCCCGATCGACAGCGACGGCTTCGCCACCGATCTGGCAGCCGACCCGATGGCCACCGAAAAGCTGGCCAGCGGCATCGACGCCTTTGCCAAGGATCTGCAGGCACTGCGCAAGACCATCACCGACAAGCTCGCCGGCTGATTGCAACGCCGCGGGTCGCAATACCAACGCCTGCAGCCTGATGGCTGTGGGCGTTTTGGTTCTTGCAGTCTGGCTGCACAGCACGCCGCAGCCATGACGCGTAAGGCAACACTGGCCTGCGACGCTGGCGTTGGAAACTGCGGCTGCCGGCCTGGGCTACCGTACTTTCTGGGCACCGCTGAGCTGGCGGGCGCATTGACGCCTGCGCAGCCGCCACTGAGCTGGCATGCGCGCGTCTTGGCCTGATCAGTGCGCGGATCGATGTGGCTCTGCACACGTCGCTTACACCCGCGCACCCCGCACTGCCTAGAATCCGGGTTCCTCAACTGGCGTAGCGGACAATGGCAAACATTGCAGTGGTGATGGTCGACGGCGTGGCCGATTGGGAAATTGGCGTTGTCCTGCCGGCGGCGCGCGAATGGTTCGGCGACCAGGTCGCCATCGCCAGCATCGACGGTCAGCCGGTGCAGTCGATCGGCGGGCTGCGCATCACCCCGGATTTCGCCCTCTCCGATCTGGCGCCGCTGGACGCCGATCTATGGATCCTGCCTGGCAGCGAGCGTTGGCAGGCCGGCGAAATCCCCGGCCTGAGCGGCCTGCTGGTCGAGCGCGTGCAGCACCAGCGTCCGGTCGCGGCGATCTGCGGTGCCACCATCGCCCTGGCCTATGCCGGCCTGCTCGACCAGCGCGCGCATACCAGCAACGCGCTGGCCTTCCTGCAGGAACACGTGGTGCCGTACGCCGGTGCCGCGCAATACCGGCACGAAAAGGTGGTGACCGCCGATGGCGTGATCACCGCACCCGGCACAAGCCCGGTCGGCTTCGCGCTTGCCTGCATGCGACTGCTGCATCCCGAACGCACCGACATGCTGGCCCAGCTGCGCGGCATGTTCGCCGGAGAGTTCGTCTGACCCAGCGGTTCAGGCACGCCTGGCGCACTGGCTGCACTGACTGGACGCACTGAGTCGCCGCACCGATCCATTGCACCGACTGGCTGTAGGGATTGACCGCAATGATCCGCTGGGCCAGTTCGCCTCTCAGCCACACGGGGCGGTGCTGGCGCGTCTTGCGCACGCGGCAAAAAAAGATGGCGACGTCGTTTCCGACGTTGCCCTTCACCTTGCCCGGCATGCACTCCCATGCGCTGCCCGATCGTGATGACGCTACCGGCCACTGTCAGCCACCGGCGCGCCGCCACGATCACGTGGATGGCAGCGCTTCAATCCGGCCTGCCTTTCCGTCAGGCATCCAGCCCGATCGGGCAGCTCACTCCCGTTCCGCCAAGCCCGCAGTAGCCATTGGGATGCTTGGCCAGATATTGCTGGTGGTCGTCTTCGGCGTAATAGAACGTGGGCGCCGGGAAACGGATCTCTGTGGTGATCGCGCCGTACCCGGCTGCGTCCAGTTGCTGCTGGTACGCATCGCGGCTGGCAAGCGCGGCGTCGTACTGCGCCTGCGTGGTGCAATAGATCGCCGAGCGGTATTGGGTGCCGACGTCGTTGCCCTGCTGCATGCCCTGGGTGGGGTCGTGGCTTTCCCAGAACGTGCGCAGCAACTGTGCGAACGACACCGACGCTTCGTCGTACACCACCAACACCGCCTCGGTGTGGCCGGTCTGCCCGGAACACACTTCGCCGTAAGTCGCATTGGGTGTTTCGCCGCCGGCGTAACCCACCGCCGTGGTGTACACCCCTGGCAGGTTCCAGAACTTGCGTTCTGCGCCCCAGAAACAGCCGAGCCCGAACTGTACCTGGGCCAGGCCGGAGAACTCCCCGCGTAACGGGTGGCCGTTGATCAGGTGGGTGTTGTGGAGCGGCAGTGCTTGCTCGCGTCCGGGTAACGCCTCGCCCGGACGTGGCATGCGTTGTTTGAAAGCGCCGATTCCCAGCATGGTGCAACTCCGCAGGTGTGAGGATTGCCTGCTGGATGGCGCCGGCCGTGGCGGCTTTCAAGCCACCTCGGCCAATACGGCATTACTTCCTGGTCCAAGCTCAACATCGAAACCAAGCGACCCCAACAATGTTGCCGGCTGGCATATACTCGAATATGCTGATCGGCCTAGAGCTAGCCCATGCAAACCCTCACCGATACTGGCGATTGGCGTCCGGCGTCACCACACCAGGCATCCGACAGCGCGCACTGGCAGGCGCTGTGCGAAGCCGCGGTGGCGCTGCGCCAGGCACGGACGCCGGAGCAGGCCTGTGATGCGGTGCTGGGCCGGGTGCTGCTCCTGCTGGGTCTGGAACATGGCGCGGTGCTGGCACAACGCGGGCCACGCGCGCAGGTGCTGGCCAGCCGCGGCCACGCATTGCCCTCCGGAGCCAGCGTAGCCGGCGACAGCCATGAAGCGGCCTGGCTGATGCCAACGCGCCCGGCCGATACCTGCGAGGCCAAGGTGCCGATCCATGCGCTGGGCAGCACTCTCGGCATGCTGTGCGTGGCCTGGAACGACAACCGTCCCGTCCCAGGTAACGATGATGTCCAGGCGTTGCAGGCCTTCGCCCTGCTGCTGCCGGCGATGGTGGCCGAACCGGCAAAACCGCCTGCCACGCGTCGGCGCAAGCCGATCCAGGACGACCGCCTTGGCGCGCTCAGCAAACGCGAGAAACAGGTGTTGTCACTGCTGCCGCGTGGCCTGACCAATGCCACGCTCGCAGCTGAACTGGGGATTTCTCCGGGCACGGTCAAGGTGCATGTGGAACGCATCCTGCAGAAGCTTGAGGTGAAAGATCGCACCCAGGCCGCGGTCTACGCGGTCCAGGCCGGACTGGCGCCATGAAGGCATTGGCGGTGCACCGCAACGATTGGCCGACCATCGGCAGGAGCCTGGCGGCGCTGCCCCTGACCTGCTGCCGCTGGCGGCCGGGTTGATCGCGATCTGCAGCGTGGAGCGGCGGAATATCGCCGCCGACAGCTGCAGCACCGCCAGGGTGGCGCCAGTGGCGATGTGATGCGTGCTGTCTCGAGCAATTCCCTCATAGGAGCGCGCCTGGGCACGACGGGCATTTCCAGGAGCGCCTCATCGCGTCCAGGTGCGTTCCTACGACAGGCACTGCCCTGGCGTCTGGCCGCTACAGCGCGCGGGTGACCTCGCCGCACAGGCCGATGTCCGCCAACACCGCCTGCGCCTGGCTCAGGTGCAGGTCGGCCACGCAGACCTGCAGCACGCCGAAGGCAGGCAGTTCCCCGGCACCACCCAATAGCGACTCGCCGAACACGAATGCAGTGATGCCGGCATCTTCCAGTGCGTGCTTGGCCAGGTGTGCGTCGATGATGTGGCTGGCGCGGTACGCGATCTGCATGTCAGCCACGCTCCAGGCGTTCGCGCTCGGCGTCCTGCTTCCACTCGCGCAGTGCCGGCAGCGCATCCAGTGCGGCCAGGTAATCGCCGGCAGCCTCGAACAACGGCACGCCGTAGCTGGCAAAACGCAGCGCGACCGGGGCGAACATCGCATCGACGATGCCGAAGTCGCCGCACAGGAACTGCCCGCCATGGCCGTGCTCGGCGCGCAGGCTGGCCCACAGCGCCTGGATGCGGGCGATGTCGCGCTCGGCAGCCGCGTCCCAGCGCGCCGGGCCAGGCGTGCGGCCCAGATTCATCGGCAGCTGGGTGCGCAAGTCAACGAAGCCCGAATGCATTTCCGCCGCCGCCGCGCGTGCCTGCGCGCGCACGGACGGCCCGGCCGGCCAACCGCGGCCATCCAGCCAGCGTTCGTTGACGTATTCGCAGATCGCCAGCGAGTCCCAGACATGCAAGGCGTCGTCCCACAGCACCGGCACCTGCCGGGTCGGCGAATAACCGGCGATGCGGGCCTGGAATTGCGGCGTATCCAGCGGCAGCGCGATCTCTTCGAACGGCACATGGAAATGTCGCAGCAGCAGCCACGGGCGCAGCGACCAGGAAGACCGGGTCTTATCGCCGATCACCAGGCGGGGCAAAGGCATGCGTGGGGAACTCCGAAGGATCGCCGCAGCGTACGCGCCGTCGGCGGTGCCGGCCAGCCCGGCATGCCGCCTGCCAATGGCGCCCGTCCCGCGTGCAGTCAGCAGATGCAGGCCCCGGTAGTGCGGCGCTTGCACGCGGGACCAGCGCGCACGGGCGACGCTCGCTGTCCGCGCCCGACACGCCGCCTACCCCTAACCCGTGCCACCGCCTAAACTTGCGGTTTACCTATTGCTGATGCACGCATGTCCCAGACCCTAGCCACCGACGCCACCGCCCCGGCGGAGAAGAAAGACTTCATCCGCCAGATCGTCCGCGAGGATCTGGCCAGCGGCAAGCACACGGTCATCCGCACCCGCTTCCCGCCCGAGCCCAACGGCTATCTGCATATCGGCCACGCCAAGGCGATCTGCCTGGATTTCGGCCTGGCCTCCGAATTCGGCGGGCTGTGCAATCTGCGCCTGGACGACACCAACCCGGCCAAGGAAGACCCCGAGTTCGTGGTCGCCATCCAGGACGACGTGCGCTGGCTGGGGTTCGAGTGGGCGCAGCTGCGCCACGCATCGGATTATTTCCAGGTGTATTACCTGGCCGCGGAAAAACTGATCCGCGATGGCCATGCCTTCGTCTGCGACCTGTCCGCCGAGCAGGTGCGCGAGTACCGCGGCACGCTGACCGAGCCCGGCCGCAATTCGCCCTTCCGCGAGCGCAGCGTCGCCGAAAACCTGGACCTGTTCCGGCGCATGCGTGCCGGCGAGTTCCCCGATGGCGCGCGCACGCTGCGCGCCAGGATCGACATGGCCAGCGGCAACATCAACCTGCGCGACCCGGCGCTGTACCGCATCAAGCATGTCGAGCACCAGAATACCGGCAACGCGTGGCCGATCTACCCGATGTACGACTTCGCGCATTCGCTGGGCGACGCGGTGGAAGGCATCACCCATTCGCTGTGCACGCTGGAATTCGAAGATCACCGCCCGCTCTACGACTGGTGCGTGGACAAGGTGGACCTGGCCGCGCATCCGGAGCTGCTGCAGCCGCTGCTGGACCAGGGCCTGCCGCGCGAGGCCGCCAAACCGCGCCAGATCGAGTTCTCGCGCCTGAACATCAACTACACGGTGATGAGCAAGCGCAAGCTCACCGCGCTGGTGGAAGAACGGCTGGTGGATGGCTGGGACGACCCGCGCATGTACACGCTGCAGGGCCTGCGCCGGCGCGGCTATACGCCGGCGGCGATGCGCCTGTTCGTGGATCGGGTGGGGATCAGCAAGCAGAACTCGCTGATCGATTTCTCGGTGTTGGAAGGCTGTCTGCGCGAGGATCTGGATGCGGCCGCGGCGCGCCGCATGGCGGTGATCGACCCGCTCAAGCTGGTGCTGACCAATCTGCCCGAAGGCCACAGCGAGACGCTGAGCTTCTCCAACCATCCCAAGGACGAATCCTTCGGCACGCGCGAGGTGCCGTTCGCGCGCGAGCTGTGGATCGAGCGCGAGGATTTTGCCGAAGTCCCGCCCAAGGGCTGGAAGCGTCTGGTGCCCGGTGGCGAGATCCGCCTGCGCGGCGCCGGCATTGCGCGCGTGGACGAGGTGATCAAGAACGACGCCGGCGAGATCGTCGAGCTGCGTGGCTGGCTGGATCCGGAATCGCGTCCGGGCATGGAAGGCGCCAACCGCAAGGTCAAGGGCACCATCCATTGGGTCAGCGCCGCGCATGCGGTGGAAGCGGAAATCCGCCTGTACGACCGCCTGTTCTCGGTGGAGAAGCCCGATGACGAATCCGAGGGCAAGACCTACCGCGATCATCTCAACCCCGAGTCCAAGCGCAGCGTGCGCGGCTATGTGGAGCCGAGCGCGGCACAGGCCGCGCCCGAGCAGTCGTTCCAGTTCGAGCGCACCGGCTACTTCGTTGCCGATCGCCGCGACCATAGCGCCGCCACGCCGGTGTTCAACCGCAGCGTAACCCTGCGCGACACCTGGGCCAAGTGAACCGGGCCTGCGCCGGATGCCAGCCCTCCGGTGCAGATACGACGGCAGGCAGCCGTAGCGAGGCCCGGCCTGCGACGATCGGCGCGCTGATGGATGCTTGTCACTGCGGGATGCAGCAAGAGTGACGCTGCTTCAGAGCGGTGTCTTCTGAGTTAATGAACAAGCGCAATGGAGCTGCGTGCCGCACTTCATTGCATGCTGCGTGGCAGGTAAGGAGCAGCACGATGCGTGAGCGCTTGATGGTGGGTGTTGCCTGTGGCATCGGTGCAGGCGCGTTATGGGGACTGGTGTTTCTGGCGCCGCAATTGCTGGCGGCGTTTACGCCGTTGCAACTGGCCGTCGCCCGTTATCTGTCGTATGGGGCGGTCGCGGCGCTGGTGCTGGCACCGCGCGCGCGCCAGACCGCTGCACGGCTCGGACGCGCCGAATGGTGGGCGCTGCTGCGTCTGAGCCTGCTGGGCAACCTGATCTATTACGTGCTGCTCGGCAGCGCGGTGCAGTGGGCGGGCAGCGCGGCAACCGCGCTGATCATCGGCCTGTTGCCGGTGGTGGTCACCGTGATCGGCACGCGTGCCGCAGGCGCGGTGCAACTGCGACGCCTGGCTGCGCCATGCGTCGTGTGCGTCATCGGCGTGGCGCTGGTCGCCGTGGACACCGTGCAACACGATGCCGGTCACCACGCCAGCGATCGCGCCACCCGCATCGCCGGCCTGCTCTGTGCATTCGGTGCGCTGGCGTCGTGGTCGGCCTACTCCATCGGCAATGCGCGCTGGCTGCGGCGGCGCCCGGACCTGTCCGGTGGCGATTGGTCGCTGCTGACCGGCGTCGTCACCGGCGCATTGTCGCTGTTGCTGGCGCCGGTCGCAGTGATCGGCAGCGCGCCACATGCGCCGATCGACTGGGCCAGTTTCTGGGGCATTTCGCTGCTGCTGGGCATCCTGGCCTCGGTGATCGGCAACGCGTTGTGGAACCGGGCCAGCCGCGTGCTGCCGCTGACCCTGGTTGGCCAGATGATCGTGTTCGAAACGATCTTTGCGTTGCTGTACGGCTTTGCCTGGGAAATGCGCCTGCCCACGCCGTTGGAGCTGGCCGCCATCGCCTGCCTGCTGGTCGGCGTGCTGTGGTGCGCAGCACTGCATGCAAAAGCGGAATGACGCCGGCACCTGATGCACGCACCAACCTGGATTGCAGGCTGTGGCCGTCAGGAGCGCCGCCATATGCGCTGCAGGCGTATTTCAATCACATGCCGCGCCCTGGCCAGCGCCAACCGCAGCAACGCGCGCGGGATACTGCCCCCGCGCGTTTGCGCAGTTGATCCAGCGCTCGCCGCATTGCGCACATCCGGGGCTTACCATGGCCGCTTACCTGTCCCGATCGGAGCGGCCGCATGTCCCGTCTTTTGTCCCGGTGTCTGAGCACGCTGTTGCTGCTGGCCTGTGGTGTGTCGATCGGCTGCGTGGCCGCACCACCGGCCGATACGGCCACGCCGACTCCGGCGACCAACGCGGCCAGCGGCCCGGCAACCGGCAAACCGGTCACCGTGACGACCACTTGCCGCACCGACGCCGATTGCACGGTGAAGAACGTCGGCAACTGCTGCGGCGCATTCCCGGCCTGCGTCAACGTCGACAGTGCCACCGACCCCAAGGGCGTGATGGCGCAGTGCCAGGCCAGCGGCATGATGAGCGTGTGCGGCTTCCGCGAGATCAGCGCCTGCCAGTGCGTGGCCGGGCAATGTGCCGCAAAGGACGCCCAGGCCGATACACTGCGCCCCGCTCCCCCCTCTACGGAAATGGTCCACTGATGCTTTACGCGCAAGTCCACCTCACGCTGCCCGACTGGATCCACGCGCATGTCGACGACAGCCGCGCCTATCCCAGCGACGAGGACAAGGTGGCGCTGGCAATCGAACTGTCGCGGATGAATGTGCAAGAGCGCAGCGGCGGCCCGTTCGGTGCGGTCGTGTTCGGCCCGGACCACCGCATCATCGCCGCGGCGGTGAACCGCGTGGTGCCGCAGACCACCTCGCTGGCGCATGCCGAAAACATGGCCTACATGCTCGCGCAGCAGCGCCTGCAGACGCCGCGTCTGAACGATGTGCTGTCGCCGGTGACGCTGGCCACCTCGGCGCAGCCGTGCTGCCAGTGCTACGGCGCCACGGTGTGGGCCGGCATCGACCGCCTGCTGATCGGCGCACGCGCCGAAGACGTGATGGCGCTGACCGAATTCGACGAAGGCCCGCTGCCTGCCGACTGGGTGGGCGAGCTCACCCGCCGCGGCATCGAGGTGGTGCGCGACGTGCATCGCGACCAGGCCTGCGCGGTGCTGCGCAACTATGGCGAGGGCGGCGGTGACCATTATTGAGCTGCCCCGCAGCGGTCGCGCACGCCGGGCACCGCGATGAGCGGCCTGCTGTGTTACTGCCGCCAGGGCTTCGAGCCGGAGCTGGCCGCCGAGTTGAGCGCGCGCGCCGCATTCGTCGGCATCGCCGGCTATGCGCGTACCCAGCGCAACGACGGCTATGTGCTGTTCGTCTGCGATGAGGCCGCACAACTGGCCACCAAGCTGCACTGGCGCGAGCTGATCTTCGCGCGGCAGAAGCTGGTGGTGGTCGCCGAACTCAAGGGCATCGACCCGAAGGACCGCATCACGCCGATCCTGGCCGCACTGGAAGGCCAGCCGCGTTTCGGCGATCTGTGGGTGGAGCACCCGGATTCGGACGCAGGCAAGCCGCTGGCAGGGCTGGCGCGCAGCTTCGGCAATGCCTTACGCCCGGCCTTGCGCAAGGCCGGCCTGCTCACCGACAAGCCGCAGCCGCGCCTGGCACGGCTGCATATCTGTTTTCTCGATGGCGACCACGCCTTGCTGGCGGTGGCCGACAGTGCCGACAGCGCGCCCTGGCCTCTGGGCATTCCACGTTTGAAGCTGTTGCCGGAGGCGCCATCGCGCTCGGCGCTGAAGCTCGACGAAGCCCTGCTCACCCTGCTCGCACCGGAGGAACGCGAAGCGCTGGTCAAACCCGGCATGCGCGCCGCCGACCTGGGCGCGGCTCCCGGCGGCTGGACCTGGGTGCTCACCCGCCAGCACCTGCATGTCACCAGCGTCGACAACGGCCCGCTACGCGAGCATGTGCTGGAGACCGGCCTGGTCGAGCATCTGCGCGCCGACGGCTTTCATTGGAAGCCTGCGCAGGCGCTGGACTGGATGGTCTGCGACATGGTAGAGCAACCGCGCCGCGTGGCCGAACGCATGGCCACCTGGATCCGCGAAGGCTGGTGCCGCAACACCATCTTCAACCTCAAGCTGCCGATGAAAAAGCGCTGGGACGAGACCCGCCTGTGCCTGGACCTGTTCGAGCAGCAGGCCGAGAAATCGCTGATCGTGCGTGCCAAGCAGCTGTATCACGATCGTGAGGAGATCACGGTGCTGGCGATGCGGGGTTAGGAGCTGGGATTCGGGATTGGGGAATCGGGAGTCGTAAAAGCGGGGGATTGGTGGCGTTGTTGCTGTGGGTGCTGGCGGGTATCGCGTGAGTTGGTGTGGTGATTCACCTGCGCCAGTCGCGCTGATGGCAGTCCGGTGTGATTGCTGGGCAGCCGCTTTCGGTGCTGGACTGCAGGGCCTGTGGGGACTTCATCGTGGCAGGCTGGTGCGTGCCAGCCTGCTCGCCTGGCTCAGGCGGGCCTGCTCCATCGATTGACGGAGCGAGGCGCGATCACAGCACGATCCGCTTGCTGCCCTCCCGGGCCGAGCGATAGATCGCATCGACGATGCGGATGTCGCGCAGGCCTTCTTCGCCGGGCGCACGCAGCGGAGTGCCGTTGATGATGGCCAGCGCGTCCTCGTCCATCTGCAATGCCTGCTGGTGCGGCACCTTGGCGTCGAACACGCGCCCGTCGCTGGCCTTGCCGGTCACGCCCTGGTAGCTCTGAAACGGCGACAACTCGTACCAGCCGCGCTCGCATTCGGCGCGCAGCACATTCATGTTGTTCCCGAAGCTGGTCTTGCACTGTGCACGCACCGCGTTCGGGAATTCCAGGGTGAAGTCCATATGCTCGTCGACTTCGTCGAACAATTCGGGACGATCGGTCCAGCGCTTGGCGGTCACGGCCAGCGGCTCGCTGCCCACCGTGTAGCGCGCGGCATTGAGCGGATACACGCCCATGTCGTACATCGCCCCGCCGCCGAACTGGGAGCGCAAGCGCCACGGACGATCGGCCTTGGTCGCATCGTGATAGCCGTTGTAGCCGGCCTCGGCGCGCACACGCTGCATCGCGCCGAACGGCTTGTCGCTGGCCATCGCGATCAGGCGACGCGTGTTGGGTTCGTGCTGCATGCGGTAACCGATCGTCAGCGCCACCTTGTTGCGCTTGCACGCCGCGATCATCGCCTCGCATTCGCCGGCATGCATCGCCATCGGCTTCTCGCACCAGACGTGCTTGCCGGCCGCCGCCGCGCGCAGGGTCAGCGGCGCATGTAGATGGGTCGGCGTGACGATGTACACCACGTCGATGTCGTCGTTGTCGGCGATCCGGTCGAAGTTCTCGTAGTTGTAGATGTTGCGATCGGCGATGCCGTACTTGGCCTGCCACTGCGGAATCTTCGCGGGCGTGCCGGTGACGATGCCGGCCAGCCGGCAATGCTTGGTCAATGCCAGGCCCGGCGCGAGCTGTTCGCTGGCATAGCTGCCCAGGCCGGCCAATGCCACGTTGAGCGGTTTGCCCGGCTTTTTCTTCGGCAATGCCCAGCCGGGTGCAGCAAGCAGGACGCCTGCACCGCCGAATGCGGCGAGCAAACGACGACGTGTGATCGATTCCACGGACATGCAAACCTCCTTGGCAAGATTGAGAGCGGCTGACACCGTCGCGTGCGGTCGTCAGCGATGACGACGACAGCACTCGCACCGGAGTGTCAGTGGACACGTGCCGCACCGCGGCCCATTCGCACTGCCCGCAGATGGGCGCAGTGCTGCTGTTGGTCGCTCGTCGGCCAATGCTGCCCGGGCACCTTACTTGATCGTGCGTGATTACCGCCATGGCCGCTGCGCACGTTCTGGCACACTGGCAACGATCCCATCCGGAGCACGCCGCATGACCGCCATCGCCCGCCGCCGTTTCCTGCCATTGGCGCTACTGTTGTCCAGCTCGCTTGCGGTCGCTGCCGATGCGCCGTTCGTTGCGCGCGACCTGATCGGCGATGGCGCCTTCACCCACAATGCCGAGGGTCCTGCGGCCGGACCGGATGGCGCGCTTTACGCGGTGAATCTGGGCAAGGACGGCACCATCGCGCGCATTGCCCTGCACGCCGATGGCAGCGCCAAGGCAGAGGTCTTCGTGACCTTGCCCGACGGCAGCACCGGCAATGGCATCCGCTTCCGCGACGGGACGATGTACGTGGCCGATTACACCGGCCACAAGATCCTGCAGGTGAACCTGCAGACGCGCGCGGTCAGCACCTTCGCCTCGCTGCCCGACGCCGACGGCCCCAACGATCTGGCGATTGCGCCCGATGGCAGCGTCTATGCAAGCGATCCGAACTGGAAAGACAACAGCGGCCGCCTGTGGCACATCAGCCGCGAGGGCGTCGTCGCGTTGATGGAATCGGGCATGACCACGCCCAACGGGCTGGACGTCAGCCCCGACGGCAAGCATCTCTACGTCAACGAAAGCGTGTCGCGCAAGGTGTGGGTCTACGACCGCCTCGATGGCGGCCTGCGCAACAAGCGCCTGCTGATCAGCTTCCCCGACTTCGGCATGGATGGCATGCGTTGCGATGCCGACGGCAATCTCTATATCGCCCGCTACGATGCCGGGCAGATCGCGGTGGTCTCGCCGCAGGGCAAGTTGCTGCGCACGGTCGTGTTGAAGGGCCGCAAGGCCAGCAACGTCGCCTTCGGCGGCACCGATGGCAAACAGGTGTTCGTGACCTTGCAGGATCGTGGCGCAGTTGAAACGTTCAGGTCCGATCGCCCGGGCCGCGAAACCGGACACTGAAACTGCTGCGCGCGTCGCAACGGTTCTCAGGTCGCGCAACAGCGCCCTGGCATCCTGCAGGTCACCCGTGGAGGACTCCCCATGCAACCGATCGAACTCAAGGACGCGGCGGCCTTCGGCAACGAATTCCTGCGCCTGACCCTGCTGCAGGGATTCCAATCGCTGACCAAGCGCGATCTGGAATTGCTGATCTTCGTGCTGCTCGAACGCGACGGCGCTATCTCGCGCAACAGCTCCAACGCGATGGTCGCGCTGCAACTGCGGGTGACCTCGGCCAAGGTCAAGGCGTTGCGTCGCGACGGCTATGCGCGCTGGCGCTCGCTGGTGCCCGAGGAAGGCGACGCGGCGATGCAGCGTATCGTCGCCAACGTGCTCACCGAAGACAATCTGCGCTCCGGTGCCAAGCACGTCAGCGAACGCAGCCGCAAGGAAGGCTTTCTGGCGGTGCGCATCGAACACCCGGACGACGCGCAGCAATTCGAACAGGCCATCCTGGATGTCGGAGCCTTGCCGGTGTACGAGCGCAATCGCGAAGTGGTCGCGGTGCGCTTCGACACGCTGCTGAAAGTCGCCGAACGCTGGGGCTATCTGCAGCCGGACCCGCAGGCCACCGTGCGCCAATTGCAAAAGCTCACGCCAACCGCCGAGGAAGTGGCGGACCTGCTGAAGAAGGACATCGCGCAGGTGCGCTGGGACGATGTACGGCGCGCGCTCAACAGCCTTGGCGCCAAGGCCGTGGCCAGCACTGCCGAGGGCGGTCTGAAGGGCTTGTTGAAGATCGTGTTTCCGTTCATCCCCGGCTGAGCTGCCGTACCGGGTGCAATGTGCGAGGTTGCGGTGCGGCCATGGGTTCCGGCTCCGGTCGCGGTTGGCCGATGGCGCATCGCGCACGCCGCACAGACCGCCGGCCTGGGCATACGCAGGCACTGTCGCCATACGGCGAGCACGCGGTGCACGCACCTCAAGACGCCCGACAGCCTCTATGCTTGCGGGCTGTTCCACGTCAGGGGGATCTGATGACCACCATGCGTACCGTTTCGTTTTCCGTGTTGCTGCTGCTCGGCGGCCACGCGCTCGCGCAACAGGCGCCGACGCCGGCCAGCAGCATGCCGCTGATCGATGTGCCCAATGTGATTCGCACCCAGCCGCTGTCCAGCGGCGAGGTCACCCATCAGGCCCAGCTGGAGCGTCCACGCGGCGAATCCAGCGTGATCGTGCGCTCGATCCAGCCCAACAGCGTGGTCGGCAGCTACCGCATCGACTTCCAGGCCTTGGATACCGACGGCGACGGCAACATCAGTCGCGCCGAGGCACAGGCCAACCCGGCACTGGCAGATGAATTCGATGCGCTCGACACACGGCACAGCGGACACCTGAGCCGCGAACAGCTGAGCGGCTGGTTGATCCGGTAAATCATCCGGCAGCACCGCAGACAAGTCCTGCGCGCCCGCGCTACACAGGCGCGCAGAGCCCTCTGCTTGCGACCGCCACGACCTCTTGCAGTGCCCGCTTCGGTCGGCTAGATTGTATTTAACGGATACAATTTGGATGGCTTGATGAGCGCTCGCCTGACCCTTGCCGCAGACCTTGGCTATCAATTGCAACTGGCGACCCTGGCCTCCAGCCACGCCGCGCGCCAGGAACTGGCCGAACTGCATCTGACCCCGGCGCGCGTCACCGCCTTGATCCACATTCGCGACCAGCCCGGCTGCGACCAGACCGAACTGGGCAACCGCCTGCTGGTCAATCGCGCTGCCGGCATGAAGATCGCCAACGCACTGGCCGAGCAGGGCCTGATCGAACGCCTGGCCGGCCGCGACCGGCGCAGCAAGGGCCTGTACCTCACCCCGCTTGGCGAGCGCACGCTCGGCACCGCCCAGGGCTGTCTGGCGCGGGCGGTCGCGCGTACCTGCACCGGCCTGCAGGCCAGCGAGCAGCAGACCTTGCTGCGCCTGCTCTGCAAGTTGAACGCCAGCGCCGCGCTGGAACGGGCCGGAGTGCCGGACACCGCGCTCGCCGACGCACTGTGATTTCCACTCTGTACCCACTCGAAGGAGACGCCGCTTGAACGAGCATGACGTGGTATCGGTCCGCATCGAACACCGCATTGCCTGGGTAAAGTTTGCACGCCCCGACAAACGCAACGCGATGAGCCCGGCGCTCAACCGCCGCATGATGGACGTGCTGGACGAGCTGGAATTCGACGACAACGTCGGCGTGCTGGTGCTCGGTGGCGAAGGCACCGCCTGGTCGGCCGGCATGGATCTGAAGGAATATTTCCGCGAAACCGAAGCCCAGGGCCTGCGCGGCGTGCGTCGCTCGCAGCGCGAATCCTACGGCTGGTTCCGCCGCCTGCGCTGGTACCAGAAGCCCACCATCGCGATGGTCAACGGCTGGTGTTTCGGCGGCGGCTTCGGGCCGTTGTTCGCCTGCGATCTGGCGA
Source organism: Xanthomonas arboricola (assembly GCF_002940665.1). Taxonomy (GTDB): domain Bacteria; phylum Pseudomonadota; class Gammaproteobacteria; order Xanthomonadales; family Xanthomonadaceae; genus Xanthomonas; species Xanthomonas arboricola_B. Next base: position 812,621 of record NZ_MIGY01000003.1, read on the forward strand.
TCGCCGCCGACGAGGCGCAGTTCGGCCTGTCGGAAATCAACTGGGGCATCCTGCCCGGCGGCGGCGTCACCAAGGTCGCGGTGGAGCTGCTGTCGATGCGCGATGCGATGTGGATGACGCTGACGGGCGAAATGGTGGACGGCAAGAAGGCCGCCGAATGGCGCCTGGTCAACGAAAGCGTGCCGCTGGAACGGCTGGAGGCGCGCACCCGCGAGGTGGCCGAGCTGCTGCTCAAAAAGAACCCGGTTGCGCTGAAATACGCAAAGGATGCGGTGCGTCGGGTCGGCACCATGACCTACGACGAAGCCGAAGATTATCTAGTGCGCATGCAGGAGGCGGCCAATTCGTTCGACAACAACGCCCGCAAGGAAGGCATCCGCCAGTTCATCGACGAGAAGAGCTACAAGCCCGGCCTGGGCGCATACGATCTGACCAAGACCAGCGCCTGAGCGGGTCCTACGGTGCCTGAAACGATGCGTGCACCACGCGCATCGCTGGCGCTGCCCGTGGTTTTCTGCACCGAGGAGGGAGGATGGAAGCCGTGTCCGCAACGCTGCGCGGGATCGCCGCGCGTGGGCCGTCGGGCCTGCTCATCCAGCGGGTTCAAGCACTCCGGGAGCGGCCGCGAAGACGGCATCGAAGAACCGCACGCGTTTCTCGAACCCAAAGCCATCAATCCCACTCAAGCCCTTCAGCACGCCGACCGCGCCGCGACCATGGCGCGGTCGTAACGCGATGCGGCAGGCACTGCGTTGTCCATCGCCTCCTGCGCTGCGTCCGCAGCGTCGGGTGAACGTTCGCTAGGTGTTCTGGCGCGCGTCAACCTTCAGCCGCAGCCGCCGTCGTCACGTCAGTCACCCACTCATCTGCATTCGGAAGACAGCGCCATGACCATGCCGACCGACTCGATCTCTCTCCACGCCCGCCTTAGCCCTCATCGGCTTGCTGCACGCGACCTGCTGCTGGATCAGCAATGGTCGTACGCAGAATTGGACGCATTGATCGGCCGTCTGGCTGCATTGCTGCAGACGCGCGGCTGCGTCGATGGCGAACGGCTTGCCACACTGGCACGCAATTCGGTCTGGCAGGTGGCGTTGCATTTCGCCTGCGGACGCGTCGGTGCGATTTACGTCCCGCTCAACTGGCGGCTGAGTGCAGGCGAACTGGATGCATTGCTACAACGCGCCGAGCCGCGCCTGCTGTTGGGCGACGACGTTGCTGCAGGGCGCGCCGATGTCGCGTCGCTGGCCGACTTCATCGACGCGGCGAAATTGCTCGAACCGGCAGACACTGCGTCGATCCCACCCGACCGCATCAGCCTGATCCTGTTCACCTCCGGCACCTCCGGTCAGCCCAAGGGCGTGATGCTGAGCGAGCAGAATCTGCAGCAGGTGGCGCACAACTTTGGCGTCACCACGCGCGTGGATGCGGGCAGCAGTTTCCTGTGCGAAGCGCCCATGTTCCATATCATCGGCCTGGCCACCAATGTGCGCCCGGCGCTGGCGGTAGGCGGCTCGATCCAGGTCTCCAACGGCTTCGAACCCAAGCGCACCCTGGGCTGGCTGGGCAACCGGTCGCTGGGCATCACGCATTACGTCGGCGTGCCGCAGATGATGCAGGCGTTCCGCAGCCAGCCCGGTTTCGATGCGGCCTCGCTGCGGCATCTCACCGCGCTGGTCAGCGGCGGCGCGCCGCACGCCAGCGATGACCTGCTCGGCTGGCTGGAAGACGGCATCCCGATGGTCAGCGGCTTTGGCATGAGCGAGGCCGGCACGGTGTTCGGCATGTCGGTGGACTGCGCGGTGATCCGCGCCAAGCTGGGCGCGGTCGGCATTTCGCCCCCTGCGGTGCAGACACGCGTGGTCGATGGCGATGGCAACGACTGCCCGGTCGGCGTGCCAGGCGAGTTGCTGTTGCGCGGCCCCAACCTCAGCCCCGGTTACTGGCGCGATCCGCAGGCAAGCGCCGCCGCGCTCGACGAGCGCGGCTGGTTCCGCACCGGCGACATCGTGCGGCACGATGCCGACGGGTTTTTCTGGATCGTCGATCGCAAGAAGGACATGTTCATTTCCGGCGGTGAGAACGTGTATCCGGCCGAGATCGAAGCGGCGCTTGCCGACCATCCGCAGGTACGCGAATGCGCGGTGGTGGGGATCGCCGACCCGCAATGGGGAGAGGTGGGCTACCTGGCGATCGTGCCGGCCGACGACGCGCCGGATCTGGAACAGATCCGCGCCTATCTGATCGAACGACTGGCCAAGTACAAGGTGCCCAAGCATCTGCGCGTGGTCCAGGCGCTGCCGCGCACCGCGACCGGCAAGCTGCAGAAAGCGCGCCTGAAAGACGCCCTGGTCACCGGGGCGTGATGCGCACGGAATGTGGATCGCACCGCGCGCAGCTGGCAGCGACCCGCAGCTTCGCTGCCGAGCCACGGCGGCGAACCATGCCCGACAGCGCAACAGGCGGGCCCGAGCTGCCTGCCGTGTGCGTGCATCACGCCAGTGCAGCACCACCCAGACGCGGCAGCGCTTGTGCCGCGCATGCCGCGCTCAATCGATCACGCGGACTCGTCCAGCAACAGGGTGTCCTCGCTGATCTGGTCGTCCACCCACACCGCCCCCTGCTCGGCCATGGCCGCCAATTGGCGTTCCAGTTCGCGCATCAGCAAGCGCACGCCAGGCTTGTGGATGGCACTGCCATCGCGATAGATCACCCCGCCTGCGCGCGCCTGCGACGGCTGTTGCAGCTGAAAGGCGCGCAACTCGCCACGTGCGATATCCCCGGCCACCATCATGCTCGGCATCACGGCGATGCTGTCGGTGCCGAGCAGAATCTCGCGGGTAAAGCTGGCCGAACTGGAACGCAGCTGATCGCGCGTGGCCAGCCCGTGTTCGCGCATCACCTGCCCCACATCGCGCTCGACATGCTGGCTCAGCGTCGGCAGCACCTGGCGATACGCAGCGGCTTCGGCGATACGCACCTGGCCGTTGGCAAACAGCGGGTGGTCGCTGCGCGCCACCAGCGCGATCGGATCCTGGTACAGCACCTTGCGGATCAACCCGTCGTAGCGAGCCAGCGGATACAGCCGGCCCACCACCAGATCGATCTCGTTGCCGGCCAGCTTGGGCAGCAGTTCGTCGGTGCGCCCATGCAGCAGGCGCACCCGCAAGGTAGGTTCGGCGCGATACAACGCGGCCAGCACGGCCGGCAACAGGCCGCTGGCAGCGACCGGCAACGCGCCCACGGTGATGGTGAGCGCATCGTCTTGCAGCAGACCCTCAAAGGTGTCCTGCGCGCGGCGCAACTGGCCGAGCACGACATGCGCGGTCTGTACCAGCACCTCGCCCATCGCGTTGGGGCGCACGCCGCGCGAATGACGCTCGAACAGCGGCGCGCCGACGATCTCTTCGATCTCCTGCAGGGCACGCGTCAATGCGGGCTGGGTGACGTTCAACACGCGTGAGGCGCGGAGCAGGCTTTTCTGCCGATCCAGCGCCTCGATCACACGTAGATGCCGGACCTTGATACGGTGTTCGAAGAACACGGAGGACATGGTCATGGGGATGGACCTTACGTTGGGAAGTCGGGTAATGCGGCGGGACGGCACCTGGCCGCCCCTGCAGATCAGCGTGCATCGGGCACACGCCGGGTCTGCATGGCGTCTTCGAAGGATTCGCCACGCATGATGGCGTCGACCTGCAGATTGGTCATACGCACCAGACGGGCGAATTTTTCGATGACGAAGACGTTGGCGCGGTACCGCACCAGTCCGAGCCGGCCGCGTGCGAGGATCAGCGCCTTTCATGCTCGGTGAGGCCGGCCTCCTGCATCAGTGTTTCGGAATTTTCAAGCAAGCGATCGCGCCACCGGGCGCGAATCATATGCCACAAGAATCGATCGATGCGCAACGCGCGGTTGCCGGTACGCAGATCGAACAGGTAAGTGCCGCCGATCTGGCGCATGCCGCGTACTTGCGGAATCGTAGGCCGCCCCCCGTGCCGCATTTGCGGTATGCGCGGTATGTGCGAGCAACTGCGCTGAAGACGGCGCGTCAGCGGTTTCGATGCCCGGCTCGTACAGCACCACCGTCATCGCGGTGGCGCTCATCAGGCAGTGGTTCTGATGCAGCGTGCGGATCGGCCCGCCCAGCGCACTGCGCAGCGCCAGCCACATGATCTGCTGCACGCTCCCGTCGCCCCCCTGGCACACGTCATCGCTGTGGGTGAGATCGGTCAGCGCTCCCGGCGCATGCTGGGAACGGTCCAGAAATTCCAAGCCCCACCCGGTGTTGTTGACGCAAATGCGCTCGCCGATGCCCACTGCGAAGGCCGGATATGGGCAGATGAAGAATGGCGTGCAATGGTCGTTGCAGAACAACACCAGCCCAGCGGCCCGCCGCTTGGCCGACCAGCCAGCCACGGGCGTGTCGCCGTCGAACAACGGCTTCCACAATGGATCCTGTTGTCTGCCCTTGTCGTAGGCCACCCCGATGGCGGGAACGTGCGAGGTTCCAATGCCGCCGATGATGCTTGCCATGCTGCACTCCTGCGATGCGCGCTGGCCATTTGCCGGTGGCCGATTGCGCGTCGCTGATTGAATCGAAATGCGTCCCGCCATGGGATCTCACCAACGCCGGCCAGCCACTGCGGACCGCCGAAACGATCTCCTCGGGATCCAAAGTGCCACCAAGCGATCTCATCTGCAAGATTTTTATACCGGTACTGCAAGTTGAGCGCATCACCGCGGCCGTGCTGGCAGCGCGACTGGCCATTTCGTGCCGAGCCCGCCACTACCCAGCGCCACAGCATAGGCATCTGACCCGCACACTGGCTGGCGCGAGCCACCCGCACGGCTTCGGACCTTGGCAGTCTGGCGACCCGGCCTGGCACTGCATGCAGCGCTGTCTGCATCAGCGTGCCGCATCCGCCTCCGCAGCACGCACGCCGACGCAGCAGCATGCATGCCGCGGATCCGGGCGTGTTGCCGCGCTAGTTCGGCGGCAGCCTGCCGGGCGAGCGCCCGCATGCCTTATGTGGGGGTAAGCCACACCGGTGCCGCGCGCTGCGCGCGCGATCACGCGCTGCCGGAGGCACGCTTCCACAGCACATCGACCAGCGGCGGCAACCTGCCGGCCAGCCCGAGGACCGACCCGCGCAACAGGGTCAGGTGCATGTCGTCGTTGGAGAACACCGTGTTGATCGCATCGAAGCCATAAGCAGCCACGGTGTTCTCGCTGCGGCGGGTGCGCGCCCAGCGCTGCAGCCGATGCGGGGCAGCCCAGTCAGCACGCCTTGCCAGCGCATCACGCACCTCGGCGCGCAACGCAGCGACATCGCGCAGGCCCAGATTGACGCCCTGCCCGGCCAACGGATGCACCACATGCGCAGCATCGCCCAGGGTCAGCACGCGGCCGCTGACATACTGCTCCACCAATTGCCGTTGCAGCGGAAACGCCGCGCGCGCGGAGACCACCCGCACCTGCCCCAGCCGCGCTGCGAAGGCCTGGGTCAGCTCGCGCGAGAAGTCGGCATCGTCCAGCGCCAGCACGCGCGCGGCCTCGGCATCCGGCAAGGTCCATACGATCGAACTGCGGCCATCGGCAAACGGCAGCAATGCCAGCGGGCCGGTGGTCAGAAAGCGCTGCCAGGCAGTGGCCTGATGCGGCTGCTCTGTCTCCACGAAGGCGACCACGCCGCGCTGCGCGTAGGCATGCCGCGACACCGGCACACCGGCGAGCTCGCGCAAGGTCGATGCGGCGCCATCGGCGGCAATCGCCATCGCCGCTTCCAGGCGGCTGCCATCGTCCAGGCGCAGGCGCACGCTGCTTGCATCCTGTTCCAGCTCGACCACGCGTGCCGGGCAATGCACCTCGATGCCGGCCGCATGCACGGCGGCCCACAAGCGATCGACCAGCACCGCGTGTTCGATGATCCAACCGAGTTGTTCGCGGCCCAATGTGTCGGCATCGAAGCTCAGTTCGCCGCCACCTGCCGCGTCCCAGACCCGCATGCGCCGGTACGGCTGCACGCGGGCAGCGCGCACCGAGGCCCATACGCCCAGGCTGTCCAGTAACGCGGCATTGTCGGCGGCGAAGGCATAGACGCGCAGATCGGGCTGGTCGGCCCGCCAGCGCGCGGGCTCGCGGCCTTCGACCAGCGCCACGCTCAGGCCGGCATCGGCCAAGGCCAACGCGCAGGCGGCACCGACCACGCCGCCACCGACGATCAACGCATCGCGGGTACCACGGCGACTCATGCGACTCCCCTGCACAATTGCGGCACATCGCCACGGAAACCCATCGCCCCGCCGACCAGCATCGACTGCAACGGCGCCGCCTGCGAGGTGGCGAGCAGGCCGAGGCTGCGCAACGGCCTCAGCAGCGGCGCCGGGTTGCCGGTGAGCCGCGCCAGCCCGCTGGAGAATCCAATGGTCTGCTCGCGGTCCACCCGTCGACGTGCCAGATACTTGGCCAACAGTGCCCCTGCACCGGCATCGCTGCGATCGTGCTCGATCAATTCGGCCAGCGTCAGCGCATCGCGCAAGCCGAGGTTGAAGCCTTGGGCGCCGATCGGATGCAGCGTCTGTGCGGCATTGCCCAGCAGCACCACGCGCTCGGCGACCAGCGCGTGGGCCAGCACCTGCACCAGCGGATACGCGCTGCGTTCGCCGCTGGCGACAAAGCGCCCGGCGCGCCATCCGGCCGCGCGCTGCAACCGCGCCAGCCAGCCAGCGGCGTCGAGCGCTGCCACTGCCTCGGCCTCGGCACGCGCCACGCAGTGGATCGCGCCGTAATGGCGATCGCCGCGCGGCAACAGCGCGGTCGGCCCGTGCTCGCCAAAGCGCTCCCAGGCGGTGCCATCCGGTGGGCGGGAGGCACGGACCCGCGCCACGAACAAGGTCTGCAGGAAGTCGTGCGCGTCGCTGCCGATATGCAGCAGCTCGCGCACTGCGCTATGGGTGCCGTCGGCGCCGACCACCAGCCGGGCCTGCACGCACTGCTCGCCATCAGCGGTAGTGATCCGCAGCGCGCGCAGACCGTCCTGCACCGGCTCGACCCCGATGCAGCGTGCCGGGCGATAGCGGCGCAGCCGGGTCAGTTCGTCCAGGCGTGCCTGCAAGGCCTCGCCGAAATCGCGCGCCACCACCACCTGGCCGAAGCTGTCGCGGCCGTAATCGGCCGCGTCCAGCTGCACACGGCCGAAGTCGCCGGCCCGGCTGACGTGGATGCGCCGGATCGGCCCGGGGGCGCTGCGCAGCTTGGCCATCACCCCCAGCACGCTCAGCGCATTGACGGTGGCGGCGGCAAAACTCAGGTTGCGCTGGTCGAACACCGCTGGCGGCGTGCCGGCCGGGGTGGCTTCCACCAGCCCGACATCCAGGCCGATGCGGTCCAGCGCAATCGCCAGGCTGGAGCCGACCAGGCCGCCGCCGACGATCAGAACGTCATGTGGATGTGTCATTGCCACATGATAAGCCTTCGCCCGTGACCCGTTGCCGCGCCCGGGTGGGACAGCTTGCCGCGCCCTAGCTGGTCTGGCGCGGCCGGCTGATCGCGCAGGGAGCAGTGCCGACCCTTGCCGGTGCAGGGCGCATCCGGACACCCACCGATTTGCGTCCGCCGTGTTCGGCAACGGGGCGCTAGGCAGTTGCTTGCGCCAGGCGGGCCACCGCAAGGCCGCCAATGGCGCGGGCGTGCCGGGTTCCACGCTACACTCGCCAGCCTGTGATCCGGCCACCTCCGCGCATGACTCCTCGCTCGCACGACACCCTGGTTTTGAGTCTGCTTGCCGTCCTGATGGCGGCCACGCGGATCAATCACTTCGCGCCGATCCCGGACGCGTCCTGGGCGGTGTTCTTCATCGGCGGCTTCCATCTGGCCGCGCGCACCAGGCTGGCGTTCCCGCTGCTGATGCTGCTGGCAGTGGCGGTGGATTGGCTGGTGATCACCAACCAGGGCCTGAGCTTCTGGCAGCACTACTGCGTGTCGCCGGCGTACTGGTGCCTGATCCCGGCGTATTTCGCGCTGTGGGCCGGCGGCGTGTGGCTGCGTCGGCAGTATCACGGCGCACAGTGGAGTGCGCTGGCCCGGCTGGTGCCGGCGCTGCTGCTCTCGGTGGCGCTGTGCCAGTTGATCGCCCAGGGCAGCTTCTACTGGATCAGTGCCAGCGTGGCCGAGCCGACCGTGGCCGGCTGGTTCAAGAACTACACCGACTGGCTGGGGCCGTATCTGCGCAGTGCCGCGCTGTATGTCGCCGCTGCCGCGGCAATCCAGGTGGCCGCCGAGCGCCTGACCAGCGCGCCCGGCCAGACCCAGGCCGGCTGAGATGGGCAACCGGCTCTCGCGGATCTATACGCGCACCGGCGACGACGGCAGCACCGGGCTGGGCGACGGCAGCCGTACCGGCAAGGACGCGCTGCGGGTCAACGCCTACGGCACCGTGGACGAGGCCAATTCGGCCATCGGCGTGCTGCTGGCCGCTCCCGGCGTGCCGGAACCGATCGCCGAGCTGCTGACCACCGTCCAGCACCAGTTGTTCGATCTGGGCGGCGAGCTGTGCATCCCCGGCCACGCCGCCATCGATAGCGCCGATATCGATGCGCTGGAGCGCCAGCTGGACCTTTTCAACGACACGCTGCCCCCGCTGAAGGAGTTCATTCTGCCGGCCGGAGGCGAGGCCGCTGCGCGCTGCCACCTGGCCCGCACCATCGTGCGTCGGGCCGAGCGCGAGACCGTTGCGCTATCGCGCCAGGAGACCGTGCGCAGCGAGGCGATCGGTTACCTGAACCGGCTGTCCGACCTGCTGTTCGTGCTGGCGCGCGTGCTGGCGCGCGCCGATGGCCAGCAGGAAGTGCTGTGGCGGCACGACCGCCGGCGCGGCTGACCTGCACATGGCACGGCGGACAGGCTAGATTTGCCCCATGTTGGTCTTTACCCATCCCGCCTGCCTCGGGCACGACGCCGGCCCCGAGCACCCCGAGAGCCCCGCCCGCCTGGAAGCGGTGGTGGGGGCCCTGCGCGACGCGTTCCCGGACCTGGACTGGCGCGAGGCGCCGCTGGCCAAGCTCGGCGACCTGTGCCGGGTGCATGAGCGCGAACAGGTCGACGCGGTGCTGGAAACCGCCTTCGAAGGCCACCATCGGCTCGACGTGGACACCGTGATGTCTCCCGGCTCGCGCGCGGCAGCATTGCGCGCGGCAGGTGCCGGCATCGCCGCGGTGGACGCGGTGATGCAGGACGCCACCCGCACCGCCTTCTGCGCCGTGCGCCCACCCGGGCACCATGCCACCGCGCAGGTGTCGATGGGCTTTTGCCTGTTCAACAACATTGCCGTGGCCGCCGCGCATGCGCGCGACCGGCATGGGCTGGAACGGATCAGCATCGTGGATTTCGACGTCCACCACGGCAACGGCACGCAGGCGATCTTCGAGCGCGACCCGAGCGTGCAGTATCTCAGCACCCACCAGTCCGGGCTTTATCCGCACTCGGGCAGCGTTTACGAGCGCGGCATCGGCAACATTCACAACCTGCTACTGCAACCAGGCAGCGACGGGCTGCGCTTCCGCAACGCGTGGGAAGACGAGATGCTGCCGCTGGTGGATGCCTTCCGCCCGCAGCTGATCCTGATCTCGGCCGGCTTCGATGCGCATCTGCGCGATCCGCTGGCCGATCTGATGCTCGATGCCGACGACTTCGCCTGGCTGACCGGCGCGCTGCGCACCCTGGCCGAGCGGCATGCCCGTGGCCGGGTGGTATCCATGCTGGAAGGCGGCTACGACCTGCAGGCCTTGCGCGAAAGCAGCGTAGCGCACGTGGCCGCGCTGCGTTGAACCCTACCAGCGCCTTGCTCGCGCCCCCATCGCGATGAACCTCGCCCTCCCGACCAGGGAGCTCTTCATTGCCCCTATGCGGGGTATGCGGCAAGCTAGTCGCCATTTTATTGGTTGAATCACGCGTGCGCCGAGTTCTCCGCCTGCTGCCCCTGCCTTTGAGCATCGCCATTTGCCTCCCGGCCATGGCTGCCGACAAGCCGTTGAACTGGGGACTGTGCCCGGCCGTGGATCCGCTGCCAGGCTTTGACGGCGCGCCCGCCGCAGATGCCAAGGCCGCCGAAATGCGCCAGCAGTTGCCGACCGACATCGAAGGCGACCAGCTGTCCGGCACCAGCACCACCCCGCAGTACCAGGGCAATGTGGCGCTCAAGCGCGGCGACCAGTTCCTGGGCGCCGACAACCTGCGCATGGACACCGAGACCGGCAACTACATCGCCGAAGGCCATGTCCGCTACCAGGACACCTCCTTCCGCATGGTCGCCGACCGCGCCGAAGGCAATCAGGACACCGACGCCCACAAGGTCACCAACATCCAGTACCAGCTGGTGGACCGGCGCGGCAACGGCGCGGCCGAGTCGGTGGACCTGCAGGGCCAGGTCGGGCAGATGCACCGCTCGACCTATACCACCTGCGATCCCTCGCAGCCGATCTGGCGCGTGCGCGCGCCGGAGATCGACGTCGACAACGAAGAAGGCTTCGGCACCGCCCGCAACGCCGTGCTGCAGATCGGCAAGGTGCCGGTGCTGTATTTCCCCTGGTTCAAGTTCCCGATCGACGACCGTCGCCAGACCGGCCTGCTGTTCCCGCAGTTCGGCCTGTCCGGTCGCAATGGCTTCGACTACCTGCAGCCGATCTACCTGAACCTGGCGCCGAACTACGACGCGACCCTGCTGCCACGCTACATGAGCAAGCGCGGTTTCATGTTCGGCACCGAGTTCCGCTATCTGTACGAAGGCGGTCGCGGCGAGATCACAGGCAACTATCTGCCCAACGACAAGTTGCGCGACAAGGACCGCGGCAGCGTCTTCTACAGCGGCTACCACAACGTCAACAAGTACTGGCAGGCGCGTGCCAGCATCTCCTGGGTCAGCGACACCCGCTATGTGGAAGACTTCACCAGCCGCCTGAACGGCATGGGCTCGGCCTCCAGCCTGCAGAGTACCGTGGGCATCTACGGTACCGGCGAAACCTGGACCGCCGGCCTGATGGCCGATCGCTGGCAGCTGACCGACTACACGCTGGACGAGCAGGCGCTGCCCTACAACCGCCAGCCGCGCGCCTATTTCACCTGGGACAAGCCATTCGGCATCTTCGAGGCCGGCGTGTACGCCGAAGCGGTGCGCTTCAACCACGACGACTCTTACTTTGTCAGGCCTCCAACCGACGGGAACACCAACGGTGACGACGGCGATGATTACGTGCGCACCAACATCCGCAACAAGGAATACGGCAGCGGTTCGCGCTTTGACATCAAGCCCTATATCTCGATGCCGCTGTCCGGCGCAGCCTGGTTCTTCACTCCGACCGTGGCATGGCGCTACACCGCGTATCAGCTGGATTCGACGCTGGCCAACACCGCGCCGCTGACCGGTGACCGTTCCCCCTCACGCAGCCTGCCGATCGCCTCGCTGGATGCCGGCCTGTACTTCGACCGCGAGACTTCGGTATTCGGCACCAACTATCTCAATACGTTGGAGCCGCGCCTGTACTATTTGTACGTGCCGTACCGCGACCAGGACGACCTGCCGGTCTTCGATACCCGCCCGTTCACCTTCAGCTATGGCCAGTTGTTTCGTGACTCGCGTTATACCGGTGCGGACCGTCAGAACGATGCCAACCAGCTGACCCTGGCAGTGACCTCGCGCTGGCTGCGCCAGGACGATGGCCGCGAGAAACTGTCGCTGAGTGCGGGGCAGATCCTGTACTTCAACGACTCACTAGTCACCATCAACAACAGCACCAACACTGCCACTGGCGGCAGCGAGCAGCCGATCGAGCAGGGCAAGTCCGCCTGGGTGGCCGACGCCAACTACATGATCAACGACCGCTGGTCGATGGGCGCCACCTATCAATGGAACCCGAATTCGCGCAAGGAAGATCTGGCCAGCCTGCGGACGCGCTACCTGCTCAACAACGACGGCATCATCAATCTGGCGTATCGCTACCGTCGCAACCTGATCGATGACAGCGACCAGCTCAAGCAGGCCGACTTCTCCTTCCTGTACCCGATCAACCCCAGCTGGAGTGCGGTCGGCCGTTATTACTACTCGCTGCTGGACCGCAAGCCACTGGAAATCATCGGTGGCGTGCAATGGGACAGCTGCTGCCTGGCGGTGCGCGCGCTGGTGCGCCGGTTCGTGCGCAACCGCAATGGCGAGATGGACAACTCCATCCAGGTGGAGTTCGTGCTGAAGGGCCTGAGCTCGTTCGGGCAGAACACGGACCGCACTTTGCGCCGTGCTATTCTCGGCTATTACCGCGACGACCTGTATCTGGTCCCGCCCAGCAATACCACGACTAATCCGGACGATTACGATCCGAACTTGATTCCATGACCAAGCCTTTCTCTGTTGTTCTTGCCTCGCTGCTGGTACTCACCAGCACGCTCTCGCCGTTGGCCTCGGCACAGCAATCCCAGCCGCTGGATCGCATTGCCGCCATCGTCGATGAAGACGTGGTGCTGCAGAGCGAGCTCGATCGCGCCGTACGCAACGTCAAGTCGCAGTACGCCGGCCGGGAAAACCAGCTGCCGCCGGACGATGTCCTGCAGCGCCAGGTGCTCGAGCGTCTGGTCCTGGTCAAATTGCAGGTCGGTCGTGCCGATGGCAGCGGTATCCGCGTCAGCGACGAGGAACTCAACCGGGCAATTGCCAGCATCGCTCAGCAGAACGGCACCACTGTCGATGGTCTGCGCCAGAAACTGGCAGCCGACGGCATGGGCTATGGCGATTTCCGCGCTTCGGTGCGTGACGAAATCATCGTGCAGCGCCTGCGTCAGAGCTTTGCGCAGAGCCGCATCAGCGTGAGCGAAGGCGAAGTGGACACTGCGCTGGCACAGCAGGCCACCACCGGCAGCCAATATCACCTGGCGCACATTTTGGTTGGCCTGCCGGAAGGTGCGACGGCCGACCAGATCGCCACTGGCCAGAAAAAGGTCGATGGCGTGAAGGCATTGATCGACAAAGGCGAGCTGGACTTCTCGGCAGCGGCAGTGCGGTATTCCGACAGCCCGAACGCGCTGGAAGGCGGCGATCTGGGCTGGCGCAGCCTGGACGAAATCCCCAACGCATTCGCCCAGCTGATCCGTGACATGCAGCCTGGCCAGGTCGCCGGTCCGCTGCGTGGTCCCAGCGGTTTCCAGTTGCTCAAGCTGGTGGAAATGCGCGACGCCAATGCCGGCGGCGAGAAGAAGCTGGTCACCGAATACAACGCACGCCACATCCTGGTGCGCATCAACGACAGCCAGACCGAGGCGCAGGCCAAGGCCAAGATCGACACGCTACGTGCGCGCATCACTGGCGGCGCCGACTTTCAGGCCACCGCGAAGGAATCTTCCGAAGATACCAACAGCCGTGGCCAGGGTGGCGATCTGGGCTGGTTCCCGGCCGATGCGTTCGGCCCTGACTTCGGCAAGCAGGTCGAAGGCCTGGCCGACGGCGCGGTGTCCGAACCGTTCCGCACCCAGGCGGGTTGGCACATCGTGCAACGCGTGGGTAGCCGTCAGACCGACGTCAGTGCCGAAAGCCAGCGTGCGCAGATCCGTGAAACGATCGGCCGTCGCAAGCTGGAAGAAGAGTACAACCGCTATCTGCAGGAGCTGCGTGGCGAAGCGTATGTGAGCTTCCGTACCGGCGACCGCGCCGACGGCGATGCCACCGCCGCTCCAGCCAAGCCGGCCGACCCTGCGGCGCCTGCCGCACCGACACCGCCGCCGGCGCGGCCGACGCGCTGATTCGATGCTCCCGTCGCTCGCGCTGGTGCCAGGCGAGCCGGCCGGGATCGGGCCGGAGCTGTGCGTCCGGCTCGCCCAACGGCCGCGCTCGGACGCCCACCTGATCGCCTACGCCGATCCGGACACCCTGCACAGCGCCGCAAAGGCGCTGTCTTTGTCTGTGCGGCTGCTCGATCCGGACCAGCGCGCGCGCGCGCCCGGCGACTTGCCGCTGCATCCGATCCGCCAAGCCGTGCCTACCCACTTCGGGACACCTGATCCCGCCAATGCGGCAGCGGTCATTGCCGGCCTGCGTGGCGCTGCCGGCGACTGCCTGTCCGGCAAGCTGCAGGGCATCGTCACCGGCCCGGTACACAAGGCAGCGATCAATGCCGGTGGCATTCCCTACACCGGCACCACCGAGCTGCTGGCCGAACAGGCGGGCTGCCCGGTGGTGATGATGCTGGCAAATGCCGTCGTGCGCGTCGCCCTGGTGACAACCCATTTGCCATTGCGCGCAGTCGCCGATGCGATCACCGCCGACGCGGTGACGCGCTGCCTGCGCATTACCGATGCCGCGATGCGACGCGACTTCGGCCTGGAACGCCCGCGCATCGCGGTGCTTGGCCTCAACCCGCATGCCGGCGAAGACGGGCACCTGGGCCGCGAGGAACTGGACATCATCATCCCGGTACTGGAGCAGCTACGCGGCGACGGCATGCAGCTGATCGGCCCGCTACCGGCCGACACTGCATTCTTACCGCAGAAACTCACCGGCTTCGATGCGGTGGTGGCGATGTATCACGACCAGGGCCTGCCGGTGCTCAAGTACAGCGGCTTCGAACAAGCGGTCAACATCACGCTCGGCCTGCCCTACCCGCGCGTGGCGGTCGATCACGGCACTGCACTGGAGCTGGCCGGGCGCGGTATCGCCGACCCGTCCAGCCTGATGGCGGCGACCGACCTGTGCGCGCGTCTGGCAGCACGCCGCTGAGCGAGAGGCGATTGCCTGCGTTGGACGATGCGCATCGTGCACGCATCCCATCTGCCGCGTCTCCCAGGTGCAGGACCGGCACCGCGTGCAGGCGCTGCCACGTTAAACTGCGCGCATGAATCATTCTTTCAGCGCACCGGCCAAGAAGTCGCTTGGCCAGCACTTTCTTGCCGACCGGTATTACATCGACCGCATCGTGCAGGCAGTGGACCCGCGCGCCGGCCAGCACCTGGTCGAAATCGGCCCCGGCCAGGGCGCGATCACCTTTCCGCTGCTGCGCAAGCACGGCGCACTGACCGTGATCGAGTTCGACCGCGACCTGATCGCACCATTGACCGACGCCGCTGCACCGCTCGGCGCGCTGAGCATCATCCATCGCGATGTGCTTGGCGTGGATTTCACCGCGCTGGCCGATGGCACGCCGATCCGGCTGGTCGGCAACCTGCCCTACAACATCTCTTCGCCGATCCTGTTCCATGCGCTGGACCATGCCGGCGCGCTGGCCGACATGCACTTCATGCTGCAAAAGGAAGTGGTCGACCGCATGGCCGCCGGCCCCGGCAGCAAGGTATACGGGCGCCTGAGCGTGATGCTGCAGGCCTATTGCGAGGTCACCGCACTGTTCGTGGTACCGCCGGGCGCATTCCGGCCGCCGCCGAAGGTGGACTCGGCGGTGGTACGGCTGGTGCCGCGCGATCCGGCCACGGTGCTGATCAGGGACCGGCGTCGCTTTGCCGACGTGGTGCGCGCCGGTTTCGGTCAGCGCCGCAAGACCCTGCGCAATGCCTTGTCCAACGTCTGCGAGCCCGCCCATTTCGAGGCCGCGCAGGTGCGCCCGGATGCGCGCGCCGAACAACTCGAGGTCGCGGATTTTGTCCGTCTGGCCAATGTCGAGCTGGCTTGAGCGCCGCTCCCACACGGTTTTATTTAGACTTTCCGCATGCACGATGATCCGCGCTACCGGGTCGAGGTCGAGGTGTCGCCCCGCTTCCTCGCCCATCAATCGACCCCCGACGAAGGCCGCTACGCCTTCGCCTACAGCATCCGCATCCACAACGCGGGCGTCGTGCCTGCGCGCCTGATCGCACGTCATTGGCAGATCACCGACGCCAACGGACGCACCGAACGAGTGGATGGCGAAGGCGTGGTCGGCGAGCAACCCTGGCTACGCCCCGGCGAGGCATTCAGCTATACCTCTGGCGTGCTGCTTGAGACCGAGCAGGGACAGATGCAAGGTCATTACGACATGGTGGCCGACGATGGCACCGAATTCACCGCCCCGATCGCCGCCTTCGTGCTGAGCGTACCCAGGACGCTGCACTGATGGATGCTGGACTGATGGAGCGCAAGCGATGAGCGTCTGGGCGATTGGCGATCTGCAGGGGTGTTACGACATCACCCAGCGCCTGCTGGAAAAAATCAACTTCGATCCCGCGCAGGACACGTTGTGGTTCTGCGGCGACCTGGTCAACCGGGGCGGCCAGTCGCTGGAAACGCTGCGCCTGGTGCATTCGCTGCGCGCACATAGCGTGGTGGTGCTGGGCAACCACGATCTGTCGCTGCTGGCGATCGGCGCGCGTTCTGAAGAAGAGCAGCGCAAGGTCAATCCGGATCTGCTGCGCATCGTGCTGGCCGAAGACCGCGACCTGCTGCTCGACTGGCTACGGATGCAGAAGCTGGCACACCTGGACCGCGAACTGGGCTGGATGATGATCCACGCCGGGCTGGCGCCGAAGTGGACCACGCAGATGGCCGAGAAACATGCGCGCGAGGTCGAGCAGCAGCTGCAGGGCGGCGGCTATCGCAAGCTGTTGCGCAACATGTACGGCGATCAGCCGGGCTGGTCGCCGGGCCTGAGCGGGTACGACCGCAGCCGTGCGATCATCAACCTGTTCACGCGTATGCGCTATTGCACCCCACGCGGGCGCATCGCCACCGACGACAAGGGCACGCCGGGCACGCAGGCGCAGGGCCTGTATCCGTGGTTCGAAGTACCGGGCCGGGTCGAGCGCGATCTCAAGATCGTGTGCGGGCATTGGTCCGCACTCGGGCTGACCATCACCCAGGGCGTGCACGCCATCGATACCGGTGCGGTATGGGGCGGCAAACTCACCGCCCTGCAGCTGGATACCGACGAACTGCGCGTGGTGCAGGTGCCGGGAATCCCGATCACGCAGCCATCGCAGACCGCGCAACGTAGCCGGTCGCCGCGCCGTCGACAACGCCAGCGCGGCGGTGGCGGGGACAATGCGAATGCGAACGCCGGTTCCACCGCACCCGGTGCCGCTCCGCCCGCTGCCGCTGCGGACTGAATAACGGGCGCGGTCGGCGCACTGCTGCAGCATGCCGAGGCAGTGCCTCGGCGCTTGCGATCAGCCCGATCGTGCATCCGCCACGCGACTGGCACGCTTGCACATTGGGCCTTCCGGCATGCGAACGCACTGATTCGCATCGCTGCCTCAAAACCGCCGGACTGCATGCACTCGGCAGCACCATCGTGCATGCGCGGCTAACTGAGTTCAGCGCCGCCGATAGTCCACGTAATCGAATGCGAAGGCATGCCGCGCATCGACCGCGTGCGACTCGCGTTGCACCGGCTCCCACACGGCCGGGTCGATCGGCGGAAAGTAGGTGTCGGCCCGTTCCACGGTGGTGTCCACTTCGGTGACGGCCAGCAGGTCCGCACGCTCCATGGTCAGGCGATAGACCTCGCCACCACCGATCACGCACAGCTCCTGTGCACCGGCCGCCTCGGCCTGCGCAATCGCCTCATCGAGCGACACCACCGCCTGCATGTCCGCGAACGGCACCTGCCCCGAACGCGTCAGCACCAGGTTCACTCGCCCCGGCAAGGCACGCCCCAGCGACTGCGCGGTCTTGCGCCCCATCAGGATCGGCTTGCCCAAGGTCAGCGCCTTGAAGCGCTTGAGATCGTCCGGCAACTTCCACGGCAATGCGTTGTCGCAGCCGATGGCATTGTTGCGGTCGAAGGCGACGATCAGGGTCAGTTTCATACGGCCGACAGTATCCCTTCGAACATCAAATCCACGTGTGGCATCACTCAGCGAAGCGACGCTTACACCGCCACCGGCGCCTTGATCGCCGGATGCGGGTCGTAACCCTCGATGGCGATGTCCTCGAAGCGGAATGCAAACAGGTCGGTCACGGCAGGATTCAGGCGCAAGGTCGGCAGCGCACGCGCGCTGCGCGCCAGTTGCTCGCGTGCCTGCGCGAAGTGATTCGAATACAGGTGCGCATCGCCCAGCGTATGCACGAAGTCGCCCACGCCCAGGCCGGTGGCCTGCGCCACCATGTGCGTCAGCAGTGCGTAGCTGGCGATATTGAACGGCACGCCGAGAAAGATGTCGCCGCTGCGCTGATACAGCTGGCAGCTGAGCTTGCCGTTCACCACATAGAACTGGAACAGGCTGTGACACGGCATCAGGGCCATCTGCGGCAGCTCGCCGACGTTCCAGGCGCTGATCACCAGCCGGCGCGAATCCGGGTTGCGCTTGATCTCGTCCACCAGCCATTGCATCTGGTCGATCTCGACGCCGTCCGGGCCGGTCCAGCGCCGCCATTGCTTGCCGTACACAGGGCCGAGATCGCCGTTGTGGTCGGCCCATTCGTCCCAGATCCGAACCTGGTGGTCCTTGAGATAGCCGATGTTGGTGTCGCCCTGCAGGAACCACAGCAGCTCGTGGATGATCGAGCGCAGGTGCAGCTTCTTGGTGGTCACCAGCGGAAAACCGTCGTTGAGGTCGAAGCGCATCTGCCAGCCGAACACGCTGCGCGTGCCGGTGCCGGTGCGATCGGACTTCTCGGCGCCATGGTCCAGCACATGCTGCAGCAGGTCCAGATAGGGCTTCACTTGGCCGCCTCCGCGCCCGCGGTCTGCACCAGTACCGGCTGCAACACCGGCGCGCGGCGCGACATCGCCAGCAACACCAGGCCGCCGATGATCAACGGCAGGCTCAGGATCTGCCCCATCGTCAGCCAGTTGAAGGCCAGGTAGCCGATCGGTGCATCCGGCACGCGCACGAATTCCACGATGAAACGGAACACGCCGTACAGCAGCGCGAACATCCCCGACACCGCATAGCGTGCGCGCGGCTTCATCGAGAAGGTCCACAGCACCACGAACATCACCACCCCTTCCAGCGCCGCCTCGTAGAGTTGCGAAGGATGCCGCGCAAACTGGTTCAATGCACCGGCGGCGTACTGCGCCTGGAGTTCTGCCGGCAACTTCCCGGCCAGTTCCGGCGCAAGCGGGAAGATCACGCCCCAGCCAGCGTCGGTGAACTTGCCCCACAACTCGCCGCCGACGAAATTGCCGAGCCTCCCGAAGCCCAGGCCCAGCGGCACCAGCGGCGCCACGAAATCCATCACGTCGAAGAAGTGCAGCCGGTGCTTGCGCGCCCACAGCCCGCAGGCAATCAGCACGCCCAGCAGGCCGCCGTGGAAGCTCATGCCGCCCTGCCACACCTTGAACAGGATCAACGGGTTGGCCAGCAGGCTGTCGAACGCATAGAACAGCATGTAGCCGATGCGCCCGCCCAGCACCACGCCGAGCATGCCGTAGAACAGCAGGTCGGAAAATCCGTCCATGTCCACGCCAGGCAGGCGGCCGCGCAGGATATGCGAGCGCCCCAGTGCCCAGGCAGAGAAGAACGCGGCCAGGTACATCAACCCGTACCAGTGCACCTGCACCGGTCCAAGCGAGAAGGCGATGGGGTCGATGGCGTGCAGATAGATCATGCGGACCGCGGATCACGAAAAAGCGAGGCGTCTATTCTGACACCTCGCACGCGTTCAGCCTAAGAGCTGGGGACGATCGGGCAGCTCATCTTCATGCTGGGAGCCGGCAGCGGCAGGAAAATGCTCGGTCAACAGCTCGGTTACCGCCTCGATCCCGGCCAGCACCGCCGCCTCGTGCTCGCCCTCGCGCAGGAACTGCTGCATGCGCCGGCACACCTCGGCCCACTGCGCTTCCGGCACCCGGCTGCGCAGCCCGCGGTCGGCGACCACTTCGATGGCGTGGTCGGCCAGCAGCAGATACAGCAGCACCCCGTTGTTGGCTTCGGTGTCCCAGGTGCGCAATTGCGCGAAGGCCTGCTCGGCGCGCTGGCGCGCGGTGTGCCCGCGCCATAGCGCGTCCAGCGGCAGGTCGGCTTCCACTGCCACCATGACCTGGCCGGTATGGGTGCGCTCGCTGGCGGCAACCGCCGCGGCGATCGCGTCCATGCAGCTGGCGGGAAAACTGCGCTGCGCCGAGGGCGCGAAGACATGCCTGAGCCACCGCATTACCAGCTCCCCGAGGCGCCACCGCCTCCCGATGATCCGCCACCACCACCCCAGCCGCCGCCACCGAAACCGCCGCGGCCACCGCCTCCAAAGCCACCGAATCCGCCACCGCCCCAGCCACCGCCGCCGACAAAGCGCCCCGGCGAACCGGACGCCAGGCCTGCCAGCAGCCCGATCACCGCAGCGCCGGCGCTGGCGAACAGCAGCGAGGTAAACAGCAGGGCGGCGCCACCGGCGGCGACGCCGGTCAGCAGCGCGCGCAGCGGCCGTGGCAAAGCACCGAGAATGCCGCGCGCCACCATCGCGACCACAAAACCGATGAACAAGGCCATGATCCAGCCGCCGCCACCCGAGCCATTACCGGCGCCGCCATCGGCGTGCCCGCTGACCGGCGCCGGCAGGGCCTCGCCTTCGATCAGGCCGGCCAGCGTCGCAGTCGCCGCACTGATGCCGCCGGCGTAGTCGCCTTCACGGAAGCGCGGCGCCAGGTACTCCTGGATGATGCGGTTGGCCGTGATGTCGGGGATCGCACCTTCCAGGCCATAGCCCGGCTGGATCCGCACCCGGCGGTCGTCCTTGGCCACCAGCAGCAACACGCCGTCGTCCACGCCCTTGCGGCCGATCTTCCACTGGTCGAACACGCGCTGGGTGTACTGCTCGATCGCCTCCGGCTGCGTGGTCGGCACGATCAGGACCTGCAACTGCGCGCCCTTGCGCTGCTGCAAGGCCAGCGCCTGCTGCTCGAGTTGTTGGGTCTGCGAGGCATCCAAGGTGCCGGTGGTGTCGACCACGGGCGAGCGCAGTGGCGGAATGGCTGCCAGATCCTGCGCCAGGAGCGAGGCCGGCAGCAGCAACAGCGCCACCATCCAGAACACCCGCATGTAGTTCTTCCGCATTCGCAACTCCTACCTGATGAGCACTGGCGCTTCATAGGCACTGGCACTTGGTTGACCCTTCTACCTGCGGGAGAAGCTGCCCCGAAGGGGCGGATGAGGGGACGAGCCAAGCCTTGTGTCATTGGACAACCCAAAGGCTTCGCCCCGTCCCCTCACCCCAACTCCTCTTAACGATGCGCAGGTTGCGATGGCTTACTGCGCAGGTTGCGGCTGCGATTGCTGCGGCGCCTGCTGATTGCCGAAATCCACCTGCGGTGCGCGCGAAATCTGCGCCTCGTTTTCCACGCTGAAATTGGGCTTGGGCTGGTAGCCGAAGATCTTGGCGGTGATCACCTGCGGAAACGAACGGATGTAGGTGTTGTACTCCTGCACCGTCTGGATGTAGCGACCGCGCGCCACGGTGATGCGGTTTTCGGTGCCTTCCAGCTGCACCTGCAGATCGCGGAACGACTGGTCGGATTTCAGCTGCGGATAGTTTTCGCTGACCACCAACAGGCGCGACAGTGCGCTGCCGAGTTCGCCCTGCGCCTGCTGGAACTGCTTGAGCGAGGCTTCGTCGTCGGCATTGACCTGGATCTGCCCGACCCGCGAGCGCGCATTGGTCACCTCGGTCAGCACCTGGCGCTCCTGCTGGGCATAGCCCTGCACGGTGCGCACCAGATTGGGAATCAGGTCGGCGCGACGCTGATACTGATTCAGCACCTCCGACCAACCTGCCTTGACGCCTTCTTCCTTCTGCTGGATCGCGTTGTAGCCGCAACCGGACAGCGAGACGGTCAGGATCAGCAACACCAGGGCGCGAATCAGGACGGGCATGCAGGCGATTCCGTTGAAAGAGAGCCGCAGCATGCCACGCGGCGAGTCAAGCCGGCATGCACGCGTGCGCCTGGCAGGCGATTCGACCAGGCACGATGACGCCCGGCCATCGGCAGAAGCAGTCGCTGCATGCCGCGTGACAGGTTGATACGTCAGCTGGCGCGATCCGGTGCGTCCCATCGCAACGAAGGTCTCCATGCATCTGCCAATCCAGTCGCCTACAGAAGCCGACTGGCAGCTGCGCGTCGCGCAGACCACACTCTTCAGAGCAAGCGCGGCAGCAGGATCAGTCCCCAGCACAGCAGCACATTGATCAGCAGCAGGAACACCGCAGCCGAGCCCATGTCCTTGGCGCGGCCGGCCAGCACGTGGTGCTCGGGGCCGTAACGTTCGATCACCGCCTCGATGGCCGAGTTCAGCAGTTCGGCGGCCAGCACGATCAGCAACGGCGCGATCAGCGCAATGCGTTCCAGGCCGGACTGGCCAAGCCACAGCCCCAGCGGCAGCAGCACTACCGCCAGGCACACCTCCAGCCGAAACGAGGATTCGTGCAGCCATGCCGCGCGCAGGCCCTGCCATGACCAGACCGCTGCCTTGAGCATGCGGCGCGGACCGCGTGGCACGTGTCCCAGTTGATCGGCCATGCGTCAGTGCTTCCGGCCGCAAGGGCATATCTGGGGACGGCTCGAACGCATGGCGTGGTCACTGCTGGGGAAAGTGCGAATCTTGCACCGTCGTGCAGCGCGCCGCCAGGGCGTGACCAGGTGCCGCAACAGCTGGCGTTGGGCCTGCAAGGCCGTCAGATGCTGCCGCATGGCGCAATCTTTTCCACATTGCCGGTGCAGGCCCGGCGGCAGGCTCTGCGAGCAACCCGTGGCAGGCGCTGGACGCCCGCCGGTTTGCCCTCGGCTTCCAGCCTGTCGCACCATGGTGGTCCGCTTCACTGTCGCAGGTTCTTTCGCATGACCAAACATCCCTTGCGCACGCTGCTGTGCGCACTTGCCTTGTTGTCCGGCCACGTCCACGCCGCCGCCCCGCACACCGCACCACAGATACCGGCGCAGGTGTCCAATCCCGCCTGGGAAGACGACATGCGGCGCTTTTCCGACAGTGATGCGCAACAACCGCCGCCCAAGCACGGCATCGTCTTCGTCGGCAGTTCGTCGATCCGTTTCTGGGACACGCTGACCCAGGATTTCCCCGGCATGCCGGTGATCAATCGCGGCTTCGGCGGTTCGGAGGTGCGCGACAGCACCTGGTACGCCGACCGCATCGTGATCCCGTATGCGCCGCGCCAGGTGGTGCTGTATGCCGGCGACAACGATCTCAACAGCGGCCGCACGCCGCAGCAGGTGCGCGATGACGTGCTGGCATTCGTGCAGCGCATCCGCCGTGATCTGCCCACCGCGCGCATCAGCTATCTGTCGATCAAACCCAGCCCGTCGCGCGCGCATCTGCTGCCTTCGATCGTCAATGCCAACCGCCTGATCAAGGACGCACTCGCGCCGCTGCCGCGCGTGGACTACGTGGACGTCTACACGCCGATGCTCGACGCCGACGGCAAACCGCGCGCCGAGCTGTTTCGCCAGGACATGCTGCATATGACCGCCGATGGCTATGCCATCTGGCGCAAGGCGGTGGCCCCGGTGTTGGAGCAGAAGTAGCGCCCTGCGGATCGATCTGGCGAGGTGCTTGCCAGATCGGTCGATCAATTGCGGCAAGCGATCCTGCAGATGCAGCTGGCCTCTGCGGTGGATCGCCACAGCGCGCGGGATCAATGCAGCGCAGTCGAAAACACCATCATCGCAACCGCAAATGGCGCCCCAGGCGCATGCAGCGCGCCTGCCTCGTCAGCAGACGATTCCAGGCGACCCGCATGTCGCTAACGCCACCACGACCTCAGGCCACCACCACTGCAACCGAGGTGCCGACACCGGACTCGCTATGCAGCTCGATCCGCCAGCCGAAGCGATCGCACAGGCGGCGCACGATCGACAGGCCCAGACCGGTGCCCTGCGGGCGGGTGGGATCGGCGCGGAAGAACGGCTCGAATGCGCGCGCGCGCGCTTCCTCGCTCATGCCGATGCCGGTGTCGCGCACGATGATGCGGTCCTGGGCGACTTCCACTTCGATGCTGCCGGTGTCGGTATAGGCGCAGGCATTGCGCAGCAGGTTGCTGAGCACCACCCGCATCACCCGCGGCGGGGCGAACATCTGCAGGCTGCGGTCGCCGACCATCGTCAAGGACACCGGCTTGTCGCCCAGCAGTTCGCGGGCGCTGTCGACTTCCTCGCTGGCCAGTTCGGCGGCATCGAAGGTTTCGCTTTGCGGGTCGATCTCGGCCTCGCGCGCCAGGATCAGGAAGGCGTCGATCACCGCTTCCATGTCGCGGCCGGCACGCTGGATCCGGCGCAGGCTGCGCTGGGTGCGCTGCGACAGTTCGTCGTCGGCCAGCGCCATGTCGCTGGCCACCCGGATCACCGTCAACGGTGTGCGCAGCTCATGGCTGGCATCGCGGGTGAAATTGCGCTCCCGTGCGACATGGTCGCTGACCCTCTGCCCCAGCGCATGCAGCGCGGCGGCCAATTGCCGCGTCTCACCCTGCAGATCGGCAGGCAACCGCTCCGGCGCCAGTTCGTCGACATCGGGATTGCGCGGATCCCACTGCGACACGCGCCGCGCCAGCCAGCTGACCGGCGAGACCAGCCGCTTGGAAATCCGGTAGGTCACCCAGAACACGCCATAGATCGCCAGCAGCACCAGCATCGCCGGCACCACCCCGAACCAGAGTGTCAGGTGCGCCGCACGCGAGCGTGGGAACACCAGGTGCAAGCGCCCTTCCGGACGTTGATCGACATACACCAGGGCGTCGGCGGCGGCCACTTCGCTGAAGCCCGGCGACAACTGCCGCAACGCCGCGGGCGCAGGATCGCGGCCCTGGCCGGCGGGCGAAAAATAGCCCTGGATGTTGCGTGTATTCGGCGGCGGATTGCTCGGCGCGCTCTTGTGCAGGCGCCAGAAATGCACTGCCTCGTCGGCAAGCACGGTCCGCACCAGGCTGTACTTGATGACGAAGGACAGCAGATAGCCGCCCAGCACGATCGCCAGGCCCGCCAGAGCGACCTGCAGAAGAAAGGCCAGACGTATTTTTCGTGAAAGCCCGTGCGGCATTGCTGCATCCAGGGGAGAGCGCCGGATTATAGGCAACGCTTCCGTAAGCCCGTCGTGCAGCCAGACGGCAGCACGCGGAAGCGACAGGCGCGTGGGCGCCTACAGGAGGTGACCGACCGCCAGAACGGCGGCCGGCCGGTGACATCAGGCCATCGGCTGAGCGATGTCGGCAATGCGGTAGCCGGCGCTCTGCACGGTGTGCAGCAGCGGGCGGTCGAACGGCTTGTCGATGATCTTGCGCAGGTTGTATAGATGGCTGCGCAAGGTGTCCGAATCCGGCAACCCGTTGCCCCAGATCTCGCGCTCGATTTCCTGGCGGGTGACCACACGCGGCGACTCGCGCATCAGGATGGTGAGCAGGCGCAGGCCGATCGGCGAGAGCTGCAGCTCGGTGCCGGCGCGGGTGGCGCGCATGCTGACCGGATCGAGCACCAGGTCGGCGACCTTGAGCACTTCCGAGCCGACCTGGCGGCGCTCGCGGCGGATCAGGGCACGCAGGCGCGCTTCCAGTTCCTGGATCGCAAACGGCTTGGTCAGGTAGTCATCCGCACCGAAACCCAAGCCGGTAAGCTTGTCGTCGAGCGTGTCGCGGGCGGTCAACATCAGCACCGGGGTGGACTTGCGTGCATCGTTACGCAGGCGACGACACACTTCGATGCCGTCCAGACGTGGCAGCATGAGATCCAGCACGACCACGTCGTAGCTGTTCTCGGCGGCCAGACGATAGCCGTCGAGTCCGTCCTGTGCATAGTCGACCTCGAAGCCACGGCCTTCTAGGTACTCGCCGATCATTTCAGAAATATTGCGGTTGTCTTCGACGACCAGCACGAGGCCGGACGTTTCCTTGGTCTGACGCATGGACTTTCCTCGGTCTTCAGCTTTGTGAAACATGCCGGATCGGCAGTGGAAAGGGCGTGAAGATCAAATAACGCTTTGTAACGGCATGCGGGCGCTGCCGGCCGTCAACGCCCGAGCAAGGGGCGTAGCGCCGGCCACACCGTTTCCAGCACCTTGGGCTGGGCTGCGGCAGTGGGATGCAGGCCGTCGGCCTGCATCAGGCCTGGCTGCAGTGCGACCTTTTCGAGGAAGAACGGCACCAGCGCCGTCTTGTACTGCCCGGACAGATCGGCGTAGGCCGCCTTCAGGCGCTCGCGGTAGGCGGGGCCGTAATTCGGCGGCACGTCGATGCCGAGCAACAGCACCTTCGCGCCGGCCTGCTGGCTGAGCCGGATCATCTTTTCCAGATTACCCTTGAGCTGGGCCGGGGTCAGGCCGCGCAGCGCATCGTTGCCGCCGAGTTCGATCACTATCACACCGGGGCGATGCTTCTGCAGCAGGCCGGGCAGCCGTGTCAACGCACCGGATGTGGTTTCGCCGCTGATGCTGGCATTGACGACCGCCGGTGGCGTCGCCATGTCACGCTTGAGACGTTGGTCCAGCAAGTTGACCCAACCGGACTGCACCGGGATGTTGTGTGCAGCGCTCAGGCTGTCGCCGACCACCAGGATCGGTGCAGTCGCCACCGGACTTTTGGCAGAGGCAATTCCTGGCGCAAGCAGGGACAGTGTCAGCAGCCACAGGACTAGCGCGCCATATCGCAGTGTTCTTTCACGCATTCGGAGATTCCTCATCGACAGTCTGGCCCCCCGCTCCAGCACCCGCACCGCCATCGACGTCCGCGAGGTCGGTAAATCCGTCAATGGACCGGAGGGAACGCTCCACATCCTCGACAACGTCAGCTTGACGGTCGGTGAAGGCGACAGTATCGCCATCGTCGGCGCGTCCGGCTCGGGCAAGACCACCCTGCTCGGACTGCTTGCCGGCCTGGACCTGCCCAGCCGCGGCAGCATCGCGTTGTCCGGGCAGGATCTGGGCCAGCTGGACGAGGAAGCCCGCGCCGCCTTGCGCGCGCGCGAGGTGGGCTTCGTGTTCCAGAGCTTCCATCTGCTGCCGGCGCTCACCGCCGAAGAAAACATCGCGCTGCCGCTGGAACTGGCCGGACGCGAGGATGCGGCGCGGGTGCGCGAGGTGCTGGAAGCGGTCGGCCTGAGCGCGCGCGCGCGCCACTACCCGCGCCAGCTGTCCGGCGGCGAGCAGCAACGTGTGGCGCTGGCACGCGCGTTCGTGGCCAAACCGCGCATCCTGTTTGCGGACGAGCCCACCGGCAGCCTGGACCAGACCACCGGTGCGCAGATCAGCGACCTGCTGTTCGCGCTCAATGCCACCAGCGACACCACGCTGGTGCTGGTGACTCACGACACGACGCTGGCGCAGCGCTGC
Source organism: Xanthomonas arboricola (assembly GCF_002940665.1). GTDB lineage: Bacteria > Pseudomonadota > Gammaproteobacteria > Xanthomonadales > Xanthomonadaceae > Xanthomonas > Xanthomonas arboricola_B. The sequence continues at coordinate 839,844 of NZ_MIGY01000003.1, forward strand.
AATCACGTCTACCGCATCGACAGCGGCCGCCTGCACGCCCAGCCCGGTTCGGCCGCATGAACGTACTGCGTCAAGCCGCGCGCGCCGTGCGCCGCGAATTCCTGGCCGGCGACCTGCTGACCGTGTTCGCCGCGCTGGTGCTGGGCGTGGCGGTGATGACGGCGGTCGGCACGCTGGTCGATCGGGTGACCCTGGCGCTGACCTCCAGCGCGGCCGAAGTGCTCGGTGGCGATCTGGGCGTGACCGGCCGCCAGGAGATCCCGGCCGACTTCGCCGAAGAAGCGCAGCGGCGTGGCTTGCGGAGCACGCGCATGGTCAGCTTCCCCAGCGTCCTGTTTCATGGCGACGCCAGCCAGATGGCCAATATCCGCGGGGTCGGCGCGGGCTACCCATTGCGTGGGCAATTGCTGGTGTCCACGGACAGTGCCGGCATGCAGGGCAAGCCGGCGGGCGCACCACCGCCGGGCCAGGCCTATGCCGATCCCCGCCTGCTGGAGGCCCTGGGCCTGCGCGTGGGCGAACAGCTGGAATTCGGCGCCGGCCATCTCACCATCACCGGCGTGTTGCGTGCCGAACCGGATGCGTCCGGTGAGCTGATGCAGCTGTCGCCGCCGCTGCTGGTCAATCGCGCCGATATCGATGGTGCCGGCCTGCTCGGCCCGGGCAGCCGCGCCTCGTACCGGCTGATGTTCTCCGGCGCGCCCGATGCCATCGCCGACTTGCGTGCGTGGCTGAAACCGCGCGCCAGCGAATACCGCCTGGTCGGCATCGAGGACACCCAGCGCGGCATGCGTGCGGCGTTCGATCGCGCGGGCCGTTTCCTGGCCCTGTCGGCGTTGCTGGCGGTGCTGTTGTCAGGTGTGGCCACTGCCTTGGCAGCCAACCGCTTTGCGATGCGCCGGATCGACACGGTGGCGGTGTTGCGCTGCCTGGGCGCACGCCAGCGCGACATCCTGGCGATGCTGTCGCTGCAACTGCTGCTGACCGCGATTCCGGCCTGCCTGGTCGGGATCGGGCTGGGCATGCTGGCCCAGGAAGGCCTGGTGCAGGCGCTGGGTAGCCTGATCCCGAACCGGCTGCCGTTGCCGCAGGCCACCCCTGCGCTGGCCGGTGCAGGCATCGGCCTGGTGCTGTTGCTGGGCTTCGGCCTACCGCCGTTGCTGCGGCTGCGCAACGTGCCGCCGATGCGCGTGCTCAACCGCAGCTTTGCCGCGGTGCCGCCGAGTTCCTTGCTGGTCTACGCCGCGGCGTTGGCGGCCACGCTGGCGCTGACCTTGTACGCGACCGGCAACCTGGTGCTGGCCGGCTGGGTCCTGGGCGGCCTGGCCGCACTGGCGCTGGTGGCGATGGCGCTGGGACTGGGCCTGCTGGCCTTGCTGCGGCCGATCCAGCACCGCCTGCGCGGCGCCTGGAAGCTGGGCCTGGCCTCGCTCACGCGGCGACGCGGGCTGAGCGTGGTGCAGTTGGTCGGGCTGTCGCTGTCGTTGTGCGCGCTGCTGCTGCTGGCGGTGGTCGGCCCCGGCCTGCTCGGGCAGTGGCGCAACCGCCTGCCGGCGGACACGCCCAACTATTTCCTGATGAACATCCAGCCCGAGCAGACCGAGCCGGTGCTGCAGACGCTGCGCGGCCTGGGCGTGGAGGATGCGGCCGTGGAGCCGTTTTCGACCGGGCGCCTGGTGGCGATCAACGACAGGCCGCCACTACGCGGCGACCGCGATCCGGCCGACGATGGCGATGGCGACAACCGCCCGGTCAATTTCTCCTGGCGGCATGCATTTCCGCCGGCAAACACCCTGCTGGAAGGCAGATTCTGGGCGGCCGACAGTACTGCGCCGGAGGCCTCGGTGGAAGAAGGCTGGGCGCAACGGTACCAGCTCAAACTGGGCGACCGCATCACCCTGCTGCTGGGCGAGCAGCAGCGCAGCTTCACCGTCACCAGCATCCGCAAGGCCGACTGGGATTCGTTCCGGGTCAATTTCTTCCTGCTGCTCAATCAGGGCTCGGTCGGCGATGCACCGTACAACCTGATTTCCAGCTTCCATCTGCCGCCCGGCAACGCGCCCAGGCTGGCGTCGCTGAGCCGCGACTACCCCAACATTTCGGTGCTGGACATCGATGCGATCCTCGGCCGCGTGCGCGAGGTGATCGACCAGGTGGCGCAGGCGGTGCAACTGGTCATGGGTTTCAGCCTGCTGGCCGGCGTGCTGGTGCTGCTGGCGGCCTTGCAGGCCACCGCCGGCGAGCGTCGCTATGACAGTGCGGTGCTGCGCACGCTGGGCGCGCGTCGCGGGCAGTTGCGTGGCGCGGTGCTGGTGGAATTCGGCGCGCTCGGCCTGTTGGCGGCAACGCTGGCGGTGACCGCCGCCGCGGTGATCGGAGCGGTGGTCGGGCAAAAAGCCTTCGAGATCGCGTTGACGCCGGATTGGCCGCGCCTGCTGATCGGTGGCACGTTTGGCCTGGTGTTGAGTCTGCTGGCCGGCTGGTCGGGCACGCGACGCATCCTGTCCACGCCGCCGGCGTTGGCGCTGCGCACCGAGTAAGGCCCGATCCCGATCGGTTCAACCCGCGAACGGGCGGCGCGCAGGCGTCGCCCGTTCGCGTTCCGTCGCGCTGCCGCATATACCGGCAGCGCATAAGCACCTTGCCAATCGTACGTTCGCAGCCGCGACCGGACTGCCTACAGTGATATGTCCGGCTGCCGGCCAAGGCGGCCATTCGTTGCCGTCGAGGTGCCACCGTCATGGCCAGCGTCACTTCCGCTGCGCGTGCGCAACCGCCGCGCGATGCGATTTCCACAGAGCACCCTTCCGGTGTCCGGATCGTGCCGTTCGATGCCCCGCTGGGCGCCGAAGTGATCGGTCTGGATCTGTCGCAGCCTCTGGATGCGGATACCTTTGCGCGCATCCATCAGGCGCATCTGGACCACCACGTGCTCGTGTTCCGCGAGCAACGCATCACGCCGGCGCAGCAGGTCGCTTTCAGCCGTCGCTTCGGCCCGCTGCAGATCCATGTGCTGCGTAACTTCCAGCTGCGCGGACATCCGGAAGTGCTGGTGGTGTCCAACATCAAGGAGCACGGCGAGCCGATCGGTCTGGGCGATGCCGGGCACTACTGGCATTCGGACCTGTCGTACAAGGACACGCCCAGCCTGGGCTCGTTGCTGCATGCGCAGGAACTGCCCAGCGAGGGCGGCGACACCTTGTTCGCCAATCAGCACCTGGCCTGGCAGACCCTGCCCGACGCGCTCAAGCACACGGTACAGGATCTACGTGCCGAGCACAGCTATCTGGCCAAGTACGAAGAACTGCGTGCGCGCAATCCGTGGCGCCCGGCGCTGACGCCTGAACAGATCGCCGAAGTGAAACCCGTGCAGCATCCGATCGTGCGCACACACCCGGAAACCGGGCAGAAAGCGTTGTTCGTCAGCGAGCATTTCACCACCCGTATCGTCGGCTTGCCCGACTACGAAAGTGATGCACTGCTGCAGGCCCTGTTCGCACACAGCACCGGCAGTGCCCTGGTGTATCGGCACCGCTGGCAGCCGCACGACATGGTGTTCTGGGACAACCGCTCGGTCATACATCTGGCCGCCGGCACGCCCGATCACCTGCGCCGTCGGCTCAACCGCACCACCATCGAAGGCGATGCGCCGTTCTAGCCAAGGTGCTGCCTTGCGCGCGTCTGGCAGCACGTAGTGCGCTGGGAAACGCGCCCTCTTCCTCCCCCCCTCGACTGGAGCGCCGCATGCGTTTGACCGTTACCTCTCACGCACGTCCGCGCGGACGTTTTTCCCGACGTGTCGCGCTGCTGCTCCTGGCCGCATTGCCGTTGCTGCACAGCGCGCATGCGCAGGCCGAAGGAAAGCTGCGCGTCGCCAAGCAGTTCGGCATCGTCTATCTGTTGCTGGACGTGGCACAGGATCAGAAGCTGATCGAGCAGCAGGGCAAGGCGGCCGGCGTGGACATCGACGTGCAGTTTCTGCAGTTGTCCGGTGGTGCGGCAGTCAACGATGCCCTGCTGACCGGTTCGATCGATATCGCCGGCGCCGGTGTCGGGCCGTTGTTCACCATCTGGGACCGTACGCATGGCCGCCAGAATGTGCGCGGTGTGGCCTCGCTGGGCAACTTCCCGTACTACCTGATCAGCAACAATCCGCGCATCAAGAGCATCGGCGATTTCACTCCGCAGGACCGCATTGCGGTGCCGGCCACCGGCGTGTCGGTGCAGTCGCGTTTCCTGCAGCATGCTTCGCAACAACGCTGGGGCGACAAGGGCACCCATCAACTGGATCCACTGCAGGTCGCGTTACCGCACCCGGACGCGGCCGCCGCAATCATCCGTGGCCGCACCGAGATCACCGCGCATTTCGCCAGCCCGCCATTCCAGGAGCAGGAACTGGCGCGCAATCCGGCCGCACACATCGTGACCAGCTCCTACGAGATCGAAGGCGGCCCCTCGTCGGCCACCGTGCTGTATGCCACCGAGACATTCCGCCGCGACAATCCCAAGACCTATCGCGCCTTCGTCGCGGCGCTGGATCAGGCCGCACGCTTCGTCACCGCGCATCCGGAACAGGCGGCGGATATCTTTCTGCGTCGCAATGGCTCGAGCATCGATCGCGCACTGGTGTTGCAGATCCTCAAGGACCCGAAAGTGCAGTTCACCGTGGTACCGCAGAACACGCTGGGACTGGGCAAGTTCATGCAGCACAGCGGCGCGATCAAGCAGACCCCGAGCAAGCTGAGCGACTACTTCTTCGACGATCCGCTGATTGCCGGTGGGAGCTGAGCGATGAGTCCGTCCACACCATTGCTGCAGGTCGATCACGTCAGCCTGGAATATGCCTCCGCGCAACGCGTGGTGCGCGCCACCCACCGCGTGCGCTTCGATGTGCACGAAGCCGATCGCTTCGTGCTGCTGGGGCCGTCGGGTTGCGGCAAATCCACCCTGCTCAAGGCGGTGGCCGGCTTCGTCACCCCGCGCGAGGGGCAGATCCGTCTGGATGGCAACGCGGTCACCGGGCCGGGGCCGGACCGGGTGGTCGTCTTCCAGGAATTCGACCAGCTGGCGCCGTGGAAGACCGTGCGCGAGAACGTGGTGTTCGGCCTGCGCGCAGCCCGCAAGCTGTCGCGTGCCGAGGCGCGCGAACGTGCCGACGACAGCCTGGCCCAGGTCGGGCTGAGCGCGTTCGCCGGGGCTTACCCGCACACCTTGTCCGGCGGCATGAAACAACGCGTGGCGATTGCGCGTGCATTGGCGATGCGCCCACGCGTGTTGTTGATGGACGAACCGTTCGCCGCACTCGATGCATTGACGCGTTCGCGCATGCAGGAGCAGGTGCTGGAGTTGTGGGAGCAATTGCGCTTCACCTTGTTGTTCGTCACTCATTCGATCGAGGAGGCGCTGGTGGTCGGTAATCGCGTGCTGCTGTTGTCGCCGCATCCGGGCCAGGTGCGCGCCGAACTCAACGCGCATGCGTTCGGCCCGCACAGCGCCGGCAGCGTGGCGTTCCAGCAGACCGCGCAGCGGATTCATCGGCTGCTGTTCGACCTGCCCGACGACGCCCTGGATGACGCCAAGGTGGCGCCATTGCGTCGCCCGGCCGAGCGCCAGCGCGAGGCGCTGCCATGAGCCGCGCCAACGCCAACGCGCTGTCGCCACTGCCACCAGTGCGGGCCGAGTACGAAGTCGTCCTGCAGCCGCTCGATCCCGCGTTGATTGCAGCCGCCGTGCCGCTGCGCTGGCGAGCACCGCCATGGCTGCGCAAGGCGCTGGTGCTGGTGGTGCTGGTCGCGGTGTGGGAGATCGCCGCACGCGTGGTTGGCGACGATCTGATGCTACCCAGCGTACTGCAGACCGCACGCGCGTTCTCCGATGGGCTGCTGTCGGGCGAATTGCTGCGCCGCGTGGGCGCTTCGCTGCGTGTGCTGGCGCAGGGTTACGTGCTCGGCGTGGTGCTGGCCTTCGTACTGACCGCGCTGGCCGCCTCCACGCGCTGGGGCCGAGACGTGCTCGGCACGCTGACGGCCATGTTCAATCCGCTGCCGGCGATCGCGCTGCTGCCGCTGGCCTTGCTGTGGTTCGGCCTGGGCACCGGCAGCCTGGTGTTCGTGCTGGTGCATTCGGTGCTGTGGCCGCTGGCGCTGACCACCTATGCCGGCTTCCAGGCGGTGCCGGAGACCCTGCGCATGGCCGGGCGTAATTACGGGCTGCGTGGGCCGCGCTACGTGGCGCAACTGCTGATTCCCGCCGCGCTGCCGGCGATCCTGTCCGGGCTGAAGATCGGCTGGGCCTTCGCCTGGCGCACCTTGATCGCCGCCGAGCTGGTGTTCGGCGCCACCTCCGGCCAGGGCGGTCTGGGCTGGTACATCTTCCAGAACCGCAACGAGCTCTATACCGACCGCGTGTTCGCCGGCCTGGCGATGGTGATCGTGCTGGGCCTGCTGGTGGAGGGCGTGGTGTTCCAGGCCATCGAGCGGTTGACCGTGCGCCGCTGGGGCATGCAGCGCTAGCGGGGTGACCGCAGGCGCGGCGCACGGCCGGGCGTTCTGCCTGGCCGTACTGCAGGCGAGCCTTTCGCACCGGCCTCCAGCGGCATGAGCTGCGTGCCGGACTCATCGGCACGGTCGCGTGCGCTTAACGGGACTGGCTTATGCTGCCGGCCCCTAGCTGCCACTGCCGTCATGCCTACCGCTTCCTTCACTGCCTATCTGTATCCGGTGCTGCTGCTGCTCGCCAGCAACGTGTTCATGACCTTCGCCTGGTACGGGCATCTGAAGTACAAGAGCACGCCGCTGATGATTGCGATCCTGGTCAGCTGGGGCATCGCGTTCTTCGAATACTGCCTGCAGGTACCGGGCAACCGCCTGGGCAGCGCGGTGTACTCGGCGCCGCAGCTCAAGGGCATGCAGGAAGTGATCACACTGCTGGTGTTCGCCGGCTTCTCCACGTTTTACCTGGGCCAGTCGTTGAAGTGGAATCACTGGGCCGCGTTCGGCTTGATCCTGGTGGCGGCGTTCCTGATGTTCAAGGAGTAACGGCTTTTTGAACGACCAACCGCCGTCTCGCTCGTAGGAACGCACCAGGGCGCGACCTCGCAAGAGAGCGCACTGCGGCGCGATGGGCGTTCTCGGGAATGCCCGATCGCGCCCGGGTGCGCTCCTACGGCATCCGGATGACTAGTTCGCCGGTTCGACCCACTGCGCGAACACCGCGTCGATCTGCGCGTCCTTGACCCGTCTGCCGTTCTGCACCATCTCTGCCTGCTCGAACATCGGCATGATCATCGCCATGCCGTCCGGCTTGGTCTTCAGATGCAGGCCGGGTGGCGTATCGAGGAACCTGGCCCAGCGCGTGCGCACCTTGGCCCAGTAGCCTTGGGTGCCCTTCCAGTACGCATAGGCCGGGGCGAAGTCGACCTCGGTGGTCTTGCGGTAATCGTTGAAGCCGAACTCGCGCGCGATTGCTTCCTGGCTGCCGTCGGGCTTGCGCAGCACCTTGGTGTTGAACTGTTCGTGGGTCCAGCCGTTGGGCGTGAGCGTGTGGCGATTGATCACCGCGAGCGCGTTGTAGTCGCTGCGCTTGGTGTACTCGCGGCGCGGCAACGGGCGCCAGCTCAGGTCGCTGGTCCAGGTGGGATGGCCGTCGGCATAGTCCCAGCGACCGGTGCCGCAATAGCGTGGCGCGTCGCTGACCTCGTAGACGCACTGGGTCCAGGCGCCGGTGGTGACTGCCGGCGGCAGCGCGTGCACCGTCCAGGTCTGATCGGCGCTGAATTCGAAACGCTGCGGCGCCTCGTAGATCCAATCCTGCCGCCAATGCTTGGTCACATGCTTGCTTTTTTCGTCGACCAGCAGATGCTGCAGCACGAGCTTGCGCGGTGAATCCTCCACCACGATCACCACTTCGCTGGCGCCGCTGCGCATGGCCGATGCACGCTCGTAACCGGGCTTGAGCAACACCGTCTCGTCAAAGGCAAAGTCCACCGCGTATTCGCCCTGCATCGCCAGGATGCTCTGCCGATCGCGCTGAGCGTCGGCGGCGGCAATCAACGGCAACAGGCTCAGCGTCAGTGCGATGCAACGGGAAAACGTTCGGCTCATCGGAACTCTCGGGAGTGGTTGGAGACGTCAGCGGCGCAGGCGCACCAGCGACGTCGTCATATCGGACGGGGTGATGTTGCTGGACGTGATGGAGCTGGTACGCAAGGCGGCAGCGCGCGCGCAGCAGCAGTCGTCCACCGCCACGCGGCCGTCGATGCCCTCTTCGCGCGCCAGGCGTGCGGCGACCTCCGCACCCAGCGCCGACACGGTCGCCAGGCTGGCGACAAACGGCTGCTCGCGGGTGGCGGCGGCCTGCAGGCGCAGCGCGCTCAATCGCCACGCCTCCCCACGCATGCGCCCGGCCAGACGACGCCACAGCCGCTCGCCGACGCCCAGCTCATGGGTTTCCATCGGCAACGGCGGCAGCCGCGAGACCAGGCGATCCCAGATCAGGAAATCGCTGTCAGGCAGCAGGCAGATCCGCCAGCAGCACTGCCCCTCGGCATCGAAGAACCAGATGCTCTCGCGCACGCCATCGCTGTCGACCTGCCGGCACGCCGCCGCATCCACCGCATGCTGCCAGCCATCCAGTTCGTTGCCCAATGCGGGCCGATACAGGCACAGCACCGTGCCCAGCGCCGCCAACTGCTGCGGCCGCGGCAACGTAGCGCGGGTGGCACGTGCATGCGACAACGACGGCAGCGGGCGGGCGATGGGCATGGCAGCTACCAGCTCAGGGCGCTGGCCGGCCCGCGCACCACTTCGACGCGCTTGAGCGTTTCCAGATCGACGAAGTTGCGGTTGGCGTTGAGGTAGCTGCCGAAGCTGAAGGTGTCCGACACCGGCACGTTGTCGACCAGGGTCGCCATGCGGTTGCCGTCCAGCCCGCGGATGCGGATGCCGCTGGCGCCGGTGAAACGGCCGCTGGTGCTGGTCACCGACACGCCCGGCGTGTAGCGGAACAGATCCTTGAGCTCGCGCACCAGTTGGTTGTCCAGTTGTTCGCGATCAATCACATCCACCATGCTCGGCACATCGGCCAGGGCGCGCTGGGTACGCGTGGCGGTGACCTGCAGCCGGTCGAAGTCGTGGGCCTCACGCGCGGCATCACCACTGGCGGCGAGGTCGGCAGCGTGAGCACTCAACGGAAGAGCAGGCAGCGCCAGCGACAGCGCGACCACCAGCGGATGCAGGCGCATCATCGGGAACCTTTGGACGGAAGTTCCCGGCAGCGTGTGCTGCAGCCTAGGCCGCGACCGGCCGCCGGGAGAGAGCGTGGGGGTGCGCGGACGGCGGCGGCAACGCCCGCGACAAACGACCCGATCCCCTGCGCCAATGCGCGGAATCGGAGGGGAGGCCTTACTTGGTCAGGATGAGCTTGTCGTTGCTGGTGTGGCGCAGGCGATAGACGCGGTCGCCATGCTGGATCAGCACTTCGCGACGGCCTTTGAGCAGCGCCTCGCTGCTGATGAGGTCTTCTGCGGGGACGGCACGCGGGGCAGCGCGGTCGCGCAGGTTGACCGGTTCGGAGCGGAGCAGCACGGGATGAGCGGTCATGATCTGGATCTCCAGTCGGTTGGCCAGACAAATAATAACCATTCTCATTTAATGATCAAGAGCCATTCTCATCTTACCGACATGACCTTTGCATAGATTGGACGATTCCGATTCACCAGTCCTATTGAAAATATCCGACCACGTTTTTCGCCGGTGTTTTTTAGGTGCGGAGATCGTTGTCTTGCTGATGAGGACTGCATTGGGCAAGCGAGAGGACTGACTGAACGGCGGACCATTGCGATGAGAGATTTTGCCGGTGTGCAGGACCGGCCAGATGCGGCCTCTCGTTTGCGTTGAAGAGCCCGACGAACCAACGCCGCGCAGTCGACCGTCCGCACTCACGCCCACCGCACGGCTGTCCTCAGCGCGTCGCCGCCTCTACCCGTGCCCAACCGTCGGCTTCGACCTGGGTCAAGGTCTCCAGCGCGCCGAGATTTTCTTCCAGCTGCGCCACCCGACTGGCACCCAGGATCACCGTGGACACGTGCGAGTTGCGCAGGCACCAGGCGATGGCCAGGCGCGCGGGCGACTGGCCCAGCGCGGCGGCCAAGGCGCAGAACGCGCGGGCGCGTTCCAGGCGGCGCGCTTCCGGCGCGCCTAGCACTTCGTCCTGCAACCATTGATTGCCCGGCTGGCCGAGGCGGCTGTCGGCGTCCACCCCGGCGTTGTACTTACCGGTCAGCAGGCCCGAGGCCAGCGGCGACCAGATCGTGGTGCCCAGCCCGCTCTCGCACAGCGGCGCGTATTCGCGCTCCAGCCGGTCGCGGTGCAGCAGGTTGTACTGCGGTTGCTCCATCGCCGGAGCGTGCAGGTGCTCCTGCTCGGCGATGCGGATGGCCTCGCGCAACTGCTCGGCGCTCCACTCGGAGGTGCCCCAGTACAGCACCTTGCCCTGGCGGATCAGGGCATCCATGCTGCGCACGGTTTCGCGGATCGGCGTGTCCGGGTCGGGCCGGTGACAGAAGTACAGGTCCAGATAGTCCACGCGCAGGCGCTTGAGCGCGGCATGGCAGGCGTCGGTGACATGCTTGCGCGAGAGTCCGCGCTGGGTCGGCCGCGGGCTGTCCACCGCGCCGAAGAACACCTTGCTCGACACGCAATAACCATCGCGCGGCAGGCGCAGATCGGCGATCACATCGCCCATCACCTCTTCGGCGCGGCCGCGTGCGTAGACCTCGGCATTGTCGAAGAAATTGATGCCGTTGTCCCAGGCGGCGGCAATCAGGTTGCGCGCTTCGCTGCGCCCGATCTGCTTGCCGAAAGTGACCCAGGCCCCGAACGACAAGGCCGACAGCTGCAGCCCGGTGGCCCCCAGACGACGGTATTGCATTGGCAGACTCCAACAACCTCCGCGGCGCCCTGCCCCGGATCGGCGTGCGCAGTGTAGGACGTGGTGCTGCCAGGGCGACAGGGTGAGGCGCCTTGGCACCGCACAGATCGGTCTCGCATGCACGTCTGCTGGTGTGGCGCATTGCGTTCAACGATGACGTGGCAATGCAGGAGTTGCTTGCCGATCAGCAGTAGCAATCTTAGGAGCGTGTTGTCGCGTCCGGGGACGGGACCGTGTGGCGGCATGGATGCCGCCACCGAGCCTCCACGGACGGATTCACGGCGTGTCCCGCCACTGGATGCGGCGCCGCGCTGCCGACCGACTCCGCACACCGATCCATCTGTGCACCACATCTATAGTTCCACGCGAATGCTCCGGTCTTCTGCGGGCGCTTGCACGCGTACCGGTGTGGGACACGCCGCAAGTACGTCCGTGTAGGCTCTGGCGCGGCATCCATGCCGCTCAAGGTCCCACGCCGGCACCCGCGCAAGCACCACCGGTTGTTGTCGGTTGCGGAAAGAAATGCCGAGGTCCTGCTGGGCGACAGGTCCTTCGTAGCGTCCATCCTGGCGCCGTGAGAGCAGATAGATGGCTTGCCGATTACATCGGAAAGGAAGTCCACAGGAATCAACACGTGCTTGAAAGCATTGCTTGCCGATCAGCTGTAGCACTTTGGGAGCGTGGTGCTGCGTCCGGGGGCGGGACCGTGTGGCGGCATGGATGCCGCCACCGAGCCTCCACGGACGGATTCACGGCGTGTCCCGACACCGGATGCGGCGCCGCGCTGCCGACCAATTCCGCATACCGATCATCTATGCACGACATCTATCTTTTCAATGCGAACGCTTCGGTCTGCCGAGGGCGCTTGCACGCGTACCGGTGTGGGACACGCCGCAAGTACGTCCCTGTAGGCTCTGGCGCAGCATCCATGCCGAAGGTCCCACGCCGGCACGCGCGCAAGCACCACCGGTTGTTGTCGGTTGCGGAAAGAAATGCGGAGGGCCTGGTGATCTGCAGGTCTTTCGGAGCGTTACCGTCGCTGGCGACATGACAGCAGATGGATGCCTTACCGATTTGCATTGGCCACAGACTGCATAGGCATCCGCACGTGCTTTGAAAGCATTGCTTGCCGATCAGCGCTAGCAGTATCGGGAGCGTGGTGTCGCGTCCGGGGGCGGGACCGTGTGGCGGCATGGAGGCCGCCACCGAGCCTCCACGGACGGATTCACGGCGTGTCCCGACACCGGATGCGGCGCCGCGCCGCCGACCGACCACGCGAAGCAGGTCAGTCAGTTCTGGCCGAGTGCCCCGTCTGCCCAGGGCGCTTACGCACGTACCGCGACGGGACACGCCGCACGTCCGGCGCTACGTCCATGCAGGCTCTGGCGCAGCATCCATGCCGAAGGTCCCACGCCGGCACGCGCGCAAGCACCACCGGTTGTTGTCGACGGCTGAAGGGAAAAGCGGCATCCGGTCGGGTGATCGTGCTTCGGGGCGCGGTCTGTGGGGGCGACGCACGGGCAGCGAATCGACGCCCCCGCCCCATCACCTTGCGCAAGCGTGGCTCGTCTGCCCCCGCGCAGGGAACTGCCCGCGCCCGACCTGGCTCGCCTGCGGGCCAACGGGCGGGCCCTGAATGCTGCTCGCCTTGCCCACGGTCACCCCCTGCTCTAGGCTTCTCGTTTTGCCGTCAGCAGCCCCGGGGATTGGAATGGTCGAAGGTTTGGGAAGGATAGGTTTCGGCCTGTTCGGTCTGGCGGTGCTCATCGGCATCACCTGGCTGTTTTCGAGCAACCGCCGCGCGATCGACTGGAAGCTGGTCACCACCGGTCTGGCGCTGCAGATTTCGTTCGCCACACTGGTGCTGCTGGTGCCGGGCGGACGCGATGTGTTCGATTCGCTGGGCAAGGGCTTCGTCAAGGTGCTGAGCTTCGTCAATGAGGGGTCGACCTTCATTTTCGGCAACCTGATGAACATCGACAGCTACGGCTTCATCTTCGCGTTTCAGGTGCTGCCCACCATCATCTTCTTCTCGGCGCTGATGGGCGTGCTCTACCATCTGGGCGTGATGCAGGTCGTTGTACGTGCGATGGCGTGGGCGATCACCAAGGTGATGCGCGTCTCCGGTGCGGAAACCACCAGCGTATGCGCCAGCGTGTTCATCGGCCAGACCGAGGCGCCGCTGACGGTGCGCCCGTACATCCCCAAGATGACCCAGTCCGAGCTGCTGACGATGATGATCGGCGGCATGGCGCATATCGCCGGCGGCGTGCTTGCCGCCTACGTCGGCATGCTCGGCGGCAGCGATCCCGCGCAGCAGGCGTTCTACGCCAAGCATCTGCTCGCCGCCAGCATCATGGCCGCACCCGCCACGCTGGTGGTCGCCAAACTGCTGGTGCCGGAAACCGGCACCCCGCTGACCCGCGGCACGGTCAAGATGGAAGTGGAAAAGACCACCAGCAACATCATCGATGCGGCAGCGGCCGGCGCCGGCGATGGCCTGCGGTTGGCGCTCAACATCGGCGCGATGCTACTGGCCTTCATTGCGCTGATTGCCCTGATCAATGCACCACTGACCTGGCTGGGCGAAATCACCGGCGCCGCCGCGCTGCTGGGCCGCCCGACCAACCTGTCGACGATCTTCGGCTACGTGCTGGCGCCGATTGCCTGGGTGATCGGCACCCCGTGGGTGGACGCGACCACTGTCGGTTCGCTGATCGGGCAGAAGGTGGTGATCAACGAGTTTGTCGCCTACAGCGAGCTGTCGCGTATCGTGAAGGGCGAAGTGCCGGGCGTGGGCCTGAGCGCGGAAGGTCGGCTGATTGCCACGTATGCGCTGTGCGGCTTTGCCAATTTCAGCTCGATTGCGATCCAGATCGGTGGCATCGGCGGGCTGGCACCGGAACGCCGTCACGATCTGGCCAAATTCGGCCTGCGCGCAGTGCTGGGCGGTTCGATCGCCACGTTCATGACCGCTACCATTGCCGGTGTGCTCTCGCATTTCGGTTGAGGCGGCGCGGGTTCATCGGTATGACGGTCTAATCGCCGCACGCCACGTTTCATTCAGTCATTCAAGTCAAGGGTATTTATGAGTTCGGTCGTCGTTGTCGGGTCCTTCAATGTCGATCACGTGTGGCGCTGTGATGTCCTGCCTGCGCCGGGCGCCACCATTGCCGGTCGCTACAGCACCGGCCCGGGTGGAAAGGGCTTCAACCAGGCGGTCGCGGCCGCACGTGCCGGTGCCAGGACGCACTTTCTGTGCGCATTGGGCGACGACGCCGGCGGCGCGTTGGCGCGCTCGCTGGCTGCGCATGACGGGTTCGCGCTGATCGCCGAGCCCAGCAATGAGCCGACCGGCACCGGCGGTATCTATGTCGACGCGCACGGCCGCAATACCATCGTGATCGGGGCCGGTGCCAACTCGGTACTGAGTGCAGCGTTCGTGGACAACCAGCGCGCGCTGGTGGCCTCGTCCGGCGTGCTGCTGGCGCAGTTGGAATCGCCGGCGGAAACCATCGAGTCGGCGCTGGCGCTGGCACGCGAATGCGGCGTACTGACCGTACTCAACGCCGCTCCGGCCAATGCGCCGACCTCGATCGGCCTGCTCAAGCTGTCGGATGTGCTGACGCCCAACGAAACCGAATTTGCCGCCCTGCTCGGCCGCCACGTCGGTGAACGCATCAATGCAGACGATGTGGCGGCGCTGGACGGCAACACGCTGCATTCGTTGTGCCGCAAGTTGCTACCGGGCGGTACGGTGGTGGTGACGCTGGGATCGGTGGGCGCCTTCATCTCGCACGCGGAAGAACAGCTGCGCGGCGACACGGCTGCGCATTACCGTGTGGGCGCGGAGAGCGCGCAGACGGTGGACACCACCGGCGCCGGCGATGCCTTCAATGGCGCGCTGGTGGCCTCGCTGGCGCAGGCGCCCACTGCCAGCTTCATCACCCACGTGCGCTTTGCCACCCGCTACGCCGCGCGCTCCACCGAAGTGGAAGGCGCTGCCACCTCGATGCCGCGCATGGTGCCCGAACCGGCCGTGTGATCCGCGCGCGCTTCAAACAGACCACGAAGGCGACCGCAGCGATGCGGTCGCCTTCTGCGTTCGGGCATCGGCATACCCATGAGACTGCGTCGCTCCGCAAACGACATGTCGAGGCCTGCGCGTCGACGGACGCTACGAACCCGGCTGCGCCTGAGCTCCGATCTTCTTCATCGGACAGTCGTGAAGGTAACGGGAAGCAAGCGTGATGCGAGGTTGGGCGCCCGTACCCTCATCCGGCGCTGATGCGCCACCTTCTCCCGACGGGAGAAGGAATAGAAGCCCCTCTCCCGCCGGCAGAGGGGTTGGGGTGAGGGTACGGTCAGCCAGCAATCTCGCCGCTGCCCTCGCTCTACTGGTCACCTGACCCACACAGCAACCGCACAAGACCGAAGGCCGGAACTGCTCTCCCGATTCCCGATTCCCGATTCCCGATTCCCGATTCCCTACCCAGCTACAATGCCGCCATGCAGATCGGCCCCTACTCCATCGACCCGAAGGTGATCCTCGCCCCGATGGCCGGCGTCACCGACAAGCCGTTCCGGCTGTTGTGCAAGCGGCTGGGCGCCGGGCTGGCGGTGTCGGAGATGACCATCTCCGATCCGCGCTTCTGGGGCACGAGCAAATCGCTGCACCGCATGGATCATGCCGGCGAGCCGGATCCGGTCAGCGTGCAGATCGCCGGCACCGAACCGCAGCAATTGGCCGAGGCGGCGCGCTACAACGTCGACCACGGTGCGCAGCTGATCGACATCAACATGGGTTGCCCGGCCAAGAAGGTCTGCAATGCCTGGGCCGGCTCGGCGCTGATGCGCGACGAGGGCCTGGTGGCACGCATCCTCAGCGCGGTGGTGCAGGCGGTGGATGTGCCGGTGACCCTGAAGATCCGCACCGGGTGGGACTGCGATCACCGCAACGGCCCGACCATCGCGCGCATCGCGCAGGACTGCGGGATCGCCGCGCTGGCCGTGCACGGGCGCACCCGCGATCAGCATTACAGCGGCACCGCCGAGTACGCCACGATTGCGCAGATCAAGGCGGCGCTGCAGATTCCGGTGATCGCCAATGGCGATATCGACTCGCCGCAGAAGGCGGCGCAGGTGCTGCGCGAGACCGGCGTGGATGCGGTGATGATCGGGCGTGCCGCGCAGGGGCGCCCGTGGATCTTCGGCGAGGTGGCGCACTATCTGTCCAGCGGCGAGCTGTTGCCGCCGCCGACGCTGGCGTTCGTGCGCGACACCTTGCTCGGCCATCTGGAAGCGCTGCACGCCTTCTATGGCCAGCCGCAGGGCGTGCGCATCGCGCGCAAGCATCTGGGCTGGTACGCCAAGGACCACCCGCAGAGCGCCGACTTCCGTGCGGTGGTCAATCGCGCCGAAACGCCGGAAGCGCAGCTGGAACTGACCCGCGCGTATTTCGATGCCTTGATCGCCGGCGTGCCGCCAGCGCTGGCGGCGGCTGCCTGAGTTTTCCTGCTTTGCTGGAGCTGCAGCGATGAACGCACCAAACGACACCCCGACCTATCTGCATGGGTTTTCGTCCACCGAACAGGCACGCCTGCTCAAGCAGGCGCGCCTGCTGGAAGCCACGCTGTTCAACCAGATCGACTACAGCGGCACACGCCGGCTGCTGGAAGTGGGCAGCGGCGTGGGTGCGCAGACCGAAATCCTGCTGCGCCGTTTTCCCGACCTGCATGTCACCGGCGTGGATCTGAGCGAGGCGCAGTTGGGCGCGGCACGCGCCAATCTGGAACGGCTGGCATGGTGCCGCGAGCGCTACACGCTGCAGCAGGCCGATGCGAGCGATCTGCCGTTCGAAGCGCGTCAGTTCGATGCGGCATTCCTGTGCTGGGTGCTCGAGCATGTGCCCTCGCCTGCGCGCGTGCTCAACGAGGTGCGGCGTGTGCTGCTGCCGGGCTCGCCGGTGTATGTCACCGAGGTGATGAACGCCTCGTTCCTGCTGCATCCGTATTCGCCCAACCTGTGGCGCTACTGGATGGCCTTCAACGATTTCCAGCACGACCAGGGCGGCGACCCGTTCGTCGGCGCCAAGCTGGGCAACCTGCTGCTGGCCGGCGGCTTTCGCGATGTGCACACCGAGATCAAGACGCTGCATCTGGACAACCGCGAGCCGGGCCGGCGCAAGACCATGATCGGGTTCTGGGAAGAAGTGCTGCTGTCGGCGGCCGACCAGTTGCTTAAGGCCGGCGCGGTGAACGCAGACACCGTGGATGGCATGCGCCGCGAACTGGCGCAGGTGCATAGCGACCCGAATGCGGTGTTCTTCTACTCGTTCGTGCAGGCGCGCGCGACGGTGTATTGAGCGGGCGTGCTGCTCGGCGTGCTGCTCGACGTGTTGCACGCGCGTTGACGAGCGGCCCCGCCAAGCGGGCCTACCGAGCTACCGGCGCAGGCGTGGCAGCATGTTCCAGGTCGCCGGTCAGCACCGTGCCGGTCGGCTCGTGCCAGATGCGTCGCCACATCTGCGCCAGCACCTCGCCGATCTGATCGCGCGCCACCGGCGCGCGGTAGGCCGCCTGGATTTGTCGCGGCGCGATTGGTTGCCACTGCCCGTCTTGGCGATGGGCCACCACGAAGTTGAAGTTGTAGTCCGGTTCCAGGCCCATGCGCAGATCGCTGAGCATCAGCTCGTCGTCGACCAGGCGTGCGCGCATGAAACCGCGATTGAACCAGGTCAACCGGCGCACCGCATCGAAACTGGTCACTTCGCCCAGCGCCTGGGTGTTGCTGGAATAACCGCGAAACTGCATCGGGCCCTTGTCGGCCACCAGCGAGCGCTCGCCGATCACATAGCCGTTGGGCGTCATCGCCACCACGCGCCACAGCAAGGTGTTGAGCGGCATCGGCACCGAGAAGCGCGGCGCATCCTTCAAGCCGAGCGCGGCCAGCGCACGGTCCGCTTCCTGGTCGACCAGGTGCTTGGCCAGCAACGACCAGCCCAGATAGGCGGAGCTGAGCGCCAGCCCGATCACCAGCGCGTGCTGCGCGATCGGGCGTGCGCGCGCAAACCACCCTACCGCGCAGGCAAGCAGTAACCACAGCGTGTAGGCCGGGTCGATGATGAAGACGCTCGACCACATCGCCGGATGCGGCTGCAGCGGCCACCATAGCTGAGTGCCGTAGACGGTGAAGGCATCCAGCAGCGGATGCGTGATCAAGGCCAGCTGGATCGCCCAGAACCAGCGCTTGGGCGCAGCGGCCACGCGCCCATTGCCGTAACGGCGAAACAGCCACCAGATCAACCCGCCCAGCAACGGCAGCAAGAACAACGAATGGCTGGCGCTGCGATGCACCGTCATCAGCGTGACCGGATCGTCGGTCAGCGGCAGCAACACCAGCGCATCGAGATCGGGCAAGGTGCCCAGCGCGGCGCCGGCCAACAGGGCTGCACGGCGCTGTCCTGCCGGTGCGATGGCGGCAGCGATGGCGCCGCCAAGAACGATCTGGGTCAATGAATCCATCGGCCGATGCTAGCAGGCCGGACACCGTCCAATGCCATCGCGTGCGTTCTGGCCGGCGGGCAGTCAGCCAGCAGGCACGTTGCTCGCATCGCGCCGTGGTTGCGGGCCGAAAAAAAAACGCCACGGCCTACGTCCGCATTCCCTGTCCCCGGACGGCGAACGCTGCACGTCGCGCACGTCCGGTGGCAGCACCCGGCAGCTGCGGGCTGCCGGCATCTGCCGCGCATGGCAAGCGGATAGGAACAAGGCGCGGACAGGAGGATGCAACGTGGACAAGTGCATGCGGACGTCTCCAGGACAAAAACTCGGCGCCGTGATCGGGCGTTGCGCTGGCAGGTTGCGTGTGCCGCCCGCAGGCGTCGGCAGCGCGCTCGCGCAAATGCGCCCACCGCAAGGCGCGGCGGAGCGCTGCGATCGGACAAGCGCAGGTCGTGGTCGCCAGGGCAGCCATGCGCCTTGGCCCCGGCACGCTGGCCAACGACATCGCTTATTCCCCTCCAGCGGGGTGGCTGCACCCAGCCATGCCGCCACGCACGCACGCATGCTGGCCGGTCAATACGACCACCGCATGGCAAGCTGACGACGCCCGGATGACCGTGCAAACCCACGCCAGGACACGGGTTTAACGCCACACCGGGCTGTTCAGGCGCACAATGCACGGGCTTGTCGGACGGTGTATCATCCGCACCCATCTTTTCATCCGAATTAAGGGATATAAGCCTGATGTCCAGCTACCTGTTCACCTCCGAATCGGTCTCCGAAGGCCATCCGGACAAGATCGCCGACCAGATCTCCGACGCAGTGCTGGATGCCATCCTGGCCCAGGACAAGCGCGCCCGCGTGGCATGCGAGACGATGGTCAAGACGGGCGTGGCGATCGTTGCCGGCGAAGTGACCACCAGTGCCTGGATCGACCTGGAAGCGCTGACCCGCAAGGTCATTCTGGACATCGGTTACAACAGCTCCGACGTCGGTTTCGACGGCGAGACCTGTGGCGTGCTCAACCTGATCGGCAAGCAGTCGCCGGACATCAACCAGGGCGTGGATCGCAAGAACCCGGAACAGCAGGGCGCCGGCGACCAGGGCCTGATGTTCGGCTATGCGACCAACGAGACCGACAGCCACATGCCGGCCGCGATCCATCTGGCGCACCGCTTGGTCGAGCAGCAGGCCAAGATCCGCAAGAAGAAGAACTCGGCGCTGTCCTGGCTGCGTCCGGACGCCAAGTCGCAGGTCACCCTGCGTTATGAAGACGGCGTGGCGACTGCGATTGACGCGGTGGTGCTGTCGACCCAGCACGATCCGGGCATCAAGCAGAAGGATCTGGTCGAAGCCGTGCGCGAGGAAATCCTCAAGCCGGTGCTGCCGGCCAAGTGGCTGCACAAGGGCACCAAGTTCCACATCAACCCGACCGGCAAGTTCGTGATCGGCGGGCCGGTGGGCGATTGTGGCCTGACCGGCCGCAAGATCATCGTCGACACCTACGGCGGTTGGGCGCGTCACGGTGGCGGTGCGTTCTCCGGCAAGGATCCGTCCAAGGTCGATCGCTCGGCAGCCTATGCCGCGCGCTATGTGGCCAAGAACGTGGTGGCTGCAGGCCTTGCCGACCGTTGCGAAGTGCAGGTCTCCTACGCCATCGGCGTGGCCGAGCCGACCTCGATTTCGGTCACCACCTTCGGCACCGGCAAGATCGCCGACGAGCAGATCGAAAAGCTGATCCGCAAGCACTTCGACCTGCGTCCGTTCGGCATCATCCAGATGCTGGACCTGATCCACCCGATGTATCAGCAGACCGCGTCCTACGGTCACTTCGGCCGCAAGCCGAAGGAGTTCTCCTACACCGACGCGACCGGCGCGCAGCACAACGCCACCGCGTTCTCGTGGGAGAAGACCGACCGCGCCGATGCCCTGCGCGCCGACGCCAAGCTGAAGTAAGTCAGTCGCTCCTGCGGGAGCGGCGCTGGCGAGAAGTGCGAATGGGCCGCGTCTGCGGCCCATTTGCGTTCTGGCCGAACGCCTGTCCGAAGGCGGCGGGCAGGGCTGGACACACCGGCCGTCAGTACGCACTGCACAAGGCCGCGGCGCGATGACATGCAGAAGACCGGCCGGCATCATCCACCGACACACCTGGCCGAACCACGTGCTTGGTACGTCACCTGTCAGGGATCGTGTTGGTCCTGCGTCTGCATGCGAGCAATGCCGCGCAGATCGGCCCGCGCTCAGGTGCGCAGAAAGATTTCCACGCGCCGATTGAGTTGTCGCCCGCCGGGGTTGTCCTGTCCATCCAGCGTGTCGGGTGCCACCGGTTGCGATTCGCCATAGCCTTTCGCGCCGGCCGATCGTGCGGTACCGCGTGTACGTAATGCGGCCAGCACCGCATCGGCGCGGCGCTCGGACAGCGCCTGGTTGTAGGCGTCGCTGCCCTTGGCATCGGTGTGCCCGCGCACTTCCATCTCCCTGGCGCTGACCTTGGCGAGCGCGGCCGCCAGCACGTCGATCACGCGCGCAGCATCGGGGCGGATCTCGGCCTTGTCGAAGTCGAACAGGATGCGCTCGTTCAAGGTGATCAGATAGCCGCACGGCGCGCCGGGGGGCGCGAACTTCTGCAGCAGCGGAAAACGACCGGCCGGTGGCACCTTCGGCAGGGGTGGCATGCGCGCTTCGCGCGGCGGCGTGCCGACCGTACCGGTGCCGTTGCCGCGGTTCTGCACCAGCCCGTCCGGGCCGTTCCAGATTCCCGAGCCATCGGCGTTGATGGTGATCAGACCGCGCGGGCCGTTCCAGGTGCCGCTGCCATCGCCGTGGTTGTCGACCAAGCCGCTCTTGCCGCTGTTCCAGGTACCTGCCCCCTTGCCATCCAGACTGATCAGACCGGCCGGGCCGTTGTAGGTACCGGCGCCGCTGGCCTGGACCTGGATGATCGCGTCGTCGCCACCGGCGCCGCTGGCATTGATGGTGCCGCTGCCGTCGGCATTGACGCGGATCAGGCCGCCGTCGAAGTTGGCGATACCGCTGCCATCGGCCTTGAGGTCGAACAGCCCGCCGTCGCCGTTGCGCAGCAGATTGCCATGGGCATCGACACTGGTGATGCCGGCGTCGTTGATCAGGGTGCCGCCGTCGCCACAGCGTGCCGGCGTCACGCTGACGCCTTCGATCGGGTCGAGAATGTCCTGCAGCGAGGCTTCCAGCGCGCGCTGCGCCGGGGTGACACCGGCAATCTCCGGCACCACGATCGACGGGATGGCCGGGAACTCGGGTACCGCTTCATCGGCGAGCGGTGGCGCTGCGGATGCACGCGCTGCGGGCTGCACTGCCGGCGGCGCGGCGCCCGCAGGGTCGGCTGCCTCGCGTTGACCCTCGCCGCGGCTGCAACCGGCCAGCAGCAAGGGCACCCAGATCACTGCCGACAGCGTCTTGCGCATTGCGTCTTCCCTGGTTCGAGCGTGTTCGAGAACCGCCTGATAGCACGGGCCAGGTAAACAACGCGCTAAAAGCGGCCAACATAACTACTGCGCGCCGTCAGGCAGGGCGGTCGGTGCTCGGTATCGGCATGGCTCGTGCACTCCCGCTCCTGCGCGTCGTCCGCACCCACCGGATGACCGCGCGTTGCCTAGGTTGGCCGGTCTAGGCGTGAGCGATCGCAACGCCGGGACCCGCACCGGAAAATGGTGCGCATTGGCAACGGGGAAATTCCACACCCCGCGGTGCGTGACTAGCAGCCACGCTTTCCACCGATGGTGCAGCGCACTCAGAACGTCGCAGGCGCCGCAGCCGGGGGCGCGGCCTGCGCCTGGTTTGTATTTGCCGCTTCCGCTTGCAGCTGCTCGTGCAGGATGCGGCGGATCTCCAGAATCGCCTGCGGGGTTTCCTGCACGCTGTGCCAGGAGGTCACCACCAGTTCGGACGCGGCGCCGTCCAGATGCGCGCTGCGATACGGCACCAGGCCATCGTCGGAATCGGCCAGCGGCACCTGCGGTTTTTCGCGCCCGACGATGGTGTGGTAGCGCACCTGCGGGGAGATCGGCAGGTCCATGCTGGCGCGCACGAACGGGTCGCTATCGCGCAGGTTGTCGATGCTGGTCGGCGGCAGCAGGCGCCCGTTGCGTCGCAGGTCGCCGCCCTGCCCGCCACGCGCGCTGCTGGCCAGCTCCTGAAACACATCGCCGAAGCGATCCAGCAAGGCGATCGGCAAACGCACCAGGCGGCCGACAAAACGCCCGAGCCCACCCTCGGCCAAGGGCGTACCGCGATGCGGCGCGGCGATGAAGATGGCGCGATCGATCTGCGGCATTGGCGAAAAATGCAGCAACGGCGACAACTTCGCACGCACGCGTGCGCCGCGCTCGCCGTCCAGCCGGTAATTTTCCAGCAAGGAATTCCATAAGCGATCGCCCGACGAAGACACCAGCAGACGCCCGATCACTCCGCCCATGCTGTGGCCGATCAACACCATGTCGTGCGACGCGACCGCCGTGCCGGACGGATCGAAATGCTGCAGGCTGCGCTCCACCAGGGCCTGGATTTCGGCGCGGTTGACCGCCACCGGCGCATTGGTGGGGTAATACACCTGCCAGATCTGGTAACGCTGGCGCAGCGCTTCATCGCCCATGACTTCGTTGGCGACGTTGACCCAGGCTTCCGGGCTGCTGGCCAGCCCGTGCAGCATCAGCAGCACGCGTCGGTCCGGGTCGTAGGGCTGCATCAGATACAGATGCGGGCGGTCGATGCCGCGCGCGCTGCCCAGCATCGACCGCAGCGACTGCGCGGCAAAACCGGATCTGGCCAGCCACAGGCCATACGCGGCGGTGAAGTTGGCCGCCAGCGGCACGCGCTGGCCATGCAGCACCACCTCGTTCTGCCGATACGGGTCGTATGGCACCACGGTGGCGGCATGACCGCGCAGCACCGCATCCAGCGTATCGCCCTCGAAGCGCAGCAGCAGCGTTGCCGGCGCGTACGGCATCTCGCTGAAGGTGGGCAGCGGACGCTCCGGTGGCGCGGCGGCGGCGGCAGATTGTTGCAAGGCCAGTCCGGCAGGGTCGCCGACCACCTGCGGGTCCACCTCGGCCACCAGCTCCGCACCGAAGCCGTCGCGTCGGTACGTGCTGCGCAGTCCATCGAAGCGCAATGCCGAGGCGGCGAAGATCGCGCGCGGCGTGTTGCCGCCGCCCGGCAACCGATACGCAGACATGTCGATACCGACCTGCCAGCGGCCTATGGCGGTCGGCTCGCGCTCGGTCTGGCCGGTCTGCTGCGCGCGTGCGAACAAGCGTTCGATCACCTGCTGCACCGCGTAGTTGTAGTAGTCGCGCACCTGGGTCTGGCGATTTTCGAACGCACGCGCACTGGGCGCCCGATCGGCGAAGAACAGGTACGCGTACGCATGCCGCGCGGCCTCCAGCCAGGCATCGACTGCGGCGTCGCTCATCGTTGTCGGGTCGCGCCCGCCCAGCGCGATCGCATACGCGGTCCACAGCTCGGCCTGCGTTGCCAGCCGGCGCTCATCGCCGATGCCAGCGACGCTGGCAAGTTGCTGCAGGCAGGGCAGCGGGTCGCTGCGGCAGGCCTTGGATTGCAGACCGGCCACCTGCACCGTCTCGCCACTGGCCTGGCTCAACGCGCCGGTACTGAGCACATCGCCACGCGTGCGCGCGATGTAGTCGCCGCTGCTGCGCGATTGCACCGTGACCATCGCGCAGCCGCTCAGCCACAGGCTCGCCAGCACGCCCGCCAGCACTGCAGCGGTGCGGCATCCACGCCGGCGCGGCATCACCGGGCCACGCTCGCGGCGACGGCAGGCGCCGGTACCTGCGGCATGCCGGCACGGATGCGCTCGGAAAAGTCCGCCGCCCTGTCGGCGGCGATCGCGCGTGCGGTGAAATGCCCGCGCTGCTTCAGTGTCGCGAAGTCGTAGCCGGGCATCAGCCCATCGTGATCGTAGGCGTATTCGTCGGCGTAGCCGGACAGCAGCAGGCGATGATCCAGCGGCAACGTGGGCTGCAATTGCCGCGCCAACGCAAACACGATCGTGGTGCAGTTGCTGGTGAGCGTGTTGTAAAACGCCGGCGCGCGATTCAAGTCGTTGGCCAGGCCCACGTAGCCCATGAACATGCGGCGCAGCCCGGCCTTGGGAATCGCCAGCCGATACAGATACATGTCCTCGCCGCGCACATTGGTGCGCACGCGCAGGATGTCGCGCTCGTCGGCGGCGACCAGGGTCTCTTCGAAACTGCGAAAAAACCCGCCCAATGCCGAGAACGACTCGTCGCGCTCCTTGCGGATTTCCAGCGAGAACACCACGTGCGAGCCGTCGTCGAAACCGAACGACACCAGGGTGTGTGCGATCGCCGGGCCCATCCAGTACGACAGCGCCAGATCGGCGCTGACCAGACGGTCCAGATCGTACTGGCGGGTTTCCCAGCGCGGCTGGTAGTCGGTTTCGCTATGCCAGTCGAAATTGCGCACGTTGTGCAGCGTGACGATGTTGCCGTGCACCTCGGGCTGCAGCCGTTGGGCGACATCGTCGGCCCAATCGCGGTCCTGGCTGGGCTGCATCATCCACCACGACGCCGCCAGCACCGCAAATGCCGCACTGAAGATGCCTACCAAGGCCCAGTTCTCGCGGCCACGGCGCAAGCCCCACAACGCCGCGATTGCCATGGCGCACCACGAGCCCACCCACGCCGCGCGTACGAACGCATTGCCGCTCAGCGCGAAGTAGATTGCCAGCCCGCCCCAGAGCGCGGCCAGCACCAGCGCCGCGCGCAGTGACCAGCGCCCGATGCGCGAACGCGTGGCCGGTTTCATCGGGTGCCGCCTTCCGGCACCTGCATGCCCAATGCGTGCATCAACAGATCGGCCGAACGATGGGCAAGCCGTTTGCGTTCGGATTCGTCATTGCCGCGCAGGCAGCTGCCCAGCATGTCGATCACCAGCAGCAGCTGCTCGTCGTCGACATCGGCGCGGCACAGGCCGGCGTCGCGGGCGCGATGCACGAACGGCAGGAAAATGTTCACCACGCGCCGGTCGGCGGTTTCCACCGCCGGGTGCGCGCGTTCGATGGACCGCCAGAAATCCACCAGCGGCGCGGACTGGGCGATGTGCTCGGCCACGTCGTGCAACAGCACGGCCAGTCCGTCCGGGCGCTCGGCCAGATCGGCGGCCAGCCGCTCCAGGCCGTCCAGGCCGCGGGTCATCAGCGCGGTCATCAGCGCGAGCCGGTCGGGGAAATTGCGGTACAGCGTGGCGCGGCCAAGGCCGGCACGCTCGACCACCAGTTCCAGCGGGGCATTGACGCCGTGTTCGCTGAACACTTCGTCGGCGGCATCGAGTATCTGCCGGCGGCGCAGCGCGGCATCAGGGCGGGAAGTCGTCATCGCGGCATTATCGGACAGATTTGTCCGGTTACACCAGAGTCCGCTTGATGATTCCGCGCCCTCTCCGACCAACGGTCGGATCGGGCGGCCTGATCGATCATCTGATCCGACGCTCGCAGCGGCGAACCGGATCAGCCGGTGTTCTGCACGCCTTGCGAGACACCGTTGACGCAGGCGACCAGCGCGCGCAGCAGCTCGTCGTCTTCGCCGTCGGTGGCACGCCAGCGTTGCAGCAGATCCACCTGCAGCACGCTGATCGGATCGATGTAGGGATTGCGCAGGCGGATCGACAAGGCCAGCCGCGGGTCGTGCTGCAGCAGCGACTGCTGGCCGGTCAACGCCTTCACCCAGCCCTTGGTCAGCGCCAGTTCGGCGCCGATGCCCGGGAAGAACCGCTCGTGCAGGTCGCCCGACAACCGCGAAAACAGTTCGGCAATGGTGAGATCGCCCTTGGACAGCACCATCGCCACGTCGTCGAGAAAGGTGCGGAAGAACGGCCAGTCCTGCGCCATCTCGCGCAAGGTGGCTTCGTGCCCGGCATCCACCGCCGCCTGCAGGCCGCTGCCCACGCCGTACCAGCCCGGGATCACCGCACGCGCCTGGCTCCAGGCGAACACCCACGGAATCGCGCGCAGGTTGGACAAGGCCGCGTCCTGGCCGAGCCGGCGCGACGGGCGCGAGCCCAGCGTCATGCGTTCGATGACATCGATCGGCGTCGCACGACGGAAGTACTGCATGAAATCCGGCGCACCGACGAAGGCGCGATACGCCACGGTGCTGCGTTCGGCGACCAGATCCATCACCGGCCGCCAGCGATCCTCGCGCGGTTCGGGCGCACGCGGGCGCAGGCTGGACAACAGCACCGCGCCGGTCATCTGTTCCAGCGAGCGCAGCGCCAGGGCACGGATGCCGTACTTGCGGTGGATCACCTCGCCCTGCTCGGTCACGCGCAGCCGGCCATCGACACTGCCGCGCGGTGCGGCGTCCAGCGCGCGGCTGGTCTTGCCGCCGCCACGTGCGATCGAGCCGCCGCGGCCGTGGAAGAAGGTCAGCCGCACACCCAGCTCGGCGGCGGCCTCGAGCAACTCCACCTGCGCGCGCTGCAGCCCCCAGCGCGAGGCGGTGATGCCGCCGTCCTTGCCGCTGTCCGAATACCCCAGCATCACCATCTGCGTATCGCCGCGCGCGGCCAGATGCTGGCGGTAGACCGGGTCGGCCAGCAGATCCTGCACGGTGCCGGTACCGCCGCGCAGATCGTCCACGGTTTCGAACAGCGGCACGATATCCAGCGGCACCGCGCCGGCGGCGTCGACCAGGCCGCCGCGGCGCGCCAGCGCCAGTACGGTGAGCACGTCGGCGCGGTTGTGCGCCATCGAGATGATGTAGCTGCCCAGCGCATCGGCGCCGTGGCGGCTGCGCGCATCGGCGAGCGCGGCGAACACCGCATCCAGCCGCGCATTGCCTTCGTCATCCGCACGCGGCAACGCCTGCTCGCCGGACGCATACGGACCGAGCAATGCAGCGCGTTGCTTGGGTTCGTGTTCGTCCCAATCCGCCTGGCCCAATGCGTCGGCCACCGCGCGCGCATGCACGCTCGATTCCTGGCGCACATCCAGGCGCGCCAGGTGGAAGCCGAAGGTGCGCACGCGCCACAACAGGCGGCGCACCGCGAACCAACCGGCGTGCAGGCCCTTGTTGGCCTGCAGGCTGTCTAGGATCAATTGCAGGTCGTGTTCCAGCTCCGACGGGCTGGTGTAGGCACCCTCGGTATCGTCCAGCGTGGCCTGCAGGCGCGCACGCATCAGATCGTTGAGCAGCCGGTACGGCATGTCGCCGTGGCGCGGACGCGAGCGTGCGGCGTCTTCCGGCAACAACGCGCGGTAGCGCTGCAGTTGCTCGCTCAGTGCCGTGCTTACCGCCACGAGCGTGGTCGACTGGCTGAGCAGGCTGGCCAGTTGCCAGAGTTCCTTCTGATACCGGTCCAGCACCGCACGCCGTTGCGCATCCAGCGTGCCGGCGATGGTGACGGCATCCACATTGGGATTGCCGTCCATGTCGCCGCCGACCCAGGTGCCGAAGCGCAGCAGCCGCGGCAGGGTCGGCACGCTGCCGTAGGTTTCTTCGATGGCGTGTTCGAGGGTTTCGTACATCACCGGGACCACGCGATAGAGCACCTGGGTGAGGTAGAAGCCCACGTGCTCGCGCTCGTCCTCCACGGTGGGGCGCACCGGCGAGGAGTCGGCGGTCTGCCAGGACGCGGTCAAGGCCATACGGAAACGCGCTGCGTCGGTGGTGCGCTCGTTGGGCGTGCGCATGCCATCCAGGTTGTCGACCAGGCTGGCAACCATCAGCTGCTCTTTTTCCAGCAGCGCGCGGCGCACCGCTTCGGTGGGATGCGCGGTGAACACCGGCTCCACGTCGATCCGCGGCAACCACTCGCTGAGTTCGTCCAGCGTCACGCCCTGCGCCTTGAGCCGGCGCAGGGCATCGTGCAAACCGTCCGGCTGCGGCGTGTCGGTGCCGCTGCGCTGGTATTCGCGGCGGCGGCGGATGCGGTGCACGCGCTCGGCGATGTTGACCACCTGGAAATAGGTGCTGAAGGCACGCACCAGCGACTCGGCCTCGCGCGGCTCGCGCCCGGCCAGTTGTTCGCTCAGCGTAGACGGTGGTGCATCGCTCTCGCGCCGCGCAATCGCCGTGGTACGGACACGTTCGATTTCATCGAGGAATTCCGCAGAGACCTGCTCGGCGAGCAGGTCACCGACCAGTGCACCGAGCCGACGTACATCGTCGCGCAAGGCAAGATCGGGGGTGGCGAACACAAGACTGCTGCGGTACTCGTTCATCGGAAACGCACACCCTCTTCAAGCGCAAAGTCGTCGAAGACTAACCCAAAAGGATTAGATGATCGCGGCCGGCACGACGGTTTCAACACCAACCATCATGTGCCAGTGCCCCTTATCCGATGGCTCTCGTAGGAGCGCGCTGGCGCGCGACGGGGCTTTCCCGGTAATGCCCATCGCGGGCAAGCCCGCTCCTACGCGATGTGGCTGTCCTGGTCATGCCCCGTCGCGCGCAAGCGCGCTCCTACCGGTGCCAGCGCACCATCGCTCAACGCGTGCGCGTAGCGCCGGTCTCGGTCACCGGCTCGCCGAGATTGGTCTTCAACCACTGCTCGCTCTCGGCCAGCATCTGCAGGATCGACTGCCGCGCACGATACGCATGCGATTCATTGGGCAGCAGTACCAGCCGCGCGGTGCCGCCCAGGCCCTTGATCGCGGCGAACATGCGCTCGCTCTGGATCGGGAAGGTGCCGGTGTTGTTGTCGTCCTGGCCGTGGATCAACAGCAGCGGATCCTTGATCTTGTCGGCGTAGTTGAACGGCGACATCGCCTGATACACCGATTGCGCCTGCCAGTAGTTGCGTTCCTCGGCCTGGAAGCCGAACGGTGTGAGCGTGCGGTTGTAGGCACCGCTGCGCGCGATGCCGGCCTTGAACAGCCGCGTATGCGCGAGCAGGTTGGCGGTCATGAAGGCGCCGTAGGAATGCCCGCCGATGGCGATGTGCTCGCGGTCGGTGACCCCGCGCTGCACCACTTCGTCCACCGCGGCCTGCGCATCGGCGACCAGCTGCGGCAGGTAGGTGTCGTTGGGTTCGGCATCGCCTTCGCCTACGATCGGCATGGTTGGGTTGTTGAGCACCACATAGTCGATCGCCAGAAATGCCTGCGGTCCCCAGTAGCTGATCGCATTGAAACGATAGGGCGAGTCGGTGACCTGGCTGGCGGTGTCGGCACTTTTGAACTCGCCCGGATAGGCCCACATCAGCAGCGGCCGCGGGCCGTCGCGCTTGGGGTCGTAACCGGGCGGCAGCAGCAGCGTGGCGGTGAGGTCCACGCCATCGGCGCGTTTGTAACGGATCTGCTCCTTCTGCGCGCCACGCAACTGCGGCAGCGGATGGGCGAAATGCGTCAACGCCCGCGGCGCAGGCGCTGCATCGCCCAACGCCTGCACGACATAGTTGGCCGGCTCCTCGGGCGATTCGCGGCTGAGCAGCAACTGCGTGCCCTGCGCATCCAGCAATGCCAGCGGCGCGGAATAACTCGGCGCCTGCGAATGGAACAGGCGCGTGGCGCGCTTGCTGTGCAGATCGAAGCGATCCACGAACGGGCGGTCGCCTTCCGGCGAGGCGCCTTTGCCGAGCAGGAACAGGCTGTTGCCATCGGCACCGGTCTGCAGCAGCGCGCGGCCCTTGCCGTCGGCCACGGTCGCCGGCGTGCCGGGATCGTTGTAGCGGTCCTGCGAGGAGCGGTCCCAGAGCAACTCGGGCGGGCGCTGCGGCTGGTCCGGTGCGATACGCCACTGCTTGCTGCGGCGGGTCTTCCACCAGCTTTCGCTGAGGATGGCCAGATCGCCGCGGCCCCACTGGATGCCTTCGAAGCGGCTACCCAACTGCGCCAGCGTGACCGGCGCGCGCGTAAATGGCGCAGCCTGCATCAGCACCGCATCACGGATCCTGCTCTCGCGTGCCGGGTCGCCGCCGTCCTGCGCCTCGGCCCAGACCAGCGTGGCCGGCGCATCGACGCGCCAGGCGATGTCACGCACGCCGGTGGGCACGGCGTCGTTGCCGGTCGGCAGGCCTTCCACCAACGGCAGCCTGGCGATCTGCCGCACCAGCTTGCCCTGCAGGTCTAGCACCTCGATGCGACGCGCGAAATTGTCTACCGGCACCACGTACGAAAACGGCCGCTCGCTGCGTTCGCTCAGGATGTAACGGCCATCCGGCGACACCGACAGGTCGAGATAGATGCCGGGCGTGGCGATCGGGCGCACCTGCCCGCTCACGCTGACGATGATGGGCTGGCCGGTGGCGTAATACTCGAACACGCGCGCATCGGCCTCGTTGCGCAGCAGGTCCTGATAGGTCGGCAGCGAGCGCACGCCGGCAGCGGCGCTGGTCTGCTGAATCGCCGGGCCGTCCGGGGTCGCCTCGCGCGCCGGTGGCGCGCCCTGCCCGGCCACTTGCTGCTGCAGCAGCAGGCCGCTGCCATCGGGCAACCAGCGCAGATCGTCGTTGATGCTGGTGTTCAAACCGGCCACGAGACGCCGCGCCTGCCCGGCCGCCACGTCCACCAGCCACAGCTCGTTGGCGCCGCTGGTCGCGTCCTCGTGGCGGAACGCCAGGTAGCGCTGATCCGGCGACCAGCTCAACGTGGCCAGCGACAACGGTGACGGCAGCCCGGCGATCTGCCGCTCGCTGCCGTCGGCCACCGACAGCAGCCACAGCTTGTCGGCAAAGGAGAACCGGCTGCCGGCGAACGTCTTGGGATGGATGCGCAGGCCGGCCAGCTTGAGTTCGGGCTGGGCCACCTCGGCGATGTCCGGCAACGCCGGCAACTGCAGCATCGCGCCCAGGTCGCGTTTGGGCGACAGGTGCAGCAGCGGCGCGCGCGGGGCATCCACCACCGCCTGCAGCGCCTTGGAAGGCAGTTGGTAGCCGGTGCTCGCCGCAGCGGCAGGCGGGCCAGCCGGCGCGACAGCTGCGGCCGCAGCCAGTGGTGCGCTCAGCGCCAGTACGCCTGCCAGGGCCCATCGCTGCGGCCGCCTGCCGTGCCGTGCATTCGCTATCGCCTGCATTGTCCGTCCCCCGTGTCGATCGACTCCGGACCATAGCAGTCACCCGCTCCCCGGCCCCCTGCCGTTGGTTGGGGGGCGTGCCGAGTCAAGCCGGCCAATTCATGCCGGAGGGGGGTGCTGCCGATATAATCCACGCTCTCGTCGAGGGGCGCTGCGACCGGTATGGCGGACTGATCTGCCAACTGCACGAAACGTGCAGGAAATACGGCCAGGCTCGACAAGCATTCATCGTTCAACGGCGCCCCGCATTGCAGACATTGATCTGCTTACCGGAGCTATTGCATGAACGCTGTCACGAAAATCGCCCCACATACCGATCACAAGATCGCCGACCTCTCCCTGGCCGATTGGGGCCGCAAGGAGCTGGACATCGCCGAGCACGAGATGCCGGGCCTGATGTCGATCCGCCGCAAGCATGCGCAGACCAAGCCGCTGAAGGACGTGCGCATCACCGGCTCGCTGCACATGACCATCCAGACCGCAGTGCTGATCGAAACGCTCAAGGACATCGGCGCCAATGTGCGCTGGGCCTCGTGCAACATCTTCTCCACCCAGGACCACGCGGCCGCCGCCATCGCCGCCTCCGGCACGCCGGTGTTCGCCTGGAAGGGCGAGACACTGGAAGAGTACTGGGACTGCACCCTGGACGCGCTGACCTTCACCCTGCCCGACGGCACCCAGACCGGCCCGGAGCTGGTGGTGGACGACGGCGGCGACGTCACCCTGCTGATCCACAAGGGCTATGAGCTCGAAAACGGCGGCACCTGGGTCGACGAGCCGGCCTCCTCGCACGAGGAGGGCGTGATCAAGGCACTGCTCAAGCGCGTAGCCGTCGAGCGTCCGGGTTACTGGACCCGCGTGGTCAAGGACTGGAAGGGCGTCTCCGAAGAGACCACCACCGGCGTGCACCGCCTGTACCAGATCGCCGAAGCCGGCAAGCTGCTGATCCCGGCGATCAACGTCAACGACTCGGTCACCAAGAGCAAGTTTGACAACCTGTACGGCTGCCGCGAGTCGCTGGCCGATGGCCTCAAGCGCGCGATGGACGTGATGCTGGCCGGCAAGGTCGCGGTGGTCTGCGGCTACGGCGACGTCGGCAAGGGCAGCGCCGCCTCGCTGCGCGCCTACGGTGCCCGCGTGATCGTCACCGAGATCGACCCGATCTGCGCGCTGCAGGCGTCGATGGAAGGCTTCGAGGTCAACACCATCGAATCCACCCTGGGCCGCGGCGACATCTACGTCACCACCACCGGCAACAAGGACATCATCACCGTCGAGCACCTGCAGGCGATGAAGGATCAGGCCATCGTCTGCAACATCGGCCACTTCGACAACGAGATCCAGGTCGACGCACTGAACGCGCTGAAGGGCGTGGAAAAGATCAACATCAAGCCGCAGGTCGACAAGTACGTGTTCGGCAACGGCAATGCGATCTTCCTGCTGGCCGACGGCCGCCTGGTCAACCTGGGCTGCGCCACCGGCCACCCGAGCTTCGTGATGTCCAACTCGTTCGCCAACCAGACCCTGGCGCAGATCGACCTGTGGGAAAAGCGCGACAGCTACGAGAAGAAGGTCTACATCCTGCCCAAGCACCTGGACGAAGAAGTCGCGCGTCTGCACCTTGAAAAGATCGGCGTCAAGCTGACCACCCTGACCAAGGATCAGGCCGAGTACCTCGGCGTTGACGTGGCCGGCCCGTACAAGCCGGATCATTACCGTTACTGAGTGATCGGGCGAGTGTCGCCCGTGCAATGACGTGTGAAAAACGGGCGCCGCAAGGCGCCCGTTTTCCTTGCAGGATGCCGGATGACCACGCGTGCAAGCGGACCCGCCTGGCGATCAATCTGCGTTCGCGCCATGCGGCATCGACATCGACATCGACATGCATCGCGTGGATGCAACGCCTCGAGCAATACACCATGGAATCCAGCATGCCGGACAGCTTTGCCGTGGGAGTGTCAGCTGTTGCCGTGTGCGATACTCGCTCAAGGCTTGCGGCATACCCTGCGTGCCGGCAATCAACCAAAGGATGCGCCCGCGGCGGCGAAGCGACACCGCGCCGCCTGAGCTCAAGAGCAGCGCTGCTTTCCCTGCGAAAGAATTGCATGACACGTCGCGGCTATCTGCCCGCTACGGCCGCCAGTTCGCATTGCGTTCCCAAAACGCAACGCTGCGCCGGTAAGCGTCGCGGTCCAGTGCCACGCCGGAGCCGCCCTCGTCCACGCCCAGTGCATTGCGCAGCATGGTGATGGGCGCCATCGGAATTTCTTCCGGCTCGCTGGTGTAGAGGCAACCGACCACACCCCAGTCGGCGTCGATCGGCGCGCCCTCCTTGGCCAGCTGATCGCGGCTATAGAGGATCGGCAGCAGATACGTCGCTACCGGTGGCTCCACACCTTCGAACCAGCGCACCAGCACCGGCAACTCCTGCGTGCTGCGTGCCTCGTAGCCGGAGCGCAGCTGGTGGCGGTTGTCGTCGGTGATCGGCGCAGTGAGGCAGCGCGTCGAGGTCCAGTTGCGGTGCACATGCAGCTGGCAGAACGGCGCATAGCCTTCGATCACGCGCACCGGCGTCTGTTCATTGAGCCGCTGGATGAACTGTTCGGGCGTGCAATCGCGGATGGCGTTGCGACGACCATCGCGGGGAAACAGACGGGTGCGGGCGAACGGTGTGAGGACGATGGACATGACGGTGGCGGGTGACAAAGAACGCCAGGGTAGCCTGCAGCCCTGCGGTGCGACCACTTACCAGATCAGATCGTCCGGCACCTTGAACTGGCTGTAATAGTCGTCGTCGCTGTCCGGCGCCGATGGCGTGCTGCTACGGCCGTGATCCAGCACCACGCTGTCCGCATCGCGGCTGTAGACCTTGTCGGCGGCGGCGCGCGGAATCAGCTCAAAGCCATCGCCATGCCGCACGATCACCAGCGCCCCGCTGGCGAGCTGACTGCGCAGCGCGGGGTTGACCAGCACGCTGCGGATGACGCTGCCGTCGTTGAAGCGGTAGTCGATCTCGCCATCGCGCTTGACCTTGTTGGTTTCCACGATCTGCCGGACCTGGGCCAGCACTTCCTGCCGCCGCAGCTGCAGCTTGCGTTCTTCGGCCAGCGCGCGATCGCGCTCGGCGCGCTCGGCCTGTAGCCGCGCCGCGTCCACCTTGTCGACCTCGACCGGTGCCACGGCCGCGCCCTTGGCATGACGCTGCTTGTTCTGCTCGCGCGCGACCTTGTCCACCTGGGCCTTCTTGACCAGGCCGGCCTTGAGCAGTTGTTCTTGCAGCGGATTGCGCATGGGAAGGGAACCGGTGAATGTGCGCCCAGTTTACCGCGCCCCGCGCCACCCAGCCTGACTGCCCGAGCCTGCCACCGGCAGCAGTAGCCGATTCTGCCGGGCCCTTCTTCGCATGCGCGAGCTCCCAAGTTCTGCGACGACGCACCACGCAAAGCGCGACCTGCACCGGGGTTTTCCCACCCGCCTGCATTGAATACGTATGCACAACAGCGATGTTGCGCCGCGATGCACGCTTAGCATCACCGCGCGCTGCACGCCGTGCGCGCGCTTTCCGGAACAGGGGCCGGAGGCCTCGATGCGGGCATCGTGCAGCATGCGTGTGCTCGCGCCTACCGACTGGAGATCCATCCGATGCGCGATACGCACGCTCCACCCCCGCCCTCGCGGCTTCAACGCAGCTCGCGGCTGCTGCTCGCCGCGCTGGTGCTGCTGCTGACCACCGCCAATGTGCAGGCCGATGTGATCCTGCATGCCTTCAATTGGCCGTATGCCACCGTAGAGGCACGCGCCAGGCAGATTGCCGACGCCGGTTATCGCAAGGTATTGGTCGCTCCCGCCTATCGCTCGCAAGGCAGCGCATGGTGGGCGCGCTACCAACCGCAGGATCTGCGCGTGATCGATGGCCCGCTGGGCGACACCGCCGCGTTCTCGCGCATGGTGCGGGCATTGGCCGACAATGGTGTGGAGACCTATGCCGATGTGGTGCTCAACCACATGGCCAACGAGGCGGCGACACGTTCGGATCTCAATTACCCCGGCAGCGCCGTGCTCGCGCAATACGCTGCAAATCCCGGCCGTTACGAGACGTTGCGTCTGTTCGGCACCTTGCAGTCGAACTTTCTGAGCGCCAGCGATTTCGGTCCGGCACAGTGCATCACCAATTACAACGATGCCTACCAGGTGCGCACCTATCGCATCTGCGGTGGCGGCAGCGATCCGGGCCTGCCGGACCTGCTCGGCAACGATTGGGTGGTGCAGCAGCAGCGCGCCTATCTGCAAGCGCTGAAGGGCCTGGGTGTGACCGGCTTCCGTGTCGATGCGGCCAAGCATATGAGCTTCGATCATCTCAATCGGGTGTTCGATGCAGGCATTCGTTCCGGCGTCTATGTGTTCGGCGAATTGATCACCGGCGGCGGTACCGGCAATGGCGATTACGACCAGTTCCTGGCGCCGTACCTGCAGTCCACGCCGCATGCGGCCTACGACTTTCCGTTGTTCAACGCGGTGCGCAATGCGTTCGCCGTCGGCGCCAGCCTGCAGCAGTTGGTCGATCCCGCATCTACCGGCCAGGCCTTGCCAGGCAATCGCGCGGTGACCTTCGCCGTCACCCACGACATCCCCAACAATGCCGGCTTCCGCTACGCCATCCTCGACCCTGTCGACGAGACCCTGGCATACGCATATCTGATCGGCCGCAACGGCGGCATGCCGATGGTCTACACCGACAACAACGAAAGCGGCGACAACCGCTGGATCAACGCCTATCTGCGCGACGACCTGCGCCGCATGATCGGCTTCCACAACGGCGTGCAAGGCAGCGACATGCAGATGCTGTCGTCCAGTTCCTGCCATGTACTGTTCCGGCGCGGCAGCCTGGGCATCGTCGGCATCAACAAGTGCGGCAATCCGGTCACCACCACCGTGGCGATGAATGGCAGCGTGCTGTACTGGAACGCGGATTATGTGGATGCACTGGGCTCGGGCAGCGTGGTGCGTATTTCCAGCGGCTCCTACACCTTTACGCTGCCGGCGCGCGGTGCGCGTATGTGGCGCCGCTGAGCTGTCGGGCGAGCACGCGGCGTCCGCTGCGTGGTTGGAGCCCGATCGCAAAGACACGCGGCCTCCGACACAGGAAAACACCGGCTTATCGCCGGTGTTGTGGATGTTGCAACACGTTGGATGGTGCGACCGGCTACCAGGCGAACGGCGCGGTGACCTTGCGCGCGCCGAGCATGAACGCATCGGCCACATGCACGAACGGGGTGACATCCACCTCCGATTCGCCGGCGCGCACAAGCTGCACGAAACGCCGGTACAAGCCGTCGTACTCGCTGGCCGCCTCCACCGGTTGCGGCTGGCCATCGATGCTCAACCTGGCACCGCCCTCGCTGAGCACGAGCAGGCCAGCGGTGGTGTCCACTTCGATATCCCAGCGCTGCTGGCCGGTCTGCAGAAAATCCAGTTCCGCCGTCACCGGCACGCCTGCAGTATCGACAAAACCGAGCCTGGCATACAGCGGTGCCTGGCGGTTTTCCGGCGTGTGCAACTCCGCTTCGCGCAGCGCGAAGGGGCGCGGCAACAGATGCGTGACGATGGACAGCGCATTGATGCCGGGGTCGAACACGCCCATGCCGCCCGGCTCCAGGATCCAGTCCTGGCCCGGGTGCCAATGACGAATGTCTTCCTTCCAGGTGATGTGCGCGCGCAGGATCTGCTTGTCGGCCAGCCACGCCCGCGCAGGCTCCACGGCAGCGGCGCAGCGCGAATGCCAGCTGGTGAACAGGCTGCGTTGCGCACGCTGCGCCAACGCGCGCAGATCGTCGATCTCGGCCAGGGTGGCGGCTGGGGGTTTTTCCAGGAACACATGGCGCCCGGCGGCCAGCGCGGCCTGTGCCTGCGCATGCCGCCCCACCGGCGGCGTGCACAGCGCCACCGCTTCAATCTGCGGATGCGCCGCGAAGGCCTCTTCCAGGCTGTGATAGGCCGGCACTCCATCGACCGTGCCGTGCCGGCTCACGGTGGCCACCAGCTGCACATCGGCGCGCGCGGCGATGGTGGGCACGTGCTGGTCGCGGGCGATCTTGCCGATGCCGACAAGGGCAATGCGCAATGCGTCTGGATGCTTCATCGAAACCTTCGGGCTGAGGGTGAAGTGGCGGGACCCGCGCGATCGCCCGTTTCAGGCGCATGCACGGAGCCTGCGGCAACGGCGCGCTGCACCAGCGCACGCAACGGCGCAGTGTAAGGTCAGGCTGCGGTTCGCTGCGAGACATCGCTCCTGCTTGTTTTGCTATACCTGCGCCGCCCGGTGGCCGTGTAAAGGCAGCCATCGCTGCGTTTTTATGGCGGCACCATTGCTCATGTGTCGGCCGGCTTGTCGCAACCAGCCGAAGACGGCGCATCTCAGGATCACAAAGCGCACGCGGCCCGGCCCATCCTGCCGACACGTCAATTGACGCAAGCGCCGGCGCAGACCACGATCGCCGCCAGCACCCGGATCTGCCGCCACCCTTGAAGGATCACACCGATGTTGCATCACCTTTCGCTGGGCGTTCGCTCAATCGAGGCGTCGGCCGCCTTCTACGACGCCGTGCTTGGCGCACTCGGTTATGTGCGGGTGTGGTCCGACCTGGAGCCGGGCACGCCCGATCAGGCGGTCGGTTACGGCCGGCCTGGCGGCGATGACAGCCTGGCGTTGAAGCAGCGCCAGGCAGCGCAATGCGCGCCGGGGGCTGGCTTCCATCTGGCGTTCGCCGCCAGCGATGCGGCGGCGGTCGATGCCTTCCATCGGGCCGCGCTGCAGCACGGCGGCAGCTGCAACGGTGCGCCCGGCCTGCGGCCGGAGTACGGCAACGATTACTACGCTGCGTTTGTCATCGATCCCGACGGGCACCACCTCGAAGCGGTGGTCGATACGACGGTCTGAGCGCAGGTGCTTGCCTGCCGTTGCGCGGCTGCATCTGTGCGCGGCGTGAGCACGAGACTGATCTGCAGAATGCGCTCCGGCGCCATCGGCGCACTGGCGCTGACCACTGGCAACCGGGCAGAGGCCGGCAGATCCACGTCTCCGCGTACGCGATGCCCGCGCTGCGCACCGCCATGGTGGATGCCAGCAATGCCACGCCCAGAAACTTCCGCGTCGCCACCTGTCTGACCTGAGTTCGCAGGACAGACAGGTGGCCGCATCCACTCACATCTCCAGCACGACCTTGCCCAGGTGGCTGCCCTGCTCCAGATAGCGATGCGCTGCAGCGGCTTCGTTGAGCGGGAAGCGCTTGTCGAGCAGCACGCGCAGCTTGCCCTGCGCGATCCACGGCCACACCACGCGCTCCACTTCCGCGGCCAGGCGTGCCTTCTCGTCGGCACTGCGCGGGCGCAACGTCGAGCCGGTGAGGATCGCCTGCTTGCGCATCAGCAGCGGGATCGGCACCTCGATGGTCGAGCCGGCCTGCGAGGCGATGTAGACGATGCGCCCGCGCGGATTGAGCGCTTCCAGGGTGTCGGCGAACACCGCAGCGCCCACCATGTCCAACGACACATCCACCCCGCCGTGCGCCTTGGCCGCGTCGACAAACGATTCGGTGGTGGAATCGATCGCCACATCGGCACCCAGCTCGCGCGCCTGCGCCGCCTTGCCTGCCGAACGCGCGGTCGCCAGCACATGTGCACCTGCGGCCTTGGCCATCTGGATCGCAGTCACGCCGATCCCGGACGTGGCGCCGTGCAGCAGCAGCCATTCCCCGGCCGCCAGCCGGCCGTGCTCGAACAGGTTGGTGTACGCGGTAAAGATGGTTTCCGGCAGCGCGGCGGCATGCGCCAGATCCATGCCCGGCGGAATCGGCAGCACATGCCGCGCATCGACCGCTGCGTACTGTGCGTAACCGCCGCCGCCCAGCAGCGCACACACCCGATCGCCGACCTTCCAGCGACCGGCCGGCTCCACGATCTCGCCGGCGATTTCCAGCCCGAGCGTCTGCGGCGCGCCCGGCGGCGGCGGATAGTGACCGGCGCGCTGCAGCAGATCGGGACGATTGATGCCGGCCGCATGCACGCGGATCAGCACCTGTCCCGGCGCGGGGCGCGGGCGCGGCTGCTCGCTGGCGTACAGCGCATCCGCATCGCCCTTGCCATCGCGGATGGCGATTGCGGTCATCGTGGTATCGCTCATGCGCAGCACTCCGTAGAAAGTGCGCCCAGTGTAGAGCTGCCTGCGTCAACGCCTGGCGCAAGCCCGGTCGCGACACGTCACGCACGCGCAGCGTAACCACCTCGCTACCGCTTCAGGGCAAGCAACTGCACGATGGCCGGCATCACGCGCTGAGCAGTGCGGCAACAGGAGCGATTTACCGGATTGATGCGAGGCGCGGTCGCCGCCACGCGGCGATCGCCTGCAGGCCCGCAGATCCGGCCGTCACTCCGCTGCCAGCGCACTGCAAGACCACAGCACCTGACCACGCGCGCCTGCATGGCAGACGCAGGTGGCAACCAGTCACTCCGCGCTTGGAGCGGCATCCTGGTCGATGTACTGGCGGATCGCCTCGAACACCTTGGAGGTCCCGTCATCCTGATCCGAAGGCAGGCGTGCGGCAAAGTCCCTCAGCAACTTGTTGCCGTCCACGCCGGGTTGCTCGGCCAGGGCGAGCGCCAGGTCGCCGACGCTGCGCGCCAATGCAACCCAGATGCGGCCCAGCGATTCGGCGATTACATCCATTTCCTGTTCCTGCATGTCGCGCTCCGATCAGATGGCGTGGGGTAGCCGTGAGCTTACCGCGTACGCGGCATACCAAGACTGGCGCCCCAAGCAGCCCCAACCATGTGTGCGTGGCGCGGACCCGTACGATCTCCCGGCGATGCAGCCGAATGCAGGACATCCGCAACCAAATATGCATTCATCGCGATGAAGCGATATTATGCCGGCACGATCCGCCGGACCCGCCGCGATGACGCATCTCAGTTTCGAGTTCTACCCGCCCAAGACCGACGACCAGCGCGCACAGCTGGACCGCACGGCGGCCAGGTTGAAGGGCTACGCGCCGGAATACGTGTCGTGCACTTTCGGTGCCGGCGGCTCCACGCTCAGCTACACCTCCGAGACGGTGCGCCACCTCAAGCAGAAGCACGGTTTCGAAGCCGCCCCGCACCTGTCCTGCGTCGGCGGCAGCCGCCAGGAGATCCGCGAGCTGCTCAAGCTGTATCGCGCGATCGGCTGTACCCGCATCGTCGCGCTGCGCGGCGACCTGCCCTCGGGCATGGGCCACCCGGGTGACCTGCGCTATGCCTCGGACCTGATCGCCTTCATCCGCGCCGAGCACGGCGATGCGTTCCGGATCGAGGTCGGTGCGTATCCGGAGACCCATCCGCAGGCGACCGACGCGTTGAGCGATCTGCGTTACTTCAAGGCCAAGGTGGATGCCGGCGCCGATGCCGCGATCACCCAGTACTTCTACAACGCCGATGCGTACTTTCATTTCCGCGACGCCGTGCAGCGCATGGGCGTGGAGATCCCGATCATCCCCGGCATCATGCCGATCTCCAATTTCTCGCAGTTGCGGCGTTTTTCCGAGCAGTGCGGTGCAGAAATTCCGCGCTGGATCGGCAAGAAGATGCAGTCCTATGGCGACGATGCCGATGCAGTGCGCGCCTTCGGTGCGGAAGTGGTGGCCACCGTGTGCGAGCGCCTGATCGCCGGTGGCGCGCCTGCCCTGCACTTCTACACGCTCAACCTGGCCAAGCCGACCACGCAGGTGCTGCAACTGCTAGGCCGCTGAGCCGCCCGGCCGACGCCATGCCGCTCGGCAGGCGCGTCTGTGCGGGCACCTCATTCGCAAGCGCGCGCATGATACGCAAACGTCGTACAACTTCCCCCGGTCCCTGCGCGTTGTTCGCCGGCTCACGCACCGCCCGTTACGCTGCGCCGATGCCTCGTCTGCTGCTGCCGTTACTGCTGTCGTTCTGCCTCTGCCCGGCCACACGCGTGCAGGCGCAGGAGATCCGTCGCTGCGTGACAGCGGATGGGCAGACCATGTTCACCGACCGCCGCTGCGAAGATGTCGGCGCCGCGTCGCGCCCGCCGCCGGCTACGCGCACGCAGGGCAACACCGGCCTGTATCGCTACGGCTGCCCGCGCCGGCTGAGC
The DNA here is from genome assembly GCF_002940665.1 of Xanthomonas arboricola. Taxonomy (GTDB): domain Bacteria; phylum Pseudomonadota; class Gammaproteobacteria; order Xanthomonadales; family Xanthomonadaceae; genus Xanthomonas; species Xanthomonas arboricola_B. The sequence continues at coordinate 881,456 of NZ_MIGY01000003.1, forward strand.
GAGCTGGTGTCGTTGCTGCAACTGGCCGTGGACAGCCGCGACGTCAATCGGCTCTCCAGCCTTTACCTGTGGAGCGGCCAGTCCGACACCGCTGCCAACCAGCTGCTGAGCCGGCTGGAAGCGATCGTGCAACGCCCGTTGCTGGACATCGTCCCGATGTACCCGCAACGCGATCCGCCGACCTGGGAAGCCGATGCCGGCACGGCAGTGGCTCCATCCCTGGACGGCAGCGCCATCGACGCCCCACTCCCGGCACCGCCAAGCCGCCCGCGCCCCTGGGGCCTGCGCCTGGAACAGAACCTCGCCAGCGGTGCGCCCGCAAGCAGCGTGTTGCGGCTGCGCCGGCAGTACAACTGCTTCTGGGTGACGTTTTAGCGCAGCGCCCGGCTTGAAAGACGCTAGCGGATTGCTGTGGCGAAGTGCCCTGCGTCGGCTGCGAGGCGGCGAGCCTGTCACGGGCCTCATCGGTGATGCTTGCGGGCTATGCGACAAGCCGGCCCATGATCTGCGTCACCGCCTGCTGCGGACTCAGCACCGCGCTGTCGATCACCCAATGCGGCTCGGTCCACGCCACGTAGTCATGCGCGAGCACGCAAGACCACTCCGGCACGCGCAATCCGACGATGTCGCTTTGCCGCGATTCCACGCGCTGCCGGTGCACATTGCGATCGCTGCACACCACTTCGATCTCCAGCAAGCGGCTGCGTGTGCGACGAGCGACAGCACGCCACGCTTCACGGGTGACCGGCAGTGGGTTCACGCAATCGGCGACCACCACGTGACCCAGTTGCAGATTGGCCTCGGCAAGCGCGTAGGCGGTCATGTAGCCGGCTGCTCCGACGTCGTTGGCGAGTGCACCGCTTGCGCGTAGTGACTGCTCGATCGTATCGATACGCAAGTAAAACCCGTTGCAGTGCGTCAGTAGCGCCTTGGCAATGGAACTCTTGCCGACGCCCGGCAATCCGCCGAACACCACCAAGATCGCCGACGGTACGGTCACTGCGGCCACAGTGCGCGAATCGCGGCGATGCCTTGCGCGCCATGCGAACGCGCTTGGCGCAGGTCGTCGACCTGCATGCCTCCGAGCGCGTAGATCGGTAAGGAGACCCGCTCGCGCAAGCGTTCGAATCCATCCCATCCCAAGGGTGTCGCACCCGGATGCGACGCGGTCGCCTGCACCGGGCCCAGCACCGCAAAATCGCAGCCCAGACGCTGGGCGTGGCGCAGGTCTTCCAGCCCGTGACACGAGGCGGCGACCGGCTGCTCGGCCGGTAACGGGCGCTCCTGCAGGCTGGCCAATTGCTCCGCGCCCAGGTGCACGCCGATGCCGAGTTCGCCGGCCAATGCGATGTCGCGGTTGAGCAGCAGTTGCGCGCGCGCACGGCCGCGCAAGCGCATCACCTGTTGCAGCAAGGCCTGCCAGCGCGCCGGTTCGGCCTGCCGCGCACGCAACTGGATGCGCGTGATGCCGTCCTGCAGCGCACGCTCCAGACCTTCCAGCCACAGCGCGTCGTCGTCCGGCTCGGGCGTGATCAGATAGCGGTCGGGCTGGCGCAGCACACCGACCACCGGCACATCGGCCGGCGGCATCGAATAACGGGGCAGCTTGTCCGCGGCCACCCAGGTCATCGCCTGGCCTTCGCGGCCGCGCGGGCTGCCTTTCCATGTGGTGATGTGGCGCACTTCCAGGCGCAGCCGCTTGTCCGGGTACAGCTGCGGCACGTCCATCAGCCACTCGCCGACCTGCGCCTCGATACCGAGTTCTTCGTTGAGCTCGCGCACCAGTGCCTGTTCGGAGGTTTCGCCAGGTTCGCGTTTGCCGCCGGGAAACTCCCACAGGCCGGGCATGTCGCGGGTCTCGGTACGGCGGGTCAGCAGGATGCGGCCGCGGGCGTCGGTGATCACGCCGGCAACGACGTGGATGGATCTTAGAGAATCGGGCATGGCGCAAGAGTGCCGCGAGTGAGCCGTTCAGCGCAATCGCTTGAAGGCGGGGATTGGGGATTGGGGATTCGAGATTGGTCAAAGCGCAGTACGTGTGCTTCTGCCAATCCCGAATCCCCCAATCTCCAATCCCGGCCTACAGTGGATGCCCGATGCGCCACAGCACCCCGCTGGGATCGTGCAAGGTGAAATCGCGTGCGCCCCATGGCCGGTCTTCCGGCGCGCTGCAGCTCACTCCGAACTGCGTGCCCAGGCCGGTGTCGTGCACGTGTTGCCACCAGCTGTCGGCATCGTCCACCCACAGGTGCAGCATCAGATTCTCGGCCAGTTCGCGCAGATAGAAATCCTGCAGCAGAAACGCGCAATGCGTGCCATGCCGGAAGCAGGTCACATTGCCTTACCTCGTCTTCCTGCACGAAGCCCAGCGCGCGATAGAACCGCTGCGACACCGCGTAGTCGCGCGCAGGCACGAACACCTTCAATTGCTGGCTGGACAGCAGCGCCATGACCGCACTCCACGCAGGATGTGGATCGAGCATACGCCCAGCAACGGCACCGGCGCAGACGCCTGCATGCGCAAGACGCAGTTGGCGCCGCAAGAAATGGACAGCGTGTGGCGGACCTGCCGTGCCGAGGCCCACCGCAAGACAGCTCGCAGGACGCTTCCAGCGTCTATGCCGTGGTTTCCGACCTTGCCTGGCAGCGATGCAAGCCATGACTTCGCAGGGAGTTGGCCAAAGGCGGCGAAACCTGAGCGTGGCCTCGCACTCGGTCTGCGATATCCCCCTTCCTGCTTCAAGACCCCCTCAGGATCCCATCCGTAAGCAGAGCCCCCTTGGTAAGGGGGCGCGCCAAGGGCGCGGGGATCGGAAGCAAGGACCGTGCACCAGGCGTCCGCTACGCGGATGCCTGGTGCGCAGCCCCGCCAAGCGGGCTGCGCCACGGTCAACTCAGCTCAGCTGAGTTGACCGTGGCAGTGCTTGTACTTCTTGCCGCTGCCGCAGGGGCACGGATCGTTACGGCCCACCTTGGGCTCGTCGCGGGTCACCTGCGACACCGGCACCGGGGCGTTGCCGCCCTGCATCTGTTCTACTTCCTCGTCGGCACCGTAACCGCCGGCGTCCTGATGCTGGAACTGCGAGGCCATCAGGCGCGCCTGCGCCTGCAGACGCTCCTGCTCTTCCAGCTCGGCCACTTCCTCTTCGCTGCGGATGCGCACGCGCGCCAGCAGGTTGATCACTTCGCGCTTGACGTTCTCCAGCATCTCGGAGAACAACTCGAAGGCTTCCTTCTTGTATTCCTGCTTGGGCTGCTTCTGCGCATATCCGCGCAGATAGATGCCTTGGCGCAAGTAATCCATCTTGGCCAGATGCTCCTTCCAGCCCTGGTCGAGCACGGTCAGCATCACGTGCTTCTCCAATGCGCGCATGGTGTCGTTGCCCACCGCCGCTTCCTTCTCGGCAAAATGCGCATCCACCGCTGCCTGCACCTTGGCCGCAATCTGCTCGGCGTCCAGTTCTTCCTGCGTGCGTGCCATCTCGCTCAGCGCCAGCGGCATGCCCAGTTCCGATTCCAGCGTGGCTTCCAGACCCTTCAGGTCCCACTGCTCGTCGACCGAATTGGGCGGCACGAAGCGTGCGACCAGGTCGTAGATCACGTCGCCACGGATGCCGTCCACATTGTCCTTGACCGATTCGGCATCCAGCAGTTCGTCGCGCTGGGCGTAGATCACCTTGCGCTGGTCGTTGTTGACGTCGTCGAAGTCCAGCAGGTTCTTGCGGATGTCGAAGTTGTGCGCTTCCACCTTGCGCTGCGCCTTTTCGATCTGCCGGCTGACCAGGCGATCTTCGATGACGTCGTCTTCCTTCATGCCCATCATGCGCATCGCCTTCTGGACCCAGTCCGAGGCGAAGATCCGCATCAGGTTGTCTTCCAGCGACAGATAGAAGCGCGACGAACCGGGGTCGCCCTGACGACCGGCGCGGCCGCGCAGCTGGTTGTCGATACGCCGCGACTCGTGCCGCTCGGTACCGATGATGTGCAGGCCACCGGCCGCCTTGACCGCGTCGTGACGACGCTGCCATTCGGTCTTGGCCCCCAGGCGCTGCTCGTCGCTGATGTCTTCGCCCATGCCATGCAGCTCGGTTTCCAGCGAACCGCCCAGCACGATGTCGGTACCGCGACCGGCCATGTTGGTGGCGATGGTCACCGCGCCCGGCTGGCCGGCGTTGGCCACGATGGTGGCTTCACGCTCGTGCTGCTTGGCGTTGAGCACTTCGTGCTTGACCCCGGCCTTGCGCAGATGCTCGGAGAGCATCTCCGAGGTCTCGATCGAGGTGGTGCCCACCAGTACCGGCTGGCCGCGCTTGGCACAGTCTTCGATGTCGGCCAGCACCGCGTTGAACTTGCCCTTGCGGTTGAGGAACACCTGGTCCGGATGGTCCTTGCGCACGGTCGGGCGGTTGGTCGGGATCACCACCACTTCCAGGCCGTAGATGCTTTGGAACTCGTAGGCTTCGGTGTCGGCCGTACCGGTCATGCCGGACAGCTTCTTGTACATGCGGAACAGGTTCTGGAAGGTGATGCTGGCCAGCGTCTGGTTTTCTCGCTGCACCGGCACGCCTTCCTTGGCCTCGACCGCCTGATGCAGGCCATCGGACCAGCGGCGCCCGCTCAGCGTGCGGCCGGTGAATTCGTCGACGATCACCACCTCGCCATCGCGCACGATGTAGTCCACGTCGCGCTGATAGATCGCATGCGCGCGCAGCGCGGCGTTGAGGTGATGCACCACGCTCAGGTTCTGCGCGGCATACAGGCCATCTTCGGCATTTTCGAGAATGCCGGCCTGCATCAGCAGTTCTTCGGCGTGGCCCATGCCCGCCTCGGACAGATGCACCTGCTTGCCCTTCTCGTCGATCCAGAAGTCGCCCTCGCCCTCTTCGCTTTCCTGCCTGGTCAGCTGCGGCACGATGCGGTTCACGCGAATGTACAGCTCCGGCGACTCGTCGGCCGGGCCGGAGATGATCAGCGGGGTACGCGCCTCGTCGATCAGGATGGAGTCGACTTCGTCGACGATCGCGTAATGCAGGTTGCGCTGGTAACGGTCGGCCTTGGACAGCGCCATGTTGTCGCGCAGGTAGTCGAAACCGAACTCGTTGTTGGTGCCGTAGGTGATGTCGCTGCCGTAGGCCTCGCGCTTGTCGCTATGCGGCATGCCCGGATACACCACGCCCACGCTCAGGCCCAGCCAGTTGTACAGCTTGCCCATCTGCGCGGCGTCGCGGCGCGCCAGGTAGTCGTTGACCGTGACCACATGCACGCCCTCGCCCTGCAGCGCGTTGAGGTACACCGGCAGCGTGGCGACCAGGGTCTTGCCTTCACCGGTGCGCATCTCGGCGATCTTGCCCAGGTGCAGCACCATGCCGCCGATCAGCTGCACGTCGTAATGGCGCATGCCGAGCACGCGGCGGCTGGCCTCGCGGCACACCGCGAAGGCTTCGGGAAGAATCTTGTCCAGAGACTCGCCGGCGGCAAGTCGCTGCTTGAACTCCGGGGTCTTGGCTTGCAGCTCGGCGTCGGAGAGCTTCTCGATCGTCGGCTCCAGCGCATTGATCTGGGTGACGAGGCGGTTGAGCTGGCGCAGCTGGCGTTCGTTACGACTGCCAAAGACACGGGTAAGCAGACTGTTGATCATTGAAGAAACCGGTTGAAAAGGAACGGTTTGACCGACGCCGGTCCCCAAGACCCGGCCGCCGTAAACGAAACAGGGCGCACTGCGCCCTGTCGATGGCAACACCCTATTGTAGCTTGGGGCGGGCCTTCACGAATCAAGCGCCGCCCGCGCCGCCGTCAACCGCGCCCGCGGCGGCCCACCGGCGTGTTGGTATCGCCCAGGAACTTGCGCGGATTGACCACCCGCCCGTCCGCCCACACCTCGAAATGCACGTGGGCGCCGGTGGAGCGGCCGCTGGATCCGGCCCGGGCCACCTGCTGGCCGGCGCGGACCAGGTCGCCCACCTTCACCACCAGGCGCGAGTTGTGCGCATAGCGGGTCACATAGCCGTTGCCGTGGTCCACTTCCACCACGTTGCCGTAGCCGCCGCGCACGCCGGCATAGCTGACCACGCCGTCGGCGACCGACATCACCGGGTCGCCCACGTTGGCGTGGAAGTCCACGCCCTTGTGGAAGGCCGAACCACCGTCGAACGGATCGGCGCGGCCGCCGAAGCCGGAGGTGATGTAGGTGTTGCGGATCGGCATCCGCGAGGGCACCGAATTCTGTTCGAGCTGATGATCGAACATCAGCGCGGCCAGCACGTTCAGTTGCTGGCCCGAGGCGGAGAACTGCTGTTCGACCTGCCCCAGCGTCTGCTTGAGCGACTCGACCGGCATGTCGCTGACCGGCTCGTCGCCGCCACCGACGCCGACCGGGGCGTCGAAGTCGAACTCGCCGTCCTTCAACTTGCCCATTTCGGTCAGCCGCTCGCCCAATGCATTGAGACGGGTGGCCTGCGCCTGCAGCTCGCCCATGCGCGCGGCCAGTGCGTTGACCTGCGCCTGCGAGGCGCGCTGCGCCTGGGCCAGCTCGGCCTGCTGCCGGGCAACCTTGGCCTGCAACGCGGAATTGGTCACCATGCCGGTGGCGGTGCTGGCACCAATGCCGATCAACATGCCCAGCCCAAGCACGGCGCCGAGGACTACCATCGGTCGATCCGCGGCAAAGCCCTGGAACTGGCGGGCCAATCGCTGCGCCCGGGTTTCGCGAGATTTGATTACAACTTTCTTCAACGCCATATGAGTGTCATGTCCAAGCCCAAGTCCAACGCACGCAACCCTTCCGTCCCACAACCGGCCATCGAGGCCGCGTTGGGTGAAAAGGCTGGCGACCCCTTGCGCCGAGCGTTGTGGCTCGATGCGCTGGACCGGCAGTTGCGCCCCCTGTTACCGCCTCATCTGGCCACCCGTTGCCGGCTGGCCAACGTCAGAGACGAACAGCTCGTTTTTCTGGTTGATTCACCTGTCTGGCATGCCAAGTTGCGACTTGCCGAGACCCAATTACTGGATGCCGCCCGATCCATCGGACTGAAGGCCACCGCAGTGACCATCAAGACCACTACCACCCCGCTGCATTCCCCAATGCAGCAGAATCGCGAGCGTCCGCGCCCCGTCTCGGAGGCCACGCACAGAGGTCTGCGCGATGCGCTGGCCTCCCTGCAGGATGTTCCACCCACCAAACGGTGAGCACCGCGCCGCTGGTGCGAAGCGGCCGCCGCAGCGTGAAAGAATTGCGAAGACCGCGCACGACCCGACGCATCCTAGCGGGCCTCAGCCACGCAGGAGTTAGAGAAGTCTTAAATAAAAGTTAAGAACGGGCCGGTAATCCGACGCAGTTCACACTTTGAACGCCGACTGCGGCATTCCCCGACATCAGGCGTAGACAGGGCTGGCGTAGGTGACCGGCGGCTGCACGGTGCCTTCGGGGAAGCTGACCCATTCCCAGGCGGCCTGATCCGCCAGCAGCGCACGCACCAGCTTGTTGTTGAGCGCATGGCCGGACTTGAAGCCTTCGTAGGCGCCCAGAATGGCGCCGCCGGCCAGATACAGGTCGCCGATGGCGTCCAGGATCTTGTGCCGCACGAATTCGTTGGTGTAACGCAGGCCGTCCTCGTTGAGCACGCGGAACTCGTCCAGCACGATGGCGTTGTCCATCGAACCGCCCAGGCCCAGATTGCGCTCGCGCATGTATTCAAGGTCGCGCATGAAGCCGAAGGTGCGGGCGCGCGAGATTTCCTTGACGTAGGCCGAGGTGGAGAACTCGATTTCCTGGCGCGACTGCTTGGCCGGGATCATCGGGTGATTGAATTCGATGGTGAAGCCGAGCTTGTAGCCCTCGTACGGCTCGAAGCGCGCGACCTTGTCGCCCTCGCGCACTTCCACCGTCTGCTTGATGCGGATGAAGCGCTTGGCCTTGTTCTGCTCGACGATGCCTGCCGACTGCAGCAGGAACACGAACGGGCCGGACGAACCGTCCATGATCGGCAACTCGGCCGAGGACAGTTCGACGATGACATTGTCCACACCCAGGCCGGCCAGTGCCGACATCAGGTGCTCGACGGTCTGGATCTTGGCGCCATTGCAGGTCAGGCCGGTGCAAAGCGTGGTCTCGGTGACCAGCTCGGCATCGGCGGGGACTTCGACGATCGGCTCCAGGTCCACACGCCGGAACACCACGCCATGATCGACCGGAGCCGGTCGTAGCGTCATGTACACCTTGTCGCCGCTGTGCAGGCCGACGCCGGTGGCGCGAATGGTGTTCTTGAGAGTGCGTTGCTGGGTCATATGCGAAGTCTGGATGAACAATGCAGACAGACGCTGAACCGGCTGTCTAATCCGTAGAGATTATCTGAATTTTAACAAGTCGCGCGTGACGGGAACTGTAATTCCCGGGTCACGCCACTGCAAAAGCTGCCGGATCGTGGCCGACCCGGCAGAAAGGACATGGCACTGCACCCCGAGGCGAACTCCGGGGCGGAACGGACCGCGCCGCCGTAGCGACGCAGCCGACGATCCTCAGTCGGCCTGGCGGCGCAGAAACGCCGGGATATCCAGGTAATCGTTGGGCAGGTCTGCGGCCGGCGCAGCCGAACCGCCGCCGTTGTTGCTGCCGCTGCCGACCGAGTCGCTGCTCGGACGACGCAGGCCCAGGCCCATGCTGCCGCCGACGGCCTTGGACACCGCATCGCCGCCGCTGGTGTCGAAATCGCCGAACTCCGGCTGGCCGGTGGTGGCATTGCGCACCAGCTTGATCGGCGCGCGCTGGTCCGGACGCTGGGTCTGGCGGGCAACCGCACGGTTCAGGCCGGTGGCCACCACGGTGACGCGCACTTCGTCCTGCATGTCCGGGTCGAGCACGGTGCCGACGACCACGGTCGCATCTTCCGAGGCGAACGCCTCGATGGTGCGGCCGATCTCGTCGAACTCGGACATGGTGAAGTCCGGGCCGGCGGTGATGTTGACCAGGATGCCGTTGGCACCGGCCAGGTTGACGTCGTCCAGCAGCGGGTTCTGGATGGCGGCTTCGGCAGCGGCCTGCGCGCGATCGTCGCCGCGTGCCGAGCCGGTGCCCATCATGGCCAGGCCCATTTCCGACATCACGGTGCGCACGTCGGCGAAGTCGACGTTGATCAGACCCGGACGCACGATCAGATCGGCGATGCCCTGCACGGCGCCCTGCAGCACGTCGTTGGCAGCGCGGAACGCCTGGATCATGGTGGCGTTGCGGCCGAGCACGGTGATCAGCTTTTCATTGGGGATGGTGATCAGCGAGTCGCAATGCTGGCTCAGTTCCTCGATGCCCTTCAGCGCAACCTGCATGCGGCGACGGCCTTCGAACGGGAACGGCTTGGTGACCACGGCCACGGTCAGGATGCCCATTTCCTTGGCCAGCTGCGCCACCACCGGCGCGGCGCCGGTGCCGGTGCCGCCGCCCATGCCGGCGGTGATGAACACCATGTCCGCACCCTGCAGCGCGTCCATGATGCGCTCGCGGTCTTCCAGCGCGGCCTGACGGCCGACTTCCGGATTGGCGCCCGCGCCCAGGCCCTTGGTGACGTTGGTGCCGAGCTGCAGCTGCAGCTTGGCGCCGCAGTTCTTGATCGCCTGCGAGTCGGTGTTGGCGGTGATGAATTCCACGCCATCGACATTGGTGTTGACCATGTGCGCAACCGCGTTGCCGCCGCCACCGCCCACGCCAACGACCTTGATTACCGCGTTGGGAGCCATCTTTTCGATCAGTTCAAAATGTGCCATGTCAGTGTCCTCTTGAGCCGGGATTGGGGAGTGGGGATTGGGGATTCGCAAAAGCGCTGGTCCCTGCCCACTCCGCACCACGGCGAGTGTTGTTGTTTGAAAGTCGGGATTCGTGTGCCGGGACCGTAGATCCGCTATGCGCTCTACGACTCACCTCACCTACTCCTCGACGCAATGCCTGCAAAAAATTTTACCGCCTACCCGCTCGCCGCTCTCCACTTAATCGTTGCTGTCACTCTGTTTTTTCGCTCTTGCCAATCCCAAATTCCGAATCCCGAATCCCGGCGCCTCAGAATTCGCCGCGATACCAATTCTTCAATTTCTTGAACAAGCTCCCGGCGCGTCCGGTCGGGATCGACGGGCGGCGCGGGTGTTCGATCTGGCTGCCCATCAGCAACAGGCCCACGCCGGAGGCGTGCACCGGGTTGCCGACGACTTCGCCCAGACCGGTGACGTGCTGGGGAATGCCCACGCGCACCGGCATCTGCAACATCTCCTCGGCCAGTTCGACCACGCCTTCCATCTTCGACGCGCCACCGGTGAGCACCATGCCGGCGCGCACCATTTCCTCGAAACCGGAGCGGCGCAGTTCGGCCTGCACCATTTCGAAGATTTCCTCGTAACGGCCCTGCACCGCCTGCGCGAGCGCATGCCGCGGCATGCGGCGCGGCGGGCGATCGCCGACCGACGGTACCTGGATGCTTTCTTCGGCGGTGGCCAGCTGCGCCAGCGCGCAGGCATACCGCACCTTGATCTGCTCGGCTTCCGGGGTCGGCGTGCGCAGCATGTGCGCGATGTCGTTGGTGACGTGGTCGCCGGCGATCGGCAGCGAGGCGGTGTGGCAGATCGCGCCCTGCACGTAGACCGCAAGGTCGGTGGTGCCGGCGCCGATATCCACCAGCACCACGCCCAGTTCGCGCTCGTCGGCGGTCAACACCGCCACGCTGGAAGCCAGCGACGACAGCACCAGATCGTCCACCTGCAGGCCGCACTTCTGTACGCACTTGGTGATGTTGGCCGCCGCCGACTGCGCGCACACCACCAGATGCGCATGCACCTCCAGGCGCACGCCGGTCATGCCGACCGGATTGCGGATGCCTTCCTGCGAGTCGTCCAGCACGTACTCGCGCGGGATCGCATGCAGGATGCGCTGGTCGGCGGGAATGGCCACGGCCTTGGCCGCATCCAGCACGCGCTCCAGATCGCTCCAGGTCACTTCGCCGTCGCGGATCGGTACGATGCCGGGCGAGTTCTTGCACTGCACGTGGTTGCCGGAAATCGACGCGTACACCGAGCGGATCTCGCAGCCGGCCATCAGCTCGGCCTCTTCCACCGCGCGCTGGATCGACTGCACGGTGGATTCGATGTCCACCACCACGCCGCGCTTGAGACCGCGCGATTCATGCGAACCGATGCCGATCACTTCGATCGGATTGCCGGGCGAGTACTCGCCGACCAGCGCGACGACCTTGGAGGTGCCGATGTCCAGTCCAACGATGAGGGATTTGTCGCCTTTGCGGTTCATGTCTTAAAGCCGGGATTCGGGATTTGGGATTCGGGATTGGAGAAAGGCGGGATATGGGTGCGAGGGAGTTGCAGCACGACCGTGTGATGTGCAGCGGGCGTGGCCGGCGGAGGTTTTTTCTTTGTCTCGGGCACCGCGTTTTCCAAATTCCGTTCGACCGTAAAGCCATTGGTGTAGCGCAGGTCGGCGCGGGCGATCGGGCGTTGCGGGTCGGCCAGTTGCGGCAGCACGCGGGCGAAGCGTTGCAGGCGGGCGCGGGCGTCGTCGCGGCCGATCACGATCTGCACGCCGTTGCTCAGGCCCAGCGACCAGCTGCCACGCGCGTCCATTTCCAGGCGCTCCACATCCAGCCCGGTCGGCGCGAACAGCGCGCGCGATTCGTTGTAGAGCGCCACCACGTCCTGGGTCTTGCTGTCCGGGCCACCGAGTTGCGGCAACTTGAAATCCTTCAACAATGGCGGGGTGCGGAACAACCGGCCCTGTTCGGACAACATGCGGTCGGTGCCCCAGCGCGCGAATGGCTTGTGCTCGGTGACGTGCACTTCCAGCACGTCCGGCCAGCGCTTGCGCACCTGCGCACTTTCCACCCACGGCAAGCGCGCGATGGCGTCCTGCGCGTTCTGCAGCTTCACCGCGAAAAAGCCCGAGCGCGCATACGGCAGTACCACCGCACGCAACTCTTCGGCCGGCACCCGCTTGAAGTCGCCCGACACCCGCAACCGCGCCAACGGCCAACGCTCGGCACCGACCCAGCCATTGAGCACGGCCACCACCGGCAACGCGACCAGCGCCACCGCGAGCAACCACGCCAGGATGCGCAGGGTGGCGTTCATGCGCGCGCTCCGCGCGCGGGAATGGGGAATCGGGAATAGGGAATCGCAACGGCGCGAGCTGCGCTCGCGGGATTGGGGATTGGGGATTGGGGATTCGCCACGGCAACAGCAACGGCGCGCATGGCGTCGCTGTTGGCCAATCCCGATTCCCGATTCCCCATTCCCGGCGTCATAGCGTCTGCTCCAGCACGCGCCAGACCAGTTCTTCGAAATCGATGCCGAGCTGGCGTGCGGCCTTCGGCACCAGCGAGTGGCTGGTCATGCCGGGGGCGGTGTTGACTTCGAGCAGATACAGCTGGCCGCTGGTGCGGTCGCGCATCACGTCGACGCGGCCCCAGCCACGGGCGCCGGCGGCGCGGAAAGCGTCGAGGGCGAGCTGGCGCAGTTGCGTCTCGGCATCGCCGTCCAGGCCCGGGCAGAGGTACTGGGTGTCGTCGGCCAGGTACTTGGCGTTGTAGTCGTACCACTGGCCCTTGGGCACGATGCGGATCGACGGCAGCGCGACCTCGCCGAGCACGGCCACGGTGAGTTCGTCGCCTTCGATCAGCTGCTCCATCAGCAGCGCGCCGTCGTAGCGCGCCGCCAGCACCACGGCTTGTTCGAGCTGGGCCTGGTCGAACACGCGGCTGATGCCGACGCTGGAGCCTTCGTTGGCCGGCTTGACGATCACCGGCAGGCCGATCTGCCGCGCGGCGGCATGGATGTCGTCGGCGCTGGCACCGGCGGCCAGGCGCGCATAGCGCGGCGTGGACAGGCCCAGTGACAGCCACACCTGCTTGGTGCGGATCTTGTCCATGCTCAACGCCGAACCGAGCACGTTGGAGCCGGTATACGGCACCTTGAAGGCTTCCATCAGGCCTTGCACGATGCCGTCTTCGCCGCCGCCGTTATGGCCGTGCAGCACGTTGAAGACGCGATCGAAGCGTTTTTCGACCAGCGCCTGCGCCAGGGCCGGAATGCCGTCGACCGGCTGCGCATCGACACCGCGCGCACGCAGGGCGTCGAGCACGTTGCCGCCGGAGTTCAACGACACCTCGCGCTCGGACGAGGTGCCGCCGAGCAGCACGGCGACGCGGCCGAACACGGCCGGGTCGCTGATGCGTGCGTTGGGAATCACCGCGCTCATGCACTCGCTCCGGTGAAGCCGTCGTTGATGATGTGCTGTGCGACATAACCGATATCGCCGGCGCCCATCATCAGCAACAGGTCGCCATCCTGCAGCACGTCCGGCAGCACTTCGGCCAGGCCGGAGATCTGGCCGACCACCACCGGCTCGCTGCGCCCGCGCGCACGGATCGCACGCGCCAGCGCACGCGCATCGGCGCCTGGAATCGGCGCTTCGCCGGCCGGATACACCTCGCTCAGCACCAGCGCATCGACGGTGCTCAGCACCGCGGCAAAGGCGTCGAACTGATCGCGGGTACGGCTGTAGCGATGCGGCTGGAACGCCACCACCAGGCGCTTGTCCGGCCAGCCGCCACGGGCGGCGGCGAACACCGCTTCCAGCTCGCGCGGATGGTGGCCGTAATCGTCGACCACGCGTACCCGCGCACCGGTGCTGGTGGTGACTTCGCCCAGGTCGTTGAAGCGGCGGCCGATGCCGGCGAAGTTTTCCAGCGCACGCGCGATGGTTTCCGGCGCAACGCCCAGCTGCCAGCCGATCGCGGCGGCCGCCAGTGCGTTGAGCACGTTGTGGCGGCCCGGCAAGGCGAGCGTCACCGGGGTGGTGGTGCCCTCAGGCAGACGCAGCGTGAAGCGCATGCGCGGACCGTCCTGCACCACGTCCTCGGCGCGCACGTCGGCGTTTTCGCTCATGCCGTAGCTCATGACATGGCGCGGCGTCTTGGCCGCCAGCGCAGCCACTTCCGGATCGTCGATGCACAGCAATGCCAGACCATAGAACGGCAGGCGCTGCAGGAACTCGGCGAATGCCGCCTGGATGCGCGAAAAATCGTTGCCGTAGTTTTCCAGGTGATCCGAATCGATGTTGGTGATCACCGCCATCAGCGGGTTCAGACGCAGGAAGCTGCCATCGCTCTCGTCGGCCTCGGCCACCAGCCACTGGCCGCCGCCGAGCTTGGCGTTGGCACCGGCAGCCAGCAATTGCCCGCCGATGACGAAGGTCGGATCCAGCCCGCCCTCGCTCAGCACCGCTGCCGCCAGGCTGGTGGTGGTGGTCTTGCCATGCGTGCCGGCCACCGCAATGCCGCGACGGAAACGCATCAGCTCGGCCAGCATCGCCGCACGCGGCATGATCGGAATGCGCTGGCTGCGCGCTTCCATCAGCTCGGGGTTGTCTTCGCGGATCGCGCTGGAGACCACCACGCAATCGGTGCCGAGCACGTTGGCCGCCGAATGCCCGCGCATCACTCGCGCACCCAGCTTGGCCAGCCGACGTGTCGCCACGTTATCGGAGTTGTCCGAGCCGGAGACTTCATAGCCCAGCGTCAGCATCACCTCGGCAATGCCGCTCATGCCGGTGCCGCCGATACCGACGAAATGCACGCGCGGGAACGCCCGCACCAGATCGCCGCTGTCCTGCAGACGGCGGATCACGCAGCACCTCCGGTGGAGGTGCGAATCGGGAATTGGGAATCGGGAATCGTGTAAAGCGAGGCACCTGCGGCGTTGAGCGCCTGACCGGTGCGCTTGTTTTCTTGCATCACTGTCTGTTCCTGCAATTGTTTTGAGCTCTGCCCATTCCCCATTCCCGATTTACCACTCCCGGCTTCCTGCAGAATGATGTCGGCGATGCGTTCGGCGGCGTCCGGCTTGGCCAGGGTGCGGGCCGCCTGCGCCATCGACAGGCGGCGGGCGGGATCGGCAAGCAGGCCCTGCAAGACCTGCTGCAGCCGCACGGCCAGGGTGTCGTCCTGCTTGAGCAGCACGGCGGCGTCGGCGCCGACCAGGTATTCGGCATTGCGGGTCTGGTGGTCGTCCACCGCTGCGGCGAAGGGCACCAGCACGCTGCCGATGCCAGCGGCGCACAGTTCGGCCAGCGTGGAGGCACCGGCGCGGCATACGACCAGATCGGCCCAGGCGTAGGCGGCGGCCATGTCGGCGATGAACGGTTCGACGCTGGCGTTGACGCTTGCCTGCGCGTACGCGGCCTCGGCTTCGTCACGTAGCTTTTCACCGCACTGGTGGCGCACATCGACATCCGGGTAGCCAAGTGCCGCCAGTGCTGCCGGCACGGCCTGGTTCAATGCGCGTGCGCCCTGGCTGCCACCAAGCACCAGCACACGTACGACACTGCCACGGCCGACCAGACGCGTGGCCGGCGCGGGAAGCGCTGCGATTTCCGCACGTACCGGATTGCCCACCGCCTCTTCGCCGGCGAAGCTGCCCGGAAAACCGGTCAATACACGGCGCGCAAAACGCGACAACACCTTGTTGGTCATGCCGGGTGCGCGGTTCTGTTCGTGCACCAGCAACGGCACGCCGAGCAGCCGCGCCGCCAGGCCACCCGGACCTGCCGCAAAGCCGCCGAAACTGATCACCGCACGCGGCTGGCGCTGGCGCAGCACGAAGCCGGCGGCACGCACTGCGCGCATCACCCGCACCGGTGCGCCCAGCAATTTCACCAGACCCTTGCCGCGCAGGCCGCTGATGGACAGCGTGTCCAGTGGAATGTCGTGCTGCGGCACCAGCCGGGTTTCCATCGCGCCGTCGGCGCCCAGCCAGGTCACCGGCACGCCACGCGCGCGCAGCACCTTGGCCACGGCCAGACCCGGGAAGATATGCCCGCCGGTGCCGCCAGCCAGAATCATCACTGGTCGGATCCCCGCACATGCATGTGCGGGCTTTTGCGAGGGATTCGCATGAGTGCTCATGCGATCCTTCCGAAGGTCGGTTCCACGCGCGGCTGCATGCGGCTGGTGCCGCGCAGGAACTCGGACGCATGCGCAGACGTCGTCGAGGCTGCTGCGACCGGTGCCGGGGCGGGTGCGGCGGCAACCGGCTCGCGCTGCGGTTTGCGCGCGGGCGCATAGGCCGGCGCGGCCGATTCGACCACCGGTTCGACCGGCTCGGCCGACGGCGCGCCCGCACCCTGCGGCGACAACTTGCTGCGCAGGCGCTCGGCACGATCCATTTCGTAGGACACGCGCAGCAGTAGGCCCATCGCCACACAGGTCATCAGCACCGACGAACCGCCGGAGGAAATCAGCGGCAGGGTCAGGCCCTTGGTCGGCAGGATGCCCAGGTTCACGCCCACCGAGACGAAGCTCTGCAGGCTGATCCACAAGCCGATGCCGAAGGCGATGTAGCCGGAGAAGTGCCGCTTCATTTCCACGCAGCGCATGCCCAGCCAGAACGCACGGCCGACCAGCAGCGCATACAGCGAGATCACCCCGCACACGCCGACAAAGCCGAGTTCTTCGGCAATGACCGAGAAGATGAAGTCGGTATGCGCTTCGGGCAGGTAGTTGAGCTTCTGCACCGAAGCGCCCAGGCCCACGCCGGTCCACTGGCCGCGGCCGACCGCCATCAAGGCGTTGGACAACTGATACCCGGAGCCGAGCTGGTCGGCCCACGGGTCCAGGAACGAGGTGATGCGACGCAGCCGGTACGGCTCCAGGATCGCGATGAAGGCGAACACCGGCAGGCCGAACACGATCGGCATCGACATGCGCGGCAGGTTCACTCCGCCCAGCACCAGCATGCCGGCGGTGATCGCCAGCAGCAGCGTGGATGAGCCGAAGTCCGGCTGCATCAGCAGCAGGCCGACCAATGCGATCGCCACGCCCAGTGGCTTGAGCATCGCCGGCCAGGTCGCATTGACCTCGTCGCGAAAGCGCACCAGATAGCTGGACAGCCACACGATGTAGAGCACCTTGACCGCTTCGACGGTCTGGCATTTCGACACGCCCAGATTGATCCAGCGCTTGGCGCCATTGACGCTGCTGCCCAGGCCGGGCACGAACACCACCATCAGCAGGCCGAAGCAGGCCAGCAGCAACACCTGGTTGTACTGCTCGATGGTCTTGAGCTCGGTGCGCATCGCCCAGAACGCCAGGCCCACGCCGATGCCCAGGAACAGCAGATGGCGGGTCAGGTAATAGAACGGGTTGTCGGACAGCTCGATCGAGCTGGACGCCACCATCACCACGCCCAGCGAGGCGAGCGTGGCCGCGGCCCCGAGCAGCCACGGGTCGTAGCGGCCGCCGATGGCATCCAGTCGCGTGGCCTGGCGGGACATGTCGTTCATCAGCGCACCTTCAACGTGGCAAGGCCGATCAGCACCAGCACCACCGAAATGATCCAGAAGCGCACGATCACGCGCGGCTCCGGCCAGCCCTTGAGTTCGAAGTGATGATGGATCGGCGCCATGCGGAACACGCGCTTGCCGGTCAGCTTGAAGCTGGCGACCTGGATCATCACCGACAGCGTTTCGATCACGAACACCCCGCCCATGATCACCAGCACCAGCTCCTGGCGCACGATCACCGCGATGGTGCCGAGCACCGCGCCCAGCGACAGCGCGCCGATATCGCCCATGAACACCATGGCCGGATAGGTGTTGAACCACAGAAAGCCCAGACCTGCGCCGGCAATCGCCGAGCAGATGATGATCAGCTCGCCGGCCCCAGGAATCAGCGGGATCTTCAGGTATTCGGCAAACACCACATTGCCCGAGGCGTAGGCGAACACGCCCAGCGCACAGGCCACCAGCACGGTCGGCATGATCGCCAGACCATCCAGGCCGTCGGTCAGGTTCACCGCATTGGAGAAGCCGACGATCCAGAAATAGGCGATCACCACGAAGCTCACGCCGGCCAGCGGCAGCGCGATCGACTTGAACATCGGGATGTAGAAGGTGATCGCGGCCGGCACGTCGGCGGTGTAGTACAGAAACAGGCCCGCGGCCAGGCCGAAGATCGACTGCAGCAGATACTTCCAGCGCGACTTCAGGCCATTGGGATCGCGGCGCACGATCTTGATCCAGTCGTCGTACCAGCCGATCGCGCCGAAACAGATCATCACCGCCAGCACCAACCACACGTAACGGTTGCGCAAATCGCCCCACAGCAGTACCGACAAGGTCACCGTCAGCAGGATCAGCGAACCGCCCATGGTCGGGGTGCCGGCCTTGGAGAAATGCGTCTGCGGGCCGTCCTGGCGGATCGGCTGGCCGCCTTTGAACTGGGCCAGCTTGCGGATCACCGCCGGGCCCATCCACAACGACAGGAACAGCGCGGTCAGCGCGGCCAGGATGCCGCGAAAGGTCAGATAGTTGAACAGCCCGAACAGGCTCTCCAGTTGCTGCAGCCAACGCGCCAGCTCAAGCAGCATGGGATGCGTCCTCCGCCGGGGCGAGCAGCGCGGCGACAATGCGGTCCATGGCGCTGCCACGGGAGCCTTTCACCAGCAGCGTGGGCGGGGTTTGCGCCGTGGGGGCGGCAGTGGGCGCCGCCGCACCGGTGTGTTCGTACATCGAAGAAGATTCCTGCGTTTGGGTCGACGAAACGGCGAGCTGTGCCAGATCCGCCTGCAAGGCCGCGATCAACGCGGCATGGGTGGCGAACACCCGGCCGCCCTCGCCGAACGCTTGCGCGGCGGCGGCACTGAGCTCGCCCAGCGCATACAGGCGCTGCAGCTTGGCCGCGCGCGCGCGACGTCCGGCGGCGGCATGCAGGGCCGCGCCTTCCGGGCCGAGTTCGCGCATGTCGCCGAGCACCAGCCAGCCCTCGCCAGGTGCAGCGGCCAGGGTGTCGATGGCGGCATCCAGCGAACCGGGATTGGCGTTGTAGCTGTCGTCAATCAGCACCGCGCCGCCAGGCAGGGCGTGGGTGATCTGACGTCCGGCCACCGGGTGCGCCTGGGCCAGACCGGCGGCGATGATCGGCAAGGCGATGCCCGCACCCAACGCCAGACCGGCCGCAGCCAGCGCGTTGAGCACGTTGTGGCGGCCCGGCAACGGCAGCGCGATCTGCGCTTGGCCCTGCGGGGTCACCAGGGTGAATTGCGCGCCACTGGCCTGCAGCCGCAAGCCATGCGCGGTGATGTCGGCACTGGCCTGCAGGCCGTAACGCAACACGCGACGGCCCTGCACCGGCTGCGCATGCAACTGCTGCTCGAACCAGGCACCGAAGGCATCGTCGGCATTGATCACCGCCACGCCATCGGCCGGCAATGCGGCGTAAATGGCGCCCTTGGTGCGGGCGACGCCGAGCAGGCTGCCCAGGCGTTCCAGATGGGCGGGCGCGATGTTGTTGACCAGGGCCACGTGCGGCTGCGCGATCTCGGTGAGATAGGCGATATCGCCCGGCTTGCCGGCGCCCATTTCGTAGATCGCCAGGTCCGCATCGTCGGGGGCGGCGATCACCGCCAGCGGCAGGCCGATCTCGTTGTTGCGGTTGCCCGGCGTGGCGTAGACGGTGGTGCCGTCGACACGCCCGGCCTCGGTCAGGATGGCCAGCAGCAGGGCCTTGACGCTGGTCTTGCCGTTGGAGCCGGTCAAGGCGATCACCCGCGTGGCGCGGTCGCGCTGCATGCCGGCAGCGATACGCGCCAGCGCGAGTTCGGTATTTTCCACCAGCACCTGCGGCACGCTCAGCGCCGGCAGCAGGCGGCTCACCAGCAACCCGCTGGCGCCGTGCGCCACCGCGTCCGCGGCAAAGTCGTGTCCGTCGAAACGCTCGCCGCGCAGCGCCACGTACAGGCTGCCGTTGGCCAGCGTGCGGGTGTCGTTGCCGACGGCGTCGATCATGGCGTCGTCGCCATGCAGCTCGCCACCGGCCCAGTGGGCCATCAACGACAGCGGAGTGAGCTTCATGCGCGCACTCCCAGTACAGTGCGCGGCAACAGGGCCTGCGCCGCCACGATGGCGTCGTCGAAGGCGTGCTGCACGCCGGCGACTTCCTGATACGGCTCGTGGCCCTTGCCGGCGATCAACACGATGTCGGAGGCACTGGCCATGCCGATGGCCTGATGGATCGCTGCGGCACGGTCGCGCTGCACGATCGCCGCATCCGGACGCGCGAAGCCGCGCAGGATATCGGCCACGATCACATCGCCATCTTCGCCACGCGGGTTGTCGTCGGTGACGATCGCCACGTCGGCATTGACCTCGGCAATGGCCGCCATCTGCGGGCGCTTGCCGGTATCGCGCTCGCCGCCGCAGCCGAACACGCAGATCAGCCGGTCCTGTGCATGCGCGCGCAGGCTGGCCAATGCCTGTTCCAGCGCGTCGGGCGTGTGTGCGTAGTCGACGACCACCAGCGGTGCGCCATGCGCGCCACCGAGCCGATTCATGCGGCCGTGGATCGGCTGCAACCGGCCGAGCACTTCGGCGATCTGCGCCGGCGCGATCTCCAGCGCAGACAACGCGCCGGCCACGGCCAGCAGGTTGTCCACGTTGAAGCGGCCCAGCAGCAGCGAGTGCACCGGATGTACCTGGCCGTCGAGATGCAGCGCGAAATTGATGCCGTTGTGATCCAGCTGCAGTGCTTGCGCACGCACGTTTGCCTGGGCCTGCGCGCGCGAACTCACACCGATCGCGCGCAGCGCGGGGTCGAGCGAGGCCAGCAGCGTGCGGCCGAAGGCATCGTCCAGGTTCACCACGGCGGCCTTCAATCCGGCGCGCGTGAACAGCCTGGCCTTGGCCGCGCCGTACTGCGCCATGTCGCCGTGGTAATCGAGATGGTCGCGGGTGAGATTGGTGAACACCGCCACGTCGAAATGCACCGCGTCCACGCGGCCCTGGTCCAGCGCATGCGAGCTGACTTCCATCGCCACCGCCTGCGCGCCCGCGTCGCGCAACTGCGCCAGTAACGCGTGCGTTTGCAGCACCAGCGGCGTGGTGAAACCGGTCGGCACCGCGCTGCCGTACAGGCCGACACCCAGGGTACCGAGCGTGCCGGCAGGGGTGCCGAGCAGCGTCAGGGCCTGCGCCAGCAATTGCACGGTGGAGGTCTTGCCGTTGGTGCCGGTGACGCCGACCATGCGCATCGCCTGCGAGGGCTGGCCGTGGAACCGGTCGGCCATCGCGCCCAGACGCGCACGCAAGCCCGGCACGGCGAGCGCATCGGCCGGTGCCGGCAGATCGGCCGGCGCCGGCGGCTCGAACAACACCGCCGCCGCACCATTGGCGCGCGCCTGGTCGACGAAGCCCAGACCATGCGCACCGAACCCGGCGATCGCCACGAAGGCATCGCCCGCACGCACCGCACGGCTGTCCATCACCAGGCCCGACACCTGCACGTCGTGCGCGAGTGGCACGTCCGGCAACAGCTGCGACAGCGACATGGTGCGGCTCACTGGCGGCTCTCCTGCAGCGGCGCAGGCTGGGCGGGTGCGGGCAATGCAGCCGGTGCGAGTGCGGTGGGAATACCCGCAGACACTTCATCCACCGGGTCCGGCACCAGCGCCGGATCCAGATCGGCAGGCTGCGGCTTGACGACCGGCTGCCCGGTCTTGCCGGCGGCCTGTGCGGCCAGCCACGACTGGATGTCGTCCGGCGGCACGTCCATCAGCCGCAGCGCCCCTTCCATCACTCTGTGGAACACCGGCGCCGACACCAGGCCGCCGTAATACACCTTGCCCTGCGGATCGTTGATCACGATGACGGTGGCAAAGCGTGGACGCGTGGCCGGCACCAGGCCGGCGAACAGCGCGTTGTAATGCCCGCGCTCGTACCCGTTGGCGCCGTTCTTGCGCGCGGTGCCGGTCTTGCCGGCCACGTGATAGCCCAGGATCGCCGCGCCCTTTGCGCCGCCCTGGGTGACCACGGTTTCCATCATGTCGATGACCTGGCGCGCCACCTCGGGGGTGACCACCTGGCGGGTCTCGTTGTGCTGGCCGCGCACGAAGGTCGGCGGCGTCAGCTTGCCGCCATTGCCCAACGTGGCATACGCCTGCGCGATCTGCAGCGGCGTCACCGACAGGCCGTAGCCGTAGGACATCGTGGTCTTGGACGGGCCGCTCCAGCGCGCCGGCTGCAGCACCACGCCGGCCGATTCGCCGGGAAAACCGCTGTGCGGCGCGGCGCCGTAGCCGAAGTTGCGGATCGACTGATAGAAGGTCTGGTCCGGCACCTTGGCGGCGATCTTGGCCGCGCCGATGTTGGAGCTGCGGGTGATCACGCCGGTGACGTTGAGCACGCCGTTGTTGCGCGGCACATCGCGGATGGTGAAGCGCCCCACCGACATGTAGCCGGGGTTGGTGTCGATGACGGTGTCCTTGGTCACCACGCCGGCGGTCAGCGCGGTGGCCACGGTCAGCGGCTTCATCGTCGAGCCCGGCTCGACCAGATCGGTGACCGCACGGTTGCGGCGCGCCGACGGGTTGATGCCGGTGACCGCGTTGGGGTTGTAGGTGGGCAGGTTGACCATCGCCAGCACTTCGCCGGTGGCCACATCCATCACCACCATCGAACCGCCGGCAGCATTGTTTTCGACCAGCGCGTTGCGCAGTTCCTTGTAGGCCAGGAACTGGATGCGGCGGTCGATGCTCAGCGTCAGGTCCTTGCCCGGCTGCGCCGGACGTACCAGATCCACGCTCTCCACGATCGCGCCGCGCGCATCGCGCACCACCTTCTTGGAACCCGGCTTGCCGCGCAGCCATTCGTCGAAGGCCAGCTCCAGGCCTTCCTGACCACGGTCGTCGATGTTGGTGAAGCCCAGCACGTGGGCCATCGCCTCGCCTTGCGGATAGAAGCGGCGGAACTCGCGCTGCGAAAACACACCGGGAATCTTCAGATCGACAATCGCATGTGCCTTGTCCGGATTGATCCGGCGCTGCAGGTACATGAATTCCTTGCCGGCCTTCTGCGCCAGCTTGGCGTTCAACTCGTCCAGCGGCTGGCCGAGCGCCTTGGCCAGCTCGGGAATGCGGTCCGGGTTGCGCAATAGTTCCTGCGGATTGACCCAGATCGATTCCACCGGAGTGGAAACGGCCAGCGGCTCGCCGTTGCGGTCGGTGATCATGCCGCGCGAGGTGGCGATCGGCAGCTCACGCAGATAGCGCGCTTCGCCCTGGCGTTGGTAGAAATCGCGGTTGACCAGCTGCACGAACGCCGCCCGGCCGATCAGCGTCACCGAGCACAGGCCCAGCGCGATGCCGACCAGTGTCAGGCGGCCACGCAGATTGAAGTTGCTGCGCGCGCGGTTGCGGCCGGCTTTCATGGCGCACCTCCGTGTGCGCCACCCTGCGGGCGGCTTCGCCGTGCAAAACGGCTGTCCTGCCGTTTTGTCATGGGCGTACCTGTGTGTGCGCCACCCTGCGGGCGGCTTCGCCGTGCAAAACGGCTGTCCTGCCGTTTTGTCATGGGCGTACCTGTGTGTGCGCCACCCTGCGGGCGGCTTCGCCGTGCAAAACGGCTGTCCTGCCGTTCGGTCATGGGCGCACCACCACGATGTCGTTGGTCTCCGGAAACTTCATCCCGATGCGCGCACGCGCGACCTGATCCACGCGATTGCTTTCCGCCCAGGTAGCCTGCTCCAGCTGCAGCCGGCCGAATTCGATGTTCAATTCATCGCGCGTGTGTTCGAGCTTGGACAACTGCACGAACAGCTTGCGATGCATGTGACGCATGTACACGACCCCGATCGCCGAGGCGATGCTGCAGGCGAGCAGCACGATGAGCAGCAGGCGGCTCATGCGGCGTCTCCGTTCGGAGACGCCGGGAATCGGGAATCGGGAGTCGGGAATCGGAAAGCAGCGGCACTGTTGCCTTTGTCCATTCCCGATTCCCCATTTCCCATTCCCAGCTTTTCGGCCACCCGCAATACCGCGCTGCGGGCGCGCGGGTTGACGCTCAATTCGGCGTCGTCGGCCTTGATGGCGCCGCTGATCAGCTGCAGCGTCGGCACGAACGGCTGTGCTTCGGGCAGGCGGCGGTTGCTTGGCGGGGCCTTGGCGTAGCGGGCCATGAACTGCTTGACGATGCGGTCTTCCAGCGAGTGGAAGCTGATCACCGCCAGGCGGCCGCCGGGCTTGAGCGCGCCCAGGGCGGCATCCAGGCCGGCTTCCAGATCGTCCAGCTCGCGGTTGATGTAGATGCGGATCGCCTGGAAGCTGCGCGTGGCCGGATGGGTCTTGCTGTCGCCGCGCGGCATTACCGAGGCGATCAATTCGGCCAGTTGTGCGGTGCGCAGCAGCGGCTGTTCGGCGCGGCGCGCCACGATGGCGCGCGCGATGCGACGGCTCTGACGCTCTTCGCCATAGGTCCACAGTACGTCGGCGATGTCGCGGTCGCTGGCATGCGCCAGCCACTCGGCCGCGCTCTGGCCGGCGTCCGGGTCCATGCGCATGTCCAGCGGGCCGTCCTTGCCGAAACTGAAACCGCGCCCGGCCACGTCCAGCTGCGGCGAGGACACGCCCAGATCCAGCAGGATGCCGTCGACGGTTGCCGCAGCGACCACCTGGCCGAGGCCGGCAAAGCTGCCGCGATGGATGGACACGCGCGCATCGTCACCGAACGACTGTTCGGCCACGGCGATCGCGTCGGGGTCCTTGTCCATCACCAGCAGTCGACCTCCCGGGCCAAGGTGTTGCAGCACACCACGGGCGTGTCCGCCACGCCCGAACGTGCCATCGAGATAGGTTCCGTTGTCGATCACCTGCAGGCCGTCCAGAACCTGCGTGTACAGCACCGGCACGTGGGCCGCCGGTGGCTGCGACACCGGGTGACCGGGCTGCGCTTCACCGCGCATCCGGGCACCCCGGCTCACAACCTGAGATCGAGCAATTCATCGCCCAGATCCCCGTCAGACAAGGTCTGCTGGATCAATGCGCGATGTGCCTGCTCGCTCCAGAGTTCGAATTTGTCGCCCATGCCCAGCAGCACGGCCTTCTTCTCGATGCCGACCGCATTGCGGTGGCTGGCCGGGATGCTCAGACGGCCATTGGCGTCCAGCTCCAGCATTGCGGAAGAACCCACCAGTTTCTGCTGCAGCGTGCGGACCACGCGCTGGGTATTGGGCTTGGACATCACATCGTCACGCACCCGCTCCCACTCCTTTTCCGCATACAGCCACAGGCATCCGGCTTCGAACGGGTTGTACGTCAGCACCAGGCGATTGCCGCTCGCGCGCGTGACCAGGTCGCGGTACGCGGTCGGCACCGCCATACGCCCCTTGTCGTCCACCGTGATGGCAGTCTCGCCCTGAAACACCGAATACAACCTCGAATACCCGCTGGGGGATCATTGAACCACGAAAAACCACAAAACACCTGGTTTTCCCTCCGTTGCCCACCTTAGCAGCGCGTCAAAGGTTGTCAACAACTTTGAAGGCCATAAATCGCCAGTTGCATCAATGAGTTGCAGCACTCTTTAGAGACTTGTTCAAAGGTTATCCACAAGTTGCTGTTTCATCTCAGATTTTGAGATTGAACAAAAATTCAGGGGCGTGAAGGCGATGTAAACCCGACCGCAGTCTCACTTCACACTGCGCCAGCTGCACATGGGCATTGCGCAAACAGGCGACAATCGGCGCCATGTGCCTGGTCGCTCTTGCCTGGAAAACCCACCCGCGTTGGCGTCTGCTGCTGGCGGGCAACCGCGATGAGTTCCACGACCGGCCGACCGCTGCGCTGGCGCGCTGGCCGGCGCCCGCCAATGGCGTACTGGCGGGCCGCGACCTGCGCTCGGGCGGCAGTTGGGTGGGGTTGGGCAGCGACGGGCGCGCCGCAGTGGTGACCAACGTGCGCGACCCGCTCGCCAGCACGTCCGGGCGCTCGCGCGGACATCTCATTGCCGATTACCTGGCCGGCAGCCTGGACGCGGCCGTTTACGCTGGCGACCTGGCAGCGGCCGCGCACGAATTCCCGCCATTCAATCTATTGCTGTGCGACACCGTGCGCTGCGAACACCTCAGCAATCACCCGCCGTTGGCGCGCACGCTGGCGCCCGGCATCCACGGCATGTCCAACGGCCCGCTGGACGCGCGCTGGCCCAAGACCGCTGCACTGACTGCAGCCCTGCAGGACTGGTGCGCCGCAGGTACCGACGACCTGCAACCGCTGTGGACCGCCCTGGGCAACCCCGCCATCGCGCCTGACGCCGCCCTGCCCCACACTGGCGTAGACCTGCCCACCGAACGCCTGCTCTCGGCCGCCTTCATCAACGGACCCAGCTACGGCACCCGCGCCAGCACCATCGTCGCGGTGGACCATCAAGGCTGCGGCTTCATCCACGAACGCCGCTTCGGTCCCGCCGGGATCTTCCAGGGCGACACACGGCTGGACATCGTCGGGACGCGTCGACAATGACCGCAGCAACCGGCTCACATTGATCGCAGCCAAGGCAAGGCGCCCGGCAAAGCACCCAAGTGCAAGCCCCCTTGAGTCAAGGGGGCGCGGCAACAGCCGCGGGGTTCTGGCATGCCCGGAGCGGGGCCCGCGTTTTGTACTGCCGAAGGCGGTACCAAGCGTGGGCATCTTCGAGAAGGGCGAACGCCCAAACGAAGGTGGCGGAGCCGGCCGGTAAGCCGGGTTCTGTCGTGGACAGTCATTCGTCTAGGCGCTACGTCACCGCAGCGCTCAAGCAACCTACCCGGATCCAGCGCGGGCCACGCCAATGGATCCCTATTTGGTCTTGCTCCAGGTGGGGTTTGCCGTGCCGGTCCGTTACCGGACTCGCGGTGCGCTCTTACCGCACCATTTCACCCTTACCGGCCCCTCGCCACCCCTCTGCGGCCTCCGAACGCACTTGGCGATGCTGATGCATCGCCGACACGTTTCAGTGGCGGCAGAGGGGTGACGAGGGACGTAGGCGGTATCTTTCTGTTGCACTTTCCGTCGGCTTGCGCCGCCCAGGCGTTACCTGGCACCTTGCCCTATGGAGCCCGGACTTTCCTCGGCACTCTTGCGAGTGACGCGACTGTCTGGCCGACTCCGCCGGGGCGCACTATACGCTATCGCCACCGTGCAGAACGGCGTAACGCTGCTAGCCCCGCAATTGCCGGTAGGCCCGCAATTGCCCGTAGGAGCGCACCTGGGCGCGAGAGGCCTTACCGAGAAAAATCCCAGTGCACGTCAACCTGCTCCTGCAACAGCACCTAGCCGCCATACAACGCCTTGCGTGGTGCACCGGTCAGCTCGGCGGCCAGCTTGGCGGCGGTGGACGGCGGCAGGTGTTCGGCCAGCTTGGCGTAGACGCGGCGGCCTTCGGCCAGCTGGCCTTCGGCGGCGTCGGCGGCGCCCTGCACCATCACCACGAACTCGCCCTTGCGCTGGTTGTCGTCGGCTTCGACCCTGGCCTGCAGCTCGGCCAGGGTGCCGTCGAGCACGGTTTCGAACAGCTTGGTCAGCTCGCGGGCGATCACCGCCGGACGCTCGTCGCCGAAGGCGCCGCGCAGGTCGGCCAGCGACTCGACGATGCGGTGCGAGGACTCGTAGAACACCAGGGTGCGGGTTTCGCCGGCCAGGTGCGCCAGGCGCTCGCGGCGGGCGGCGCTCTTGGCCGGCAGAAAGCCCTCGAAGCCGAAGCGGTCGCTGGGCAGGCCGGCCACGCTGAGCGCGGCGATGGCGGCGCAGGCGCCCGGCACCGGGCTGACCCGGATCCCGGCGGCGCGGGCGGCGCGCACCAGCTTGAAGCCGGGGTCGCTGACCAGCGGGGTGCCGGCGTCGCTGACGATGGCTAGCGACTCGCCCTCGCGCAGGCGCGCGACGATGCGCTCAGACATGGCTTCTTCGTTGTGGTCGTGCAGGGCCAGCAGCGGGCGGTCGATGCCGAAATGGCCGAGCAGCTGGCGGGTATGGCGGGTGTCTTCGGCGCAGATCGCGGCCACGCCACGCAGCACCTCCTGCGCACGCGGCGACAGGTCGGCCAGGTTGCCGATCGGCGTGGCGACCACATGCAGGGTTCCAGGGGAGGTCATCGACGGTATTCCGTAGGGCAAAGGGTAGAATCGTAGCGTTTTTAACGGTCCGCCCCGGCGGACCCCGTCCAATGGATCTGAAATGAACAAGCGTGTTGCAAGGATCTCCGCCCTGTCGCTGATGGCGATGCTGGCCGCCGGTTGCGCCACCAGCAGCGTGACCCAGACCGCCTCGCCGACCCAGAGCGCGGCGCTGGCGTTGCTGGACCAAGGCAAGCCGCGCGAGGCGGCCCAGCAACTGGAAGCCGAGGCCGCCGGCGCCAGCGGTGCGCAGCGCAGCCGCCTGCTGGCGGCGTCCGCATTCGGCTGGCACGACGCCGGCGATGACGCACGTGCGCGCACGCTGCTGGCGCAGGTCACCCCGCGTCATCTCAGCGGCGAAGACCGCGCCCGCTTCGAGCTACTGACCGGCGAGCTGGCAGTGATCGACAAGCAGGCCGCGCAAGCGTTGCAGGCGCTGGGCGACAGCCCGCAAGGCCTGCCGCAGCCACTGCAGACCCGCTGGCTGCTGGCACGCGCCGCCGCACTGGAAGGCACCGGCGACCTGTTCGGGGCCGCCGCCGACCGCGCACGCGCCGACGCCAGCCTGACCGGCACCCCGCGCAGCGAGAACCAGCGCGCGATCGTGCGCCTGCTCGCCGCGCTCGACGACGCCACGCTGAAGGGCCGCACCGCGGCGCTGCCGGCCGGCGACCCGCTGTACAACTTCGCCGGCCGCGCCTTGATCAGCCGCGGACTGGCGCTACCGCGCGCGTTCGATCGCGACGCGCAATGGGGCTTTGATACCAGCAAGCGCCCGCCGGCCGAACGCGATGGCTACCGCCCGCCGGTCAAGCTGGGCGTGCTGCTGCCGCTCAGCGGCAGCCTGGCCACCGCCTCGGCACCGGTGCGCGACGGCCTGTTGGCCGGCTACTACGCCGAAACCCGCCGCCGCCCGGAACTGCGCTTCTTCGACACCGCCGGCACCGCCGCCGGCGCCAATGCCGCCTACGACAAAGCGGTGAGCGCCGGGGTCGATTACGTGGTCGGCCCGTTGGGTCGCGACGAGGTCAGCGCCGTGTTCGCACGCGGCCAGCTGGCGGTGCCGGTGCTGGCGCTCAACCGCCCCACCGACAACAAGGCCCCGCCCAGCGGCAGCGCCGGCTTCTCGCTGGCGCCGGAAGACGACGGCATCATGGCTGCCGAATACCTGCTCGCGCGCGAGCGCCGCAACGTGCTGATCGTCGGCACCAGCGACGACAACGGCAAGCGCACCATCAAGGCGTTCCGCGACCGCTTCAGCGAACGCGGCGGCAGCGTGGCCGGCAGCATCAGCGTGGCCGAGGTGCCGGGCGACATCGGTGCACAGCTGCGTAACTACGGTGCTGCCGATGCAGTGTTCCTGGCAGTGCGCGGCAACACCGCGCGCGCGCTGGCACCGCAACTGGCCCTGAGCGGATTCGCCGGCAAGTCGCGCGTGGGCACCTCGCAGCTGGTGGCCGGCACCGGCAAGGTCGAGGACGACCTGGCCCTGGACGGCATCATCTACCCGAGCGAAACCTGGACCGCGCTGGGCGTGTCCGGTCTGCCGGCCTCCACCCAGGTCGCCAGCACGCTACCCAGCGCACGCGGACCGGGCGCGCGCCTGTTCGCGTTCGGCTACGACGCCTGGAAGATCAGCGCGTATCTGGAAAAACTCGCCACCGGCACCGACGGCGGCCTGCGCGGCGCCACCGGCACGCTGCATCTGGATGGCTTCGGCAACGTGCTGCGCACCCCGGCTTGGTCCACGTTCAACGGTGGCCGTCCGGTGCCGATCGCCGACGGCCGTTGACGCCATGCCGGCAACGCGCCAGCAGCGTGGTGCGGCGGTGGAAGCGGCCGCACGCGCGCTGCTGGAGCAGGCCGGGCTGCGGCTGGTGGTGGGCAATGCCAACTACCGCGGCGGCGAACTGGATCTGGTGATGCGCGACGGGCAGGCGCTGGTGTTCGTGGAAGTGCGTTATCGCCGCGACAACCGCTTCGGCGGCGGGGCGGCATCGGTGGATGCGCGCAAGCGCCGCAAACTGGTGCTGGCCGCGCAACTGTTTCTTGCCTATCACCCGGCGCTGGCAACCTTGCCGTGCCGCTTCGATGTGGTGGAAGCCAGCGGCGAGCCGCCGGTGCTGAACTGGATCCGCGACGCCTTCCGCGCGGACGATTGCTGATAACGACCCACGCGCGATGCCCACCATCATCACCCATGCCGCGGTGCCGCTGGCGCTCTGGTGCGCCAGTGAACGCGGCCGCGTATCGCCGCGCCTGCTCGGTGCCGGCATCGTCGCGGCGATGCTGCCGGATGCCGACGTGCTGGCGTTCGCGTTGCATGTTCCGTATGCGGATGCGTTCGGCCATCGCGGTGCCAGCCACTCGTTGCTGTTCGCCGGGCTGAGCGCGCTGCTGGGTGGGGTTGCGCATCGCCTGTTGCGTGCGGACGCGCTGCAGGCAGCCGCATTCCTGTTCGTCTGCACCGCATCGCATCCGCTGCTGGATGCGATGACCTCCGGCGGACTGGGCGTTGCGCTGAGCTGGCCCTGGAGCGAGGCGCGCTGGTTCGCGCCGTGGCGGCCGATCCGCGTGTCGCCCTTGGCCAACGGTTTCTTCAATGCGCGCGGCCTTGCCACGCTGCTCTCCGAGTTGCGTTGGGTCTGGCTACCGCTCACCGTCGCGGTGCTGGGATGGACATGCATCCAGCGCGCGGCACCACAGGATCACCCGTCATGACCGATGTGCTTCCCACTGCCCTGGCCGCGTTGCTGGCCGCGCGGCTTGGCCCCGATGGCTGGTTGACCGGCGGCGACGCGCGGCGCCGCTATGGCGAGGACGATTCGCGCCGCTGGGCATTGCCCGCCGCCGTCGCCTTGCCGGGCGATACCGAGGATGTGGTGGCGATCGTGCAGGCCTGCCGCGCACATGGCGTGCCGATCGTGGCGCGCGGCGCCGGCACCGGCACCACGGGTGCGGCGGTACCGTTTTCCGGCGGCGTGGTGGTGTCGATGGCACGCATGCATCGCATCCTTGCGCTGCGTCCGGCCGATCGCTGCGCCATCGTGCAACCGGGCCTGCTCAACGGCCACTTGCAGCAGGCCTTGCAGCCGCATGGCCTGTTCTGGCCGCCGGATCCGTCCAGCGCGGACATCTGCAGCATCGGCGGCAATCTGGCCACCAATGCCGGCGGCCCGCGCGCGGTGAAATACGGCGCCACCCGCGACAACGTGCTCGGCCTGGTCGCTGTGACCGGCACCGGCGAGGTGATCCGCTGCGGCGGCGCGTATACGAAGAATTCCACCGGCTACGACCTGACGCATCTGCTGGTCGGCAGCGAAGGCACCCTGGCGATCATCGTCGAAGCGACCTTGAAGCTGACGCCGCGCGCGGTCGCGCAAGCCGGCGTGCGCGCGCTGTATCGCGATGCGGCCAGCGCCGCGGCGGCGGTGTCGCGCATCATGGCGCAACCGACCACGCCGACGATGCTGGAATTCATGGATGCCAGTGCGATCGCATTACTGCGCCGCAACGGCAGCGATGTGCCCGAGGCCGGCGCGATGCTGCTGATCGAAGCCGATGGCGATCACGACACCCTGCCCTACGCATTGCAGGCCTTGCACGATGCCGCCGATGGCGAGGGCGTGGTGAGCCTGGACGTGGCCGCCGATGGCAGCGCGCGCGACAGGTTGTGGGCCGCGCGGCGTGCGCTGTCGCCGGCATTGCGCACGATCAAGCCGGGCAAGATCAACGAGGACGTGGTGGTGCCGGTCTCGCGCATCCCCGAACTGGTGGCCGGCGTGGAAGCGCTTGCGGCCGAATTCGCGTTGCCGATCGTGGCCTTCGGCCATGCCGGCAACGGCAACCTGCACGTCAACATCATGTACGACCCTGCCGATGCCGACGAAGACGCGCGCGCACATGCCGCATTGCCGCGTCTGTTCGCACTGGTGCTGTCGCTGGAAGGCACGCTCTCCGGCGAGCATGGCATCGGCGTGGCCAAGCGCGCGTTCATGACGCAGGCTTTCAGCGCACCGACACTGGCCGCAATGCGCGCGATCAAGGCTGCGCTGGATCCGGACGGAATCTTGAATCCTGGCAAGGTGCTGCCGGACGCGTGAGCCACGGCATGCCAGCCCGACCATGTCAGCGCAGACGCTGCGACGGCCGTGCACTCGCGCACGAGCGAATGGCCTGGCGAACTGGCAGCAGACGGGCGTCACCGCCAGGCGCCACGACTAGCCGTTTACGGGCGCCGCGTTGCACAACGCCGGCAGCAGCACGCCATCGATCATGCGCACCAGAAACGCCAAGTCGAACGGCTTGCGCTGGATCAGCGCGCGATATGCAGCCATCGACGGCACCACCTGCGCGGCGCACTCGATATCGGCGTGTGCGGACAGTTCGCCACGCGCGCGCGCGCGCTGCATCAGCACGCGATTGGCCACCACCCACGGCTCGACGATGGCGGTGTTGCCCGCGTCGGCCAACTCCGGGTGCTGCGCCAGCACCGCCGCCAGCCCGGCCATCAGCTGCAGCGTGCGCTGAGCCTCCGTGGTCGAGCGCGGCTTGAACATGGCCAGCAGGTCGCCGCGCAGCGTCCCGGTATCCGGCAGCGCGTCAGGATCGACCTGGCCGCGCTTGGCGTGCGCAACCGCATCCACCACCAGATCGGCCTTGGATTTCCAGCGCCGGTAGACCGTGGCCTTGCCGGCCTTGGCGCGCTGGGCCACCAGATCCATCGTCATGCCCTCGTAGCCGCGCTCGGCCAGCACCTCGATCGCCGCCTCGAGAATGACGGCGTCGCGGGCGGGATCACGCCTGCGGCCGCGCACCGGCGCGGGCGCAGGGGCCTGCAGTTCAGTGTCCGACATCGTTGCCTCTTGAATGAATAAATACGATACCAAATAGTTCCGGAACTTGCAATTCTCGTTTATGCATGCGTTCATACCGTCCATCGCCACCGACCGGACTTACCAATGCGCTACAACAGATTGGGCACGACAGGATTGTTTGTTTCCGAGTTGAGCCTGGGCTCGATGACCTTCGGCATTCCGGAGGCCAAGTATGCGGCCGCCGGTGGCCTGAACCAGGACCAGGTGGACGCGCTGGTGCGTCGGGCATTCGACGCCGGCATCAACCTGATCGATACCGCAAACGTCTATTCCAACGGCCAATCCGAGCAGATGATCGGTCACGCGCTGCAGCGTCACGGTATCGCACGGCACGAGGTTGTCCTGGCAACGAAGGCGGCGCATGCCACCGGCGCCGGGCCGAACGACGCGGGCACCTCGCGCCATCACCTGATGCATCAGGTCAAGCAAAGCCTCAGGCGCCTCGGCACCGATCACATCGACCTGTACCAGTTGCATGGCTGGGACCCGGCCACGCCGATCGAAGAATCCCTGCGTGCGCTCGACGATCTGGTGCGACAGGGGCATGTGCGGTACGTCGGCGTCTCGAACTGGGCGGCCTGGCAGACCGCCAGGGCGGTGGGGGTGTCCGAACGCCTCAACCTGACCCGCCCGCACGCCTATCAAGGGTATTACTCGCTGCCCGGGCGCGATGCCGAGCGCGAACTGCTGCCGATGCTTGCCGCCGAGCAGATGGCGCTACTGGTGTTCAGCCCGCTGGCGGGCGGCTACCTCACCGGCAAGTACCGCCAGGACCGGCAAGAGGGGCGTCGCGCCACCGTCCCCTTCCCGCCGGTGGATGAACCCAGGAGCGAGGGCTTGCTGACGGTGATGGACGACGTGGCCAAGACGCATGGCACCACGCTCGAAGCGGTCGCGCTGGCCTGGCTCCGGCAACAGCCGGCGGTCACCAGCATCGTGCTGGGCGTGACCTCCGTGCAGCAGCTGGACGCCAACCTGCTGGCCAGCGACGTGGTGCTGAGTGCGGACGCATTGACCGCCCTCGACCACGCAAGCGCGCTTGCGCCGGAATATCCCGGCTGGATGATCGCCAACGGCAACGTAGCGCGCGAAGCGCTGATGACCAACGGCACGCTGACCATCTAGAGCATGTCGCGCCACTTGAGCGGCGTACGCTCTCCCTCAGCGGCGCAGGCATTGCACCGCTGACACGCCGCTCAGGGAAACATCCTGTCCACACCGATACCGAGTGACGCGCTTATTCATGCCAGCTACCGGAGCGATCGCAGTGTGTGGCGCAGCTTGGCTCGGCGCATGCACGCCACGCGCACGCAGCTGCAGTGCTGAACATTCGCTGCCAACGTCCCTGCACATCACCCGCCGGGACCTGTGCCGCCCTTCGCCTCCGACCGACGAAACCACCGATGTTCCATCTTCTATTTGCGCTCCCGTCGTTCTACGTCATCGGCAGATTCCTGTGGCCGCTCCCGTGGCCACTGGCGTGGAAACTGGCTGCAGCCGTGGTCGTGCTACTCGCCTCGCAATATCACCTGTATTGCCGGTTTTCTTCCGGCAGCGTGTTTTCGCCGGAGATGCCGCGTAGCCTGGTGATCTTCTTCAACTGGGCATTTTCCGCGATCCTGCTGCTGGCGTTGCTGCAGATCGTGCTCGATCTGGTCGCGCTGGTCGGTTGGCTGCTGCGCCATCCGGTCACGGTACCGGCGGGCCTGCGCTATGCGATCGGCCTTGGCGCATGCATTATGGCGGCGGTGGGCGTGCACCAGGCGATCCGCGTGCCGCCGGTCAAACAGGTCGAGATCCGGATCAGCAACCTGCCGCCGCAGTTCGAGGGCTACACGATCCTGCAGTTGACCGACCTGCATGTCAGCCGGCTGTTCGATGCGTCTTGGGCGCAGGACGTGGTGACACGCAGCAACCGCCTGCAGACCGATCTGATCGTGGTCACCGGCGATGTCATCGACGGCAGCATCGAACACCGGCGCCAGGATGTGGAGCCGCTGCGCGCGCTGCACGCACGCGACGGGGTCTACTTCATTCCCGGTAATCACGAATACTTCTTCGACGCCACTGCGTGGACGCGCTACCTGGCCACGCTGGGCATGACGCCGCTGGAAAACAGCCATACGGCTCTGCGACGCGGCGATGCCGCGCTGGTCATCGCCGGGGTCACCGATCTGTCCGCGCCCGAGGTCGGCCTGCCGCCACCGGACCTGCGTGCCGCCCTGCACGGCGTGCCGCCGCAAACGCCTATCGTGCTGCTGGACCATCAACCCAGGCAGGCGCGTCAGGCAGCGGCGCAAGGCGTGGACGTGCAACTGTCCGGCCACACCCACGGCGGCCTGATCCTGGGCGTGGACCGGTTGTTCGCGCTGGCCAACGCAGGCTTCGTATCGGGGCTGTACGACGTTGCGGGCATGCAGCTGTACGTCAACAACGGCACCGCGCTGTGGCCAGGACTGGCGCTGCGGCTGGGACGCCCATCGGAACTGACACGGATCACGCTTCGCCGCGCGCCGGACCAACGCACCCACGCTGCATCAAGCAAGTAGCAGCGGGTGTGGCTACCGCCTCGATCGGGTTGCATCCGCGCGGCGGCAGATGCAGGCGGTCCACGCACGCATCAGCGCGCGCCGACTCCTGCACGCCAACCGCGCCTGCACTCAGCGCGCCACCCCGATAAAGCGCAAACCCACGCCCGGTTCCGTAACGATGTAATGCGGGTCGGCGGCATCGTCGTGCAGTTTCTGGCGCAGCTTGCCGACCAGGATGCGCAGGTAATGGGTGTCTTCCTCGTGGGTGGGGCCCCACACCTCGCGCAGCAATTGCGGCTGGGTGACCACGCGGCCGGCGTGCTTGAGCAACAGCGCGAGCAAGGCGTATTCCTTGCGGCTCAAGGTCACCGCCTCGCCATCGAGCGTGACCTCGCGCAGGCCCAGGTGGATATGCAGGCGGCCGTCGTCGAACACGCTCTCTTCCACCGTGCTGCCGGCGCCGGCCTGGCGCAGCAGCGCGCGGATGCGCGCCATCAGTTCCTGCACGCCGAACGGCTTGGTGACGTAGTCGTTGGCGCCGGCATCGAGCGCGGCGACCTTTTCGGTTTCGCCGGCGCGCACGGTGAGCATGATCACCGGCACGTTGGACCACTGGCGGATCTCGCCCAGCACCTCGTGGCCGTCGCGATCGGGCAGGCCGATGTCCAGCACCACCAGGTCGGCGCCCTGCCCGGCCAGCGTGGCCAGGCCTTCCTCGGCAGTGCCGGCCTGCAGCACGCGATAGCCCTGCGCACGCAGGCTGATGTCGAGAAAGCGGCGGATCTGCGGCTCGTCGTCGACGATCAGCACGCGGGCAGGCGGGATGGCAGTGGGGTCAGTCGGCATCGGGGCGAGGTGGCGCGGCGGGAACCAGCAGCGGCAGCGTAATGCGGATCGTGGTGCCGTGACCATCGGCGCCGGCCAGTGCCTCCACGCTGCCGCCATGGGCGCCGATCATGCCCTGGCAGATGGTCAGGCCCAGCCCGGTGCCGTGACGGCCGCGGTCGCCACGCTCCACGCTGTAGAACATGTCGAAAATGCGCGCGCGCTCGTCCTCGGGAATGCCGGGGCCCTGGTCGCCGATATCGATCTGCAGGGCGCCGGCCTGCAGCCGCGCCTGCACGGTCACCGCAACTCCTGGTGGCGAAAATTTCGCCGCATTCTCCAGCACGTTGAAGATGGCCTGTTCCACCAGTGCCGGGTGCACCCAGATCGCCGGCAGGTCGGCGGCCAGATCCAGTTGCAGGCGCACCGCCGGCTGGTAGCGCTGCAACCGCCGCGTGGCCGAGCCGATCAACTCGTCCACGCCGATCCAGTCCCGCTTCAAGGTCAGCCCGGTGTGGCCGAGCCGGGTCATGTCGAGCAGGTTCTGGATGTAGCGATCCAGCCGTTCGCCTTCGAGCTGGATGGTGTCGAGCAGGCTGTGGCGGTCCTGTGCGTCCATCGCATCGCCGTAGCTGGCCAGGCTGCTGGCCGAGCCGATCATCGAGGCCAGCGGCGAGCGCAGATCGTGCGAGACCGACGACAGCAAGGCCGAGCGCAGGCGCTCGGTTTCGCCACTGACGCGCGCGCCTTCCAGATCGGCGACCAGGCGCGTGCGCAGCGCTGCCTGGCCGATGTCTTCCACCATCGCTTCGGCCAGCCGACGCTCCTCCAGACCGGGCCGCTGCACGCTCTGGCGAAAGCGCAGCGCCGCCACCCCCAGGCTGCCGCGTTCGTGCCGCACCGGCAGGCACCACCACTGCGCGCCGGCCAGCGTATCGGTGAAGCGGCCGGCCGGCTGAGCGTGGCGCTGGGTCCAGTCCGCCGCGCTGCGATCGAGTGCGCCGAAGCTGGCCGGCGCATCGCTTTCGCGTTGCTCCAGGCGCAACCAGGCCTCGGCATCCAGTGCCGTGGCCAGGGCGCGACGGCCGGCTTCCAGCACCTGCCCCAGATCGGCGGAAGTGCTGAGCTCGCGGGCCAGCGTCTGCAGTGCGTTGGCATGCGCATTGGCGGCGCGCAAGGCCAGCACCTGGCTGCGCAGGCGCGAGGCCAGACGGCCGGCGACCAGCGCGGCGATCAGGAACAGGCACACCGTCACCACGCCCTGACGCGCGCTGATGTGCAGGGTGAAGCGAGGTTCGATGAAGAAGAAGTTGTAGGCGACAAAGCTCAGCAGCGCGGCGATCACCGCGGCGGCCATGCGCGTGCGCGAGGCCACCAGCACCACCGCGACAATGAACACCATCGACAGATCGTCGATGTCGGTCCAGCGCTGGATCACCCACGCCACCGCGACCGCGGCCGCGGCGGCGATCGCCGCGAAGGCCAGGTCGTCGCGCTGCAACCACTGGCGCGGATTGCGCCAACGCTGGCGTGCGCGTGCACGCGCATCGGCGGAG
Organism: Xanthomonas arboricola; assembly: GCF_002940665.1. Taxonomy (GTDB): domain Bacteria; phylum Pseudomonadota; class Gammaproteobacteria; order Xanthomonadales; family Xanthomonadaceae; genus Xanthomonas; species Xanthomonas arboricola_B. The sequence continues at coordinate 919,201 of NZ_MIGY01000003.1, forward strand.
CTGACGATGACCAGTTCGTAATGCGCGCCGCGCTGCAGCAGTTGCTGGGTCAGCGTGCGGTTGAACATGCGCGCCAGCGGGCGTTCGCGCGTGCGCCCCAGCACCAGCGTGGACACGCCGTTTTGCGCAGCGAAATCCAGCAATGCCTCGGCGACGTTGGCGCCGTGCAGCAGCGCGGTATCGCCCCCCAGGCGGCGTGCCAGTGCGAACGCGCGGTCGATCTCCAGCTGCCAGGCGGCGTCGGCCACGGTGCGCGTCTGCACGGTGACCACCGTCCATGGGGCATCGCGTCGTTCGGACAACCGCCGCGCCACCCGCACCAGATAATCCGAGCTGCCACGGCCATCGATGGCCACCACCACGCGGCGACGCAAGGCGGCGGTGCCGGGCAAACCGCGTGCGGCCTGGGTGTCGCGCAGGTCGCTGTCGACGCGGTCGGCCGCGGTCTGCATCGCCAGCTCGCGCAGCGCGGTGAGGTTGGAAGGCGAAAAGAACGCCTGCAAGGCCTGTGTCGCCTGCTCGGGCAGATACACCTTGCCCTGCTGCAGGCGCTCGATCAGCTCGCGCGGCGGCAGGTCCACCAGCACGATGTCGCGCAGACGGTCGAACACCGCATCGGGCACGGTTTCGGACACGCGCACGCCGGTGATGCGCAGCACGATGTCATTGAGGCTTTCCAGGTGCTGGATGTTGACCGTGGTGTAGACATCGATGCCGGCATCGAGCAGTTCCACGATGTCCTGCCAGCGCCGTTCGTGCCGGCTGCCCGGCACGTTGCGATGGGCCAGCTCGTCGATCAGCGCCAGCTTCGGCTTGCGCGCCAGCAACGCGTCCAGGTCGAGTTCTTCCAGCTCCCGGCCCTGGTAGTTGATGCGGGTGCGTGGCAGCAGCGGCAGGCCATCCAGCAGTGCCGCGGTTTCGCTACGGCCATGGGTTTCCACCACCCCTGCCACCACGTCCATGCCCTGGCGCAGGCGCTCGCGCGCCCGCGACAGCATGGCGTAGGTCTTGCCCACCCCGGGCGCTGCGCCCAGAAACACGGTCAGGCGCCCGCCATGTTCGCGCTGCAGTTCGCCGATCAGCGCGTCGGCTTGTTGGGTGCGGGCGTCAATCATGGAGGCCGGGATTGGGGGGGCGGGATTGGGGATTGGTGCAGCCTACCGCGAGCTGACAGCTCTAGTGCTGTTGCTTTGACCCATTCCCGATTCCCGACTCCCCATTCCCCGCGCGATCCAGCGCCAGGTTCAGTGCTAGCACATTCACCCGCGGCTGCCCGAGCAGGCCGAACTGTGGCTGTTCGGTGGCGGCCTGTACCAGCGCGGCCACGCGTTGTTCCGGCCAGCCGCGCGCGGCGGCGACCCGGCGCACCTGGACCTGGGCGCCGGCCGGGCTCAGGTGCGGATCCAGGCCACTGCCGGATTGGGTGATCAGCTCGGCGGGGACCACCTCCGGTGCGATGCCGTCGCGTGCAGCCACCTCGGCGCGCGTGGCGGCGATGCGGCTCTGCAGGTCGGGATTGGAACGCGCCTGGTTGCTGCCGGCCGCCGCGGTCGGGTCGTACTTGGCCGCCGAGGGGCGTGGCTGGAAATAGCGCGCGTCGGCAAATGGCTGCGCCACCAGGGCCGATCCCACCACACGCGCGTCGTCGCGCAGCAACGAGCCGTGCGCCTGCTCGGGGAACAGCGCGCCGGTGATGCCGGTGGCGACCAGCGAATAGCTCAGGCCCAGGCCCAGCAGGATGAACAATGCCAACATCACCGCCCCGCGCAGGGCGCCGTCGTCACGCAACGGCTGCGCCGTGGACGTACCGGTTTTCGAAGAAATCGTCATGACTCAGTTCCCCAAAGTGGCGACAAGCGCCAGGTCGATCAACTTGATCGCGGCAAACGGCAGCAACACGCCACCCACGCCGTACATCAGCATGTTCCGGCGCAGCAGGGCCGTGGCGCTGGACGGGCGAAAGCGCACGCCGCGCAACGCCAGCGGAATCAATGCCGGGATGATCAGCGCATTGAAGATCAATGCCGCCAGCACCGCATGCCGCGGGTTGGACAACTGCATCACGTTGAGCGCGGCCATCGACGGAATCGCCGCGGCAAACAGCGCCGGCAGGATCGCGAAATACTTGGACACATCGTTGGCCAACGAGAACGTGGTCAACGCACCGCGCGTGATCAGCTGCTGCTTGCCCACCTCGACCACCGCCAGCAGTTTGGCCGGATCCGAATCCAGATCGACCATGTTGCCGGCCTCCTTGGCCGCCTGCGTGCCGGAGTTCATCGCCAGGCCCACGTCGGCCTGGGCAAGCGCCGGCGCATCGTTGGTACCGTCGCCGACCATCGCCACCAGCCGCCCGCCGGCCTGCTCGGCGCGGATGCGGGCCAGCTTGTCTTCCGGGCGCGCCTGGGCGATGTAATCGTCCACGCCGGCTTCGGCGGCAATCGCGGCGGCCGTGAGCGGGTTGTCGCCGGTGATCATCACCGTCTTGATGCCCATCGCACGCAGCTGCGCAAACTTTTCCTTGATGCCCTGCTTGACCACATCGCTCAGCTCGACCACGCCCAGCACATGCCGGCCTTCGGCCACCACCAACGGGGTGGCGCCGCCACGCGCGACTTCTTCGATGCGGCCATTCAACTCCGGCGACACCGTGGCGCCCTGCGCCTGCACATAGGCCACGATCGCATCGCCGGCACCCTTGCGGATGCTGCGCCCGGCCAGATCCACGCCGGACATGCGGGTCTGTGCAGTGAAGCCGATGAAATGCGCGCCCTCCGGCTCGACCGCCACCGCGCCCTGCTGGCGTGCCAGCTTGACGATAGATTTGCCTTCCGGCGTCGGGTCGGCCAGCGAGGCCAGCATTGCCGCATCGCGCAGCTGCGCACGGTCGATACCGGCCAGCGGATGGAACGCGGTGGCCTGCCGGTCGCCGTAGGTGATGGTGCCGGTCTTGTCGAGCAACAGCACGTCCACGTCGCCGGCCACTTCCACCGCCTTGCCGGATTTGGCCAGTACATTGGCAGACAGCGCGCGGTTCATGCCGGCAATGCCGATCGCCGGCAAGAGCCCGCCGATGGTGGTCGGGATCAGGCACACCAGCAGCGCGATCAGCAACAGCGGATCCAGCGTGACGCCGACGAAGCCGGCGATCGCCGGCAGCGAGGCCACCACGGTCAGGAAGGTCAGCGTCATCGCCGCCAGCAACAAGGTCAGCGCAATTTCGTTCGGCGTCTTCTGCCGGTTGGCGCCTTCCACCAAGGCGATCATGCGATCCAGGAAACTATGCCCCGGCTCGGCGGTGACCTTGAACACGATCTCATCGGAGAGCACGCGCGTTCCGCCGATCACGCCACTGCGATCGGTGCCGGCCTCGCGCAGTACCGGTGCCGATTCGCCGGTGACCGCCGCTTCGTTGATCGTTGCAACGCCGCGCACGATCTCGCCATCGGCCGGGACGAATTCGCCTTCGGACACCATCACGTAGTCGCCCGGGCGCAGCTCCGCCGCCGGCACGCGGGTCTCGCGGCCGCCAAGTGCGGTTTCCACACGGCGGGCGACCAGATCCTTGCGCGCACGGCGCAGCGATGCGGCCTGCCCACGCCCGCGCGCTTCGGCGATGGCCTCGGCGAAATTGCCGAACAGCACGGTGACGAACAGGATCGCCGTCACCGCCCAGCCGAACCCGGCATTGCCATACCCGCTGGCGGTGATCACCGCCGCCAGCAGCGTGCCACCCATCACCACCGCCATCACCGGGCTGCGCAGCAGGTGCCGCGGCGCCAACTTGAGGAAGGTCGCGCGCATCGCCGCCACCAGCACGGCGGCGTCGAACAACGCCGCGTCACCGCGCGCGCGTTTTTCAGTCGTATCGATCGTAGACATTGCTCAAACTCTCAGGACGCCGCCAGGGCGAGGTGTTCAGCGATAGGACCCAGCACCAGTGCCGGCATGAACTGCAGCACAGTGAGCACCAGCACGATCGCCATCAGGGTCAGCGCGAAGGTTGGCGTTTCGACCTGCAGGCTGCCGGCCGATTCCGGCGCGCGCCGCTTTACCGCCATGCGCGCAGCCACCATCAGCGGCAGGATCAGCGCGGGATAGCGGCCCAGTGCCAGCACCGCCGAGCAACTCAGGTTCCACCAGTACGTCGCATCGCCCAGGCCTTCGAAACCCGACCCGTTGTTGGCAAAGGCCGAGGTGTACTCGTAGAACACCTGGCTGATGCCATGGAAGCCGGGGTTGGAATTGGCGGTAAATGCCGGCACCGCCAGCGCCACTGCGGTGAAGCCCAGCACCACCAATGGCTGCAGCAGGATCAGCAGCGCAAGCAACTGCACCTCGCGCGCTTCGATCTTGCGGCCGAACAACTCCGGCGTGCGCCCGGTCATCAAACCGGCCAGGAACACGCTCAGCAGCAGATACACCACGAACTGCTGCAGGCCGCAGCCGATGCCGCCCCAGATCGCGTTGATCAGCATGTCCACCAGCGTGACCAGGCCGCTCAACGGCGCCAGCGAATCGTGCATCGCATTGACCGAGCCGTTGGAGGTCTGCGTGGTCAAGGCCGCCCACAACGCAGACGCATCCGCGCCGACACGCACCTCCTTGCCTTCCATCAAGGCAGCCGAGCTGGCGCTGGCCGAATGCGCTTCGGACCACAGCAGCAGCGCGGTGGATGCGACCGACATCGTCAGCATGGTGCCGAATACCAGCGCGGTGAGACGCTTGCGCCCGGTCAGATAGCCGACCATGAACACCACGCTCATCGGCAACAGCACCAGCGCCAAGGTCTCCAGCAGGTTGCTCAGCGGCGTGGGATTTTCCAGCGCCACCGAACTGTTGGGGCCGTACCAGCCGCCACCGTTGGTGCCGAGCTGCTTGACCGCGACCATCGCTGCCACCGGTCCGACCGGAATGGTCTGCTTGGGCATGCCGGCGCTGCTGTCCAGCGGTGCGGCGGTGGCCGCACCCTGCAAAGTGGAGGGCACGCCCTGCCAGCCGAGCAGCACGGCCCACAGCAGGCATAGCGGCAGCAACACACGCACGCTGGCGCGGATCACATCCGCCCAGTAATTGCCGACGTCTGCCTCCGGCAATGCCTCCAATCCGGCAGCCGACTGCTGCCGCCCCAGGCGCGGCATGACCTCCGGCTCCTCCAGCCCAGCCACCCGTGGCTTGGCGCTGGCCGTCGCATTGGATGCCGGCAAGGCGTCGGACACAGTTGCAACGGCTCGCCCACCGAACAATGCGCGCAAGGTCGCCACCGCCAATGCCAGACCCATCATCGGCGTCACCACCTGCAGGCCGACGATGCCGGTCATCTGCGCCAGGTACGACAACTGCGCCTGGCCCGAGTAGTGCTGCTGATTGGTGTTGGTGACGAACGACACCATGGTGTGTAGCGCGGTGTCCCAGCGCATGTTCGGAATGGCGTCCGGGTTGAACGGCAGCCACCCCTGGGTCATGAACACTGCCCAGGTCAGCAGGCCGACAACCAGGTTGCTGAGCAGGAATGCCACCGCATACCCACGCCACGACATCCCCTGCTGCGGGCGGGTGCCGAGCAACGCATACAACGGCCGTTCGATCCAGCCGAACAGCACGTCGCCACGCATCGGGGCGCCGCGCATCACCGCTGCCAGATAGCGGCCCAGGGGCCAGGCCAGCACGATGGCCAGCGCGTAGACAAGGAGAGTTTCAATCATTGGAGCGCACTCGCATCAGAAGTCTTCGGGGCGCAGGACCACGTACAGCAGGTACGCGGCGGCAACGAGTACGGCCACGCCGCACAACAGGGACAACCAGGCAGGCATGTCGGCTACTCCCCGAGACGCGCGCAACGCGGCGCGATGGATGCGAGATGCGACGGCGCATGCAGCGTCTGCAGGCCGACAAGGCAAAGCGCTGCCGCACCGCGCGCGCAGCGGCGATGGAGCAGACAGGTCAAGGGATGCATCGGAATCGTCCACGGCGGAACCGCTCCGCCAACCCGCGCAGTGTCTTCCCGGGCTGCGTAAAGTCGCTATGGACCTGCAACAGCCGCCGCGTAAATTCCGCATAAATGCTGCGTGGCGACGGTCTGCAGTCACGTCTCCACGCTATGCAGTCGTTTCCGGGCAACTTCGGCCTCTAGTCCCAACTCAGGACGACCAGGTTTTGAGTCAGGGCGTTATGAGGTTGGAGCAGAGCCTCGTTGGTCGAGGGCGCGGTGCCCTCACCACTTCCGGGACACGCCGTGCATCCGTCCATGGAAGCCCCTTGGCGGCATCCATGCCGCCAAGGGTCCCGCAACCGGCAAGGTCACCGCACCAGGACGTTTTTAGGTTGCTTCATCGAAAGCCTGCTTACTGCTCGGCTCGTCTTGGGCAACTGATTGGGCATGCTGCAGACACTGCATGCCACGCCCTGCTCGCCCGTGCACACCGACCATCTGGACTGGTCCTTGCCCGCTCACCGTCGCGGGACCTTACGCGGCATGGATGCCGCGTAAGCGCCTACACGGACGTACTTGCGGCGTGTCTTGCGAGGGTGGGCGGGCAAGGGCCCTGCAGCAAACTCACAGCGTCGAGGGCGCGGCGAAGACACCGCACCTGTTGCCGGCTGTTTTGAAAACCATGCACACCGACCATCTGGATTGGTCCTTGCCCGCCCACCGTCGCGGGACCTTACGCGGCATGGATGCCGCGTAAGAGCCTACAAGGACGTACTTGCGGCGTGTCCTGCGATGGTGGGCGGGCAAGGACCCTGCAGCGGAGCCGCAGATCAGCCGCTCTACAACTGATCTAGCCGCGCGACCTCATCCCTAATACACAAGGACACAAAAACAACCGGGATTCCGAGTCGCAGCCTCGCTTACCAGATGCCGTCGAAACCTGGCGAGGCGAGCACACAGCGCCCTCCCCGCTCGCGGAACAGCCCGTGACTCCGCACCTGGAGGCTCCCACGTGTCCACACCTGTCGACGGAGCGCTCACCGCCGCTGCACTAACGTACCGGAGTCATCCATCAGAGTCTTTGCACATGCCTGTCAGCTACTCGATCAGCCTGCCCGACCCCAAGCTCGCCCGCGGCGGCGATGCGAGCGTGAGCTTCAGTGCCCATGGTGCCGAGGCTTTTGCCGAACAGTTGCAGGCCGCCTTGCGCGATCCGGCCTGGTTCGATCGCTGGCGCCAGCTGCAGGCCGACCCGGATGCGGTGGACCCCAGCCTGGGCGTGACCGATCCATCGGCCACGGTTACCGGCAAGCAGGGCGATCTGCGTGTGGACCTGGTCGCCACCACCAGCATCCCCGGCGACCTGCTCAAGCAGCGCATGCAGGCCCTGGCCGGGCACCACTGGGAACTGCGCGACGTACGTTGAGTTCTACTGCCGCCGTGTGCGCTGCGCGGCGGCAACGTCGCTCAGGCCGGTGCGCTGTCTGCCACACGCCGCGGCCAGCGCCATTTCAGATTCACGGCGAGCGTGCCCACCACGATCAGCGCCAGGCCCAGCCACTGCACCGGCACCAATGCGTGGCCGTAGAGCAGATAGTCCAGCAGTAGCGTCACCAGTGGATACACGAACGCCAGCACCGCAATCGTGGCCACATGCAGATGGCGATAGGACGAATAGAACAGCACATAGACGATGCCGCTGTGGATCACGCCCAGGCCCGCCAGCCACAGCCAGTGCAGGCCCGAATGCAACGCCGCACTGCTGGAAAACCCGGCCAGCAGGAACGTGCCGACCCAGCACTGCACCGTCACCACCGCCAGCGGCCGCTCACGGCTGATACGGCGCGACATCAGCAGCGACGCACCGCATAGCAATGCCGCCAGCAGCGTGAGTGCAATGCCGATCAGATAGCCACGGTCGGCCGCCTGCCACAACCGCGCCGGGTTTGCCGAGCAGGCCACGCCGACGAATGCCAGCAACGTCCAGCCCAGATCGGCACGCCGCGTGCGCTCGCCCTGCAACAACGCGGCCAGCAGCAGCATCACGAACGGAAACACGTGGTAGACCATGGTCGCCACGCCGATCGACGAGCGCGCCATGCCGGCGAACAACGCCACCCAATTCAACACCAGCAGCACACCGCTGATGATGGCATCGCGCAACAGCGCACGCTCGCGCCATAGCCCTCGTAGCTGTCCACCAACCAAGCCACATACGGTAAGAAACAGCGCCCCGAACAGGCAGCGATAGAACACCGCCGTCACCGGATCCTGCCCGCTTTCGTGGACGAACACGCCGACCGAACCGATCAGCACTTCGGCAACCAGCAGTTGCCAGACCGCCCGTCGCCCAGCGCCGGCCGATGCTGCATGCACGGATAGGGGAGTGCTCATAGCGCAATGGTTCCCTGCAGATACTGGACGGCGCTGCCACGCACGTAGACATGCTGCGGCTCGACCCGGCACTGCAGTTCGCCGCCACGCGCGGAGGCCTGCAGCGCGGTGAGCTGCGTCTTGCCCAGCCGCTGCGCCCACAGCGGCGCAAGCGCGGCATGAATCGATCCGGTGACCGGATCTTCGCTACCGCCGTTGCAGGGCCAGAAATAGCGGGAGACAAAATCATGCTCAAGGCCTGGTGCGGTGATCGCCACATCGCGCGGCGCCAGCGCCAGCATCCGGCCCAGATCCGGCGTCACCGCACGCACCTGTGCTTGGTCGGCGTAGACAGCGATATACGCCTGCGCATTCGCATAGACAGCTTGGGGCGCGATCGATAACGACTCAGACAACGCGTGCGGCACCATCTGCACCAGGGACGGCAACTGGTTGGGGAAGCGCAGCTCGAAGCTGCGCTCGTCCACCCTGGCAACGGCGATCTCACCGACAGCCGGCGCACGCAAGCGCAGCGGAAATGCCGCGTGCTGGTACGTCGCGATCACGAATGCGCTGGCCAAGGTCGCATGCCCGCAGAAGCCGACCTCCTTCATTGGAGAAAACCAGCGGATGTCGAACACGCCGCTGTCGTCGCGAACGAAGAAGGCGGTCTCCGAAAGATTGTGTTCGCTGGCGATGGCCTGCATCACCGGCTCCGGCAGCCAGGCCTGCAACGGCACCACGGCTGCCGGATTGCCCTTGAAACGCACCGTGGTGAACGCATCGACGATAAACACGGGAAGCAGCACGGCCAACCTCACAGAAGGAATCCATACCTGGCGTACTCGCCGGGCACGCCCAGTCTGCAACGTGCTACACGACCATGACAGATTCAGATACGCTGCAAATAGACCAATACAGATGGAAGGCACCCGCCAATGCTCCTGTACGAATCGCTGGCCACGCAGCTGCGGCAGCAGATCGAAGGCGGCACCTTGCGTGCCGGCGAGCGCCTGCCCTCGATCCGGCAACTGGCCGCCAACCATGGCATCAGCACTGCCACCGCCGTGCAGGCCTGCGTGCAACTGGAACGCGAGGGGCGCGTACAAGCGCGCCCGCGCTCGGGCTACTTCGTGCGCAGTACGACGCCTGCATTGCCGGCCGCAGCACCCGTCACACGTCGGCGCAAGCCGGGCATGGTCGACAACCCGGCCTTGCAGCGCGTGCTCGACACCTTGGCGCGTACCGACCTGGTGCCACTGCACACTGCCACCCCCGCGCCTGCGCTATTGCCCACCGCACAACTGGCCGCGGCCCTGTCGCGGCAGCTGCGTCGCCAGCGCTCGGCGGCGTTGGATTACGCACCGCCGCAAGGCCACGCCGCACTGCGCCGGCAGATCGCACAACGTTATGCACACTGCGCAACCACCGTCGACGCGGAAGAAGTGGTGATCACCGCCGGCGCGATGGAAGCGATCAGCCTGGCGCTGCGCACGCTCACCGCGCCAGGCGATGTGGTGCTGGTGGAAACGCCCACGTATCACGGCATCCTGCAGGCGGTGGCGGCACTGCGCCTGAAAGTGCTGGAAGTACCCAACCTTCCCGGCCAGGGTATCGATGTCGCGCGTCTGGATACGCTGCTGCAGCGCACGCCGGTGCGTGCGGCAGTGCTGATTCCCAACTTCAACAATCCAAGCGGCAGCCTCACGCCCGACAGCGCCAAGCGCGCATTGCTCGACAGCTGCGCACGCCATGGCACCGTGGTGATCGAGGACGATATCTATGGCGAACTGGATTGGTCGGGGCAACGTCCACGTCCGCTGCGCCACTTCGATACCCATGCCAACGTGATCACCTGCGGCTCGTTCTCCAAGGTGCTCTCGCCCGGCCTGCGGGTGGGGTGGTTGCTGGGTGGCGACTGGACCGACGCCCTGGTGCGCGCCAAGTACTTTTCCACCGTCGGCAGCGCCAGCCTGCCGCAACTGGCACTGGCCGACTACCTGGCGCAACACGATCTGGAACGGCATCTGCGCAAGCTGCGCCGCACCCTGGCCGACAACGGGCAGCGGCTGCGCGATGCCATCGTGCGGCATTGGCCGGAAGGCACGCGCGTGGGCGACCCGGCAGGTGGGTTATCGCTATGGCTGCAGTTGCCCGACGGCGGTAGCGGCCAGGCCGTGTTCGAGGCCGCGCTGGCAGAACGCATCGGCACCTCGCCCGGTCATCTGTACTCCAGCCGTGGCGACTACGCAGATCACCTGCGGCTGACCTGCGGCCAGCCATGGAGCGACACGCTGGAGCGCGCGATGCGCCGATTGGGCAAGCTTGCGGCGCAGGTGGTGCGTTAGTTTCGTTGCAGGCATCAACTTCGTGTTGCCAATTGCGCCTGCTGGACAAGGGGAACGGCGCCTACATCGCAGCGGCCCTGGCATCCCACTGCCGCCGATCGACACCGCGGATCAGCAGCCACAGACAGAACGTCGTTTCGCCCACCAGAACCGGCAGCAGAACCCCGGGATTGATCAGCCGTGCGAACGCAGGCGCCAGCAGTTCGGCGAGCGAAGCCACCAGATAACTGATCCCGGCCAGCAACATCAATCCACCCACGAACCTGGGGAAATAGCGCGATCGCCAGATCAGCGTGCCGCTGACCAGGCAGGCGGCGCCGAAGAAGAGCAAAGCGATGTTGAAACCGAGGTCATGGCCCAGCAATGCCAGCGCGACCAGCGAAAGGGCCTGATCAGGGTCGGCCGCCGAAGAGCCGCCGGACGCCAGGGGCAGTACCATCAGCTGGAACAGTTTGCTGACCGCCTCTACCGAAAGCGACGCAAGGTTCAATAACACAAACAACAGCGCCAGGCCTCTTCCAGCAGGCCGCAGCAGCATGTATTCGATCCACAGCTGCACCACCGCAAGCAGCGGCACCACCAGATTTGCGGCCAGCCCCAGCGTCCACAGCTGCGCATGCTGCACGATGGCGTGGATCGTGGCCCGGGCATCGCCCGGCACGATCAAGGAGTTCGCCACGTAGCCTTCAGCCAGACCGCCGAGAACGATGACGGCGAGATAGAGCGCGCCTGCAACTCGCGCATAGAACTGCGGGCGAGCCTGAATGTCGTACGCCATGGAATGTCCCGTCTTTTTGCGTTGTGGGCGAGGCAGGACGGCAGTCACCGCCAGCGGTCACCGGGCATACGGATGAACATCGACGCGACGTAGCGCCACGGGATCACGATCGGAAAGACCACGACCAACAGGCAGGCCGACAACGTGGACCACGTGCCGGCATCCATCCGATCAAGCAGCAACCGAGGCGTGGCGACCATACCCAGCCAGATCAGCTTCCATGCAATCTCGAACAGCAGCAGCGGCAGCAGCTTCAGCGGATAGCGAAGCCCGAGCAATGCCAGCAACCCCATCGCTCCCAGCATGCACTGCACCACACCCTCCATCAGTTCCCAGCTGCCGTGTCGCAGCACAATGTCTGGCCAGACCTGTACGCCCAGACCAACCACGAGCAACAGATAGCCGGCGCGCAGGCCGTACAACCGCCAAAGCGGCACGGTGTCCGGCACGCACCCGGGCGTGGTGGAGACGGAGGCGCCGCTGGCGACGGTCGCGGTCGCCGTCATTCGACGTCCTTGAGAATTCTTTCGATACCCTCCAGGCGGATGCGCATGTCGTTCAACGCAGTCTGCGTTTTCTCGGCCAGCTCGCGGTAGGCCTGATTGTGATCGAGTTGCGCCTTGGCCTGTCGGATCGCGGCGAAGTAGCGCATCCCGAAAACCAGCAGGATCGTGCTCAGCGGCAGGCAGATCGTCAAAAGATACAAATGCTCCGACAAGGCCGTCTCCTATTTTTCTGTCTTGTCGGTCAGCGACATCGCCGCTTCCGCAATGACCGAAGGTGAAAGTTCCAAGCGAAAGGCGCTGACCTCGAAGTAGTTGAGCGCTTTTCCGTCCTGTGACAACTCAAGTTGACTGGTCACCAGACCCGCAGCTTCGAGCTTGTTCAAATGCAGATGCAACAACGGACGACTGATCCCGATCTCGCGCGCCAGACTGCTGATGTAGTTGCGGCCACCGGTTTCCAGCGCCGCGACGATCCTGAGTCGATGCGGATTATCCAGCGCCGAAAGAATCTCCAGCAATCGATCCCCTGTCGTTTGCCCCCCCCTTTTCATGCGTAAGAAATATCTGACAGGTGGCGGCGTGTCAAGCGCTGCGGACAAACGTTGCACAAGCGCATTGCTGGAGTGTGGGTCGGCAACCGGCGTTATCAGGCCATTGCGGCAAGCAGGCACAGTCTGCGCACCATCGGCGCGCGTCTTGTAGCGCCCGCGCCGCACACGCACCCGGCCGGACCATCAACCACGCAACGCCGCAGCATGGTGCGCGATATGTTCGCCGATAAAACTGGCAATGAAGTAATAGCTATGGTCGTAACCGGGCTGCATCCGCACCGTGACCGGATAACCGGCAGCCTTGGCAGCCTCTTCGAAGAGCGCGGTTTTCAGCTGGCTTTCGAGAAATTCGTCGCCATCGCCCTGATCGACCAACAGCGGCAGGCGCTCCTGTGCCTGGGCGATCAACGCAGTGGCGTCGTACGCTTGCCACGCTGCGCGATCGGGCCCCAGATACTGGCCGAACGCCTTCTCGCCCCACGGCACCTGGCTTGGCGCGACGATGGGCGAGAATGCCGACACGCTGCGATAGCGGCCCGGATTCTTCAAGGCGATGGTCAAGGCGCCATGGCCGCCCATCGAATGGCCGCTGATCGCACGCGCGCCGGTGGTGGCGACGTGCGCTTCGATCAATGCCGGCAATTCGTTCACCACATAGTCGTACATGCGGTAGTGCGCCGCCCATGGCTGCTCGGTGGCATCGACATAGAAGCCGGCGCCTTTACCGATGTCATAGCCGTCCGCGTCGGCCACATCGTCGCCACGCGGGCTGGTGTCGGGCGCGACGAGGATCACGCCATGCTCGGCCGCGTAGCGCTGCGCGCCGGCCTTGCCGATGAAATTCTGTTCGGTGCAGGTCAGCCCGCTCAGCCAATACAGCACCGGCAACGGACCATCGGCGGCCTGCGGTGGCAGATAGACGCCGACCTGCATGCTGCAGTTCAAGCTCTGCGACTGATGCCGGTAGACGTCTTGCCAGCCGCCGAAGCAGGCGTGGTGTTCGATACGTTCCATGAGATTCCTTCGGTAGAAACCTGCGGCCGGCAGGCATGCCGGCCGCAGGATGGGGCGATCAGTGCAGCAAGCCCTTCTTGCGTGCCACATTGGCAGCCAGTGCATCCATCAATCCCGGCGACAGGCAGTCGTACGGGGTCAGGCCGAGCTCATTGAGGCGCGCGCGTATGCCATCCATGTCGTCCGGCGACGTGCCGGTTTCGATGATGGAGGACACGAACGCCGCAAAGCCCGGCGGCGACCAGCCTGGCTGCTGCGACAACTCGGTATGGATGAAGTCCAGACCGTAAAACGCGTGATCCTTGTTTTCGATGCGACCGAACATATGCACGCCGCAGCCGGTGCACGCGTGCCGCTGGATCGCCGCGCTTTCGTCGACGATCCTGAGCTTCTCCGCATGCGCGGTCACCGTGACCTTGTCGCGTGGCACCACTGCAATCACCGAAAACGTTGCGCCTTCCGGCTTCCAGCATTTACTGCAGCCGCAGGCGTGGTTGTGCGCGGTCTGCGCACCCACCTCCACGGTGACCTTTTCGCTGGCGCAGTGGCATTCAAGGGTTCCGCCTTGAAAACCTTCTGCACCGCCACGCGCTATACCGCTGTCTACCGAAGGATGAATCGAGACGCTGGTCATCATGCCCCTCCCGGAGTATCGGGTACCACGTGCGCGGAAGCGGCCGCGCGCCGATCCTGGCCGTACGGTCAGAAATGAATCACGGTGCGGATCGACTTGCCTTCATGCATCAGGTGGAAGGCCTCGTTGATCTCTTCCAGCGGCATGGTGTGGGTGATGAACGGATCGAGATCGATCTCGCCCTTCATCGATTGCTCCACCATGCCCGGCAACTGGGTCCGTCCCTTGACTCCGCCGAAGGCCGAGCCGCGCCACACGCGGCCGGTGACCAGCTGGAACGGACGGGTGCTGATTTCCTGGCCGGCGCCGGCCACGCCGATGATGACGCTCTCGCCCCAGCCCTTGTGGCAACACTCCAGCGCCGAACGCATCACGTTGACGTTGCCGATGCATTCGAAGCTGAAGTCCACGCCGCCATCGGTCAGCTCGACGATGACTTCCTGGATGGGCTTGTCGTAGTCCTTGGGGTTGATGCAGTCGGTGGCGCCCATGCTGCGCGCCAGATCGAACTTGCCCGGGTTGGTGTCGATGGCCAGGATGCGCCCGGCCTTGGCCTGCACCGCGCCCTGGATCACCGCCAGACCGATGCCGCCCAGGCCGAACACCGCCACGCTTTCGCCCGGCTTGACCTTAGCGGTGTTGTGCACCGCGCCGATGCCGGTGGTGACGCCGCAACCAAGCAGGCAGACCTTTTCCAGCGGCGCTTGCGGGTTCACCACGGCCAGCGAGATCTCCGGCACCACGGTGTATTCGCTGAAGGTGCTGCAGCCCATGTAGTGATAGATCGGCTCGCCGTTATAAGAAAAGCGCGTGGTGCCGTCGGGCATCAAACCCTTGCCCTGGGTGGCGCGCACGGCCTGGCAGAGATTGGTCTTGCCGGACAGGCAGAATTTGCACTTGCGGCATTCGGCGGTGTACAGCGGGATCACGTGGTCGCCGACCTTGACGCTGGTCACGCCCTCGCCGACCTGCTCGACAATGCCGCCGCCCTCATGGCCCAGCACGGACGGGAAGATGCCTTCCGGATCGTCGCCAGACAAGGTGAACGCGTCGGTATGGCACACACCGGTGTGGGTGATGCGGACCAGCACCTCGCCCGCCTTCGGCGGTGCGACGTCGATCTCGACGATTTCCAGCGGTTTGCCGGGACCGAATGCAACTGCTGCACGGGATTTCATGTGATGGCGCTCCTGACGATGAGGTTCAAGGACGGGCACGGCATGCGCCGACCCGGTGGGAGTTCATTTGAGATAGGACCGGACCAGCCCGAGCAGCTCCTGCACCCGCTCGGCGCGCTGCGCATCGGAGGCGGCGGCATGACCGAAGTCTTCGCGGATATGCGCTTCGAGCACCTGCGACATCAGCCCATTGACGGCACCCCGGATCGCGGCGATCTGCTGCAGCACAGGCGCACAGTCTGCGCCCGCCTCCAGCGCGCGCTCGAGCGCGTCGCATTGCCCGCGCAGGCGTCGCACGCGCGCTAGCGCCCGCTTTTTTTCCTGCGGCGAATGCGGCATGACGGCTCCGGCCAGATACTGGGGGGCAGTATATGGATTCGCCCGAAAAAATCCATGCCCGTGAGCATGTCGGCGCAAAGAGGCTGCTGACGGTTGTGGCCTGGATCGGAGTCCAGCTGCGACACCACCACGCCAGCCATGGCGTTGAAGGTCCATCCAGGCGTCTGCAGCTCCTCGCCCCATGCTGCTGCACGGCGGCGGATTCGGCCCGCCGGCCGCCGCCGCACTGCAGCACGCCATTGGCGGGCATGTGCAGGCGCAACACGCGCCCGTCAGCTGTCGTCGCTGTCCAGACGCATGCTCTGCGATACCGGCAGCTCGATGGTGCAGCGCACGCCGTCCGGCCCCAGCGCGTAGGTCGTCTCGGCCTGCAGCTGGTACGGCAACGCGCGTTCGATCAGCTCGCGCCCATAGCCGGAGCCTTGCGCCGCTTCGCCAGGCGCCGGCATATGCACACCGGTCTCGCTCCACTCGATATGCAGGCGGGTGCCCTTGGCGGTACCCAGCAGGCGCCAGCGCACCCGCAACTGGCCGCCGGCCTGCGCAAGCGCGCCGTACTTGTTGGCGTTGGTCGCCAGCTCATGCAGGGCCAACGCAAAGGTCTGCACGGTGCTGGAGCGCAGACGCACGCCGGCGGGGCCGTCCAGTGTCACGCGGTCGCCTTGGCCTTGCGCATCGATCGCGCCCATGGCCGACAGCTCGACCTGGATCAGTTCATCGAACAGAATGCGATCGCCCTCGTTCAGGCGCGACAGCAGGCCCTGCACGCGCGCCAGGGCATCCAGGCGATCGTTGTAGATCAGCGCCAGCTCGGCGATGGTCTTGCTGCTGCGCTGCGTGCGATTGAAGACCACACGCACCACACCCATCAGATTACGCGTGCGGTGCTGCAACTCGGCCAGCAACACCTGCTGGCGATCTTCCCACTGCCGTCGTCGGGTCACGTCCTGGCCGATCTTGAGATAGCCCAGCGGCTCGGCGCTGCCATTGCGCAGCGGCCGCGTTGCGCCTTCGATGAAGACGTGCCGGCCATCCTTGCACCGATGCCAGCGCACATTCGGCGCGCCGCCTGTGTAATGCGCCTGCTCGATCTCGCGCTGCGGCACGCCGGTCAGGCGATCTTCGGCAACGAAGGTCATCGCGATGTGTTGGCCGATCGCCTCTTCCGCGGTCCAGCCGAACACCGCCTCCGCACCCGGCGGCCAGGTCTGGATGTGTCCGCGCGTATCGGTGGTAAAGATTGCGTAGTCGAGCGCGCTCTCCAGGATCACCCGGTAGCGCTCCTCGCTTTCGAGCAGCGCGCCCTGTGCACGCGCACGCTCCAGCGCCGCCCAGGTGCGCTCGGCGGTTTCCTCTGCCAGACGGATCTCGGCGGCATTCCAGTTGCGTGCGCTGCGTTGATTGACCACGAAGGTCGCCACCAGCTGGCCGCCCCTGATCAGCGGCACTACGATCAGCGCAGCGATCTGGTTGCCCAGATAGGCCGCGCGCTGATCGTCGGGCAATGCAGGATCGGTGGCGGCATCGCGCACCACCCAGGTCTGCGCGTCGAGCAGCCAGGGCATCGGCCAGTCGGTCAACGCGAAACGACGTGCATGACTGGTTTCATCGGGCTGATGCCAGTCGCGCTCGACCACGTACTGCTGCGCCCTGGCATCCACCTCGACGTAGTAGGCGCGGCCGGCGGCCAGATGCTCGCCCAGCACGCGCGCGGCCTCGCCCTGGATCGCAGCCGGATCGGACAGCGGCCGCAGCGCGTCGGAGAGTTTCAGCAGGAAGGCATTGCGGTCCTGCACCTCGCGCAGCGCCGCTTCTGTGAGCTTGCGGTCGGTGATGTCGAGCACGAACTCGAAGCCGGTGCCGTCGGGCAAGCGCTTGGACGCAAACAGGGCCCAGCGCCGGGTTCCGTCCTTGCACAGGTATTGGCGCTCATACGGTGTGGCGCTGCCCTTGGTCCTGAGTTCCTCGAACGCCCGCTCGCACAGGTCCCTGGCTTCGGGTGGGGTTAGCGCCTGCCAGGAGAGCGTGCCCGCTTCCACGTCGGCACGGCTGTAGCCGCTCATTTTCAGGAAGGTGTCGTTGGCATCGGTGAGGCGGCCGCCCATGTCGAAGTAGGTCGCACCGACGGTTTCGATCGTCAATGCGGTGCGGAAGCGTTCTTCGCTGGCACGCAGCCGCGCGTCGGCGCGTTTCTTGTCGGAGATGTCGCGGAAATACACCGACATGCCGCCATCGTTGGTGGGATAGATGCTGATATCCACCCAGTACCCCAATGCCGGCGACAAGGCTTCCAGTCTCACCACCTGGCGTGTCTGTGCCGCGCGCACATGCGCCTGATACGGAAGCGACCCGATCGAGTCGGGAAACTGCTCCCACAGCAGGTTTCCCAGCAGTTGGTCGCGCGAACGCCCCCACAGCAGCTCGGCTTTCTGGTTGATGTAGGTGAAGCGCCCCTGCGCGTCGACGCCATAGAAGGCGTCGGAAATACTTTCGAGGATGTCGCGATTGCGCTCGGCAAGCACGCCCACTTCCGTCTGCACCTGGCGCTGCACCGTGACGTCCTGCACCACCGCAACGCCACCGGTCACACCATCCTCTTCGCGCAGCGCCACCGCGGTGATGCGCAACCAGCGCTGCGCAGTGTCACGGGGATCGAGGAAATCCACCGGCATGGTCGCATCTTCGCCACGCAGCGCACGGGCGCAGGGAAACTCCTCGATCGCAACCGCCCGCCCCTGCTGGTCGACCCCGGCCCACGGTTGCTCCTGCAATGACTCGCGCGAGGGCACCCGCTCTGCCAGCTGCTCACGCAGTTGTGGATTACGGTAGGTGAAGCGGCCTTGCGTATCGAACAGGCCGATTCCGATCGGAACCTGATCGAGCACATAGGTCAGCCGCGCCTCGCTTTCGCGTAGATGTTCCTCGGCCCGCTTGCGCGCGGTAACGTCGGCGCCGGCACCGAACCACTCGGTGATGCGCCCGTCCGCATCCAGTGCCGGTACCGCCTTGGTCGCCATCCACGCAATGCTGCCATCGGCGCGTCGCACCCGGTGCTCGAACACGATCGCGCTGCGCGCGCGGATCCCTGCATCGATCCTGCTCCGCACCAGCGACTGATCCTCTGCAGGGATGTAATCCATGATCCAGGAACGGCTGGTCGCCATCGCATCGGCAGTGCGTGCGCCGGCGGTCAGCTGGTGCATCTCGTCCCAGTCGGCGCTCATGCGGTAATGCACCTCGGAACTTGCCGCCGACAGCGCGGCCAGCCGCGACTCGCTCATGCGCAAGGCCAGCTCGCCGCGATGGCGCTCGATGTAGTCGGCAGCCGTCCATGCGAGCAGTTCGAGCAATCTGAGTTCGTGCTCCGCAGGCCGATACGGCACCGTGAATTGGGTCCCGAGCAATCCCAGCAGGCCACCGGCACGATTGAACAATGGAGTGAACTGGGCAGCACGGATGCCGCTGCACAGCGCGGCCTCGTAATCGGGCGTTCCCTTCAACGGGGTGAAGGTTTCGATGTCCTCGATCACCAACTGCCGGCGTTCGCGCCGCACGGTGTCGCAGGTCGCCTGGAAGCCGTCCTTCAGGAACTGCTGGACGAATGCGCTGCGTTCGTCATGTCCGCGATAGACACGCAGCTCCATCTCGCTGTTGTGTGCACTGACCAGTTGCACGCAGCCGCAGTCGGTACGCGCGAAGGCACAGGCAAGCGCGGTGATCTCCTGCAGCGCGATGCGCGCATCGGCCTGTGCCGCCAGGCTCACCTGTAGTGCATGCAGGCGACGCATGCCGGAAAGCTCGTCCCGCAGCGCCGCGTTGTCCTGCATGGTGTCGTCGGGCACGGCACTCATCGTGGCCGGCTCTTGCCTGCGCGCATCGTCGTCGATCATTCGTACCGGGTGAGCCCACACAGTGGGCAATCGATGGCGAAGAGCTTGTCAGTAGCGTGCTCGACAC
This sequence comes from Xanthomonas arboricola, assembly GCF_002940665.1. GTDB lineage: Bacteria > Pseudomonadota > Gammaproteobacteria > Xanthomonadales > Xanthomonadaceae > Xanthomonas > Xanthomonas arboricola_B. The sequence continues at coordinate 938,811 of NZ_MIGY01000003.1, forward strand.
TGCCGAGTGTCGTGGAGTGCCTGGCGTACGGATAGGACCCGGCTGAAGCATCACGGAGGGAAATCGCTTCAGTCGGCCTCGCGACTGCCTGGCGATTGTCAGAGAACCCAGGTAGAGGCCGCCAAGCGCGGCCAGCGTCCGCTTCGTCCGGATCCAGCAATGCATCGTGCAGGGCGACCGCCGCTCCTGCGCAACTCACTCCAGCTGCAGCTCGCCGCCAGCAGCTGGAACCGACGGGCGGCGTGATCAGCACGATCAGCCATGCCGCGGCGGTGGCGCAAAACCCTCGGCCTCCAGGCATTGCGACAGTGCTGGCGGTGGCGGGCCGAGGGGCGGCGCGTCAGGCGCAGGCAACGCGATGCCTTGCGCGGTGGCACAGGCCTGCAACGCGGCGTCGAAGTCGGGATCGTGGAGCGGCGGACCATGTGGTTCGCCAGACCCGTGCGGGCGATCGGGTGCCGGGCCGTCGCGCCAGGGTCCGCCGGGCATCGGCGTTGGCCAGCTCACGCCTTTGCTGGCCAGACAGCGCTCAAACGCACTGTGGTCCATGCCCTGCGTGGGCGCATCGGGATGCGGCGTGGCCGCAGCTGGCGGGGGCAATGCCACTCCCTGCTCTTGAGCACAGGCCTGCATCGCGGCCAGATCGCTCGCACTCGGTGGCGGTGGTGGTGGCGGACCACGCTGTGCCTGTGGTGGCGCGGGCGGCGGCGGTGGCCCGCCGGAAGGCGCGCCGCAGAAACTGGCGCAGCCACCCAGGCCGAGCACTGCGAGCAATGCACTGATGGCAACGGCTGTGGTGCGTGTCTGGACCATCGTCGATCTCCCTGGCTGGATGGCGCATGCGCGTACCGCACGCACATGGCAATGGCGGGCGATACCCGCTTGGTCAGGGAGAGCGTTGCATCGTGATATGTCGTGCATTTGCCGCTGCGCGCCGATCGCTGGCGTGCGCCGTCATGCAGCGTGCAAGACCTGGGACCACGCCAGCACCGTGCTGTATCCAACACGCCGGGGCTTTGTCAGAGCGGTACCCGGCCAAGCCAGGGGCTAACACATCAATTTTCGACGACCGCCTGGGCCACGTCTGTGGCGACGTCCGCCGCATCTGCCGGCAACGACGCCAGCACCGCATTGCGAAAGCGCGCGGCGAATGCGGCATCGTTGGCCTGGTAGAACGCCCGCGCGTTGGCCGACAGCTGATCCAGCTGCGCCTGCGGCAAGGCCAGCGCGGTTTCCACCGCCTGCGCAATGCCGGCCGCATCCACGTAGTAATACGACGCCAGACGCCGCTGGCGCACCTCGGCCACCGGAATCAGCACGCCGTGCTCGGGCGTGACCAATTCGTTCATCGGCTCACCGTCGGTGGCCAGGGTCACCGCGCCCACGCTCAGCGCTTCCATCAGGTAATGCCCGAAGCCTTCGGCCTCGGATGGGCATAGATGGAACAGGTGCGCATTTTGCAGGCGGCGCAGTTCGGCGTCGTCGAGATAACGGACGCGGTGGTCGATGTTCGGCGCCACCACCGGCTTGCCGGCCGTGCGCGGATTCTGCACCACCGTCAGCAGCGGCCATTCCGGATGCCGCTGCCAGGTCTCCAGCAGCACGCGGGTGCCCTTGGCGGTACTGCGCCCGGCCAGATGGAAGAACGCACGCTGACGCACGACCTGTGCGTCGTAGCGATCCGGGCTGGTGAAGCCGATGAACCGCGTGGTGCAGCCCAGACTGCGGAAAATCCGCTCCGCGTGATGGGTCTTGCACAGCACCGCGTCGAACTGCGGCAGCCGCGGCAGCCACTTGGGCAGCAACCATTCCGGATTGGGCACCAGCAGGTTGGTCTGGCCCAGCGGCAGGCAGCGCGCATACACGCGCTCGGAAAAGATCTGCACCGGCACCCGCCCGAACAGCGCGCGACTGGCCCACAGACGGGCTTCGCGTGCGGTGTCGTGCAGCCGCTGACTGGTGAAGCCCACTTCCTGCACCGGTACGCCGCCGGCACGCAGCGTCTGCGCCATCAGCACCATGTCCCGGGTCAGGCCCACGCCGTTGTCGCGGCTGATCACCCGCATCATCGGAAACGCCTTGTCATGCGTACACTCGCCATTGCTACGGCACAGTGTCGATGGCCCGGTTTCCTGCGCGATGTCCCGTTCTGTCATGTTGCGTCACACGTGTGCCAAAGGTTGACAAATTCAATCATTATGATGCGTGCTCCAGCCCTGCAACTGCGAGCACCATGTACCCGGTCGCCACCACCCTGCGCGGGCCAAGCGCCGCGCCACCGACGATGATCTCCATGGACATGCAACAACCCTGCGTTCTTGTGGTCGACGACGACCCGGACCTGCGCAAGCTGATCGGCGAGTTCCTCAGCGCCCACGGCTACCAGGTGGACGTTGCCGAAAACGTGGCGGAGATGCGCAAGAGCATCGCCCAGCGCCGCCCGGACCTCATCGTACTCGACGTGATGATGCCTGGAGAAGACGGCCTGAGCGCGGCGCGGGCGCTGGCCAGCGAGCGCGGTTCACCTGCGGTCATCATGCTCAGCGCGCTGGGCAACGACACCGACCGCATCATCGGCCTGGAAGTGGGCGCCGACGATTACCTGGCCAAACCCTGCAATCCGCGCGAATTGCTGGCGCGGGTACGCGCCTTGCTGCGCCGCAGCCAGGCCAGCAGCGAGCAGGCCGACCACCGTGGCAATGTCTACGAGTTCGCCGGTTGGCGGCTGGACGTGGTGCGGCGCGACCTGCGTGACCCCACCGGCATCTTCATCAACCTGTCCGACGGTGAGTTCGCGCTGCTGCGTACCTTCGTCGAGCATCCGCAGCGGGTGCTCAGCCGCGACCAGTTGCTGGACTACGCCCGTGGCCGCGATACCGACGTCTATGACCGCGCCATCGACAGCCAGATCAGCCGCCTGCGCCGCAAGATCAACGAGCGCGTGCATACCGAGTTGATCCGCACCGTGCGCAACGAGGGCTACATGCTGCTGCCGGGCGTTTCGCGTCTGTGAGCAAACCGGCACGTCGCGGGCTGTCCATCTTTGCCCGTACCTTCGTGCTGCTGGCGGTGGCACTGCTCACTGCCCAGGCGGTCGGCATCGCCCTGCTGGTGATGCGCACTCCGGTCTACGAGCCGCCGGTGCATCCGCCGGAGGTGGTGGCGCTGCTGTCCACGCGCATGCCGGCCGGCACCCAGACCCTGACGGTGCACGAATCGGCCCAGGCCCCGCTGCCGCCGGCAGGCCAGGTGCGCGACGGGTTTGCCGAAATGCTGCTGGCCCATTGGCTGGATGTCCCCGAGCAGCGCGTGCGCTTCTACCGCAGCGCCGACGATCGTCAGGGCCCGCGCATCGGCATGTCCCCACCGCCGCGCATGCCCGGCCAATCGCAGGCATTCGGGGCCGATGATGGCGATGCCAGTTACGCCGACAATCGCCACGAGGCCTTGCAGCGCTCGCCGCCGGCGCCAGGCGACTGGCCGCACGAGCGCCCCCCCGGTGCCCCGCCGTTCGGCAATGGACTGCGTCCGGACGACAGCCCCGGCGCCTGGGAAAGCGAGCGCCTGACCCCGGGCGTGCCCTTGCTGGACGGCTTCACCGCCGCGCTGCAACAGCCCGATGGCCGCTGGCGCACGGTCGAATCGCCACCGCGGCGGCTGTCGGCCGAGTTCAAGACCCATGTGGTGCTGCTGTTCCTGGCCGGCCTGCTGGCCAACGTGCCGCTGGCGTGGTGGTTCTCGCGTGCGTTGTCGGCGCCGATCAAGCGCTTTGCCGAAGCCGCCGACCGGCTGGGCCGCAACCCGGATGCTGCCGCATTGCAACGCAGCGGCCCGCCGGAGATCGTGCGCGCGGCCGATTCGTTCAATGCGATGCAGGCCCGCCTGAACCGCCTGATCAACGAACGCACCCACATGGTGGCGGCGATCGCGCACGACCTGCGCACGCCGCTGGCGCGCCTGTCGTTCCGCCTGGACGGCCTGCAGCCGCCGTTGCGCGACAAGGCGCTGGCCGACATCGACGAGATGAAGGCGATGATTTCCGCCGCGCTGGATTTTATCCAGAACGATCGCCACCGCGGCAAACGCGCGCCGCTAGATCTGCGCCTGCTGGTGGAAAGCGTGGTCGACAACGCCACCGACATCGGCGCCGATGCCGAACTGCTGCCCGGCCCGGCGATCACCCTGGATGGCGACCCGCTGGCCTTGCGGCGCGCAGTGATGAACCTGCTGGAGAACGCGCTGAAATACGGCAAGCGCGCGCGCCTGCAACTGCAGCGCGACGGCGAAGAGGGCGTGCTGTGGATCGACGACGACGGCCCCGGCATCGACCCGACCCAGCGCGAACAGCTGCTGTTGCCGTTCGTGCGCGGCGAGTCCTCGCGCAATCGCGACACCGGCGGCATCGGGCTGGGCTTGTCGGTGGCGCACAGCATCGTGCTGGCGCATGGCGGCGACCTGCGCCTGGACAACCGTGCAACAGGTGGCGGCCTGCGGGTGACGGTGCGCCTGCCGTGCATGCCGGAGCGGCGCTAGGGCCGGGTTGGAGTACGTTCTCTCGCCCGCAAGCTCGGGGGTGCCGGCCGGCGCGTATCCGAGAATTCACGCCTGCACACGACGATCCGCGCGATCGATCAGCCGCGCGCGACCACTGCTGCGATCAGCAAGCGCTCAGTACGCAAACTCGCGGAACACGCGATCGATGTCGCCCTTCCATGCACCGTGATACAGCGCCAGCTTGCGCTCGGCAGCAGTCACGCCGCTCTCGGCGATCTCGGCGATCACATCCACAAAGCCGGTTTCGTCCTGACCATCGGCATTCAGGCGCGCACGCCGACGCAGGCCCTCGCGGGCGATCTTGACCGCTTCCACCGCCAAATCGCGCACCGTGCCATTGCGGAACGGCAGGCCGAGCGCATGCTTGGGCACGCCGTCGCGCAGCGCGTGGCGCTCGGTGGTGCTGAAATCCTTGACCAGATCCCAGGCCGCATCCAGCGCGGTGTCGTCGTACAGCAACCCCACCCAGAACGCCGACAGCGCGCACAGGCGGTCCCACGGGCCGGCGTCGGCGCCGCGCATTTCCAGATACTTCTTCAGGCGCACTTCCGGGAATGCGGTGGTCATGTGATCCGACCAGTCGCGCAGCGTCGGCAACGCGCCCGGCAATGCCGGCAACCTGCCCTGCATGAAATCGCGGAAGCTCTGCCCGCTGGCATCGACGTAGACGCCGTCGCGGTAGGAGAAATACATCGGCACATCGAGCAGGTAATCGACATAGCGTTCGTAGCCGAAGCCGTCCTCGAACACGAAGTCCAGCATGCCGGTGCGGTCGGCGTCGGTATCGGTCCAGATGTGCGAGCGGTAGCTGAGGTAGCCGTTCGGCTTGCCTTCGGTGAACGGCGAATCGGCGAACAACGCGGTGGCGATCGGCTGCAACGCCAGCGACACGCGGAACTTCTTCACCATGTCCGCTTCGGTGGCGTAATCCAGGTTGACCTGCACCGTGCAGGTGCGGGTCATCATGTCCAGGCCGAGCGAGCCGACCTTGGGCATGTAGTTCTTCATGATCTGGTAGCGGCCCTTGGGCATCCACGGCATTTCATCGCGGCGCCACTTGGACTGGAAGCCCATGCCCAGGAACCCCAGCTGCAACTCACCGGCCACCTGCGCCACTTCGTCCAGATGGGTGCCGGTTTCCACGCAGGTGTGATGCAGGGTTTCCACCGCCGCACCCGACAGTTCCAGCTGGCCGGCCGGCTCCAGCGTCACCGAGGCGCCGTCGCGCAGCAGCGCGATGGTGTGGCCGTTTTCCTGCACCGGCTCCCAGCCGAAGCGCGTCAACCCGGTCAGCAGCGCCTGGATGCCGCGCTCGCCTTCGAACGTGGGCGCGCGCAGGTCGTCGAGCTGGAAGCCGAACTTTTCGTGCTCGGTGCCGATCCGCCAGTCAGCGCTGGGCTTCTCGCCGGAGGCCAGCACCTGGACCAGCTCCGCGCGTTCGGTGATCGGCGTTTCGGCAACGTGGCTGGGACTCGACAAGGGCAGGCTCGCAAAAAAATTTAGGGGAACGATGTGGGGGTCCTCCCCTGCCACCGCAAGGCCCGCACTATAACCGCAGGGCATGGAAAGAATTGCTGCCATCGGCCGGGTCTGACATTTCCATCCATGCGCACGGCGTGGCCGAGGCAGGCAGCAAGCGCTGGCGTGACCGCGGCACCCGGGGCCGGGCGTGACGGAGGGCACCGCAGGCCGCAACCGTCCAGGCTGAAACTGGCCCCCCGCAACTTCCCGCACGCGCGGATCCACGGCGTTTGATCGTCCGCAGCCGCGCAGCCGCGCAGCCGCGATCCTGTAGCATCGCCCGGCCATGACCGTTGCGCCCACACCCACCGACGCCCTGCTCGCGCAGATGGCCAGCCTGCTGCATTGCGAGCGCGCCGAAGGGTTTGCCTGCGTGAGTGCGCGGCGCGAACACGGGGCGCGCTCGGTGGATCTGACCCAGGCGCAGTTCGCGATGGTGCTGCAGGGCCGCAAGCAGGTGCGCAGCGCGACCCAATCGCTGCAGTTCGTGCCGGGCGATCTGTTCCTGGTGACGCGCCGTTGCCGCATCGATGTGATCAACACGCCCGACCCGCAGACCGGGCTCTACCTGAGCGTGGTGGTCCCCCTCTGCGAAGAGGCGCTGGCCGCTGCACGCGCATTGTGGAACGAGCCGCTGCCCGAGGCCGGCGCCGACATCGCGCAACTGCCGGCGATCGATTTCGCGCTGACACTGCGGCAATGGCGCGATGCGCTGCAGCACGGCCTGTATACCGAAGCACGCCTGGCGCTGGCCGCACTGGTCGTCACCCTCTGCCGCCGCGGCCACGGCGGCCTGTTGCTGCCGCCGGCGCCAAGCGTTGCCGAGCAGGTGCGTACGCTGATCACCGCGCAACCGCAGCGGGCGTGGCGCTCGCGCGATATCGAAGACAGTCTTGGCATCAGCGGCGCCACCTTGCGCCGGCATCTGGCTGCCGAACACCGCTCGCTGCGCGAACTGATCACCGACGCGCGGCTGGCGCACGCCATGGCCTTGCTCTACAGCACACGCTGGCCGCTCAAGACCGTGGCCGCGCGGGCCGGCTATCGCTCTACCCGCAGCTTCAGTCAGCGCTTCCAGCAGCGCTACGGGCTGGATCCGGCCAGCATCGGCAATAGCCGCTAGATCGCCGACGCGAGCGCTTCGCGCAGCGCAATGAGCGAATCGCGCAGGTCGCAGCGGCCAGCATGGCGACACCGCGGCGCTTGCCGCCTGTCCTGGAGTTGCTCATGCCTGTTTTTTCCGCCCTGCGTTCGCTGGCGCCGCTGTTGCTCGCCGCAAGCGCCACGCTGGCGCACGCCGCTGCGCCCGCATCCACCCACGCACAGGTCCCCGGCTTCTACCTGCAGCGCATCGGCACGCTGCGCGTCACCGCCTTGTTCGACGGCAGCGTGGCGTTGACGCGGCAACAGCTGTCCAACGTGGCCCCGGCAGAGCGCGACCGCCTGCTCGCGCAGGGCTACGTGCCCGAAGACGGCAAGGGGCTGCAGACGGCAGTCAACGCCTATCTGATCCAGGACGGCAGCCACCTCAGCCTGGTCGATACCGGCACCGCGCAGTGCCTGGGGCCCGGCCTGGGTCAGGTGCTGAGTAACCTGCGCGCCGCCGGTTACGACCCCGCCCAGGTCGACGATGTGCTGCTCACCCACGCGCATCCGGACCACCTGTGCGGGCTGCTCGATGCACAGGGCAGGCCGGCCTTTCCCGACGCCACGGTGTGGCTGTCCGAGGCCGATGCCGCGTACTGGCTGGATCCGGCCTCGGAGGCCGGTGCCGCGCCGACGCTGCAGTTCGCCTTCCCACTGGCACGCGCAGCGGTGGCGCCGTATCAGGCCCAGGGTCGGCTGCGCCGCTTCCAGCCCGGCATCAGCGCATTGCCGGCCGGCATCACCGCGCTGGACAGCCAGGGCCACACGCCCGGCCACGTCTCCTATCGCTTCGACGGTGGCGCCGGCAACACCGTGCTGGTGTGGGGCGATGTGCTGCATTACCACGCGGTGCAGTTTGCCCGGCCGGACGCCTCGTTCGAGGCCGACAGCGACCGCAGCAAGGCGATCGCCTCACGGCGTCGTCTGCTGGCGCAGGCCGCCGACGGCCGCTGGTGGGTGGCCGGTGCGCATCTGCCGTTCCCGGGCCTGGGTCATGTACGCCGCGAGGGCAAGGCGTTCGCCTGGGTGCCGACCGAGTTCGGCGCGGTGCCGCAATGAAAAAAACGGCGAGCCCTGGCTCGCCGTCCTGATGCTCTGAAGGCCAGGCGTCATGCGCCAGGCCCGGCCCGGCTCACTCCGCGGCAGGCGCCGCGACGTCCAGGCCCAGCCAGCCGCCGACGATGCCGCGCAACTCGTCCACGCCCTGGCGCGACTCGCCGGAGTAGGTCTGCACGGTCACGCTGTCGCCGAAGCGCGAGGTCACTTCCTTCTTGACCTTCTGCAACGTCTGCATCTGCTGGCCACGGCCGAGCTTGTCGGCCTTGGTCAGCAAACCGTGCGCGGGCAGGCCGCGCTCGGCCGCATAGCCGAGCATCTGCAGGTCGTAATCCTTGAGCGGATGGCGGATGTCCATCACCACCACCAGCCCGCGCAGGGCTTCGCGGGTGCGGAAATAGCGGTCGATGAAGGCCTGCCAGTGCGCCTGCAGGTCCTGCGGCACCTTGGCGTAGCCGTAACCGGGCAGATCCACCAGATAGCGCTCGGGCTGGATCTGGAAGAACACCAGCTGCTGGGTGCGGCCGGGGGTCTTGGACACGCGCGCCAGTGCGTTCTGGCGGGTCAGCGCGTTGAGCGCGCTGGATTTTCCGGCGTTGGAGCGGCCGGCGAAGGCGACCTCGTAGCCGCCATCGTCGGGCAATTGCCGGGCGTTGTGGGCGGACAGGTGGTAGCGGGCTTGTTCGATAAGGAGCGACATCTCCCTAGGATCGCACGTTCGGGGCCTGACGGTTTTGCTGCACTGTTCGTTGACCCTGGCGCAAAGGCGTGTCGATAATCGAAGCACGCCTGCCACAGCCAGCACCCAACGCGCGCGGGCCGGGTCCATACGGAGCTTTAGCTGATGCGCCATGCTCGTGTGCTAGTCCTCGCCGCCCTCGCCGTGCCGGTCATCGCCGCCGTGGCGTTTGCGCAGTCGGCGGTCACGCCGATCCCCGATCCGCCGCCGGTGCGCATTGCCCCGCTGGAGGTGGACCTGTCCAAGACCACCTGGGGCGATGCCAAGGCCGGCCAGACCAAGGCCGCCGCCTGCGCGGCCTGCCATGGCCCGGACGGCAATCCGGCGGTGGCCATGTACCCGCGCATCGCCGGCCAGACCGAGCGCTACGTGGCGCACCAGGTCGCCTTGATCGCCAGCGGCGAGCGCAATACCGGCATGTCGGCGGTGATGGTGCCGTTCGTCAAGGACCTCACCGCGCAGGACATGCGCGACCTGGGCGCCTACTTCGCCACGCAGAAAGCCGCTGCCGGGGTGGCCGACGATGCGGTGGTCAACGAGGGGCCGTACCAGGGCCTGAAGTTCTACCAAGTCGGCGAGAAGCTCTACCGCAGCGGCGATGTCGCGCGCGGCGTGCCGGCCTGCATGGCCTGCCATGGGCCGTCCGGCAGCGGCAATCCGGGCCCGGCGTATCCGCGCCTGGGCGGCCAGCATGCCGAGTACGTGGCGCGGCGCCTGAAGGAATACCAGGCCGGCACCACCCAGGAGCGCAACCCGGCGCTGTTCAATATCATGGCGCAGGTGGCGCACCCGCTGACCGAGCAGGAGATCCAGGCGCTGGCCAGCTATCTGCAGGGTCTGCACGACCGCGCCGACGATGCCGCCGCCGCGCAACTGCCCGCAGCAACGCCCGCACGCTCATGAGCTGACCGCCGCAACCGCCACAGCGTGTCACGACGCCGGTCCCGCGACCGGCGTCGTCGTTTCCCGCCCTCCCCCTTCCCACCCCACGGAGCCTGCATGAATCTGCTTTCCCGCCTGTCCCTGCTGTTGTTGCTGTTGATGCCGCTGGCGGCCTGTGCCGCCGACAAGAACGCCCCGCCGGTCGAAGGCGACGACTACATCGTCATCGACGGCGGCCAGCCGTACGCGCCGCTGGCCGGCAAGGTGGAAGTGGTCGAGGTGTTCGGCTACACCTGTCCGCACTGCGCGCACTTCGAGCCAACCCTGGAGGCCTGGGTGGCCAAGCAGCCGTCGTATGTGCGCTTCACCCCGGTGCCGGCGGCCTTCGGCGGGTTCTGGGATGCCTTCGCGCGTGCCTACTTCGCCGCCGACATCCTGGGCGTGGCCAAGCGCAGCCATCGCGCCATGTTCGAGGCGATCCACGAAAAGCAGACCGTGCCGACCCAGAACGTCGCCCCGGAGGAACTGGCCGCCTTCTATGCCGGCTACGGCGTGCCGCAGCAGCGCTTCATCGAGACCTACAAGAGCCAGGCGGTCGATGCCAGGCTCGATGCCGCGCGCGAGTTCGCCAAGCGCAGCAAGCTGCCCGGCACCCCGGCGATCATCGTCAACGGACGCTATCTGATCGGCGCGCGCAACTACCCGGACATGCTGCGCGTGGCCGACTACCTGATCGCCCGCGAACACGCTGCGCCTGCCAAGCGCTGAACCGCGTAACCGCCACCGACGGCCGCCCGTGGCATCATGCGCCCCGCGGCCGTCCGGCCCTTTCCTCGCCCCACGCTGGAGATCCAATCCGATGAAGACCCGCTTCGCCCTGACGCTGATGGCGCTGCTGCCGATCCTGGTCGCCTGCAAGGCCCAGGACGGCTCGTCCGATACCGCACCTGCCGCCACCACGCCGGCTGCCGAAACGGCGCCTGCTCCGGCCGCTGCCACGCCGGCCGCCGACCCCGCCGCACCGCCTGCAGTTGGCGAGAGCGCCAGCACCCCGCCGGCCGCCGCCCCCAGCGCCGCACCGCGCGCGCCGAACGGCCCCGAACCGGTCGCCGGCACCGACTATCTGGATATCGAAGGCGGCCAGCCGTACCAGCAGGCCGCCGGCAAGATCGAAGTGGCCGAGGTCTTCGGCTATGTCTGCCCCGCCTGCAACGCGTTCCAGCCGCTGATCGGGCCGTGGAAGGCCGGCTTGCCGTCGGACGTGCACTTTGTCTACGTGCCGGCGATGTTCGGCGGCCCGTGGGACGACTACGGCCGTGCGTTCTACGCCGCCGAAACCCTGGGTGTGCAGGAAAAGACCCACGAAGCGCTGTACAAGGCCATCCACACCGAGCAGACCCTCAAGGGTGAGCGCGGCAAGGATTCGGTGCAGGACATCGCCGCGTTCTACGCCAAGTACGGCGTGGACCAGAAGACCTTCATCGACACCATGAGCAGCTTCGGCGTGTCGGCCAAGACCAACCGCGCCAAGCAGTTCGCCACCCGCAGCAAGCTCACCGGCACCCCGTCGCTGATCGTCAACGGCAAGTACCTGGTCAAGGGCCAGAGCTTCCCGGACATGCTGCGCATCGCCGATCACCTGATTGCGCGCGAACGCGCCACGCTGGCCAAGTGATCCTGTCGATCGCAGCCCTGTGAACGCTTCGGATTCGCGCACCCTGCGGGTGCTGACCGCCAACATCCAGGCCGGCTCCAGCACCCGCCGTTACAGCGATTACGTCACGCGCAGCTGGTCGCATGCGTTGCCGCTGGGCAGCAAGCGCACCAGCCTGGACAGCATCGCCAAACTGGCCGGCGAGCGCGATATCGTCGGCCTGCAGGAAGCCGATCCGGGCAGCCTGCGCTCGGGTTTCACCAACCAGACCCACTACTTGGCCGAGCGCGCCGGCTTCCATTACTGGAGCCACCAACCCAACCGCCGCATGGGCGGTGTCGCCTCCAGCGCCAACGGCTTGCTCAGCAAGCTGGAACCGCTGGAAGTGCAGGACCACGCCCTGCCCGGCCGGATCGGCGGGCGCGGCATCCTGCTGGCCAAGTTCGGGCAGGGTCGCAAAGGCCTGGCGGTCGCAGTGGCGCATCTGTCGTTGGGCGCCAACTCGCGCATGGCGCAACTGGCCTTCATCGCCGAGTTGTTGTCCGAGCATCCCAACGCGATGTTGATGGGCGATTTCAACTGCATGGCCGACCGGCCGGAAATGCAGGCGCTGTACCGGCACACGCGATTGCAACCGCCGAGCTGCGAAGTGCATACGTTTCCCAGCTGGCGTCCGGATCGGGCGATCGACCATATCCTGGTCAGCGACAGCTTGAAGATCGAACATATCGAAGCGATTCCCGCAGCGTTCTCCGACCATCTTGCGGTCGGCATGGATATCCGCGTACCGCTGCCCCTGCTGCGCTAGCAAGCACGCAACGTGGCCATGGGTTCGCACTGGCGGACTCGACCGATGACACCCCCTCGACACCGCCTGTGCGATAACGCAGGCGGTTTTTCGTTGGGAGCACCGCACGTGATACGCGTCATATGAGTGTGTCGGCATGAGTGCGGTAGAGCCGCAGCGGTTGCCGGTGCGCACCCTGCGGCCGGTGTTCGTGCTGGCGGCGACCGTGGTCTGTACGTTTGCGTTGTTGGTGGCGTTGTTTCCGCTCGAGGCGGGCCGCGTGCTGCTGGGCGCGCAGACCTGGGCATCGCGCAATGTCGGCTGGTACTACCTGCTGGCGATGACGGTGTATCTGGTGTTCGTGCTCGGCGTGGCCTTGTCCAGCTACGGCAACATCAAGCTCGGCGCCGATCACGACGAGCCGGAATTCAGCTATCTCTCCTGGGCCGGCATGTTGTTCGCCGCGGGTATCAGCATCACGCTGTTCTTCTTCTGCGTCTCCGAACCGCTCACCCATTATCTGCAACCGCCGCAGGGCGGAACCGGCAGCGGCGAGGCCTCTGCGCGTCAGGCGATGCAGTTGCTGTTCCTGCATTGGGGACTGCATGGCTGGGGCGTGTTCGCGCTGGCAGCGATGGCGCTGGCGTATTTCGCATTCCGCCACAACCTGCCGCTGGCCTTGCGCTCGGCGCTGTATCCGCTGATCGGCAAGCGCATCAACGGGCCGATCGGCTACACCGTGGATGCGCTGGGCATCGTGGCCACCGTGTTCGGCCTGGGCGCGGACATGGGCTTTGGCGTACTGCACCTCAATGCCGGCCTGAGCACCTTGATGGATGTGCCGCACACCCACTGGGTGCAGGTCGCGCTGATCGTGGCGATGATGGGCGCGGCGATCGTGGTGGCGGTGTCCGGCGTTGAAAAAGGCGTGCGCTGGATGTCGGACATCAACATGCTGCTGGCGATCGCGCTGCTGCTGTTCATGCTGTTGGCCGGCCCCACGCAGTATCTGCTCAACGCGTTGATCCAGAATCTGGGCGACTACCTGGGCAGTGTGGTCAACAAGAGTTTCGATGTGTACGCCTACGGCGGCCGCGGCGACTGGCTCGGCAATTGGACGGTGTTCTACTGGGCGTGGTGGATCGGCTGGGCACCGTTCGTAGGCCTGTTCATCGCCCGCATTTCGCGCGGCCGCACCATTCGCGAGTTCGTGCTCGGCGTGTTGCTGATCCCACTCGGCTTCACCCTGGCGTGGCTGTCGATCTTCGGCAACAGCGCGCTGGACCAGTTGCTGCATCACGGCCAGGGCGCGCTGGCGCAGCAGGCCATCGATGCGCCGCAGACGGTGCTGTATTCGCTCCTGCAGAACTACCCGTGGAGCCGCACGGTGATCACGGTGACGGTGGCGATCAGCTTCGTGTTCTTCGTGACCTCTGCCGATTCCGGTACGGTGGTGCTGTCCACGCTGTCCTCGCACGGCGGCGAACCGCACGACGACGGCCCGCGCTGGTTGCGCGTGTTCTGGGGTGTGCTCACTGCGGTGGTGACCGGCGGCCTGTTGCTGGCCGGCAGCATGGATGCGCTGAAATCGGCCGTGGTGCTGGCCTCGCTGCCGTTCTCGGCAGTGCTGCTGCTGATGGCCTGGGGCTTGTCGCGCGCGCTCAGCGAAGAGTCGCAACGCAAGCGTGCGCAGCTCTACAGCCCCAGCCCGCTGATCGGACAATCGCGGCATCACCGCGGCTGGCGTCAGCGCCTGGGCCAGGCGATGCATTTCCCGGCGCGCGATGAGGTGTATCGCTTCATGCACGACCAAGTGCGCCCGGCGATCGAAGCGGTCACCGCGCAACTGCAGGAAGAGGGCTGGCAGGTCAGCAGCCGGCTCGACGACGGCGACATGGACATCAGCGTCGATCACGGCGAGCAGCAGGGCTTCCGCTACCAGGTGGTGATGCGCGGTTACCTGACGCCGTCCTTCGCCGCGCAACGCCTGCGTAACCAACGCTATTACCGCGCCGAAGTGTATCTGTACGAAGGCAGCCAGGATTACGACCTGGTCGGTTACAGCCGCGAGCAGATCATCAACGACATCATCGATCAATACGAGCGTCACCTGCAGTTCCTGCATCTCACGCGCTGAGGTGCCGCCGCTGCCGCGTGCGCCCCACAGGAGGTTTGTCATGCCACGTTTTCCCGACCAGTTGCTGTACATCGGCGGCCGTTATGTTCCCGCCCGCGGCGGCCACACCTTCGAGGTGGTCAATCCCGCCACCGGCGAGGTGCTGGCCAATGTGCACAACGCCGGTGCCGACGATCTGGATGCCGCGGTCGACAGCGCCAAGGCCGGCCAGCAGCAATGGGCGGCACTGACCACGGTGGAGCGCTCGCGCATCCTGTTGCGTGCAGTGGCGCTGCTGCGCGACCGCAACGACGCGCTGGCCGAGCTGGAAACGCTCAACACCGGCAAGCCGCTGAGCGAAACCCGCAGCGTGGACATCGTCACCGGCGCGGACGTGCTGGAGTATTACGCCGGCGTGGCGCAGGCGCTGCAGGGCGCACAGCTGCCGTTGCGCGAAGGCAGCTTCTTCTACACCCGGCACGAGCCGCTTGGCGTGGTCGGCGCGATCGGCGCGTGGAATTACCCGATCCAGATCGCGCTGTGGAAGGCCGCGCCCGCGCTGGCGGCCGGCAATGCAATGATCTTCAAGCCCAGCGAGGTGACACCGCTGACCGCACTCAAGCTGGCCGAACTCTTCACCGAGGCCGGCCTGCCCGATGGCGTGTTCAACGTGCTGCCCGGCGATGGCGCCAGCGTGGGCACCGCGCTCACCGAACACCCGCAGATCGAGAAGATCAGCTTCACCGGCGGCACCGCGACCGGGCGCAAGGTGATGGCGAGTGCCTCGAGTTCGTCGCTGAAAGACGTCACCATGGAACTGGGCGGCAAGTCGCCCTTGATCGTCTGCGCGGACGCCGACCTGGATCTGGCCGCCGACATCGCCATGATGGCCAACTTCTACAGCTCCGGGCAGGTATGCACCAACGGCACGCGCGTGTTCGTGCCGCGCGCGCTGCGCAACGCCTTCGAAGCGCGGCTGCTGGCACGCGTGCAACGCATCCAGATCGGCGACCCGCTGGACGCGCGCACCACCTTCGGCCCGATGGTCAGCGCCGCGCACATGCAGCGCGTGTTGGACTACATCGAACAGGGCAAGGCCGAGGGTGCACGTCTGCTGTGCGGCGGCCAACGTCTGCGCGACGGCGCGCTGGCACAAGGCTGCTACATCGCACCGACCATCTTCAGCGACTGCACCGATGTGATGACCATCGTGCGCGAGGAGATCTTCGGACCGGTGCTGAGCCTGCTCGCCTACGACGACGAAGACGAAGCGATCGCACGCGCCAATGCCACCACCTACGGCCTGGCCGCGGGCGTGGTGACGCCGGACCTGGCACGCGCGCATCGCCTGATCCATCGCCTGCAGGCGGGCATCTGCTGGATCAACACCTGGGGCGAGTCGCCGGCACCGATGCCGGTGGGCGGCTACAAGCAATCCGGCGTGGGCCGCGAGAACGGCCTGGCCACACTGCAGGCCTACACCCGCACCAAATCCATCCAGGTCGAACTGGAGCGCTACGCGTCGGTGTTTTGAACGCTGACGCCACACGGCAGGCTGTCCCCGGCAGCACCGGCGAGATGCGCGCTCCGCAGCCTGCGGATCGTGCCGTTTCGCACAGAGACGCCCGCCCACTGCGCAATCGCTTTTGAAAGCCGCTTCACACCGGCACCGCAACAAGGAGAACCTCATGCAACGCGAGTACGACTACATCATCATCGGCGCCGGCTCGGCAGGTAACGTGCTGGCCGCGCGCCTGACCGAAGATCCGGGCGTCAGCGTGTTGCTGCTGGAAGCGGGCGGGCCGGATTATCGGCTGGACTTCCGCACCCAGATGCCGGCTGCATTGGCGTTTCCGTTGCAGGGCCGTCGCTACAACTGGGCCTACGAGACCGAGCCGGAGCCGCATATGGACAACCGGCGCATGGAGTGCGGGCGCGGCAAGGGATTGGGCGGCTCGTCCCTGATCAATGGCATGTGCTACATCCGCGGCAATGCCCTGGATTTCGACCATTGGGCCAAGCGGCCAGGCCTGGAAGACTGGAGCTACCGCGATGTGTTGCCGTACTTCCGCAAGGCCGAGACGCGCGACATCGGCGCCAACGCTTATCACGGCGGCGAAGGCCCGGTCAGCGTCGCCACGCCGAAGAACGACAACAACGTGCTGTTCCATGCCATGGTCGATGCCGGTGTGCAGGCCGGTTACCCGCGCACCGACGATCTCAATGGCCATCAGCAGGAAGGTTTCGGGCCGATGGATCGCACGGTGACGCCGCAAGGACGTCGCGCAAGCACCGCGCGCGGCTACCTGGACATGGCGCGTCCGCGCGATGGCCTGCACATCGTCACCCATGCCACCACCGACCGCATCCTGTTTGCCGGCAAGCGCGCGATCGGCGTGCATTACCTGGTCGGCAACAGCAGCGAAGGCATCGACGTGCATGCACGCCGCGAAGTGCTGGTGTGTGCTGGCGCGATTGCCTCGCCGCAGCTGCTGCAACGCTCGGGTGTCGGCGCGCCCGATCTATTACGCGCGCTCGACGTGCAACTGGTGCACGACCTGCCCGGCGTCGGCCAGAACCTGCAGGACCACCTGGAGGTCTACATCCAGTACGCCTGCACCAAACCGGTATCGTTGCATCCGGCATTGCAATGGTGGAATCAGCCGGCCATCGGTGCGGAGTGGCTGTTTGCCGGCACCGGCACCGGGGCGAGCAACCAGTTCGAGGCCGGCGGTTTCATCCGCACGCGCGACGAGTTCGACTGGCCCAATATCCAGTATCACTTCCTGCCGGTGGCGATCAATTACAACGGCAGCAATGCGGTGAAGGAACACGGCTTCCAGGCGCATGTGGGCTCGATGCGCACCCCCAGCCGCGGGCGCGTGCATGCCAAGTCGCGCGACCCGCGCCAGCATCCGTCGATCCTGTTCAACTACCAATCCACCGATCAGGACTGGCAGGAATTTCGCGATGCGATCCGCATCACCCGCGAGATCATCGCCCAGCCCGCACTGGACGCTTACCGCGGCCGTGAAATCAGCCCGAGCGCGGACTGTAAGACCGATGCCGAGCTGGACGCGTTCGTACGCGCGCGCGCAGAGACGGCGTATCACCCGTCCTGCTCCTGCGCGATGGGCACAGATGACATGGCGGTGGTCGACGGACAGGGCCGCGTACACGGCATGGACGGCCTGCGGGTGATCGATGCCTCGATCATGCCGCGCATCATCACCGGCAACCTCAACGCCACCACCATCATGATCGCCGAGAAGATCGCCGACCGCATGCGTGGCCGCACGCCACTGCCGCGCAGCACGGTGGACTACTACGTGGCCGGCGATGCGCCTGTGCGCGGGTGATGCTAGAAAACGCGGTGCGCCGCCTTGGGTCAAGTGCGCGGTGCCCTCACCGCACCAGAGAGTTTGCAGGTTGTTTATTGAAAGCCTGTCTTCTGATCTCGTTGCGTTGCGAAGCTGATCGGATGCGCCATTACCGAACAACGCACGTCATGCATTGCTTGCAACCATGCACCGACCATCTTCGATGGTCCTTGCCCGCTCACCGTCGCGGGACCTTACGCGGCATGGATGCCGCGTAAGAGCCTACACGGACGTACTTGCGGCGTGTCCCGCGAGGGTGGGCGGGCAAGGGCCCTGCAGCGAAGTTACAGATCAACCGCTCTGTAATTGATCTATCCGCACTCTCCAAGCACTTCAAGACAACCGAGATTTAGAGTCGTAGCGCCGTTTAGATGCGATCAAAAGCTTGGTTAGTCGAGCGCGCGGTGCCCTCACCGCTCGCGGGACACGCCGCAAGTACGTCCTTGTAGGCTCGGTGGCGGCATCCATGCCGCCACACGGTCCCGCAATCGGCGAGGACACCGCACCAGAGAGTTTGCAGGTTGTTGTTGAAAGCCTGTCTTCTGATCTCATTGCGCTGCGGAGCTGATCGGATGCGCATTACCGAACAACGCACGTCCTGCATTGCTTGCAACCATGCACACCGACCAGCTCGACTGGTCCTTACCCGCCCACCGTCGCGGGACCTTACGCGGCATGGATGCCGCGTAGAGCCTACACGGACGTACTTGCGGCGTGTCCCGCGACGGTGGGCGGGTAAGGGCCCTGCAGCAAATCCGCAGATCAGCCGCTCTCCGCTCTACAACTGACACGACGGACTAAAACTTCAAGTCGACCCGCGCATACCAGAAGCGCCCACCGGGGATGTCGTAAGTGGAGGCGTCGTAGCCATTGAGGGAGCACGACAGGCAGAGCGGCGGGTCCTTGTCGAAGACGTTGTTCAAGCCGGCCGTGAGCTGCAGCCCCTTGAGCCAATCGACGCGATAGCCCAGCTGTGCATCGTGGTAGGTGATCGCCTCCAGGCGATTGGACCCCACTACAGGATCGGAACACACCGCAAATCCCACTGCATCGCCGCATTGTTCGGTGAGTTTGGAAATGTGGCGCGCGGTCCACGATGCGGTCCAATTACCCAGCGACCAGTCCAGTACTGCGTTGCTGGTCCATTCGGGGATCGCGCTGTCCACCACTTCGATGCCCGGCCCCTGCGGCTGACGCTGCCCTGCTGCACCGAGTGCCTCGTAGCGGCCCACGAAGGTGTTCTGCCAGGACACCTTGAAACGGCCAAACGCCGTCTCCGGCAAGGTCCAGAACAGGTCCACATCCCAACCGTCGGTCTTGATCGAACCCAGATTGGTCAGCCGATTGTTGAACGCATTGATGCCGCCGGTGGAGGCGCGGCCGATGCCGTTGCAATACAGCGCGTCCAGGGTGTCCACACATAGATCCAGCTGGGTTTGCGCATTGATCGCCTGGATCGCGCCATCCACATGATGACGGTAGAACGTCATTTCCAGATCGAGGCGGTCGGACCAGCTGGCATTGCTGGCAAAGCCCGGGCTGAACACGAAGCCGGCACTGAAGCTGCGCGAACGTTCCGGATCCAGTTGCTCGTTGCCGCCAGTGGTGACCGAGATCTGCTGGTTGGCCTGTTGATAGCCGGCCGGCACACCGAGCGCCGCGCAGTTCGCGGCGCTGCCGCGCGGCGCGGTACCGCCTAGCCCGATCGAGCATGGATCGGACAACTGCAGATCGGCGCGCGCCGCCGAACCGAACAGCTCGCCGATGGTTGGCGCACGGAAGCCTTCTGCATAACTGGTGCGCAGCACCAGCTCATCGGTGACCTGCCAACGCAGGCCGTACTTTGGCGTGAACTCGCCGCCGAAGGTGGAGTAATCCGAGTAGCGGCCGGCGATATTCAAGTCGAGTTTGTCGCCCAACGACGCGTTGGCGAAGATCGGGATATTGAGTTCGAGATAGGCCTCGTTGACGTCGTAGCTGCCTGACGTCGGCAACGACGGCACACCGTTGTAGCGCCCCGCCACGGTGAGCGGATCGGGTTGGTAGGCACCTTCGTATTTGCGGTATTCGTAGCCGGTGGCGAACGACACCGCACCACCGGGCAGCTGGAACAGCTCGCTGCTCAGATTGGCGGTGAACAGGCTCAACTCGTTCTGGCTGCGGTCGCGCACCACCGGCTGGATCCAGCGCAACATCTCCGGCGTGATGCTGCCGGCGCCGCTGAAGATATCCAGTGGCACGCAGCCGGCCACCGCCGCGCATGCGGCCGGATCGCCCAGGCCAAGGTTGATGTTGTAGAGGTTGTAGCTGCCGTAGTTGGTCTGTTCGGCCTCGTTCTTGCTGTACATGCCGTTGATGTCCCAGAACCAGGTGCGCGCCGCACCTTCGAAGGTGCCCACCAGACCGGTGCCGAAGTACTGCGTGTCGACCTGTTGCTCGAAACGGCGCGCCCCGCCTTCCACCGGTCGGCGGCCGATCTGGATCAGGTTGGTGGCCGAGTTCAACTCGAAGCCGAACGGATTGAACGGATTGAGCGCGGAAATCACGATGTTGTCGGCAAGCGGATTGCCGGTGCCGGCATCGGGGCCGAGAAAGATCGGCTCGGGCGCCGCCTGGTTGGTCGACTCGCGCCGGTTGCCCAGCGCCTTGACGTACCACTGCACGTCGTCGTTGAAGTAATAGCGAAACTGCGCGAATACGCCCTTGCGCTCGGATGGCGTCAGCAACAGGTTCTGTTCTGCAAAGTTGTAGCGGTCCGCGGTGCCGAAACAGTGGTAGTCGTCGCTGCGCGTACAGCCGGCGCTGCCATCGTATCGCGGCGTGCCGACGCCGGCGTTGGGCGTGAGGTTCTGGCGCACGCCGGTATTGGGGTCGACGAACTGGAAGCGGCCATCCGGCGTTGCCGAGCTGGCGAAGGTCAACCCGGTGCCCGGGATCGGAAAGCGGGCCTGCGCGCGGTCGCGTGCGTAGATCGGATCCTGCTTGACGTAGCTGGCGCCCAGAAACAGGCTGAAATCCTCGCCACTGGTGCCCCAGGCCAGGTCCATGCCCTGGTTGGCGCCGTCGCCCTTGCCGTACTGCCCGTAATTGAGCGTGACCTGCGCACCGTCGAAGCTGCGCCGGGTGATGATGTTGACCACGCCGGCGATCGCATCCGAGCCGTACAACGACGAGGCACCATCTTCGAGCACCTCGATGCGCTCCACGATGGCCAACGGAATGGTGTTGAGATCGGTCGAGGAGCCTACCCCGGAGGCCGAGGATTCGTTGACCCAGCGGATGCCATCGACCAGGACCAGCACGCGTTTGGAGCCGAGATGGCGCAGATCCACCTGCGCCGAGCCGGCGCCCACGCCGCCGCCATCGGGCGGAAAGCCGAAGTTGCCGGATGAGTTGAACTTGGCGTTGAGCGCCGAACCCGACGCGGTGAGTTCCTGCAGCACCTCGCCGATCGAGGTCAGGCCGGTGCGTTCGATGTCGGCGCGGTTGAGCGTCTGGATCGGCACCTGGCCCTGCAATTCTGCGGTCTTGATGCGGGTGCCGGTGACCTGCACGCTGTCGAGCGTGCGCGTACTCGGGGCCGCCTCGGGCTGTTGCGCCCAGGCGAATGCGGGAATCAGACACAACGACAACTGCACGGCCAGGCATGACCGAGGGGAGCCAATTAGACGCTTCATCCTTTCTCTCTCCAGAAGGATTTCCAAGTGTCCGCACGCCCCCGTGCCCTGCGGCCCGCCGCAACTTTTAAACGAAACCTTAACGCGCCGCAAGCCGACCGTTCCGCAGCGAGAAGCAGGTCGCACTACCTGCGCGTCTGCTGCTTTGGCGCGCGCCGGCGATGTGCATATGCACATGCACATCGCTGGCGCACGTCGCTGCCGACAGCGCCGGCAGGCATCGATCCTGCGGGTATTCACTCCGGCACGCAGGCGCGCTTGGGTATCATCGCGCAATGACTTATGCCCCCCGTCTTGCCATTGTTTTCGTCGGCCTGCTGTGCCTTGGCAGCACCACGCTGCATGCCCAAAACCCCGACCCGCAACTGGCCGCCATGCGCGATGCCATCGCTGCCGCAGAGCGCGGCCAGTCCGATGCCGGTCAACTCGGTGCCCTGAGCCGTCACCCGCTCTATGGCTGGCTGGAATTTGCCACGCTCAAGCGCAACATCGACAACGTCTCCAACTCGCAGGCGCAGGGATTTCTGCAGCGCTATGCAGGCCAACCGGTGGCCGAAAGCTTTCGCAGCACCTGGTTGCCGGCGGTGGCGCGTCGCCAGGACTGGACCACCTTGCTGGCCAACTGGAAGCCCACCGACAACGTCGGCCTGCGCTGCGCGCAGCTGACCGCGCGGCAGGCAACCGGCAAGCTGGATGCCCAGTGGAGCCGCGATGCGTTGACGTTATGGCGCACCGGCAAGGGCCTGCCCGATGCCTGCGATCCGGTGGTCGCCGGGCTGGAGTCGCGCGGCGAGCTCACTCCGGCGCTGCGCTGGGAGCGTGTGGAGGCAGCCGCCGATGCACAACTGCCTGCGGTGATGCGTACCGCCGCACGCGGTCTGCCGGCAGCCGATCTGGCCCTGGCCACCGACTACGCCGCGTTTCTGGACAAGGCACATCCACGTGCATTGAGCTGGCCCCAGACCGAGCGCAGCCGTCGCATCGCGGTCGATGGCCTGGCCAAGCTGGCCAAGAACGATTCGGACGCAGCCGAGCAGCAGTTGCCGCAGCTG
Organism: Xanthomonas arboricola; assembly: GCF_002940665.1. Taxonomy (GTDB): domain Bacteria; phylum Pseudomonadota; class Gammaproteobacteria; order Xanthomonadales; family Xanthomonadaceae; genus Xanthomonas; species Xanthomonas arboricola_B. The sequence goes on from NZ_MIGY01000003.1 coordinate 961,375, forward strand.
GCCACCGCGCTCGGCTTCAGCGAGGCGCAGCGCGGCCAGGTGCTGTACCAGGTCGCGCTGTGGACGGTGGCGTCGTACCTGCCTGATTCGGCGCGTCGCCTCAATGCAGTGCCCGATGCCTCGTACGACGAGCGCCTGCACGAATGGCGTGCGCGCGAAGCGATGTCGCGGGGTGACTGGCCGGCGGCATTGGCGGCGATCCGCAAGATGCCCGCCACCCAGCGCAGCGATTCGCGCTGGCAATATTTCGAAGCGCGCCTGGCCGAGAAGACCGGCGCTGGCGCTGCCGCACAGCCGCTGTATCGCGCCGCCGCGCAATCGCCGACCTTCCACGGCTTCCTGGCCGCCGATCGTCTGCAGCAGGCTTATCGGCTGTGCCCGTGGGAGCCCAGGGACAACCCGCAGGCCAAGGCCGCCGTCGCGCGTGATCCTGCGCTGGTCCGCGCAATCGCCTTGTTCCAGATCGACCGCCCCGGTTGGGCGGTGGCCGAGTGGAACGATGCCGCGAGCCGCTTCGACGACACCCAGCGCCGCCTGGCGGTGCAGGTGGCCGGCGAAAACGGCTGGTTCGATCGCGCAGTGTTCGCGCTCGGCAAGCAGCCGGACGAACAACGCCTGTATGCGTTGCGCTTTCCGCTGCATCACGACGACAGCATTCGCCGCGAAGCAGCCAAGAACGCGATCGACCCGGCCTGGGTGGCAGCGGAGATCCGTGCCGAAAGCATCTTCAATCCGCGCGCGCGCTCGCCTGCCAACGCGATGGGCCTGATGCAGGTATTGCCGGGTACCGGCGCGGCCGTGGCCAAGGGTATCGCCCTGCCCGGTTACGCGGGCGCCAACAGCCTGTACGAGCCGGACACCAACATTGCCATCGGCACCGCCTACCTGCGCCAGTTGCTCAATACCTACGGCCTGCCCTACCTCACCATCGCCGCCTACAATGCCGGCCCGGGGCCGACCGGGCGCTGGCAATCGCAACGGCCCAACTTCGAGCCGGACTTCTGGATCGAGACCATCAGCTACAAGGAAACCCGCGAGTACGTCGCGCGCGTGCTGGCATTCAGCGTCATCTACGACTGGCGGCTCAACGGCGACATGCTGCCGCTCAGCGATCGGCTGATGGGCAAGCTGGTGGACAAGCGCTTGAAGCCGGTGTGCACGCCAGGCCAGGCGACCGATAACGCGGCGCAGGACTGAACTCCCAGTCAGCCGCCGAGCATGGCGGCTGGATGAGGTGATCGTGCTTGCGCGGTTGCGGGTGGTTGTCTCGGCCTGGGGCGCAAGCTAGGCCATGCCGCTCGGATACTTGCCTTTCGTTACGCTCCTAAGCTTCGGGCTTTGAGGCTTCAGACTCACAGGCTCCGAGGCTCTGGGGCCAACCAAGCTTTCCCGTCATTGCGTTGTTCCGGTGCATCGAAGGCTCGGGTCGGCGAGGGCGCGGTGCCCTCACCGCTTGCGGGACACGCCGTGAATCCGTCCGTGGAGGCTCGGTGGCGGCATCCATGCCGCCACACGGTCCCGCAACCGGCAAGGACACCGCACCAGAAAGTTGGTCGGCTGCTTTTTTGAAAGCGTGTTGCCCGACCTGCTCTGGGCAGATGAGAGACTAGTGGCTTGCTTGCTGAAAGCCTGCCTGCTGCTTAGGTTGCGACGAGAGGCTGGCCGGACACACCGTGATCCGAACAATGCACGTCCTGCCCTGTTTGCACGTGCACACCGACCATCTCGACCGGTCCTTGCCCGCCCACTGTCGCGGGACCTTACGCGGCATGGATGCCGCGTAAGAGCCTACATGGACGTACTTGCGGCGCGTCCTGCGATGGTGGGCGGGCAAGGGCCCTGCAGCAAAGCCGTCCACTGTGCCTTGCGGCAAGTCCCGCGATGGTTGGCGGGCAAGGGCTCTATCGCCAAGCCGCAGATCAGTCGCTCTACGACGCACGCACCGTATCGGGCATCATGTCGCGATGAAGATCTATCTTGTTGGCGGCGCAGTCCGCGATGCCCTGCTTGGCCAGCCCGCTGGCGACCGCGACTGGGTGGTGGTCGGTGCCGATCAGGCGCAGATGGAACACCTGGGCTTCAAACCAGTGGGAAAGGATTTCCCGGTGTTCCTGCACCCGCGCAGCGGCGAGGAATATGCGTTGGCGCGTACCGAGCGCAAGTCCGGGCGCGGCTATCGCGGCTTCGTGGTGGATGCCGATCCTTCGGTGACGCTGGAAGAGGATCTGCTGCGTCGCGACTTCACCATCAATGCGATCGCACGCGACGAGGACACCGGCGAGTTGTTCGATCCGTATGGCGGCGCGCGCGATCTGCAGGCGCGCGTGCTGCGGCACGTGGGGCCGGCCTTTGTCGAAGATCCCGTGCGCGTGTTGCGCGCTGCCCGCTTCATGGCGCGGCTGGCACCGCTGGGTTTCACTGTCGCGCCAGAGACCGCAGCACTGATGCGCGAGATGGCCGCCAGCGGCGAACTGGACAGCCTGGTCCCAGAACGCGTGTGGCAGGAATTACGCCGCGTGCTGGAGAGTGCGCAGCCATCGGCATTTTTGCGCACGCTGCACGACACCGATGCGTTGCGCGTCATCCTGCCCGAGATCGATGCACTGTATGGCGTGCCGCAACGTGCCGAGTTTCATCCGGAGGTGGATACCGGCATTCACCAGGAAATGGTCAGCGACATGGCCGCGCGACTGGCGCCCGGCGACGCGCTGGTGGGCTTTGCCGCATTGACCCACGACCTGGGCAAGGCACTCACACCAGCGGAAGAATGGCCGCGCCACATCATGCACGAACAGCGCGGCGTTGCCCCGCTGCAGGCAGTATGCGAGCGGCTCAAGGTGCCACAGGATTATCGCCAGCTCGCCATCACCGCCTGCCGCGAGCACTTGAATGTACATCGCCTGGCCGAACTGCGCGACCGCACCGTGCATGAGCTGCTGGTGCGCTGCGACGCGTTTCGCCGCCCCGAGCGCATCGCGCAACTCGCGCTGGTCTGCGAAGCCGACAAGCGTGGCCGGCTGGGCAGCGAAGACGCCGCGTATCCACAGGGCGAACAACTCAAACGCCTGCATGCCGCTGCGCTGGCCATCAATGCGCGCGACCTGGCTGCAGAAGGCTTGCAAGGCCCGCAGATCGGCGAGGCCTTGGCGAAGGCGCGGATTGCGGCGATTGCGGCCGCAAGAAAGCCCGGCACGTAGCCGATGCATCGCGCATACCGTTGTCGAAACGCGACAGGGATGTAGCCGTGCCAAGCAAAGCGTTGCCGCTCAGATCCGGACTAGCGAAAGATCCCGGGTCGAAATTGCAACCGCGAGTCGCCGCCATTGCAACAAGGCGGCTGCCCGAAAGCAGCCGCCCGGCCGACGTCACAGCTTGAAATTCAAGCTCAGCATGAAGGAGCGGCCGTTCTTGTAGATGTAGTACGGCTGGTTCTTGTTGCCGATATAGCTGAAGTAGGTTTCGTCCAGCAGATTGGTGGCTTCCAGCGCCACGCGCAGCCGCTCGGTGGCCTGGTAGCCGAACGAGGCATCGACCTGGGTGAATGCATCGGTCATCTGCTGGCCGTTGAGGCGGCCGATCTGGGTGAAGTATTCCGAGCGCCAGCCCAGATTCACCCGCGCACTCCATTTGCCCTGCTCGTAATACGGGCTGATGTTGTAGGCGTTGCGCGAGTTGTACGGCAGGCTGTAATCGCCGTCGGTCTTGGAATCGGAATAGGTGTAGTTGGCCACCACGCCGAACCCGTTGCCGAAGTTGTGCTGCAGGTTGAGCGCAACGCCGCGCACCTTGGCATCGCCAGCGTTGGTCGGCACGGAGGTCTGATAGGTGCTCGAGCCGCCGGTGGCGTTGTTGAAGAACACCCGGTCTTCCACGGTGGTCAGGATGTAGTTGGATATATCGCGCGAGAAGAACTCGCCGCTGAGCAGGCTGCTGTCAGAGAAGTACCACTCCAGCGATGCGCCCAGGTTGGTGGACTCGTACGGACTCAATCCAGGATTGCCCGTGGACGCAGTGAGCGTGGTGTCGTCGGTGGCCACGTACGGGGTCATGTTGGTGTAGCGCGGCCGTGCGATCACTTTGGAGGCAGCGAAGCGCAGCATCAGATCATCGCGCAGGTCGTAGGCGATGTTGAAGGACGGCAACCACTTGCCATAGCTGTTGAGGAAGTTGACCGGCGTATAGCCGCCACCTGGCGCATAGCTGAAACCATCAGTGGAATCGCGGGTGTGCACGTAACGCACGCCAACGTTGCCGCGATAGCGCTCGCCGGAAAAGTTGCCCTGCAGGAACCAGGCGCGGTTCTGTTCTTCGATGCTGTAGTTGCCGGCGTAGCTGATCGGCAAGCCGTCATCGCCTTCCAGGCCACCGATGTACTGGCTGATGGCGCCGCTGTTGATGGTCGACCAGCGCTGCATGTCGGCGCTGGTCGACAAGCCGTCCAGATAGCCCGACGGCGTGGTGCCCGGCGAGAATGCGGCCAGCGTGCTGCCGTCGTTCGGGGTCCAGGTGCGGCTGTAGGAGGACTGCCCGGTGGCGTGATTGGTCAGCTTGATGCCGGTGAGGATCTGGGTGAACGGCCCCCACTCCACCGCATGGTCGAAGTCCAGCTGCAGGTAGCGTTCCTTGTCGTACTGCGGGCTGTGGCTGGCCGAGGCGTTATTGAGTTGCATCGCCGTCGCGTTGGTGGGGTCGGTGCTGTAGTCCATCGCGGTGCGGCGCCCGTCGATGTTGTAGCTGTAACCGGCGAGGTTGCGGAACTGGATGCCGTAGATACGCTCGGCACCGCCCTGTGAACTGGTGTAGCCCACCTGGCTGGACGCATTCCAGCCATCGCCATGCCAGTCGGCGCGTAGATGGATGCTGCCGGTGCTGACCTCGCTGTTGCGCAGGTAGCCGTCCAGGTAGGTGTTGGACTGGTCGCCGAACGTACCCGAGGTCGCCACGCCATTCTCGAAGCCCAGCGCCTGCGCATCGCCTGGGGTGGAACCCCAGTAGCCGTAGCGGCTCTGGTTGTAGTTGTCGAAACTTTCCTTGACGTACAAGCCGGTCAGATTGAGCTCGAAATCGGCATCCGGCTTCCACTGCAACGCCGCGCTGACGCCATCGCGCTTGCGCGTCTGCTGGAACAACGCGGTGTTGATCGAGGTTGGAAACACGCCGGTGTTGTTGCCGACCACAGCCGCCGGAAACCCTGCGCCTTGCACATTGTCGTAGCCGAAGATTTCCACACCATCGCGGCGCAGCACGCGCTGCGAATGCATCACTGAGGTAAGTACACCGAGCGTTTCATCCTGGTTCTTCCAGCTGTACAACGCCGAGGCATTCGGCTTGCCCTCCTCGGAACGATCGTTATAGCCGTAGCTCAGCGTGCCGGTCAGGGTGTTGCGCTCAAGGTCCAGCGGCTTGCGCGTGTGCACGATCACGGTGCCGCCGATGGAGCCCTCGTCGATGCGTGCCTCCGGTGTCTTGTAGACCTCCATCAGGCCGACCACTTCCGGCGCCAGCGTGCTGTAGTTGAACGAGCGGCTGTCCGGGTCGTTGGGATCACCGCCCCAGCTGGTGGAGGCAATGGTCTGGCCGTTGAGCAGCACGCGGTTGAGTGCCGGGTCGGTGCCGAGGATGCTGACCTTTTCGCCTTCGCCGAACTGGCGGTCCACGGTGATGCCGGACAGGCGCGACAGCGACTCGGCAACGTTGGTGTCTGGGAATTTGCCGATGTCTTCGGCGCTGATCGCATCGACGATCGCATCGGCATTGCGCTTGACGTTGAGTGCCTTGCCGAGGCTGGCCTGATAGCCGACGACCTTGACCTCGTCCAGCGTGGATACCGAGGGATTGGTTTGCGCGGGCGCCTGTTCCTGCGGGGCTGCAGCCTGCTCCTGCGCACCCGCAGGCAACGCGGCAATACCTGCCAGGGCGGCGCCACCGATCAACAGACTGCGGACTGCAGTACTCAGCGGCGTGCGATGCAGCGGATGCGCATGACAGAACACATGACGGGAGAATTCGAACACACGGGAAGACGGCATTGCGTAGACCTCTTGACGGATGTCAGGTGGCAACCATGTGGTTGCACGACAACGCGCGATGCGCGTGACATGCCCGCACTCCGTCCCCTGTGCCGGATGCGAGCAGCGTCCCGCACCGCCGTAGTGGCATGCGGGTCAGCGCCAGTCCGACCAGCAGCCGGACGACAACGCTTTCAAGAATTCAGAAGTGGCTCCTGCTCGCTGACAACGTTATCAGCGAAGGTGCCTTTCGCAGCCGGGGCTGTCAACTCGCTGCCACAAATGCCCAATTTCATGCCTGAAACCGCACCGACGATGCAGATATTGGAATGACAGCGTGATCGCGTTCGCATTCATTTGATTCGATGAGCAGACCACTGCGCGTAGCGGCCTGATGCCACAAGGCTGCGCAGCCGGATGTTGCGATGCAGGGTGTGTTGAAGGCGGCGATGTGGTGCATGCGTGCGTTTTATTGGTGCGCAGGCAGTATTCGCGCAATGCACCTCGCCCTGCGAACGCGGCACTCCATGGCTAAGTAAGTCGTGGCCACCAACTCAGTTCCATACAGCTGAAGGTGCACAGACACCGGCCGTTCGTCACAATGTTTACCGGATGCACCAGCCCCCGTACAGGGCGATCACTTCGAACGGACGCAGGCCTGCGTCCGCAGCCACTGTGCAGCCGCGTCGATCATATCGACCTGCGAGTCAAGCAGGACATCCGGTTGCAGCCGGCCATCATTGCGATGCCCGTTGCGATCCTGCGTGTAGCTGGCGGCAATCGCAAGAACACCGCCGCCAGGCAGTTCCACCGAGCGATTGCCGGTGGTCTGGCCGGCGCTTGGCTGACCGAAGCTGCGCGTGTTCGCACGGCCACGGAAAGAGATCGCAACCATCTCGCCCGCACTCGCCGTCTTCGGGCCGATCAAAACGGCAACCGGGCGATCTGTTTGCAGGCCGTCGGGCGAGCTAGTCAAGCGCGGCGTAGACCGTGCCCGCCATGGCAATTGCTTGCCGGCTACATCGACAAAGCTGCCGAGCGCTGCATTGCCCAGTAGTGCATGCAGCCCGTTGATCATTGGCCACATCGTGCCACCGGTGTTGTGGCGTAAATCGACAAGCCAGCCACAACTGGCCTGTGCGGCAGCTTGATCAAGCGCCCTCGCGAGCGATGTCTCGTAAGCACTGCTGACTTCTCTGGAGGATGTCATCAGGCCCGGGACGTCGATATAGGCAATCCCGGATGCCAACAGGCGTGTTTGCATGGCAGGCAGCTCGCGTTGTGCAACGGCTTCCACGTTACGTCGCCCGGAAGGACGCATCAGGAAACTATGACCGTCATCGAGCTGGGCGACCAATGCATCGATGGCGACATAGGCGTCCACTTCGCGCATGTTTACAGCCTGCGCACGCAGCTGCGGCTCACGCGTGGTCCAGTTGATACGGGCGCTGTGCAGCGCGTGCTCCCGGATCGCGGGGATGGCGACATCCAGGATCGCGCTGGCCGATGCCGCATCGGCCAGCGGTTGGACAGTCAGGCGCAACTGGCTGACATCCAGCATTCCATCGCCTCGCAGCACCACACCAATGAACACCTTCTGCGTATCCATAGGTACCTGCAGCGCAATGGAACGGCTTGCATGCGTCGTGCCGCTGACCGGATCGGTTTGCGAGCTTTCAAAGGCCAGGCGTTTGCCATGCGCATCATCGGCGCGCATCCATAGCGTGGCGCCCTGCGATGCGTTGGAGGTTGCCAATACCCCGGACAACAGCAACGACTGCCCGCGCAAAGACACAGCGTCCAGTTGTGCGGAGGCAGCACCGAACGGTGCAGTGCGCGCGGCAATTGCGGTCAGACGCAATTGCGCCCCTTCACTGGACTGCACGTCGCCTTGCACCGCAGTCAGTTGGTAATCAGCTCCACCGGCAGCCGCGTACCAGCTTGGAATCGCTGCCATCGCATGCACACTGCACAACAGACTCAGCACCAGCCACCATCGCATCCGTGCGTGTCTCATCCGTTACTCATCGCAACCTGAGGTCAGACGCAACTTTAGCAGCCATTGCCTGCGCTGTAAGGCCGTATGCGATCTGCGACGCCAACCCACAGGAAATGGCGACTAGCGGCAATGTGGCTATAGATCGCGCGCGACAACCGCGGTGGTCGGACAGCACATCCCGCGCCGCGCGGTTATCGATCCCGCTTGGCGCGAGCGTATTCGGCCTGACCGCTACGCCTACTCGCGCTGCCCGGCGACCCAGGTGGCAAGTACCTGCACGTCGGCATCCACCAGCACCAGATCGGCCTGATAGCCGGGTGCAATGCGGCCCAGGCGCTGGCCCAGACCGATGCATTGCGCCGGATAGGTGGACGCCATGCGCGCGGCTTCGGCCAGATCCACGCCCAGCCACTGCACGCTGTTGCGCACGGCCGTGGCCATGTCCAGCGCCGAGCCCGCCAACGCGCCATCGGCATTGCGTACCACGCCGTCCGCGGCGGTGATGGTTTCACCATACAGGTCGAAACTGGGGCTGTCGGCACCGACCATCGGCATGGCGTCGGTGACCAGCAACAGCTTGCCGCGCGGTTTGGCGGCCAGCGCCATGCGCAGGCTGGCCGGGTGCACGTGCACGCCATCGACGATGATGCCGCACCACACATCGGGGTCTTCCAATGCGGCGCCCACCGCGCCGGGCTCGCGCCCGGCAAGTTGCGACATCGCGTTGTACAGATGGGTGAAACCGCTGACGCCGGCGGCAATGCCGTCGCGTGCCTGCTCGTAGGTCGCTGCGGTGTGGCCGGCAAACACGATCGCGCCACCGGCGACGAAGGCGCGGATATCGTCCAGCGGCACCCGCTCGGGTGCGAGCGTGATCAGGGTGACGCCGTTGTCCAGCGACGTATCGACGGCAATCTCGTGCGCGTCGGGCAGGCGGAACTTGTGCGCGTCGTGCGTGCCCTTGCGGGCAGGGCTCAGGTACGGGCCTTCCAGATGGATGCCGAGCACGCCGGGCACGCCTTGTGCGATTGCCTGGCGCGTGGCCTCGATCGCCTCGGCCATGACCTCGGCGGTGTCGCTGATCAGCGTCGGCAACAGGCCGGTGGTGCCGTAGCGGCGATGTGCGGCCGCGATCGTGGCCAGGGCATGGGGGTCGCGCGCGTTGTTGAACAACACGCCGCCACCACCGTTGACCTGGATGTCGATGAAGCCGGGCAGCAGGGTGGCGCCGTCCAGATCCACGCGCGTCTGCGCCTGCGCAACGCGCGCATCGTCGGCCGCCACCACCGCCTGGATCTGCGTGCCGGCCAGCAGGACGACCAGCCCATCCTGCAGGCCATCGTCGGTGAGCACGCGTGCATTGCACAACGCCTGAATCGGGGAAGCATCCATGTTCAAACGGTTTCCGTGACCTTGTTCAAATGCGGCGGCAGATCGGGATTGTTGCCACGTTGCAGGGCCAGCGCGTTGATCGCGCGGTAGAAGCTCTGCACGGTCAACAGCGGCGCGCTGGCCGGATGCGCCGCATCCACGAGCGGCAAGTCGCCGTCGGGCGCGGCCAGCCATACCTGCGCGCCACGCGCGCGGAATTCGGCGGCGAGCGCACGCGTGCCGGCACCGGTTTCGTCGGGCTGGGCGAACACCAGCACCGGGAAGCCCGGCCCCACCAGCGCCATCGGGCCGTGCTTGACCTCGGCCGAGCTATACGCCTCGGCATGCAGGCCGCAGGTTTCCTTGAACTTCAGCGCCGCTTCCTGCGCCGCGCCCAGGCCCAGGCCGCGACCGAGCACGAACAGGTTGTGTGCGGGCACCAGGCCGGCAGTGAGCGCGGACCAGTCGGCCTGCCAGGCGTCGCGCAATTGCTGCGGCAATGCCTCCACCGCCGCGAGCAGGGCCGGATCGTTCTTCCACACCGCGCCCAGGTGCAGCAGCGCAGCCAGCGAGGCGAGATAACTCTTGGTGGCAGCGATGCTTTTTTCCGGGCCTGCGCCCAGCGCAATCACCACCTCGGCCAGCTGGGCCAGCGGCGAATCCTCGACGTTGACCAGGGCGACCACGCGCGCGCCGGCCGCCTTGGCGGCCTCGGCATTGCGCAACAGGTCCGGGCTCTTGCCCGATTGCGAGATCACGATGTACAGCGCGCCGCGCAACTGCAGCGGCGATGCATAGACCGAACCCACCGATGGCGATGCCGAGGCAGTGACGATGCCGAGCTGGGTTTCGAACAGATACTTGGCGTAGGTCGCTGCGTGATCGGAACTGCCGCGTGCGCAGGTCACCACGAACGGCGGCGGCGTGTCGCGCAGCGACTGCGCGAGTGCGGCGACAGTGCCGGCGTTACGGGCGAACTGCGCGGCGACCACGTCGGCGGTCTGCGCCGCCTCGCGGAACATCAAGGTCTCGGTTTCGGTGGGAAGGCTCATCGGGCTCAGGCGGATTCGGGGGGGAAGGATTTGGCGGACGGCGTCTGCGCCGGTGCAGTGGAACCGCGCACCACCAACTGCGGCACGAAGCCGCGGTTCTGCAATTGCGCGGGCTGGTCGTCGTAGGCATCGCTGCGCAACTGGCTGATCAACAGGCGTGCGGCATGCCGCGCGATGTCGTCGGTGGCCTGCTTGGCGGTGGTCAGCGCCGGCCAGGACTGGCGCGAGAACGGGCTGTCCTCGAAACCGGCGATCGACAGTTGATACGGCACGTTCATGCCGGTGGACTTGGCCGCCGCCAGCACGCCCGCGGCGATTTCATCGTTGCTGCCGAAGATCGCGGTGGGCGGCTCGCGCAATGACAGCAACCGGCGCGCGCCACGGAAGCCGTCGTCGAAGGTGTAATCGCCCGGGATCACCAGGTGCTTGTCCAGGGTGATGCCGTAGTCCTTCAATGCGGCCTCGTAACCGGCGTAGCGTTCGCCGCTGGAGCGGTGCTGCGGGCCGCCCCACAGGAACCCGATGCGTTGATGGCCCAACTGGACCAGATGCTCGGTGATCTCGTAGGCGGCAGCGCGGTCGTCGATATGGACGCAGGGGCCATCGCCCGGATCGTCAGTGGCGGCGATGATGCGCACGCTCTTGATGCCGCGTGCGGCCAGGCCGGCCATCAGCTCGGGGCGCTCGGACATCGGTGCGGTCAGCACCACGCCGGCCAGCCGCGAGCGCTGCACCCATTCGGCCAGTTCTTCGGCCAGCAATGGCGAGGTGGAATCGCAGGGATGGATCTGCAGCCCGAAGCCGGTTTCGCGGCAGGCGGCCAGCACGCCGTTCTGGATGCCGATGATGTGATAAGGATTGGGATTGTCGTAGACCAGACCGATCACGAACGGCGTGCCGCTGCGCAGATTGCGCGCGGACGGATCGGGTTCGTAGTCGAGATCGGCGATGGCGCGCAACACACGCGCGCGCGTGGCCTGCATCACCGACGGTTCGTTGTTGATCACGCGCGACACGGTCTTCAACGAGACCTTGGCGCGCTCGGCGACATCTTTGATGGTGGGCCTGCGCATGGGTGTGCCTTGTTCGTCGGAACGCATCATGCTGCCTGGTTCACTTGGCCTGGGCCGGCAGGCCCACGCGGTGACCACGCAGCGAATAGAACAGGATGTACAGATAGCACGGCACCATCAACGCAGCGAACACGGCCTGGAAGTCGTGGTGCTGTTTGAGAATGGCGAACAGCTGCGGAATGATCGCGCCGCCGGCAATGCCCATGACCAGCAATGCCGAACCGATCTCGGTGAAGCGGCCAAGCCCGCGAATGGCCAGCGGAAAGATCGCCGGCCACATCATCGCGTTGGCAAAACCGAGCGCGGCCACGAAGCCCACCGACACATAGCCGTGGGTCAGCAGCGCGCCCAGCGAGAACAGCACGCCCAGCAGCGCCGACACGCTCAGGTACCGCGCTTGCGAGATCACGCCCGGAATCAACGCCAGGCCGACGATGTAGCCAACCAGCATCGCGCCCAGCGTGTAGGAGGTGAAGATCTTGGTGCTGTCCAACGGCAGATTGAAGCCGCGGCCGTAGGTGCCGATCGCATCGCCGGCCATCACTTCCACGCCCACGTAGACGAACAGGCACAACACGCCCAGCCACAGGTGCGGGAACTGGAAGATGCTGGACTTCTGCACGCCAACCGCACTGCCGGGCGTGGCATTGGCCTCGGAGGCCCGCAGCTCCGGCAGCGGCGAGAACAGCACACCGATCGCCAGCAACAGCAGCACGCCGGACATCACCAGATACGGTGCGTGGATCTTGGCGGCAAAGGCCGTGAGCAACTGCTGCTTGGTCGCCGCATCGGCGCTGGCCACCTGCGCGGACAGATCGCCGATGCCGTGCAACACCAGCGAGCCGATCAGGATCGGCGCCAGGATGCCAGCGATCTTGTTGCAGATGCCCATCAGCGCGATCCGCCGCGCCGCGCTCTCGATCGGCCCGAGGATGCTGATGTACGGGTTGATCGCGGTCTGCAGCAGCGCCAGGCCGCTGCCGATCACGAACAGGCCGCCCAAGGCGCCCGGATACCAGCGCTGGGTGGCGAACTGGCCGAATCCGGCCGCGCCCACCGCCATCACCACCAGGCTCAGCGCCAGCCCCTTCTTCATGCCGGTGCGCTTGAGGATCCACGACGCCGGCAGCGCCAGGAAGAAGTACGACAGGTAGAACACCATCAGCACCAGGAAGGCGTTGACCTCGTTGAGGTCGAACGCCAGCCGCACGAAGGTGATCAGCGGCCCGTTGATCCAGGTGAAGAAGCCGATGATGAAGAACAGCACGCCGACGATGGCGATCGAGACAACGGGATTTGCGGGCCTGGCGGTAGTCATGGATCGGCTGGCTCTTGAGTTGTCGGTTGGGGGGCGCCGCGCTGGATCAGCGACGCAGTTCGGCGACGAAATCGTAGAAATCGTTGTGGCAATAGGTGTCGGTCAATTCGATCGCGCTGCCGTCACGCGCATAGCCCACGCGCACCACATGCAGGATCGCCTCGCCGGTCTTCATGCGCAGGTGTTCGGCCAGCCGCGCTGGCAGATTGATCGCGCGGAAGTACTGCAGCGCGCGCACCACCGGGGTGCCCTGCGTGTCCAGGTAGCTGTAGAGCGAATCGCCGATCTGCTGCGGGTCGGCAACGATGCGCTGCGGCAACACCGCATGCTCGTAGGCCATGACCCGGTCGTCGGCGCTGCGCAGGCGGGTCAGCGAGGCCACAGCCGCATCCGGCGACAGGCCCAGCCGCAGGATCTCTTCGCCATGCGCCGGACGCAGCCGCCGCTCCAGCCAGCGCGTGCCGGGCTCGTAGCCCTTGATGCGCAGCGTCTCGCTGAAACTGGTCAGGCCGCTGAGCTGGTGCTGGATCTGCGTGGTGACGAAGGTGCCGGCGCCCTGCCGGCGCGAGACCAAACCCTGTTCGACCAGCACGTCCACGGCCTGGCGCAGCGTCACCCGCGAGATCTGCAGCCGCTCGCACAGCTGGCGCTCGGCCGGCAGCGCCTCGCCGGCCTTCCACTGCGCGCCGCGGATCTGCTCGTCCAGCTTGCTCGCCAGTTGCAGATACAGCGGCGTCGGCGCGGAGGCGTCCAGCGTCAGCGCGTCCATCCGGGGGTCGGTGTCCGTCCTGGCTTCGGTTTTCGGTTTGGCCATTGCCTGTCCTCCGGACCGACTTGGATTCGTTAGGTCCAATATAGTACCAATTTGCCCGCAGCGCATTAGCGGCTGTGGATCGTCGGGAGCGGTGACAAGCCTGGCTGACGCAGGCGTCCACCGCGCTGGTCAAGGGCGGGATGCATGCCGATGACCAGGCCGGTGCGGCACCGTCCGCGCGCCGGGGCTGCGTCACCGATTGCCGGGTCGGGCAATCACAGCCGCAGATACCAGCGCCGCCGATCCATCCACCAGCCCACGCACCAACACAGCAGCGTGTAGCTCATCGCGCACAGCAGCGACCCGAGCGGGCCCGGCGCGATGGTCTGGAACACGCGGATGCCGGCCCAGGCGTACAGGTCCAGCCCGGAGCTGCCGGCCGGAATCAGCCGCAGCACCACCACGAACAGTTCGGAGAACAGGTAGATCGCCAGCGGGTTGCGCCCCAGCACGGTGAAGAAGCCGCTGCCGCCGCTCCAGCCGCGCAACTCCAGCAGGTAGACCAGGACGCCCAGCGCCAGCAGATCCAGGCCCACCGTGCAGGCGACGAACGACCCGCTCCAGAGCTTCTTCGACAGCGGCCAGGCCGGGTGCCAGAGCAATGCCAGCAGCACCAGCCCCGCGCCCGCCAGCAACAGGCTGCGCGTGGCGGCACCGGTCTTGCCGTGCCGCTGCAGGAAGCGCCCGCCCAGATAGCCGGCCAGCACGTTGACCGTGGCCGACAGCGTGCCAAGCAGGCCCTCAGGGTCGAAGCCGCCATCCTTGCGATACAGGTGTGCGCGCCCGTACAGCCACAGGTCCAGCCGGGTGCCGGCGTTGCCGGTCTTGCTCAGCTCCGCACCGGGCTCGCCAAAGACGTACAGCAATGCCCAGTAGCCCAGCAGCAGCGCGACGCAAACCGGCGCGATAGCGCGTGGCGGCAGATAGCGCACCAGCAGCGCTGCGAGCAGATAGCACAGGCCGATCCGCTGCAGCACGCCGGTCAGGCGGAGTTGATCGACTGCAGTGAACGCCCATCCACCATCGGGCTGCGGGTGGAAGAACGGAAACCAGTACATCAGCACGCCGCACATCACGATCAGCGCGGCGCGCTTGCTCACGCGGGCGAGGAACTGCCGGTGCGGCGTGCCGGTGGCCAGCGCAAAACTCATCGCGCTGCCGACGGCGAACAGGAACGAGGGAAACACCAGATCGGCAAGCGTGAAGCCGAACCAGGCCGCGTGGGTCAGCTGCGCGTATGGCTGCGCGCCGGGCCCGGCGGTGTTGACCAGGATCATCAGGAAGATGGTCAGGCCGCGGAACACGTCCAGCGACAGGAAGCGTTCGCGCCTGGGTGTTGCGGTTGCGGCACCAGCCGCAGCGGAGAGTGTTTGTGCGCTCATTGCAGTTCCTTGCCCAGCGACTGCAGGGGGAGGCGGCCTGCAGACGTGCTGCCCGTGGCGAGTGTCGCTGCTTCGGTACGGAAGCGCTCATGGAGGGCCGCGATGTGCAATATGGATCTGCTCATTGGGCAGTACCTTGCGTGGTGCCGCGAATGGCACCGTGCGCCATGCCGTGCACGTCGCCTTGGGCAACGCCTTGCATCGCATCGCGCGTACTGCCTTGAACATTGCGTTGCATGGCGCTTTGCAAGCCATCAGGCGCGTCCACCTGCGCCAGCAAGCTGCGCAGCAAGGTCAGTGGGTCGCGGGGTGGCTGTCGCTTCGGCACTTCGTCCTGCGCGGCCCATTGGCGCTCCCACGCGGCAAGCTGCGCGTTGACTGTCGCTGCGTCGAACGGTGTGCCCGCCTTGCGTGCGGCGCGGTATGCGCCGAGAAAGCGCGTCCAGCGCTGCAGATAGAAATCCGTGTACATGCCCTGCCACGCCTTGGATGCGTAATCGGCCAGGTTGCCGTCGCCGCCCCAGATGCTGACCTGCGCACGTGCATTGCCGACATAGGCACGCCGCAGTGCGGCATCGTTGCCGGCGGCCGCGGCGGCCTGGCCGGTCCAGTCGGCCAGGGTTTCGTGCTGGCCGCCGACCAATGCATCCAGCCCCTGCACCAGTTGCGTGGTGCGCGCCAACAGCGCATCGCCGCGCGCGAGGTCGCCGGCGTCGTAGGCCTGCACCACCGCCTGCAATTGACGGTCGGCGTGCAGGCTCAGGTAATGCCGCGCGTCTTCGATCAGGTCGTAGCGGTACAGCGGCGCATCGGCATAGTGGTGGGCCTGCTGCAGCAACGCGTCGATGGCGCGGCGCAGGCGTTGCGGATCGCCGGGGCGGTCGTCAAAGCCGACGATGTCGGCGGTCGGCCGCTTGAACAGCAGATACGCGCCGGCGCGCTTGTTCCACCAGCGCGGCGACCAGTAGCGGGTCTGGTAGATACCCGCTTCCAGATCCGACCAGGCCTGCAGCAATGCCGCATCGCTGCGGCCGTAGCGCGCGCGGGTGTATTGGCTGAGCCATTGCGACCAGGATTGTTGCGGGCCCTCCCAGGCCAGCGCGTAGAGATAGTCGTAAACCACCGAGTTGCTGTGCAGCCCTTCCGGAAACACGCCAAAGCCGCGCAGATTGCGTTTGTCCGGATCGGCCAGCAAGGCCTGCAGATCGTGTCGATAAAACGCGAAGTCGCCGTACAACGGGTTGCTGGCGCCGTAGTTGTGCACGTAGCCATAGATCCACTGCTTGTTGTCGAACGCCTGCGAGGACTTCCAGGTGCCGGGATAGCGGTCGTTGCCGATGTCCAGCACCATCAAGCGCGCGTCGGGCACCTTACCGAGAAACGCAGCGATCGCCTGCGGTTGCCAGAACTCGCGGTCGGCACCGAACAGCCAGCCCTGCATTACCCAGGTGGCCTGCGGATTGACCTGCGCGATGGAGCGATACAAGGCCTGCCCGTACTCGGCCAGGCGTGCATCGCGTTGCGCCGCCGGTACGGCCTTGGCACGTGCGGCATCGGAGTTGGCGATGCTGTCGCCGTACTTGGCGGCGGCCACGTCGCTGCCGTCGTCGGCCACCGGCGGCAGCATCTCGTTGAAGGCGTCGGCCAGATAGAACTCGCCTGCACCGTAGGCCTGCGTGTACAGCTCCAGAAACCGGCGCGCGACCTGGGCGAACAACGGATCGCGTGGATCCAGCCAGTAGGTTTCGTGGAAGCCTTCCCAGGCGCGCATGCGGTAGATGCGCGCGTTGGGATGCGCCTGCGCGAATGCCTTGGGCACGTAGCCGGCAAACGCCGGCAGCACCGGTTGCATGCCCAGCTCGCGCATGCGGGTGAGGATCTGCGTCTGCAGCACGCGCTTGCTGTCGATCCATTGCTGCGGCAACGGTGCACGATAACCTTCGATATTGCCCATGCGCTGCCACGGGGTGAAGGCGGGGCCGGAGAAATACTCTGCCAGCGCGTCATCGCCCACGCCGAACTCACGCCACAGCGCCTGCCAGATCGCCTCCTGCCCTTCCATCGCCAGCGGCATGTCGATGCCGTGCAGCGCCATCCAGTCGATCTCGCGCTGCCAGCGCGGCCAGTCCCAGAACGGCGTGGTGTAGCCGTAGGTGCAGGTGTTGAGATAGGCGCGATGGGCAAACGGCGTGCGCACCTGGCCGCTGCTGTAGGCCGGCCATTGCGCCGGCAGCGCCACGCGGTCGCCTTCCCAGCTCATCGAGGCCGCACCGGCCTGGCCAAGATAGGCGTAGGCGCCACGCGCCAAGGCCACCTGCGAGGAGCCGGCAATGCGCACCGTGTCGCCGCCGGCATCGATGCGATACCAGTCCGCGCCGTCGCCGCGCGGTGCCACGCGCATCTCGAACTGGGCGGCGCGTGCGCCAATCAGGCGTTGCAGCACCGCCTGTGCGGGTGGTGTGGCCAGCACGGTGAGGGGAATGGCGAGCAAGGCGCCCAGCACTGCGCCGGCGAACAGCCGCGCGGGCGACGACGGGAAAAACGATGAGGTAATCATGGCGAGTTCCGATACTGCACGGTGACGACGTCGTGGAATCCAAACGGTTGATCCGCAGCGACCTGCAGGATCACCGCCAGCGTGCGCGCGCCGGTCGCGGGTGCAAGCTCCAACTTGATCGGTGTGCCGGCCGCCGCCTGCGTCACTGCACGGCCATCCAGAAACACTTGCGCCGGCCCGCTGAGGCGGCCCAGGTCGAGCATGCCGCCGTGGGCCTGCACGCCCTGCCACGGCGTGAACCGGGTACGGTACAACACGTAGCCGGCGCGTTCGGGCGCGGTTTCCAGGGTGCCGGGCAACGTATTGCTCCAGCTGTTGTTGTCGTTGGGGCGGCGCGAGAGATCCGGCGCCGGCGGCTGCGCGAAGGCGGCGGTGTGGCGCCAGCTTTCGACCACCATCACCGGCGCCACGATCGGCACCGTGGCTGGCAGCGGCACCGTCACGCACGCGATCTCGACCACCGCATCGCGCACGCCTGCGCTGCGCGCCTGCAGCCGTAATACGCCTGCGCCACGCTCGGCCTGCACGATCGCCTGCGCCAGCCCGTTGAACAGGGCCACTTGCATGCCCTGATCGGCGGCGTGTGCATTCGGGTCGCCATTGCCAACCCCCAGCAAGCGGCCACCGCTGATCTGCAGCGTCAGCATTGCATTGCAATCGGGCACGTGGCGACCTTGCGCATCCACCGCTTCCAATGTCACCGGCTGCGCATCGCGGCCATCGCCGCGTAGCTGGGGGCGGTCGGGCGTGAGCCGCAGCGCAACCGCTGCGCCGGTGGTTTCCACCCGCGTACGCGCCACCTCGCGGCCGTCGCGCCAGGCCATCGCTTCGAGCACACCCGGCGCATAGGCCACCTGCCACTGATTCATCTGCGCGCGATCCACCGCCTGTTTGCCCAGCGAGCGGCCATTGAGCCACAGCTCCACCTGCGCGGCATTGCAGAACGCCATCACCTTGATCGGCCGGCCCTCGCGGCCGGGCCAGTTCCAGTGCGGCAACAGGTGCAGCACCGGCGCGTCGCCGATCCACAGCGCGCGGCGCAACCAGTAGGCCCCCTTGGCAAATCCGCATTGATCCATGATGCCGAAGAACGCGCCCACCGACGGCCATTCGAACGGCGTGGGTTCGCCGCGATAATCGAAGCCGGTCCACACGAAACCGCCGGCGACGAACGGGCGTTCGGCAATCAGCTGCCAGGCACGGCGGTGGGTATTGCCCCAGTCCGCGGCCAGGCTGTCGTCTTCGGCCACCACGTGCGCGTCCAGGTCGGTGAACCATGCGCCGCGGGTCTGGAACGCGCTGGTGTCCTCGCTGGACAGCATCGGCGTGCGCGGCCGCGCCGCATGCACGCGGTCGTAGTTGAACTGGCGGTAGTTGAAGCCGAGCACGTCCACCACATCGGCCGCGCCACGGGTGGCGAACATGCCGTCGTTCATGCCGGCGGTGATCGGGCGGCTGTCGTCGAGCGCGCGCACGGCGCTGGCGGCGCGCGCCATGATCGCGTAACCGGTGGCGGTGCCCTGCAGCGGCTCCTCGTTGAGCAGCGACCACAGGAACACGCTGGGATGGTTGCGCTGGCGCCGCACCATGTTCTGCAGCAGCGCCACATACTCGGGTGCGGGATTGAACAGCCTGTTCTCGGCCATCACCAGCATGCCGAGCCGGTCGCAGGCCTGCAGCAGTTCCGGTGCCACCGCGTGATGCAGGCGGATGGCATTGCAGCCCATCGATTTCAGGCGTTGCAGGCGAAACGCGTGCAAGGCATCGGGCAGCGCCACACCGACGCCGGCATGATCCTGATGCAGGCATACGCCCTTGATCTTGAGCGGGCGACCATTGAGGAAGAAGCCGTGGTCGGCATCGAAGCGCAGGCTGCGAAAGCCGATCTCGCACTCGGCACGGTCGCTGCGGCCGTCTGCGCCACGCACGCTGGCGTGCACGCGGTACAGCACCGGCGTGTCCACGCTCCAGCGCTGCGGTTGCGGCACCGACATGCTGATGGCCGCCTGCACGGTACCGAATGCAGCCACGCGCAGTTGCGTCTCGCCACTCGCCACGACAGCACCGTTTGGGTCGCGCAGCGCCACATCCACCCACGCCTCGGCAGGCTGTTCGCCGCTGTTGACCAGGTCCAGTTGCACCGGCAGCTGCCAGAGATCGCCCGGGCCTTCGCGCGGCACCGCCGCCAGGCCATCGCCGGCGATATGCAAGGGCGCACGCAGCACCAGCCAGGTGTGCCGGTAGATGCCGCCGCCTTCGTACCACCAGCCGTCCATCGCCTCGGCATCGACGCGGATGGCGATGCTGTTCACGGCATTGCCGTAGCGCGCGACCGGCGTGAGATCGATGACCAGCCCGTTGTAGCCGCTCCAGCTGCGCGCCATCCGCATGCCGTTGACCCACACGGTGGCATGGCTGGCGATGCCGTCCAGACGCAGTTCCACCGCCTGGCCGCGCGCGGACTCGTCCAGCCGCAGCGTGCGCCGGTACCAGGCAATGCCACGCGGGCGATAGCCCTGCGCGATGTTGGCGTCGGCACGCACCGTCTGCTCCACCACAAAATCGTGCGGCAGTTGCAGCTGTCGCCAGCCGGAGTCGTCGTAGTCCGGCGCCGCCGCACCCCAGGCGCGGCCGGCCTTGGCATTGTCGTAGGTTTCGTCCTGCGCCAGCAGGCGCGGGAACGGTAGATCGCCCGCGTGGAAGCGCCAGCCCTCGTCCAGGTCCAGCCACTGGCCGGCGTCATCGGTGCCCGCTGGCGGTGGCGCGGGACCCCGCTTGCCGCCATCGCCCGCACGTGTCGCTACAACGCTCGCCGCGCCCGGCAGCAGCGCCGGCACGCCAAGCAGCGACGAGGCGCAGACGCTGCCGGCAAGGAACTCACGCCTGCGCATGATGGCGCCTGCCAGCCTGCACCGCAGGCGTGCTCCGTGACGCACGCGGCGTAGCCACGCGCGCGGCCACTGCAGGGCGCGCGTCCATCACACCTGCGGCATTGCCGGCACTGCTGGCTGCCGCACGCAGCGGTGCCTGCCGGCGCAGCGCTCGCTGGCCCGGCATCACAGCATGTCCCACTGCATCGACAGGTAGTAGCTGCGCCCGGTGACGCCGGTCATCTGCCAGCGGCTGGCGATGTCCTTGTAGGCCTCCTCGGTGCGATTGGTGAGATTCAGGCCACCGAGCTGGAAGCTCAGCCTGTCGTTGACCTGGTAGCCGAGCACCGCATCCAGCTGGGTGCGCGCCTTCATGGTGTGGCCTTCGCGCGCGAAGAAGCTGTCGCTGCTGTCCTGTTCGTACTCGCTGCGATGGTTGAGCGAAACGCGCGCCGAATAATGCGCGCTCTCCCAGTACGCGGTGGCGTTCCAGGTCTGCTCGGACAGGTTGCGGATCTGGAAATCGGTATCGCGCTGCGGAATCACCCGAGTGAAGTTGGTGGTCACCCCGAAGCCGTCGATCGGCAACCAGGCATCCAGCGATTGCGTCCAGCCCAGTTCGTAACCGCGGATCTTGACCTTGCTCGGGTCGTTGGTGGTGGCGGTGATCTCGTAGATATCGCCGCCGCTGTCCACGCAGTCGCCGGCCGCGTTGCTGGACAGCGCAGTGCCGCTGAAGGCGGCCGGGCAGACGATGCTGTTGAAGGTGCCGTTCTTGATGTTCTTCCAGAAGCCGGCCACGGTCAGCGCGCCGCCGTTGCCGTAGTACCACTCCAGGCTCAGGTCGGCCTGGTCGCCGGTCAGTGCCTTCAGATCGGTCTGGCCCTGGGTGACGACATAGGTGGTGGTGCCGCCGGTATTGGTGCCGGTGGAGATGGTCGAGGCGATGGCGGTATTGCTGTCCAGGATCGGCCGCACTAGTACCTTGGCGGCGGCAAAGCGCAGCAGCAGGTCGTCGCGCATGTCCAGCACCAGATTCAGGCTGGGCAACCAGTTGGAATACTCGTACGGCGCGCGCGCGGTGCCGATCACCACATTGGCATCGTCGCTGGCGGCCTGCGCCTGGGTCAGGTAGGTATCGGTGGTGCGCTTGGTGTTTTCGTAGCGCAGGCCGAGGTTGCCGCGCAGACGCATGCTGCCGATGTCGGTATCGATGCGCGCCATCGCATAGGCCGAGGAAATGTCGTTCTCGATGCTGTAGCTGCTCTGCGGTGCGAACAGCACTGGCACGCTGATGCCGGCGGCGGCCAGCGAGCGTGCGTAGGCGGCGATGTCCGGGGTGACCCAGCTGTCCTGCGAGGCCAGCTGCCCGTCGAGGAAGTTGCTGACCGTGCTGTTGGCGGCCGACAGCTCCGGGAACATGTCGAAGCCCGACACCGCACCGGTCCTGAGCAGATACAGGAAGTCGCGCCGGCGCACGTCGCGCTCGAAGGTTTCGCGGCGGTACTTGGCACCGAAGCGCACCGCATTTAACGCACCCAGCTCCAGATACCGTTCGGCATCCAGCTGCAGCGACCACTCCTTGTTGCTGAGCGACTGGATGGAGCCATTGGGATACTCGCTACGCACCAGATTGCGCTTGTCCCAGGCGCTGGCATTGGTGGCGTCGGCATCGGTGGTCAGCGAGATCGCGTCGGGATTGGAGGTATCCAGCAGCGTCGCCGAGGGGATCCGGCCCAGGATCGCGGCACGTTCGTTCTCGTCGGTCTTGCCCTGGGTGTAATTGGCCGCGCCACTGAGCGTCCAGGCATCGCCCTTCCATTTGAAGTCGTAGGTGAGCAACTGCGTGGACAGATCGTGTTGTTCGATCTGGCGATTGTTCTCCAGCCAGTAGTCCGATGCCGACACCTGCGTGGCGGTCAGGCCGTTGGTCTGCAGCACCGTCAGCGGGCTGCGCTCGAACGAGTACACCAGCTGGTTCATGTCGTTGGCGGTCTTGTCCTGCGAGTACAGCGCAGAGAGGTTCATCTCCAGCTGGTCGTTGGGCTTCCACTGCAGGCCGCCATTGAACATCTTGCGCGTGGTCTCGCGCTCGATCGAGCGATAGCGCGGACGACGCGGGATGTACAAGGTGCCGGCGTCGGTGTCCTGCGTGTACCAGCGGTCGATCCACAGATAATCGGCGCGGTCCTTGAGCTTCTGGTAGCCGGCACTGAGGAACACGCCCAGATCGCCGCCGCCGAACTTGAACTGGTCGATATAGGTCAGCACGCCCTTGGGCGTGGGCGAGCCACCGGCGAACTCCGCATATTGGGTCTTGGCCGAGAACAGCAGCTTGGTCTGCTGGTAGTCCAGCGGTTTGGTGGTATTGATGTTGACCGTGCCGGACAGGCCACCGGCATCCATGTCCGCCGACGGCGACTTGATCACCTCGATCCCGGCGGCCACTTCCGGCTGGATGATGTCGTAGCGGAACCCGTCGGTGAAGTCGGCGCTCTTGATCACCTGGCCGTTGATGGTGGTGGCCGAATACTGCGGGCCCAGACCACGCACGCTGATGGTGGAGCCGCGCCCGTTGATGGTGGAGATCTGCACGCCGGGGATGCGCTGGATCGCCTCGGCGATGTTCTCGGCAGGAAACTTGCCGATGTCCTGTGCAGAGATGCCATCGGTCATGCGCACATCGTCGCGCTTGTTGTCCATCGCGGTGATCAGGCTCTTCTGGTAGGAGCTGGTGACCTTGACGGTGTCGAGCTGGGAGATCTGCGCCGATGCCGGCGGCGGCGATTGCTGCACCTGCGCATTGGCACCGCAGGCAAGCAGCGACAGCGCGATGGCGACGGACAGCGAGGAGGGCGAACAACAACGCAACGAGGCACGCGGGACAGGTGACATGGGAGATCCTGAGGTGGAATGGCTGGACGACGACGCGACTGGCATTCCGATCGATCAGCAAAGACAGATCACGACGCTGGGCAACCCACCCACACGCGCACAGGCCACCAGTTCCGGACGTGCGGAACCGCCTGCGATCTGTTGTCCGCGAGCACCCCGTACGGCCCCCCGTGGGTGCCGATGCCGCCTCCCTCCCAGGACGGACATCGCATGCCATTGCTGATCAACGGCCCTGACTGGCAAATACCAATTTAGTGGATTTGATTCTTATGGTCTTTAAAAGATCCTGTCAACAGTCACTACCGAAAGTGTTTGAGGGCCGGCTGCGAACGCGCCTGAGCCCTGCTTTTCAAGACCTTCGACGGTGCACAAAGGATCATTCGGGTGCGCAGCGGGCATCGTTGTCACAGGACCAGTCGCTGACCAATCCCTTGCAACCAGACCAATTCCGGTGGGTCCGGAATGTGCATACCGCAGCGCACGCATTGCGGGCTGCATCACAGTCGATCACCGCACGCTCCCGCGTGCTCGGGGCAGCATCTCTGCCCTATCAACGCGGCCCGTCGACTGCTGCAATGACTGCTAGCGGCGCAACGCCGACAACGTTGTCAACAGATCAATGAAGTGTGCCACCGCAGCGGCCGCGATGAAGACACCAGCCGACAGGCATGCACGCTAATGGTGCAGACGAAAGATTTTTCGCCGCGCCGCGCATAACAGCAGTCCTAGCGCAATTGCCCCTGGTCGATGCGCAACAAGCTGCGCTCCGGGGTGGCGGCAAAGCCCAGCAACTGCAGGCCCACGCCCAACACTGCGTCCTGCCCGGGATCGATGCGTGACTGCAGCTGCCAACGCCCATCGCGCCACACTTGCAGCTGTGCATCGGCCTGCACGCCGGCAGGCAGCGGTGCATCGGGCAGCAGGCTCAGCACGGCGCTGTCGTCTACGCACCGCGGCTGCCCGGACAAGCGCAACGGCGGCAGACCGGGCAACTCGCCCGCGCCACTTGCCAGCAGTTGCAGGCCGACCCGCCCACCTGCCTGCACGCAGCCGGTGGCATCGAACAGCAGATCCACCTGCTGCAGCTCCACCGCCAGATCGATCAAGGCCATGCCCGCCGGCTGGCGCAACAGCAGCTGGCCCTGCGCATCGCCGATACCGTAGTGCGCGCCATCCACCAGCAGCAGTTGCAGCTGCGTGGCCTGCAAATGTACCTGGCGCTGTCCACGCAACAACGGCCAGACACGCGGCCGTACCGTGACATCGCCGAAGGCGATGCCTTGCCATTGCACCTGCCGCAAGGTGCCGGCCCATACCGGCCCATCCACGTCCAGCGCCGAGAACGGCAGCCCCTCGCGTGGCAGCACCAGGCGCAGCGGCAGCCACGCCAGCAGCGCGACAGCCACCATCACCAGGAAGACCAGGATCCAACGCAGGCGCGTCACGGTGCAGGCTCCGCAAACCCGCAGCGTACCCGCAGTTGGCCCTGGTCGCGCACGATGCTCAGGTGCGTCGGCGCCAGGCCATGCGCCTGGCGCAGCCGCTCCAGCCAGCCGAACAAGCTGGTGGCGCTGACCGCATCGATCTGCACGTCCACTCCGCCCGCCGCGCTGCGCTGCTGGGAGGTGATGCCGACGCCGGCTTCGCGTGCGCTGCTTGCGATGAGCTCGGCCAGTGCCGTCGTGCCAGGTGCAGCCGCACGCCCGGTCGCCGATGCCTGCGCAGATGCATCCAGCACCAGCTGCGCCGCAGCGGCATAGCGCGCCTGCGCCTGGGCACGCCAGTGCCGCAACGGGGTGTAGAGCGCATACCAGGCGACGAACGCAGCCACGGCAGCGCACATCACGCCCAGCATCAGCCGCTCGCGCGGCGCACGCGCCCGCCACCACTGCGTGCCGCGTTGCACAGGTGCAGTCATCGCAATGGCTCCAGCACGAACGGCGTCCGCAGGCGCTTGTCTTCGCTCTGGCTGCTGCCGGGCTGCAGTTGCCACCCCTGCTGGGCCAATCGTGCGGACAGCTGTTGCAGGCTGGCGCCATCGCCATGCAGCAGGGTGCCGCGCAGCGGCTGGGTGGCGTGATAGTCGAGCTGATCCAGTTCCGCCGCCGGCATGGCATCGACCGCCGCGAACAAGGGACCGAGCTGCACGGCCAGGCGATCGGCCGCCACACCGGTGTGCCGGCGTTCCTGCAGCGCGGCCGGTACCGCCGCTGCATCGCGCACGCCCAACTGCGCGGCAGCGCGCGATTGCAGCATGCGCGCACCGATTTCGTAGCGCAGTGTCTGCGCCAGCAACAGCACCAGCGGCGACAGCAGCACCAGCGCGGCCAGCACCACAAGACGGCGCGCAGTGATTGTCTGCGCAGCGGCCGGCCTTGCAGCGAACGCGTGCTGCAGCAGGTTGATCGGCACGCGCATGGCGCCTTGTGCCAGGCAGGCAATGGTGTGCGCGGTGGCGTGCGCTGGCGGCTGTGCCGGCGCGCGCTCGCCCAGCAGCATGCGCGCGGCCTCCGGCTCCAGGCTGCAGACCAGGCCTGCGCCGCGGATCAGCCAACGGCCATCCCAGTCCATCACCACTGCCGCAGCATCCGTGGCCGGCTCCAGCAACATGCAATCGGGCACCACCGCATCGGGGACGACGCCCAGCTGCGTTGCGCGCGCCAACCACTGCTGTAGTACTGCGCTGTCCACCGCAGCAACCAGACGCGTGCCATCGGCCTCGCTGCGATCGGCGATCACCACATGCAGCGCCGGTGTCTCCACAGCCAGGTGTTCGGCCAGTTGCAGGCGCGCAGCCGCGACCGACTGCGCGATGCTGCGGCCGGGCAGGCTCAGCCAGCGCAGATGCACCTCCACGCCCGGCACCACCAGCACGGTGCGCGTGGACGGTTCATACGGCGCGCTGGCTGCACGCTGCGACAGTACCTGGCCATGCGTGTCCACACGCACGGCAATCGCGTGTGCCGTGGCATCGGCGGGCAGCAACAGCAAGGTGGTACTCATTCGTCGGAACTCCATTGACGCGCCACCAGCCGCACGCGGCCGGCAGGATCCTGCTGCAGCAAGGCGTCCAGTACGACTTGCGCGCCGGCGTGGTCGACCTGGCTGTAGAGGGAAAAATAGCGGGTGCGTAGTTCGATCTGCTCCAACACTGCATTGGAAGGTTCGGCCTGGATCAGCGCAGGCTGGCTCAAAAAGGTGTTGGCATCGCGCCATCCCCCAGCCGGCCGCGCGGCAATGACGCGGCGCGCGGCTGCCAGCTCCAGAGCGCCTTCGGTCAGCGCCACCAGGACCGGCGCATCTTCCGGGCGCAGCGTATTGATATTGATCGGCGACAGGCGCGCCTCTGGCAATGCGCACACATGCGGCCGCAACTGCGCGATCACCTGTGGCGTATAGCCGGCGATGGCGCGCAGCTCGCTGACGCCCGCCAGCAGGGTCGCCCCGCTGCGCAACGGCACTGCCGATTGCAGATAACGATCGTCTTCGGCGCCCTGCGCACCGGGCTGGCTGTCGCTGTCGATCCAGTCCACCAGCGCATCGGTCAGCGCCTGTGCCTGTTGCGGTGCGATGCCCAGCACCTCCAGCAAGGCGCGGTACTGTTCTGCGCCGTCGTCGCTGCGCTGCCATTGCTCGGGCGCACCGGCGACCACGCTGTTGAGATTGAAGCAGCCGCCGCGGT
This sequence comes from Xanthomonas arboricola, assembly GCF_002940665.1. Lineage (GTDB taxonomy): Bacteria > Pseudomonadota > Gammaproteobacteria > Xanthomonadales > Xanthomonadaceae > Xanthomonas > Xanthomonas arboricola_B. The sequence goes on from NZ_MIGY01000003.1 coordinate 988,396, forward strand.
CGCGCAGCCGCACACTCACTGCGCCGTCGTCCAGCGGGAAGGTCACCGGTTGATCGTTCCAGCCGCCCTCCAACGTGGTGCGTATCGGGTCGCGCCTGGCCAGTGCCTGCAGGCGTTGCCGGGCGATGGCTTCGGTGCCCAACGCATACCACTGCGCCTGCGTCATCGCCTCGCCATTGCCGCTGCGGCGCAGGCCGAAGCGCAGATCGTCCAGCACTGCGACCATCAATAGCGTCATCACCGCCACCAGCAACAACACCGTCAGCAGTGCGACGCCACGTTGCTCAGCATGTGCGTTCAAGGTCTTCATCCGCGCCCCTCCGGCAGCAGGAACAACTGGCGCACGCGGCCCCATTGCTCCAGCTCCAGCTCCAGCGAGATCGCATCCGGCAGCGCGTCGAGCCCGCCGCTCCAGCCATCGCTCCACTGCGCGCGATAATGGAACCCGACCGCTGCCGAGCGCACGCCACGCAACACCACCTGCGGCGTGCCGGCGATTGCACCGTCGAGCGCGGGACGCGCACTGCGCTCCAGGCGTCCGTCGACCACGCGGTATTCCACGTACTGCAGCGACGCGCGCGGCGCCTGATCCGGATTGCTCCAGCCGCGTCGCACAAAACCGAACAGCGGCCCCGGCACACCGGGCGGGCTCGCGACGAACGCGGTGCGTGCTGCGCCGCCCTCGCTGTTGCGCGTGCGTCGCACTGCGGCCTGCTGCAGGTCGCCGCGCAGCAGGCCGTGCGCAAGCTGGAACTCGCGAACCTGCTGCAGGCGTGCCCGCACCGCATCGCGCTGGTCGATGCTCTGGCGCATCACCACCACCGCGGCGACCGCCACCAGCGCGAACACCGCCAGGGCGACCAGCAGCTCGATCAAGGTGAAGCCCGCGCTGCCACGGGTGCCCGCTGCGCTGCGACGTGCGCGGATCATTCGGCGCTCCGCAGGACACTCACGCTGGCGATTTCCTGCGCCTGCGCTGCGGCGCGCACCTGCACCTGGATACGCACGATGCCGGTACTGCCGGCCGGCATCGCCGTGCGCCGCCAGTCCCAGCTGCGTCCGCCCAGCTTTTCCTGCCCGTTCGCCGGCGCCAATGCTGCGGCGGTGGGCGCCAGCATTGCGTCGATCGCCTGGTTCTCCGCAACCACCGCAGCCAAGGCGCGCTCTTCCAGCACCACCGCAGTGCGCGTGCTTTCGCCGGACAGGTTCAGCAGGCCAACCACGGCCATGCCGAAAATCGCCAGCGCGACCATCAGTTCGAGCAGCGAAAATCCGGCGCAGGCATCGGGCTTACCGCGGGCGCGCATCGACCCGTACCACGCCGGCGGCGTCCACCACCACCTGCAGCTGCTGCTGGCCGTCGGCCAGCGCGATGCGTTGCGGCGTGGCCGCACCGGTGGGATCGAAGCGCACGCTCAACCGGGTCCCGCCCACCGGCAACTGCGTCTGCACGCCGGCAGGCCAGCGCATCGCGGCGAACGGCTTTTCATCCAGCGGCACCCAGCGTTGCTGTGCCTGGCGGCGGAACCTGTAACCCCCCGCATCCACGGTCACCTCGACCATGCGCAGGCTCAGGATGGCTTCGTCGCGCGCGTGCAGCAAGGCACTGGCCAATGCATCGGCCTGGTCGTGCAGGTCACGCCGCGTATCCGGCAAGGTCAGCACCACCAGCGTGCTGGCGAGTGCCGTGATCACCAGGACGGCGAGCAGTTCGAGCAGGGTGAAGCCGTGCGCCTGCGTCCGCGATGCATGTACCCGTGATTGCCCTGCGATGGCCGTTTGCGCGAGCACTGCTGCGACTCAGCGCCAGTTGCCGATATCGGCATTGTCGGCGTCGCCGCCTTCGGCGCCGTCGGCACCGAACGAGTAGACGTCGAAACCACCACTGCGACCCGGTCGACGGTATTGGTATGCGTGGCCCCACGGATCTTCCGGCAGGCGGCGGACATAGCCGCCCTGGCGATAGCGCTCGGGCCGGGTCAACCCGGTCGGCGCATTGAGCAAGGCCTGCAGGCCCTGTTCGGTGCTCGGGTAGCTGAGGTTGTCCAGCCGATAGGTTTCCAGTGCCTGCTCCAGCACCGCCACGTCGGCACGCGCCTTCTCGACCATGGCGCGGTCCTGGCTGGGCATCACGTTGATCATCACCACCGTGGCCAGCAGGCCGATGATGACGATGACCACCATCAACTCGACCAGGGTGAAGCCGCGCAGGCGCACGCGCGCGGTGAACGATCCAGAACGTGCGCGAGAATGGATGGACTGCATGACGATCTCCAGGGATAAGCGGCCGCGCTCAACCAAGCGCGAGGGTGTTGAACTGCAGGATGGGCAGCAGGATCGACAGCACGATCACCGCCACCACGCCGCCGAGCAGCACGATGATGGCCGGTTCCAGCAGGCTCATCGCCGCGGTGGTGAAGGACTCGAACTCGCGCTCCAGATAATCGGCCGCGCGCTCCAGCATCGGCGCCAGGCGCCCGCTGTTTTCGCCGCTGGAGGCCATGTACAGCAACGTCGGTGGAAACACGCCGGCGCGCTTCATCGCCGCGGCCAGGCTGCCGCCTTCGCGGATTGCCGTGACCATGTTGTCGGTGGCCAGGCGCAAGGCGCGGTTGTCGACGGTGCGCGCGGCGATCATCAGGCCTTCCATCAGCGGCAGCCCGCTGTTGACCATGATCGCCAGGGTGCGGGCCATGCGTGCGGCGTGCAGGTCGCGGATCAACCGGCCGAGCAAGGGCGCGCGCAGCACCGCACGGTCGGCCGCCAGGCGTAACTCCGGGCGCTTGAGCAGGCGCAGCGCTGCGATCACCGCAATGACCAGCACCACCAACAGCGGAATGCCCGCGTGCAGCAGAAACTGCGACATGCCGATCACCGCGCGCGTCAGCCATGGCAACGCGCGGCCCATCGAATCGAACTGGTCCACCACCTTGGGCACCACGAAGGTCATCAGCACGATGACCACCGCACCGGCGGTCAGGGCCAACGCCGCCGGATACACCAACGCAGACTGCAGCTTGCTGCGCACCTGCGCCTGCCGCTCCAGCAGGTCGGCCAGGCGCTCCAGCACCTGCGGCAGCGCACCGGCACTCTCGCCCGCGGCCACCATCGCGCGGTACAGCGGCGGAAACGCAGTGCCCTGGCGCGCCATCGCATCGGACAGGCGGAAGCCCTCGACCACCAGCCCGTGCGTCTGGCCGGTGACCCGGCGCACGCCGCGCCGTTCGGATTGCGTGCCGATGGTGCGCAGCGCTTCTTCCAGCGGCGCGGTTTCCACCAGCGTGGCGAGTTGCCGGGTGAACAGCACCAGATCCTTGCCACTGAAACGCGCCGGACGCACGCTGCTGGCCGCCACCGCCGCCTCCACGCGTACTGGCACCCACTGCCGCTGCTCCAGTTGCGCACGCGCAGCCTGTACCGTGTCCGCGCTGATCACGCCCTGGCGGCTGTGCCCATGCAGGTCGAGCACGGTGTAGTCAAACCGTGGCATGCGCATCGTCCTGCTGGCGGGTCACCCGCAGCGCTTCTTCCAACGTGGTGAGGCCTTGCAGCACCGCCGCGCGCGCGGCATCGCCCAGGCGCGCTGCGCGTGCGAAGGCCGCTGCAGCCAGGGCATCCTCGTCGGCGTTGTCGCCGATCAGGCGGCGCATCGCATCGTCCACCGCGATGGCTTCGTAGATGCCCACGCGCCCGGCATAACCGCTGTGGTGGCAGGCCGCGCAGCCCACGGCGGCGTAGATGGTTGCATCGTCGGGCGCCTGCAACATCTGCCGCGTGCTGGCATCCAGCGGGCGCGGTGCGCGGCACTGCCTGCACAGGCGACGGACCAGGCGCTGCGCCAGAATCAGCCGCAGGCTCGACGCGAGCAGGAATGGCTCGATGCCCATGTCGCGCAGCCGCGTGACTGCGCCCACCGCATCGTTGGTGTGCACGGTGGACAGCACCAGGTGGCCGGTGAGGCTGGCCTGCACGGCGATCTGCGCGGTCTCGGCGTCGCGGATCTCGCCGATCATCACCACGTCCGGATCCTGGCGCAGGATGGCGCGCAAGCCGGCCGCGAAGGTCATGCCGACACGTGCGTTGACCTGGGTCTGGCCGACGCCGTCGATGGCGTATTCCACCGGGTCCTCCACCGTGAGGATGTTGCGCGAGCCATCGTTGAGCAGGCTCAGCGCCGCATACAGCGTGGTGGTCTTGCCCGAGCCGGTCGGCCCGGTCACCAGCACGATGCCGTTGGGCACCTGCAGGGCGCGCTGCACGGTGTGCATCACCGCCGGTGGCATGCCCAGCTGGGCCAGCGACAAGGTGCCCTGCTCCTTGTCCAGGATGCGCAGCACCACCCGCTCGCTGCTGCGCGTCGGCAACGTGGACACGCGCACGTCCAGCGCCTTGGCGCCCATCACCAGCGACACGCGGCCATCCTGCGGGATGCGTTTTTCGGCGATATCCAGCCGCGCCATCACCTTGACCCGCGACACCAGCAACGGCGCGATGCGTCCGGGCAAGGTGGCCGCCTCGCGCATCACCCCATCCACGCGCAGGCGTACGCGCAGCCGCGATTCGTAGGACTCCAGATGCACGTCCGAGGCGCCCAGGCGCGCGGCCTCGGCGATGATGCCGTTGATCAGGCGAATGATCGGCGCATCGTCCTGGCTGTCGAGCAGATCGGCGGTGGGGATGTCGTCGATCAACGAATCCAGGCTGCCGTGCAGGTCCAGCGCCTCGACCTGCACGCCCTGCTCCATGCCGGCATCGGCGTAGATCTCCGACACATGCCGGTCGAACACCGACGGCGCCAGCGTGCGCACCTGCAACGGCATGCCCAGCGCACGCCGCAGCTCGATCAGCGCCTGCACATCGCCACCCTCGCGCAGGCCGATCTGCGCGGCGCTGTCGCTGCCGAGCAGCACCACGCCGTGGCGCTTGGCAAACGCGTAGGAAATGCTGGCGCGCGCGGTGTTCATGGCATCAGCGCTGCGCGGGACGCGCGCCGGGCGCAGGCGTTGTTGCCGGTGCGGGCACGGCCGACGATGGCGCGGCCGGCAGCTGCGGCGGCTGCGCACGCAGGTAGTCGCGCACCAGCGCATCGAGCGCGGCTTCCGGGTCGCCATCGGCCAACTGGCGATCGCGCAGATAGGTGTAGCGCGGCGCGGTCATGCGCTGCGCATCGGCCGCGTCGCGGATGATGGTCGGGCGGATGAATACCATCAGATTGGTCTTGTCGCGATTGCGCGACTTGTGCCGGAACAGCGCGCCCAGGCCGGGCACATCGCCCAGCAGCGGCACCTTCTCCACGGTCTGCCGGTCGTTCTGGTCGAGCAGGCCGCCGAGCGCGACGATGGCGCCGTTTTCCACCACCACGCGGGTTTCGATCTGGCGCTTGTTGAACACCAGCTCCGACGACTGCGCGCTGACCGGCCCGGCAATCGCCGAGACTTCCTGCTTGATCGCCAGGGTGATGCCGCCAGCGGTATTGATCTGCGGGCGCACTTCCAGCTCCACGCCCACGTCCTGGCGCTGGATGGTGCGGAACGGGTTGTCGTTGGCCGCGCCCAGCACTTCGCCGGTGGTGATCGGCACTTCCTGCCCGACCAGGATGCGCGCCTGCTCGTTGTCCAGGGTCATGATCGACGGGGTCGACAACAGGTTGGAGCCGGTGTCGCTCTTGACCGCATCGATGATCATGCCGAACACCGCATCGTTGCTTTGCCCGGCCAGCCCGATCAGGCCGCCGCTCAGGCCCAGCAGCGATTGCGCGGCCACATTGCGCGCCTGTTCCAGCACCGAATCGTCGTCGCCGTTGTTGCTGCGCGTGCCGGCCGCCGCTGCGGCCAATGGCACGATGCCCGGTGAGGCGCCGCTGTACTGCGTGGCAATCAACGGCACCGTGCCATTGCGCCCGGCCAACAACAGCTGCACACCCAGACGCTTGGCGGCGGTGTCGGAGATCTCCACCACGATCGCTTCGACCAGCACCTGCTCGCGATGCACGTCCAGCTGACGGATCACATCCATCAAGGCACGCTGGGTTTCCGGGTCGGCATTGATGATCAAGGCGTTGGAGCCGGGGTAGCGCACGATCACCGGGCGCTTGCCGGCGGCCGGTGTGATCACCTGCGTCTGTGCAGCGCCCGTAGCGCCGGCGGCCACATCCACCGCGTTGGAGCGCGTGTCCTGCCCGGGCTGTGCCTCGTTACCCGGCGTCTGCCCGACCAGCTGCTGCAACACCGGCAGCAATTGCTCGGCGCTGGCGTGCTGCAGCCGCACCACGCTGACATCGCCGCGGCGTTCGGCACGCCCGTCCAGATCCACCGCGGTGCGCACCACCCGCTGCACCAATGCCGGGTCGCCGCGCACGATCAGCGAATTGCTGCTTTCCACCGGCAACACCGACAGCACGTTGCTGCGCTCTCCCCCCTGCCCGAACAGCGAGGTCAGCGTGCGCGCCAGTTCCTGCGCGGAGCTATTGCGCAAGCTCACCGTGTCGATCGCCGCGCGGTCGGTGTCGATCTGCGCGACCAGGCCGCGCACTCGGCGCAGGTTATCGGCGTAGTCGGCAATCAACAGGCTGTTGCCCTGCGGCATCGCCATGATCACGCCGCCGCGCCCGATCAACGGTTTGAGGATCTCCGCGGCGCTGCGCGCATCCACGCGTTGCAGGGTGAACACCTGCGTGGCGAATCCGAGATTGCCGTTGGCGGCGCTGGCCGGCTGCTGTGCAGCGGTATCGTCGGGAATGATGCGGTAGGTCGACGGCCCGCTGGACACCGCGATCAAGCCGTTGGCACGCAAGACCGCCAGCAGCATGCCGAGCAGATCCTGTTCCGACATCGCCTGCGCACGCGCCACGTTGACCGTGCCCTGCACGCGCGTGTCCACGATGAAGGTGATGCCGGTGGCGCGCGACACATCCTGGATGAAGGCGCGCAGGTCCACATCCTGCAGGCGCACGGCCGGCGCATCGGCGGCATGCAGCGACAGCATCGGCACCGCCGGCAGGGCGAGCAACAACGTGGCCGAAAGCAGCCATCTGGGGCGGGCAGCAGTCATTGCGGGCGCTTCAAGGTCATGGTGTGGGTCTGGCCGTCGCGGCGGTAGGTCAGCGTGGCCGCCTGGCCATCGCGCAGTTCGTCCTGCAGCTCGCGCAGGTGTTCGGCATCGAGCGTGCGGCCATTGAGTTGGGTGAGCACATCGCCCGGCGCCAGGCCGGCCTGGCGCAGCAGTGCACCATCGCCGCGCGGCATCACGGTGAAGCCACTGCCGTCTTCGCTTGCACGCAGGCCGGCGGTGGTGAGCAGTTGTTGCGGGTCGACGGCCGCCGCCGTGGCCGTGCCAGCCGCAATGCCGACATTCGACGTCACCGCAGGTGCGCCGCCCGCTGCTGCGGGCGCGGCCGTTGCCGGCGATGTAGCTGCCGCAGACGCGCTGGATTCCACCAAGGCCAGACGTCGCACGCTGCTACCGGTACGCAGCAGCACGTGATCGCTCGCGATCGCCTGCACCGTCACGCCAGGCACCACGCCATCGCCCATGCGATACGCCCCCTGCCTGCCGTCGCCGCTGCTCAGGAACGCAGCCGCTTGCGCGCCGCCCGCGCGTACGCCATGCAACACGATGCCGTCGCTATTCGCCTCCGCAACGCTGCGATAGAACACATCGCGGCGCAGTGCCGGCAATTCCGCCTGTGCAGGCGTGGTGACCTGGGTGGTGCCCAACGGCCCGATCGGGGCGATCACCACCCACACCACGCGCGCGCACTGCAACGCGAGCAAGGCCAGCAGCACGCAGGCCAGTGCGCTGCGGCCGCGCGCCGACATCAGGGGTTTCAAGGAGGGCAAAGCGCGCTGCAAAGCGGACATCCGTCTCAGGATTGCGGTCGGATGACAGAATGCGGCAGCAATGTGTCAGTTCGAAGAAAGTGATGACACAAGCCGACACACGGCGACACGGACCCAGATGCAAACGCCCGCCATGCGAGGCAGGGCGGGCGTTTGCGATACCGGCAGCGGGCGTCGGATCAGAAGCGCGCTGTCACACTCAGGTCATACGTCACGCCGGGCTGGTACTCGTACAGGTCTACCCGATTGCTGCCCAGGCTCTGATATTCCTGGTACTTGGTCTTGAGCAGGTTGCGTGCGGCGAAGTTCAACGACAGCGTATTGCCCGACCATACCAGGCCCTTCTTGATCACCAGATCCAGCGAGGTGCCGGGTTTGTCGATGTAATCCGGTTGCCCCGGTCGACCACGCGCGGACACCCGCTCACCGACATAATTGGCGATCAAGGTGGCCTGGCTGTGGGTGCTCTCGCTTTCCACACCGATCTGCAGGTTGGCGATGTCATCGGACTGCCCCTGCAAGGCCGAGCCATCGCGGATGAACAAGGTCGCCTGCACCGGTGCGGTGAAGCCGAACGGCTGCACGGTGTCGCCATCGCTGGCACTCACCTCCGACTTAGTGCGCGTGTAGTTGCCGGACACGAACACCCGCTTGTCGCCCCACCAGTCGGCCGCGATCGGCAGGTCCAGATATTTCTTGGCCTCCAGTTCGATGCCGTACAAGGTGGCCTCGGGCGCATTGATGAAGCTCTGCACGATGCCGCCGCCGGGCGCATCGTTGACGATGGCTTCGATCGGCTTGTCGATGCTCTTGTAGAACGCGCCGACGGTGAAATACTCGCCCGGCTCGAAGAACCACTCGTACCGCGCATCCAGGTTGACCAGCTCGCTATCGACCAGGAACGGGTTGCCGAAGAACTGGCGGTCGATATCCGGGTCCAGATACTGCTGCGGCGCCATCTCGCGGAACTGCGGGCGCGCGATGGTCTTGGACGCACCAAAGCGCAGCTGCTGGTTCTCGGCAAAATTCCAGGTCACCGTGGCCGATGGCAGCGCGTAGCTGTTCTCCAGCGGTGCCACGCTGTCCTGGCGCACGCCAGTGAAGATGTCGTACGGATGCACCGCCTGGGTGGCGTCTTCGTAGCGCACACCGACGGTGGCGCGCAGGGTCGGCACGATCTCGCCCTCGGCCTGCAGATAGGCCGCCTTGACCTTCAGGGTCGCATCGTACGCGGCCGCACCGAAGCTGCCGGTGGTCTCGCGCAGGCGCAGCAGATCGTTGCTGAGGTTGTAATCGGAGATCAGGTAATCCACACGCTGGAACTGATTGTAGAACGGCAGCGGGCCGTCCAGCGCCAGGAAGCGGAACTCGCGGCTCCACGCGCTGCGATCGTTGTCCAGATAGGCCAGACCGCCCTTGACGGTGAAGTCGTGCTCGATCGGCAAACGCCAGGTCACATCCACCCCGCCGCTGGCCACCTTGTCGTCGACCTTGCTGAAGCGGGTGTAGTTCTGCACGCGCGAGGCATCATGCGCCCAGTAGCCATCGAGCAACTCGTAGCGAATGCCGGTTTCGTACGGCACATCGCGGCTGGCATTGGCCACCGCTGCGCGCCATTCGATCTTGAGATCGTCGTACTCGCCGAACGCGTGCGTGCCGCGCAGCTGGTTGTTGATCAGCTGGCGCTCGTACCACTCGGTGTTGTCGTCACGCACATCGAAACCGGCCAGCTCATCGCGGCCGGCACGGCTGCGCGCCACTTTCAAAGCATCGTGCACATACAAGGTGGTCCAGCCGATGGTGTGGCGGCCGTACTCCCAGCCCAGCCCCAGCATGCCGTTGGTGCGCACGTTGTTGCGGGTGGTGGCGAAGTCGTAGTTGGAATTGAACTCGACCGTATCGCCGACAAAGATGCCGTCCTGCTGCTTGCCGGTGCGCGTGCGCCACTCGTTGTCGTAACTGGCCACCGCGATGATGCCCAGCTTGGCCTCGCCCACGTCCATGCTGTAACCGGCACTGCCGCCGACATTGACGTCCGGGGCGATGCTGTCCTTTTCCTGCAGCACATACAGGTTGGCGTCGTTCAAGCTGCGGCCGATACGGCGGATGTCCTCGCGCGAGAAACTGCCCAGATCCACGCGCCGGCCGCTCTGGATCGCATCGCGCAACGCGGCAGGCTGCTTGCGGGTGCCGTCGTCGTAGCCCCATTCGTCATCGCCGGAGCCGTAATAGGTCAGGCCTTTTTCGCCGGTGCTGACGCTGTTGACGCCGCCACCCACGGTCAGCGACAGGAAGGGTTTGTCCGGCACCGCCATCGACTGCAGATCGATCACGCCACCGCCGAATTCGCCCGGATAATCGGCCGAATAGGTTTTCTGCACGGTCACGCTGGCCAGCACATCGCTTGGGAACAGATCCAGCGGCACCACGCGCTGCATCGGCTCGGGGCTGGGTAACGGCGAGCCGTTGAACAGTGCCGACGAATAACGCTCGCCCAGGCCGCGCACATACACATACTTGCCGCGCGACAGGCTCAGCCCGGTGACACGCGTCAGTGCCACCGCCGCGCTGCTGTCGCCGGTGCGCTCCATGTCCTCACGGGTGACGAACGATGCCACCTCCGAGGTCTGCAGCATCGGTTCGGGAATGTACTCGCCGCGCACCACGACCTGGTCGAGTTGCTTGGGCGCACTGGTGGCGGTGCTGCTGCCACTGGCAGAGCCGGCATCGGTGGTGGTCGACTGCGCCAGCGCAGCGCCGGAAAACAGCAAGGTAGAAATGGAAAGAGACAGGCCCGTCCGCGAGAGACGGGCGACAGCGGAGGTTCGCATCGTGGGAGCCCTGGCAACTGAAAGATGAAGCTGGACGCATCACAAGGCAGCCGCGCGGGCTGCCTTGCGATGCTGTGCCTCAGCAGGGACGATCGGCGGTCAGGCCGCAGGTCCAGCCCTGCCACCAGGTGTCGTTGGCATCGCGCACGCCACCGATGTAGTTCACCTGCTGGAAGAAGCTGCTCACCCCGTTCAAGCCCTGGAAGGCCGGCACGGCGCTTTCGTTGGCGCCATTGACGAAGGTGTTCTGCAACGTGGACACGCCGTTGGCGACGTTGTTGGTGCCGGCCGCGAACTGGGTGGCCGCACGCGCGTCGCTGCCGAAAGCCGTCGGGCAGGCGAAGAACACCGAGTTGAAGGTTCCGAGCGTGTCGGCATCGGCCAGGTTGAAGCACACCAGGCCATCACCGCTGCCACCGGCCGGACGCGTGACGACCGAGTTGTAGAACGCGGCCTGCGTGCCCTGGTTGAGCATGATCGCCGCACCGGCGCGCGCATTGCCCACGTAGGTGAAGTTGGCCACCTTCGGGCGCGAATACGGCTGACGGCGCAGGCTGCTCCACTCGTTCATGCGGTCGCCGCCACCGGCGCGCTGCACCACGATGCCGAACTGCAGGGCACCGTTCCAGCCGGCATCGGTATCCAGCGAATCATCGTCGGCGCCGGTGATCACGATGTGGCTGCCGTTGACGGTGCCGCCGAACCATTCGATGCCGTCGTCGGAGCTATTGTGGATCTGCACATGATCCAGGCGCGTGCCGCTGCCCACGCCGGCCAGGGTGATGCCCTGCAACTCGTTGTTGGGCGAAATTTCGAAGCCCGAATACATCACCCGCAGGTAGCGCATGGAGCCGCTGTTGTCGGTGGCGCTGTTGCCACCGTAGAACGCGTTGGTACCTTCCACCTGCGCCTGGCATTCCGGCGTACCGGAGACCGTGGTGCCCGGGCAGTTGTTGATGGCCGCACGGCCCAGCACCACGATGCCACCCCACAAGCCGATGGTGTTGGCGCTAACCTGGCCCTCAAGCGCCTGGCGCGCGGTGAACACGATCGGGGCGGTGGCGCTGCCTTCGGCAAAGATCTGCGAACCGCGGTTGACCACGATGTAGTCGCTACCCGCCGAACCGAACAGGGTCACGCCCGGCTCGATGGTCAGGATGCCCTGCGTGCTGCCGGCGGCCGGTGCAATGGCGTTGCCGCCGCGGTCGGTGCCCACGTTGACGCGTCCGCTGATCGAATACGCCGTGCCCGCACGTGCCGGCACCACCAGGTTGCCGTTGATGGTGTCCGGCAGCTGGCAGGCGCGCAGCGTGTTGTTGGCGATGGTGCCGACGTTGGAGAAACCGGTCGGGCAATCGGCGGCCGGGCCGGTCGGTGTCGGAGCGGGCGTGGGTGCAGGCGTGGGCGCCGGGGTCGGTGCGGGGGCCGGCGTCGGTGCCGGCGGAAATGCGCCCTCGCCGGGCGAAGCGACACGATCGGCACCACCACCGCAGGCCGACAACGCCAGCGCGGTACCAAACGTCATGAGAAGTGTCTTGCTGCTATTGCGAACGGACATGCGGCTGATCTCCAGGTCAAGGAAGGTCCGGTATGAAGAGGAGTCGTCAAGAATTGGTTGCGTTCCGCTCACTGCAGTGGCGAGCACGTTCAAGATCCCCGTCACTTTTATAGGGGCTGTCTGTGTCATTTGTCTTACCACGACACAATTGACACATGCCTGCCACACACTGACATGCACTGTAGAAGGATGACCTCGACCCCCATCCCCACTGCCCTGGGCAACTGGATCATTGCGCAGGCAGTGGCCGGCCAACTGCCTGAGCAAGCGCTACAGCCGCTCCTGGATCAAGGCTGGAACGAACAGGACGCCATCGACGCAGTCGAGGCATTGGTGCGCGACCACATCCAGCAGCACGCGCAGGCACATGGCCTGCCGATGCCGGTGCGTGTGCCCGCAGTGCTGCAGCACAACGATGCCTCGTTGCTGGACCTGGGCGATCGCCAGGTGCACGTGCTGGTCAGCCTGTTGCTGCCGCGCGTGGTGGTGCTGGGCGATTTCCTGTCCGATGCAGAATGCGAGGCATTGATCGCACTGGCGCAGCCACGCCTAGCGCGTTCGCGCACGGTGGACAACGACAACGGCGCGCAGATCGTGCATGCCGCGCGCACCAGCCACAGCATGTGCCTGCAGCTGGGGCAGGATGCGCTATGCCAACGCATCGAGGCGCGCATCGCCCGCCTGCTCGACTGGCCCGTGGACCACGGCGAAGGACTGCAGGTCTTGCGCTATGCCACCGGCGCCGAATATCAACCGCACTACGACTACTTCGACCCCGCTGCCGCCGGGACGCCGGTGCTGCTGCAGGCCGGCGGTCAGCGCGTCGCATCGTTGGTGATGTATCTCAACACCCCGGAACGCGGCGGCGCCACGCGCTTTCCCGATGCGCACCTGGACGTCGCTGCGGTGAAGGGCAATGCGGTGTTCTTCAGCTACGACCGCCCGCATCCGATGACACGCAGCCTGCATGCCGGCGCCCCGGTCCTGGCCGGCGAAAAGTGGGTCGCAACCAAGTGGCTACGCGAACGCGCGGTCCGCATGCCCGGCTGAGAGCGAAGATTGGAAGCTACGCAATCGCCAGGTGGACGACCATCGCGCACTGCTCTCAACGTTGCATACCGACCATCCCGACTGGTCCTTACCTGCCCACCGTCGCGGGACCTTACGCGGCATGGATGCCGCGTAAGCGCCTACATGGACGTACTTGCAGCGTGTCCTGCGAGGGTGGGTGGGCAAGGGCCTTGCAGCAAAGTCACAGACCAGCTGCTCTACAACAGATCTACCCGCGCGGCCCAAACATGCGCTGATCGATCCGCAACATCACCAACCGCAGCGGCGTCCATGCCAGGCACAAGCCGGCGAGGATACCCAACGTATCGGCAAGCGCATCGTACGGATCCGCGCTGCGATTGGTGGTCAGTGCCCCTTGCGCGATCTCGATCCCGATCCCCAACAGCACCAATCCGAACGCCGCAAGCAACAGCGCGCGACGGGTGGCGAACAGCTGCACCGCCCCCCAGCACAACAACGCGAACGTCAAGAAATGCTCGGCCTTGTCGCTGTTGGAAGGAAGTTCCGGAAACTCTGGTGGCGGCCCCATGCATACCGCAATCACCATCAGGATTGCGGCGATCCACAGGCCTACCCACAACCGTGGCCGCCGGAATGGACGCAGCGCCGCGCTCACAGCCGCCATGTGAGATCGCCCGCCAGAAATGCCGGCGCAAAATCGACATCGCGCGCAAAGCCCATCACCTGGAAGCGCTCGCCCATTTCGCTGGGCAAGGTCAGCCGCTTGATCTGCTCACGCAGCCGCATGCGCCCCACTTCGTCGGTACGCGTGTCGGCCTGCGCCAGCAGGGCATCCAGGCCGTTGCCGAGCAGAAAGCTCGCTTGCGTGCAGTATCCGGCCAGTTCGAAACCGGCCCCGGTGCCGGCCTCGGCCAACGCCGTGAAGTCCACCGACGCAGTCAGATCCTGCAGGCCCGGCCAGCGATACAGGTCCTCATGCATGCGATGGCGATAGAACGCGCGCAAGGTGCCGTCTTCGCGCTGCGCGCGATAGAACTCGCCACGCGGGTAACCGTAGTCGACGAACAGCATCGCGCCGCGCTTCAGACCGCCAGCCACCGCCTGGACCCAGTAAGGCAACTGCGGCAGCAACTCGGAGCGATAACCATCGGCGAAGGGCTGCTCCAGATAGCGCTCCAGATGCCGCACCGCCGCGCCCAGCAAGGCATCGGCCGGCTGCTCGCCGCGCGCGAATTGCTGCTGCGCGTCCAGCACCACGGTTTCCTCATACACCTCGCCATCGCGCAGCGTGAAGCGCGGCGTAGGCAATGCATCGATCACTTCATTGGCGAACAGCACCCCATCCCAATCGTCCGGGAATGGACCGTCCAGCCACTCCACCAGATCGAAGACCGGCGGGATCAGGCTGCGTCCCAGGCGCTCGCGCTGACGCTCGCGCAGGTCGGCGCTGGGTTCCAGGATCGCGTAACGCTCCGGTAGCGCATCCAGCTCGAGCAGGCGCTTGAGCGTGACTTCGGCGAATGCACCGCTGCCGCCGCCCACTTCCAGCACGCGCGCCTGTGGCCCGAGCTGCTGCAGCACCGGCGCCAGCGCACCGGACACGGTGGCCGCGAACAACGGCCCCAGCTCCGGTGCGGTGACGAAATCGCCAGCCTCGCCGAACTTGCTGGAGCCGGCGCTGTAATAGCCCAGGCCCGGCGCATACAACGCCAGTTCCATGAAACGCGAAAACGGAATCGCACCACCGGCGGCGGCGATCTCGGCGCGCAGATGCGCAGCCAACCGATCGCTATGCGCCAGGGCGTCCGGATCGGGAGTAGGAAGGTCGGCGTGCATGCGGGCACCGGTTGCGGGGACAATGCACAGGATAGCCGAGCCCTTTGCAACGCCGAGCGAGTACGCCATGACAGACAGTTCCAAGGTGGTGTTGATCACCGGTGCAGGCCGCCGTATCGGCGCCCAGATCGCCACCACACTGCATGCGGCCGGCCACCGCGTTGCCTTGCACGGGCACCGCTCCGGCGAGGCGCTCAGCGCGCGCGTAGCGCAGCTGTGCGCCCAGCGCGCCGGCAGTGCGCAGGCCCTGCACGCCGATCTGCGCTTGCCGGAGGCGCCGGCGCAGCTGGTCGCCGACTGCATCGCCGCGTTCGGCCGCCTGGATGGCGTGGTCAACAATGCTTCCGCGTTCTATCCCACCCCGCTCGGCGCAGCGACGGTGGCGCAATGGGACGAGTTGTTCGCAATCAATGCACGTGCGCCGTTCTTCATCGCCCAGGCTGCCGCCGCGCAGCTGCGCCAGCACCACGGCGCCATCGTCAACCTCACCGACCTGCACGCGCAGCAGCCGATGCGCAACCACCCGCTGTACGGCGCGTCCAAGAGCGCGCTGGAAATGCTCACCCGCTCGCTCGCGCTGGAGCTGGCACCGGAGGTTCGCGTCAACGCGGTCGCGCCCGGTGCGATTCTGTGGCCGGACGAAGGCAAATCCGCAGATGCCAAACAGGCGCTGCTCGCACGCACGCCGTTGGCACGCATCGGTACGCCCGAGGAAATCGCCGAGGCGGTGCGCTGGCTGCTGGACGACGCCAGCTTCGTCACCGGCCACACCCTGCATGTGGACGGCGGCCGCCAGCTCAGTTGAGCTACAACGACGCTACCGCGCCACATCCAGCGCCGGAGCCGCGTCCAACGCAACCGTCGCAAACGCAATGCCGTACTGGGGATGCGCCTGCCACAGCGCGGCCAGGGTCTGTCCGCTCAGCGGGTCGACAAAGTCGGGCGCGATATCGGCCAGCGGCTTCAACACGAAGGCATGTTTGAGCTCGGGCCGCGGAATGCGTAGATGCCCGGGGCCTTCGATGATGCAATCGCCGAAGAACACCACATCCACGTCCAGGGTGCGGTCGCTGAAACGCGGGCCGCTGCGATCGCGGCCGTGCGTATCTTCCAGCGCATGCAGCCAGTGGTCGAGCGCAGGCAGGTCCATGTCCGTGTCCAGCGCCACGGCGTTGTTGACGAAGTCCGGCCCGTCGAAGCCCACCGCCGGCGTGCGATACGCCGGCGAGATGGCAAGTTGGCCGAAGCGCGCGCGCAAGGCGTCGACGGCCAGGCGCAGGTAGTGGGTCGGCTGGAGGTTGCTGCCGAGGCTGAGAAGCACGGTGGTCATGCGTTATTCGCGCATGCGGCCAGCGTGGGCGTCAACTGTTGCAATCGTCGCGCACCTTGGCCTGCCCGCCCGTAGTACGCCAGACCCTGGCCTCAGGCCACTTCCAGCGCATGCGCCACGGCGCGGAACACCCGGCGCATTTCCAGCGGTTTGCGCAACACATGCACCGGCAGTTCCGGCGGGAAATGCGAACGTTGCAGCGGCGCGCCGACGTCTTCGAGCACGATCGCCGGGCCGTGATAGCCCAGTTCCTGCATGCTCAACAGCACGCTCACCGCCGAGAGCTGGATGATGTCGCTGTCGATGATCACCAGGTCCGGCATCGCGTGCTGCTGCACCAGCTGCAGCGCCGCCGCACCGTCGGTTGCCAGCTGCGGTTGATAGCCCTGGCTGGACAAGGCGTTGCCCAGCAGCGACAGGCGCGTGGCCTCGCCATCCACCAACAGGATGCGCTGCCCATGCCCCAACGCCAGCGGCGGCTCGGGATCGGCAACCGTCCCCGCGGCCGCACGCATCGGCACGATCATGTCGAAACGCGTGCCCTCGCCCAGGCGGCTGTCGACCACGATGCTGCCGCCGTAGCTTTCGACGATGCGCTTGCAGGAAATCAGTCCCAGGCCGGTACCGTCGGCCTTGGTGGTGAAGAAGGGGCTGAACAGGCGTGCGCGGGTGTCCTCGCTCATGCCCACGCCGGTGTCGGCCACGCTCATGCGCACGCGCGCGCCATCATGGCGGTCGGCAGACAGGGTCAACGTCCCGCCGCCCGGCATCGCCTGGATCGCGTTCAGGCCCAGGTTGAGCAGGCACTGCTGCAACTCGGTGTAGTTGGCCTCGATGGTCAGATCCAGCGGGATCGTGTCCATCTGCAGGCGCACGCCGTCGGGCAGGCTGCTCTTGAGCAGCATCTGCACGGCCTGGAACAGGCTGGCGATCGACACCTGCTCGCGCGGCTTGTTGGAGCCACGCACGAACGACAGCATCGACTCGGCCATCTCATGCCCGCGCCGGCCGCACTCGGCCACCACGTTGGCCAGCTGACGCAGCTGCGGATCGTCGGTGCGTCCGGCCAGCAGGTCGGGCACGATCAGCAATGGCTGCAGGATGTTGCGCAGGTCGTGGCTCAACCCGGCCGCCAGCATCGCCAGGCTTTCCAGCCGCTGCGCACGCATCAGCTCGCTCTCCACGCGCTGACGTTCCAGATCCGCACGCGCCTCGCGGATCGCGCGGATCACTGCGCTGGGCAGCCGTGTCGGGTTGTGCTTGATGATGTAGTCGTTGGCGCCATCCTGCAGCGCCTTGACCGCGGTTTCCTCGCCCATCGTGCCGGAGACGAAAATGAAGGGCGTGGCGCCGTTCTGGCGCACCAGGCGCAGCGCCTGATGGCCGGAAAACCCGGGCATGCTCAGATCCGACAGCACGATGTCCGGCTGGAATGCATCCAGTGCGGCACGCAGCGATGGTTCGCTGTCCACACGCTCGAACGCCGCATCCAGCCCGGCATCGAGCAGCTGGTCGGACAACAGCTCAGCGTCTTCCGGTGAATCTTCCACCAGAAGGATCTTCAGCTGCTCCAGTTTGCCCCCCTCATGCAGCATGGGTCAGTCCAGCTCCGGTGCCTGATTGATGACCGCCCAGAAGGTGCCGAGCGTCTTGACTGCGTTGAAGAACTGATCCACGTCCACCGGCTTGACCACATAGGCATTCACGCCCAGGTCCCAGCTGCGGGCCAGGTCGCTCTCTTCGCGCGAGGACGACAGGATCACCACCGGCAGGCGCTTGAGCGACTCCTCGCTGCGGATCTGCTTGAGCACTTCCAGCCCGTCCAGGCGCGGCATCTTGATGTCCAGCAGCAACACCGCCGGCAGGCCTTCCTCGCGATCGGCGAAGATGCCCCGACGCAACAGATAGTCCATGGTTTCGACGCCGTCCTCGACATGCACGATCGGATTGGCCAGGCGGGCTTCGCGCAGGGCATCGACGGCCATTTCCGCATCGGCCGGGCTGTCTTCTGCCAGAAGAATGGTACGGATGGCGGTCATACAGTGAACTCTTGGTTGGGCGCTTCGAGCGCAGGTGGAAGCACAAAATAGAACGTGGCGCCTTCGTCGACCGCGCCTTCGGCCCAGACCCGGCCGCCGTGGCGCGTCAGCACGCGCCGCACGCTGGCCAGGCCGATACCGGTACCGGGATATTCGCTGGCCTTGTGCAGACGCTGGAACACGCCGAACAACTTGTCGCTGTATTCCATGTCGAAGCCGGCGCCGTTGTCGCGCACGCTGAACTGGTGGCCGCCGTCGGCCATCGGCGTGTAGGTGACCTCGATCCTGGCCACCTCGCGCTTGGTGCTGTATTTCACGGCATTGCCGAGCAGGTTCATCCACAGCTGGCGCATCATGTTCTCGTCGGCCACCAGCACCGGCAACGGCGCGATATGCCAGTCCACCCGGTGGCCGGTGTTCTCGCTCTGCACGTTGGAGTCCAGGATCGCGCGGGTTTCCGATACCAGCGACTGCATGTCCACCGCCTGCAGCCGCAGCGCGCTGCGCCCCAGGCGCGAGTACACCAGCAGATCGTCGATCAGCGACGCCATGCGACGCGCCGAGCTGCTGATCACTTCCATGTAGTGACGCGATTTTTCGTCCGCCGCATCGCCCAGATGGCGCGCCAGCTTGTCGGAGAATCCGGCCACATGGCGCAGCGGCGCGCGCAGATCGTGCGAGACTGAGTAGCTGAAGGCCTCCAGCTCGCGATTGACCTCCGACACCTGCTCCACCTTGCCTTCCATCTGCCGGTTGAGCTCCTGGATGCGCAGCTGCGAGGCCTTCTGCAGGCTGATGTCGCTGACCGTCATCAGCACCACGTCTTCGTCGCTGGTGTCCGGCAGCGGCATGCGCCGCGCGTTGATCAGCATGGTGCGCTGCACGCCATCGGCGGCGCGCTGCTCGTGTTCGTAGTCCCACAACTCGCGGCCGCGCAGCAGCACATCGGCCAGCCGCTGATGGATCTGCGCATCGCGCCAGACGCCCTCGCCCACGTCTTCCAGCGGCATCGATTCGTTGCCGCGCTCGTCCAGCCCGTACAACTCGGCAAACGCCGGGTTGTGCAGCAGGATGCGCTGGCTGGAATCCAGCAGCACGATCGGCTCGCGCACGGTCTGCAATACCGACGACGCACGGCCGTTGGCGCGCAGGTACTCCTGCTCGGCCGCCAGGCGGCGACGGATCTGCCGCTGCAGCAACCAGGTCACGGTGCCCAGCAGCAGCAACTGCACCACCAACGTGCCCCAGCTCAGCACGGCGTAATGGGCGCGCTCGGTGTCGGCGCGCGTGTTGCGCAGCTCCAGCAGCTTGCCCTCGGCCTCCTGCAACTCGTCGATCAGCACACGGATCGGGTTGTTCAAGGTCATGTCGTCAATCAGCACGCGGATCTGCTCGGGGGCAGTGGTCACCGCAATCCGCTCGGCCAACAACAGACGCCGCTCGATCGTGCTCTGGATGCGCCCCATCCGCACCTGCTGTGCGGGGTTGTCCTTGGTCAGCACGATCAGCCGCTGCACCGCAGCCAGCGACTCGCGCCGCCCGCGCCGCATCCGCTCCAGCAAGGCCGGACGCTGCACGCCGTGCGAGCGCATCAGGGCTGCCGATTCGGTGTCGCGCATTGCCGCTTCCAGGCGCTGGGCAGTCTCCTGCACTTCCTGGCTATGCAACACCCACGCCGCAGCCTGGTTGGCGTTGTGCGCCATCTGCTGCAACAGCAACGACGGCACCACCACAATCAGAAACACGGCAACTGCCAGTGACGGCAGGCGCCAGCGATCCCATCTGTCTTCTTGGACCGTCGTCTGCATTGCTAGGTCTGTATCCGCTCGCTGCCAAGGCCCCGAAGGCAAGTCGGCATTGTCTCCGATCAGGCCCAGGATGAGATTAACGATTCAGCCTGATCACTCCCGCGGCGACATAGCTGAATGGGCATATCATAAGTGCAGCAAACGTGAAAATGGTGCGAGCGCTTACCGCCCGTCGGCTTGCCTGGGTCGCGAACAGGCAACAAAAAAAGCGCACCCCGTGGAGTGCGCCTGGTGCTCGGATCAGCCGCCTCGCCTCGGCTGCCCCGGCATTTGCTACGGCTGCAATTACATCTTTGCAGCAACGACCTTCAGGCCGGTGGACTTGACGCTCTTGACGCCTTCGATGCCCTTGGCAACTGCCACGGCCTTGTCGTGCTCGGCCTTGGTGGCAACCGTGCCGGTCAGGGTGACGATGCCGTTCTTGGTCTCGACCTTGACGTCGGTGCCCGACACGTTATCGGTGGCCAGCAGGTCGGCCTTCACCTTGGTGGTGATCCAGGTATCGGTCACCGGCTTCTTGGATTCGTTGATGTTGTCGGCAGCGTGATCCTTGTGCGCGGCGTGCTCCTGCGGCGCGGCGAATGCCTGCGAGGCACCCAGCGTCAGACCGAGCGACAGTGCCAGGGAAAGCAGCTTGCGTGCATGTGTCATGTTCTTCATTGGATGTACCCTCCTGTGAATGTGGCGGCAGTCTGCAATGGCGCTCGTCGTGCACACGTGACTGCCGGATGCAGGGGCTGTGAACCCGGCGCACACGGGTGCGTGCAATACCATGCAGACCTCTCCGTCGTTGCGATGAACCATTTTCAATGCCTAAACCGTTCAATCTGGCCGTCGTCGGGTATGGCTATGTCGGCCGCACCTTCCATGCCCCGCTGATCGCCGGCACCCCGGGCCTGGCCCTGCATAGCGTGGTGTCGTCAAAACCGCAGCAGGTACAGGCGGACTTCCCCGATGTGGCCGTGCTGGCCGATCTGGAAACGGCCCTGGCCGATCCTGCGCTGGACGCGGTGGTGCTGGCCACGCCCAATCAGACCCACGCGCCGTTCGCGTTGCAGGCACTGGCCGCCGGCAAGCATGTGCTGGTGGACAAACCCTTTGCGCTGGACGCCGCGCAGGCGCGCGAGCTGGTGGCTGCAGCCGCCGCGGCCGGGCGCATCGTCAGCGTGTTCCAGAACCGGCGCTGGGATGCGGACTTCCTCACCGTGCGCCGGCTGATCGACGAAGGCCAGTTGGGCGAGGTGGTGGAATTCCATTCGCACTTCGACCGCTTCCGGCCGCAGGTGCGCGACCGCTGGCGCGAAAGCGAGGTTCCCGGCGCCGGTCTCTGGTACGACCTGGGGCCGCATCTGCTCGATCAGGCGCTGCAGCTGTTCGGGATGCCGCAGGCGATCGGCGCGGACCTGCAGCGCCAGCGCAACCAGGCGCGCAGCGATGACTATTTCCACGTCACCCTGCGTTACCCGCGGCTGCGCGTGATCCTGCATGCCGGCTCGCTGGTGGCCGACAGCGGCCTGCGCTTTGCCGTGCACGGCACCCGTGGCAGTTATCTCAAGCACGGGCTGGACACCCAGGAGGACCAGCTACGCGCCGGACGCCGCCCCGGTACCGCCGGTTGGGGCGTGGACCCGCTTCCGGGCACGCTGACCCGCGTCGACGACGAAGGCCGCGTGCATACCCATCAACCCGACACCACGCCGGGCGACTACCGGCAGTGCTACGCCGCGTTTCGCGATGCCCTGGCAGGCACCGGACCGGCACCGGTCAGCGGTGCCGACGCGGTGCAGGTGATGGAGCTGCTGGAGCTGGCGCAACGCAGCGCCGCCTCGGGCCAGGTGCAATGGCTGGAGGGAGCGAGCGCGGTTTTACGCGGCTGATGCACGACTGTGCGCCGTGTCGGGCGCCTGACCGGTGTGCGGCATCGGCATGGCATGCTCGCGTCCTGCGGTATCGCGTGCGGGCACTGGATCAACACGCACTGCGATCAGCCAGCGGGTACGCCGGCAGTGGATGGAAAGACGTTTCACTACGCGCCCGCCATGCAGGCGCGCAGGAGTCGGCGCAACCGCTCAGACGTCCTTGCTGCCGATCGTGGGCGCGGCTTCAGTCGTGGTCTTGACTGCGTGACCACCGAACTGGTTGCGCATTGCGGCTAGCAGCTTGTCGGTGAACGAATCCTTGTCGCGCGAGCGCAGCCGCTCCATCAGCGACAAGGTGATGATCGGCGCCGACACCTCCAGATCGATCGCCTCGGCAACCGTCCAGCGCCCTTCGCCCGAATCGGCCACAAACGGTGCGATACCAGCCATGGTCGGGTTATGCGCCAACGCATCGGCAGTGAGATCCAGCAGCCACGAACGCACCACGCTGCCATCGCGCCAGATCTCGGCGACCTGGTGCAGATCCAGCGCAAAGTCGGTCTTGTGCTGCATCAAAGCGAAGCCTTCGGCATAGGCCTGCATCATTCCGTACTCGATGCCGTTGTGGACCATCTTGGTGAAGTGGCCGGCGCCGCTCGGACCGACGCGCCCCCAGCCCTTGTCCGCTGCCGGCGCTAATGTGGCCAGTACCGGATGCAGCGTGGTCACCGCCGCTTCGTCGCCACCCACCATCAGGCTGTAGCCCTCCTGCAGACCCCAGACGCCGCCGCTGGTGCCGCAATCGACAAAGGCAATACCACTGGCATGCAGCAATGCGGCGCGCCGTTGCGAATCCTTGTAATACGAATTGCCGCCATCGATGACGATATCGCCGGCCTGCAACAGCGGCAGCAGCTGCGCCAGGGTGTCGTCGACGATCTTGCCCGCCGGCACCATCAACCACACCACACGCGGGCTCGGCAGCGCGGATACCAGCGAGGCCAGCGCATCGGCAGTGACCACGCCCTTGGCCTGCGCACTGCGACGCGCGCTTTCGCCCGGATCGTAGCCATGCACGCGATGTCCGCCGTGTACCAAACGCTCGGCCATGTTGGCGCCCATGCGGCCCAAACCCACCATACCCAGTTCCATAATCGCTCCTCGTGATCTGATCAGTGCAGGGTGCCACGCCCGGCGTACGCTGGCGTGGCGGAATTCTCAATGGATCGTTCCGCCGCGGTACCGGCGCCGCACTGTTGCAACTGCCAGTCGATCCAGCGCCAGTACAAGGTGCTGCGCAGATTGTGCAAGGTCAGATCAATGGCATACGGCGTGCGCGGGTTGCGATCGAGCAGGCGCGCTATGTGATAGGCGATCGGCTTGATCCCCTTGGGATGCACGTAGACCAGAAAGCCCTGGTAGAACGGGTCATCCAACAGGCCCTGCAGCGTGTGCAGGCGCACCTGCTGCTGCGGGTCGAGCGTGGCGCGCAGTTGTGCATCGCGCTCGTACAGCAACCGCTCGAAGCGACGCTTGCCCGTCCCGCGCAGTTCCCTGGCCAGCTCCCAGATCTGCCGGTTGAGCGCGTCGTAGTGCGCAAAGCCGCCGTGCTGCGCCAGCGCCTGCGCCGCCGCATCGCTGACGTCCACCACCACGAAGTTTTCGGCCTGATTGTGGATGTCGTCCAGAGACGACTTGTCGAACACATGCGCGATAAACCCCGGCGCACCGATAAATGCCTGGCGCCCCAGCTGCGCGGTCCTGACCGCCTTGCCGTCGGCGAAGAAATCGCCGGCATGCGCACCCAGCAGGATGCTGTCGGTGTCGTGCAGGGTCAAGAACGTGCCGATCGACAACTCGCCCGGAGTGAACACCTGATCGAAGCCCGTATCGCCATACAGTTCGCGCTGCGTTGCCAGTTGGGCGACCTGCCGCCCCACGCCGCATTCGGAGCGCACCTGGCCGCGATAAAACACCTCCAGCGCCTGCGCATTGCTGCCGCGCGGTTGATAGCCACGCCCGAAACTGCGGAAGCCGCTCCAGCCCTGCGCTGCCGCGCCGCGCCAGCCGAATCCGATCCAGCCCAGTTGCAACGCCGAAAACCGATAGCCCGGGTTGTCCTGCAGCTGCGTGGTTGCACGCCGCGTGGCCGCACCGAGTTCGAACGCGTACGCGCATTGGGTGGCGGTATCGTCCAGCAAGGCCTGGAGCGCGGCGCCGCGTTGCTGTGCGTTCCAGCTGGCCGGCAGCGTCAGCTGCAGATCGCCGGCTGCACGCGCCTGCGCAAGCGACCCGCGCGTACAGGGCTCGCCGCGCCGCACCACCGGCGCACGCACCGCAGCGCTGCGAATATCCCAGCCCAGCCGCCGCAGCAGGGCATCGACACAGTCCACAGACGCCTTGCGCGCAGTCTCACTCGGCGTGGCCGCGGCGGCCTGCAACATCTGCACACCGAGCAATGCGATCGCGCACAGACGCAATGCGGTGCGGGAACGCGGTTTGGGCCGCGCAGATGCGGATGCAGACGCACGCCGCATCAATCCCGTCCACAGCCGCAGGCGGGGTTTCTGAAACGCGCTCATCGATACAAGGTGATGTAGATCGGCAGCAAGGCGCTGCGTCCTCAGACGTAGAAAGCCCCGGCAGGACCGGGGCTCACAAGATTCAGTGCATCGATTTCAGCGGCGTTCGCAGACGCGCGCCACCTGACGATTGCCATTGGCTTGCTGACGGTTGCCTTGAATGGTGCGACCCGCTGCACCACCAGCGACCGCACCGGCCACGGTTGCCAGCTTCTTGCCATTGCCGCCACCAACCTGGTTGCCCAGGAGGCCGCCGATCGCAGCGCCAGCGACTGTACCGCCGATGCGATTGGGATCGGTCGAGTTCTTCTGCACTTCCACATTCCGACAACGCACGCGCGTTCCGTCATTGAATCTGCGGCCTTCGTCTGCTTCGGTGTAGCGCTGCTGATGCGAATAGCTTTGCGCCTGCACGAAGGTGCTGGTCGCCATCAGGCCGATCAGGGACATACCCAACAGGGAATTGCGCATCTTCATCATCGGTCTCCTTCGTTCTCGCCCACTCGGCGAATCATGATTGCACTTTCGCCACTGTATCGAGAACGCGACGTGAAGCGTGCGGCCCGCTATTCAGGCTTTGGAGCGGAGCCTGAACCATCTTCTCACTGCTGTGCGGCAGGTTCGGTCTGCGGCACCTTGGCCGGGGTCGGCGGCGGGTCCTGGGATTCGACCGGCAAGGGCGCCACCGGTGGCTGGGCGACCGGCGTTGCAGCGGGTTGCGGCGCGCTTGCCGGTGTGGCGGGCGAAACCGCCGTCTCACCCCACCGGGCGTCGGCCGCCGGTGCCGGGGGCGTGGTATGCACTTGCGGCGCCTGGGCAGCGTTTGCAGCCGCAGGCACCGCTTCGGTGACCTTGGGCAGATACGAATTCAGTCGCTCGAAGAAGCGCTTGTAGAAGGCCGCATCCTGCACCGTGGTGCTGGACACGCGCACCAGCGAATCGCCGCTACTGCCGACCGGCAACGACAACGAGCCGAGCACGCCGACTCCGACGCTGGCCGAGGTCGAACTCTTCTTCAGCGCGTAACGGTCCTGCAATGCGCTGACGAACACCTGCGCCTGGCCGCCGTCCTGCGTGGCGCAGGAAATGCGCAGATTGAGTTGCTCGCTCTGCTCGGCTTCCTTGAGCTGGAAGTTCTTGCTGCCTTCCACCGCAGCGGCATCGGCACGCGTCACCGCATAGCCCTGGCTCAACAACACCCGGCGCGCGGCCTCGCAGGCCTGCGGCGAGGTCGAGGCCACACTGCGCGAATAGGTGTCGTCGGAATTGAACGACTCGCGCATCAGCATCGTGTCGCCCTTGCTGCCACCGCAGCCAGCCAGGGTTGCCAGCGCGCCAAGCAGGGCACCGCGCGCAATCAGGGAAGAACAAGACATGGGAAAATTCCGGCATCCAGAACCGGCACAGAGCATAGCGGCAACCGCTGTGCGCGCGGCGTCGCGTTGCCGATCAGGGCAACGGCGGTTCATCCGCTGGCAATTGCAGGTCCAGCTGCAGGCGGCTGCCGTCTGCACCGATGCGCTCGGCGCGCAGATAGTGGTGCGCACGCACCGCCGCCAGCGTGACCGGCGACCGGCACGGCTCGCCCCACAGGCTCAAGGCGAATCCCTGCGCCTGCAGCCAGACGGTGAGGCGGTCCCAGAGCGGCTGCTCGGCCTGCACGATCAGGTCCAGATCCGCCGGCCCCTCCGGCAACGACGCCGGCGCCTGCAACCAGCGCGCGTAACTGCCGTGCACCTCCACCGGCAGGCCGTTTGCCCGTAGCGCCTGCAGCAGCTGCGCTGCCTGCTGCAGGTCCAGCCGCGCACGGCGGTGCTGGAAGATCAGTGCGTACTCGTGGCTGCGATTGCTGTGCGTGCCAGCAGGCGCCAGCGCTGCACCCGGCCGCTGGTAGCACAGCACCCGCTCCTCGTGCAGGGTGAACAGGCTGGCAAGGATCCGCCCCAGATCCCATGCCTGCGGGATCACCCGCCCGCCGACGACGACGTTTTCCACCATCGCCACCCCGAAGCCACCCGGCCGCAGCCGCTTGCGCAACGCATGCAAGACCGCCCGCATGCCGGACAGGTAGCCGGCGTAATCGGCACTGGCATACAGCTGCCCCGGCAATGCCGCACCGCGCCAGTGGCAACCGAAGTACGGCACGTTGGTCAGGCACAGATCGATCGCCGCAGCGGGCGCGGTGTCGACCAGCGTACCGACCACGACCGGCGCCTGCACACCGTGCCGTTGCAGACGCGTGCGTGCCAGTTGCGCACGTGCGGCATCGATTTCCATGCCATGCGCGCCGCGCCCTTCCAGCGTTGCCGCCAGCAGCGTGCTGCCGAATCCACAGAACGGGTCGAACACCTGTGCGCCCGGCACGCTGAAGTGCCGCACGAACGGGCGCATCTGATTGACCCAGCCACAATCGCGCCCGCCCAGCGGATCGGTAGCGCGTAGATCCTCGGGCAGTGCCCAGGACGGGTCATCCGGTGTCGGCGTCCACCAGCTGCGCTGATCGAGTTCATCCATCGGCCGGTTCCCACAGCACATCGGCATCCGGGTCCCAACCCGTGCACAGACGGCCGTTGGCGAAGAACACCAGCTTGTAGAGGTCGCCGGTGGCGTGGCGTGCGTGCATGGCCGCGTAGTCGGCACTTTCGAACACCCCTTCCAGGCCGTCTTCGCTGCGCATGCGCAGATTCCAGAAGTAATAGCCCTCGGTCATGCCGTCTGCTTGCCAACGCGACCACCACGGCTGCTGCATGCAGCTCGCCAACAGGCTTTCCATGCCGATGCGGTGCTGCGCGATGTAACGCCAGGTGCCATTGCTGCGGTACGCATCGTTCAGACGCGACAACTCGCGGAAGATCACCTGCGTGGCGCCACAGCGGCGCGCCCACGCGATGTACTGCGCCACGCCATCGGCAGTGTCCACGCCACCTCGCTGCACGATGCAGACCAGCCGCACCGGCAGGCGCGCTGCGATGCGTTGCGCCGCCCGCGCGAAAATGGCCGCATCGGCAATGGGTTCGTCGGGACGAAAGCGCATGATCGCGTCGTTGCCGGCCTGCAGCGGATGGTGGCGCGACAGCTCGATCCACGACAAGCCGAAGTCGACCAGGGCATCGAGCAACTGCGCTGCCTGCGCGCGCGCAAAGCCGGCGCCATTGCTGTACAGCACGCGCTGCTCCACGCGTGGGCCGTTGGGCGTCGTCGCCAGGGTCTGCAGCAGGGTCTGCAACCAGTGCGGATCGTCGGTCATTTCCAGGCCGGACAACGAATACGACAACGGCACCTCGTGCAGCAGCTGCAACGCAGCGCGCAACTGCGCAAAGTAGTCCGGTCCCGGCCGCAGCATCGCTGCCGCCAGGCCACCTTGGTGTTGGCGCAGGTTTTCCGAACAGAAGCCGCAGCGTGCCGAACATGGCCGTACCGAGGCATACGGGGTCAGGGTGATCGGCAACGCTGCCCGATACACGCGCTCGCCGATGCGCAGCGCATGCCACCTGCCGCTCTCGCTCTGCTGCGGCACGCGCCGCCGCAGGCTGGGCGCGGCGGCGCGCAATCCGGCCAACAGCGGCGATGCAGACAGCAGTGAATCGTCATCGGAGGCATGCATGCCCTTGCCCGCGTGGTGAACGTCAGCCACGCGCGTCGTCGGCACGGGCGCGCACCTGCTGCAACGTCCACTCCTGCTGCATGACGCCGTTCTCCCACACCGTCACCAATGCATCTTCGCTGCCGGCATGCGCGTCCACTTCATCCAGCAACGCGCTGCGATAAGTGCCATTGCCACGGTCGCGCAGCAGCGTCAATCGACCGCGCTTGCTCTGCTTGCCCTTGTCGGTGATCGGATCCTTGTAGACATCGATCCATTGCCCGTCCACGCGCACCGCCGAGCACTTCAGCGCGAACTTCTGGGTGTCGCGGTCCACCTTCTGCAACAGCGCACCGCCCATGCCGAAGGCGACGTTGTCGGCGGCGTACCCGGCTGCGGTGATACGCTCGAGAATCGCGCGCAGCGACTGCGGATTGATGCCATCTCCCTGGATCACCCGCACATGGTTGAGCACCTTGTAGCCCTTGCCGTTGCGCTGATGGCCGAACGCCTCGTCCAGCAACAGCAGGCATTGCTCGACCACGTCCACCGGGTCGCCCGAATCCGGGCGGATCACCACCGTCGCACCGGAGGCAATCACCTCCTCGCGCAAGGTGGTGCCCCAATGCTCGCGGATCGCGCGGTAGATGTCGTAGCTGTCCGATACCACCGCCACCAGCGAGCCGGGACGCGCGAACTGCGCCAGCATGTTGCGGTACGCATCGGCCTCGCGCTCGCGGCCCCAGCTGGTGATGGTGCTGTGCTCGGCGGCGGGAATCGAATATCCCGCCACCGGCGTGTGGTAGTGCGCACGCGCCAGCAACAACGCCGACAAGGTATCGGTGCCGAGGAAGTTCACCAGATGCGCGGCACCGCCAAGCGCGGCCGAGCCAAGGCTGGATACCCCACGCGCGCCGAAGTCATGCAGCTTGAACGGCAGCTGCCCTTCCGGATCGTCGCTGGTGCGCTGCAGGTAGTCGCGTACGACCTGCTTGACCTTCCAGCTCACCGTTGCCACCGTCACCGGGTACCACACGCGCAACAGCAGCGTTTCCAGGTACGACGGCACCCAGAACGCCTTGGGATCGGTGGATTCGATCGTCATCAACACATTGTGCGTGGGCACGACCGTGCCTTCGGGCACGGCGCGGATGCGGATCGGCAGCTGCCCGCCGAGACGATCGACGATGTCGCGCCAGCCGGCTTCGTTGAACGGCTCGCCATGCGCGGCCAGCAAGGCCTTAGCATCGTCGATGTCGGCGTGCGTCACCGGCCGGTTGATGGCCTCTTTCAGGATCGACTGCAGGCCGAAGAACACGGTCTGCTCGTAGACGCCACCGCGCGATTCGACATAGAAAAACGCCGCATCTGTGCCGGGTGGATACTGCAGCCAGTGGCTGGCCTTGTAGCTGTCGGTGTTGAGCAGCAGGTTATCGAGGTAATGCATGACGGAAGCTCCTTCGCGTCGAGTGAACCGGCGGTCTGTCCGCCGGCGGGGGGCTACGGTTCGAGCCGATCCAAGATTGCGAGTGGCCGTCTTCGGTGGGTGGCGGCACGCAATCGTTGTCGCCCTCAGCCGCGACCCAGGAAGAATTCGAGGATATGCAGATGATCTTCGTACAGGCGCGGCCCCATCGCCATCGCTTCGGCAAGCGGAATCCAGCGCGCCTTGTCGGCATCGTCGCCACCGCGTACGGCAGGCAGTTCACCGGCAGGGAACTCGAAATGAAACGCATGCGTGATGGTGCGCCCACGCTGACTGCGCTCGGGGTGGTCGAACACCTGGCGCCCGCGCAATGAGCCCTTGAGCACCGGCACCGGCACTTTCAGCCGGGTTTCCTCGCGCAGCTCGCGCAGGCAGCCGTCCAGCAGCCCTTCGTCCTGTCCGACAAAACCACCTGGCAACGCCCACAAACCCTTGCCCGGCTCGGCACGACGACGCACCAGCAGCACGTGGCCCGAGTGCACCACCACCGCATCGGTGGTGACGAAGGTCGGCGGATACGGCGCGTCCTTCCAGGCAGCGCGATATTGCTCGATGAAACGGTACTCGGCCACCAGCTGCGCGTAGCTCGGCGAATTGCGCCGGAACGCTTCCAGCATGTCGTACACCGGCGCCGGCACATTGCCGCGCAGCATCAGCAACCCACCGTGGAAGCCGATCTCGCCGGCCTCGAACAGATAGCGGCGCAATTCGGTGGCCGACAGCGTGGCGGTATGTTGCACATCTTCCAGTGACCACTGCGGAAACTCGCGCAGGTAATAGCTGCTGGCGTCCTTGTCCATGCCGATCAGCCCGATGCGTGCATCGAGCGTGCCGCCATCGGCCTGCACGGCCTCGGCGACCTGGCGCTGTACCTCGGCAATCCACAGGCTTTCGTTGTACAGATGGTCGCGCAACGGGCGCAGGATCAGCCGCTGGCTCTCGCCCGGCAATGCAGACTCGATCATCACCGCGCGTTCGGCGACGGTCCACGGATTGCGAATGGTACGGGGCGTGTCGGCAGAGCCGATCAATACAATGAGCTTGTCCGCCATGCCCAGCGCGTGGCGGGCGACGGCGGCGTGGCCGTTATGAAAGGGCTCGAAACGCCCGATAAACACCAGATAGTCGTACTGCGGTGCCATGAGAATCCCTCACGGTTGAGTAGGCAGCCATCGGTCTATCCGGCGGCGTGGTGCAAATGCTACGCCGATGCGCGACGACGTCAAGCGTGTGCAGTGTGGCGATGACATGTCGGTCATGCATGCCGATTAGACTCGCCGATTGGTCCTCGAGGAATCCGCCTGCATGCCACGCCTGTCCGTTCGCGCTATCTCACGTTCCCTGGTCGCCGCACTCGCGCTGCTGTGCATCGCTTTGCCTGCGTTGGCTGCACCTGCACCCGCACCCTTGCGGGTGATGTCGTTCAATGTGCGCGTGCCGGTGGATACCGATGGCGACAAGCGCTGGAGCGTGCGCCGCACGGCGATGGTGGCATTGATCGAACAAGCGCACCCGGACGTCTTCGGGACGCAGGAGTTGGTGCAGGAACAGGCGCAGTATCTGGCTGCGCAACTGCCTGATTACCGCTGGTTTGGCAAGGGCCGCCGCGGCGGCGACAGCGGCAACGACGAGCACATGGGCGTGTTCTACGACGGCCGCGCGTTGTCGGTGGTGGAATCGGGCGATTTCTGGCTGTCGGAAACGCCACAGGTCCCCGGCAGCAGCAGCTGGAATACCGACCTGCCGCGCATGGTGACCTGGGCCCTGTTCGAGCGCCGTAGCGACAAACGCCGCTTCTATTTGCTCAACACGCACTTCGCCCACCGCGACCAGGACGAGGCGGCCCGCGAGCACAGCGCGCGCCTGATCCTGTCGCGCATCGCGACGCTGCCGGCCGACATTCCGGTGGTGCTGACCGGCGACTTCAACAGCGATCCTGACCAAGGCACCTACCGCGTCCTCACCGCCACGCTTGGCGATGCACGCGCCCGCGCACCCGAGCCGCAAGGCCCGGAAAAAACCTTCCAGGACTTCACCACGCAACCGACCCGACGCATCGACTGGATCCTGTTCCGCGGCCTGGCACCGACACGCTTTTCCACGCTGGATAATCGCCCCGGCGGCGTATTGCCGTCCGATCACTATCCGGTGCTGGCCGAATTCGCCTGGCCGCGTTGAGCGCGCCGACGACGCGGCACTCTCACCAAGCCGGCCTGCCTGACGCTACGCAGGCGGTCAGTCGCGTTGCAGCCAATCCACCAGTGCTTGCAGCATGGTCGACGCAGGCTCGTGACGCAGCACGATCGAAAGTTGCCGAGGTGCCCAGGCTTCGTCCAATGGCACCATGACCAGCTGATCGCGCACGCATGAGCGCTGCACTGCAGCGTGCGGAAGAATCGCCACGCCCATGCCTTGCGCAAGCATGCAGCACAACACGTCGATGCCTTGTACCTTTGCACGCGTGCGCAACTGCACGCCGGCGCGGTTCATTTGCACGCGCAGATGCCGTTGCAAGGCGCTGTCGCCGGCCAGCCCCAGCGTGTCCATTCCTGCAAGCTCGCTCAACCGCAGCGTCGCGGCGCCGGCCAGTGGATGCGCTGCAGCCATCACCAGCACCAGCCGATCCTCACGGAACGGCAGCACCTGCAGCCCACCGACATCGGCATGGCCTGCGACCACGGCGATGTCGGCGCGTTCCTCGCGCACCGCATCGGCAGCGTCGTCGCTGCCCTGCTCGGTCAACGCCAGATCCAGCTGCGGATGTGCGATGAGAAAATCCGCCAACCGTTCGGGCAGCCATGCCGACAGTGCCGCGGTATTGGCCGCCAGCCGCAGCGTCACCTGCCCACCGCCACCGTAGGCACTGAGTTCCAGCTGCAACGCCTCGGTCTGCCGCTGCAATTGCCGTGCGTGCCGCAGCAACACGCCACCGGCCGGGGTCAGGCTGACCCCGCGTCGCCCGCGTTCCAGAAGTGCGGCGCCCACCTGCGACTCCAGCGCACGAATCCGCGCGCTGGCAGCCGCCAACGACAACGCCGCGCGTTGCGCACCGGCAGTGATGCTGCCCGCCTCGACCACCGCGATGAACAATCGTAAATCGACAAACTCCAGATGCATGGCCGCTCCACAAGCACGCGTACGTCAATCATGGTGCATTGGCCGTCCACCAGACGGGCCGGCCGGGCAATGGATCTCTCCACGCTCCCATGTCCCAGCCTTCGGCTCAACCGAAGCCTGCATCAAACAATCACGCATTGTCTGGCGCGGGGCCAGCCCGGATCCTTGGCGGCATGCAGACATTGCACACCCACTGGTATCTGATCGCGGGCATTTTTTTGGTGGCTGGCTGGGTCAAGGGCGTGGCCGGGATGGGCTTGCCGACCGTTGCCATGGGGCTGCTCGGTCTGTGGCTGACGCCCGCCGAGGCAGCGACGTTACTGGCGCTGCCCTCGCTGGTAACGAACGTGCAGCAAGCCTGGGGGCCGGATACCCGAATCCTGTTGCGACGTCTGTGGCCATTGCTGGCAACCGTGACGCTCGGCACCTGGCTCAGCGCAGGGGTGATGGCAGGCGCCGATCCCACCCTGGTCCGCGCCGGATTGGGCGCACTGCTGGGACTGTATGCCTTGCTTGGGCTGGCTCGCCGACACTGGACTATGCAGGCGCGCCATGAACCGTGGGCAGGGCCACTGGCCGGACTGGCCACCGGTCTGTTGAGTGGCGCCACCGGCGTGTTCGTGTTGCCATCACTGCCCTACCTCACCGCACTGCAACTCCCGCGCGATCTGCTGATCCGGTCTTTGGGCTGGTGTTTCGGCGTTGCGACGCTGGCGCTGGCCAGTGCCCTGGCGTGGCACGGTGCGCTACCCGGCGCGGCAATCGCCCCGTCGTTGTGGGCGCTGTTGCCCACCGCCATCGGCATGTGGCTGGGTGCCTGGGTGCGCAATCGCATTTCCGCCGAGGCGTTCCGGCGCTTTTTTTTCATCACCTTGCTGGTGCTCGGCCTGCAAGGCGTCTGGCAGGCACTGACGTAAAGCCACGTTGGGCGCAATGGAACCTTGCACGGCACGCAGGCACGGCAGCCGGCAATCAATCATCCGTCAAACCGCTCGTGCAGTCGCCCATAGGAAGGGGGCGGCCAACAAAAACGCCACCGCGATGCGGTGGCGTTTCTTGTACTTCAAGCTGATGTCGTCGCCAGCTGTTCGGCGAACGATCAATCGGCCCAACGTCCCGGTGCGGTCGACTGCGGCAACACCTGCGCCGACAACGGCTGGTCCTGCGACAGCAGGCCCAGCGCATCGGCCAGGATGGCAGCCGATTCGTGCAGCAACGGGTCCGGACGCTTTTCTGCGGCCTTTTCGCGCGCGGTGTCCTTGACGATATCGCGCTCGTTGCCGGTCAGACCGTCGTCGCTGTCGTCGCCAAGCGGATCCAGCGGCAGGCCCAGCTGCTTGCGCACCTGCTGGCGATCCTTGCGCTGCTGATCCTGCTTCTGACGCTCAGCAACGCGCTCGGCTTCGTTCAACGAGATGTACTTCTTGGCCTTTTCATCGCGGAACTGCTTGACGTCCTCTTCCCACCACTGGAATTCCTTGTCGGTGGCAATACGCGCGGTGTGCAGGCCCTGCAACTTGGGCAGCAGCGGCGCGAAGTTGCCGTACTGGGTATGCGGCGCGGCAGCGATGCGCGTCCACGGCAGCGCATTGTCGTAGGTGCTCTCGCCGAACTCGGTGGCATCCACGCTTGCCGGGAATGCGATGTCCGGCACCACGCCCTTGTGCTGGGTGCTGGAGCCGCTGACGCGGAAGAACTGCGCGATCGTCAGCTTGACCTGCCCATAGCGCTGCCCCTCTGCGGCCGGCCAGCGGTCCAGGTCGACGATGTTCTGCACGGTGCCCTTGCCGAAGCTGGTCTCGCCGATCACCAGGCCGCGACCATAATCCTGGATGGCACCGGCAAAGATCTCAGACGCCGAGGCCGAGCCGCGATTGATCAACACGCCCAGCGGACCATCCCAGGCAACCTTGGGATTGCTGTCGCCATTGACGGTGACCCGGCCGCCGGATTCGCGCACCTGCACCACCGGGCCCTGCTCGATGAACAGACCGGTGAGCTCGATCGCTTCGTCCAGCGAACCGCCGCCGTTGTTGCGCAGGTCCAGCACCACGCCGTCGACCTTGTCGGTCTTGAAGCCGGCCAGCAGCTTGGCGACGTCGCGCGTTGCCGAGGCATAGTCGGTCGCGTTGCGGCGACGGCCTTCGAAATCCTGATAGAAGCCCGGCAGCTTGATGATGCCGATGCGGCGCTCCGGCTCGCTGCCCTTGGCCGGCAGGGTGATGGTCTCGCCCTTGGCGGCCTGCTCCGCCAGACGCACCTTCTGCCGGGTCAGCGTCACGGTGCGGTGCTTGCCGTCGATGCCCGACTCGGCCGGGATGTACTCCAGGCGTACCTGGGTGTCCTTGCTGCCGCGGATCTTGGCGACCACATCGTCGATGCGCCAGCCGATCACATCCTCGATTGCGCCGTTCTTGGCCTGACCCACGCCGACGATGCGATCGCCTGGCTTGAGCGTGCCGTCCACCGCCGCCGGACCGCCCGGGATCACCTCACGGATCACCACCATGTCGTCCTGCTTCTGCAACTGCGCGCCGATGCCCTCCAGCGACAGCGACATCTGTTGATTGAAGTTTTCGGCCGTGCGCGGCGTGAAGTAATCGGTGTGCGGATCGACCGCATTGGTGTACGCGTTGACGAAGAACTGGAACACGTCCTCGGCCTTCAACTCGTTGACCGAATCGGCCAGCGCCGCGTAGCGCTTGTCTAGCGTCTTGCGGATGTCTTCGGGCTTCTTTCCGGCCAGCTTCAGGCGCAGCCAGTCGTTCATCACCGACTGGCGCCACAGCACGTCCAGCTGCTTGTCGTCGGCAGCCCACGGCACGTCCTTGCGGTCGTACTCGAACTTGTCGCTGCCGGCGAAATCGAAGTCCTGCTTGAGCAGGTCGCGCGCGTACTTGACGCGCTGGTCGACGCGCTTCTTGTAGACCGAGAACACCTGGAACGCCGGATCCAGTTTGCCACCGCGCAGCGCATCTCCCACGCCTGCTTCCAGCGGAGCGAAGCCGGCGATGTCGGTCTGGGTAAAGAACTGTTTGCTGCCGTCCAGGGTTTCCAGATAGCGCTTGAACACGTCCTTGGTCATGGCCTCGTCCAGCGTGCGCGGACGGTAGGCATAGCGGCTATCGGAGAGCAGGCCATAGACCAGCTTGGTCGCTGTGGCTTGGTCGGGTGTGGCTGCCGCCGGCAGTGCGGTGTCGGCGCGTGCGAGCAGTGCCATCGGAGTGGTCAACACCAGCGCCAGCAGGCCGGCCTTCATGGACGCAGAAACGTTGTAGGTCATCGAATGGCTCTCGGCACTGGGCCGATGAAAGAAAGGCGGTGAATGGATCAGACAGCATGACAGTGCCGAAAGTTGCTGGCGTTGTCACGGCTGGCTGAATCAGCCTAGCGCCGGGCCTGTAGCGGATTGTGAACGCGACCGTACCCTGCAAGCCCAGAGCGACGGCCGGATACGACACGACCCCGCGATATGCGGAGTGGCATGGGTCGCGCTACATCGAACTTGGTGGACCAGCGCGCGTGTGGCCGCGCGCAGCTTCGCGATGGACTGCGCTCGGCACGCAGGCAACTGCAGCGCCAGGCGATGCATCCGACCGAACTGGCGGCCGCGCCCGCCTGGGCGTGGCCGCAGGGGCCATCGGCTGCCTTAAGCAGCGACGCCGGCGCCGGCGGCCTGGCGATCGGCGTGATACGACGAGCGCACCATCGGTCCGGAGGCGACATGGCTGAACCCCAGCGCATTGCCGTAGTCCTCCAGCGCCTTGTATTCCTCCGGCGTCCAGTAGCGCATCACCGGGTGGTGGTGCGGCGTCGGCTGCAGGTACTGGCCGATGGTGATCATGTCGACATCGTGCGCACGCAGATCGCGCAAGGTGGCCTGCACCTGCTCCATCGTCTCGCCCAGGCCGAGCATGATGCCGGACTTGGTGGCGATGGACGGATGCTGCGCCTTGAAACGCTGCAGCAAGGTCAGCGACCACTGGTAGTCGGCACCCGGACGCACGTTCGGGTACAGGTCCGGCACGGTTTCGATGTTGTGGTTGAACACGTCCGGCGGGCTGAGCGCCAGGATCTCCAGCGCGCGGTCCATGCGGCCCTTGCCGCGGAAGTCCGGGGTCAGGATCTCGATGCGGGTCTTGGGTGAACTGACCCGGATGGCCGAAATGCAGTCGACGAAATGCTGGGCACCGCCATCGCGCAGGTCGTCACGATCCACGCTGGTCACCACTACGTACTTCAGGCCCATGTCGGCTACGGTGGTGGCCAGGCTGGCCGGCTCGTTTGCATCCGGCGGCTTGGGCCGGCCGTGCGCCACATCGCAGAACGAGCAGCGCCGCGTGCAGACCTCGCCCAGGATCATGAAGGTCGCGGTGCCGTGACTGAAGCACTCGTGGATGTTCGGGCAGCTGGCTTCCTCGCAGACCGTGACCAGGCGGTTTTCGCGCAGCTTGGCCTTGAGGTTCTGCACCGCATTGCCGGACGGAATCCGCACGCGGATCCACGACGGCTTGCGCAGGACCGGCGCATCGACGAACTGCACCGGCGAACGATTGATCTTGTCGCCACCGATCTGCTTGACGCCAGTCTGCAGCGGCGCAGACGCGGCGGCGTCGCCGGAGACGACCTGCAAGGGGATGGAACGGGCGATAGGCTGGGTCATGGCAATAACGGGCGCTCAGGCCGGAAGCGAAAGGTCGGGCAACGCGGAGACAGGCTGCAACACGAGACCGAACTGGCGCGCCAGCTGATCGAGCAGCACCGCCTTGACGGCGTCCATCCCGGAGGGGCCGCCCAAG
Organism: Xanthomonas arboricola; assembly: GCF_002940665.1. GTDB lineage: Bacteria > Pseudomonadota > Gammaproteobacteria > Xanthomonadales > Xanthomonadaceae > Xanthomonas > Xanthomonas arboricola_B. The sequence continues at coordinate 1,026,094 of NZ_MIGY01000003.1, forward strand.
TCTAGCACCGAGGTCACCTGCAGGCCCTGGTAGCCACAGGGGTTGATGCGGTGGAACGGCTCCAGGTCCATCGCCACGTTGAACGACAGGCCGTGGAAGGTGCAGCCGCGCCGCACCCGGATTCCCAGCGCGGCGATCTTGGCCCCGCCCACGTACACGCCGGGCGCGCCCTCGCGGCGCTCGGCGACGATGTTCCACTCGTCCAGGGTATCGATCAGCGCCTGCTCGATCCTGCACACGTAATCGCGCACACCGATCCCGAGCCGGCGCAGGTCCAGCAGCGGATAGACCACCAGCTGGCCGGGGCCGTGATAGGTGACCTGGCCGCCGCGATCGACCTGCAGTACCGGAATCTCGCCCGGCGCGAGCACATGCTCGGGCTTGCCGGCCTGACCCAGCGTAAACACCGGCGCATGTTCGACCACCCACACTTCGTCGGCCGTGACCTCATCACGCGCATCGGTGAAACGCTGCATTGCGCGCCACACCGGCGCGTACTGCTGTCGACCGAGGTCGCGCAACGGCGTCGGCAGGCCGGGAACAGGACTCGCCATCGCCTGGACCGCTACAGCGTCCACTTCACTTCCGGATGATCGCGCAGCGCCTGATGCGCAGCGTCGAACTGCGCGCGGCTCTCGGCGCGGAAGCCGATCTTGACCGAAACATACTTGCCGCTGGACGAATGCTTCCAACTGATGCTTTCCTCCACCAGCTCCACACCGGTGGCGGCGAGCAGGCGCGGAAGTTCGCTTTCCAGCCCGCGCTCGGCCGCGCCCATGGCGCTGAGCTCGAAGGTACCGGGAAACTGGAAGCCGTGATCGGGGTTGTCGGTGCTGATTTCCATCCGCCCATTATCGGGACGATGGCGGACAAACCCAAGCCCGCACCGGTCGAACGGATGAGCGCGTCGCGGCCAGGGAGCCGGGCGGTCAGCCCGCACCGGTCAGCAAGAATCGGCCATGACAGTCCCGGACCAAACACAGCTACGTGCCGGTGATGGCTCTTCACGCGAACACGCCAGCAGAAAATACGTTCCGCTGCTGCACACGTTCACGCGGCGCAGCAGCGGCCGCAGGCACCTTTGCTGAACATCGTCCTCTCTTACCCTCCCAGGCCATCCATGCTACGACCGCGCGCGTTGTCCGCTGCCCTGCTGTTCTCTCTTTCCGGGTTGTCGATGCCGGCCCTGGCTGCCGACCAGTGCGACTCCAGCACAATGCGGCGGACGCCGCCGGCGGTGAACTTCCGGGTGGATAACGACCTGTTCGGCGGGGAGGATCAGGATCAGGGCTATTCCAACGGCGCGGTGCTGACGCTGGTGTCGCCAAATCTGGTCGACTACACCGACGACCCCTGTCTGCCGCGCACCGCGCGCTGGGTCAACGGCTATCTGGAGCGTCTGCATCCGGGCGAGTTCGACCAGCAGAACATGGTGTTTTCGATCGGCCAGGCGATTTTCACTCCCACCGATCCCACCCGCCGCGATGTGATCCCGGACGATCGTCCGTATGCGGGCATCCTGCTGGCGAGCTTCGGTTACAACGCACGCAACGATGCGCATCTGCGCACCACGCAGCTGCAGGTCGGCGTGGTCGGCCCGTGGGCATTTGCGCAGGAAGCGCAGGACGCGATCCACGATGCGTTGGGCGATGAGAAATTCCAGGGCTGGGACAACCAGCTGCACAACGAGCCGCTGATCAACCTGGTGCACGAGCGCATGCGCCGCTGGCCGGGCGATGCGGCGGTCAATGCGGACGGCTTGGGCTGGGATTTCATTTCGCATTGGGGAGGCGCGGTCGGCAACATGGCCACGCATCTGAACGCCGGCGGCGAGGTGCGCTTCGGCTGGAAGCTGCCGGACGACTTCGGCAGCACCCCGACCCGCCCGGCCGGCGAGAACACCGCCCCCAGCCGGCTCGGACGTGCCAGCGGCTGGTCGGGCCATCTGTTCGTGACCACCGATGCACGCTGGGTACTGCGCGACATCACCCTGGACGGCAACACCTTTCGCAACAGCCACAGCGTGGACAAGCGCCCGTTCGTGGGCGACGTCGGCTACGGCCTGGCGGTGATGTACGGCCGCTGGAAGTTTGCCATCGCCCGCTACCACCGTACCCGCGAATTCGACACCCAGCGCGAAACCCCGGTGTATGGCAGTTTCACGATCAGTCGGATGCTTTGAGGGCTGGGATTGGGGAGTCGGGATTGGGGATTCGCAAGAGCGGGCTGCTGGTGCTTCGCTCCTGCTCTCGCCTTTGCCAATCCCGAATCTCCAATCCCCAATCCCCAATCCCGCAAAGAAAAAGCCGGCTTTCGCCGGCTTTTTCTTTGTATCACTCCGATTCCCACCACATCCAGAACGCATCCCAGAGGCGCTTGAAGAAGCCGCCCTCTTCGACTGCGTTGATGGCGACCAGCGGGGCCTGGGCGATGATCTTGCCGTCCAGGCTGACCTTGACGGTGCCGATCTGCTGGCCCTGCTTGATCGGGGCCTGCAGGTTCTTGGCCACTTCCATACTGGGCTTGAGGTCGTTGTAGCGGCCGCGCTGCAGGCTGACCAGCAATGGCTGGGCCACGCCGAGCTGCACTTCGTCCTGCTGGCCCTTCCAGACCTTCTGCTTGGTCACGACCTTGCCGGGCGCGTACAGGCTGTGGGTTTCGAAGAAGCGGAAGCCCCAGTTGAGCAGGGCCAGGCTGTCGTCGGCACGCTGGCGCTCGGACGAATCGCCCATCACCACCGCCACCAGGCGCTGGTCGCCGCGCTTGGCCGAGCTCAACAGGCAGTAGCCGGCCTCGGAGGTGTGGCCGGTCTTGATGCCGTCCACCGCCGGGTCGCGCCACAACAGCAGGTTGCGGTTGTTCTGCTTGATGCTGCCGACCTGGAATTCCTTGATCTTGTTGTAGGCATAGGTCTCCGGGTAATCGCGCACCATCGCGCGGCCCAGCATGGCCAGGTCGTAGGCGGTGGAGTGGTGGCCTTCAGCGCTGAGACCGTGCGCGTTGACGAAGTAGGAGTCCTTCATGCCGATCTTGGCGGCGTAGCTGTTCATCAGCGAAGCGAAGGCTTCTTCGCTGCCGGCGACATGCTCGGCCAGCGCGATCGCGGCATCGTTGCCGGACTGGATCGCCATGCCCTTTTCCATGTCTTCCAGACGCGCGGTCTGGTTGACCGGAAAGCCGCTGTAGCTGCCGTCGGTGCCGGCACCACCCTCGCGCCAGGCGCGCTCGCTCATCATGACCTGGTCGTCGCGCTTGACCTTGCCATTCTTGATTTCGGCAGCGACCACATAGGACGTCATCACCTTGGTGATGCTGGCCGGGGCCAGCTGCTGGTGGATGTTTTCACCGGCCAGCACCTGCCCGGTGGCGTAATCCATCAGGATCCAGGACTTGGACACGGCCGGCGCGGGTGCGGGCGGAACCGGGACGGCGGCCGGCGCAGCGGCAACGGCAGGCGTCGGCTGCGGCGCAGGGGTCTGCGCGCAGACCAGGCCAAAGGCAAACGTGGCCACCGCGGCGGCGGCGAAGCGGAATTTCATTGAAGAACGACTCCTGACGGGCCCGAAGGCTGGGTGATGCGAAATTGTAAGGCGCCACGGCGATCAGGGCGACGCGCGCGATGCTGTGCGCGCCTGCGCAGTTCAGCGATGGCGGCAGGCGGCGTGCCGAACGTGGCTGACGGAATGGGCGATCGAGCAAGCTGCATGGGGCGCATCGTGATCGCGGCTGCCCGACGCTAGCTGTCGATAGCGAGCGCTGGGCTACCCACCGACGCCTTGGCTGCCGGATCGATCGTGGCTAGTTGGCGACGATCTGCGGCCGCCCGAAGCCCAGGCCGGCGATGCGCTGCGCGATTTCCGAGGCATTGGCGTGATCGCGCGCATTGACGCGCAGCCGCCACAAGGTGCGACCGCCGCTGACGATGTCGCTGACGCTGGCACCGGCGATCCCGGCCGAGGCAAGCTGCGACAGCGCGCGGTTGGCGTTTTCGCGGCTGGCGAAACTGGCCACCTGCAACAGGATGTCGCCCAGTGCCGCCTCGGCCACGCTCGGCGCCTTGACCGGTGCCGGCTCGCTCCTGAGCGGACGTGCCGGCGCGCTGTCGGCGGGCTTGATCGCCGCCACCGCGACCGGGGCGGCTGGCGCGACCGCGACAGGGGCAGCCGAGGCAGGCCGCGGCGCGGCGGCAGCCGGCTTGCCGGTGGCCACGCGCACGCCTTGCGACTTCATCCAGGCATCGAAGTTGTCGGCATTGCCGGGCTGGCGCGAATCGGCCACGCGGTAGCGCCAACGCTCACCCGCGGGAACCGCCGCGGCTCCCGCACTGCCTGCCACCGCGGCGGCCACTGGCGCGGCGGCGCTGGCAGCCACTGTGCGCGGGGCGGCGGCCGGCACGGTGCGGGTGGGCAGACGCTGCACCAACCCATCGATCTGGCTGGCGCTGGCGGCCGGCCGCACGGCGGCCACCGCGGTGCTGGCCGGTACGCTGCCGCTGCGGCGCTTGGCGAGCAGATTGCCGTTGTCGGCTTCGGTCAGGCCACGTACTTCGACGTTGCCGGTGCCCTTGCCGGTGATGCCCAGTTTGACCGCAGCGGCGTAGCTCAGATCGATCACGCGACCATCGTGGAACGGACCGCGGTCGTTGACGCGCACCACCACCGAGTCGCCGGTATCGGTGTTGGTCACCAGGGCGAAGCTGGGCAACGGCAAGGTCTTGTGGGCGGCGGTGAAGGCGTACATGTCATAGACCTCCTTGTTGGAGGTCAGCCGGCCGTGGAATTTACTGCCGTAATACGAGGCGGTGCCGCGTTCGACATAGTCGCCGGGGCTGTCCATCACCACGTAGCGCTTGCCCAGTACCTCATACGGCGAACGGTTGCCCACCGCCGAGTGCGGCTCGTTGGTGACCAGCGGTTCGGGGATGCAGGCCACATTGGGCACGTGGTCCGGCGTGGTGTCCTTGACGCCCGGCTTGTACAGGCCGCCGGCGGTGTAGTCGCCGCGCGTGGACGGATCTTCCTTGGCGGCCGCGTACGGCGAGGTCGAGGGGCAACCGGTGGCGACATACGCCGGCCCCTTGCCGTCGACCTTGACGCCCTTGATCGCGCCGCTGCCGCCGGTGCCGGCGGTTTTCTTCGGTGCACTGCTACAGGCCGCCAGGCCGAGCATCAGCGCCATCGGGATCAGCCACTTGGGGCCTGTCGTGCTGTTCATGCCGGGGGTAACTCCTTGCCGGCGATGGCCTCGGACAGCTGGAACACGGCCATCGCGTACATCTTGGAAATGTTGTAACGGGTGATCGCGTAGAAATTCTGGAAGCCCAGCCAGTACTGCTTGCCGTTGGCATCGTCCAGGGTGATCGGCGTGGCGGTGCTGCCGGCCACCACCGGCGCATTAGGGTGATAGCCGCGCGCGGACAGGTCGGCCAGCGTGTACACCGGCGACCAGTCGGTGGGATTGAATTCCTCGTGACCGACGGCCAGCGTGGCCGGCACTGCGACCTGGCCACCGCGCACCCAACCGCCCTTCTTGACGAAGTAGTTGGCGACCGAGGCGAACACGTCGTTGTGGTCGGTGAACAAGTTGCGCTTGCCGTCGGCATCGCCGTCGACGGCGAACTGGCGGTAGCTGGACGGCATGAACTGGCCCATGCCCATCGCGCCGGCATAGCTGCCGATCAGCGTGGTGACATCCAGCTGCTCCTCCTTGCCGAGCGCGAACAGCTGGCCGAGCTCATCGCGGAAGAACAGCTCGCGACGCACTTCGCGTTCGAGCTTGGCCGGGTCGCCGCTGCGCGGGTAGCGGAACGCCAGCGTGTACAGCGCGTCCAGCACGCGGTACTTGCCGGCATTGCTGCCATAACTGGTCTCCACCCCGATGATGGCCACGATCACCTGCGCCGGCACGCCGGTGGCCGCTTCGACCCTGCTCAGTTCGGCGCGATGTTCGGCCAGGAACTTGCGGCCGCCATCAATCCGCGCCTGGGTGATGAACATCGGGCGGTATTCGTTCCACGGTTTGACCCGCTCGGCCGGGCGCGACATCGCGGTGACAATGGCGTCCTTGAATTGCGCCTGCGCCAGCACCGCTTCGATCCGTGCGGCGTCGATGCCGTACTTGGCGGCGGTGTCGCGCACGAAGTTGGCGCGGGCGATCTCGAACGGCACCGGTGTCAGGTCCACCGGCGGCAGCGCGGGCGCTTCGGCGGCGGCACTGACGGGCGCGACCGCGGCGCTCGGCGGCTTGGCCGGGGGCGCGCTGGCGGCCGGCGGCGGGGTCGGAGGGCTGGGCTGGGTCGCGCAGGCGACAAGGCCGAGGGTGAGCAGGCAGGTCAGAATGCGTCGAATCATCGGCCGAGGGTAACAGAGAACAGATGAACTTCTGGCAATAAGATCATGAAACGAAAGAGCTTTAGCTTGCCGCTTTGCGCCACAAGGGATTTGGGAGTGGGGATGGGGGATTGGTTTGGTGCTGCGCGGGAATGGGGAATGGGGAATGGGGAATGGGGAATGGGAGTTCGGGGTGCGGGGTGGTGCGCGTGTGCCGATCGCGGGCTGTCTGGTGCACCGGGCCATGAACGTACGCCGCATTGATCAGATTGACGTTGTAGAGGGTGAACGTGCTGGCGTTCTGCGTCTTGATCAAATCCTGGCTGTTGTGCACCTGGCCGTGCAGGTCACGTCCCGATCGACGACCCGGGTGACGCCGGTGGGAACCGTCGGCGGGCCGCTGAGCAACGCGTTGCCGGTGCCGGCCCTGAGCAGCGCGCTGCCGTCCTTGCCGGTGCATGTCGCGGTTGGCTGCCGAACGCGCCGGCTCAGTACCCGTGCACCGGACGGTGCGCCTTGACCGCCATCACCAGGCCCAGCCCGGCCAGCAGCGATACCGCCGAGGTACCGCCGTAACTCATCAGCGGCATCGGCACGCCCACCACCGGCAGCAGGCCGGAAATCATGCCGCCGTTGACCAGCACGTAGACGAAGAAAGCCAGGCCGGTGGCGCCGGCGACCAGGCGCGAGTAGGTGTCGCGTGCCTGCGCGGCGATCCACAGACAGCGCGCGATCACGATCAGGTACAGGCTGAGCACGGTCGCCACGCCGATCCAGCCGAACTCTTCGCTGAGCACCGAGAACGCAAAGTCGGTGGTCTGTTCGGGAATGAAGTTCAGATGCGACTGCGAACCCAGTCCCCAGCCCTTGCCGTCCAAGCCGCCGGAACCGATCGCGATCTTGGACTGGATGATGTTCCAGCCGGCGCCCAGCGCATCGTTTTCCGGGTTGAGGAACATCATGATGCGATCCTTCTGGTACGGCCGCAGCAGCCAGAACCAGGCCACCGGCGCGGCCGCCGAGACGCCGCCCACGCCCACCGCCACCCACCACCACGGCAGGCCGGCCAGCAGCAGCACGAACACGCCGCTGGCGGCGATCAGCACGCCGGTGCCGAAATCCGGCTGCAGCATGATCAGGGCGGTAGGCACGCCGATGATCACGCCGGTCACCAGCACGATGGGAATGCGCGGCGGCAGCGGCATGCGGTGCAGATACCAGGCCGCCATCATCGGCAGGCTGATCTTGAGCAGTTCGGCCGGCTGCAGGTAGAACAGCTTCAGGTCCAGCCACTGGCGGCCGTATTTGCCGGTGCCCAGGGCGAACACCGCCAGCAGCGGCAGCATCGACAAGCCGTACACCCACGGCGTCCACGCACGCAGGCGCAACACCGACATGCGCGAAATGCCCCACATCGCGGCCAGGCCGATGACGAAGCGCACGGCTTGCGCCATCACCAGATGATCGCCGTTGGCGGCGCCGCCCGCGCTCTTGAGCACCGACAGCCCGATCACCATCAGCGCACCCAGCGCCAGGCACAGCATCCAGTCCAGGCTACGCGTAAAGCGCGCGACCATGTCCAGCAGCCAGCGCAGGATGTCACTCAATGGTCGGTCTCCTGGACCGCATCGGGCACATCGGGCACCACCGGCTGCGCGGGCGTGTTGGGGTCCAGCGCCACCGCGGCCTGGCCGATCACCACCTGCAGCTCGTCCAGCGTTGCTGCGGCCGCATCGCCGGCCTGGCGTGCATCGGTGGCGCCGGCTTCGAACTGGTTGACGCCCACGGCGGTCATGCCGAGTTCGCTGTCCAGCGGCTCCAGCCCGGCGGGCAGCTTGCCGAGCAACCAGGCATCGAAGATCTTGCGCGCGATCGGCGCTGCAGAACTGGTACCGAAACCACCGCCCTCCACCGCCACCGCCACTGCAATGACCGGGTTGTCGGCCGGCGCAAAGCCGACGAACAGGCCACGGTGACGCAGATGCATCGGCAGGCTGCGCGGGTCCACCGCGGCCACGCCCTTGCGGCTGACTACCTGCGCGGTGCCGGTCTTGCCGGCCATCTGATAGGGCGCGCCCGGCGTGATCGCATAGCCGGTGCCGCCGGGGCGCATGGTGTCCATCATGCCCTCGCGCACCACCTGCAGATGCGCCGCGCTGGGGCTGATCGGCTTGCCCGGCGGCTGGATCATCGGCTGCCAGGGATGATCGAAGCCGGTGCGCTGCTCCAGCACCAGATGCGGGCGCAGCAGCAGCCCGCTGGCGATCGCCGACACCCCACGCACCAGTTGCAGCGGGGTCACCTTCCAGTCGCCCTGGCCGATGGCGATGTTGACGGTGTCGCCGGGATACCAGCGTTCCTTGCGGGTCTTGTACTTGTAGGCCGGCGACGGCAGGATGCCGCCGATTTCGCCAAGCAGGTCCACCCCGGTCGGCTGGCCGAAGCCGTAATCGCCCAGGTAACGGTCGAAGCGCTCGATGCCCATGTCCACCGCCAGCCGGTAGTAATAGGTATTGACCGACTGGGCGATCGACTTGCGCAGATCGGTCCAGCCATGGCCGCCGCGGTGCGAGTCGCCCCAGCCGCGGCTGACCCCGGGTAGGTAGAACATACCGGTGGACAGCACCCGGTCTTCCGGTCGGCGCAGGCCGCTGTCCAGGCCGGCCAGCGCGATCAGCGGCTTGAGCGTGGAGCCCGGCGCCACGCCGCCAAGCACCAGCCGGTTGAACTGCGGCCGCGACGGGTTGTCGTTGAGCATGCGGAAATCGGTATGCGAGATGCCGTTGACGAACAGGTTGGGGTCGTAGCTGGGCAGGCTGACCATGCCCAGGATCTCGCCGGTGCGCGGGTCCATCGCGATCGCAGCGCCTTCGTGCTCGCCGAACGCGGCAACCATCGCGCGCTGCAGGTCGGCATCCACCGACAGCCGCAGGTCCGCACCCGACTGCGGCGCAACCCGGCCGACGGTGCGGATCGCCCGCCCCTGCACGTTGGTTTCGACCTGCTCGTAACCGACCTGGCCGCGTAGGTCCTGTTCGTAATAGCGCTCCAGCCCGGACTTGCCCATGTGGGTGAGCGCGGCATTGCCCTCGCCCAGCACCGCCAGGTCTTTCTCGTCGATGCGGCCGACGTAGCCGATGATGTGCGCGAACAGCGGCCCGTACGGGTAGCGCCGGGTCAGATACGGCTCCAGCTCCACCCCGGGAAAGCGCCAGCGCTCCACCGCGAAACGCGCCATTTCCTCATCGCTCATGCGCAGCTTGAGCGTGACCGGCAGAAAGCTGCGACGCGCGCGCCGCTCGCGATTGAAGCGCTCCAGATCCTCCGGCGCGATCGGGATCACCTTGCCCAGCGCGGCCAGCATGGCGTCCATGTCGGCAACCTTGTCCGGGGTCACGTCCAGGCGGAAGGCCGGCACGTTCTCGGCCAGCAGCCGACCGGTGCGGTCGTAGATCATGCCGCGCCCGGGCACCACCGGCTTGGGCTTGATGCGGTTGGCTTCCGAGCGCGTGGCGTAGACCTCGTGGTCGAGCACCTGCAGCTTGAAGTACCAGCCGCCCAGGCCGACCAGGCAGATCACCACCATCACAAAGCCCAGCACCGCACGCCGGCGGAACTGCTCGGCCTCCGCATGCGGGTTCTTGGGGTGACGGCGCCCGTGCATGGCTTACTTCTTGCTCCGCTTGCCCAGCCGCACCGCATCCAGCAACACGAACAGCGGCGGCCACAGCGCCATGCCCAGCAGCGGCGCCCACCAGTAACTCCACGGCAGGGTCGGCTCGCCCACGGCCAGATGCACGGCCGAGGAGACGATGCGGTCGTTGAGCAGCAGCCCGCCGATCGCCAGCGCCTGCTGCGAGACCGGGAAGAAGCGCATCCGCGCGCGGAAGCGCTGCAGGATGAAGGTCATGATCACCAGCCGCAACGCCTGCTCGCCGAGCAGCCCGCCATACAGCAGGTCGGCCAGCACCCCGGCCACGAACGCGATGCCCAGCCCGACCCGGTCCGGCTCCTCGATCACCCAGTACGCCAGCACCAGCGCCAGCCAGTACGGACGCAGCGGCTGCACCAGTTCCGGCAGCGGCAGCAGGCCCAGCACCAGCGCGATGACGATGCTCGCCGGCAGGATCCAGGTGTTGCGCATGCGGGTCATCGGTCCGTCTCCTGCGGAGCTGGACGGGAATTGGGAGTCGGGAATGGGGAATCGGTAGGCGCGGTGCTCTGCGGCGGTGCGGTGGCTGCGCCCTGGTTGTTTCGGGGACGGGAATTGGGAATAGGGAATCGGGAATTGGTAGGAGCGCCACCCTCCGGCGGTGCGGTTGCTGCGGCTTGCGGTGATGGCGTCGGCGCGGCGCCGTTGCCATTCCCAACTCCCGATTCCCGATTCCCGGCCCCAGGCACCACCCGCAGCGGCTTGCCCGCGCGCAGCAGCAGCACATCGCGGCCGCGATCGAGCTTGGCGGCCGGGGTCAGTTCGCCGACCAGGAAGGCGTGGGTGTCGTCCGGATGCAGTTCGGACACCTTGCCGACCGGGAAGCCGGCCGGGAAGCGGCCACCGAGGCCGGAGGTGACGATTTCGTCGCCCACCTGCACGCCGGCACTGAGCGGGATGTCGCGCAGCTCCAGCCGGTCGCCGCGGCCGTAAACGATCAAGCGCACGCCGTTGCGCGCCACGCTGACCGGCACCGCGTGGTCGGGGTCGGTCAGCAGCAGCACGGTCGAATGCAGCGGGGTCACTTCGATCACCTGGCCCATCAGGCCGCCGGCATCGATCACCGCCTGTCCCATCAGCACGCCATCGCGGCTGCCGGCGTCCAGCAGCAGGCGCTGACGGGTCGGGTCCAGGTCGATATCCAGGATCGGCGCCAGCTGCACGTCCAGGCCGCGGCGCTCGGCGACATTGAGCAGCTCGCGCAGCTGCGCATTGTCCAGCGCAGCGGTCTGTAGCCGGGTCAGGCGCGCGTTGGCCACCAGCAGCTGATTGCGCAGCGAGCGGGTTTCTTCCACCAGTTGCGCATGGGTGGCGGCGTTGTCGCGCACCTGCGAGCCGATCCGCCCCGGCAACCCGGCCACCGCCCAGATCGGCTGGATCAGCAGATTGGCCTGCAGGCGCATCTGGCTGAGCCACCCGCCCCGGCTATCGAGCGCGATCAGCACGACCGCCAGCACCAGATAGACCAGCAACCGCAGCGTGGAGGTGACTTCGCCCGGACGGGAGGCGACGGGAGGACCGGCGTAGGAGGGCACTGTCAGGGCCGGGATTGGGGAATCGGGAATGGGGAATCGGAGCGCGCTGTGATGCCCTTGGTGCGGCTGAGGCTAGAAGCGACTAACAAAACGTAGCGAGCAATGGTCAGGTGGGTGCGGGCGGCGCGCAGGAACCGGAGTGTACGGAGGGTGCATGAGGATTCCGAGCACAGGCCACGCCCGCCTGGCGGCTGTGCAGTAGTTTTGATGGCTGCTCTGGAACTCAAATCGGCGGGACCGCGTAGTAACCGCAACGGGCCGCAGGCAGGGCATGTTTTTACGATTCCCCAATCCCGATTCCCGATTCCCGTCCCCATCACTCCGGCGCGAAGAACTCGTTGCCGTGCATGTCCACCAGCTCCAGCGCACGACCGCCGCCGCGGGCCACGCAGGTCAGCGGGTCGTCGGCCACCTGCACGTGCAGGCCGGTTTCTTCGGAGATCAGGCGGTCCAGGTCGCGCAGCAGTGCGCCGCCGCCGGTGAGCACGATGCCGCGCTCGGCCACGTCGGCACACAGTTCCGGCGGGGTCTGCTCCAGCGCCAGCTTGACCGCGGAGATGATGCCCGACAGCGGCTCGTGCAATGCCTCGAGCACTTCGTTGGAGTTGATCTTGATCATCTTGGGCACGCCTTCGGCAAGATTGCGGCCGGAGATTTCCATCTCCTGCACCTCGTCCTGCGGGTAGGCACAGCCGATCTGCAGCTTGATGCGCTCGGCAGTGGCTTCGCCGATCAGCATGCCGTGGTTGCGACGCACGTAATTGGTGATCGACTCGTCGAAGCGGTCGCCGCCCACACGCACCGACTGCGAGTAGACGATGCCGTTGAGCGAGATGACCGCCACCTCGGTGGTGCCGCCGCCGATGTCGATGACCATCGAACCGCGCGCCTCGGTCACCGGCATGCCGGCACCGATCGCGGCGGCCATGGGCTCTTCGATCAGATACACATCGCGCGCACCGGCTTCTTCCGCCGATTCCTTGATGGCGCGGCGCTCGACCTGGGTGGAACCGGCCGGCACGCACACCAGCACGCGCGGGCTCGGGCGCAGGAAGCGCGACTTGTGCACCTTCTTGATGAAGTGCTTCAGCATTGCCTCGGTGTAGGTGAAGTCGGCGATGACGCCATCCTTCATCGGGCGGATCGTGGTGATGTGGCCCGGGGTGCGGCCGAGCATCTGCTTGGCCTCTGCGCCCACTGCCGCGACCGAACGGGTACCGCCGATTGCGCGGTCCTGACGCACCGCCACCACCGACGGTTCGTTCAGTACGATGCCCTGCCCGCGTACGTAGATCAGCGTATTGGCCGTGCCCAGGTCGATGGACAGGTCGTTGGAGAACATGCCGCGGAGTTTCTTGAACATCGAGGGAGCCGTTCCTGAAAGAGTCGCTTGCCCCGTCGCCAATGCAGAAACAACTGGTCGATACGCGGGCAGAAAACGAAGTCCACTAGCCTAGCAATCCCCCCCGATGCGGGCAAGGAAAAATCGGCCGTTGCGGCGTCGTTTTCATGTGCTGGTCACGCCGGGCATGGCATGCGGTTGTGGCCCTGATCGGTCGCAGCCGTTACCCTTTGCGCCGCGGCGCTCGCGCCGTCCCGCTGCCATGCCCGGCAACTGGCGGGTATTTCCCAACGCAAAGGCCTGACTCGATGTCCGCACTGATCTGTGGTTCCCTCGCCTACGACACCATCATGGTGTTTCCGGACCAGTTCAAGAACCACATCCTGCCGGACAAGGTGCACATCCTGAATGTGTCGTTCCTGGTCCCGCGCATGCGCCGCGAGTTCGGCGGCTGCGCCGGTAACATCGCCTACAATCTGCATCTGCTCGGCGGCGCGCCGATCCCGATGGGCACCGTGGGCCAGGATTTCGGCCCGTATCGCGAACACTTCGAAACGCTGGGGATCGACCTGTCGCGGGTGAAGATCATCGATGACCTGTTCACCCCGCAGGCCTTCATCACCACCGACCACGACAACAACCAGATCACCGCGTTCCATCCGGGCGCGATGATGCGCAGCTACGAAAACCACGTGAAGGATGTGCCGGGCGTGACCCTGGGCCTGGTCGGCCCGGACGGGCGCGAGGGCATGATCCAGAATGCGGAAGAGTTCGCTGCCGCCGGCATCCCCTTCATCTTCGATCCCGGCCAGGCGATGCCGTTGTTCAACGGCCCGGAACTGCGCCAGTTCATCGAGCAGGCGGACTATGTGGTGGTCAACGATTACGAGTCCAACCTGCTGCAGGAACGCACCGGCTGGAACGAGAAGGACATCGTCTCGCGCGTGCAGGCCTACATCACCACGCAGGGCCCGAAGGGCGCGCTGGTGCATACGCCGGAAAAGACCTACGACATCCCGCCGGCGCACGAGCGCCGCGTGGTCGACCCCACCGGCTGCGGCGACGCCTTCCGCGCCGGCCTGATCTACGGCATCCAGGGCGGTTACGACTGGCTGACGATCGGGCGGATGGGCAACCTGATGGGCGCGCTGAAGGTGGAGCACCCGGGCACGCAGAACCAGCGGTTCGACTTTGCCGAGTTCAACGACCAGTTCAAGCAGCAGTTCGGCTATGCGCTCTGACGCGTACCGCCGCTGATCAGCGCTTGCCCTTCTCTCCTCGGGAGAAGGTGCCCCGCAGGGGCGGATGAGGGGACGGGCGAAGCCTCGTGCAGTGTGAACAGCACGACGCTCCGCACCGTACCCTCACCCCAAACCCCTCTCCCGCAGGAGAGGGACTCGTGCGCACCGCACTTTGCTGCAATGCAGTTTGAGCATCAGCCCGATCTGTGCCTCTACTGACGCTTCGCGCCCACTGAGGAACGCTGGCCCATGTCCGAGCCAAGCGTTGTCGCCGCCACGTCCATCGCCCTGCCGGAGATCGAACCGGATGCGCTCCGGCAGATCCGTCGGCTGCGCGACATCGCGCCGCTTGCCGCCCCACTGTCGCGCTCGTGGCGGCGCTGCCTGGACGACTATGCGTTGTTGCCAGAGGCAGCTCCCGAGCCGCTGGTGCACGATGCGCTGCACGTGCGCGAGCGCCAGCAACGTCTGGGCGATGTGCTGCGCATTGCCAAGGTGGAGATGGAAAACCTCTACGAGCAGATCGCCGGCAGCGGCTACGCCGTGATCTTTGCCGATGCCGAAGCGACCGTGCTGCACAGCGTGCATGACCCGACCCTGCTGCGCGAGTTCCGCCAGGCCGGCCTGTTTTGCGGCGCCAGCTGGGCCGAGTGTCATCAGGGCACCAACGGCCTGGGCACCTGCGCGGCCGAGCGCACCGCAGTGAGCGTGCACCGCGGCGAACATTATCTGACCCGCCATCTGCCGCTATCGTGCAGCGGCGCGCCCATCCTGGACCCGCATGGCGGCCTGCTGGCGGTGCTGGATGCGTCCACCCCCAATGCGCAGGACGGCAAGCAGATCCAGCGTCACACCGTGGCCCTGGTGAGCATGTCGGCGGCGCAGATCTCGCGTTCGCATTTCCTCAACCAGTTCGGCCATGCCTTCATCCTGCGCTTCCATAGCCGGCCCGAGTTTGCCGGCCTGCTGCACGAGGCACTGATCGCGATCGACACCGACGGCCGCGTGCTGGCAGTCAACGAGGCGGTGCTGGAGCAACTGGGCAAGATCGATCGCAGCCAGCTGGTGGGCCGCAATATCGCCCAGGTGATGCAACTGGACTTCGACACCCTCGAGCACCGCGCAGGCAGCGATGCCGGCACCTTGTGGTCGATCCGCTGCGCCTGCCACGGGCGGCGTTTCTATGCACTGGTACGCCCGCCGCGCGCGCGCGCTGCACTGCCGGCGGTGGGCGGGCCGGCGCAGCTGGCGCCGGATACCGACCTGCACCCCGGTGAGCATGTCGGCTCGGATTCGCGCATGCGCCACAACCTGGCCAATGCATTGAAACTGGCCGCGCATCGCGTGTCGATTCTGCTGCGCGGCGATACCGGCACCGGCAAGGAGGAATTTGCCAAGGCGGTGCACCGTGGCTCGCCGTGGTCCGGCAGCGCCTTCGTGGCGATCAACTGCGCGGCGATTCCCGAGGCATTGATCGAGAGCGAATTGTTCGGGTATGCACGCGGTGCCTTCACCGATGCCGCGCGCGAGGGGCGCCACGGCAAATTGCTGCAGGCCAGCGGCGGCACGCTGTTTCTGGATGAAATCGGCGACATGCCGCTACCCTTGCAGAGCCGCCTGCTGCGCGTGCTGGAAGAACAATGCGTCACTCCGCTGGGCAGCGAACGCGCGGTACCTCTGGAGCTGCACGTGATCAGCGCCAGCCATCGCGATCTGGCGCAGCGGGTGGCGGCCGGCGAGTTTCGCGAGGATTTGTATTACCGGCTCAATGGCGTGGTGCTGCACCTGCCACCGCTGCGCGAGCGCAGCGACAAGGCCGAGCTGATCGGCACCCTGCTGCGCGAGGAAAACAGCGAGCACAGCGTGCGCATCAGCGAAGAAGCGATGCACAAACTGCTGAGCTACGCATGGCCGGGCAACCTGCGCCAGTTGCGCAACGTGCTGCGCACGGCGGCAGTCTTGTGCAGCGACGGGGTGATCCGCCTGCCCAACCTGCCGCAGGAAATCGTCGATGCCGGCAGCGCACCGTGCCTGGTCGATGGCCGCGCGGTGGCCGCCGACGACATGCCCGGCCGCGTCGCACTCGACCAGGCCGAACGTCTGGTGTTGCAGCAGCAGCTCGAGCGCCACCGCTGGAATGTCAGCCGCACCGCCGATGCCCTGGGCATCAGCCGCAATACGCTGTATCGCAAGCTACGCAAGCATGGCCTGGATACCGGGTGATTGAGGGGCGGGGATTTGGAATTCGGAATTGGGGATTCGTCAAAGCCAGTGCAGGTTCTTGGCGCTGATATTTAGAGCGATTTATCGAGAGCACTTCTTGACCATCAGACGGGTGCCGCTGTTGCTTGATGTGGCATGCACCACTTGTTGATGCCGCGATTGTGGAGCGGATACTTTGGGGCTTGGCTGCAAGCTTGGCTGCAGGGCCCTTGCCCGCCCACCGTCGCGGGACACGCCGCAAGTACGTCCCTGTAGGCTCTTACGCGGCATCCATGCCGCGTAAGGTCCCGCGACGGTGGGCGGGCAAGGACCATCGAAGATGGTCGGTACGCGGGGTTGCGAGCAGAGCATGCGGTGTGTTGCTCGGATTGCATCGCTTCCGATCAACTTCTCGATTCAACCCCAGCAACAAGCAGCTTTTCACGCGACCACCGATTCACTCTCAGGTGCGGTGGCCTCACCGCTTGCGGGACCGTGTGGCGGCATGGATGCCGCCACCGAGCCCCCAGGGACGGGTTTACGGCGTGTCCCGCGAGCGGTGAGGGCACCGCGCCCTCCACCAGCGCAGCTCGGCACCATGCAGATGGCGCTGCGAGCAACTGGAGCCTGCACCTACGAATCCCTAATCCCCAATCCCGAATCACCGCCCCAGACTCACAACGCCCAACGCACCCCGATCAGATACTGCCGCGGCACGCCCGGCGCGAGGAACCTTGCCGGGCCGGTTTCCACAGGGGCCTCCTGCGGGCGCGCGAGTTCGCCATCGGGGAACACATCTTCGGCCACGGCCGCGTAGGTTGCGTAGCGGCGGTTGAAGACGTTGTCGACGCGGGCGAACAGCGACAGCCGCGCGCCCAGTTGCCAACGCGCCTGCAGATCCACCAGCGCGTAGCCGGCGGTGCCTATGTCGATGCGCTCGGGTGCGGGCTCGCCGTCTTCGGCGTTGTCGACCTGGCCATCCTCGTTGCCGCTGGCCACGCGCCCGGCCACCGCACGCACCCCGGCGCCCAGGGTCAGCGCATCGCGCTGCCATTCCACGCCGAGCTTGAGGTTGTGGCGAGGCAACGCGGCGATGCGCAGGCCTGGCCGCAACGCGATCACGCGTTCGCCGGACAGCAGCTCGCCATCGCTGCGGTAGGTCGCATCCAGAAAGCTGTAGCCGGCCGACCATTGCCAGTCGCCGCTGCGCAGGCGCAGCGCCAGATCCGCGCCCTGGTAGCGGGTGCGGCCGACATTGTCGAAGTAACCCAGCTGCGTGTCCGGTGCGCGCAGGAACAAAATGTCGTCGCGATTGTCGGCGCGGTACACCGACAGGCTGGCGTTGCTGTCGGCCGACGGCGCCCAGCGCGCGCCGAGCTCGTACGTGCGCGAGACGATCTGCTCCAGGCGCGGGTCGGCCTGCAGGCCGGTCGGCAACCGACACGGCTGGGTGGGATCGGCGCAGCCCAGTTCGATCGCGGTCGGTGCACGGCTGTTTTGCGCGACCGAGCCGTACAGCGTCAGCCCCGCATCGAGCCGATGGGTCAGGCCCAGGGACGGATTGGCCTTGGCGTAGACGAAGCGCTCGCGGGGGCGGTCGCCGTCGTCGGCAGTGGAAAGGATGTTATCCACCACCACGCGATTCCAGCGCACTGCGGCGCTGAGATGGGTGGCATCGTCCAGCGCCCAGGTGTCGGCGACGAACACGCCCAGCGTCTTGGTGCTGCCGCGCACGCCGGAAAAGAACGCGCGCCCGGCATCCGGATCGGCGGCGACCGAGCGGTCTTCCTGCACCCAGCCATCGCGCGCGAATTGCCGATACCGCACATGGCCACGATCGAAGGTGACGCCGGTGCTGAGCGCATGCGCACCCCACTGGCTGCTCAGGTTGACTGCCAGGCCTTGCGCCTGCTGGCGCATCTGGGTGGTGTTGAGCGCGCCGGTGGGCAAGGCATCGGCATCGGCGCGTGCGACATCGCAATCGGCATCCAGCGCGCTGCCGCCGGCGGCGTAACCGGAGGCGCATTCTTCGACGAATTCCTCGTAGTCCTCGCCGATATCGCCGTTGACGGTGTCGCGGCGGCCCACGCGCGCGTAGGCCAGTGCATGCAATGCGGTGTCCGCAGTGAAACGATGGTCCAGTTGCGCGGTGAACAGCGTATTGCGATTGCGGGTGAGATCGGGCGAGGTGTACACCGCGCGGCGGTCGGCGCGATACAGGCCGGGCTCGGGGCCATCGTCGGTGTAGCGCGTATCCGGCAGCAGGCCATTGCCGATCAGGCGGCTGCGCCCGTGCAGCAGCGACAGGCTCCAGTCGGTCTGCTCGCCCTGCTTGCCGACCTTGCCGAACACGGTTCCCAGGCGGCCCTCGGAGGCATCGCGCCAGCCGTTCTCGTCGAAACCGGTGACCGCGACGAAGCCATGCCAGCCGTCCTGGCTGGCGAGCCCGTAACTGGCATCCAGTCGCTTGCGCGCACCGCTGCCGATGCTCAGCTCGCCCTGCAACCCCGGTGAGGTGAGGCCCGATGCGGTGGACAGCACCACCGCGCCACCGAGCGTGTTCGGCCCGAACAACGGATTGGAGCCGGGCATCAGGGTGACTGCGTTGATTGCCGACTCGGGCAGCATGTCCCAGCTGACAATGTCGGCGAACGGTTCGTTGAACCGCACGCCATCCAGATACACCGACACGCCTTGCGAGGCGCCGGGCAAGGCGGAGGCGCGAAACCCGTGGAAGGTGAGATCGTTCTGGAACGCGCTACCCTGCACATCGTTGCCATCCACGCCGACGAAGCGCCGCTGCAGCAGATCGCCGAGGTTGTTGCTGCGCGCGCGACAACGCGCTGTTGGTGGCCGATTGCACCATGTACGGCAGTTGCGCCGCATCGATGGTGGTGCCGGGAATCGGCGTGGCGGTGACCTCGATGCGGTCCAGCCAGGTCACTTGCGGCGCCTCGGCCGCCATTGCCAGCGCGCTGCTCGCAAGCAAGGCGCTGGCGCAGGCGCCTGCCAGTGCGTGATGGTGCAACCTTGCCGTGCTGCGTGTGCCTGCTGCCATCTGCGTCTCCTCAATAGAGCACGATCGATTTGATGCCGCGCGCCGCACGCAAGTCCGCCAGCGCCTGATTGATGTCGTCCAGCGCCAGGGTGCGGGTGATCAACGGGGCCAGCTGGATGTCGCCGTGCAGATAGCGCGCGACATAGCCGGGCAACTCGCTGCGCCCTTTCACTCCGCCGAACGCGCTGCCGCGCCACACCCGTCCGGTCACCAGTTGAAACGGGCGCGTACTGATTTCCTGGGCGTCGTCGGCCACGCCGAGGATGACGCTCTCGCCCCAGCCCTTGTGGCAGCACTCCAGCGCCGCGCGCATTGCGCCGACATCGCCCACGCATGCGAAGCTGTGGTCGGCGCCGCCGTCGGTGAGGTCCACGATCACCTGCTGGATCGGCGCACCGTAGTCGCGCGGATCCAGGCAATCGGTGGCGCCCAAGGCACGCGCAAGCGCGAACTTGGCCGGGTCGATATCCACCGCGATGATGCGCCCGGCCTGTGCCAGCACCGCGCCCTGCACCACCGACAAGCCGATGCCGCCCAGCCCGAACACCGCCACGCAGTCGCCGGGCCGCACATGCGTGCTGTTGAGTACCGCACCGATGCCGGTGGTGACCGTGCAACCGAGCAGACAGACCCGGTCCAGCGGTGCCTCCGGATGGATCCGCGCAACCGCGATCTCCGGCACCACGGTGTATTCGGAGAACGTGCTGGTGCCCATGTGGTGCAGGATCGGCCGCCCGTGCAACGAGAACCGGCTGCTGCCGTCGGGCATCAGCCCGCGCTCCTGGCTGCTGCGGATCGCCTGGCACAGGTTGGTGCGACCGGAGCGGCAGAACTTGCACACCCCGCATTCGGGCATGTACAGCGGAATGACGTGATCGCCGGGCTGCACGCTGGTGACGCCGATGCCGACCGCTTCGACGATGCCGGCGCCCTCCTGCCCCAGGATCACCGGAAAGCTGGCCGCCTGCCCGTGTGTCAACGCATGCGCATCGCCATGGCAGATCCCGGTGGCGACCAGGCGCACCAGCACCTCGCCGGGCCGCGGCGGCTGCAGATCCACCTCTTCGATAGTCAGCGGCTGGTGCGGACCCCATGCCACCGCAGCGCGTGTCTTCATCCGGCCTCCCTGGCGCGCTGCGGCATGGCCGCCGCTCAGCGCGCGATGACCACGCCCCACGGCAATTCGCCGACGGGGATCTGTTTGATCTCGCGCAACGCGACGGTATCGATCACGCTCACCGTGTTCGAGCGCCCGTTGGCGACATACAGCTTGTCGCCGGCCGGGGTCAGCGCCGGATTCCACGGCCGCAGCCCCACCGCGATCTCGGCAAGACTGCGTGCGCTCTGGGTATCGATCACGCTGAGCGTGCCGGCACCGCCGTTGGACGCATACAGCCGCGTGCCGTCGGCCGACAACGCCACGCCCGCCGTACGCACGCCGGCCGGCAGGCTGGCGCGGCGTTGGCGCGTCTGCAGGTCGATCACGTCCACCACGTTGGCGGTCTCCTGCGCGATGTAGACGCTGTGCCCGTCCGGCGCGAACGCCATGCCGCGCGGATGGCCGCTGGTGGCGACCACGCCACGCGAGCGACCGGTGGCCAGCTCGATCATGTCCATGTCGTTGGAGCCCTCGTTGCTGGTGAGCAGCCAGCGCCCGTCCGGCGTGTAGGCACAGTGCTCCGGCGCCTGCCCGCGCGTGGCGATCACCTGCTGCACGCTGAACTGCGCCGCATCGATCAACATCACCTGGTTCTGCCCTTCCACGCACACCGCAAACTGCTTGCCGTCCGGCGACTGCGCAATGCCTTCGGCGTTCTCGCCGATCTCCACGCTGCGCAGCACCGCGTCCTTTTCGGTATCCAGTTCGATCAGACGGTGATGCTCGGCATCGATCAGGTACAGATGCCCGTGTGGGCCGGGCAATACCTGCTGCAAGCGCTTGCCCAACTGTCCCTGCGCACTGAGCGTACGCACCACCGTATCGGTGTGCGTGTCGATCACCGACACCGTGCCGCTGCGTTGATTGGGCACATAGGCAAACACCGGCGGTGTCGAGGGCACCGGTGCTGCGGCGGGCGTTGCAGGCGTCGCTGTCGCCGGCGCAGCGTTGGACGCCGGCGGTTCCGCATCGCGCCGGCAACCGGCCAAGGCCAGCAGCGCGCCCAGCGTGGTGGCCGCAAGCAGGCACTGCCAACCGATTGGCGCTGGCCTCATTGCACCTTGCCCGCGGTCTTGTTGATCGAATGGATGAAGGCGAGCAGTTTTTCGGTATCGCCCGGCTTGAGCACCGGTGCGAACGGCGGCATCTGCCCGACCACCTTTTCATGCCCGATCCGGGTCTTGCCGTGGGTGATCATCGCGGCGGTGCCCTCGCTGATCAGCGTACGCAAGGTGTCGTCGTCGCTGCCATACACCCAGATGTCGTTGATCAACGGCGGGCACATGCCGCCACCACCGGTGCCGCCATGGCAGGCATTGCAGCCGGCCGAGAAATAGATCTTCTTGCCCTCGGCGATCAGTTCGGGAGTGACCTTGACCTCCGGCCCCTTCGGGATCGGCACCACGGTGGCAGGCGCTGCGGGCGGCGTGGCCGGATCCGGCGCAGGCCCGGCGGCCGGGCCGGGCGCCCCGACGGCCGCCGCTGCTGGCGCAGGCGCGGTGGTGCCGGTGGCCGGCGCAGGCGGACTGGCGGGCGGCGGAGCGGCCGCCTCGGGCGCGGGCGGCGGTGCGTCCTTGCCGCAGGCGGCCAGCACGACACTGAGCAGCACCGCGCACAGCGGTGCGCGCATGCAACGATCGAAACAACCCACTGTGGACTTGCGCATGAATGAACCTTTCTGATCGGAGGGAGCACCGCGCACTCCGCGCACGCGGCGGGTGACACAGTCATTGCCGGGCCGGCTGCTTCGCCTCGGTGAGCAGCGCGGCCAGCGCGGTATCGCCGCGCGCCTGTGCCAACGCGGCGGCCGTCTTGCCGTCGCGATTGCGTGCGGCAGGATCCGCGCCGGCCGCCAGCAAGCGCTTGGCCACCGCATCGCGCCCGGACTCTGCGGCCAGCATCAATGCGGTGACGCCAGCCTGGTTGGCGTGGCCAACCTCGGCGCCGCCTGCCAGAACCGCATCGAGAATTGCCGGGTCATCGCGCGCCACCGCGAACATCGCCGGCGTGAAGCCGCTGGGATTGGCACGCCGCACATTCGCACCGGCCTTGAGCAATGCCTGCACCACGCCGACATCGGCGTAGGACACCGCCAGGTCCAGCGCGCTCCAGCCATCGCTGGAAACGGTGTCCACCGGCGCACGCCTGCCGAGCAACCTGGCCACGCTGTCGGCATCGTTGGCCCAGGCCGCCTTCATCAACGCGGTCCAGCCGCCGGCATCGCGCGCATCCAGGCGTGCGCCGGCATCGAGAAGCAAACCGACCAGATCCGGCTCCTGGTTGCGGATCGCCTGATGCAACGGCGGCTCGCCGAGCAGGTTGGGACGATTGGCATCGGCGCCATGCCGCAACAACCACGCCACGCGCACGCCATCGCCGGCGTCCAGCGCATGCGCCAGTTCCTGGTTCGTGTCGGCACCGTCGGCGATGCGCAGTTGCAACTGCGCCAGCTCCTGCGAGGACGCAGCCGGGCTTGGCGCCGTGGACACCGGCGTCGGCGTCGCATACGGCCCGTGCGCGGCCAGATCGCCGGCCACCACGCAATCGCCACAGCGCACCAGCGGCACGTGATAGCTGCGCAGGATCTCGGCGATCCTTGCCGCGCTCTGTTGCATCGCGGTGTTCAAGGCATCGCGCAGCTGTGCGTTCTTGCGCGACACCGCCCACGCCATCGAATACTCCAGCACCGCATCGTCGATGGTATTGAGCGGCACCACGCCCAGGCCGCTGCGTTGCGCGTAGTAACCGGCCACCGGGCCCCAGGATTCGGCCGCATCCAGTTCATTGGCGGCGACCCGTTCGACCAGCTTGCCGGGATGTTCCCCCGGCGCCGTGGCCGAGTCGTAGAACAGGTACTGCACCTCGCCGCTGATGCCGTGCTCGTACAGGGCCTGGCGTGCGGGCGAGCTCTGGAACACGCCCAGCCGCAGTTTTTTCAGCGCCGGGTCGTCCAGCGACGTCGGCACCAGATCCACCCCTTTGCGCGTCACCAGCACGTAAGCCGAGCGATACAGCGGGCGCGTGGTCAGGCCCTGCTCGAAATCGCTGTTGAGGTCCATCAGCACATCGCAGCGGCCTGCAGTGATGGTGCTGCGTGCCAACCCGCGCTGGTAATAGGTGCGCCACTCGTATTCCAGGCGCCGGCCCATGGCGTCGGCCACGACCTGCGCGATCTTGTTCTGAAAACCGTCGCCGGCCTTGTTGGACAACGGCATGTTGCCCGGGTCGGCGCAGACCCGCAGGACGTGCGGATCGGGCGCCGGCGGTGGGGCATTTGCCGCGGCCGGCACCGCAGTGGATGCGGCCGCCGCCCTCGGTGCCGCATCGGAATGAGAAGCGCGAGCCGTCGGTGAGGACGGCCCACGGGTGCAGCCTGCGGCGACGAGTCCGAGGCTGCAAAGCGCCAGCAGCCGACACAGCTGCCGGTACATGCCACGCGCACCGGCAGCGAACTGCCGGTGTGCGCGTCCAACGCCTTGCGTGGAACTCATCGTGCAGTCTTCGCTGCGGCATTGGCGGTGCCGCCTGCGGCCGCCGTGGCGGCGGCACTGGCGGTCACGGTCTTGCCGGCACCATCGATACGGAAGCTATGCACCATGCCGCCGAGCGGAATCTTGTCGAAGCCGGCGCCGAACGCCAGCCCTGCGGCCCCCAGGGCGCCATACGGATCGGACGGATCCAGACCTGCGGCCACCGGCAGACCGATCCAGCCACCGATGCCCGAGAACACCGCCACGTACTGGTGCCCATTGGCCTTGTAGGCGATCGGGTTGCCGATGATGCCGGAGGGCAGTTTCATCTCCCACAGCTTCTTGCCGGTGTCCTTGTCCACCGCACGGAACCAGCCATCCAGCGTGCCGTAGAACACCAGCCCGCCGTCGGTGACCAGGGTGCCGCTCCACACCGGAAACTTCTCCTTGATCTCCCACTTGGACTTGCCTTCCACCACGTCGAAGGCCTTGACGATGCCCAACGCACCCGGCTCGTTCGGCTTCATCATCACGTTGGCGAACACGTACGGCAGGCCCATCATGGTGTTGCCGCGTTCCTGCGGTTCCAGCTCCATATGCCAGTTGTTGGTGCCGCAGAAGAACACCGCCGCATTGGCCGGATCCACCGAGCACGGCTGCTGGTCCTTGCCGCCCATCGCCGAGGGGAAGGCCTGCACCTTCTTGCCGCGTTCAAGCGGCGAATGCGCGGCCACCTTGACCGGGCGGCCGGTCTTCATATCGATGCGTTCGGCCCAGTTGGCCGGCACGAACTTGTGCGCGCGCAGCAAGGTGCCGTCGCGACGATCGAGCACGTAGGCAAAGCCGTTGCGATCGAACTGCACCACCGATGGAACCTGCTTGCCGTCGATGCTCAGATCGACCAGGATCGGCTCGTTGATGCCGTCGTAATCCCATTGGTCGAATGGGGTTTTCTGATAACCCCACACCGCCTCGCCGGTATCGATCTTGCGCGCGAACAAGGTCATCGACCACTTGTTGTCATGCTCGCCGTTGTTGCATTCCTCATGCGAGGTCTTGCCGCACCGATACGACGGGCTCCACAGGCCGGGATTGCCGGTGCCGTAATACAGCAGCTTCAACTTCGGGTCGTAGCTGTACCAGCCCCATGCCGCACCGCCGCCACGCTTCCATTCGTCGTTGGGAAAGGTCTTGACGCCCAGATCGCCGAGCTGCCCATGCTGCGGATTGGCCTTGTTGAAATCCGCACCCAGGCAGATCGCCTTGTCGGTGCCGGCCGCATCGCAGGACCAGGACTGCTTGCCATCGGCAAGGTTGTAGGCAGCGACACGACCAAGCACGCCGAACTCGTTGCCGCTGATGCCGGCTACCACCTTGCCGTCGGCGATGATCGGCGCCATGGTGATGGTTTCGCCCTTGTCCGGGTGCGCGAGTTTCTGCTTCCACACTTCCTTGCCGGTCTTGGCATTGAGTGCGATCACATCGCCGCTCAGGCTGCCGAACACCAGCTTGCCGTCGGCATAGGAGGCGCCGCGGTTGACCGTATCGCAGCACGCCACCGCCACCGAGCGTTCGTCCTGCTGCGGGGTGTACTTCCACAACACCTTGCCGCCGTCGTCCTGCGCCGCCAGGTCGATGGCGAACACATTGTTCGGATACGCGCTGACCATGTACATGACGCTGCCGATCACCAGCGGCTGGCCCTCGTGGCCGCGCGTGGCATCGGTCTTCATTTCCCACGACATCTTCAGATTCTTGACGTTGTCGCGATTGATCTCGGCCAGCGGGCTGTGCCGGGTGAGTGCGAAGTCGCGCCCGATGCCGCCCCAGTTGTCGGGGTTGGTGGCATTGGTGGTGAACTCGCTATCGGTGTCGACCACGGCGGCGGCAGCCGGCGCAGCGGCGGGAGCGGCGGCCGGTGCCGGCGCAGCGGTCTCGGTGGCGGCGTCTCTTTTACACCCGGCCAGCGCGGCGCTCAGCGCAAGCATGAGCAGCACACTGCTGCGCAGGCTGCGACAGGAAGATTGGTGCATATGCGTCTACCCCTCTGGATTGAACAACCAGTCGTTTGAAGCATCCCGCGGCGCAGGCGTTGCACCCGCCAGTTGCACCGCGGACGTCGGAAACGTCGAGAGGGAAAGAGCAAACGCCATGCCAGCGTGCTGGTGCGATGCACCATGTCGGGGCAGCGGGGGTTTGCCGTGGTGGCAGTCGCTTGCGCCAGGTGCACTGTCCCGGTTCTGACACAGTTTGCGCCGGGCGTGCTGTGACATGGATGGTGCAGCGGGTGTGGGACTGCCTGCCGGTTAGTGCTGTGAACTCAGCTCGCGCGAGGCGACATGGTTGTCTCTGGCCCGCGCAAATCAATGCCGCACATCCAAAGACCGCACGACATAATCGAACGAGGTGCCGCCGCGGCCTTGGCGTCTCCCATCGGGAGAAGGTGCCCGAAGGGCGGATGAGGGTACGGCATAGGCCAGGTGTGCGATGTCTGGCTTGCTGATGACACGTTGCAAGATTCAGCAGCGTCCACGCCCCTTCGAGCGCATGTCACTTCCAAGGCGATAACGGTGTCCTGATCGTCGACGTCATCCAACGACATGCGGCCAGCCACGCATCGCAGGCCACCCTTCCGCACGCCTGGCCTACCCGCCGAACCTCACCCTAGCGGTTCCACTGCGCCAGCAACTGCGTGCAATCCTGCAACCGCCAGTCGGCTAGGCCCGGCCACGGATCGCCGGGTGTGTTGACCAGCACGGTGCAGGCCCCGGCTGCACGACCGCAGGCAAGGTCGTTGTGGTGATCGCCGACCATGACCAATGCTGCGACGTCCACCGCCCAACGTCGTGCGAAATACTGCAGGCCGTCGGGTGCGGGTTTGGGGGCGGCTTCATCGCGGCCGACGATGTCGTCCCAGGCGAATGCATCGCCGAGGCCGATCGCCTGCAGTGTCACCTGCGCCAATGCGCGCGCATTGCGGGTCAGCACGCCGAGCCGGCATCCGGCCGCCTGCAATGCATGCACCAAGGCCACTGCACCGGGTGCGGCCTGTGCGGCCTGTGCGAGTTCACGCTCGTGCTCAAGCAACCAGTCGTGTTTGGCGGCGGCCTGCTCGGCCGGCAGCGATGCCAGGTGGTGCAGGATGTCCGCCTCGGGCGGGATGTCCAACGCGCGTCGGATCAACGCGAAATCGTGCACGGCTTCGGTCAGCGTACCGTCCATGTCGAACACCCAATGGGAGTAGCTGGACAACGCGGGAGAGATCGGAGTGATAGTCATGGCGTCCATACGTGGGAAGACTCCAGAGATGGTTGACGCAGCACCGCAAGCCGTGAGGGGAACACACCGCGTGCACTCACCCGAATGCGCCAGCCCCCCATGCCGATGCCGTGCACCGGCTGCGCAGCTGGTGACCTGCAGTGGTGGTGCGCCTACTTCCAGCCCGGCATCTGGGTGGTATCCAGGCCGCCCACTTCGAACTCTGCCGTGCGCGTGCCGCCGGCTTTCACCGGGAATGCGATGCTGATGCGCTTGGCATTGCGCACCAGCTTCCACAGCGCCTTGTCGTCGTCGATGAACATCGCGATCGCTTCATCGGTGTCGGGGCGGTGCGCGGCCATCGGGCGTGGTGCCCCGCCATCGGCCGAGACCTGCACCTTGCAGCCGCCATAGCAGTTGAAGTCGCCAGCCTTGAGCACGAGATAGCTGTGGCGCTTCCACTGCGGGTGATCGCGGAACACCAGGCTCACCGGTTTGGGGCCGCTGCCGTCGACATCCACGCGGCTGGTGGCATCGATCATCGCCGAGCGCTGCGTGCCGCCCTTGGCCGGCACTTGCGAGTACTGCCACAACGCCTGCATGCGGCGCAGTTCGCGCGCCTGGTCGCCCTTGGCCTTGATGTCGGCATAGCCGGGTTCGATGCGTGTGGCCGCCGCGGTACCGGCGTAGCCTTCCAGCAGTGCGGCGCCATGCGCGCGTGCCATGTCCCAGTTACCGGCCTTCACCGCCGCGTCGTATTGCTTGGCGAGTGCGTCGGCCTGTTGTTGCTTGGCTTGCGCCTGCGCGCTTGCCTGCGCCTGGCGCTGCGCCTCGCGGTCGGTACAGCCACTCACTGCAGCCACGCACAGGGCCGCGCTCAGCAGATACTTCATTGTCGACTCCGGAAGGCATAAAAGGCAGCGGCAACGATACCAGCCTGCCCGCGACAGCCACGATCAGACGACCGCACAGCGTAGGAGCGCACCCGGGCGCGATGGAGCATTCCCGGTAACGCCACGTCGCGCCCGGGTGCGCTCCTACAACGGCGATTGCAGGGCGCGGTGCCATAGAAACGGCGCGATTGCAGGCACGGTGCCACCTGCACGATGCAGCAATGAAAGCGGCGGGAGGGCGTCTGCAACGCCCTCCCCTGCCATTACGGCTGCGGCTGCGTCGGCGGTGCCGCCTTGGCCTTGGCGATCATCTCGGCCACCGAGGCGGTGGTGATCGGGTGGTAGCTGGGCTTGGCTTTCTCGAAGGCCTGTTCGGCGAAGGCGATGCCGTCCGGGGTCTTCAACAACTCGGCGTAGATCGGCAGCACCAGCTTGCGGCGGCCGACGCGTTCGATGAACTCGCCTGCAGCGGGGCGCGCATCGGTGTAGCCGCTGCGGATCGCCAGCGGATACCAGCGCATGGCGATTTCGCCGTTCGGGGTGCCGGTGAAGTGGTAGGCCTCATCCAGCTGCTTGAGCTGCTCGGGCTTGAGCGTGGCGCCCATGCCGCTGAGGAAGTGCACCCATTCCTGCGTGCCCCATTCGCCGGTGACCTGCTTGCTCGGCAGCGTGCCGCTGCCGCTCCAGGCGATGCGCGCGGTGTCCACGATCGAGAAGCTACGCGAGCGTGCCTTGGCGGCGAAGGCCGGGATGCCCGGTTGCTTCAGCCACGCATCCACCTCGGCCGCGCTGACCGTGTTGGGATGCTTGTCCAGCAGGTTCTTGTTGAGGTAATCGACGAACTGGTCGGTGGTGGCGCTCTGGAACGCATGATCGTCGAACCAGCCGCGCAGGAACGGGTCGAACACCGCGCGGCCGAAGCGCTGCTCCAGGAACTGCAGGAACCATGCGCCCTTGACGTAGGCCACCTGGCTCAGCGCTTCGTCGGGGTCGCGCTCGGCCAGCGGCGGCAGCGCCAGCGCCTGGTCGGCCGGCGCCATGCCCTTCACTTCGGCCAGCAGGTCGCCCTGGTCGATCTCGCGCTCCATCTCGGCCATCTCCGCGCCGTACAGCGCCTCGGTGATGCGTGCCTGCACGTAGGTGGTGAAGCCCTCGTTGAGCCAGATGTCCTTCCAGCTGGCATTGGTCACCAGGTTGCCCGACCAGCTATGCGCCAGCTCGTGCGCGACCAGCGACACCAGCGACTTGTCGCCGACGATCACGGTGGGCGTGGCGAAGGTCAGGCGCGGATTCTCCATGCCGCCGAACGGGAACGACGGCGGCAGCACCAGCATGTCGTAACGGCCCCAGCGATACGGGCCATAGAGTTTTTCGGCGGCACCGATCATCTTTTCGGTGTCTTCGAATTCCTTGGCGGCCTTGTCGGCCATGGCCGGCTCGGCCCACACGCCCGAGCGCGCGGAAATCGGCTTGAACACCATATCGCCGGCGGCGATCGCCAGCAGATAGGAGGGAATCGGCTCGGGCATCTTGAAGCTGTAATCGCCGTCGCGCGCGGCCTTGGGGTCGTTGTCGGCGCTCATCAGCACCATCACGTCCGGGCGCGAGGTCACGTGCGCGCTATAGGTGAAGCGTACGCTCGGGGTGTCCTGCAACGGCACCCAGCTGCGCGCATGGATCGCCTGCGACTGGCTGAACATGAAAGGCAACTGCTTGCCCTCGGTCATCGACGGCTCCAGCCACTGCAGGCCGGAGGCGGTCGGCGCGGTGTGATAGGTGATCACGACCTTGGCCGGCTGATTCGGCGCCTCGATGGTGAGCTTGCTGCCGAAGGTCTTGTCGGCCGGCGCCAGCGCAAACTGCAGCGGCGCCAGCGCGCCCTTGCCGTCGTCGGCCTGTACCTGCGCAATGCTCAGCTCGCGCGTGTCCAGCACCAGCTGCTTGGCGGCCTTGTCCTTCCACTGCAGCGTGTAGGTGGCGGTGCCGCCGATCTGCTTGGCGTCGAAATCCAGCTTCAGGTCCAGCGCCAGATCCTTGATGACCACCAGCTGCGGCTGGGCGTAGGAGCTTTCGTCGTGGTTGCGGGCATCTGCTTTCACGGGGGCCTTGGCAGTGGTGGCCGGCGCAGCGGTGCTGGCGGCCGGCGGCGTGGACTCGTTGGAACAGCCGGCCAGCGCAATGGACACGGCCAGGGACAGCGACAGGAACGGGAAGCGCATCGACGGCACCGCAGCGAGGGAATCGGGCATTTTAACGCCCCGCGCCGTTGCCTGCCCGTGCGATGGCAGACCAGCGCTTGCCAGCCGCTTGGCGAGCGGTGCTGCCGATCGTCGGCGTGCCGATGGGCAGGCGCGCACCGCGCGGAAGATGCAGTGGCCGCGGGTGGGGCACGCGCATCCGCGCAGATGGCGCGCCCTCCCTGGCTGCCGGGGACTTACCGGATCGCCTAGACCACCGGATGGCTGCGCGGGCTGTCATGCCCGTCGCGCACCAGACGCCGGCCGCCGGAGAACTTGGCGCGGTACATCGCCGCGTCGGCACGGCGATACAGCTCGGTGGCATCCAGGCCACGCTCGCACACCGCGCTGCCGGCGCTCACATGCAGCGGCGCTTCGTCGGCATCCTCGCGTTCGAGCATCGACAGCCATTGGTTGAGCTTGAGCGTGGCGTCGTCCTCGCTGGCATGCACGCCGATCAGGAATTCGTCGCCGCCCCAGCGCCCGATCCAGTCCTGCGCACCCAGCCAGCCGTAGGCCGATTCCACCAGCCGCACCAGCACGCGATCGCCGGCCAGATGGCCGAAGCGGTCGTTGATCGGCTTGAGGTTGTCCATGTCCAGCACAAACAGCACGAACGGCCAGCCTTCGCGCTGCGCGGAGGTAACCGAGTCGTACATTGCCTGTTCGCAGCCACGCCGGTTCAAGGCCTCGGTCAGCGGGTCGAACAAGGCGTGTTTCTTCAGATCGCGCATGCCGGCATCGATGCCGCGCAGGCTGCGATTGATTCCGCGCAGCAACCGCCCCAGTTCGTCGTCGCCATGTTCGGGCAGGCTGGGCAGACGTTGATCGGCGTAATACGCATCCAGCGCGTCAGCGGCGATGCGCAGCGGTGCGAGTAGGCGATACAGGGCCGACAGGGTCGCCGCGGTGCCAGCCAGCGTGGCCAGCAACGCCACGATCACCACCGACCACAGCGGGCGCCCGCTCAACTCGCTTTGCGCTGCCAGCCAGGCGATCAACAACAGCAGCGGCAGGTGGATGCCGACAAAGGTCACCGCCAGCAGCTTGGCGCTGAAGGAGCGGGGAAACACGCGCGACAACCCTGCGTACAAGCGCATCCACGTCTCCGGCAAAAGGGCGCCTAGTGTCGCCGACCGTTGGTGGAGCCGACGCGACGGGAGTCTCAAAAGTTTGTCGGCAAACGCACCTGCGCACAGTGCAATCGTGCGGCAAGCGAACACGAGCATGGCGTGGTCGCGCGATGCCCGGCCGTGGTGTTTGCCGGGCTGGACGCTCAGACGATGACGCGTCGGATCCGGTTCAGATCTTGTAGCCGGAGTGGATCGCCACGATGCCGCCGGTCAGATTCTTGTAGTGGCAACGCGCGAATCCGGCCTCGCCCATCATGCCCTTGAGCGATTCCTGCGGCGGATGCTTGCGGATGCTTTCTGCCAGGTACTGATAGCTGTCGGCATCGCGTGCGAACAGCTGACCCAGCCTGGGCAGGATCTTGAACGAGTGGAAGTCGTAGATCGGCTTGAACCAGTCGGCGGTGACTTCGGAAAATTCCAGCACGCGCGCCTGCCCGCCCACCTTCAACACGCGATACATCTCGCGCAGCGCGGCATCCTTGTCGGTGACATTGCGCAGGCCGAAGGAAATGGTCACCAGATCGAAACTCTGATCCGGGAACGGCAGCGCCTCGGCATTGCATTGCACGTAATCGAAGCCGGCCACCAGGCCGCGGTTGGTCAGCCGGTCGCGCCCCACCGACAGCATGCCGGCGTTGATGTCGCCCAGCACCACCGCGCCTTCGTTGCCGACGCGCTCCTTGAGCAGCACGGCGATGTCGCCGGTGCCGCCGGCCAGGTCCAGCACGCGGTCGCCCGGCTTCACCTGCGCGGTCGCCACGAAGTAGCGTTTCCATGCGCGGTGCACGCCCAGACTCATCAGATCGTTCATCAGGTCGTAGTTGCGCGCGACCGAGGTGAACACTTCGCCGACCAGTTTCTGCTTGTCCTTGGCAGCGACATCGCGGAAGCCGAAATGGGTGGTACCGGAGGTATAGGGAGATTCGCTCATGGGCGGATTATCGCACTGCTGACGCCGCCATGACCGCAACCGGACCACAATCGCCGCCTTCCCTGCGACCGGCCCTGCGAGCCTTGCGTGCACGACAAGTACGTCCAGCGCGACTGGCAGCCCCACGAGAAGCCCACCCTGCCCGGGTCGGCCTCCACCCCCCTGCACTCCACCCGGCGCCGCATCCAGTACGGGCTGGTGGGCGTGGTGGTGGCGCTGACCGGCGGGCTGAGCAATGCGCTGGTCACCGCCAACCTGACCTATCTGCAGGGCACGCTGGGCGCCTACGCCACCGAAATGGCCTGGCTGCCGGCCGCCTATGTGATGACCAACATGTCGGCCAACCTGCTGCTGGTGAAGTTCCGCCAGCAGTTCGGGCTGCGGCGCTTCACCGAGATCTTCCTGGCGCTGTATGCGGTCATCGCCTTCGCGCATCTGTTCGTGCACAGCCTGAGCTCGGCGATCACCGTGCGTGCCGCGCATGGATTGGTGGGCGCCGCGCTCAGCTCGCTGGGGCTGTATTACGTGATCCAGGCGTTTCCGGCCAGGTACCGGCTCAAGGCGGTGGTAACCGGGCTGGGGGTGACCCAGCTGGCACTGCCATTGGCGCGGGTGTTCTCCACCGACCTGCTGGAATTTGCGCAGTGGCAGGGTCTGTACCTGTTCGAACTGGGCCTGGCGGTGTTCGCGCTGGCCTGTGTGCTGGCGCTCAAGCTGCCGCCCAGCGACCGCTATCGCGTGTTCGAGCCGCTGGATTTCCTCACCTTCAGCCTGTTTGCGGCCGGTTCGGCCGGGCTGGCGGCGGTGCTGTCGTTGGGGCGGCTGCTGTGGTGGACCAGCACGCCGTGGCTGGGCGTGGTGCTAGCGGCCTCCATCGTGCTGCTGTGCACGGCGGCATGGATCGAGCACAACCGCCGCAACCCGATGATCAACACGCGCTGGCTGGCCAGCGGCGACATGCTGCGGCTGGGCCTGGCGATCCTGCTGATCCGGCTGGTGCTGTCCGAGCAGAGCACCGGCGCGATCGGCTTCTTCCAGACCCTGGGGCTGGCCAACACGCAGCTACAGACCCTGTTCGCGCTGATGTTGCTGGGCGCAGTGGTCGGCGTGGCCGCCAGCGCGTGGCTGATCAATCCGGCGCGGGTGGCCGAGCATCTGATCATTGCGGTGGCGGCGATCTGCATCGGCTGTTTCATGGATGCCGACGCCACCAGCCTCACCCGCCCGGAGCAGATGTATGTCAGCCAGTTCCTGCTCGCGTTTGGCAGCACCTTCTTCATCGGCCCGGCGATGGTGGCCGGGCTGGGCCGGGTGATCGCGCAGCCGGGCAATCTGATCAGCTTCATCGTGCTGTTCGGCATGGCACAGAACATGGGCGGCCTGCTCGGCAGCGCGTTGCTCGGCACCGTGCAGGTCGTGCGCGAGAAATACCATTCCAACCAGCTGGTCGAACATCTGGCATTGACCGACCCGCAAGTGGCCGCGCGCGTGCAGACCTATGCCGCGCTGTACGGCCGCAGCATCGGCGACCCGGCCCTGCGCCAGGCCCAGGGCGTGCGCGCCCTGGGCAGCGTGGCCACGCGCGAAGCCAATGTGCTCGCCTACAACGACGTGTTCCTGTTGATCGGCTGCATCGCCATCGCCACCGGGCTGTGGATCCTGTCCGTGCTGGTGTGGCGGCGTTATCTGCGCCCACCCGCTTCGTCCCCCTCTCCTGCTTCCACCGCGCGCCCATGAATACACCTGCAGCTTCAACCTCTCCTGCCGATCTGCAACGTCGCAGGCGGCGCCGCATCGGTGGCGTGATCGGCTTCGGCGGGCTGGCCCTGCTCGGCGTCGCACTGGTGCTGTATGCATGGCGGTTGCCGCCGTTCGTCAGCGCCGTCGAGCGCACCGAGAACGCGATGGTGCATGGCCAGATCACCGTGATCGCGCCGCAGGTCAGCGGCTATGTCACCGAGGTGCCGGTACAGGACTTCGCCCACGTCAAGCAGGGCCAGCTGCTGGCCAGGATCGACGAACGCATCTATGCCCAGCAGCTCGAACAGGCCAGGGCGCAGCTGCAGACCGCGCAGGCCAACCTGTCCAACTGGGACCAGCAGCGGCATAGCGCCGATGCCACCATCGCCGAACAACGCGCCGCACTGAACAGCAATCAGGCTCAGCGCGACCGCAGCCGCTCGGCGTATGCGCGCACGCAGCAGCTGGCCGACCAGAAACTGGTATCCGAACAGGATCGCGACACCGCCTTCGCCGCACGTGCGCAGGCCGATGCCGGCGTGGCACAGGCGCGCGCCGCCGTGCAGGCCGCCGAAGAGAATGCACGCAGCGTCACCGTCAACCGCGCCGCCCTGGAAGCGGCGGTGGCCAACGCGCAGGCGGCCGTACAACTGGCGCAGATCAATCTGGACAACACGCGCATCTTGGCCCCGCGCGATGGCCAGCTCGGCCAGCTGGGCGTGCGCCAGGGCGCCTACGTCACCAATGGCACGCAGCTGATGTCGCTGGTGCCGGACACGCTGTGGATTGTGGCCAATTTCAAGGAAACCCAGCTGGCCAAGATCCGCATCGGGCAGCGCGCCAGCTTCACCGTGGATGCGCTGGACAACGCGCGCCTGCA
Organism: Xanthomonas arboricola; assembly: GCF_002940665.1. GTDB lineage: Bacteria > Pseudomonadota > Gammaproteobacteria > Xanthomonadales > Xanthomonadaceae > Xanthomonas > Xanthomonas arboricola_B. The sequence goes on from NZ_MIGY01000003.1 coordinate 1,061,214, forward strand.
CGGACGTGTGCAGGAAATTTCCCCGGCCGCCGGCTCGGAATTCAGCGTATTGCCGGCCGACAACGCCACCGGCAACTTCGTCAAGATCGCCCAGCGCATTCCGCTGCGCATCAGCGTCGATCCCGGCCAGGCGCTGGCTCCGCGACTGCGCCCGGGCATGTCGGTGGTGGTGGCGATCGACACCGACAGCGCGGTCGACTGACGCGACGCAGCCGCTATCATGCGGTGATGTCGTCCCCACCCCCACCTTCGCTGCATTGGCAGTGCCTGCGCTTCGACCAACTGAGCACCACGCAGCTGTACGCGCTGCTGCGGCTGCGCTCGGATGTGTTCGTGGTGGAGCAGCAATGCGCGTATCCGGAGCTCGATGGCAAGGACAACTTGCCGGGTGTGCTGCATCTGCTCGGCAGCACCGACAATGCGCTGGTTGCCTATCTGCGCGTACTGCCGCCCGGTGTGAGTTACCCCGAGCCAAGCATCGGCCGGGTGGTGATTGCCGCCGCGCAGCGCGACCAAGGTTTTGCACACGTATTGCTGCAGGAAGGCCTGCGGCTGGTGCACCGGCTTTGGCCCGCCAGCGCCGTGCAACTTGGCGCGCAAGCGCACCTGCAGGCGTTCTACGCCGCACACGGTTTCACGCCCTCGTCCGCACCGTATCTGGAAGACGGCATTCCCCACATCGACATGCTGCGTCGCGCCGACGCCGCCACCCAGGAGCCTGCATGATCACCACCCCCGACTACCGCGCGCTGCTCGACACCGCCATTGCCGAAGCCCGCCAGGGCCTGGCCGAAGGCGGCATCCCGATCGGCGCGGCGCTGTACCACAACGACGGACGTCTGCTCGGTTGCGGCCACAACCGCCGCGTGCAGGAAAACGATCCCTCCGTGCATGGCGAAACCGATGCCTTCCGCAAGGCCGGCCGGCAGCGTCGCTACAAGGACACCATCATGGTCACCACGCTCGCGCCGTGCTGGTACTGCAGCGGGCTGGTGCGCCAGTTCAATATCGGCACCGTGGTGGTCGGCGAGTCGGTCACCTTCCAGGGCGGCGTGTCCTGGCTGCGCGAGCACGGCGTCAATGTCGTCGACCTGCAGAGCCAGGAATGCATCGACCTGCTGGGCGGCTATATCTCGGCCAACCCCGACGTGTGGAACGAGGATATCGGCGAGGACTGAGCGGTTTGTTGCAGGGTGGGCGGGTTGGATGTGCGGTGCAGATGACTGCCGAGGTGCTGCCTCCACCCACTCTTCGGGCGGCTTCCCCGGCACGTGAGGGAAGGAAAGACTGCAACGAGAAGGCCAGCCGCGTGGCGTGATGCTGTTCGCTAGGAGCTGCTGACAGACGACTTCAGGCAGTTGTGTTGCAGAGCCGATGATTTGGGGTTATCGCTACAGGCGGCTGATCTGCGGCTCGGCTGCAGGGCGGCTGATCTGCCGCTTGGCTGCAGGGCCCCTGCCCGCCCACCATCGCGGGACACGCCGCAAGTACGTCCTTGTAGGCTCTTACGCAGCATCCATGCTGCGTAAGGTCCCGCGACGGTGGGCGGGCACGGACCAAGTCGAGATGGTCGGTGTGCTTACTTAAGAGCAGTGCACGATGCGCACTGTTCGATACTGATGCGCCGGCGCAATGTCCGGAGCAAGTCAAGCGACAAGCGGCTTTTCACGTGACAACCGACCAACTCCCTGGTGCGGTGCCCTTGCCGATTGCGGGACCCTTGGCGGCATGGATGCCGCCAAGGAGCCTCCACGGACGGATTCACGGCGTGTCCCGCGAGCGGTGAGGGCACCGCGCACTCGACCGACTCAGCGTTTGACTGCATCCGGGAGGATGCGGCTAACCACACCGCCGTCCTCACCGCCAGGCGAGCGCGGTCAAAATCGAAATCGGCATGTCCAACGCGTACACGCCGATTCTGGTTGCCTCCACACAGACCTGATGACCGTTGGCACCGGCATGCAGGTGTGCTGCGATCAGAGGATGTAGCGACTCAGGTCCGGGTCCTGCACCAGCTCGCCGAGCTGCGCGTCGACATAGGCCGCATCGACAGTGACACTCTGCCCACCGCGATCCGGCGCCTCATAGCTCAGCACATCGAGCAGACGCTCCAGCACCGTGTGCAGGCGGCGCGCGCCGATGTTTTCCTGCCGCTCGTTGACCTGCGCGGCGATCTCGGCCAGGCGCTCCACCGCATCCGCGCCGAAGGTCAGACTCACGCCTTCGGTCTGCAGCAAGGCTTCGTACTGCTTGATCAACGCCGCCTTGGGCTCGGTGAGGATGCGCACGAAATCGGCCTTGGTCAGCGCGGTCAACTCGACACGGATCGGAAAACGGCCCTGCAATTCGGGAATCAGATCGCTGGGCTTGGCCAGATGGAACGCGCCGGAGGCGATGAACAGGATATGGTCGGTCTTGACCGTGCCGTACTTGGTCGACACGTTGGAGCCTTCCACCAGTGGCAGCAGATCGCGCTGCACGCCTTCGCGACTGACATCGCCGCCATTGGAGCCGGCTTCGCCGCGCTTGGCGACCTTGTCGATCTCGTCGATAAACACGATGCCGTGCTGCTCGCAGGCTTCGATCGCCGCCGCGCGTACGTCGTCTTCGTTGACCAGTTTGCCGGCCTCTTCTTCGATCAGCAGCGGGCGCGCGGCCTTGATGGTGAGCTTGCGCTTCTGCGACTTGCCGCTGCCCAGGTTGGAGAACATCTGCCGCAGCTGCTGGCCCATTTCTTCCATGCCCGGCGGGGTCATGATGTCCATGCTGGCGTTGACCGCCACTTCCAGCTCGATCTCGCGCTCGTCCAGCTCGCCGCTGCGCAGCATGCGGCGGAACTTGATGCGGGTGTCGTTGTCCTGCGACGAGGGCTCGTTGCGCGCCGCCTCCGGGTCAAACCCGATGCCGGCCGCACGGCGCGGCAGCAACGCATCCAGGAGGCGGTCTTCGGCGCGTTCTTCGGCCTGGTTGCGCACGCGCACCTTGGCCTGTTCGCGATACAGCTTGACCGAGGTGTCGGCCAGGTCGCGAATGATCTGTTCCACATCCTTGCCGACATAGCCGACCTCGGTAAAGCGCGTGGCTTCGACCTTGACGAACGGTGCGTTGGCCAAGGTGGCCAGACGCCGCGCGATCTCGGTCTTGCCGACGCCGGTCGGGCCGATCATCAGGATGTTCTTGGGCATCACCTCGTTGCGCAGCTCTTCGGGCAGCTGCATGCGGCGCCAGCGATTACGCAGCGCGATGGCAACCGCACGCTTGGCATCGTGCTGGCCAACGATATGACAGTCGAGCTCCTGCACGATTTCGCGCGGAGTCATGGTTGAAGTATCGGAATTTGGCATTGGGGAATCGAGAATGGGGAAAGGGGAATCGCAAGCGCGAAATCAAGAGCCTATGTCGTCGGGGTGGAACCAAAACCGCTGTTGCGATTCCCGATTCCCCACTCCCGATTCACAGCTCTTCGACCACCACGTTGCGATTGGTATAGATGCAGATATCGCCGGCGATGTTGATCGCTTCGGTGGCGATGGTCTTGGCATCGAGTTCGGTGTGCGCCAGCAGCGCGCGGGCGGCCGACAAGGCGTACGAGCCGCCCGAACCGATGGCGATGATGCCGTCTTCCGGTTCGATCACATCGCCGGTCCCGCTGATGATCAACGAGGTTTCCTTATCGGCAACCGCGAGCAGCGCTTCGAGCTTGCCCAGGCGGCGCTCGGTGCGCCAATCCTTGGCCAGCTCCACGGCGGCACGGGTCAGTTGCCCATGCTTGTCCAGCTTGGCCTCGAACAACTCGAACAGGGTGAACGCATCGGCGGCGGCGCCGGCAAAACCGGCAAGCACCTGCCCCTCGCGGCCGAGCCGGCGCACCTTGCGCGCATTGCCCTTCATGACGGTGTGGCCGAGGGTGACCTGGCCATCGCCGGCAACGGCGACATGCCCACCACGCCGAACCGAAATGATGGTGGTGGCGTGAACGATGTTGGGGTTCTGGCTGGGGTCCATGGGTCCTCCGGGGGTTTCCAATGAGGTGGGGACGCCCCTGCCGGGTTCAAGCGCGCTGCGACGATGCGCCGCATCGAGTGGTGGAAACGCGTTCAAGCAGATGGATGAAGCGAGCTCACATGCGAGATAGCCTGCGCTGGTGAGCCAGCCTGACAACGCTTGCTCGAGATCGGCATTTGGCTGCGGAAGCGCTTGCAGGCGTTCCTCGAGCAGGCGTGCTTCTCGTTTCTATATGGTGTGTTGGGTCTGACGTTGCCTGATCCGTTGCCCAGGTCCAACGTCAAACCACACGCCGTCGCCTTACTCGACAATTCCATCAAGATCACCGCCTGCGATGCGATCCGCGCGACACGCATAACAGCCCTGACGTGCGTGATGCAAATGTACGTAGGCGATCTGCGCGTCGTCCAGACGCGCGTGCAGCCACGCTGCGACGTGTTCGCCTGCACACACCTCGGCGGTCACCAGATGATGGCGATGATCGTAAGCCCGTAGCGAGATCAGCCGCGATCGGATCGCAGCCGGCACTGCATCTGGTTCCAGCTGCGCAAGCACCGCTGCGGCACGCACAAAGATCGGCCCGCTCGCACGGTAGGGCGAATCGGCAGCTTGGTGCAGATACGGCAGCAGCAGCAACTGCTCACCTGCGCGCGCATCCTGCAGGCTGACACGACACGGAAATCCGTGATCGGCATCGGCGATCACGCGCACTGCTTGGTGATTGGTCAACGCAACGTCATCGAGTCCGTGCAGATGGGCGAACAAGGCCGGATCGAGCCCTGTCAAACGAAACGAGGTCATGGCGATCTTCCAGAGGTGGAAGCACAGCGTGACGCGCGCATGCCGGCCCTGCTCGCCGTCTTCGGACATGGCAGCGCCCGAGTGCGCTCAAGCCCCTCTCCGGGGGGGAAGGGGCTTGAGCGTGCGGTGGTCGGTCAGCGAGGTGCATCAACTGCCTGTGGCTGCACATCACGCAATCGGCAAATCCTTACGCTACGCACCAGTCAATCGCAGCATCGGGCACTGCGTGCCACTCACTCGGCAGCTTTCTTGCGCTTGGCCCGCGGATGCGCGGCGTCGTAGACCTTGGCCAGATGCTGGAAGTCCAGATGCGTGTAGATCTGCGTGGTGGCGATATCCGAATGGCCAAGCAACTCCTGCACGCCGCGCAGGTCGCCAGAAGATTCGAGGATGTGGCTGGCAAAGCTGTGCCGCAGCATATGCGGATGCACGTCCTTGAACATGCCCTGGCGCACCGCCAGTTGCTTGATGCGGATCTGCACTGCGCGCTGCGAAATCGCACCGCCGGCGCGGCCGGGGAATACATGCGTGTCGGCACGTCCGCCGCTGTCGCGCAGCCAGTCGCGCAGCGCGCCGATCGCATGCGACCCCACCGGCACCAGGCGCTGCTTGCCGCCCTTGCCGAGCACCATCACCAAGCCGCTGTCCAGATCCAGATCGCGCCAGCGCAGCGCGCAGAGCTCACTCAGGCGCAGCCCGGACGAATAGAACAGCTCCAGCAAGGCGCGATCGCGCAGGCCCAGCGGCGCGTCGGTCGGCACTTCGACCAGACGCACCGCTTCATCGGCATCGAGCACCTGCGGCAATTTGCGCGGCGCCTTGGGCGCACGCAGCGCCGCCGCCGGGCTTGCGGCAATGCGGCCATGCTTGAGCAACCAGGCGTAGTAGCTGCGGCATGCCGACAGACGCCGCTGCAGGCTCTTGGGCGACAACCCACGCCGGTGCTCGGCCGCGACGAACTGCCGCAACTGTGCACTATCGAGCTGCGCAACCTCGTCGATGGCCTGTTCCCCGGCCCAGCTCGCCAACGCGGCAAGATCGCGGCGATAGGCATCCAGCGTATGCGCAGACACCTGCCGCTCGACCTGCAGGTACGCCAGGAAATCGTCGGCCGACGCCACCTCAGACTTCTCGCCGCCGCACCATCTGCGCGGCCATCCAGCGCAGGCCGCACGCATCGGCGCACCCTGCGCTGCGCATCATGTGTCGAAGCGTTGCAACGCCACGCTCAAGGACTCGCCCATCATGCGCAGGAACAAGGTACCCATGCCGGGATAGAAGCGGTTGGCGTCGCCGCTGCCGACCGCAATCAAACCGACGCCCGGCAACGGCAGCAGCGCGGTGGATTGCACCTCGGCAGCCTGGTCGGCATACAGCAGCGCGTGTTTCTCTGCCTGCAGGCGGCCGCAGATCGGCTCGCCGTCGCCCAGGCAATCGCGGAACGGGGCAAGCCGCGCATCATCGGCGGCGATGACCTGCAGCCAGTCGGCATCCAGACCGGCGACCGGTTTGAGCAGCACCAGCCGCACCAGTTCGCCATTGAAATCTTCCGCCAGCGCGGCGGCCATCGCCTTGAGCGTGCCGGCCGCGCTGGTCTGGCGCATCAGCGCCAGGGTCAGCTGATGCGTGCGCACCGCCAGGCGCTCGTTGTCCTGCGCATTGTGGCCAAGCTCGTGCAGGCGCCGCGACAGCTCGCGGTTCTTGTCGCGCAGCACTTCCAGCTGATAGGTGGCCAGCGAGGCGGTGGGGCCGTCGTCGCGCGGCACCAGCAGACTCACCGCCAGATCCGGAAACTGCTTGAGAAAGGTCGGGTGGCGCCGCAACCAGGTTGCCACTTCGTGCGCGCTGAATGTGTCCGTGTTCTCGCTCATCAGTTCCACTCTCCATCGAAGACGAACACGGCCGGACCGGACATCACGACGTCCTGTTGTTCGCCGGCCCAACGGATGCGCAGGTCGCCGCCGGGCAAGGACACCTGCACGTCGCGCTCGACACGGCCGCGCTGCATCAACACCGCCGCTGCCGCGCATGCACCGCTGCCGCAGGCCAGGGTTTCGCCGACGCCGCGCTCGAACACGCGCAAGCGCACGTGCGTCGGGTCGACGACCTGCACAAAGCCGACATTGACCGAATCGGGGAACGCGGCGTTCTGTTGCAACAAGGCGCCGACGCGCTCCACCGGCGCCGCGTCCACCCGCCCCACTTCCACCACGGCATGCGGGTTGCCCATCGACACCGCGCCAAAGCGCATGGTCTCGCCATGCACCGGCAGCGCGTATTCCTCGCGCGCACGCGCAAAGCCGGCCAGCGGGATCTGCGTGGGCTCGAACTGCGGCACGCCCATCGCCACCGCGTAGGTGCCGGCGTCCAGACGCTGCACGCGGTGTGAGGTGAGCGGACTGTCGATGACGAAATCATCGCCCTGCGCGGTGCCGTCGCGCACCAGCCAGGCCGCCACACAACGCGCGCCGTTACCGCATTGACGCGCGGCCGAACCGTCGGAATTCCAGATCCCGTACGCGGCCACCGCCTCGCTGCTGCGCGGGGTTTCGATGGTCAGGATCTGGTCGCAGCCCACCCCGAAATGGCGGTCGGCCAGGCGCGCGGCCAGCGCGGCATCCGGCGGCGGCGTACCGTCGCGCAGGTCCAGCACCACGAAATCGTTGCCGGCGCCATGCATTTTGGTGAAACGCAGACGCCCGCTGCGGCCGTCAGCGCTCATTGCCGCTGCTAGCGGGCTGGTCGGTGGTGGGCGCGGGCTGCGTATCGTCGTTCACCGGCGCAGGCGCAGGCGAGGACTCATCCAGCGGTTGCGGCGCGTCCGGCGGCTGCAGCACGGGCTGGGCTTCCACCGGCACCGGCTTCTGCGGCATCACCAGCGGGCCCTTGTTGCCGCAGGCGGCAAGCAGGACAAAGGTCGCACCAACCAGTGCGAGACGAACAGACGGTCGGGACATGATGCTCATGGCCGAAGTATAGCCAGAACACCCTGACTGCCGTGCGCTCAGTGTGCGGGAGGCAGCGCGCGCGGCGGCGGCTCGGGGCGCAGCCACAGCCAGATCGCCACCACCGCCATGCTGCCGATCGACAGGCACTTGACCCAGAGCACCGGCACGCACCACAGCATGATGCCGGCGCAGACGGCCATGGTCAGCGTGGCCATCCACTTGGCCTTGCGGCTGACCGCGCGATAGGTCTGCCACTCGACGATCGCCGGGCCGAAGCGCGGGTGCGAGAGCAGCCAGGTGTGCAGCCGCTCGGAGCCGTGCGAGGCGGCCCAGGCGGAAATGAGGATGAACACGGTCGTCGGCAGACCGGGTACGAAGATACCGACGATGCCGGTCGCCAGGCTGGCGTAGGCCAGCAACCACCAGGCCCAGCGGAATCGAGTCGGTCGCGTCATGGGTAAATGATACGGCCAGCGGGCGCCGAGATGGTCCGGGCATCCCCTTCTCCCAGCGGGAGAAGGTGCCCGAACGGCGGATGAGGGTACGTCTGCACGCAGGGCTGGGAGGGTCCTGCTTACCAATCCCCAATCCCGACTCCCCAATCCACGCCCCTCAACTACTTGACCCCGAGCTGATCCAGCACGAACGCATACGACTCGGCGAGTTCGCGGTAGCGACGGAAGCGGCCGGACTTGCCGCCATGGCCGGCTTCCATGTTGGTACGGAACACGATCGGCCGGGCGCCGGTGTCGTCGTCGCGCAGTTTGGCGACCCACTTGGCCGGCTCCCAGTACTGCACCTGCGAATCCCACAGACCGGTGCCGACGAACAGCGCCGGGTAGGCCTGCCTGGTCACGTTGTCGTACGGGGAGTAGGACAGCATGTAGTCGTAATAGGCCTTCTTTTCCGGGTTGCCCCACTCGTCGTATTCGTTGGTGGTGAGCGGGATGCTGGCATCGAGCATGGTGGTGACCACGTCGACGAACGGCACCTGCGCGACCATCACGCGGTAGTCCTGCGGGGCCATGTTGGCCACCGCACCCATCAGCAACCCGCCGGCGCTGCCGCCGGAAGCGGCGACCCGTTCCTTGGCAGCGTAGCCCTGCGCCACCAGGCCGCGGGTGACGTCGATGAAGTCGGTGAAGGTGTTCTTCTTGTGCAGCAGCTTGCCGTCGTCGTACCACTGGCGGCCCATTTCCTGGCCGCCACGGATGTGCGCGATGGCATACACCACGCCACGGTCCAGCAGGCTGATCGCCGGCAGATTGAACGCCGGGTCCATCGACATGCCGTAGCTGCCGTAGGCGTACTGGAACAACGCCGCAGTGCCGTCCTTCTTGAAGCCGCGCTTGTACACCAGCGACACCGGCACCTTGACGCCGTCGCGCGAGGTCACCCAGACGCGCTCGGTCACGTACTTGCCGGCGTCGTAACCGATCACCGGCTGCTGCTTGAGCAGCTTGCGCTCGCCGGTCCGCGTATTGAGTTCATAGGTGGTGGCCGGCGTGGTCAGCGAGGTGTAGCTGTAGCGCAACCACTCGGTGTCCGGCTCGGAATTGACCGCCAGGCCCATCGAATACGCAGGCTCGTCGGCCTTGACGTATTGCGGCTCCCCCGCAAGAGCCCCCGCATCCATGTGCGGACTGTTGAATTGAAGGCGCACGCGTTCCAGCCCGCCGGAGCGCTCTTCGATCGCAGTAAACCCATCGAACAGCTCGAAGTTTTCGATATAGACCTTGTCATCGTGCGCCACCCAATCGGTCCACTGCGTGCGCGTGGTCGCGTCGGTGGGTGCGGTCACCAGCTTGAAATTCTTGGCGCCATCGGCGTTGGTGCGGATCACCCAACGGCCATCGAAATGCTCGGGGTGGTATTCGACATCGCGTTCGCGCTTGGCCAGCAAGGTGAACCGCTCGGGATTGTCGGCCGGCGCATAACGCGTCTCCGACGACACCGTGCTTTCCACGCCGATGGTGATGTACTTGTCGTCGCGGGTACGGCCGATGCCCATGTAGAAGCTGTCGTCCTTCTCCTCGTAGACCAGCACGTCGTCCTTGGAGGGCGTGCCCAGCACGTGTTTTTTCACCCGCACGGTGAGCAGCGTTTCCGGATCGTTTTCGACATAGAACAGGGTCTTGTTGTCGTCGGCCCAGACCACGTTGGCCGACACGCCTTCCACCGTATCGGCGTAGATCTCGCCGGTGTCCAGGTTCTTGAAGCGGATCGTGTACTGGCGACGGCCCACCGCATCGTCGGCCCAGGCCAGGATGCGATTGTCCTGGCTCACTTCCGCATCGCCGACGCTGAAGTAGCCCTTGCCCTGCGCCATCTGGTTGACGTCGAGCAGGACCTGTTCCGGCGCGTCCATGCTGCCCTTGCGGCGCGCCTGGATCGGGTAGTCCTTGCCGGCCTCGAAGCGCGTGTAGTACCAGTAGCCACGCTCGCGATACGGCACGCTGGCATCGTCCTGCTTGATGCGCCCGACGATCTCGGTATACAGCGCGTCTTCCAGCGGCTTGAGCGGCGCCATCACCGTGTCGGTGTAGGCATTCTCGGCGTTGAGATAGGCCAGCATCGCCTTGTCCTCGCGCTTGTCGTCGCGCAGCCAGTAGTAGTCGTCGTTACGGGTGGCGCCGAACGGGGCCTTGACCACATGCGGACGCTTGGCCACGTCCGGCGGCGACGGGAGAGCTGCGAAAGCGGAAGGAACAGATGTGGTCATCAGGCTGGCGATCAGAAGAGTGAGGACAGGCTTCATCAGATTGGGGTCCGTTGGATGAACGCAATGCCATCCCAGTACCCGAGTGTGGAAGAGCCCGGCCGGGAGCGTCATGTGCCCGAGGTCATGCTGCTCTATCCTCTTCGGCATGGACTCCCTACATTCGCACGTTCCCCGCTACAGCCGCCGCAGCCGGGACATCGCCCCGTTTCATGTGATGGCGCTATTGGCACGCGCCAATGCGCTGGAGCAGGCCGGCCACGATGTGATCCATCTGGAGATCGGCGAGCCGGATTTCACCACCGCCGCACCGATCGTCGCGGCTGGGCAGGCCGCACTGGCGGCGGGACACACCCGCTACACCGCCGCACGCGGCCTGCCTGCGCTGCGCGCCGCCATCGCCGGGTTTTACGCGCAGCGGTACGGCTGTGCCATCGATCCGGAGCGGATCCTGGTCACCCCGGGCGGCTCCGGCGCATTGCTGCTGGCCAGCAGCCTGTTGGTCGACCCGGACAAACACTGGCTGCTGGCCGACCCCGGCTATCCGTGCAACCGGCATTTCCTGCGCCTGGTCGAAGGTGCCGCGCAACTGGTGCCGGTGGGCGCAGACACCGATTACCAACTGACGCCAGGCCTGGTCGATGCCTGCTGGAACGCCGACAGCGTCGGCGCACTGGTCGCCTCGCCGGCAAACCCCACCGGCAGCGTACTGTCGCGCGCGCAACTGGCCGGCCTCTCGCAAGCGCTGCACGCACGCGGCGGCCACCTGGTGGTGGACGAGATCTACCACGGCCTGACCTATGGCATGGACGCGCACAGCGTGCTGGAAGTGGACGACAGCGCCTTCGTACTGAACAGTTTTTCCAAGTACTTCGGCATGACCGGCTGGCGCCTGGGCTGGCTGGTCGCCCCGCCCGCAGCGGTGCCGGAGCTGGAAAAACTCGCGCAGAATCTTTACATCAGCGCCTCCACGATCGCCCAGCACGCCGCGCTGGCCTGCTTCACGCCCGACAGCATCGCCATCTTCGAAGCGCGCCGTGCCGAATTCCAGCAGCGCCGCGATTACCTGCTGCCCGCGCTGCGCGCACTGGGCTTGAACATCGCCGTCGAGCCGCAGGGTGCGTTCTACCTGTATGCCGATATCAGCGCATTCTCGAACGATGCCCAGGCCTTCTGCGCGCACTTCCTGGAGACCGAACATGTCGCCTTCACCCCTGGCATCGACTTCGGCCACCACCGCGCCAACCAGCACGTCCGCATCGCCTATACGCAAAGCCTGCCGCGCCTTGAGCAGGCGGTAGAGCGCATCGCGCGCGGTTTGCAACGTTTTTGACCGGACGTACCCTCATTTGCCCTTCGGGCACCTTCTCCCGCTGGGAGAAGGAACTAACAAAAAAGCCCTGGACCATTCGGCCCAGGGCTTTTTTCGACGCAATGCATGATCAAAGCAACTCGAATTACGGAAGTGCTTTCGATCAACACCTCATCAATCCGCCAACCGCTCCCACAGGAAGCTGTAGGCCAGCGCGGCCATGTGCGCTGCCTGCGCGTTGTTGGCCGCACCGCCGTGGCCGCCTTCGATGTTCTCGTAGTAGGTCACGTCCTTGCCGGCCTCGATCATCTTGGCAGCCATCTTGCGCGCGTGGCCTGGATGCACGCGGTCGTCGCGCGTGGAGGTCAGGAAGATCACCGGCGGATAGGTCTTCTTCGGGTCGAACAGGTGGTACGGCGAGAAGGTCTGGATGAACTTCCAGTCGTCGGTATCCGGGTTGCCGTACTCGGCCATCCACGAGGCACCGGCCAGCAGATGGCTGTAGCGCTTCATGTCCAGCAGCGGCACCTGCACCACCACCGCGCCGAACAGCTCCGGATACTGGGTCAGCATGTTGCCGGTCATCAGGCCGCCATTGCTGCCGCCCTGCACGCCCAGATGCCTGGTCGAGGTGATCTTGCGCGCAACCAGGTCCTTGGCCACCGCAGCCATGTCTTCGTAGGCCTTGTGGCGATTCTGCTTGAGCGCGGCCTGGTGCCAGCGCGGGCCGTATTCGCCACCGCCGCGGATGTTGGCCACCACGTAGACGCCGCCCTTTTCCAGCCAGGCGCGGCCCAGTCCACCGGAGTAATTCGGCGTCATCGAAATCTCGAAACCGCCGTAGCCGTACAGCAGGGTCGGTGCGCTGCCATCGAGCTTCAACGCCTTGGGGCGCACAAGGAAATACGGCACGCGGGTGCCGTCCTTGCTGGTGGCAAAGTGCTGCTCGATGCTGTCCTTGCCGGCATCGAAGAACGCCGGCATGGCCTTGAGCGGCTGCGGCGCAGTGCCCACCTCCACCCACGACAAGGTGGTCGGGGTCAGGTAGTCGGTGACGGTCAGCCACAATGCGTCGCTGTCGTCGCTGTCCACCGCGCTGACGTCGACGGTGCCGAATGCCGGCGCACCGACGAAGGCGCTCTTCTTCCAGCCATCCTGCGCAGGCGTGATCACGCTCAGGCGGTTCTTGACGTCTTCCAGCACGTTCAACACCAGGTGCGAACGCGTCCAGGCCATGCCCGCCAGCGAGGTGCTGTCGGTGGGCTCGAACAGCACATCGAAGCTGCGCTTGCCGGCCATGAAGTCGTCAAAGCGCGTCGCCAGCAGCGAGCCGGCCTTGTAGGTCTTGCCGGCCACGGTCCACGGTTCGCGCAGTTCCAGGGTCAGCCATTGCCGCTTGACCGACTTGCTGGCCGAGTTGGGCGCATCCACCTTGACCAGCTTGCCGTCGGCGCCCTTGAGATACAGCTCCTCGTTGTAGAAGGCCAGCGTGCGGCTGACGAAATCGCGCTCGAATCCGGGCGTGTCGTCGTGCATCGCGGCGATGTACATGTCGGTCGGCTTGCCCTCGTACACCACCGTGGCGGCGCTGAGCGGAGTGCCGCGCTTCCACTGCTTGGCGATGCGCGGATAGCCGGAGCTGGTCATCGTGCCGGCACCGAAATCGGTGAACACGTACACGGTGTCCTGGTCGATCCAGCCCAGCCCGCCCTTGGATTCGGGGCGGAAGAAGCCGTCCTTGACCCACTGCTTGCCGGCCAGGTCGAACTCGCGGGTGACATCGGCATCGGCGCCGCCGCGCGACAGCGCGATCAGGCAGCGCTGGTAATCCGGGCGCAGGCAGTCGGCACCGTGCCAGACCCAGTTCTCGCCTTCGGCCTTGTTGAGCGCATCCAGGTCCAGCACCGTTTCCCACTTGGGCGCCGGCTTGCGGTATTCGTCCAGCGTGGTGCGACGCCACAGGCCGCGCTCGTGCTGCTTGTCCTTCCAGAAGTTGTAGTAGTACTCGCCGATCTTCTGCACACCCGGAATCTTCGCATCCGAATCCAGCACTTCGCGGATGCTGGTTTCCATCTGCCTGAAGGCCGGCGTGGCGGCCAGGCGCGCCTCGGTCCTGGCGTTCTGGGCCTTGACCCAGTCCAGCGGCTTGGCGCCGGAGACCTCTTCCAGCCAGGCGTAGGGATCGTTGGACACGGCGGTTTCCTCTGCAGAGACGGCGCCAGCGGTGATCAGACCGGCAACCAGGCAGATCGAGGCGAGTTTGGACATGAATATTTCCGGGAGAACGAACGCCGGGAACGTAGCATAGCCCTCCGCCGCCCGACCCTGCCGAAGGTCAGGCCGCGCGCGCCTGTGTCGCCGCACGCGAAGTGCTGCGTCGGCGTTGCGCCTGCGGCCCGCGCCGACGTGGCGCGCCACGCCGCGCTCCGGGCCGCACCAGGGTCGGCAACGCAAAACGGTGCAGGCTCCACCAGGCCAGCATCGGCATGCCGACCAGCCACAGCGGCAGCCAGCCGATCCATTCGCTGTGGCCACGCGCGGCCGGCCACACCAGCACCAGGGCCAGGCCGGCCAGGGCGATCTGCCGGACCGGGCGCAGCACGCGTGGGTCGGGACGTTCGGAACGACGGGAAGGACGAATCGACATGGCGGCACTCCGTGGCAGGAAGGATCAGAACAGGCCGGCAGGATTGCCTGCGCCCATCTCACCGACTGCGACCTGGAGGCAAAACCCGAAAGACCGTCTGGCCGGACGACTGCGCCAGCCGCAACGCCGTAACCACCGCCTGGTCACCAAGTTGCGCTCTCCCGGATCCGGGCGCGCGGTTGCCGGCCTGAGGCAGCCGCGTGCGCCAGACCCGACCGTTGACGCGAACTTGCCCCCTGCATGCGGTAGTGTGCTGCTCCAACCGCCCCTTTGTGATGTTGCGATGCGCCTGACCGTTACGATCGCCCTCGCTTTTCTGTTCGTCCTCGGCCTGCCCGTGGCATCGGCCAAGGACGCCCCTGCCAGCGAGCCGGCGGTTGATCTGTCCAAGATCATGGGCACCTGGTACGTGATTGCGCGCATGCCCAATCCGGTGGAGCGCGGTCACGTCACCAGCCGCGACGAGTACACCCTGGTCGAAGACGGCAAGGTGGCGGTGCGCTATCTGTACCGCGAGGGCTTCGGCGAGCCGGAGAAAGCGGTCAACGCACGCGCCTCGGTGGACGCCGAGAGCGGCAATCGCGACTGGCGGGTGTGGTTCTACAAGGTCATTCCGGCCAAGCAGCGCATCCTGGAAATCGCACCGGACGGTTCGTGGATGCTGATTTCCTACCCCGGCCGCGACCTGGCCTGGATCTTCGCGCGCAAGCCGGACATGAGCCGCGACCAGTACCGCCAACTGGTCGACAAGATGCGCGACGACTATTCCATCTACACCGACAAGCTCAAGCGCGTGCCGCAGTTGCGCGAGCAGGTGGACCGCCTGGGCTTTGAAGTGCCCAACAAGCGCTGATGTTGGGGTGCCAGCCTGCTGCCGGGCCGGATTCGGCTGTTTCGGACCTCAGCTGACCGGACGCGCCAGGCGGGAATATTCGGCGCAAGGCGCCGCCACGCTCAGTCGTAATTGCTCAACGCCAGCGACAGCAGCGCCTTGGCCTGTTCGCGCAGCGAGACCGGCTCGACGATCTCCGCATCCGAGCCGTAATGCAGCACATCCATCAACAGTTCGCGCGAATTGCTGTACGGCACCTTGAGCTCGTAACGGCCATCGGCCAGAAAGCGGCCCTGCTGCTTGGAATGCCAATGCTCGTCGGCCACCCAGCGCGCGGCCTTGGCACTGAACACGATGGTGGCCCAGCCCTTGGGCGCGCCGGAAAAGATGCCGTAGCTGGCTGCCAATTGTTCGTCCAGCTCACTGTCGGGCACATCGCGCGGCACGCTCTCGAGCAGGCGTGCGTGATTGATGCGATCCACTGCAAAGCTGCGCACGCCATCGCGGCCGTGATCCCAGGCGTCCAGATACCAGTTGTCGCGGTAATGGGTGATGCGCTGCGGAGACACCGTGCGCTTGGTCGATTCGTCGGTGGAACGGGCGCGGTAGTCGAAGCTCAGCTGTTTGCGCTCCAGCACGCCGGAAGCGACGGTGCGGAAGCTGGCTTCGTCGAGCTTGCGTCCGCGGTGCGGAATCACCCGCACCCGGTCCACCGGCCACTGCGACACACCGGCCTGGGCGGCCAGCAACCCTTCGATGCGCTGCTGCAGCGGCGCCAGCATCGAGGACAACACCCCACCGCCGGTACGCGCGAGCAGTTGCTGCGACGCCAGCAGCGCGTGCAGTTCCTCCGAACTCAGCCACAGGCCGGGCAGTTCGAAGCGGTCGCTTTCGCCGGAGAGATAACGGAACCCCGATTCGCCGTCGCCTTCCACCGGCGCCATCAGCGCATCGCGCAGAAACGCCAGATCGCGATACACGGTTGCGCGGGAACAGCTCAGCTCATCCTGCAGCCGCGCCACCGTGACCGGGTAGCGTGCCGACTTGAGCAAGCGATGCAGGGAGTTGATGCGTTCGTAGCGGTCCATGCGTCGATTATGTCCGAGTCTTTGCCTGGCAGGGTGAGCGTCGCTGTACGCCGGCAATCATGCCTGGATCGGCGCCGCCGCGATGGTGCAGGTTGGGCCGGCGCGTTCGCCCGCAGCGCGCACGCAACCGCGCCAGTCGCTGCTGTTGCGCGGCCTGCGTCCGAACCTCTTCTGAAGCGCAGCGTTCACTTGCTCATGACGTAGCCGCTCAGTCCGTTATCATGAAATCGCTTTCACCCTCTTTATGACCCTGTCCTCCAAAGCGAGCCGCCCATGTCCCGCAGTGCCCCGTTGTCTGCCTTGCTGCCGCTGTTGTTGATCACGCCCACCGTCTGGGCCCAGGCGGTCGCACCGGCCCCGGTGGACCCGGCTGCCGCCGTGATGCCGTCGCCGTGGAGCGGGAGCAGTGGCGAGCTCGGCTATGCCGCCGCCCATGGCAACAGCACCACCGATAGCCTCAACGGCCGGGTCCGCCTGCGCTACACCGACGGCGACTGGATCCACAGCCTGGATGCCACCGCGCTGCGCTCCAGCTCCGAATACACCAATACCGACGACGACGGCAGCACCTCGCGCGAGCGCCAGACCACAGCCGAGCGTTACACCGGCAGCGCCGGCAGCGCCCTGCAGTTGGGCGAGCATCGCCAGCTCACCGCCACCGGCCGCTACGAACATGACGACTTTGCTACCTACGACCGCCTGGCCACCTTCGGCATCGGTTACGGCACGCGTCTGATCGATGCCGAACGCTTCTATCTGGATGCGCAGATCGGCCCGGGTATCCGGCGTGCGCACAACAGCGACGAAGATCGCAACGAGACCGGCCTGATCGGGCGCGGGCTGTTCGACCTCAAGTACACCGTCACCGACAACACCGATCTGATCAACACGCTGTTGGTGGAATCGGGCGAATACAACACGTATGCGCAGAACGATTTCGGCGTGCAGGTCAGCATGAACTCGCACTTTGCACTCAAGGCCGCCTGGCAGATGCGCCACAACAGCGAAGTCAGCGACGGCGACAAGAAGACCGACACCCTGACCACGGTCAACCTGGTCTACACGTTCAAGTAACCACCCACGATCGGTAGGAGCGGCCCTGGCCGCGAGGGCTTTCCCGGTAAAGCCTCTCGCGGCCAGGGCCGCTCCTACGAAGAGCGCATCTTGTCGGACAGGCCCTGCGCGAGGCAGCGGTCAATCGGGCCCATACGTTCGAATCCGCAACCGCGATCTGTAGGAGCGGACCTGGCCGCGAGGGGCCGTCCTGGGAAAACCTCTCGCGGCCAGGGCCGCTCCTACGAAGAGCGCATCTTGTCGGACGAGCCCTGCGCGAGGCAGCGGTCAATCGGGTCCATACGTTCGAATCCGCAACCGCGATCTGTAGGAGCGGACCTGGCCGCGAGGGGCCGTCCCGATAAAGCCTCTCGCGGCCAGGGCCGCTGCTACGGAAGGCGGGCGTTGCGCGAGGGCCGGCATTGCGGGCAAGCCTGTCGTCTGCGCCCCGGGCGCCGGCGTCGATGTCGTTCGTGTTACGGGCTGACGCGGCGGTGCGTTACAGCTCGGCCAGCAGCTGCGCGGCGCCCTTGTCGAACAGGCCTTGCGCGACCAGGCGGCCGAGTGCTTCGGTGTCGTCGGCGCTGCCGTGCGCGTCGGCGTGGATCAGGCGTCCATCGCTGGCGCTGCCGACCATGCCCTGCAGGAACAGGCCCTGCCCCTCCCAGCGCGCGAACGCCGCCACCGGCACATGACAGCTGCCGTGCAGCGCGCGATTCATCGCCCGCTCCGCTTCCACGCAGGCGCGCGTGCGGCCGGCATCCAGCACCGCCAGCAGGCCGTGGATGCGCGCATCGTCGCCACGGCATTCCACCGCCACCGCGCCCTGGGCCGGCGCCGGCAACCAGTCGGGGGCGTCCAGGCGCGCAGTGATGCGCGCATCCAGGCCCAGCCGCTGCAGGCCGGCGCAGGCCAGCACGATGGCGTCGTAACCGCCGTTGTCGAGCTTGGCCAGGCGGGTGTTGACGTTGCCGCGCAGATCGATCAATTCCAGATCCGGACGTGCCGCGCGCAACTGCGCCTGACGCCGCAAGGAGGACGTGCCCACGCGTGCGCCCAGCGGCAGCGCCTGCAGGCTGGCATAAAGATTGGACACCAGTGCATCGGCGGCGTCGCCACGCTCCATGATCGCCGGCAGCACGAAGGGCGCGTCCAGCTCCATCGGCACATCCTTGAGCGAATGCACCGCGCAATCGGCCTCGCCGCGCAGCATCGCCAGCTCCAGTTCCTTCAGGAACAGGCCCTTGCCGCCGATCGCGGCCAGCGAGCGGTCCAGCACCTCGTCGCCGCGGGTGCTCATCGGCACCAGCGCGACCTCCAGCCCCGGGTGGTGCTGGCGCAGCGCTGCGGCGACGTGTTCGCTCTGCCAGAGGGCGAGCGGGCTCTTACGGGTAGCGATGCGGAGCGTGGTCATCGGGCCATTATCACGGACCGGGCGCGTAACTCCTACCTGGAGCGCACGCCGGCGCCCGCACCGCCGAGCACCAAGGCGCCCCACCGCACGCGGCATGCCACGCGCTAACGCAATTGCTCGCGCAGGCTGGCCACGCAGCGGCGGCTCACTTCCAGGGGTTGCGGCACATTGCGCAGGACCGCGTGCACCTGGCCATCGCCGCTGCGTCGCAGTTCCACCAGCTCGGCGCGCGCGACCAGACAATTGCGGTGGATGCGCACCAGACGGTCGGCGAATTCGTCTTCCAGCGATTTGAGCGACTCTTCGATCAAGTCCTCGCCACGGGTGTGGTGGACGATGACGTACTTTTCCTCGGCTTGCAGGTAGCGGATGTCGCCGATGGCGATCAGCCGCAGGCTGCCGCGCAGGCGCGCGCACAGGTGCGTGCGCAGCGGTGGCGGCGTGGCGCTGGGAGCGCGCCCGGCCAGAAAGGTGACCACCTTTTCCAGTGCGGCGGTCAGGCGTTCGGGGCGCACCGGTTTCATCAGGTAATCCAGCGCTGCGGCGTCGAAGGCCGACAACGCGTGCTGGTCGTAGGCGGTGCAGAACACCACCGCCGGCTGCGGCTGGCTCTGGCGCAGCAGGCGCGCGGTTTCCAGGCCGTCGACGCCGGGCATGGCGATGTCCAGCAACACCAGATCCGGATGCAGATGGTGGCACTGCTGCAGCACCTGCTGGCCGTTTTCGGCCTCGCCGATCACTTCGACGTGCGGATGTTCGCCCAGCAGCAGGCGCAGGCGCTCGCGCGCCAGCGGCTCGTCGTCGGCGATCAGCACCCGCACTTGCGTGGCCGTCATGGACATCCCCCTTCGCTGCAGCGACTCCCCCGTCACGGCAGCGGCAATGTGATCTCGCAGGCATAGTAGCCTTCGGCCCAGCTGGCCGCCATCCGTGCCCCGGCACCGAACTGGAACGCCAGCCGATGCGAGATGCTGGCCTGGGCGTGCCCGGCCCCGGCCACCAGCGGCAACTGGGTCCCCGGCTGCGGGGCGGGATTGACGATGCGGATCTGCAACTGGTTGCCGCGCTGGCGCAGCGACAGGTACAGCGTGCCGCCCTCGGGCATGCGCGAGACGCCATGCAGCACGGCGTTTTCCACCAGCGGCTGCAGCACCAGGCGCGGCATCGGCAGCTCCCACGGCAACGGCTCCTGGCGGTGCCAGCGCACTTGCAGGCGCTCGCCCAGGCGCAGTGATTCGATCGCCAGGTAGCGTTCGGCCAGTTCGCACTCGGCGCGCAAACTGGACATGCCTTCGCCGGCACCGAGCGCGGCGCGGAACAGATCCGATAGGTCCAGCACCGCCTGTTCGGCCACTACCGGGTCGCGGCGCAGCAGGCTGGCGATGAGGTTCATGCTGTTGAACAGGAAGTGCGGGCGGATGCGTGCCTGCAAGGCGTCGGCCTGGGCACGCGCATTGGCCTGCACCTGCGCTTCCCAGCGGTCGCTGACGTAGAAGTAGCGCAGTGCCAGCGCGGTGATCAGCACCACCGTCGCCGCGCTGCCCAGTGTGAAGCGCCAGAAGCCGACAAAGGGACCAAGCGGGGCCTGGTCGAGCGCCGCATACAGGGCATGGACGATTCCCGCACCGAGCATCGCCACCACCGCAGCGATCGACAGCGCGGCCAGCCCGCCCACACGTGGCGGCAGCCGCGACAAGGCCGGCCGCAGCACGCACAGCAACACGCTGACCGCCAGCGCCAGCCACAGCGCCAGGCCGCTGGCCGAGACAAAGCGCGACAAGGTGATGCTGCGCGCCGCGCCGGCGTCAGGCACCAGGGTCACCACCAGCACCACCAGTTCGGCGAGGCCCAGCATGGCGCCCAATCGTGGCAGCCGGCACAGGTCCGGCATCCAGGCGATCGGTGGCGCGTGCTTGGCCATGGCCTCAGGCAGCGGTGAAGCGTGCCTGCATCCAGGTGCGCAAGGCCTCGATCTCCTCCAGGCAGACCTGGTGGCCCATCGGGTAGGTGTGCCAGTCCAGTTCGAAACCGAGCGTACGCAGGGTCTGCATGCTGGCCTGACCGGCGCCGAACGGCACCACCGGATCGGCCGTGCCATGGGCCATGAACACGGGTTGGCCGGAGGCGGCCGGCTGCAGCTGGCTGGCGGCCGCCGCCGGGTCGGGCAGATAGGTGGACAGGGCGATCAACCCGGCCAGCGGCACGCTGCGCTGCAGCCCGACCGCCAGGGTCACTGCGCCGCCTTGCGAGAACCCGGCCAGCAGCATGCGCGCAGGGGCGATGCCGCGGGATTGCTCATGGGCGATCAGCGCCTCGACCTGGACCACCGATTCGGCGATGCCGGCCTTGTCGGCGCGCGTGGCGAAATCCATGCCCACGATGTCGTACCAGCCGCGCATGCGCACGCCGTTGTTGATGGTGATCGGGCGGATCGGCGCATGCGGAAACACGAAGCGCAGCGCCGGCCAGTCCGGGCGCACCAGTTCCGGCACCATCGGGGCGAAATCGCTGCCATCGGCGCCCAGGCCGTGCAGCCACAGCACGGTCCATTGCGGATTCGGTCCGGTCTCGCGTTCGATCACTTCCAGCATCATCCAGCTCCGCTTGCGGGCTGGGCATTATGCCTTGCGCCATCGGCCGGGCCGATCACGCATTGGCCGAGTCACACGCGCCGTCCGCTCTCTGCGCCCGTCGCGGGCAGCGGGATTGGCGCGACAGACGCGAAGTTGGCGATGCGCATCGATTCCGCCATGCGCCGCCTGCGCGCTCAGATCAGCGACGGCTCCAGCGCGGCGGCGCGGCGCAGCTCGGCCGCACGCACCAGCACCTTGGGCGGATCGAGCTCTTCGGGGATGCAGAAGATGCCGGCGCGGCGCAGGCCCAGGCCGGTGCGGCGCAACGAGGTCAGTGCAACCACCGGGATCGACACCGCCATGCCCACGATCACCGGCGCCATCCAGGCCGCCAGCGATGGCGACACCGTATAGGCCACCGCGCCCATGAACAGGCCGAACACGGTCAGCCCGCCGTAACTGCGCAATAGCGCCGGCCACGACAGCTTGCCGTCGTCGCGCACCTGCGCATCCCAGCCCGAATCCTTGCCGGCCAGCACTTCGAACACGCCGCGCGACTGCAGGTACATCACCACCGGCGCCATCAGGGCGGCCAGCACCGTTTCCAGCAGGATGCTCAGCAGCGCGCGGATGGCGCCGCCGCAGGCGCGCAACTCGCGCGGGTTGAGCAGCAGCGCGATGTAGCCGAGCAACTTGGGCGCCAGCAGTACGAACATGGTGCAGACGAAGATCCAGATTGCGTTGCCCTGGCTGCTGCCATGCCAGTAACGGGCGGGCGAGAACGGCAGGTCGCCGGCCAGATCGATTCCGCCGCCGGCCAGCGGAATGCCGATGCCGATCAGCATCAACAGGCCCCACATCGGCGCAGTGAAGTAATGCCCGATGCCGATCAGCATGTGCATGCGGCTGATCCAGTGCAGGCCCTTGGCGCCGACCACCTTGGCGTGTTGCAGGTTGCCCTGGCACCAGCGGCGGTCGCGGATCAGCAGGTCGGTGAGCGTGGGCGGACCTTCTTCGTAGCTGCCCTGCAGGTAGGGCACCATGTGCATCGCCCAGCCGCCGCGCCGCATCAGCGCCGCCTCGACGAAATCGTGGCTGAGCACATGGCCCCCGAACGGCTTGCGCCCGCGCAGCGACGGCAGGCCGGCGTGATCGGCAAAGGCCTGGGTACGGATGATGGCGTTGTGGCCCCAGTAATTGCTCTCGGCGCCATGCCACCAGGCCACGCCGAAGGCGATGATCGGCCCGTACACGCGCCCACCGAACTGCTGCATGCGGGCAAACAGGGTCTGCCCGTTGACCACCGCCGGCAGGGTCTGGATCAGGCCCACGTCTTGATTATTTTCCATGCCGGCGACCAGCCGTACGATGGTATCGCCGGTCATCACGCTGTCGGCGTCCAGGATCAGCATCTGCGGGTAGTTGCCGCCGAAACGGCGCACCCAGTCGGCCACATTGCCGGCCTTGCGCGCGGCGTTGTCGGCGCGACGGCGGTAGAAGATGCGCCCGTGTCCGTCGACGCGATCGCACAGTTCGTTATAGACCAGTTCCTCGGCAGCGCCGATGTGTTCGCGGGTGGTGTCGCTGAGCACGAAAAAGTCGAAATGTTCCAGCTGGCCGGTGTCGGCCACCGATTCGTAGATCGCCTGCAGGCCGGCCAGCAGCCGGCGCGGGTCTTCGTTGTAGGTGGGCATCAGCAACGCGGTGCGCGTATGCAGGGTGGGCAGCGGAGCCTCCGGGTCGATGCCGAGCTTGCGTCCGGCACGCGCCACCACGGTGACGAAACCGGCCACCGCGCTGGCAAAGGACATCGCGATCCAGGCAAACAGCAACACGAACAGGCCGAGCAAGCAGCCTTCCAGCACGCTGACGCCATCGGGCCACAGCACGCTGAGCATCACCCACACCGCCACGGCGGTGGTGGCGAAGGTGCCGCCGATCAGATAGAAACGCCGCACGCCGATGCCGACCGGCGCGGTGCGCTGATGCGGCACCTGCAGACGGCCTTCGCGCAGGGACTGCTCGGGCATGGCCAGCGGTGCCTCCGGTGGCAGCGTGGGCTGACCGGCGTCGAGGGCGGCAACGGGGGGCAGATCGGTTGGTGCAGGGGAAAAAGTCACAGTGCCGTCCATCAAGGCTGCCCGCCGCACGATTGCGGCAGCGTGGGCTGAAGCGGGAGATCCCTCCCCGCTACGCGTGGCGACGTCGCCGCATGCACCGCGGTCCGGGCGAGCCCGGCAGTGTGCGACCACGTTGCAGAATCAGCAGCTCTAAGACCACTCCGATGCACAAGCTCTCCTGGCTGCGACGATGACGTCGCGGCTCATCTTAAGGAATCGACCGTTAAAGGAAACGAAGGCCGCGCTGCAGCCATCGCCCCACCCGACGAGGACCGCGCGGCAGACTACGCCGCGGCGACCGAACGCTACCCCAACAGATTGCAGTCTGGCACGCGTGCTGTCACGGGCGGCAGACCGCACTGTCAGGTCAGACAACTGCAAGTGATGTGCCAGGAGTTGCAAACGGTTGCAGCGACAGCCTGCTGGCGCGCGATCACCGCGATGGGGTGAGCGGATCCAAGGCATCTGTCGCGCGTCATGGCGTATCGAATACGCGATGTGGGTCTGGCCCACGTCGGCGCAGTGTACGAAGGCTGCGTATGCGCGTGTAATCGCTCGCAAGACAACGGGGTTGGGGACGCTGCCTCGTTTGGGTGCGATCAGGCCATGCATTGCTTGCACCATGCCTGCCGACCATCTCCGGTGGTCCTTGCCCGCCTACCGTCGCCGGACCTTGCGCGGCATGGATGCCGCGTAAGAGCGCCTACACGGATGTACTTGCGGCGTGTCCGGCGATGGTGGGCGGGCAAGGCGTTGCAGCCAGGCCCCAGATCAGCCGCTCTGGCGCCCTCCCTGTCCGGAGGCCGCATATGCACACATCGCACATGCCGCATCGAACAACAGCAGCGCCGCCTGATGGAAGCGCTGCCGCCGTGTCAGCCGGTCCTACTTGCGCGCGGCCTCGCTGGCGTCGCGGGTGGCGCGGAACTCCGAATCGTTGCTCCAGTTCGGCCACTGGCGCGAATCGGCCAGTTGCTGGCCCAGCGCGTACAGCACACCCAGATCGCGCGCTGCACCGGCGAAGGTCCAGTCCGGCTTCCACTCATCGCCCTGCTGGTGATAGCGCTTGGCGGTGTAGTCGTCGGAGGCGGCCTTGCCCGCGGCCACGCCGCCCACTTCCCAATCCTGCCCAGCCGCATACGACAACGCCGGCACGCCGCGCTTGGCGAAGGAGAAATGATCCGAGCGGAAAAAGTATCCCGCCTGCGGCTTGGGATCGGGCGTGTAGCGCAGCTTCCGCTGGCCTGCGACGGTCTTGAGCTGATCGAGCAATTCGAGTTTTGCGGTGCCGTAGATGCCGAAATCGCGCGACGGCACGAACGGATTCATGCCGTCCATGTTGATCACCGCCACAGTGGTGTCCAGCGGGTACAGCGGCTTGGAGGCGTAGAACTCCGAGCCCAGCAGGCCCTTTTCTTCGGCGGTGACGGCCAAAAACACCACCGAGCGCTGCGGCTTGGGGCCGGCGGCAAAGCCGCGCGCCAGCTCCAGCAGTGCGGCGGTGCCGCTGGCGTTGTCCAGCGCGCCGTTGAAGATGGTATCGCCGCGTGCGTCGGGCTTGCCGACGCCGATGTGGTCCCAATGCGCGCTGTAGATCAGCGTTTCATCCGGGTGGCTGCTGCCTTGCAGCCGCGCAACCACGTTGTGCGAGGTGATCACATCGGATTTGACCTGGTAGCTGGCACTCAGGCCCTGGCCCTTGAGTTCGACCGGCTTGAAGCCGCGCGTCTGCGCCTGCTTCTTCAAGGCGTCGAAATCCAGCCCGGCCTGCCTGAACAGGTCGGCGGCCAGATCGCGCTGGATCCAGCCTTCCAGGGTGGGATGCGCGGCACGCGGATTGTCGCGCACCACATCGAACATGGTGTTGGTGTTGGAACTGGCCACGGTGTCCCAGCCGTAGGAGGCGGGCGCGGTTTCGTGCACCACCAACACGCCGAGCGCGCCCTGGCGGGCGCCTTCCTCGTACTTGTAGGTCCAGCGGCCGTAGTAGGTCATGCCGGCGCCGTCGAAGGCACCCTTGCCGGTTTCGAAATCCGGGTCGTTGATCAGCACCACCGCGATCTTGCCCTTCAGATCCATGCCCTTGAAGTCGTCCCAGTCGCGCTCCGGCGCCTTGACGCCGTAGCCGACGAACACCAGCGGCGCATTGGCAATGTCGACCTTGGACGAGCCGTCCAGCGCGGCGCGGATGGCGATCTGCTTGCCCTGGACCAGCGTCTGCGGCTTGCTGCCGTTCTGCAGGGTGATGCTCGGCGTGCCGAGAATATCGGCACGGCGCAGCGGCACCGCCTGGGTCCAGGCACGCTTGCCGTCGGTCAGATCGCCGCCCGGTTGCAGGCCGGCAGCGGCGAACTGCTTGCTCAGGTAGGCAATGGTCTTTTCTTCGCCGGCGGTGGCCGGGCCACGCCCTTCGTAGGCATCGGAGGCCAGCTCCTTGACGTCGCGCGAGATGCGCGCGCCATCAAAGGTCGGCGTCGCCGCCATCAGTGCGGTCGAGACCGCCATCGCCAGCATTCCCGTTACAACGCGCTTGGTAACAACTCGCTTCACTGCAGCACCCAGGTAGTGTCCGAACAGCCCTGGAGTGTAGCCACTGCGGGGGCTGATCGGGTGTGCACGGCAGCGACCGATGCATGCCGTCGCACTGACACCACGTGCCTCGGCAGCGATGCAGCGTCGATCGATATGGCCCTGTGGCAGTGGGCACTGCCACAGGGCATGCCATCCACCTTGCGCCTCATGGCGCTGGATGCCGTCCAACTGCTACATGCTGCTGCGAGCTAAACCGCAGCACCGCCGACGAACGCCAGTGCCGCTCAGAACAGGTCGACGCTGCCGACCTGCTGGGTAGCCTGCTGCATCTGCCCACTGGTCACCAGTTCGGCATACACCTCGGCGCGATTGCGGCCGTGCTGCTTTGCCCAGTACAGCGCCTTGTCGGCCTCGTCGAGCAGTTGGCTGATCAACTGGCCGTCGGTCAGCTCGACGATGCCGGCGCTGAGGGTGACCTTGCCGACCTGCGGGAACACATGCTCGGCCACCGCCAGACGGAAGCGCTCGAACAGACTCACCGCGGTGTCGCGATCCACGCCGCGCAACACGATCACGAACTCTTCGCCGCCGAAGCGGAACAGCAGATCGTCCTGGCGGAAACAGCGCTGCATCAATTGCGCGACCAGCAGCAGCACCTCGTCGCCGTACAGGTGACCGAAGGTGTCGTTGACGCGCTTGAAGTGATCGACGTCCACGATCCCCAGCCACACCCCTTCGCTCGCCGCTGCATCGGTACCACCGGCGAACAGGCGCAAGATCATGTCGTCGAAGGTCTTGCGATTGCGCAGGCCGGTCAACGCATCGCGCTGGGCATCGTCGAGCAGGCTGCGGTAGTTCTGGAAGAAACGCGCAAAGCCCTGCAGCATCACCTGCTCGGCGGCGCCGGGTGCGCGTGTGCCGCCCACACGCAGGCAGGTGCGGATCCCGCGTGCTTCCATCATCGGATACACCAGCAGCGCGCGGCCGTCCTGCTGCAACTGCACCACATCGCCCGGCCCGTGCAGATCGGCCAGTTGCGCACGCATGTGCGTATCGTGGATGTCGGCCACGGTCAGCGACAGCCGGCCATCCTCGCGCAGCCGCGTCTCGGCCATGGTGCGGCCATCCGGAGCGATGCGCAGCAACGACAGTTCTTCGGACGCGCAGACCTCGCGCATGGTCCGCAGCAGGCTGAGGTCGAGCAGATCGGCGTCGCGGATGGCGGTCAGGTCCACCATCCGTTCCAGCAACGGTTCGGTGGTCATTGCCGCACCATCCCGCAGGCGGGCGCAGGCCCGCAGCGCAGGTCGCGGCACGCGGGCACACCTCTCGGGCTGGAACGCACTGGCATCACGACGGGTTACCGGCAATCTCGATGTCGGTTCATCGGCGCCCTGCGCGCGAACTTGAGTCTGCCGGCCCGCCGGCGCAACGCACGGCCAGCCGGCGTACACGGACGTGCAGGCGTACGACCGGCCTGGGCACCTGCGGCGCTTACGGCAGTGCGGACTCCAGCGCATCGTCGCCCAGCGCGTGCGCCTGCATCAGGCGCCGGCTGCCGGCATTCAGCCCTTTGACCTGGACGTCCAGCGCGTGATGGCGCAGCCGCTGCACCACCTTGTCCAGCGCCGCCGCCGCGGTGATGTCCCAGAAATGCGCGCGACCGACATCGATCACCACCGCGCGGCCGGGCACCTGGCGCGCGTCGAAGGCGTCGATGAACACGTCGGCCGAGGCGAAGAACACCTGCCCGCGTACGTGATAGGTGCGCACGCCGTCGTCGCCATCGCTGTGCGCGATCTGCAGCAGCCCGGCCACCTTGAAGGTGAAGAACACCCCGCTCAACAGCACGCCCACCGCCACCCCGGCGGCCAGGTTGCGGGTGACCAGGGTCACCGCCACGGTGGCCAGCATCACCACGCTGGAGGTGCGCGGATGGGTGACCACGGTGCGCAGCGAGCGCCAGTCGAAGGTCTCGGCCGAGACCATCACCATGATCGCCACCAATGCGACCACCGGCACCTGCGAGACCCACGGCTTGAGCAGCACCATCAGGATCAGCAGGAACGCCCCGGCGAACAGGGTCGACAGACGGCCACGTCCGCCGTACTTCACGTTGCCCACGGTCTGCCCGATCATGCCGCAGCCGGCAATGCCACCGAACAGACTGGCAGCGGTGTTGGCCAGCCCCAGCCCGGTGCACTCGCGGTTCTTGTTGCTCGGGGTGTCGGTGAGTTCGTCGACCACGCGTGCGGTCATCAGCGACTCGAGCAGCCCCACCATCGCAATGGCCAGCGCCGGCAAGGCGATGATGCGCAAGGTCTCCAGCGTCAGCGGCACCGCGGGCCATTGCAGGACCGGCAGCGCGCTGGGCAGCTTGCCCAGGTCGGCCACCGTCTCCAGCGGCAGATGCAACGCCGAGCCCAGCACCGTCAGCACCAGGATGCACAGCAGCGGCGAAGGAATCGCCGACACGCCCGGCAGCGGCAGACGCGGCAGGCCGTAGATGATGAGCAGACCCAACGCCAACATGCTCCAGGTGGCCAGGCTGGCGTGCTGCAGATGCGGCAGCTGCGCGGCGAAGATCAGCACCGCCAACGCGTTGACGAAGCCGGTGCGCACCGAGCTGCTGACAAAGCGCATCAGCACGCCCAGCCGCAACAGACCGAACAGGATCTGCACCGCACCGGCCAGCAGCCCGGCCGCCAACAGATAGGGCAGCCCGTGTGCGGCCACCAGCGGTGCGGCCACCAGGGCCACCGACCCGGCCGCAGCGGAAATCATCGCCGGACGTCCGCCAAAAAACGCGATGACGATCCCGATCACGAACGACGCGAACAGCCCCACTTGCGGGTCGACGCCGGCCACGAACGCAAAGGCGATCACTTCGGGAATCAGCGCAAACGTGGCGACTGCGCCGGCCATCAGTTCGCGCGCAGGCGAGGCGCGCCATTGCGCCAGTTCGGCACGCAGCAAGGACATTGGAAGACACTCCGGGGACAGAAAGGACAGCCTGAGGACAGGCGACAGCGGCGATAGTGTGCGCGAAAGCGACCCGGCACGCAGCCGGCGTGTGACCGGTGCGGCAATGCGCCTTTCTGTGGTCCGGATCACGCCAGACGATGCAGCCGCGGACCAAGATGCCCCCCTCACCGGGTTCGGGTGTCGAGCCGGGTTCGCTAGGGAGACCACCATGTCTATCTTCAGGACTGCAAGTACGCTCGCGCTGGCCACGGCACTGGCGCTCGCCGCCGCACCGGCCTTCAGCTATTCCATCAGCAACAACAAGGTCGTCGACGACAGCGGCAAGGTGGTCCAGCTCAAGGGCGTCAATGTGTTCGGCTTCGAGACCGGCAACCATGTCATGCACGGCCTGTGGGCACGCAACTGGAAGGACATGATCAACCAGATGCAGGGCCTGGGCTTCAACGCCGTGCATCTGCCATTCTGTCCGGCCACCCTGCGCAGCAGCACGATGCCGACCAGCATCGATTACAGCCTCAATGCCGACCTGCAGGGCCTGAGTTCGCTGCAGATCCTGGACAAGGTGATCAACGAATTCAACGCGCGCGGCATGTATGTGCTGCTGGATCACCACACCCCCGATTGCGCTGCCATTTCCGAGCTCTGGTACACCGGCTCGTACTCCGAAGCGCAGTGGCTGGAGGATCTGCGCTTTGTCGCCAACCGCTACAGGAACGTGCCCAGCGTGATCGGCCTGGATTTGAAGAACGAGCCGCACGGTGCAGCCACCTGGGGCACCGGCAACGCGGCCACCGATTGGAACAAGGCCGCCGAGCGCGGCTCGGCCGCAGTGCTGGCGGTGGCGCCGAAATGGATCATCGCGGTGGAAGGCATCACCGACAATCCGGTCTGCTCGACCAATGGCGGCATCTTCTGGGGCGGCAATCTGCAGCCGCTGGCCTGCACGCCGCTGAACATTCCGGCCAACCGCCTGCTGCTGGCACCGCATGTGTACGGACCGGACGTGTACGCGCAGTCGTACTTCAACGACAGCAACTTCCCCAACAACATGCCTGCGATGTGGGACCGTCACTTCGGTCAGTTCGCCGGCACGTATGCGCTGCTGCTGGGCGAATTCGGCGGCAAGTATGGCGAAGGCGATGCCCGCGACAAGGTCTGGCAGGACGCGCTGGTGAAGTATCTGCGCAGCAAGGGCATCAACGAGGGCTTCTACTGGTCGTGGAACCCCAACAGCGGCGACACCGGCGGCATCCTGCGCGACGACTGGACCAGCGTGCGCGAAGACAAGATGGCGCTGTTGCGGACGCTGTGGGGCACGGTGAGCAGCACCACGCCAACGCCTACTCCCACGCCGACGCCGACCCCGACGCCCGGCGGCAGCTTCAGCACCAAGGTGAGCGTGGACAGCCAGTGGAACGGCGGCTACTGCAATCGCGTGCAGGTCACCAACACCGGCACCGCCAGTGGCACCTGGGCGATCTCGCTGCCGGTCACCGGCACCGTCAACAACGCCTGGAACGCCACCTGGTCGCAGAGCGGCAGTACGCTCAAGGCCAGCGGCGTGGACTTCAACCGCACCCTGGCCGCCGGTGCGACGGCCGAGTTCGGCTTCTGCGCGGCAGGCTGATGCAATGCGGCGGGCACGCTGTCGACAGTCTGAGATCGCCGATGTAGCGTCACGCATCGATTACTAGATCGACACCCGGCACCCCGTAGGAGCGCCCCCGGGCGCGATGAAGCGCTATCAGTAACGCCCCATCGCGCCCGGAGGCGCTCCTACATTGCCTCTGTCGCAAGCGGGCGCTGCCGCAATTAGCATTCAACCCGCATGTGAATCAGCCGTTATTCATGACGTAGCGCCCTGCGCGCGTTCCGGATGCCGTTGCCATGCCCGTTGTCTCCCTGTTGCGTCGCCATGTCGCCAACCTTCCGCTCACCCGCAAGTTCATCCTGCTGTGCAGCTTGTTGACGGTAGGCGTGATCCTGCTGGCAGTGGCCGCGGCACGCTTGCAGTATCTGGACCTGATCGAGGCGCGCAAGCTCAGCGTCAAGACCGAGGTGGAGATGGGCCTGACCGTGATGCAGCACTATGCAGACAAGGCCAAGGCCGGCGAACTGACGGTCGAACAGGCCAAGGAAGCTGCACGCGCCACGCTAGCCGACATGCGGACCAACGACGGGGTGGATTACTTCTTCATCGTCGACCCGCAGATGCGCATCCTGATGCATCCCAAGCGCGCCGTCGGCACCGACATGAGCGACTACAAGAGCGACGCCGGGCAGTACGTCTACCGCGACATCAAGACTGCGATCGAGCGCGGCGACGGCTTCAGTTACTACGATGCGCCCAAGCCGGGCAAGAAGGAACAGTTGCCCAAGATCAGCTATGCCAAGACCTTTCCGGCCTGGAACTGGGTATTGGTGATGGGCGTGTACGCCGAAGACATCCAGGTGCAGGCCTGGGGCTTCACCCGCACATTGACGTTGATCGGCAGCGCGTTGGTGGCCATGGTGATCGGCCTGTGCTGGTTGATCGCCTCGGCGATGGCAGCACCGCTGCGGGCAGCATCGCGCACCGCAGAGGCGATTGCCTCAGGCCGCTTCGACAACGATATCCGGGTCGAATCACGCGACGAGACCGGTCAGCTGATGCACAGCATGCAGCAGATGCAGACCCAGTTGCAGCGCTTCAACGGCGAGATGCAGACCATGATCCGGCTGCAGCAGGGCGAGAACATCGCGCACCGCATTCCAGAGGATTTCCCAGGCGATTACGGCACCCTGGCGCACGGCGTGAACACGGTGGTGTTCGAGCATCTGGATGCCATCAACGAAGCGATGGACCTGATGGGCGAGTACGGCCGTGGCGACCTGCGCCGCGACATGCGTCGCCTGCCCGGCCAGCGCGCGGCGCTGCATGAAGCGCTGGACACGGTGAAGGGCAATCTGTCGGCGATCAACAGCGACATCGCACGCCTGGCCGACGCGGCCGCACGCGGCGATTTCTCCGCACGTGGCGAACAATCGCGCTACCAGTTCGCGTTTGCCGAAATGGTGCAGGCGTTGAACCGCCTGATGCAGCAGGCCGATGCAGGCCTGGACGATGTCGGCCGCATCATGGCCGCAATTGCCGATGGCGATCTGTCGCAACGGGTGGAATCGCACTACGAGGGCGCATTCGGCCGCCTGGCCAATGCGGCCAACCGCACGGCGATCCAGCTGACCACCATCGTGCAGGGCATCCAGCATTCGGCCGAGATGATCAACACGGCCGCCGGCGAGATCGCCAGCGGCAATGCCGACCTGTCCACCCGCACCGAGCATCAGGCGGCCAACCTGGAAGAAACCGCCGCCTCGATGGAAGAACTCACCTCCACCGTGCGCCAGAACGCCGACAATGCGCGCCAGGCCAATCAGCTGGTCAAGGGCGCCGGCGACGTGGCCGAAAGCGGCGGCCGCGTGGTGCAGGAAGTGGTCAGCACCATGCAGGCGATCACGCAATCGTCGGCACGTATTTCCGACATCATCGGGGTGATCGACGGCATCGCATTCCAGACCAATATCCTGGCCTTGAACGCGGCGGTGGAAGCCGCGCGCGCCGGCGAGCAGGGCCGCGGATTTGCGGTGGTGGCCACCGAAGTGCGCGCGCTGGCGCAGCGTTCGGCCGGCGCGGCCAAGGAAATCAAACAGCTGATCTCCGATTCGGTGGAAAAGGTGGCACAGGGCTCGGACCTGGTGCAACAGGCCGGCAGCACGATGACCGAGGTGGTCAGTTCGGTGAAACGGGTGACCGACATCATGGCCGAGATCACCGCCGCCAGCACCGAGCAAAGCGCCGGGATCGAGCAGGTCAGCACCACGGTGATGCAGCTGGACGAAATGACCCAGCAGAACGCAGCGCTGGTGGAAGAAGCCACCGCTGCGGCACGCAGCATGGAAGATCAGGCGGCGGATCTGACGCGCGCAGTGGCAGTGTTCCGGTTGGTGCCGCAACAGGCTGCGCTGCCGCAGCGGCGCTCGGTCGTGCAGGCGGCTTGATGGATGGATGCAGAGCGCATCTCCCTGCGAGCGCGAAGGCACGGCATGCGCGCCACTGGCGCACGTGACGCAACCGCAGGCTGGGGCGCGGAGCGGGGATTGGGGTAAGGGTGCCCCCGAAAGCCGCATCTGCACAGAACAAGCGCGTCATCGAATCCAAAAAAGCTGACCAGACCGCAGATCAGCAGACAGCCGCACAACGTGCACGGCTCACAACCATGCATACCGACTATCCCGATGGGTCCTTGCCCACCCACCGTCGCGGGACCTTACGCGGCATGAATGCCGCGTAAGAGCCTACAGGGACGTACTTGCGGCGTGTCCTGCGATGGTGGGCGGGCAAGGGCCTTGCAGCCAAGCCGCAGATCATCGCTCTGCAACTGAACTATCCGTATTGTCCACGCCAGTCGAAGCGCAATGCGTAGAGCAACCAAAGCTTCGAATCGCGGCGGCGTTGAGGCGTGATTAGATACTTAAGTCAAACGCTCGGCGAGTCGAGCGCGCGATGTCCTCACCGCTCGCGGGACACGCCGTGAATCCGTGCGTGGAGGCTCCTTGGCGGCATCCATGCCGCCAAGGGTCCCGCAATCGGCGAGGACACCGCGCCAGGGAATTGGTCGGTGGCCTAGCGAAAACTTGCTTGTCGATCATCTAGCGTTGGCAACCGACCGTATGCGCCGCAGTCCAAACACCCCACGTCATGCGCTGCCTGTAACCATGCACAACGACCATCCCGACGGGTCCTTGCCCGCCCACCGTCGCGGGACCTTACGCGGCATGGATGCCGCGTAAGAGCCTACATGGACGTACTTGCGGCGTGTCCTGCGATGGTGGGCGGGCAAGGGCCCTGCAGCCATGCTTCAGATCATCGCTCTGCAATCGATGCGTCCATACCCTTGCATCGCCTCTCCAGACGACCGAGATGATGGGCCTCAACCTCGTGGTTAGTGTGCATTTATCGATGCGATTGACGCGGTTTTACGGGTAGGCCGTACCCTCATCCGCCCTGCGGGCACCTTCTCCCGGGGGGAGAAGGGAGTGCCTCTGATTGACGCGGCTTTATGGGTAAGTCCTAGTCGCGTTCGCCCTGCGCGTGCTTTCTCCGGCTGGAGAAGGAAGTGTTGCCGCATGCACGGCGTCAGCGCGCGGCGTCGCGTCCGGTGGTGGCGGTGTGGTTGCCGCAGCGGGCGCGTTTGACGGCGTACATCGCTTCGTCTGCCGCATGCATCAGGCTGGCAGCGTCGGCCTGCTGGCCGTGTTGCCAGGCGACGCCGATGCTGGACCGGATCGGCAGATGTTGCTCACCGAACACGGCACCCGCTGCCGATGCGGCGCGGATCCGGTCTGCCACGGCGGCGCATTCGGTCTGCGGATCCTGCAGGTTGTCCAGCAGCACCACGAATTCGTCGCCGGCCAGGCGTGCCACCAGATAGCGGCCTTCGGCCGCCTGCTGCAGGCAGCGGCCGAAGGCGACCAGCACCGCGTCGCCGGCGCGGTGGCCGTGGACATCGTTGATGCGTTTGAAGCCGTCCAGATCCAGGAACATCACCGCGACCGCGCACTGCTGCTGTTGCGCCTGGGTCACCGCAACCTGCAGCGCCTCGGACCAGGCGTGGCGATTGGGCAGGCCGGTCAGGGCGTCGCGGGTCGCGCGCTCGTGCATCAGCCGATGCAGGGTCTTGTGCGCGGTGACATCCTGCGCCATCAGGAAGAATCCCTGCGCCTGCGTCGCCGTGCCCTGCATTTCCGGCACCAGGGTGATTTCCACATCGCGCGGTGTCGCGCCGCCACGCAGGACGTGTTCGAAGTGGGCGCGCTGCCCGGCGCTCACCTGCGCCAGCGCGGCGCGTGCCTCCGCACCGAGCTCTTCGCCCAGCACCTGGGTGATCGCGCAGCCGACCAGACTGGCCGGCTCCACGCCGAGCCAGTCGCGATGCGCCTGGTTGGCGAACAGGCAACGCTGCGCGGCATCGTAGTGCCCCACCAGGGTGGGCGTGGCGTCGCTGATCGCGCGCAGCCGCGCTTCGCTTTCGGCCAGGCGTTCGGCAGCGACATGGCGTTCGGTGACGTCCTGGATCTGCGAGACGAAATGCACCGGCGCGCCGCTGCTGTCGCGCACCAGCGATACCGACAGCTGCGCCCAGATCACCGCGCCCTGCTGGCTGATGTAGCGCTTGGCCAGGCTGTAACTGTCGCGTTTGCCGTCGATCAGTTCCTGCACCAGGCGCAGGTCCATGTCCAGATCGTCCGGATGGGTGATGGTCTGGAAGGTAGTGCGTAACAGCTGCTCGCGCGGGTATCCCAGGATGCTGCACAGCGACGGGTTGACGTCGCGCCAGTCGCCATCCAGCGAGACGATCGCCATGCCCTGTGGGGCGGTTTCGAACGCACCGCGGAAGTGCTCGGCCGCCAGCTGCGCGGCGGCCTGCGCCTGCAGCTCGGCGGTGACGTCGATGGCCATTGCCAGGTAGCCGGACGCCCCCTGCTGCGCGTCGTGGATGATGTTGAAACACAGGCGCACGCGCCGCAGTCCACCGTCTTTGCGCACCAGGGTCCAGATTTCTTCTTCGAGCACATCGCCTGCGGCTGCGGCGGCCAGCTTGGTATACGACGGCGGCGACAAGGCCAGCGTGGCCATGTGCCGCTCCAGCTCGGCCGGCAGATGGAACCGTGCCGGGCAGCTCCCCAACACCTCCTCCGCCGCGTAGCCCAGCAGGCGCTCGGCGCCGGGATTGAACAATTCCACGCGCCCGTTCGGATCGAAGGCGATGATCGCCACATCCTGCGAGGCATCCACCAACGACTGCAGGCGTGCGCGTTCGCCCGCCAGCGCAGCCGAGGCATCGCGCAGTTCGGTGATGTCGTGCATCACGCACACCGCACCCAGGGCAGCGCCCTGGTCGCTGACCACCGGGTCCGCGTTGCACAGCACGCTGCGTGCTGGCTGGCCGGTGGCGCGGATCACCATCTCGGCATTGCGCACATGCTCGCCGGCCCAGGCGCGCACCAGCGGAATGGCCTCGGTGGGCAGCAGCGCGCTGCCGTCGGCGTTGTAGAGATCGAAGTGCTGCGCCCATTGCGTCGGCGGCAACAGGCGCGGATCGGTACCGTGCCATTGCCGTGCGGCGTGGTTGAATTCACGCAGCAACCCATCGCTGTCGCAGGACACCACGCCGTCGGGCATGGCTTCCAGCAAACGGCTCAGGGTCTGCCGCTGCGCTTGCGCGGCCAGCCGGTCGCGGCGCGCCTCCAGTTGACTGACGGCCTGACGCGCCAGACGGATCAGCCCTTGTTTCTGGTTCTCGTCGAGCACGCGCGATCGGGTACTGAGTGTGCACAAGGTGCCGTAGGCATAGCCTTCGCTGCCGACCAGCGGCACACCCACATACGAGCGAATGCCCGGCGCGGCAGTGACCAGCGGGTTGAGCGCGAAGCGTGGGTCGGCCTCGGCGTCTGGCACTTCCAGCAGCTCGGTCCCCATCACCGCATAGGAGCAGAACGACACGCTGCGCGGGGTGCCTTCCAGATCGGTGCCGCAGCGCGCCTTGAACCACTGGCGGTCGGCGTCCAGCAGCGACACGATCGCCATCGGGGCGCCGGTGATGTGTGCGGCCAGCCACGCGATATCGTCGAATTCGGCCTCCGGCTCGGTATCCAGCACCCCCAACCGACGCACCGCTTCCACGCGCAAGGCGTCGTCGGCGGGAATGGGCACGGGCGGCAACAGGACGGTCATGGCGTGATCGGTGGGCAACGTCTGGGCAAGGTAGGTCGCCCCAGGTAACGGCGAGGCGATGATCAACTTGAGCGCTTGCGGCCGGGCCTGCTTGCTGACTGGCTGACTGGCCGGCGGTTGTGCCCGGCCGGCGCCGCAGTCAGCACCCCGTCGCACCGCCCTGCCGGCAGCCGCGCATGGCGCCCCCCTGCCGGACAGCATTTGCGAGGCCGCCAGGTAGCCACTACCCTCGGCCGATTGTCCTGCTCTGGAGTGTCACATGCTGCGTCCGCTGTCCCTGTTGATCGCCGGTATGCTCGGCGTCGCCGCCGGTGCCGTTGTTCCCGCCGTCGCAGCCGCCCCGGCCAGCCTGTCCAAGCCCGCGGCCAGCAGTGCCATTCCCGAGATCGGCTACACCCGCTTCACCCTGCCCAATGGCCTGACCGTGGTCGTGCACGAGGATCACAAGGCGCCGGTGGTGGCGGTGAGCATCTGGTACCACATCGGTTCCGGCGACGAGCCGGCCGGCAAGACCGGCTTTGCGCATCTGTTCGAGCATCTGATGTTCTCCGGCTCGGAGAACAATAAGGGCAGCTTCTTCGCGCCGCTGGAAAAGGTCGGCACCACCGACATGAACGGCACCACCTGGTTCGATCGCACCAACTATTTCGAGACCGTGCCGACCACTGCGCTGGACACCGCGTTGTGGCTGGAATCGGACCGCATGGGCCACCTGCTCGGCGCGATCGGCCAGGAAGAACTCGATACCCAGCGCGGCGTGGTGCAGAACGAGAAGCGCCAGGGCGAAAACCGTCCCTATGGCCGCGTGGACCAGAACATCCTGTCCAACCTGTTCCCGGCCAACCACCCGTACCAGCACGACACCATCGGCTCGATGGAAGATCTGGACGCGGCCTCGCTGGCCGACGTCAAACAGTGGTTCAACGACAACTACGGCGCCGCCAACACCACCCTGGTGCTGGCCGGCGACATCACCGTGGCGCAGGCGCGCGCCAAGGCGCTGCAGTATTTCGGCGACATCCCGTCCGGCAAGCCGGTGGCGCGCCAGCAGCCGTGGGTGACCCCGCTGGCCGCGCAGAAGCGTGGCGTGCAGCACGACCACGTCTCGCAGCCGCGCATCTACCGCACCTGGGCCGCACCGCAGCTGGGCAGCGATGCGGCGATCCAGCTGGACCTGGCCACCACCGTGCTCGGCGGCGGCAAGACCTCGCGGCTGTATCAGCGCCTGGTCTACCAGGACAATCTGGTCGATGACGTATCAGCGGCGATCCAGCCGTTCGCGCTGTCCAGCCAGGTACAGATCCAGGCCGACGTGAAGGACGGCGTGGACCCGGCCAAGGTCGAGGCGATCATCGACGAGGAGCTCAAGAAGTTCATCGCCCAGGGCCCGACCGCCGACGAACTGCAACGCGCGCAGGTGGCCTACCGCGCCGGCTTCGTGCGCGGGCTGGAAAAGGTCGGCGGCTTCGGCGGCAAGGCGGTGATCCTGGCCGAGGGTCAGGTCTACCGTGGCGACCCGGGCGCCTACAAGCAGGATCTGCAGCGCGGCCAGGCCGCCACCGTGGACAGCGTCAAGCAGACCGCCGCCACCTGGTTCGGCAAGGGCGACTATCTGCTTACGGTGCTGCCGGCCGGCAAGGATTTCGACCCCGCCGCCGAAGACAAGGCAGTGGTCGCGCGTGGCGACGAACCCGGCAAGCCGGCACCCAGGCTGCCGGCCGCCGGCAAGTACACCGTCACCGCCTCCACGCTGGACCGCAGCAAGGGCGTGCCGCAGACCAGCCAGTTCCCCGACCTGAGCTTCCCGCAGCTGCAGCGCGGCAAGTTGAAGAACGGCATCGAGGTGATCCTGGCCGAGCGCCACACCATCCCGGTCACCCAGGTGGAGCTGCTGTTCGATGCCGGGTATGCGGCCGACCAGGGCAACAAGCTCGGGACCGCCAGCTTCAGCGCCGCGCTGATGAACGAGAGCACCGCCGCGCTGGATTCGGTGGAAGTGGCGCAGCGTCGCCAGCGCCTGGGCGCCATCACGGCGGTCGGCTGCGATCTGGACAGCTGCAGCGCCTCGCTGGATGCACTCAACGACCAGCTGCAGCCGTCGCTGCAGCTGTTCTCCGACATCGTGCGCAACCCGGCCTTCAAGGCGGCCGACATCGAGCGCATCCGCGGCCAGTGGTTGGCCGGCATCGCGCAGGAAAAGACCCAGCCCAACAGCCTGGCACTGCGCGCGTTGCCGCCGTTGCTGTTCGGCCAGAGCCACCCCTACGGCATCCCGCTCACCGGCAGCGGCACCGAGGCGGCGATCAAGAGCCTCAACGCCCAGGACCTGCAGGCCTTCCACCGCCAGTGGCTGCGTCCGGACAACCTGCGCATCCTGGTCGCCGGCGACACCACGCTGGCGCAGATCATCCCGCAGCTCGATGCCGCCTTCGGCGACTGGAAGGCCCCTGCCATGTCCTTGCCGAAGAAGAACCTGGTCCAGGTCGCCGCGCAGCCCAAGCCGCGCGTGTACCTGATCAACCGCCCGGATGCGCCGCAGTCGGTGATTCTGGCCGGCCTGCTCGCACCGTCCACCAAGGCGCCGGACAACCTGGCGATCGGCGTGGCCAACGGCGCCTTCGGCGGCACCTTCACCTCGCGCCTGAACATGAACCTGCGCGAGAACAAGCGCTGGGCCTACGGTGCCGGCACCCGCATGCTGGATGCGCAGGGCCAGCGGCCATACATGTTCTCCGCGCCGGTACAGACCGACAAGACCGCCGAGTCGGCCAACGAGATCCTCAAGGAAGCCACCGCGATCATCGGCGACAAGCCGCTGACCACCGACGAGATCGAGAAGATCAAGAACCAGCGCATCCGCGCCCTGCCCGGCAGCTTCGAAACCACCGGCGCGGTGCTGGGTGCGATCGAAGGCATCGTGCAGTTCGACCGCCCCGACGATTACGTGCAGACGCTCAAGCCGCGCCTGGAAGCGATCGACCAGCCAGCCGCGCAGAAGGCCATCAAGCAAATCATCGCGCCCAACGCGATGACCTGGGTGATCGTGGGCGACCTGAAGAAGATCGAAGCCCCGGTGCGTGCGCTCAAGCTGGGCGAGGTGCAGGTACTGGACGTGGACGGCAAGCCGGTCAAGCGCTGAGGCTGGTCAGCCACACACCGACGGCGCGGCCTTCGAGCCGCGCCGTTTCCACATGCGTGGTACGCAATGGTGCGTGTGCGTATGAGTCCCCGGTTCCTGCGTGCAATGCGCAGGCATCGCACTCGGGTTTGAAATCTTGCGCCGGCGCTTCAGTCCGCCGGTTGCATGTCCCCTAGCTTGCGCAGCGCGACGGGGATGCGGATCTGAATCCGCCCTGCAGGCCGTGCTCGGGCGGATGGCAAATCCACGCCGCGTTATCGGCGGTGCCGGTATCGTTACATCTTTCTCGCTCGCGCTTGCCTGGCTTATTCGATGAAGCAAATGCCCCCGGCTGACGAAGCCTCCCGCCAACAGGTCCTGGACGGCTATCGCATCGTCGACAGCCTGCCCGAGGACACCTACCAGGACGTGGTGCAGGTGGCGGCCTCGCTGTGCAACACACCAATCGCACTGATGTCGCTGGTCGATCGCGACCGCCAATGGTTCAAGGCCCAGCTCGGCCTGGGCATGCAGCAGACCGACCGCAGCCAGGCAGTGTGCGATCACGCCATCCGCAGCCCCGAACAATTGATGGAAGTGCGCGACCTCACCCAGGACAGCCGCTTTGCCGATGTCTCGGTCGTCACCGGCGAGACCGGCGCGCGCTTCTATGCCGGCATGCCGCTGGTCACCTCCGATGGCGTGGCATTGGGCACCGTCTGCGTACTCGACACCGAGCCGCGCACGCTCACCGACATTCAACGCACCGGGCTGCAGGCATTGGCGCGCGTCACCATGCGCCTGCTGGACGAGCGCAAACGCCAGTTGCAGCTCGAGCGCGAGGCAATCCTGCAGCCGGTGGCACCGGCGGCCGTCCCGGTGGCCGCCGACATCGGTTATTGCCTGGTGATCCTGGAAGTGCAGGAGCTGGCCGCGCTGGCCGAAAAACAGAGCGAGCGGCTCCTGGGCCGCGCCTTGCAACAGCTCGACCAGTCCCTGGCCGCGCAGGCGCAAGCCAACGGCGACAGCGTGGACCGCGTGACCGACAGCGCCGAATTCATCGCCGTGCTGCGCGGCCCCGATGCCGAACAGAAGCTGCAGCGCCTGCGCGACATCGCCCAGCAGCAGCATGTGCACGGGCTCACGGTGCTGATCGGCCAGGCGCAGGCAACCCGTGGCGACGAGCCGATCGGGCAGGTGTTCCTGCGTGCGGAAGTCGCGCTGAGTGTCGAGAAAGACCGCTATCGGCAGAGTCTGACGCAGGACGGACTCAGCGCTTGATGTAGCGCGGGGCGACCGTCCGGCTGCCGGCTGATCCGCCGTTTCATGGACGTGCCCTCACAACTCCTGCTGCGCGCCTCCAACCGCGCTTGCGTCGCGGGTGCTCCAAGGCACACGCGCCCTCGCCGCGAGAGCCGTGCCTTCTCGCCCCGGCGGGAGGGGGGTTCTGTTCGCGATATCTGACGAAGACTGCCTTACGTCTTCAATTCCTGTCGGGACGCTTCCCTTCTCCCACCGGGAGAAGGTGGCGCGCAGCGCCGGATGAGGGTGCGGTTGCCACGCGCTCGTGCGGCGCGCTTGGCGTGCAAGCTTCCATCGCTCCTGGCTGTCTCCGACCACAACACCTCCCTCGCTCGTCCACTTCCACGTCGCGCGGCGACCAGGTGATTGAGCGGTGTGGGCGAGTCGGGTGCAGAGCTGCGGATCTGCGGTTTGGCTGCAGGGCCCTTGCCCACCCACCATCGCAGGACACGCCGCAAGTACGTCCGTGTGGGCGCTTACGCGGCATCCATGCCGCGTAAGGTCCCGCGATGGTGGGCGGGCAAGGACCAGTCGAGGTGGTCGGTGTGTATGGTTACAAGCACGACATGACGCGGCGTCTGGATTACGGCGTATCCGATCAGTTACCAACGCCAGGTTTGGCTGCAGGGCCCTTGCCCGCCCACCCTCGCAGGACACGCCGCAAGTACATCCGTGTAGGCTCTTACGCGGCATCCATGCCGCGTAAGGTTCCGCGACGGTGGGCGCGCAAGGACCAGCCAAGATGGTCGGCGTGCATGGTTTTAAACGAGGCAACCAATCAACTCTCTGGCGCGGTGCCCTCGACGATTGCGGGACCCTTGTCGTGGATGCCGTCAGGGAGACGCCATGGACGGATTCACGGCGTGTGCCGCAAGCGGTGAGGGCACCGCGCACTCGCCGTCACGCGTCAACGGTGCGAGTGTGGCCGATACGTTGCCGCCCTCGATAAAGCGTCAGAGAGGTTTTGCTCGCCACTGCTGGCCAGCTGCACCCACACGCATTCACCGCCCCACTCACCCGATCGCACACTGCTTCAACTGGCGGTCCGCGTACCACAGCGCGCGGCGGGCCAGATCGTAGGCGCTGTCGGCCTGGCGCGGCAGCAGTTGCGCGGCCATCACCGGGTCGGCGCCGTTGTTCAAGGCGTGCTCGGCACGTTCCAGATCGCCCAGGTGCGTGCGTACCGGCGACAACAGGGATTTGCGTTTGGACGCATCGCACCGCGCGCTGCGTTGCTCCAGCGCTGCCAGCGCCTCGCGGATACGACGGCTGGCTTCGCCCTTGAGATCGGGCGGCGTCTCGTGCGCGATCGGCGCAGCCTTGTAGGCGTCGCCGGTCGCCTCGCTGCCCATCTCGGCCTGATTGCCCGCCAGCGCGGGGTTGAAGCGCACATCCGGCGGTGGTCGCGCCTTGGCCACCTGCGTCTGCGGCCCGTTGAGCATGTCGTTGAACTTCTTCATGCCGCGATTCATTTCCTGCATCGCCACATCGCCCAGCGTGCCATCGCTCTTCCAGTCCTTGGCAAAGCGCGTGTCCTGGTACTGCACCGGGTTGACCCGCTCCATCACATTGCGCGCCTTGGCCTGCGCGCGTTCGTCGGCCATGCCCGGCGGCACTGCAGCGTCTGCCTGCGCCATCGGGTCGACCTGCGCATCGCGCGGCATGCGCACGCGGCCTTCGCGGGTGTAGAGCTGGGCCGCCATCGATTCGCCAGCCGGCGCGTTGGCGGCCGCCACCTGCCGCTGCGGCGGTGGGGTGCGTGTCGGCGGTGGCGCACTGCGCGCGGCAGAGGCCGCGGCCGGCGCAGCGCGCTGTGTGGAATCGCGTTGCTGCGGCGGTGTTACCGGCGCCGGCAGGGTCAACTGCGGGCGCGGCACGAAATACACCTGCAAGCTGTCGTCGTGTCGCACGGTGTTGCGCGGCGGTGGCATATACAGCAACAGGCAGGCAAGAAAGAACAGGATGGCGCCCGTGCATGCGACAGCGGCGACATGCGGGACAAGCGTTTCCTTCCTGCGGGTAATCACAATGCGGGAGACCGATAGATGAGAGATGC
Organism: Xanthomonas arboricola; assembly: GCF_002940665.1. Lineage (GTDB taxonomy): Bacteria > Pseudomonadota > Gammaproteobacteria > Xanthomonadales > Xanthomonadaceae > Xanthomonas > Xanthomonas arboricola_B. The sequence goes on from NZ_MIGY01000003.1 coordinate 1,104,493, forward strand.
GCACGCCGCACCGTGAACCCGATGCAGGACGCGCAAATCTAGCGGGCGTGGCGTCTGCGCGCGTTTGAAATTCGTTGTCTGGGCCGCAGGCGCCAGCCGCCATTCACATTAGCGAACACGGCGACCGACGTCCGGCGCTTGCCGACAGCCGCTGCGGTTGCACCGTCGGCATGGCTCCTGTGTGCCGTGGCGGCGGGCGTCCAGCCAACATCCGGTCGATGACGGCCTGCGCAGGTGCGGGCCGCACGTAGCTCAGCCATCCTCCGGGCGGTACAGCCGCTGGCAGACCTCGCAGAAGAACGCCCGCCGCCCGGCCTTGCCCAGATGCTTTCGATACTGCAGCGGCGCGCCATCGCGCGGGCAGCTGGTCTTGGTATGCACCTGATAATGCTTCTTCAGCACGAAGGCTTTTTTCCAGGTGTAGAAGTCGAAACTGTAATCGCGCGCCTGGGTGACCAGCTCGCCGAGCTTGCGCGCCGGCAATGCGCCTATTGTGCTTTCCGGATGCACACGGATGCGATGCAGCACTTCGTTCTTGATGATGTTGCCGACGCCGGCAAAGATGGTCTGGTCCAGCAACGCATCGGCGGCAAGCATGCCGGGTGCGGCGCGCAACTTGCGCCGTGCCTGCGCGCCATCCCAGTGCGGGTTCATGACATCCGCCGTCCAGTCATAGACCTCGTCCAGCGGGCGCTCGATGAACTGCACCGAGCAGGCGTAGAAATTCAACCGCTGGCCCTTGGAAAACTCCAGGCGCAGACGCGGCACCGCATTCGGCTTGTCTTCGTCGATGCGATAACTGCCGAACAACAGAAAGTGGATGCGCACGCTGAACTGCGCGCACTCGATCAGGAAGTGCTTGCCCCAGCTGCGTAACGCCAGCACCTTTTGCTGCTCCAGCCGGGCGATGTCCTGCTTGCTGTTGCCGGACACGCGCAGGATCTTGCGGCCGACAAACGCTTCGGTCTGCTCGCGCAGGATGACAAGGGAAGGACCTTCTGGCATGCGCCCAGTATCGAAGTCGTCGGTGAGTCGGCCGTGAGCGCAGTGCACACGCAACGCTGACACGCGCGCATGCATAGAGTGCTGCCCACCCGTCTTGCGTACACCTCATGCAGGCTCGTTCATCCATCGCCGTGCCGCGCGTGCGCTGTGGCTGCGCAGGCTGGTCGATTCCGGCCGCCGACCGCGCTGCATTCGGCGATGGTGCCAGCGTCTTGCAGCGCTACGCCACACGTTTTGATGCGGTGGAAATCAACTCCTCGTTCCATCGTCCGCACCGTGCCAGTACCTACGCACGCTGGGCCGACAGCGTGCCGGAGGATTTCCGCTTTTCGGTCAGCTGCCGCGCAGCATCAGCCACGATGCACGCCTGCAGGGTGTGGGTCCGTTGCTGGATGCCTTCCTCGCCCAGGCCGGTGCGCTGGGCACGCGATTGGGCTGCCTGCTGCTGCAACTGCCGCCCAGCGCTGTGTTCGATGCGCCGGTGGCGGCCAGGTTTTTCGCCATGCTGCGGCGGCGCTGGGACGGCGGCGTGGTCTGCGAACCGCGCCATGCCAGCTGGTTTCTCCCGCAGGCACAGGCGCTGCTGGCGCGCCACCGCATCGCACGCTGCGCCGCCGATCCGGCGCCGGTGCCGGACGCCGCCACACCGGGTGCGACAGCCGGCCCGCAGTACTGGCGCTGGCATGGCGCACCGCGCATCTACTACAGCAGCTACGACGACAGTGCGCTGCAGACACTGGCCGACGCGGTCCGCGGCGCAGCGCACGACGTGGCGCAGCTGCAGGCGGAACGCTGGGTGATCTTCGACAACACCGCCGCCGGGCTGGCAGTGCCCAACGCGCTACAGCTGCAGCGTTTGCTGCAGGCCGATCGCCCGCGCCAAGGCTGACGCGCGAAGACGGCACGCCACCTGGCTTTATTCGGCGTGCCGCCGGGCGCGTCCACGCCGCGCTGCAATCGGTCAGGCGGGCAGGGCCGCCCTGCCCTGGCCCTGCCCCATGTTCGCCAGCTGCCATGCACTGGCAGTGCCGCCCGCCCGTCGCTCGCCACGCTGCGCCCGCCGCGCGCTGTGGCGCGCATCTTGCAGCGATGTCGGCAATCCGACGCGGTCCGCACGCGGCTCAAGCTGCCTCGATCCGGGCCGATAGGCCTGAATCGGCAACGCAGCCCGCGCAACCACCTGCAGCACCGCGCCGGATCACCTTGCTGAATCCAGTCGTCTCCGTGCGAAGCCTGTCGGCCTGCCGACACCGTCGTCCGGCCCCGCCCGCCACTTCGGTCGTTTACCATGCCGCACGTCACTGCCCGTTCTGGAGATGCCATGAGTTCTGCCGCGCCCCCGTGCTGCACGTCGCTGCTTGGCCTGTCGCTGAGCATGTTCGTGGCGCCCTGCACGCTGACCGCCGCGCCCATGGACACTCCGGTCGTCAACGCACCGGCGGCCACACCGCCCACGCCCGACCTGGCCTACCCGGAACTGTTCCAGGCGGTGCAGAGCGGCGAGCTGTTCGACGACCAGAAGCATTTCGTCGACTTTCTGCCGCTGCGCGACCCGGCGCTGATCAACGCCGACTATCTGGCGCAGCACGATCACCCCGGCTTTGACCTGCGCAAGTTCGTGGACGCCAATTTCGAAGAGTCGCCGCCGGTGCAGACCGACGCGATCCGCCAGGACACCGCGCTGCGCGAACACATCGACGAGCTGTGGCCCAAGCTGGTGCGCAGCCAGACCCACGTGCCGCCTTACAGCAGCCTGCTGGCGCTGCCGCATCCGTACGTGGTGCCGGGCGGACGCTTCCGCGAGGTGTATTACTGGGATTCCTACTTCACCATGCTGGGCCTGGTGAAGAGCGGCGAGACCACGCTCAGCCGCCAGATGCTGGACAACTTCGCCTACCTGATCGACACCTACGGGCATATCCCCAACGGCAATCGCAGCTACTACCTCAGCCGCTCGCAGCCGCCGTTCTTCTCCTACATGGTGGAACTGCAGGCCGGCGTGGAAGGCGAAGCGGTTTACCAGCGCTACCTGCCGCAGCTGCAGAAGGAATACGCCTACTGGATGCAGGGCAGCGAAGACCTGCAGCCCGGCCAGGCCGCGCGCCATGTGGTGCGTCTGGCCGACGGCAGCCTGCTCAACCGCTACTGGGACGAGCGCGACACCCCGCGCCCGGAAGCCTGGCTGCACGACACCCGCACCGCCGCCGAGGCCGGCGACCGCCCGGCCGCCGAGGTCTACCGCGACCTGCGCGCCGGTGCCGAGAGCGGCTGGGACTACACCAGCCGCTGGCTGGCCGATGGGCAGAACCTGCGCACCATCCGCACCACCGCCATCGTGCCGATCGACCTGAACAGCCTGCTGTATCACCTGGAGCGCACCCTGGCCCAGGCCTGTGCGCAGCCGGGTGCCGAGTGCACGCAGGACTACGCGGCGCTGGCACTGCGCCGCAAGCAGGCCATCGATGCGCACCTGTGGAATGCGGCCGGTTACTACGCCGACTACGACTGGCAGACCCGCAAGCTCAGCGATCAGGTCACCGCCGCGGCGCTGTATCCGCTGTTCACCGGCCTGGCAACCGACGCGCACGCCAAACGCACCGCCAGCACCGTGCGCGCGCGCCTGCTGCGCCCCGGTGGCCTGGCCACCACCGCAGTGAAGACCGGCCAGCAGTGGGACGAGCCCAACGGCTGGGCGCCGCTGCAATGGGTGGCGGTGGACGGCCTGCGCCGTTACGGCGAAGACGCGCTGGCGCGCACCATCGGCGAGCGCTTCCTCACCCAGGTGCAGGCGCTGTTCACGCGCGAGCACAAGCTGGTCGAGAAGTACGGCCTGGAAGCCGACGCGGCCGGCGGTGGCGGCGGCGAATACGCGCTACAGGACGGCTTCGGCTGGACCAACGGCGTCACCTTGATGCTGTTGAACCTGTATCCGGACACAGCGACCACGCCGGCGCACGTCAAACGCGTGCGCAAGCCCGAAGCGGCCACGCGCTGAGTGTGCGCCAGCGCTGCCGGGCACTGCTCGGCAGCGCTGGCGGCCTTGCGGCTCGTGGCAGTCGGCAACGTCGGCGGATCGCTGCACCACACATCGCCTGATCGCTGCGACATTGCATAGCGCAGCAGCGCGTTCGATGGGTTGCGGCTACTGCACCACCGGCCATGCGCTGCCGTCATAACCCAGCCGGTTGATGCCCAGGCGCGCGTCGCCGCGGTCGTCGTAGTAGTGGTAGACCAGGATGTCGCCGTCGCCATCGCGGAACACCGATTGCCCGCCCGGCCCATGCATGCTGCCCAACCCGGACTGGATCACCGTGCCGCCGCCGTTGCGCATGTCCACACCGGCGCGATCCAGGTACGGCCCGGTCACCGAGCGCGCACGTCCCACCGCAATCTTGTAGGTGCTGCTGGCGCCCTTGCAGCACGCATCGAACGACACGAACAGGTAGTACCAGCCATTGGCCTGCTGGATGAAAGGCGCCTCCACCGCGCCCGGGGACGGACGGCTCGCCAGGCTGTAGCGCGTCGTGTTGCCGGACAGCTGCTTGCCGGTGCCGGGATCGAGCTGGATCAGCTTGATCCCCGACCAGAACGAGCCAAACGCCAACCACCACTTGCCATTGCCATCCACCACCAGATTGCCGTCGATGGCGTTGTAGTCGTCGCTGCTCTTGGAGGTGTAGACGATGCCTTGATCCTTCCACGAGCCAGGCTTGCCGGTGCTGCTGCTGGCAAGCGCAATCGCCGAGGTATTGGTTGCGAACTTGGAGGCGGTGTAATACATCAGATACTTGCCGCCGTGGAAGGACACATCCGGTGCCCACAGCTGGTTGTCCGGGTTGTAGCTGCGCACCCAGCTCGGCATGCTGCTGAAGATCGCGCCCGCATTGCTGAACTTGGTCCGGTCGGTACTGGTGACCACGCCGGTAGTGGCATAGATGTAGTAACGCCCATCGCTCAGCTTGAGCATCGACGGGTCGTGCACGATGGTGTCACCGCTCACCACACCTGGCCCCACTGCCGCTTGCGCAGGTGCGCTATGCAAGCCAATGGCAGCAGCGGCCAGGGCCAACAGCGACGCGATCGCGCCACCACGCAGCGACATTCCAGACCAGCCTCCTTCCACTCGACTGCCACCGACGACGCGCATCGCCCCACTCCTTGAACAACGTAAAGACGTTTTCTGTAGGAGCAATCTAGCCCGGCAGCAATGCCACGAATCCGACGCCGATCTCAGAAGCACGGTGCAGGCGAGTTGGCACTGCGTTTTGCGACGCGCCTTCGTAGCGGAGCGTGCGATGCAGCCGAGTGCCGGGCGTGAGTCTGTGGATCGAATCTCGATAGCAGCGAGGTAATGCACAGGTCCCTGCACCCCGCATGCGTCACCGATACGCTATGTCATCATCAACGCAACGCTGTACGCGTCATTCCACCCGCACGCGTAGATCCCGATTGGCGTTCGCCTCATTGCCGCTGTAATCACGCGCGGTTATCCGGAGTACGTAGTCGCCCGGCGGCAGCGCGCCGGCCTGCCACTGCCCATTGCCGATGCGACCATCGCGCACCATGTTGGTGACCAGATAGAGGAAGCGCGTCACCGCGCTGCCATGCACGGTGATGCCACTGTCGGGCGCGTAGGCGGTGAGCACCGCAGCCGGATCGGCCGGCATGCGATCGAACACGATCGTCATGCGTGGCTCCGCTTCGCCGGCCAGCGGCACGCCTTGCGCATCCAGCACCTGATACCCCAGCGCATACAGCCCCAGGCGACGACGCGGCAGATTGCGATCCACCTGGTCCCAGGCCTCCACCACGATCTGCACCGCAGTCCCGAGCGGTACGTGCACCCTGCCTTTGTTCATTGGCAAGGCTTGGCCAGCTGAGTCGAGCAGACTCACCCGGTCGATATGCGGCGCCACATGGTCGGCATAACCGACAAAGCCCAGTTGCACCGCATTGCGTTCGAAGCCGTTGGCACCTGCGGTCAGATGCACATGCGCCATGCCGTTGAGCGTACCCAGTGCATCTCCGGCACGGAAACGCGTGCCGCGCAGCACACGCATGCGATCGGGCTTGCCATCCACATCCGTCACCAAATGGAAGCGCTGCGGATCCAGCGGCGTCCCTTGTGCGGTGCGGCCCACGCGCATATGGGTGTAGCCGATCGTGTCCAGTGCCAACCACTCGCCCAATTGCCCCACCCCCCAGGTCGGGGACGGGCTGGAAACTTTGGCATCGGCAATGGCGTGCACGGTTTGGCCGACATCGCCACGGATATCCAGGCCCGCATGCAGATGATCGCGGCTCAGACCCTGGTAGTTGCCACGCACCTCGCCAAGCGTGCCGACCACCTCATGCCACCCGGCCTGCGGCTGCAACGGCCAGCGGCCCTGGGTGACGGGCAACGGCTGCGTGGCAGCCGGCCCGACCACGGGCGCGGCGTTCGCGTTCGCCGCAGTGGCCGGCACCAGCCGATGCACGCGTGCGCTGCCGGCATCGCTGACACACACCGCACCTTGCGCATCCACCGCGATCCCCGCCGGGCGCGACATGCGTTGCATCACGTCCTCGCCACTCATTGTCACCACATGCCCGGCACGCGTCACCTGCAGCACGCGCCCGCTTGCATCGCCCACGTACAGCACGCCGTCGTGGGTGAGCGCAAGCGTCATCGGGCGATGCAACAGCGGGCTAAGGTCGGCAGGATCGCCACCGATCAAGGTGCTGACGCTGCTATCCGGTGCAATACGGCGAATCGCGTCGTTACGCATGTCGGCCACCCACACCACACCGTGCGCATCCACCTTGAGGTCGGTCGGCGTATCGAAGCGCGCCTGATCACCAACACCATCGGCCATGCCCGGCAAGGCGCCGCCGGCCAGGGTGCTTACCTGCCCATCTGGCGCGATCACGCGGATGCGATCGTTGTAGGTATCGGCGACATACACGCGCCCTTGCGCATCCACCGCCACGCCGATCGGGCCATTGAAGCGTGCCTGCGCAGCGGCACCGTCGCGAAAACCGGCACTGCCATCGCCGGCCAGCGTGGTCACCACGCCGTGTGGCGTGCGTTTGCGGATCGCATGGTTGCCGGTGTCGGCGATGTAGAGATTGCCGGCCGTATCGAAGGCGATACCCGATGGCGTATTGAATTCCGCCGCCGCGTCAACGCCATCGGCGAATCCTTCCTGCCCACCGGCCACGGTCTGCACGCTGCCGTTGTCGAGCAGCCTGCGAATGCGGTTGTTGTCGCCGCCATCGGCGATGTACAGCGCGCCGTGCGGATCGATCGCCAGTCCGTAGGGATCGGCAAACCGTGCATCGGCAGCACGGCCATCCACTGCGCCACGCACACCGCTGCCGGCAACCCATTGCAACTGTGCCTTCCAGCCCAGCGGCGTTGCCGTGGGACCTTGTGTCTGCGGCGGCGCATCGGGTGCCGGCGCAGACCACCAGCTCGCCAGCAACGCCGCCGCGCCTGCCAGAAGAACTGCGCAGATCCATAGCGCGTATCGTTTTGTCATGCCGGTCGCGGGTGTCGGAGGACTCGCACTTTAAGCGCTTCTTGCGGGTTGCAGCGACTGGCGGGCAGTGGTGCGTGAAGCACAAGACGCATTGCGCCACTACCGTAACGCCGGCATCCCACTGCCCAAGAGCGCTTGCACGTGCTGCTGACGCACAGGCCTGCCGCGTATCATGCGCACTCTTTCATCCTCCAGGACGGACCCATGGCCGTACGCACGCTCAACGAATTTCTCGCCCATTCCAAGGAAAAGGACGTCAGCCCCGATCCGTTCGAACTGGAAAACCCGCATCTGCTGGAAGTGCGCCTCGACGGCATGGTGTGGTCCAAGGCCGGCGCCATGGTCGCGCGCACCGGCAACGTCAAGTTCACCCGCGAGGGGCTGCTGGAACAGGGCCTGGGCAATCTGCTGAAGAAGGCGGTCAGCGGCGAAGGCATGCAGCTGATGAAGGCCGAAGGCCAGGGCCGGGTGTATCTGGCCGACCTCGGCAAGCTGGTGACCTTGCTGCGTTTGAATGGCGAGGCGATCTTCGTCAACGGCAACGACGTGCTGGCGTTCGAATCCGGCGTCCAACACAAGATCACGATGATGCGCAAGGTAGCCGGCATGCTGTCCGGCGGCCTGTTCAACGTGCGCCTGAGCGGCCACGGCATCGTGGCGATCACCTCGCACTACGAGCCGCTGACCCTGCCGGTCACCGCCGCCAGCGGCCCGGTGTTCACCGACCCCAACGCCACCGTGGCCTGGTCGGGCACGCTGTCCCCGGAGCTGGTCACTGACGTGTCGATCGGCACCCTGTTCGGCCGCGGCTCTGGCGAAAGCCTGCAGATGCGCTTTGCCGGCGAAGGCTGGGTGGTGGTGCAGCCGTACGAAGAAGCCAGCTTCCAGGCCAAGGGCTGATCCAGGCCGCCCGGCAGCAATCAACAATGCGCATCGCCTGGTTGCATGCTACGCAGCTGGGCAGTTTTCCAGTCACGGCGCAGTGCGCAGTGACAGCTGCGCATCCCAGCCCACCCTGTAGGAGCGCCCCCTGGGCGCGAGGGACTTCCCGGTAACGCCGCATCGCGCCCAGGTGCGCTCCTACGGGGTTTCCTGCAGTCTGCCGCGCGCTGCACAGCTACCGCGCTGCCCCAGCTTGGCATTGCGTAGTCACGCAACCGTAGGCAACAGATGATTGCGCTGACGGCACTCGTAGGAGCGCCCCTGGGCGCGAGGGCCTTCCCGATAACGCCGCATCGCGCCCTGGTGCGCTCCTACGGTTTCCTGCATTCTGCCGCGAGCTGCACAGCTACCGAGCTGCCCTAGCTTGGCATTGCGTAGTCACGCAACCGTAGGCAACAGATGAGTGCGCTGACGGCACCTCGTAGGAGCGCCCCTGGGCGCGAGGGCCTTGCCGGTAACGCCGCATCGCGCCCTGGTGCGCTCCTACGGGTTTCCGGCTCTGGTGCATCACACCCATCCGCGCTTGCGGAACCATGCCAGCGGCACCAGCATGCTCAGCACGATCACGCCCAGCGCCCAGTAATACGCGTCGTGCCACTTGAGCTCGGGCATGTAGGCGAAGTTCATGCCCCAGATGCCGACCAGTACCGTCGGCGGGATGCCGACCACCGACGCCACCGCCATCACCTTCATCACGTTGTTCTGGTCCATGTTGATCATGCCCAGCACGCTGTCGAGCAGGAACTCGATGCGGTCGTCCATGTGCTGCTGGAACTCGCTCAAGGTGGTCAGGTCCTTGTGCAGCAAGCCGATGCGTTTGGCCGCATCGGCACCGAACCAGTCCGGCGCGGCGTCGTCCAGATAGGTGACCAGGCGCAGCAGTCCCTGCCCGGCATTGTGCAGCCCGCCCAGTCGCCGGCCCATGCCTCCGACCTGATGCAGCATGCGTTCCAGATCACGGGTCTTGTGCGGGTTGTCGAACACCTGCCGGGTGGTATCGGTGACCTCGGCTTCCAGCGATTCGAGCCGGTCCGCCAGGCGCCCCACCAGCTGGTCGAAGATGCGCAACAGCAGATCGTCGGCGCTATGGCAGGACGCATGCGCAAGGCGCGCGGCCACCGCATCCAGCGAGCCCATGTGCTGTTCGCGCAGGGTCACCAGCATGGTCGGCGATAGTGCAAAGCCCAGCGGCGCAGTCGGGCCATCGTCGTCCTGAAAGCGCGGCACGTTGAGAAACAGCACCTCGCCCTGGCGCCGCACCCGGCTGGAGAATTCGATCTCGCCGATGACCGCGCGATCCGGCAGCGCGAACCCCACCTTGTCTGCGGCCTGCGCTAGTTCCTGCGCGCTGGCCTGGCACAGGTCGACCCAGCACCCTTGCGTGTGCTGCGTTCCGGCAATGGGGTGCGTCGTGATCATGCGATGGGCCGTGGCAATGGATGGCGGCGAGCATCCCGTTCCACCCAAGCCACGTCAACGTCGCGCGCATCGCGTGCTTAGCTGCCAGTGGCCTTTATCGCGGCGCCGTGCAGCCACAGACGCCAGGGCCCCGCAGTGCGGGGCCTCGGTGAGGGCTTCGGTGGATGTCTTCGCTTGCTCCGCGCGCTCAGCCGCTGCGCGTCTGCCGCCGCTTCACCGCATAACCGATCGCCAGGATCAGGAACCACACCGGGCTGGCCAGCAAGGCCTGGCGCGTGTCCGCCTGCAGGGTCAGCAGCACGATGACGAAGGCGAAGAACGCCAGGCACACGTAGCACATCAACACGCCACCGGGCATCTTGAACGCCGAGGCCGCGTGCTGCTCGGGCCGCTTGCGCCGGTACGCGATGTAGGCGCACAGGATCAGCGACCACACGAACATGAAGAGCACTGCCGACAAGGTGGTGACCAGCGTGAACGCAGTGACCAGGTTGGGGATCAGGTACACCAGCATCGCGCCCAGCAACAGGCACACGCAGGAGAACAGCAGCCCACGTGCCGGCACCGCTGCACGCGAAAGCTTGGCAAAGCCCTTGGGCGCATGCTGTTCTTCGGCCAGGCCGTAGAGCATGCGGCTGGTGGAGAAGATGCCGCTGTTGGCCGACGAGGTGGCCGAGGTCAGCACCACGAAGTTGATCAGGCTTGCGGCCGCCGGCACGCCGGCCAGCACGAACAGCTCCACGAACGGGCTCTTGTCGGCCACCACCTGACGCCACGGCGTCACCGCCATGATCGCGATCAGCGCCAGCACATAGAAGATCAGGATGCGCACCGGGATCGAGTTGATCGCCTTGGGCAGGTTGCGGCGCGGGTCGGCAGTCTCTGCGGCGGTGGTGCCGACCAGCTCGATGCCGACGAAGGCGAACACGGCGATCTGGAAACCGGCAAAGAAGCCGCCAATGCCCATCGGGAACATGCCGCCGTCGTTCCACAGGTTCGACAGCGAGGCCACATTGCCCGACGGCGAGCGGAAGCCCCAGGCCACCAGCCCGGCGCCGGTGAGGATCAAGGCGCAGATGGCGATGATCTTGATCAGCGCGAACCAGAACTCCATCTCGCCGAACAATTTGACCGTCACCAAGTTCAGGCTCAGCAGCAACAACACGCAGGCGATGGCCGGAATCCACGGCGCCAACCCGGGGAACCAGAACTGCGCGTAGGCGGCGATCGCGATGACGTCGGCGATGGCGGTGATGATCCAGCAGAACCAGTACGTCCACCCGCAGAAGAACCCGGCCCACGGCCCGAGCAGATCGGTGGAGAAGTCGATGAACGACTTGTACTCCAGGTTGGACAGCAGCAACTCGCCCATCGCGCGCATCACGAAGAACAGCATTGCGCCGATGATCAGATAGACGAACAGGATCGACGGGCCGGCCAGGCTGATCGTCTTGCCCGAGCCCATGAACAGCCCGGTGCCGATCGCGCCACCGATGGCGATCAGCTGCAGGTGGCGATTGGAGAGACTACGTTGCAGATGATCGGGCGCGGACGGGTCTGACATGGGGCACGGCACCGGCAAGTGAACAAGCCGTCAAAAATACGAGATCGCGGCAGCGCGCACCAGCGGTTTGCACAGCGGCCCCGGGTAGGCCGCAGCATGCGCCAGCGAATGGTGGTCGGCTTGCCCCATCGTGGTGCGCCGCTCATCCACGCGGCCACTGTTGTCATCGAGGGGCCGCAGCCGTCAGGGATGCACGCAAGGCATCGCCGGAGCAGTCACCGCCATCCGCCTGGAGCCTGCGCGCTGCGGCGTTGTCATCGGCCGCGTCTGCCTGGTGGTGGCACAGTCGCGTTGCTAGCCGCGATTACCCCCCGGCAAGCCCGCCGCCAACGCGGCCCGGCAATGCCTGATCGTCGTCCTCTTCCAGATCGCCCACCTCCTCGCGCAAACCGCCCTGCTGTGGTGTCTGCTCTTCCAGCGGGATATCTTCTTCGTTGGTATCCGGATCGGGCGTGCCGTGTGCCGACAGACCGGCGCTGGCGGCGGTCATCAGACGCGAAGCGAGTGGATTGAGCTGCATGGGGTGACTCCGACCGGTCGAATGGAGCACCGACAGTGCGCATCGCGGCGCTACCGCACCGTGATCCCGGGCAGCGGAATGCTGACGCACCGTTGACGTCGGCAGATAGACGCTGGGCCACGTTGCTCCTGCATCTGGCAAGTGGGACGCCCGAGCTGCTCGCCAATCGCTGCGACATCGCCGCATCGCTGAAACCTGGCGTGCACTGCGCAGGGAGCCTGCTGCGCCGCCGTAGCGGGAATCGGGAATCGGGAATCGTAATGGCATCAAGCGCATCGCGGCACTTCGAAGCAGCGCCGTTCCGATTCCCCATTCCCGACTCCCCCATTCCCGCGGCGCACAGCGCCGCCCTCACACGATCTTGGTCCGCCGCCACCACCGCGATACCTGCTCTTCACGGATCAGCGTGAACAGGCCCGCGCCCAGAATCAGGGCGATGCCGACCGCCATCGGCCAATCCAGGTGATCGTGAAACAGCAGGTAGCCGAAGGCGATCGCCCACAGCATCTGGCTGTACTGCGTTGGCGCAACCACACTCACCGGCGCCATGCGCGTGGCATACATCAGGCAGATCGCCGCCAGGCCGGCAAGCAGGCCGTAGCCGGCCAATAGCCCCCACTGATACAGCGTGGGCCAGACAAAGGTCGGCAACATCATGATCCCGCCCATCACCAACGGGCCGATCACCCCGGCGCCGTACAAGGTCAGGCGTTTTTCGCTGTGGCCGGCCATGCGCAGGGTGATGACCGAGATCGCACCGACCAGGCCGCACACGATCGCGGCCACATGCCCATGGGTGAGATGACGAAAGCCCGGGCGCAGCACGATCAACACGCCGATGAAGCCGACGATCACCGCCGACCAGCGCCGCCAGTGCACCTCTTCCTTGAGAAACACCACCGACAGCACGGTGACGAAAATCGGCATCAGGAAGATCAGCGCAAACGCCTCGGCCATCGGCAAGGTGGTGAACGCGATCACCGAGGTCAGGTTGCCGATGGCGCCGGTGAGCGCACGCAACAGCCACAGGCTGGGTTGCTTGGCCATCACCAGTTCGCGCAACCGGTCGTCCGGCTTTTTCAGGAATGGCACGGCCACCAGCATCAGCAGTGCACCGAGAAACAGCACCTCATACACCGGCAGCGTGCCTTCCAGCAGCTTCACGAACGCATCGCTGATCGAATAGGCCGCATAACAGGCAAATCCCAACAACACACCCTTCAGCATTTGCCGATCCTCCGCGGTTGGCGCCAATCGGACAACATGTCGATGGGGCAGTGCGCAGTATGCGGTGCGGCGTGCGTCAGAGGAATCGGCGCACGCATCCGGGCACGATGGCTGCTGCATCGCCATCGGCATACCGTCGCATGCGACCCGGCTTCCCGCGTCGCTGCAGATACCGCCGCTGCGCCGCCCCGCCATCGTGCCGGAGGTGGATTGGATGCGCATGCGCGATGGGGTCGGTTACGATGCCAGTCCACCCCTCGCACCAGCAACGCGCGTAACGCGCGTAGACCCAGACCAGCAATCCGTGCCCCACTATTCCGGCCCACTACTCATTTGCTCCGATGCCCAGGCGCTGCTTGCCGCGCGCGGCAGTGGTCTGACCCAATGGACCGGCTCGCTGGATCTGGGCCGCAGTACCGGCACCGCCCAGCTGGATGCGCAGACCTGGCAGTGGCGCGGCAGGGGCTACCCGTATCCGGGCAAGTTCAAGGAGCGCACGCTGTACTTCTGGGACGGTGACGATTTCGCCCCGATCTCGCGTTTCAGTGGTGCGCTGATCAAGCTCATCCCCACCGAATGGGGCGCGCCCACCTTCGAGATCGATGGCATCAAGATGCTGCCGTCGGCGCAGTTGTCGCCGTTCGAGGATGCGCGGCGCAAGGTGGCGCTGGTCGCGCCACGTGGCAAGATCGTCCTGGATACCTGCGGTGGGCTGGGCTACTTCGCCGCCTGCTGCCTGGAAGCCGGGGTGGCGCAGCTGCAGTCGTTCGAAAAGAATGCCGATGTGCTGTGGCTGCGCACGCTCAATCCCTGGTCGCCGGACCCGGACGATGCCGCCTACGGCGGGCGCCTGCAGCTGGCCCATGCCGATATCTCGCAGCACATCGCCACGCTGGCAGACGATTCGGTCGATGCCATCCTGCACGACCCGCCGCGCTTCGGCATCGCCGGCGAGCTGTATTCGCAAGTGTTCTACGGTCAGCTGGCGCGGGTGTTGCGTCGTGGCGGACGCCTGTTCCATTACACCGGTGCGCCCAATCGACTCACCAGCGGGCGCGATGTACCCAACGAAGTGAGCAAGCGCCTGAGCAAGGTCGGCTTCAGCACGCAACTGGCGCTGGATGGTGTGCTGGCAACGTTGCCGGCGCGGCGCTGATTGCGGGATTTTTGCCGCAACTGAAAACGCGCAGATCGGTCGCGGCCAGCTGCAGATCGGCGCTGCACGCCAAGCCGCAATGCAGCAGGCAGATGCCGTCCCAGGCGTCGGCCGCCTCCGTCTGACTGGAGCGCAGCCGGTGTGCCAGCCACGCCTGACCAGCAAACGGATCTGCGATACTGCAGCGCCCACGACAAGGACGTTGCATGCGCATCCGCTTTCCGACCTGGCTACTCGCCGCGCTGTTGGTGATGACCGGCGCACACGCGCAGACCGCGCCGCAGACGTCGCCGCCGCCGCAGCCCATGTCCGAAGTCACCACCCGCCATCCGGTGACCACCGCGGTCCTTGCCGGGCGTACGATTCGCCTGGGCGAACACGCCGGCAAGTGCGCAATCCTGCGCGATGACGAAGTGCTCCCGCTGGGCATCGGCGCACCGTGCTACTTCAGCATCAATCGCGAATACGGCGCCCAGGTGCACCACTTCCAAGGCAGCGACATCGTGCTGGTGCAACACGCCCACCCTACCTCGGCGCCGGACTGGGATAGCAAGGTGTACGGGCCGATCTGCGCGTTCGAAGCGCAGTCCGTGCGCGAAGTCGATGGCGTGCTGGAGCCCGGCAGCGTCGCCACTTCCTGGCACTGCGACCCGACCATGGGAGCCGATCAGAAGCAGTTCGTCTACAGCTACGACACCTGGCCCAAGCGCGAGACGCAGACGCCATCACGCCGGCAAAAACAAACGCAGCCCTGATGGCCGCATGATGCGCAGGCGTCGATCGATCGGCGCAGGTGGTCGTCACTGCCCTGCGCCCGACGGCTGATCGACGCCGCATGCCAAACATCGGCTCGCCGTACGCGGGCGCGGGCGCAGCCGCGTCGTCGTCGACAGCGCGGCACCGCAGTTGCGCATGCTGTGCAACGACCGCGCAGGTCATCGCCTGCCGTGTCGGTACGCCGTCCAGGCAACGTAGGTGAACCAGGCGATGACCGCCAACGGCACACTGGTCAGCAAGCCATCCCAGCCGATGGCGATCCAGAACCGCTGCGGGTCTGCATCCGCGTAAAAAATCCTGGTCGGCCGGCCGCGGATGACGCTGATATAGCGCCCCGTGACGATCGCCTCCAGCACCAGCCACAGCCGCATGCAACAGGCGATCGCCACGACAACGGCTCCCCCGCCGATGATCCATTCGTGGATCCGGGACGCTGCGGGAGCTGGCGCAGGTGGCGGTGATTTGGGCCGCTTTTTTTTCACGCAGGCACCGGTTCGATGGTGGCGGCGCAGTGTACGCGCAGCACAACCGGCCGAGGCCATCCATCGCACGCATGCAACACCTGGTGGTCGCGCAGTGAGCGCATGCCACGCACCTGCCGGCTGAGCGCGGCCGCTATACTGATGGCGCAGCGCACTCGCTCAGAGTGAATGGAATGCTCCACGCTGCATTCGTCTCAGGGAAGATGGCCAGCAACAGTGCAACATGGATTGTCCGGACGCTTCCTTGGGGTTTTTGCTGTCTTCGCCCTGCAGTGGCGACAACGGCCTCGTACCAAGGATCTTTCGCTTTGAAGACGTTCACCACCTTCCTGCTTGTCTCTTTCAGTCTGCTGCTGGCTGCCTGCGGTGGCGGCACCACCACCGGCGCCTCCAAGCTCTCCTCCAGCGACTACCTGCTGCACAACATCTCGGTCTGGAATGGCGCGGTCACCATCGTCGACCCGTGGGTGTCGGGCGATCGCGGGCAGAGCCTGGTGGCCGATGCCATCGCGCACAAGCCGCTGGACGGCTACAAGACTGCGCTGGGCAGCCAGCGCAAGGCACTGGCCGCCAACGCGCAGGCCAATACAGCCATGGCCTCGGGCGTGCCCGACAACGCCAAGGACCTGGACGGCAAGCTGTCGGCCTACCTCAACAGTGCCGACGCGATGATGGCCGCGCTAGAACGCGTGGCCGCCCTGCCCAACGGCTACGGCAACCCCGAGCTGGCGCCGTTGGCCAAGGATCTGGAAACCGTGTCCACCCGGCTCAACACCGATATGGAAGCGCTGAATACCGCGCAGCGTGCGTATTCCAAGCAGCACAAGATTGCGATGCAGGAAGTCAGCCAGTAAGCAGCGCAGCCGCGATCAACCCTGCAGGCCGGCATGGTCTGCAGGGGCGATCGCAACACGCCGCTCAGTTGCTCAGACCGAACATCAACGAACGATGCGTTGCCACGCCGGCCATTGCGCCGCTGGCAACCGCAAAGGCGATCGATGCCGCCGGGTTGGCCACATCGCCGCAGGCAGCGATACCCGGCACCGAGGTGGCCTGCATGGCATCCACCGCGATATGACTGCCCAGCGGGCCATCGCTGGTGCTGCATCCCAGCGATGCGACCAAGGCACTGAGCTCGGTGTGGGTGGTGACGAACAAGCCATCCAGCGCGCAGACCTGCCCATCGCGCAACACCAGCTCCAGCACGTCGCCGTCGCCTTGCAGCGCCGCCACTGCGCCGCCTACCACGTGCACGCCACGTGCCTGCAAGTGCGCGTGCTGCGCCTCATCCAGCACCAACGTGTCGTTCAAGAACAGCTGTGTTGCGCCCCAGTCCGGCAGCATGGCCGCCTGATGCACCGCAAAGGCGGAGGTGGCCAGCACGCCGATGCGGCCCTGCTCCAGCTCATAGCCGTGACAATACGGGCAGACGAACACCTGCGTGCCCCAGCGCTCTGCCAGGCCGGCCAGCGCCGGCAGACGATCGACCACCCCCATCGCCAGAACAAGCCGACGCGCCGTATGCGTGGAGCCATCGGCCAGCGTCACCTCGAATGCCTCCGCCTCGCCGCGTAGCCGTGTCACCTGGCCGTCGGCCCACTGCACGCTCGGATAGGCCAGCAGCTGTGCGCGTCCCGCATCGGCAATCTGCGCAGGCAATGCACCGTCGCGGCTGAGAAACCCGTGCGAGGTGGCGGCAAAGCGATTGCGGCGCTGGCCGCCATCGATCACCAGTACCGCGCGCCGTGCACGCGCCAGCTGCAGCCCGGCCGACAGCCCGGCATAGCTGCCGCCAATGATGATTACGTCGTGCTGCATGTCCGCTCCCGATTGAAATCCGCTTTATGTAATTTTAGATGTTACATTAAAAGACTGGCGATTCAACCGCGGTGTGCTGACGTGGTCACCTGCTCGATGGTTGAAGGGTCGTGTGCGACCCAAGGTTGCTGCGCTGCCTGCTGTCGCGCTTGCCGTGATCGGCGGCGGTTCGCGTCATCACCTGAAAGCAATGGACAGTGCCGCGTAGCGGTACTGCGCGGGTGCGCACGTCACACCACGTCGGGAAAAACGGCAGCGTCCTGGCGATTGCGCCCGGCCAAGCGCGCCCTGTCTGCGATCGATGCCGACCAGCTGCCGCAAAGCGCATGCGTACGCCGCATGGGACTGCAAGCGCAGGCATATCGCGCGCCTGCCAGCCCGGCTGCACGTCATGCACAACGGCGTATGCAACAGCGCGTCAGCGCCTGCGTTTGCCTGTCGGCAGACCGGCAGGCAGCGCGGCTGCCGTGCACAGCGCATCGAACTCGTCCGCCAGCGTTGCCAGCGTCACCGTGCCCAGGCGCTGCAGTAATACGGTTTGTGCCTGGGCCAGCGCGTCGGCGATGGCTGCGTTGACTACCCGCTCCACGCCACATTGCGGGTTGGGGTGATCGGCGCCGATCGCAAACAGATGCGGGCCGCCCACTGCACGATGCACGTCCAGCAATGTCACCTGGGTCAGGTCGCACGCGATATGCCAGCCACCGTTGTGGCCCTTGCTCGACTGCACGTAGCCGGCAGCGCGCAAGCCGGCCATGGTCCGACGCACCACCACCGCATTGGTCGACAGCATGCCGGCGATCTGCTCGGAGGTCATCGGCTGCTGGCTCCTGGCCATGTGCAACAGCACATGCAGCATGCGGGAAAGGCGGCTATCGGTTCGCACGCGGTATCGGTTCGCTCAATCGACGGAAGGCAACGCGGCAGCGCCACCGCACGATTGTGCCGCAGTCCCGCGCAGATGTCGCAGCCGGCGCCGCGCAGCTGCGCATGCGGCACTCAACACACCGCCCATTGATCGCGCCCGGCGGTCTTGGCGGCGTACAGGGCAAGATCGGCCTGCCCCAGCAGCGCATCCAGACCGATCCCCGCAGTGACGCTCACCGCGCCCATGCAGAACCGCACCGGCTGGTCGGCGGGCAGGCCGGCGATCTCGATCGCGGCCACTGCATTACGCAGCCGCGCGAAGACGGCAGGAATCTCCTCTGCGCTACAGCCCGGCAGCACCAGCAGGAATTCCTCGCCGCCCAACCGTCCCAGGCGATCCTGTGTCCGCAGTGCCAGCCTGGATGCGCTGGCGAGCGCCTTGAGCACGGCATCCCCGGCCGCGTGCCCGTGCATGTCGTTGATCAGCTTGAAGTGATCCAGATCGATCAATGCCAGCATGCACGGAACCTGCGAGCGCACCGCTTGCTCGATCTGCTGCTGCGCCTCGGCGCGAATGGCGCGGCGGTTGGGCAGGCCGGTGAGTTCGTCGCGCATCGCCAGCCGCGAGAGTTGCCGCCGGTGGCGCGCACTGAAGGCCAGCACCACCAGCGTGCCCAGCAACAGCAGGCAGGCGGCGCACAGCGCGATCCACAGGGTGCGTTGACCGGCTTCGCGGGCCTGCAACGCCAGTTGCGCGGTCTCGCTGCGCCGGCGCAGCTCGGCGGTTTCGGCGCCGCGGCGCGCGTCTTCGTAACGCGCCTGCAGGCGCAGCATGACGGTATCGCGCTGGCGATCCAGGCTTTGCGCGCGCAGCGTGTTGGCGCGTTGCAGTTCCTGATACGCCTCGGCATGGCGTCCCTCCGCTGCCAGTGCCTGGGCGATGGCATCGAGCAGTTGCGCGCGTCGTTTCAACGGCAGATTCGGATCGTCCGCTGCCTTGGCCGCGACGATCTCCACGCCGAGGCTGCCGGACTTGAGCGCGGTCAATGCCTGGAGCAACACCGCGTGGCAGGCCGCCACACGGCCGACGTTGCCTTGCCGTTGCATCAACGGTAGTGCCTCGCGCGCCATTGCCAGGGCCGCAGTGGCATCGCCGGTTTCGATCAGCACCTCACTGGCGCTGGTCAATGCCGCGGCCACACCGGCCTGATCGCCCAGCTCGCGACTGAGCGCCAGCGCACGCTTGAAATGCAGCAATGCCGCGTCCGGCTGCTGGGCTGCCAGCGAAGTGCCGTATTCGTACTCGATCAGGCTGCGCTGGAAGCGTGCCGGCTGGCCGCGCAGGCGCGCCAGGGCGCGCTGCAGATAGTCTTCGGCGTCGCTTTCTTCCGCAGAACGCCCCCCCACGCGGGTGGCCAGCGAGCCGAGCTGGGTCAAGGCATCCAGTTCCAGACTCAGGCTGTGTTCGCGCACGGCGCACTGGTAGCTGGCCTGTGCGGCGTTCCAGGCCTCGTCGCTGCTGCCGGAGGCGAGCATGCTCCACATGTCGACCGCCTCGACCTCGCACAGCAGATCGTTGCGCCCCATCGCACGCGCGCGCTGCCGCAGCGCTTCCAGCCGCGCCAGCATGCCGCGATTGGGATTCTCACGCACATCGTTGAGCGCCTGCACGATCGCCAGCCACAGCTGCGCCTGCGCCGCATTGCCACGTACCCGTTCCGACATCGCACGTGCCTGCGCCAGTGCCGTCTGACGGCGCTCGGTCTCTTCCAGGGATATCAGCACGCGCGCCTGCGCCAGCAAGGCCCAGAACTGCGCATCGGCATCGCCATCGCTACGGGCACGCTCCAACGCGGCCTGGGCGGCCTGCAAGGCGGCCTTGGGGTCGTCGATCGCGGCGGTTTCGATGCTCTTCCACGGCTGCGGCTGCGCCCACAGCGTCGCGCTGAACAGCATTGCTGCCATCCCGACGCCCATGCGCTGCCAACCTGGCCTCGCACCGCTCATCGACACCTCACGGTGACGATGAGCCACACCGCAGGACTGCCGTGCACAGCACACGCCGCCCGGCCCATGTCGGGCTTGCTGGTTGCTGCGGCACTCAAGCCCTCCCTTGGTTGGCTGGCAGTGGAATCGGGGGCAACGTCGGCATCTGCCCGAACGCCACATCGATGCAGGCACCCGGTCATGATGACCGGCCGGCGCGACAGGTCATGTGATCGCCACGCTTGGCGTCAAGAACGTTATCGGCCCGCATGCAGCGGGCTTGAATCGGCCTGCAAATCGCGCTGGCAGCGGCCCGCGGCCGTGCACCCGCCATGCGCTGCGGCGCAGCGGGCAACCCGCACCGTCGCGACGGCGCGGCGCCGATGCAGCCGCCCGGCGACAGCCACGTAAACTGCGGCACGGCACCTGCCGCTACCTGGATCCTGGAGACACCGTGATATCCCGCCTGCCCCGCCTGCTCACGCTGCTTGCCGTCGCCTTGCTGTCGGCCTGCGCCACCCAGGCGCCGCGTGCGCCACAGCGCTCCCCGGACGCGGTCAAGGCCGACATCGCCCGGCGGCTGCCGGCCACGCTGAGCGATCGCAACGGCTGGGCCGACGATGTCTACGTGGCATTGTCCTCGCAAGGGCTGGACACCAGCGCCGAGTATATCTGCGCGGTGCTGGCGGTGACCGAGCAGGAGTCGACCTACCAGGCCAACCCGGTGGTGCCCAATCTCGGCAAGATTTCGCGCGCCGAGATCGACCGCCGCGCCAGCGCGCATCACATCCCCGGCTTCATGGTCGATGCCGCCCTGCGCATCGACTCGCCCGACGGCCGCAGCTATGCCACGCGCATCGCGGGTGCGCGCACCGAGCAGGAGCTGAGCCGCATCTTCGAAGACTTCACCGGCAGCGTGCCGCTGGGCGCGCGCCTGTTCGACGGGCTCAATCCGGTGCATACCGCCGGGCCGATGCAGGTCAGCATCGCGTTTGCCGAGCAGCATGCCGAGCGCTATCCGTATCCGCCCGGCGCCTCGATCCGCCACGAGGTGTTCAGCCGTCGCGGCGGGCTGTGGTTCGGCACCAGACACCTGCTTGGGTACCCAGCCCGTTACGACGCACTGCTGTACCGCTTCGCCGACTTCAATGCCGGCTGGCACGCCAGCCGCAATGCCGCGTTCCAGGCGGCGCTGAGCAAGGCCAGCGGCATCGCGCTGACCCTGGATGGCGACCTGCTGACGCCCGGCGCCAGCCTGGATGCGCCCGGCGGCACCGAACGCGCCGCACGCGCCCTGGGCAGCCAGCTGGCGATGAACGACCGGCAGCTGCGCCGTGCCCTGGAGGCCGGCCACTCCGCCGATTTCGAAGACACCGCGCTGTATCGCCAGGTATTTGCGCTGGCCGAGCGCAGTGCCGGCAAACCGCTGCCGCGCGCGATACTGCCCGGCATCACCCTGGAGAGCCCCAAGATCACCCGCACCCTCACCACCGCCTGGTTCGCGCAGCGGGTGAACGAGCGCTGGAAGCGCTGCATGGGCAAGTAGGGCTGCCAGCAAAGCCGCTGCGCACCGAAACGCAAGTGCAGCGGCGGTTGCCGCGAACGGACCTGCCGCCCGCACACGTCCGCGTCTGCGCATCGTCTCCACCGCTGCGCTGTACCCGCGCCATGCGGGCAGCGCGTGACCGGTCGCGCTGCGCGGGGGCACCATCGCCGGTCGCGCCAAGCGGGAATCTGCGCGTTCTGGATCTGCCGCATTGGCGAGATAGCACCGCCTGGTCACCGGCACGACTTCCGGCAGAGGCAGCGCCCCGGCCCAGCGGGTAGCATCGGGCGGTCGCGCCGACCGCGTTGCGCGCTCCTTTCGTCCTGGAGAGTCCTACATGCCCACCCCGTCGCCGATGCGGCAGCTGTTTTCCGCCATCGTCCTGGCCGCCTTGCCGGCCATCGCCGCTGCGCAAGCCCCCACCGTCACCGCCGCCGATTACGCCCGTGCCGAGCGCCTGATCAACTACGCCGCGCAGCCGCTGGTGGACCACACCGCCACCCGCATCGGCTGGCTGGACGCCACCCACGTGGCCTATGTCGATCACGATGCCAAGGGCAACCGGCTGCTGCAGCTGGACACCGCCACCGGCAAGAGCGCGCCGATCTTCAAGCAGCCCGCGCTGGTCGCCTCGCTCAACACGCTGCTGAAGACCGGCGACAAGCCGCTCAAGGCCGACACCTTCGCCCCGGTGGTCAAGCGCACCGCCGATGGCCGCTACCGCCTCAACGTGCGCGACACCGCGGTGGTCTGCGATGCGCGCGCACGCTGCAGCACGCTGTATGCAAAGGACAAGGCCGAGCCGGGCGTGCTGTCGCCGGACAAGCGCAGCGAAGCCTTCATCCGCAACTGGAACCTGTGGGTGCGCGATCTCGCCAGCGGCCAGGAGACCCAGCTCACCCGCGACGGTGTGGAAAACTTCGGCTATGCCACCGACAACGCCGGCTGGCAGCACAGCGACAACGCCATCGTTGCGTGGTCGCCGGACTCGCGCAAGATCGCCACCTTCCAGCAGGACCAGCGCAAGACCGGCGACATGTACCTGGTCAGCACCAAGCTCGGGCATCCGGAACTGCAGTCGTGGAAATACCCGCTGGCCGGCGACAAGGACGTGACCATGATCGAGCGCGTGGTCATCGACGTACCCACGCGCAGCGTGCTGCGGCTGAAACTGCCGCCCGACCAGCACCGCTCCACCCTGTGCGACGACGTCAGCTGCTCGCCGGGCCTGTGGGACGATGTGAAGTGGGCGCCGGACGGCAAGACGCTGGCCTTCGTGTCCACCTCGCGCTTCCACAAGCAGGCCTGGTTGCGCATTGCCGATGTCGCCACCGGCGACGTACGCACCGCCTTCGACGAAACCGCCAAGACCTATTACGAAAGCGGCCAGGTCGCCGCCAACTGGGCGTACCTGCCCGGCAGCAACGAGGCGGTATGGTTTTCCGAGCGCAGCGACTGGGGCCAGCTGTATCTCTACGACCTGGCCACCGGCAAGCCCAAGCGCGCGATCACCACCGGCGAGGGCAACGTCACCGAATTGCTGCGCGTGGATCCGGTGACGCGTACCGCGTGGTTCGTCGGCGTGGGCCGCAGCCCAGGCGTGGACCCGTACTACCAGCAGCTGTGGAAGGTGAGCCTGGACGGTGGTGAGCCGGTGCTGCTCACGCCGGAAGTCGCCGATCACAGCATCGCGCTGTCGCCCGATGGCGCGCGCTTTGTCGATACCTATTCCACCTCGATCACCCCGCCGGTCACGCTGTTGCGCGATGCCGGCGATGGACGCACGGTCAGTACCATTGCCACTGCCGACATCAGCCGCCTCAAGGCGGCCGGCTGGGTGCCGCCGGAGCCGATCACGGTCAAGGCGCGCGATGGCAAGACCACCCTGTATGGCCTGATGTTCAAGCCCAGTAACTTCGACCCGGCGCGCAAGTACCCGGTGATCGATTACGTCTATCCCGGCCCGCAAACCGGCTCGGTCCGCGGCCGCGGTTTCCTTGCCGGCCATGGCGACAATCAATCGCTGGCGGAGCTGGGCTTCATCGTGGTCGCCATCGACGGCATGGGCACACCGTGGCGCTCCAAGACCTTCCACGACACCTGGTACGCCAACATGGGCGACAACACCCTGCCCGACCAGGTGGCCGGCCTGAAGGAACTGGGCCAGCGCTATCGGTGGATCGACCTGGGCCGCGTCGGCATCTGGGGCCACTCCGGCGGCGGCAATGCATCCACCGCCGCGATGCTGCGCTACCCGGATTTCTTCAAGGTGGCCTGGTCGGAAAGCGGCAACCACGACAACCGCGGCTACGAGGACGACTGGGCCGAGAAGTATCACGGCGAGCACATCGTCAACAAGGACGGCAGCTCCAACTACGACGACCAGGCCAACGCCAACCACGCCGGCAAACTCAAGGGCAAGCTGATGCTGGTGCACGGCACGCTCGACGACAACGTGCCGCCGTATCTCACCCTGCTGGTGGCCGATGCCCTGATCAAGGCCAACAAGACCTTCGACATGCTGATGCTGCCCAACGCCAAGCACGGCTATGGCGAGCTCACCCCGTATGTCAGCCGCCGCCGCTGGGACTACTTCGTGCAACACCTGCTCGGCGCAACGCCACCGGCCGACTACCAGATGAAGCCGATGCCCAAGAACTGAGCGGTATGCACGGCACCGTTGCTTAGGGCGCCAATGCAGCACCGTGCAGACGACGAACCGCCACACGTGCCACTCGGGGTGGCGCCGGCCGTACGTGCTGGCGCTGTACGCTTCCACAGCGCCGGGACCTGCTGATGACGACTGCGCTGTGCACCGGTAAGCGGAACATCGCTGGCCGCCGACGCGCTTCAGATGGCGGGCTGACGGAAGCGTGTGGACATCCACACACCTCCGCCAGCCCGGCCACATGCTCACCAGTCCATGGCGACCCGATGCACGTGGCTCGGCAATGCAGCCATCTCATCCAACCATGCAATGCCGATCGTCAGGCAGTGGCGGGGTCGGGAATCGTCGCGGTGGCGGGCGTTGCCTGGTTGTACTTGATCGAGGCGATTGTATTGCACAGTCCCACCAAGGTCTGCCAATCCTGGTTGGCGGAATTCAGATTGGACTGAAGCTGCGGCAGGTTCAAATTGGTAACGTTTCCGTTGCAGTTGGTCAAGTCCGTCACCACGGTATTCAACTCGGACTCAAGCTCCTGCCAGACTTGCAATACCAGGGAAATCTGCGTGCTGGCCGCTTGCGAAAGCGTGATCAATCCATTGACCTGGTCATTCAGCACCGCCAGGCTCGCCGCCTGCTGGGTCACAGCATTCATATTGCTGTTGTCGGCCTCTACCTGGCTCTTCAGCGCCTGAATCTTATTCGATGCGATGACCATCGTCGTGATCAGCGCTGCTGCGGCGACGATCCCGAATGCCAAGCCGATCCCAAACGAAAAAATTGCAATCACCGCGCCGGTAAAGAAGGCGACACCTGCAGCAATCGCGGATGCCGTCTCGACGGTTTGCCAATGGCTGATTTCCGACTGCAGCGACGCGATATCGGCCTTGAACGCAGCGATCTTGGCCTGATCCACCGCCTGCTCCTTGGTCGAGTCAACGACTGCCTGCGACAGCACTGCCGCATCGGAGGTCAGGTTATTGCTGAATGTAGTGATGGACTGCTGGACAGTCACCGCGCTCTGCGTATAGGACGTGATTTGGGAAATCATGCTGCCGAACTGAGACTTCAGCGCAGCAATCGCAGCGGCATTGGTCGGATCGTTCTGCAGCACCGCCACCAGGGAATTGATGGTGGACATGCTGACATTGAAGGAAATGCCATAGCCCGCAATCGAGTTGGGGATACTGACGAGATTGGTCGCAATCGGATACCAGCCATTGGCGTGAATCTGTGCATCGCTGAACGCTGTCTGGAACGTGCTGTACCACGAGGGCGAAGGCGAGATCGTCGGCAACTGCGTATTGCCGATGCCCAAGACATAAGCCATGACCGCATTATTGGCATTGAATGCGTTTGCAAGTTGCTGATCGATGGGCAAGGGATCGTTGGAGACGGCGGCCAGTACACGCGAGGTACCGATCGCACTCGCGATGCTGGTCACCTGCGGGGCCGAACTCAGAGCAAAGGGGAAAAACGGCTTCTTCTGCGCTTGCATGGATCGTCTCCTGATGCTGTCAACCAATGAATCGAGGAATGTCACCGCTAGATCCGGACCGCTGGCTCCCGGAACCAGACGTTCTGTTTACCTCACGTGCGTGCTGCCCAATGAATCCATCCACCTTGGATCCATGCCCGATTGCGACCACCGATGCCCGAACCCGGACGCGTTGGGCGCTCCATCAACGCTTGCCATTCACACAGCGACTGCCGGTTTGCTGGCACAACGGGACAGCACCGGTGATCGATGCTCTCAAGAACTTTGCCGTGCTACCTGCGAAAGCACCGAGTGCCCGAGAACCCAGCATCCCCTAACGGATGTGCACCGACCCGTCGATTTGTCTCAGCCGGCACATCGTCCGGCAGGTGCAGGCTCTACCACGCCGATCGCCAGGGGCGTCCATGAACAGCGGATGCGCTGGTCGATCACTTCCACTGCAATGGCGATCACGCTGCATCGGGGTTCACCCCGACGCGGTCAGCCGGCAGTTCGCGTCGGCACACCCAACAAACCGATACGCCGGAACCACATTTCCAGCGGCACCGTCACCAGCGGCGGCAACGCGGCCAGCAGGCTCAGCGCCCACGCCCACAACGGCCAGCGCAGGCGCAGTGCGGCAAGCACGCTGACCGCCACATAGAACAGGAAGGCCGCGCCATGCAGCCGCCCGAACACCCACACCACAAGCTCGGTGGTATGCGTGCCGTACTTGAGCAACATGCCGAGCAACAACCCGGCCCAGGTCAGCCCTTCGATAAAGGCGGCCACGGCAAACAGCCGGCCGATCGGCGACAACGCAGAAGAAGCACGCATGAAACACTCCAGACGGACAGGGATTGCCGCGACGCGATGGCGGCGGCGACGCCCGCTGGCCGCTGTAGTTTACAGCGGGCATCGCGTGCCCGCCGCCCGCCGCCGTTCCTGGCGATAATGGTGGCCCTTGCACTCCCTGCCGCCCCCCATGCGCACCCTTCTCCTGCTCGCCGTGCTTGCACTGGCACTGCTGCCCGCAACCTCCATCGCCGTACAGCTACAGGACGGCGACCTGCTGTTCGTCACCGCCGCCCGCACCGGCCTGAGCGGCGCCATCGACGATGCCACCGCCAGGCAGGATGCCCCCAGCTTCGATCATGTGGCACTGCTCGCCCATGACGCTACCGGACAGGTGCTGCTGCACGCAGACGAACAAGGCTCGCGGCAGCAGCCGCTGCAGGCATTTGTCGAAGAGGCCAACGCCAAGCATCGGCAGGTCCATGTGTACCGGCTGGCCGCAGAACACCGCAGTGCGATCCCCGGCGCCATCGCGCAGGCGCAGCGCATGCTCGGCAAGCCTTACAACACCACCTACGTGCAGGACGACAACAGCTACTACTGCTCGGACTTCATCGAACGCGCGTTCCGCGCACAGCACGTCTTCGCCCTGCAACCGATGAACTTCAAGAACCTGCAGACCGGCAAGATCTCGCAGTACTGGACCGACTTTTACCGCAGCAAGGGCATGGACGTACCGCAAGGCCTGCCGGGCACCAACCCGAACGATATGGCGGCCGCTCCCGTGCTGGCGTATGTCGGCCGTTTGAAGTGATGCGCGGGAATGCCGGCGACAACAGGCGCCTGCTTCGCCAGTAAGCTAGTACAGACGCTGCGCGCGAGACAGTATCCGTCGCTGCGGCTGGAGCTGGAGGTGCTCAACGACGAAGATCACCCGAGTGTCGCGCCGCGCGGCATCACCCATGGGCTGAAGTTCCTGTTGGGCACCAAGGCTCCCTGAGTGCAATGCCGCGCGCCTGGTTACGCGGCGCAAGCCGATACATTTCAGGCAGCGCATCGCAAGCACATCCAGTGCCGTGCGGGCGCCGCCAATGCACGGCATGCACAAGCTCTTGCCAACGCCCATACACACACCCCCCTAGTGTGTGCATATCCATACAGCGTGCCGCACGCAGCGCATTCCGCCTGCGATTGTTGAGCACATGCAGAGGTGTACATGGCTTTGATTCATTCCATCCTGATGGGCGCCGTCGCCGGCATGCGCTCGATGACGCCGTTGGCTGCGGTCACCAATGCAGCCCGCACCGGCAAGCTTCCTGCCGACAACGGCGCCCCGAAGCTTCTCGCCAATCCACTCGCATCGGCCGGCATGCTTGCGCTTGCCGGCGGCGAGCTGGCAGGCGACAAGATGAAGACTGCGCCCGACCGCATCGTGCTGCCCGGCATGATCGCCCGCATCGCCACCGGCGTCATCGTTGGCGCGGCGCTGGCGCCGCGCCATCAGCGCGGGGTCGCCGCCCTACTGGGTGCGAGCACGGCGGTTGCGGCCGCTTACCTCACCTTCAACCTGCGCATGCGCGCGATCGAACGCTACGGCCAGACCGGCACCGGCGTGGTCGAGGATGCGATCACGGTAGGCGCGGCGACGTTGATCATGCGCGATGCGGCCAAGCACTAGCGCGACGTCCCTCACCTAAGCCTGTCGCCCACTGCAACCACAGGGCGTGCTATGGCGACGGCTGTTCCACCGTCGCCATAGCGAAGCGATAACCCGGTGCGCGGTCGCGCTGCGGCAGTCGCAGCGGCGCAAGTCTCACAGCCTACGCAGGCCGATAGATCGCACAGAGCTTGTTGCCATCCGGATCGCGGACGTAGGCCAGCCAGACCGGCCCCATGCGGCTCTCACGCAAGCCCGGCGGATCCTCGATGGACACGCCACCTGCCGCCACCGCAGCGTCGTGGAAGGCCTGCACCTGCTCGGGCGAGCCGCAGCTGAAGCCCACGGTGGCGCCGTTACCGCTGGTCGCGGGCGCATCGTCGATCGGTTCGCTGACGGCGAAGGTGCTGCCGGCATGGCGATAGAACAGGCGCACATGGCCTGAGCCGGCAGGGTTGACCAACGGTTCGGCGGCACCGAGGACGCCGCCCAGTACTGCGTCGTAGAACTGCCTGGATCGCGCAATATCGTTCGATCCCACCATCACATGATTCAGCACGCCTCGCTCCTGTTCGTATCGAAGGCGCACAGCTTAGTGCAAGCCACGCAGTAGCGTACGTAAGCGCGGCAGCGTCCGGCGGACAGCCGCATCAGCCACGCCCATGCGGTGCCTGCAGATCCAGCACCGGCCCCAGCGGCACGATGCCGGTGGGATTGATCATGTCGTGACTCTGGTAATAATGATGCTTGATGTGCTGAAAGTTCACCGTGTCTGCGATACCGGGCATCTGATACAGCTCGCGCAGGTAGCCGGACAACTGCGGATAATCGGCAATGCGCCGCAGATTGCATTTGAAATGACCGACATACACCGCATCGAAACGCACCAGCGTGGTGAACAGGCGCCAGTCCGCTTCGGTGAGCCGGTCGCCGCACAGGTAGCGCTGCTGGCCAAGGCGCGCATCGAGCCAATCCAGACTCTCGAATAACGGCAGTACCGCCTCTTCGTACGCAGCCTGCGTGGTGGCAAAGCCCGCCTTGTATACGCCATTGTTGACGGTGTCGTACACGCGCGCATTGATCGCATCGATCTGCTCGCGCAGCGACGCCGGATAGAAATCGCCAGCCGCAGCACCGACTTCGTCGAAGGCGCTATTGAACATGCGGATGATGTCGGCCGACTCGTTGCTGACCACCGTATTGCGCTCGCGATCCCATAGCACCGGCACGGTCACGCGCCCGGAGTACCGCGGATCCGCCTTCAGATAGACCTCGTACAGATGCTGCGCCTGGTAGAGCGCATCGCCCACCAGGTCCGGCCCTGGCGCAAATGTCCAGCCCTGCTTGCCCATCAGCCAGTGCACCACCGACACGTCGAGCATCGACTCCAGACCTTTCAGGCGCCGGAAGATCAGCGTGCGATGCGCCCACGGGCAGGCCAGCGACACATACAGGTGATAGCGCCCGGGAGCGGCCGGAAAGCCACCCTCCCCGTGCGGGCCGGGGCTGCCGTCGCGCGTCACCCAGTTGCGGAACTGCGATTGCGAGCGCTCGAAACGCCCACCGCTCTTGTCGGTGTCGTACCAACTGTCCTGCCACTTGCCGTCGACCAACAGGCCCATGCTGCCTTCTCCGCTACAACAGTAGGCCGCAACCCTAGCCCAGCCGGTCTGGAGAGTGCGTGAGCGGCCTTGCTGGCGTGAGTGGACGCGAGCAGCCAGCAGCGCCTGCAGACCAACAACCAACCATTGCCAGGCAACGATTGCCCCGCCGTGCAGCCGGCCGGCAGCGCACGCTACCTGGCAATCACCGACGTACCGGAAGGCACCATGTAGCAGGCCTGCGCTTTTCTGCAGGCATCGGCATTGAGTTCGGCGATCTGGCTGGCCAGGTACTGCTCGGGCGTCAGGCCCATGCGGTTGCGGTATGCATTATCGGCATCGGCCTTGGCGACCTGTTCCTGCTCGCGCTGCCGCTCTGCGGTCGTCGCCTCGACCAGCGTCTTGACGCGCTGTTGCTGCGCAGCGGTGAGGTTCATCTGCTGCAACACGTCCGGGTTGGGGCGCGCACGGCCGAGGGTGATGTTCTGGATCTGGATCGGCAAGCCTTGTTGCTTGACCAGCGCACTGACGTTCTGGGTGACCGACTCGTCGATTTTCCTGGCGGTATCCGGGTCGCTCATCATCTTGGTCATGTCATAGCGCTTGACCTGATCGCGCACGATGGAAGCGTACTGGCTGGCGACATTGTTCTTGAACCAGTCCTGCCCAAACCCGGACAGCAGCAAGGCCGGCGCGGTGATCCGGTACTGGATCTGGGTCGAGAAGTCCAACAGGATATTGTCGCTGGAGGAGAAATCGTCGAACGCCACCTGCACGGTTTGCGGGGTGACATCCACATACGACGCAGAGGTGGTCACCCAGGTGTACGTGCGCCCGGGATCGCGCACATCGTCCAGGCGGATGCCCCCCTTGCCGAAGAACAGGGGCTTATCCACCAGCACAGCCTGTTGACCAGGGTCAGGCGAGACCACCGTACACGCACAGAGCAAGCCGGCCAGCCCGAAAGCCAGCATGGAATTCTTCATCAAGGTCCCCTTGAATGGACGGGCATGATGCCCTTCCGTGTGTGGGGAAGATTATCCAATCCTGGATGCGATCGCACCCCGGCCTCCCGCATGACGGGCGGCAACACGCCGCTGCATGCAAACACGTGCACACAGATCTTCCAGCCGTGTGCTGAGAGCTGAACCTGGCGCACGCCCTGCGCGGCAATTGGCTGCATCCGCAGCAGCGACGCCCTCACCGCCGCAACCTGTCCAGCCCTGTCATTGGCGCGCGCACCCAAGGATCGGCGAAAATAGCCGCGGTCCGGACGCTCCGGCCTGCGGCGGCAGCGGTCCTGGCCAGCGCGGCCGCTGGCCGCCATCCATCGTGTCCACCGCGCCGCCCGCTGCATGCGCTTCGCCTTCTGCCGCTCTTTTCCGGATCCATCTTGAACACCAACGCCCCGCCCCTGCCCGCCGACGACCTGCCCCTGACCGACCGCCTGCGCGCGGCGCTGGACCTGCTGGAGGCCATCGAGGCCGACCGCAGCGTGCTCGACACGCTGCCCGAGGCCGACCGCGTGCGGCTGCACCAGGTGGTGGCCAGGGTCTATCACCCCGAGCCGAAGGCGCGGCGACAGTTGCTCAAGCAGCGCGAGCGCGAGCGGCACCAGGAGAAGGTGCGCAAGGCCGAGGCGCTGCTCGAGCAGCGCGGCATCCGCGCACTTCGGCGCAAACCGGTGTTCAGCACGCCGAACTTCTTCCCGCCACATGCCGCCGGCCTGCACGACGCGCACAACGGCCACAACGCCACTGCCGCACCGGAGCCCACGCATTCGCCGGAGTTGCGCCACTGCTACGTGTGCAAGCAGAAGTTCACCCAGCTGCATCACTTCTACGACCAGATGTGCCCGGCCTGCGCCGAGCTCAATTTCTTCAAGCGCACCGAAACCGCCGACCTGCGCGGACGCGTGGCGCTGCTGACCGGCGGACGGGTCAAGATCGGCTATCAGGCCGGCCTGAAGCTGCTGCGCGCCGGTGCGGAACTGATCGTCACCACACGTTTCCCGCGCGATTCGGCCGCGCGGTATGCGCAGGAGCCGGACTTCAGCCAATGGGGCCATCGCCTGCAGGTGTTCGGCCTGGATCTGCGCCACACCCCCAGCGTGGAAGCGTTCTGCAGCCAGCTGCTGGCCACCCGCGACCGCCTGGACTTCATCATCAACAACGCCTGCCAGACCGTGCGCCGCCCGCCGCAGTTCTACGCGCACATGATGGCCGGCGAAACCGCCGCGCTGCATGAGTTGCCGGACACCGTACGCAACCTGGTCGGCCATTACGAAGGCCTGCGCACGCCCGAACCGCTGCGCGATGCCTCGGCGATGGCGCTGCCGGCGGTGCATGGCCGCGGCCTGGACGGCGCCGACGGCCTCACCCGCGCCGCCGAGCTGTCGCAGGTGGCGCTGCTGGACGACGAGCTGGTTGGCCAGCAGCATCTGTTCCCGGAAGGACGGCTGGACCAGGACCTGCAGCAGGTGGATCTGCGCGGGCGCAACTCCTGGCGCCTGCTGCTGGACGAAGTGCCTTCGGTGGAGCTGCTGGAGACCCAGCTGGTCAACGCCATCGCGCCCTTCATCATCAACGCGCGGCTGAAGCCGCTGATGCTGCGCACGCCCGAGCGCGACAAGCACATCGTCAACGTCTCGGCGATGGAAGGGCAGTTCTACCGCAACTTCAAGACCACCCGGCATCCGCATACCAACATGGCCAAGGCCGCGTTGAACATGATGACGCGCACCTCGGCGGCCGATTACCAGAACGACGGCATCCACATGAACAGCGTCGACACCGGCTGGGTCACCGACGAGGATCCGGCCGACATCGCCGCGCTCAAGGTCCAGCAGGAACGCTTCCACCCGCCGCTGGACATCGTCGACGGCGCCGCCCGCATCGTCGACCCGATCATCCACGGCGCCAACACCGGCGAGCATGTGTGGGGACAGTTCCTCAAGGACTATGCGCCGACGGATTGGTAAGGGCTTTCAGCGGCAGGCGCCTGTACCGGCGTCTGCCGCAAATGTTGCCGCCATGTGCAGAATGGCCGAGCTCCCTTGTCGCCCCATTGACTGTGCCACCGCTAGCGTCGGGGTCAATCAACCGAGGCGCACACATGACAGAGCACGGCAAGCCCAATCCGATCATCGACACCATCTCCAACGTCATCGGCGCCATCCGTACCGATGACGACATGCACGACCTGGCCCAGGCGCACGATGCGCTCGAACCCAAGGCCATCGAAAAGCTGACGCCAGCCGAAGCCCGGCAGCAGCCGACCATCGCCGATGCGGTCAAGAAGCTCCTGCATGACCAAGACAAGTCCGCCGACCCGGAAGTGCTGGTGCCCGGCGTCAAGCGCACCTCCCACATCCTGGAAACGCCCGCCGGCAATCTCCCGGCCTTCGTCTATACCCCGCAGGGCGGTACCGCACTGCCGGTCATCGTCTATTTCCACGGCGGTGGCTGGGTGATCGCCAATGCCGAAGTCTATGACGGCGGCGCGCGCGGGCTGGCCAAGGAAACCGGCGCCATCGTGGTCTCGGTCGACTATCGCCAGGCGCCCGAACACAAGTTCCCCGCCGCCTGGGACGACGCGCTCGCCGCCTACGAATGGGTGCTGGCAAACGCGGCAAGCATCGGCGGCAACCCGCAGCGCGTTGCCCTGGCCGGCGAGAGCGCTGGCGGCAACCTGGCCATCGCCACGGCGGTAGCCGCGCGCGACAAGGGGCTGCAGGCACCGACGCATATCCTGGCGGTCTACCCGGTCGGGCAGACCGGCAGCCTGCACACCGAGTCCTACATCGAGAACGCCATCGCCAAGCCCCTGAACAAGGCCATGATCGAATGGTTCGTGGGGCACCTGATCCGCAGCGACGCCGACAAGGCGGATACGCGTCTGGACCTGGTCAATGCCAACCTGCGCGGCCTGGCACCGGTGACAATCATCAACGCCACCATCGACCCGCTGCGCAGCGACGGCGCCAAGCTGGAAGACGCCCTCAAGGAGGCCAACGTACCGGTCGAGCGCGAGGTCTACACCGGCGTGACGCACGAGTTCTTCGGTTGTGCGGCAGTGGTTGCCAAGGCGAAGGCCGCGCAGGAATATGCGGGCAAGCGGCTGCGTGAGTCGTTTCGCTAAGCAGGGCACACTGTTTGGCACGACCGTTATGCCCCGCGATAGCAGGGACAGATAACGTACAAAACAGATAACGTACAAAGACGAGGGCCGCCTGGCATACCAGGCGGCCCTTGTGTTTTTTCTGGCCTCAATTTGTACGTTATTAAAACTATTACTGCCGGGACAGGTATTGGCTCGAAGCCTGCCTCGTACACGGCACGATGTGACAAGCCTGGGACTAAAAAGGACTACCGCAGCAGCTCCTGCCGCAGCCATTGCATGTACGATCCAGCCAGGGAGGCGTCGCGGTCAGACAAGGAGTTCGTCATGAGTGAAATCCACTCCAAACGTGCAGTTGCCTATGCGCAGGTCAGGCGCGCATTGCAATCCGGGCAGTATCCGCCCGGTCAGCGCATCGACCCGGCAAAGCTGGCTACCGAGTTCAAGATCAGCCCCACGCCGGTGCGCTTTGCCCTGTATCGCCTGGTCGGCGAAGGCCTGGTCATCGATCACGCACGCTTTGGCTTGCAGGTACCGCTGCTCACCGAGGTCGCGCTGCGGGATCTTTACGACTGGATGGACCGCCTGTTGCGGATGGCCTGCGATATCGGCGTTGCATCGACGCCGCATGCCCCTGGCCAGTTGGAGCCCACCACCGCACCTGCGGACATGGTCAAGCAAACCTGGAAGCTCTTCGACGCCATTGCCCACGCCACTGCGCATTGGTCGCTGCATCATGCCGTCAGGCAGGCCAACGACCGGCTGGCACCGGTGCGACGTGCCAAACATGGCCTGCTCGACTCCCTCGAAGAAGAACTGGTAGAGCTCACGCTGCACTGGCAGCGGCGCGACCTTGCGACGTTGCAAACAGCGTTGCATGCCTATCACGTACGCCGCATCCAGGCCGTGCCGCGCATCGTGGCGATTATGAATGAGCGCATCAATCAGGCTTCCAGCTTCGGCGACTGAGTGTCGTCAGCGCAGCACATTGCGGGACCTGCATGCTGTGCTTGCGAGCTGCCGGCAACGTGTGCCTGATGTGGCGTGAAAGGTGCGATGCGACGCCACCGGCCAGGTTTCCACAGCCATCTTCGATGGCGGTCACACAGTGCATTTAATTATGACGGTGTTACGACTTAATCATTTGAAAATCAATAAGCCCGCTTTTTACCTTGTCTGCGTCATGGATCCCCATGACGCAACCAGGAGACAGCGATGAACATCAATGACACCACCTACAGCGATGCGTCCAGCGAGATCACGGTGCTTGGCGTCGCCAGCACCGATACCAAAGGCGGCCCGCTGGCTGGCGAAGAGATCGGCGGCTTCAATGTGCCTGGCATTTCCGAAGAGTGAACCCGGGGCGTGCCTATGTGCACGCCTCTCCCACCAGGAGTAGAGACCATGGATACCAGCAACAACGACGCTCGTACCACGGCGTTGGATCAGGATCTCATCGTGCTCGGCGTCGCAAGCCTGGACACACAGGGCGGGCCATTGGCAGGCGAAGAAATGGGCGGCATCACCACGCTGGGCATCAGCCAGGACTAGGCATTGCCAACGCGCGACAGTCGCCGCTGGGCTGTACATGCCGACGGGCAACTTCCCAGGCCACGGGGCGCACTGCAACGGTGCGCCCCTTCTCTCTCAAGGACAGCGCCATGCACCGCTACACATTGCGCGACGACCTAGCGTTCTGCCGCATTGGCCAGCGCCTGGTGTTTCTGGATGTCGGCAACGACCGCTACTTCCGTCTGCCCCAGGCACTGGAGCACGCCCTGCTTGCCTACCTGGCGCAAGACCCGGTGCCGGACCTGGAGATCAACGACCTTGTCGAACGGGGCCTGCTGGTGGAACGGTCGCAAGCGACCGCCGGCCCACAGCCTTCCGTCATGCCTGTTGCGCGTAGCGCGATGGAAATGCGCATACCAGCGCGGCGACCACAGCTGTTTGAAACGCTCGAAGTGCTGGCACTTGTGCTGTCCACACGCCTGGCGTTGAAGCGCACCCCGCTTGGCAGGGTACTTGGCAGCCTCTCCGCTGGAGCACAGCGTCGGGGGATGCAGCAATGCTCGCTTGCCGGACTCGAGCAACGGCTCACCGATGCGGCAGCCGTCTTCCGGCGCTCCCGCGTGTGGGTGCCGGTGGAGATGCGCTGCCTGCTCGATTCGGTCGCATTGGCAAGATTCCTGCACAGGCGCCAGCTCGACGCCCAGGTTGTGTTCGGGGTCGCGCT
This sequence comes from Xanthomonas arboricola, assembly GCF_002940665.1. GTDB lineage: Bacteria > Pseudomonadota > Gammaproteobacteria > Xanthomonadales > Xanthomonadaceae > Xanthomonas > Xanthomonas arboricola_B. Next base: position 1,140,873 of record NZ_MIGY01000003.1, read on the forward strand.
CGATCCGTTTTCGGCCCATTGCTGGGTACAGACAGGCGATCTGGTCTTGAACGACACGGTCGGCAACGTCCACGCGCATACCCCCATCCGGGTGGTGTGATGTACCGCTACATCGCCTTGCTCAACCATGCGCAGGCACACCGCGATGGCGACCGCGCCGGTGTCGATGCGTCGCTGCGACAGATCGGGTTACACCTACGGCAGCGCACTGGGCACATCGATCTGTATGCATCGGACGACACGCCCGTGCTTGCCATCCCTGGTGGTGGCGCACTGATCGGCCATGTCTTCTCGCAGCGTGACAACGCCCGCTTGGTGGACGGCGCATCGCTGCATGCGTTGTCCGCAGCACAGCGCACGCGGCACCTGATCGATACGCACTGGGGCGAGTACCTGCTGTTGCATGCACCGCACGCGGATCCGTACACCGTCACCGTCATGCGCGAGCCTTCCGGCGGCGTGGCATGCGTCTACGCGCTGCCGCATGGCTTCATCACTTCGGATATCTCGATCGCCACGCATGCGGGTGTGTACGCGCGTGAGATCGACTGGGACTCCATCGCCCATCATCTGCACTACCCGCACCTCAAGACCGAGCGCACCGGGCTTGTCGGCGTGCGCGAATTGCTGCCGGGCAGCCAGCTGTGTCTGCAGTCCAACCGCAGCAGTGTCGAACAGGTCTGGAACCCCTGGGATTTTGTCGCAGCCGCTCGGCGCCGGCACGACCCACTCGACGCACAGGCACAGGTGCGTCAGGCGGTGGCCTCCAGCGTCACGTGTTGGGCGCGGACCGATGCGTCCGTGCTACTGGAACTGTCTGGTGGCCTGGACTCTTCCATCCTCGCCGCATGCCTGAAAGACACCACCGCGCGCGTGGCATGCTGCAATCTGGTCACGCCGGTGCCTGGCGCCGACGAGCGGCGCTATGCCCGGCAGATGAGCGATCTGTTGGGCACCGAGCTGATCATACGCACCCTGGGATTCGACGCTGCACCGGTCGATTTCGCACCGCCGGCACATGCGGTCGCGCCCAGTACCTGGTTTCTGCAGCATGCCTCCAATGCGCTGAAAGAAGCGGTCGGCACGCAGCTGGCCATCGCCAGTTTCTTTTCCGGCGGCGGCGGCGACACCGTGTTCTGCAACACCAGAACCGCCGCGCCCGCCGCAGATGCCTTCCGTGCAGGTGGCCTGCGCGCCGGCTTCAGCGCAGTCCATGCGCTTGCCGAACTGCACCAGTGCACGCTCTGGAAAGCAGGCAGGTTGACGATCAAAAAACTCCTCGCCAAGGCCGGACCGCCGCGCAAGCCGGAGCGATCGTTTCTGCCAAGCACGCAGGCTGCGGTTCCATTGCAATCGCATCCCTGGTTCGATGCCCCGCCCGACAGCCTGCCCGGTGACCGCGAACGTATCGTCGATCTGGCCGGCACCCAGGTGTTCCGCGATGGGCTGGCGCGCAGTGCGTCGTGGCACCTGCGCATGCCGCTGCTGTCGCAACCGGTGGTGGAAGCCTGCCTGACAGTGCCGAGCTGGATGTGGATCGCTGGCGGCCGCAATCGCGCCGTCGCACGCGATGCGTTTGCTGACGTGCTGCCTGCGCAGATCCTGCATCGCCGCAGCAAAGGCACCTTCATGAACTACTCCGGCGCGGTCTATCGTCAGGGCAGGCAGCAGATCCGCGATTATCTGCTGCAGGGTCGGCTTGCAGCCCAGGGGCTGCTGGACGCCGATGCCCTGCGCCACCATTTCGACCACACCTTGGCCGACGGCGACCACAGCGTCATGCGCATCTTCGAGCTGTGTGCAGTCGAGAACTGGGTTCGTCATCAGCGCTGACATTGCCTGCACTGCGTAGATGCGTGCCGTCGGCGTGCCAACATGCCACACGGAAACTGCACCACGCACACTAGTGGCCACGCGCCGGCAGTGCCGCCTTGATTGCGCGCCAGCGCGCGTACTGCGCGGCCTTTTCCGGCGCAGCGTCCTGATAGTCCTGCAACCAGAAGCGGAACCAATCGACGTTGCGCGCATACACGGCCAACTTGTGCTGCGGCTGGAACTTCTGGTGCGGCTCGTTCGCAAACACGTACAACTCGGCGCGTTGCGCACGCAGCAGTGGAATCAGGTAATCCAGCGCGTACAGATATTCCTGCTCGGAATGCTGGAACAGGATGGGCGCGCGAATCCGCTCCAGCTTGAACGCCGGCGACAGCGCCTTCCAGCGCTCGGGCGTCTGCTCCGGTGCACCCAGGCCCCACATGTCGCGCAGCCCCTTGAGGAAGGGCTCGCCCTTCATGCTGCCGAACAGGTAGTACGACGGCGACACCACCGGGTTGGCCACCGAAGCGGCCGCCAGCAGGTTCGACTCGGTGGCCGTCCACAGGGTCACCGCACCGCCGAAGCTCAGCCCGCCCATGCCCACCCGCGTGCGGTCGATGCCGGCCTGCGACGACAACAACGCCACCGCGCTTTCCACCGCCGCCAGCCCTTCGCCGTGCCGTTCCACCGCATCCATGGTGTAGCCGGGCAGCTGATTGATGCACAACGCTGCGATGCCTACTTGCGCCAAAGTGGCCAGCGGCCACTCATCGCCCACGCCACCGCGCACGAAGCCCGGGCAGCTGTAGTAGGTGACGAACAACGGCAGCTTGCCCGCGCCGGTACCGTGTGCCGCGAAGAACTGGCCGCTGTATCGCCGCCCGCGTGCATCGCTCCACTGCAACAACCGCGCAGGCGTTGCACGCGCCATGTCCGCCGCAAGCTCCGCGTTGGGATCGAACAGCACCTGCCGCGTGCCATCGTCCAGGCCGAGACGTTCCAGACGCGGCGGGCGATCGGCTTCGGCTGTCACGCACACCAGCGCAACGGCCGAGGCACCGCAGCGTGCCGCCGGGTCACGGCCGCCATTGATCAAACCGCGCCCCTGCACCACCAACCGCACCTGCCCGGTGGCCGGATTCCAGCGCTGAATGGATTGCGCCAGGCCCAATGCAGGATCGGTGATGGTGAAAAGCACCTCCGCACTCCCCGGGCGCCACTGCACTGCACTGATTGCCTTGCCCACGCAGGCCGCCGCCGTGCAGCGCACGGCCTTAGGCGCATGTGCACCGGGCAAGACTGACAGCGCCACCTGCGGACGGAATAGCTGGCCGTTGCCATCGCCCACACGCGACAGCACCGCCACCGCCCCACCGGGCGCAGGCACGGATTGCCACACGTCACCGTCGACACCGTGCGTACTGACGGGCGATTCCTGCGCGGGCACCGGCGCAGCGGCGAGTGGCCGCGTAGTTGCCGTCGCCAGATCCAGCGCCAGCCAGTGCTCCGGCACATCCGCCGACAACCCGGTGCGATCGAACCACACCGTGCCGAAGCGCTGCGTCGCCAGCCGTCCTTGCACATTGCCCGAGCGGAACAGGCCTTGCCCGAGCGGCACCGTCTCGTCGATCCGGATGCCCCGCGCATACTCGTCCTGTTCGGCCGCCATGACCTGCGCGCGCGTGGCACCGACGCGGTAACGCAGCACCCGCCCATCCGCGTCCAGCGAAAACTCCTGCACGTCCGCCGCATCGTGGGTCACCGCTTGCGCGCCGGAACCGTCCGCTGCCGCGCGCCACACCGCGATCACGCCATCGATCAATGCGCGGTAGTACAGCCAGCGGCCATCCGGCGACCACAGCACCTTTGCAGGCAAGGACCCGCCAGCCGAGTCCCGCAACGGCACGCCACCGTCGGCGACGCGTCTGGGCGCAGCGTCCTGCAGGCCCTGCACATACCAGACGCTGTCGTAGGTATTGCGCTGCACCGCTGCCTGCTCGGTGCGAAAGGCCACGCTGCGGCCATCCGGCGACAGCGTGGGGCTACCGATATCCACCACTTCCAGCAATCGTTGGGGCGACACCGTTTGCGCGTGGCCCACGCACGCACCGGCCGCCATCAGCACGCCTGCAAACAGCAGGCGCCATGGTTTGTGATTCCTCACGCTCACACTCCTCTCAGCAACGCTCAAGGCCCATCGCCAGTACAGCGGCTGCAGCAGCCAGCCGACGCATCACCAGTGCTTGGACACCGACACGCTCACGAAGCGACCAATCGCCGAATAGTTGGTGGAGTCGTACGGCGCCACGTACAGTGGCGAGGTCACCCGATACAACGGCGGATCGCGATCGAAGGCGTTGTCCACCGACGCGCCGAACTCCAGCCCGGCCCACGCACCGCGGCGTGTGCCGGTGGCGTAGCGCAACGCGATATCGAATGTGGTGAACGATGCCGACTCCACCCCATCGGCGCGGTCGCGCACCCCGCCGCGATAGTTGCCGAACAGCGAGGCAGTGAGCCCGCCCTGCTTCCACACCGCACCCACGCGGCTGCTCAGCTTGGGCGGGTTGAACAGCGTGCCGGCCAGATCGAACGCCGGTTGCATGGGCAACGTCTGCTGCGTGCTGTCCAGCCAGCTCGCCGAGCCGCGCAGGGTCAGCGTGCCGCGCGCCAACGCCACCTGGTAGCTACCGCTCAGGTCCAGACCCTCGATGTCCTGCTGCGCCACGTTGGCGTACTGCGTGTAGATGATTGCCGCCACCCGGCTCGGGTCGTAGGCGACGCCGGCAAAGTTGGAGAACCGGCTGGCGAGCGCGATCACATCGGCCTGCGCCTGCGGCGTCGGCGTGCGGTCCACGAAAGGCGCGTAGATCGGGTTGCGCAAGGCCTGGCTGGCATTGGCGATCGGCTGCAGCACACGGTTGCTGTAGTCCACCCCGAACCAGGTCAGCTCCGCCTCCAGGCCATCCAGCGCCTCGGGGTGCCAGGCCAGCGACACCGAGCGTGTGATGGCGCGCTCCGGCTGCAGATCCTGGTTGCCGCCATCGGCCACCAGCACCGTCGTGCCGGCAGGAAAGCCCACCCCGCCGAACGCGCCCGGCTGGAACAGCCACACCTCCTGCGCGTAGTTGCGCTCGAACAGCGTGGGCGCCTTGAACGACTTGCCCCACGAAGCCTTGAGCGTCACATCGCTGCCAGGCGCATACAGCACACCGAACTTGGGCGTTGTCACCCCGCCGAAGCTGCTGTAGTCCTCCCCGCGTACCGCCGCTGTCAGCGTCAGCCGCTGCACACCAGGCACGCCCTGCGCCGGGCCCACCACCGGCAGGTTCAGCTCCGCATAGGCGAAGCGCGCGCTTTCGCTGCCGTCGATCGTCTCCACGCCACTGACGTGGTCGACGTTACGGAACGTGTTGCTGCGATACCCCACCCCGGTGGCCAGGCGCGCATCGCCTGCCGGCAGCGCGAACAGCGGCCCTTCGGCGCCCAGCTCGTAACTGCGGCTGTCGTTGCAGTAGCACAGGTCGGTCACGCTCACCGCACCGCTGGCCAGCGCCGTTTCCTGGCGGTATTGATCGTGCTTGCTGTTGCCGTCGGTGGCGCCCAATGTCAGCGTCCAGTCGTTGGGCAACCACAGCGCAAGGCTTGGCGACAGCAGCAGGCTGGTGGTGGTCGGAGTGACCCGGCTGTTGCGGCCACTGACAGCGTAGAAGTGCAGTTGGTCGCGTTCAGTGCGTAACGCATCCAGGCGCAATTCGGCGTTGTCGCCCAGCGCCTGGTAGGCACTCAGCAGCCCGCTGCGCAGGTCGCTGCCCGGATACAGCGTGGACGGGTCCACCAGCTGTGCGGTGTAACCACGCTGATGGCTGTAGATGGGGTCAGCGGACACGTCCTGATAGGTCGCGATCACCCCACCACTGCGCCAGGTGGTGCCTGCAGTAACGTTATATTGCCGCGAGGTGAGCCCGCCTTGCGTGGCCCGCCCGAAGCGCGTGCCAACGCTCACCCCGTCGTAGTCGCGCTTGAGGATCACATTACCGACGCCACCCACCGCGTCCGACCCATAGATTGCCGACGCACCGTCGGCCACGATCTCCAGCCGCTCCACTGCCTCCACCGGGATCGCGCTGAGGTCCACCGCCTGGGTGAATCCGCCATAGGCCAGCCGGCGCCCATTGAGCAGGGTGAGCGTGGCATCGGCGCCCAGCCCGCGCAGGTTGAGGCTCGCGCCGCCGGTCATGTTCTGGTTCGCATTGCCGGCCCCGGCCAGATTGCCGCTCAGCACGCCCGGGTTCTGCCCGCCGGAAAAGTTCTGCGGCACGCTGCGGATTACCTCGCCCAGATCGCTGAAATCCTCTTCCTGGATACGCGCCGCGCTGATCGAAATCACCGGCGACGGAACGGCACCGCCCTTGATGCGCGTGCCGGTGACTTCGATGGACTCCAACTCGGTCGTGGCGGTTGGCGCCGGCGGGCCCGCCGCAACCGCAGCCTCCGGCGAGCCGGGCCTGGGCGGCTCGCCGGCGTCCGGTGCTACGGCTGCCGGCGTTTTCTGCGCCGCTGCCGGAGGTTGCGTCGCCACCTGCGCTGTCGCGGCCTGTGCCCCCACCGCACCTGCCGCCCCGCTCGCCGCGGCTAGCAGGGCGAGGGAAATGGCGTTGCGTAACGTGCGTGTCTTCATGCTGCATCCTTTGGCTTGCCTGGGTTGGCCCGCCGGCGGCGCACGCCGGGGCGACCCGGCGCGCATCGTCAGCTGAGCAAGATCGGTCCTGCACCCGACTGCTGAAACACGGGCACCGCAACGCGGCAGGCAGTGACCAGTATCGCTAACTGTTTGATTTTCTGGCAACCATCGCGCACGCAAAGTGGCTCGGTACCCATCCGGGTCCGACACGTCATCGCTGTGTCCGCGGTCGCCCTGCTCCTACCCCCTGCTACGCGTCCGACGCGCTACACCCGCATCGCCATCACCCGTGCGCGCCTTGCCGTGGCCACGGGCACAAGCGCATCACCGCGCTGCGCATCGACGTGACCTGCAGGGGTTTGCACGCCTTGCGTGGCCGTGCGTTGCTGTGCCCCAAGGTTGTGCAGCGACACCAGCGAGACAACCGCCAATGCCAGTCTGCTGCGTGCATGATCCAAACCGGCACTGCTCCCCGATACTGCCCGTCGTGCTTGCATGTGCATCCTTCGCGTCCTGGGCGCGGCACCATCGCCATTGCGTCCCCCGACAACAAGTGACGTTGCACAAGCGCAATGCCCTACCAACGACGTCTGCAACATGCAGGCAGCGCTGCAACAGCGCGCACATCCAACGGTCTATGCAACACGCAGTGCGGCGTGCGGAGGGCGCGCTACTGCCTCAGCAGGTGATGCACCGCATAGCCAACTGCGGCAACCAGCATCGCTGCCAGCAACAGCCAGGGCCAGCGACGCCGCCGGCCAGAGGGCGGCGTCAGCAGTTCCAGATCGCGTGCAGTAGCGGCCTGCAACTCGGCACCATCCAGCACCGCCGACGCGTGTTCGTCCACGTCGAGCAACTGCTGGTAGGCCACACGGTGGCGCGGATCGGCAGCCAGCCATGCCTCACGCGCAGCGCGCTCGGCAGCAGTCTCGCTGCCGCGTCGAACGAGATAGGCGGCCGCCTGCGCGTGGATGCGCCCGGACTCTGCACGCATGGCTGGTCACTCCCGACGGGCCGTCTGCCTGCGCCCTCGTACACGATGCTACCAGCATCTTCCGGCGGCGCCAGCCAGCAGCCTTGCAGCCCGGTTACTGCGGCAATTTCCCCACGGCCGCACGGCACGCCAGTAGCGCACGGCTGATGTGCTTCTCCACCATCTTGGTGGAAATCCCCATCGTCGCGGCGATCTGCGGATAGGTGAGCCCGTCGAACCGGCTGAGCTTGAACGCAAGCCGGCACTTCGGCGGCAGTTCGAGCAAGGTGCGCTTGAGCAGCACATCGAGTGTCTGGCGCGCATCGGCGATTTCGTCCACGCCGGCCTCGTCGGCGCGGATCGGCGCAACCTGGTCCAGCGACACGTGCAGCGCCGCCAGCCGCCGCTGACGCGAGCGCCGCAGCTCGATCACCAGGTTGTGCGCGATGCGGTACATCAGCAGCCGGCGGTCGCCGATGTTGGGCGCATCGCGGTACACCATCATTCGCGAGAAGGTCTCCTGCGCCAGGTCTGCAGCGGTCTCGGCATCGCGCGTACGGCGGCGCAGGTACACCAACAGCTCGGCATGCAGTGCGGCCAATGCCTGGTCGAACTCGGCGCGGAGACGGTCCCTCTCGGCGAGCGACGGCTGCCCGCGCGCCATGGGCGGCCCGTCACGCGAGCTCATTGTGATCGCCGCGCCTTCGGCCAAGTGCCGCTGCCCACCAACTCCCCCACGCATCTTGCGACACGACGCACCAGCGCAACGCGCGCGCGAGGGTCATGCAAGTGGATCTGAACATGAGCAGTGCAGCCGAAAGAGGGAGAGTGGGTGGTGGGCGCCGCACCCCGAACCGCAGCCCCACCTCTTCCTCTATGACGGCAAGCGATGCTAACCCCCTACGTCTTGCGCGTTAGTCAGCCTCGGTCGAGATCACCACGCACTCCACACCTGGTCGCTGGAGGCGCGGTCCTGCCCGCGGCATCGCACGGTTACAACGCTTTTCCCCCGCGCACTCCATGCAAACAGCAAAGCGGAACGCTGCAGCAGTTACTTACAACGAATACGCCGCTTGCTGCGAAAGGTGTACCAGGCCAATGCATGTGCTCACCTGACGACTGGCGCGTGCGTGTCTGCAACGTCGACCACTACTCAGCTTCTGTGTGTCGCCTTTTGAAACTTGACGGGCCCGTGAGCGCCCGGATACTTCTTCTTGATCAAGATGCGATCGGACGGCCTGACACAGCTGTCCTGCAGCGAACCGGCCACATGTGCCTCATCCACGAAGAACTCTTCGTAAGGCAAGGGCAGCACGGACGTCTCCTTGCCGCGATCGAATTTCAGCAACAGCCTGTCATCACGCTCGAAGCACAGCCGCTTCCACGCGAAATCGGTCAGCCCGCCGGCTTCGACCACAGCCGAATCCTTGCCGGCCAGCAGCGCCACAACTTGCTCGGAAAACCGCTCCTCGGAAATCGGCGGCTCGATCTTGGCGCATCCCGCAAAGGTGGCAACTACAAGTGCAGCCGATGCGGAAAAGTGACAAGGGAAGATAGCAAATCGCATATGACGCGGCTCCTTCCAGCGGTAGAGCGATGGTCTACCAGAAGCGGCCAGCCTCCGCATCATTGCAAAGGTGGCAACTCCCTATTCCACTAAACGCTAGCCCTACCCACATAACGGATGCACGAATGCAGGGTGCTGTGGAGCCGTTGAGGTTCTGATCAGGCAATTACAGGAGATTTGAGTAGTCGCCGATCTGATTGCATATCTGTGACGGCGGGTTACCCACCTTGACGACTCTCCGTAGCCCCTTCTCATATTTCTCTTTCGGTGCAACCACACGGTAGACGAGATAGAACCCTTGCCGAGTTTCCCAAAGACCAAACGTCGACATCTCTGAAAATCGGAAAATTTCTCCATTAGATTGAATAACGTCAAAGCTACATTCGGCGTATGCACCGAAGCCACAGCTGGCATCCAGGTAGCGCAGCCCGCCTCGCCCATCCAGATCAAAGTGATAAGAGCGCCCGTTCTCGTCTTCGAAAATCTGCGGTGTCACTCGCAGCGCCTGAGTTGTGTTTGCGCTCTCCCAGTCCAAGACCTCCGCACACAGCGATGAGCCGGACGGCTTGTCCACACCAATCTGAGCGAATATCCAGGTGCAACCCGTTGTAGCGAGGAACCAGAACACGACATTAGTCAGTGAATTTTTCACGGGCACCTCTCAGCCTCCGTCGTATTCGGTTACAGCCAATACCGACGACATGGAATGTCTCAGCGCGCTATTGATGGTCCTGTCTGAGTAACAGCTTGCTGCGACTGCTCCAGCGCCTGCTGCTGTTCGCGCGCCTGGGCCTGAGTCTGGTTGATTGCCTGCAGGCGATCGAACGACTGGGTCTCTGGCGCCTGCACGGCGTCCAGGGTCGGCATATAGGCACGCTGGTGGGCCGGGTCATTGAGCGCACCCTGGACGACAAAGACCTTCTCGCCGCCGGCCAGCTGACCTGTTGGGTTGTTGAGCACTACATGATCCACCCGCGACAACCCTTCCTCTTTTGCCAGCGCAAGCAGGCTGGCAGTCATGCGCTGGCTTGCCCCGTCCCACTCTTTGCCGTGCTGGGCGTCGAGCTGCATCACACCACTTTTGATCTGCTGATACAGCGCGTGGTCTGGGTGGCCTGGCTGTGAGGGCGTCTGCGCTGGGGGACGTGGCGATTGTGGGTCGCGCTCTCGCAGCTCCTGCTCCAGCGACTGGGCAGAAATCGGCGAGACGTGCAGGTGAGTGTCCTTGCTGTGCTGGAAAAGCCCAGGGGTTGGCGGCTGCGTACTACTGTCCAGGTATGGCATGGGGCGGGTATCGCTGCCCAGGTCAATGCCGTTGTGCTCCAAAATTTCTTCTTTGAATCCCAGGCGCTGCATGTCCAGGATCATTGGCTGCTCCGGCTCGCCGGGCTTTGACTTGTTGTAGTGTCGCTCGTAGATGGCGGCTGTGCCGACCACCCACGGACCGTAATGGTTGACGTAGTCGGACTGGCCCGCATGACCGATACGGGTGTCCTTGACCGATTTGTCGAAGTAATTCACTCCCATTGCCTCGACATTACCCGCCGTGGGCGACAACGTCAGGTCGCTATTGAACGTCAGGTTTGCCTTGGGCGTATAGACACTTGGATAACCGCTGCGCGTGACAAAATCTCTGGCCCGACCATCCGCAAATAGGTACACATCTTCAAGCGTAGGATTAGGGTTACGACTCTTGGTCGCGCTCACGATAGCGTTCCATCCGGCTATTTCGGCCGTTGCTTCGTCCGCACGGTTACTGGCCAGCACCTTCTCGCCAGCAGCAGTGTAATCGTGCGTGCTACGGGCAATTTTTATTGCCTCTGTTTTGAACTGTTCCCGCGCAAGCGCAGCAGTGGGACTGTAAAGGCTATGCTGAATTTCATGTCCCAAGACGAAAGTCAAATCGCCTGCTGCTGCATGCTTGCCGTTGGCATCATTCACCAGCGCTGCAAGCGGCAGGTGAATTTCCTGATCGCGTGGATCATAGGTGCCTCCCGCATGCGGATCGTTCAACGGCGCGAAGCCTTTCAGCACCTTTTTCTGCACCGCCTCGTTGATCTGCCGGGTCAACTCGGGCGAATCGTTCAGGACCCGGTTGAAGTTGTCCAGATGCTCACGTGTGACACCTGGTTGCTGACCGAATGACGCCACCACAGCACTTGCTTCTTGGCTCAACATGTCCGCTCCTTGGACTAGCGAATTTGAACCCACTCGACGCACTGATGAGTGGTGCGCGCTAAAGGTTCGTCAGCCTCTCCACGCGGGAAGAGCTCTACGCGCATCCCTGGGCGTTGAAAGATATCGCTCATCCATCGCCCATCTTCGACAAGATTGCGTTGTCGCGAGAAACCCATTTTTTCGAGGTGCGCCGCAAATGCCTCGAAGTCGATCTGGCAGATATCCGACATAGACGGAGACACTTCTGGCGGATTAGGCAGGAACAGGAACTCGAACCATGCACCCTTTATTTCAGTTTTGTTGACACCAAACCCGTAGTTCCAGTTTTGGGTCAGCACTCCGCTGGCACCGAACCGGCCGGAACCATCACTGCGGTGCTGTACCGACTGGCCCATCGCTCGAGACACATGGTCGGCGGTGAACGATTCAATACTGGTGCTTGTGCGAATCAGCTCCAGTACCCGCTCCAATGCTTCCTGCGCGGTACGTGGTCCACCTTTGGAAGGATCTGCAGGTACGTGATCGGCTGAGGAACTCATGGCAGATGTCTCCGTGACGGTTGCCGGTGCTGGGGTGGCCGCCGTGTGGGCGCATGCGCCCAGAGCGAGGGTGGCGAGCAAGGCGTAGAGGGGGCGCGCGATCATGAAGCGTCCGTTGTGCGCTGGTGTGGCTGCGACGCTAGTGGCATCCGGCACCGAGGTCAATCGCAAGGGGTCTGGCAGCCGCACCATCATCACCGCACGCTGCGCGCCTTGGCCGGCACCTCCACCGGCGGCAACACCTCCATCAGCAACTGCCCTTCGCTGGCGGTGATGCGTAGCTTGGTGCCGATGGCAAAGCCCAGTTGTTCCAGCCATAGGCCGCTGAGGCGGACATGGGGCACGTGCTGGTCGCCGGCGTGGTCGTGGGCACCGGGGTAATGGGTGTAGCTGACGGTGCATTGGCGCGGGCGGCGGGCTCGGCGGGGTGCGCGTAGCGTGCCGGGGCCTTGTGGGGAGGCGTCCGGGTCGGGTGGCAGCATCGGTGGCAGCTTGGTGCGGTCGGGTTCCACAACAACCCACTGCACCCGCTTGGGCGGCGTGGGGCGCGTACGCGTGCGGGTGGGTCGTGCGCTGGCAGATGCCGTGGGTGGGCGGCGGCGTGTCATGGCACCTCCGGGTGATGGTGGGTGGTGGATGCGGCAACGCGCTGCTGCAACTCCATGGCACTGCGCGCGAACCGGCGGCGCAAGGTGTGCAGCAACGCACCAAGCTGGCGACTCAGCGGATGCGCGAGATGCTCGCTCACCTGCTTAGCAGCTGCGCGTGCGGCGAGCCGGCGCAGCACCTCACGCACATCCCACCGCAGGCGGTGAGCGAAGGTTGGCAACAGATCAACCGGCACAAATGCCGGCATGGATGGTGCGATAGACATGGCAACGCCCTCCTGGAACAACCCAAGAACCGCCGCCAACGGCGACGGGATGTCGGGAGGTTCGAAACCGTACATAGTCGGCGGGCATATTCCCCTTGCGGGTGTTGTATTAGCCACCCTCCCGACGCAGCATCGCGTCGGTTGCACCTGCGAAGTGCAGGCACAAAAAACCCACCGGTTTGACGGAGGTGGGTACCGCTATGTATGGAGTTTCGACGCTCCTTGCACAGGAGGTTGCTACTGATGCGCCTTGATGTCAACAGCCGAGGAACATCAAAAAAAGCAGAGACACTAAGTAACTGAATTCCCCCGTCATTCGAAGGGACCTTCAATTACTTCTGCCCACCCAAGCGGGCTTAGCAGCAACAGTGGAGCTATGTTTTTTGGATAACAACGCAATCTATTGCCAGGAAAAGTGAGCTGGATCGCAGTTTCATCTTATTCAGCATTAAAGATATTGGGTACGAAGCCGATACGCCAAAATAATTACGCCCCCCTCCGGAGATGAGCATGGAAGATAAGTTTGGAGAAGTTGGATATTTAAGTTATGAGTGGCTCAGCGCACCTGACGGAGTAATTGATGCGTATGCAGGTGGAACAGCACTGATCGGACTCGATGAGGCCATACGATATTTCAATCGCCGTCAAGCAAAGTCACTGTCCACCACGAACTACGAAATACCAGTTCGTACAGGGGACGGCTCATGGTTAGCCGTCGTGATCGGGATCTTAAGCGTACCAGTTACAACCTTTGCGGCAGCGTACGCCAAAAAGGCCGCAGAGAAGATGGCGGAACGCGATTTCTCTGAACTTGGATTCAAAGATATTGCTAGGCGCTCCATGGATGCTCTCGTCCACCTTATTGAAATAATGAAAAAGACAGGCAAACCGTTAGATTTGGAGAAAACTAAAATAAGATGGTCCAAAGATGCGACAAAAGCAATCATTACAGACAAAAACGGGAATGAATTAGAAATACCCTCTGACTACTTGAAATGGTATCGGGATATACCACAAAGTACATTAAAGAGGCTATCTGCGCCGATAGCTGAAAATAGATTTATGAAGATTGGATCAAGGCAGCCAGACGGCAGCATCTTTGAAGTCACGATCAACGCAAGTGAATGCCACCTTTTAGACGGCGGCGAAGAGGCTGAAGAAGACGAATTCCTTTTCCCTGACCTTAAACACGCCGACGAGATAGAACTAGAAGGACTGATAACTCGAGGAAATCAATCGACCAATTCCATCGGATTTCAGTATATGGGGCATATTCTTAATTGCATACCAGAGACCGGAAATGTACGCAAGTACAAATCAGCAATGTTTTTGCATTGCCGTGTAAAGGTAACAGTAAATCGTCACGTGGGTTCACTCACAAGGCTAGACCATCGGCCGACACTGATTATCCATCAAATAGTTCAGCTCGAAACTGATACTCAAGACCAACCGAAGCTTCTTTGACCTGAAGCGAAACCGAGCGGCACCTCAAACTTCCGAACCCAAGATACATATTTTCAACTTATAACATTAACTCCCCACCCCACCAATGAGTAAATCAATTGCGAGATAAATTTACCGAACGCAGCTCTCTAAGCGAGCTCAACATAACAGGCCTCCTTGAGATTTTTGCTAAAACAAGCGCTATTGCAATACCGATACTTTACTTTGTAGGGTGGATCTATCGTGACAAATTTTGGTTGACGCTTGGCCTTAACGAACTTCCGGGGTACACGCTAGAGAGCTATGTCCGCTGGGGTTTCATTGTCGCCTTCAGCGCATTTCTAGAAACAGTTAGTGAAATTCCTGGCGGGCTACCTGTTGCATTAGTAATGCTCCTCGCGCTCATAGTCCTTATACCAACAGCACTTGAATTCCTTGTTTTTAGAAGAAATGGAAAGCGCACACGAAAATGGAGTGAGCGCAAAGCATTCTATTTGCGTCATTGGAACGATGGAATAATCCTAGAAATATTTACTTTCATTGAGCGCTTCAAGCTTACTGCAGTTATTTGCGTTACAGCGATGTATGCAATATTTCTCCTTCTAATTACGGTCTATGTCCCAATTAGAATATCTTCAAATGCAGGAGAAAGGGATGCGAGCAAGCATCTACAAGAGCTCATGAACCCTAAAAACGGCACGTATTTTGGGCATCAAACGCTAGCCTACATCAAAGGGAAATCATCGGAAAGTGAGGTAGCCATAGTCATAGACTGCAGCCCTCTTTGGTGTGGCGTTTTTAAAGACGGCTCATTTTCCGCCCACTCCCTTTCTGAAATAGAAAAATTGGAAAGCTGTGGACAAACGAGCTTAACAAAAGCAGGAAATATTGTTTGCGATTGGGCACCCGCCATCTCGCGATTATCAGATACACCAAGGGATTAGCCGCGCCATTAATTGGCGCTAATGGGTCAGGTTCACTTTACTATACATATTTCAGGCTGCGGCTTTATCTTTCGGGAGGGTGTCCTCGATATCACAACCAATGCCTTGCTGCGAGTCTTGCCAAGTGGCCGGACTTCCCCGCATCGACTTCCCTGGCATCTCGCAGCACATCGTGCAGCGCGCGGACAACCGCTTGCCGTGCTTTCTGGATGATGGCGACCGATTGCGCTACCTGCACTTGCTGCATGAAGCCCTGCACGCCACAGGTTGCCAGCTGCATGCCTATGTATTGATGGACAACCATGTGCACCTGCTTGCCACGCCGCCTGCAACAGGACGGATCGGGCAACTGATGCAGCGGCGTGGGCGAAACTACGTCGCATTGTTCAATGGCCGCCACGGGCGCACTGGTACGCTATGGGAGGGGCGGTACAAAGCGTGTCTTGTGGACAGTGCGGACTACGTCCTTCGCTGCTATCGCTACATTGAGCTCAATCCGGTGCGTGCTCGCCTGACCGACAACCCGGCAGCGTATCGTTGGTCCAGCTGCCCAGCCAACCTAGGCCAGCGCAAGCACTCCGCACTGACACCACATCCCTGTTCGCTTGCGCTTGGCAGCGACCCGATTGAGCGATCCAACGCCTACCGTGCTCTGCTCGATGAAGCCCTCTCCGACGAACTGCTTACCAGCATTCGTCTTCATCTACAGCAGCAGCGAGCCCTGGGCCACGACGCCTTCCGCGCAATGGTCGAAGCCAAGACCCACCGCTTCGCAGGCGTCAGGCCAGCTCATCGGCCACGCAAACCGAACGCCGCCGACTGATAAGTTAACCTGACCCCGTTATTCGAGTCGTCGGAAGAAGGTAGCAGTCCTTCAACCAAGGCAATGACTGATCCAGAGCACGCTGGCAATCACCTCTTCGCTGGACTGCGAGGGAGGGATTACCTCCGTACATTTCCGATGAGCGGGTCGCGTTCGCCGCTCAGCGTGCATACGAATCTGGAATCAATGACATGTCAAAGGTGAGCCGGGTCATTGAGCGCGAAGGCGACGTGTTCGTCGTAGGGACGACTCCTAGATTCCGCGCATCGGTACTAGCTGGCGAGCAGCCGCCCATCCCCGAACATTCCAGTACAGCGCTGGCTCAACATGCTGCTGCGCAGCCTTCAATGGAACCCGATGCTCAGGCCATTAGTCCCCCAATGGTTTAGCAAATTTCTAGAACCAATCCGGTACGTGCACGCCTGGACGCCGACCCGGTGGCGTATCGTTGGTCCAGTTATCAAGCCAATCTTGGCCAGCGCGGGCACTCTGCACTGACGCCACATCCCTGTTGGCTTGCGCCTGGCAACGACTTGGTTGAGCGATCCGACGCCTTCCGCGCGATGGTCGAAGCCAAGGCAGGCCGCTTTGCGAGTGTCAGGCCCGCTCATCGGCCACACAAGTCGAGCGTCGTCGACTGATAAGTGAACCTGACCTCGTTATTCGCCCTACCTCCGCTTTTTTTGTACATTACCGTGGAAGCTAAGAAAGCTTCTAAAGATTCTTAAAATTCAACCTGGGGAGAAATCACTTGACTGGAAACATCGAACCCGAGCGGGGCAGAGCCGATCACGTGCGGCCTGAATTCGAAGTCATGGTCCCATGCACGCCTGCAGAATTTGGAGATTTCATATCCGGACTTCTGGGAAAGCCACAGACAATTGAAAAAATAATATTTGGCGCATTCGAGATCACGCGCAATGATGTGATAAACACGTTTCATTTAGTTCAGCAACGCATCAGCCATCAAAATCAAGCCACACTCATACAGTTTACCACCCGTGTCTTTTACGATGACGACTCCTCCGTTCTACTTAATAGTATCGATGATTTCGAGAATTATGCCGAAGTCAGACCAATCGCATCAGTCGGCGTCGCGCTATCCTGGACATATCTCATCCAGTTCCGGGGAAGGGCGACTCCCGAGAAACAGGAGATAAACCTCTCCTTTCAAGGCACTCGCAATGATATCGACTCCATGAATTATGGCGATGGCTTTCCGACAAAAAGATCACAGCACTGGACGCCCGCCGCGTGTATTTTTCGGATTGCTCACACTGAACGAACATGGGGGATAGATATCGAATCACTCCTTACCGGGCACGTAAAAACATTCCTTCAACAAGAATCCTGGGCCAAGAGATTTGCAAGAAAAAGGAGCGGCGGAATTGGGATATTATCAAGCTCGATATTCATGCTCGGATCGATTTTTGGCGTTTACTTTACAGCAAAGGACTTCACGAACTCCTACATTGAAAAAATTAATGCAATTAAAGCCGGAGCCAAAGGAGCTCAAGCCGACAGAGTTATATCCGAGCAGGTCGAGCTTATTCTTACAGTAATTTCGACGGGAGCATGGCCTCGCTTCACATTTACATCAGTCATATTTCTTTTTATTTCCTTGATTGCAAGCCTTGTCGTCGGGCTATGGATCGAGGCCAAAGCTAATACTACCCCCTGCAGCTACGTTCTGCTTTCAAAACAAGCCGACCTACGGCGCAAGAAGATGCTAGATCGAATTCGTCGAGACTGGGCGATGTTCTACCTTTCAGTAGCAGTGAGCATCTTGGCGGGAGTTTTTTCAAACGTTATATTCACTAAGTTTTTCAGCTCTATCTGAAAAAATTTCTCGGCACACACAAAAATGGGCGACCATCGGGCCGCCCATTTTGGTTAATCGAGAAGTAAATCTCAAACCCCTACAGGATTCGCCTTCTCAGGATCGATCTTGTACTGCTTGATCGCCCGGGCCACATCCTTGCCCGTCATCTTGCCATCCTTCGCCAGCGCGGCAATCGCCGCGTGTGCGATGTAGTAACGGTCGACCTCGAAGAACCGGCGCAGGTTGGCACGCGTATCCGAACGACCGAACCCATCCGTGCCGAGCACGGTGTAGGTCATCGGGACGAAGGCGCGGATCTGGTCGGCGAAGGCGCGCACGTAGTCGGTTGCGGCGATGGCCGGGCCCTGGCGGCCTTCCAGCAGCTGGGTGACGTAGGGCTTGCGCTGTTCGGCTTCCGGGTGCAGGCGGTTCCAGCGTTCCACGGCGTAGCCGTCGCGGCGCACTTCGTTGAGGCTGGGGCAGGACCAGATGTCGGCGGTGACGCCGAAGTCCTTGTCCAGCAGCTCGGCCGCGGCAATGGCCTCGCGCAGGATGGTGCCGCTGCCCAGCAGCTGCACGCGCAGCTCGCCCTTCTTGGGCTTGCCGGCGTCGGTGAGCAGGTACATGCCCTTGATGATGCCCTCGGCTGCGCCGTCCGGCATGCCGGGGTGGGCGTAGTTCTCGTTCATCAGGGTGATGTAGTAGTACTCGTCGATCTGGTCTTCCATCATCGCCTTCATGCCGTGCTGCATGATGACGGTGACTTCGAAGCCGAAGGTCGGATCAAAGCTACGCACGTTCGGGATGGAGCCGGCGATGACCTGGCTGAAGCCGTCTTCGTGCTGCAGGCCTTCGCCGTTGAGCGTGGTGCGGCCGGCAGTACCACCGAGCAGGAAGCCACGCGTGCGCATGTCCGCTGCCTGCCAGGCGATGTCGCCCACGCGCTGGAAGCCGAACATGGAGTAGTAGATGTAGAACGGCAGCATCGGCACGTCGGAGACCGAATAGCTGGTGCCGGCGGCCATCCACGAGGCGATGGCGCCCGGCTCGCTGATGCCCTGCTGCAGCACCTGGCCGGTCTGGTCTTCGCGGTAGTACATCAGCTGGTCGGCGTCGACCGGCTTGTACTTCTGGCCGAACGGGGCATAGATGCCGATCTGGCGGAACATGCCTTCCATACCGAAGGTGCGCGCCTCATCGGCCACGATCGGCACGATGCGCGGGCCCAGTTCCTTGTCGCGCAGGGCGATGTTGAGGCTCTGCACGAAGGACATGGTGGTGGAGTAGCTGCGCTCGCCGCTGTCCTTGAGCAGGCGCTCGAACTTGTCGAGCGTGGGCGCGACGAACGACTTGCTGGCCTTGGGACGGCGCGACGGCAGGAAGCCGCCCAGCACGTTGCGGCGCTCCTTCAGGTACTGCACTTCCGGGGAGTCTTCGCCGGGGTGGTAGAACGGCACCTGGCCGTCTTCCAGCTGGGCGTCGGTCACCGGAATGTTGAAGCGGTCGCGGAAGTGCTTGACCGCCGCGTCGTCCAGCTTCTTGGTCTGGTGGGTGGGGTTGAGCGCCTCACCGGCCGAGCCCATGCCGTAGCCCTTGACCGTCTTGGCCAGGATCACGGTGGGCATGCCGGTGGTGTTCACGGCCTGGTGGTAGGCGGCGTACACCTTGTGCGGGTCGTGGCCGCCACGGTTCAGGCGCCAGATGTCGTCGTCGGACAGGCCGGCGACCATGGCCGCAGTCTCCGGGTACTTGCCGAAGAAGTTGGCGCGCGTGTAGGCGCCGCCGAAGGCCTTGCAGTTCTGGTATTCGCCGTCGACGGTTTCCATCATCAGCTTGCGCAGCACACCGTCGGTGTCCTTGGCCAGCAGCGCGTCCCAGTAGCCGCCCCAGAGCAGCTTGATGACGTTCCAGCCGCCGCCACGGAACACGCCTTCCAGCTCCTGGATGATCTTGCCGTTGCCGCGCACCGGGCCGTCCAGGCGCTGCAGGTTGCAGTTGACCACGAAAATCAGGTTGTCCAGGCCTTCACGGCCGGCCAGCGCGATGGCGCCGAGGGTTTCCGGCTCGTCGCTCTCGCCGTCGCCGATGAAGCACCACACCTTGCGGTCGGACTTCTCGATCAGGCCGCGGTTTTCCAGGTAGCGCATGAACTGCGCCTGGTAGATGGCGGCCAGCGGGCCCAGGCCCATCGACACGGTGGGGGTCTGCCAGAACTCGGGCATCAGCCACGGGTGCGGGTAGGACGAGATGCCCTGGCCGTCCACTTCCATGCGGAAGTTGTCCAGCTGGGCCTGGCTGATGCGGCCTTCCAGGAAGGCGCGGGCGTAGATGCCCGGTGCGCTGTGGCCCTGGACGAACAGCAGATCGCCCGGGTGCTGGTCGCTGGGCGCGCGCCAGAAGTGGTTGAAGCCCACGTCGTACAGCGTGGCGCTGGAGGCGAACGAGGCGATGTGGCCGCCCAGGTCGCCCGGCTTGCGGTTGGCCCGCACGACGGTGGCCATGGCGTTCCAGCGGATGATCGAGCGGATCTTCCACTCCAGCGCAGAGTCGCCGGGGTTCTTGGCCTCGTTGGCCGGTGCGATGGTGTTGACGTACTCGGTGGTGGGCGAGAACGGCAGGTAGGCGCCGGCGCGGCGGGTCTGTTCGACCATGCCTTCCAGCAGCTGATGGGCGCGCTCCGGGCCTTCGACGTCGATGACGGCCTTGATCGATTCGAGCCACTCCTGCGTCTCAAGCGGGTTCGGATCGTTGTGCAGCACTTCGTTCAACCAGTTCATTAGCGCTCCCGGGGGGACACACCCCGCGGGTGTGTCGACATCGTGAATTCGTGAACCCCCAAGTGTACCGCACGCACCTGTTGCCATTCCTCGCTACGGGTGCGTATGGAATGGGACGGTGTCGTGCGTGGGTGTGCTGGTGGCGGGTGCCGCGGCTGCGGGCGCGGCCGGCGTACGACCAAAGGATAAGGCCAGCGCGACGTGCATGCCCCGTAGGAGCGCACCTGGGCGCGAGGGGGTTTATCGGTAATGCCCGTCGCGCCCGGGTGCGCTCCTACGGTGGGGGTGTTGATCAGAACGCTTGTAGCGCTTCGGTCAGCTGGCCGTTGTTGTTGACTGCGCCCATGGTGTAGCCCTGCCAGCCGGGGTAGGCGTTGGGCTCCCAGTAGAAGATGCCGAGCACGCGCGATCCGATGGCGCTGCTGCGGCTGAGTAGGTTGGTGAGCATGGCGCGGGTGGTGGCGGCCTGCTGCCAGTCCATGCCGACCTCGGCCACGATCACGTCGCTGCCGTAGCGGGAGATCATGTCGCGCATGTTGGTGTCCAGGCGGTTGTTGTAGTCCTGCCAGCTGCCGACCGGCGGGTAATGCGACATGCCGATGACGTCCCACTTGCCGCCGGCCGAACGCAGGTTGTCGAAGAACCAGCGGAAGTTGGCGTTGTCGTAGCCGTTGGCCAGGTGCACGATGACCTTGGCGTTGGGGTACACCGCCTTGGTGGCGTTGTAGCCGCTGTTGATGAACTGGCCCAGGGTGGCGAAGTTGGGCGTCTTGCCCTCGTTCCACAGCATGCCGCTGTTGATCTCGTTGCCCACCTGCACCCAGCTGACGGTGATGCCGTTGTCCTTGAGGTAGCTGAGGATGCCCTGGGTGTGGCTGTAGACATCGGTATTGAGCTGGGCGACGGAGTGGCCCGCCCAGGCGGCCGGCTTGGTCTGCTTGCCGGGGTCGGCCCAGCTGTCGCTGTAGTGGAAGTCGATCATGATGCGCATGCCCTGCGCGGCAGCGCGCTTGGCCTTGTCCAGGGTGTCGCGGCCATCGTTCCAGCCGCCGGACGGGTTGACCCACACGCGCAGGCGCACTGCGTTGCCGCCCACGTCCTTGAACAGCTTGATGAAGTCGGTGGTGTTGCCGGCCGCATTGCGAAACACCTGCGGCGGGTTGGCCGCGGCCTGCTGGTTGAGCCAGCTGACATCGGCGCCCTTGGCGATGCCCTGTGCGCCGGCGCCGGCGCTGAGGCCGCCCAGCAGCACCAGCAGCACACAGTGGTACCCCTTGCGAAGAACGTGCATGAACCCTCTCCCTTGATGGTTGGATGTCGCGCCACGTGGCGCCCTGCCTGATCCCCCTGAATTCGCCGCATGCCTGTGGCGATGCGGCGCTGCCCGCAGCGGCCAGACACGCCGCGAAACGGTGGCGATTGCAGCACGGCGGCGCAATGCGGCCGCGCTCGCTATAGCTGCTGCGCCATTGCGGCATATCTCGCGGCGGCAAACACCTTGCGCCAGCGAACTGGCGATATTTCCGCCAGCGCATTGTTGTGCGGGTGCAACAGAAAACCGGCGCGCTAGTGCGCAGCGGGTCTGCGACTGGCGATCCGTCGCTGCGGCGAGTGGCGTGGTGGACTGTTAGCGACAGCGCATGTATCCGGGCTCGCTGCGATGACGCGCTGCCGACTTCCCGGCACCGGGACGCGTTGCTGGAAGCGCACACCCTCGCCGTACGTACGCCGCTCACCGCGCGCTGTAGCTGTAGCTGTGGCTGTGGCTGTGGCTGTGGCTGTGGCTGACAGCTGATTCTGGAACGACACCCCTGGCTCGATCACCGTCACCGGCGCTACGCGGCAAGCTGCGATTCCAGCTCGACAGCAGCAGCCGACGGGTGAAGACCGCCCGCCTTCCAGCTGCCCTGCCCGCTCGGCGCACTCGGCAAGCTAGCGGCCATAGATGGACAGCGGCCGAACGAAAAAACGCCGGGCAAGCCGGCGTTTTTCCTGTGCACCACGCGATGGCGGCAATTGGCAACTCGAAGCGTCGCCGCGTCAGGCCTGCAGGTCGGGCGCAGTCACCGCATCAAGAGCAACCTACCAGCACGTAGCGAGCGGCCGTCAGATGATGCGGGCGGCGCACCCAGCACCGCAGTGCGTGCGTGGTCCACGCCGATTCCGAGGAGCAGCCGCGCCCGCCTGACGGCTGCGCAGCCGTCTTGTCGGCTGCCCAACGCCACGCATGCATGAGCGTACTCAGCCCAGCGCGCGTGCGCCCTGCTGTTGTTGCTGGGTCTGGGTTTGCTGCTGTTCCAGCGCCACCGACTGGCGTGCGGCGTTGTCGGCCACGCGCTGGCTGCTCTGCTCCAGCGGGGTGTTCATGGCGGCCACCGTCTCCACGCTGACACGCAGCTGCGCGGGGTCGTCCACGCGGCCCTGCACGGCGAAGGTACGTGCGGCATCGGGGCTCATCATCACCGCGTCGATGCGCTGGCCGCCGACGGCGTGCATTTCCGAGGCGAGCGAGCCGGACAACTGGGCGCTTTGCTGGTCGGGCGTGCGCCCTGCGCGTGCGTCCTGTGCGTGCACGCCACGCTGCGCGTCCTGGAACAAGGTGTTGCCCACATGCCCCGGCTGATCGATGCGCAGCGAGGTGTGGTCGTTGCCGTGTTCGCGTGCGTCGCGCTTGGCGGGCTCGCCTGGAGCAAGCGGGCCGCGGATGGCGTCGATGGCGTCCTGGCCGAGGCCGCGACCGCTGCGGCTGATGACGGTGATGCCGGCACGGATCTGATCCAGATCGGTGCGGTACTCGTTGATCATGCGCTTGTTGGTTTCCGCAAGCGTACGCGCACTCGGATCGCTGAGGACGGAACCTTCCTTCAAGAAATTGTCGAGTTTGTGCGCGCCTAACGAGGTTCCTGCAGCGAGCACCGGAGAATCCGGAATCAGAAAGTTCGCTCTGCTGTTGCTGTAACCGGCGTGACCGAGCGTACTGATCTCGTCCGGTTTTGCGTAGATGCGCACCTGGCCGAAATGCGGCGACGCTGCACTCACCGGGTCGGACGCCATCACATGGTTCACCATGGTGTTACCGCCCTCCGGAATCCGGTAGGACAGGCTGGCTGCACCATACGAATTGAAGGTTTCGCCCTTGAGGTCGTAGTGGTGTGCGGAAATCTGCGCGAGCGCACCACCGAGCGAATGGCCCGTCATCGTCACTTCCGGCTGATGCCCGGTCCGGTTGCCGTAGTCCTTTGCGTAGTCGAGTGCATGCTTGGTCAGCGCCAGCGCATCGTCGGCTTGCGGGTTGTGGCGGCTGCGCACCATCGATGCATCGGTCAGGATGTCGTCGATCTTGCCCTCGGTGCCGCGATGCGCGACAACGATTTCGCCAGTGCTTTCACGGCGGTAGATCGTGCCCTGATAGCCGGTGGCCTTGTTGTCGACATGCTCCAGGATGGCGTACGTCTCGTTTCCGACCGGAACCAATTCCTCATGACCCGGCGCGCGCCGCCCAACCGCGTGATTCTTGTACGTGTCCTCGGACAAGTTGGCGTAGTGCTGCGATGGGACGGTCATGGCGCAACTTCCTTGGCAGCCAATGTGATGGTGAAGAGATTGTCGCGGATCTCGGGCTTGAACTTGTCCGGGCTCAGCTCACCGGTGTCCAGAAAGCTCTCGGACTCCGAGCGCGGATAGCCTTTCTTCCAGTAGTGCTTTGTCTGCGGCTGCTGCGCAGTCACCGTCTTGCCTTCGATAAACGACAGGAAGCGGGTTTCTTCCTCGGCACCGGTGGCTTTCAAGAGCACGCTGGCGCCGCTGAATTCCCAGTGGCAGACGCCGCGGCCGTAGTAGTCCTCGTCCTGCATCAGGTCCAGATAGACGGTGCCGCGGTATTCGGTGTCGGAGATCTTCTTGAGTGCGAAGTCTTCCTGGCTGGTGATGCGCCCGGCGGTGCCGGTTTCGGGCTGGATCTTGCCGCATTCGGCTTCGTTGCTGACGTCGTACTGCGCCGCGCCCTGCACCAGGCCGAACGCACCGGGCGCCTTGTCCAGCGTCAGCGTGACCTCGTAGGCCTTGCGCGGGTTGGGATTGAGCTTGGCAAGGCCGCGGCCACCGGCCTCGACGTCGGCTTCTGCGGCGGCCTCGGTTGCGGGGGATTGGGTCTGGGTCATGCTGGTCTCCGGGGCGTTACAGGCCGTAAGCAAAAGGGCCAGCAGGCTCGGGGTCAGAATCTGGCGCAAGGCCGGCCTCCATGGCGATAGGGGGAGTCAATCTAGTTTGCTTGACCCGCTGGGGTCAATTTACGGCAGCTGAGGATGAGGCGGCCGTGAGCCGGTTGCCGGCCGCCGCAAAACTGCCATGATCGGGGCCATCCGCCACCACGGAAGCGCGCCATCGCCACAGGTCCCACATCGCCAGCCGACAGCGTGGCCGTCACTGCGCGGGTGCACTGGCGGCACAGCCTGCGCATGCGCGTGTTGCTGGCCGCCACCGCGGTGCTGGTGGTGTTGCTGACGTTGCTGGGCACGGTGTTCTACCTGGGCGCACGCGCCGAGCTGGTGGAGGCGGCGCGCACCGAGGTGGATGGCCTGACCGAGCAGACCGCGCGCAGCCTGGCGGCGATGCTCGACTCGGTGCAGGTGAGCGGCCGCACGCTGGCGGCCAGCAGCAGCGCGGTGGGGCTGCAGCCGTTCAATCTGCGCGCCCTGCTGCTGGCCACGCTCAGCGGCGACCCGGATATCGGTGCGGCGCGCTTGATCATCGAGCCGCGCACGCAGAAGGCGCGCGACGCCGGGTTTGTCTGGTACGTGCATCGCGACGGCGCGCGCGTGCTGGAAAAATCGGTGCAGGACCTGGGCTACGACTACCGCGCGATGCCGTGGTATCTGCGCACGCAGCGGGACGGGCGCGCGTGGTGGTCCGAGCCGTATCTCACCACCGATGGCGGCAGCGCGCTATACACCAGCTACAACCTGCCGCTGCGCCGGCCGGGCGATGCGGTGGATGCCGCGCCGGTGGGCATGGTCAGCGTGGACCTGCCGCTGCAGCACCTGCGCGACATCATCGACCAGTTGCCGCGCGACATCGGCATCCGGCCGATGCTGCTGTCGCCCGAAGGCATGCTGTTGTTCGGTCCCGACCCGGCGTTGAACCTGCGTTACACGCTGGAGCGTTACGTGGCGCATTCGCGGCCCGACCTGCTGCCGCTGCAGCGCGCGGTGGCGGCGGGCCAGCCGATCTCGTTTGCGCACACCGCGCCGGATGGCGAGCGCTTTCTGACCCATAGCGCGGTAGTGGGGCGCAGTGGCTGGACCTTTGTGCTGTCCGCCTCGGAAGGCTATGTGCTGGCGGGCCTGAACTGGCTGGCCGCGTGGGTGGCGCTGGCGGCGTTGCTGGGTGCGGTGGCGTGGTGGTGGCTGATGGGGCGGATCACCCGCAAGCTGACGCGCCCGATCGAGGAATTGACCGATACCGCAGAGCACTTTCGCCGTGGCGAATTCGAATACCCGCTGCCGCACATCGAACGCCGCGACGAGGTGGGCGTGATGGCGCGTGCGTTCGACAGCGCGCGCGATGCGATCCGCGACCACATCGTGCAGATCGGCGAGATGACCGCCGCCCGCGAGCGCATGCACAGCGAACTGCAGATTGCGCGCGAGATTCAGCAGGCGATGCTGCCTTCCGGGCGCACCTTCGACCGCGCCGGTTCGCATCTGGAAACCTGCGCCTGGCTGGAGCCGGCCAAGGCGGTGGGCGGGGACTTCTACCACTTCGTCGAGACCGAGCCGGGGCTACTGTGGTTCGTGGTGGGCGATGTGTCCGACAAGGGTGTGCCGGCCGCCTTGTTCATGGCGCGCGCGGTGAGCGTGCTGGAAATCGCCGCGCGCCGGCATACGCGCCCGGACAGCATCCTGATCGCCGCCTCCACGCGGCTGGCCGAAAACAACGACACCTGCATGTTCGCCACGGTGCTGTGCGGGGTGATCAATGTGGTGAGCGGCGACTACTGGCTGGCCAGTGCCGGCCACGAGCCGCCGGTGTTGATCGACATCGACGGCAGCGCGCGGCCGTTGCCGCTGGATACCGGTGCGCCACTGGGGATCGAGCCGCAGGTCGCCTACCCGGTGCTGCAGGGCCGCATGTGCGCCGGGCAGACGCTGCTGGGCTATACCGACGGGGTGACCGAGGCGATGGACGAGCAGGGCGCCAGCTATGGGCTGGAGCGCCTGCTCGGTGCATTGCGGCCACGCCGCAGCGCGGCGGCGCAGTGCAAGGCGGTGATCGCCAGTATTGCCCACTTCACCGGCCAGGCCGACCCGTACGACGACATCACCCTGCTGGCGATCCGGCTGCGCCAGGAGCATGCTGGACCGGTCGCAGACGCTGGCCGGGATGCCCCCGGAAAGGCAACGACCTGATGAAGCTCGACCTGGCCATCGCGCCCTCGCTGGCCCAGCTGGCCGGCGCCAACGACGCGCTGGAACACTCGCTCACGCTGGAAGGCCTGCACGCCGAGCGCATCGGCCAGGTGCGGCTGATCGTGGAAGAGCTCGGCTGCAATGCGCTCACCCACGGCCAGTGCGCCGAGCAGCCGCTACGCCTGCAACTGCAGCTGGACCCGCAGGCGCTGGTGTTGGAGATGCATGACCCCGGCAGCGCGTTCGACCCCAGCACCGCCACGATGCCGGACCTGAGTGCCGAGCTCGACGAGCGCGCGATCGGCGGGCTGGGGCTGTTCCTGGTGCATCAGTTCGCCGATCACATCGACTACCGCCGCGATGGTGCATACAACGTGGTGCGCGTCACCTTGCTGCACCCATACGCCCCCCTCCCCGAGGCACTGTCATGACCACGCTCGCCATCCAGATCGACCCGCCGCAGGACACCCGTCAACGCGTCATCCTGACCGGGCGCCTGGACACCCACACCTCTCAGGATCTGGATACGGCGCTGTCGCCGCTGCTGGGCACCCTGATCACCACGCTGGTGCTGGACCTGACCGCGCTGGAATACATCTCCAGCGCCGGTATCCGCTGCATCTTCAAGGCGCGCAAGGCACTGGCCACGCGCCAGGGCAAGGTGCTGGTGACCAACCCGCAGCCGCAGATCCGCAAGGTCTTCGACATGGTCAAGGCAGTGCCGCTGAGCGATGTCTTCGCCTCCACCGAAGAGCTGGATGCCTACCTGGCGGCGATGCAGCGCAAGGTCATCGAACAGCATGCGCAAGGCGATAGGCCGATCGTGCCGCATTTCGCCGAGGCCTGAGAACGGCCAACGCCGCGCAGCGAAGCGCCGCCGGCTGGATGCGGACGGCAGCAGTGCACCCCGGCAGGAGAAGGCAAATGCGATGGTGCACGTGATGATGCGCCGGACAGCGCCAACGCCTACCTCCCGCCTACCCTCGGCAAGGGCGCCGGCACGTTCAACATGCCCCCGGCCGCCACATACGCCGCCAACGCCTGGCCCTGGCTCAGCAGATGCCCGTGCATCGTGCGCTCCGCGCCTTCGGCGTCGCTGCGGCGGACGCATGCCATCAGCTCGCGATGCTCGGCCAGCGACTGCGCCATGCGCCCGGGCGTCAACAGCTGCCGGCCGCGGTGCATCTTGAGGATGCGGTGCAGGTCGTGGGTGACGCGGATCAACCACGGATTGCCGGCGTACTGCTGCACGGTCTCGTGGATCAGGTAATTGTTGTGGTAGTACTCGGCCAGGTCGCCAGCGGTGGCGGCGGCTTCCATCGCCGCGTGCAGGTCTTCCAGGCGTTGCACGCCGGCCGCGTCGATGCGCTTGACCGCATCGTGCGCGCAGCGGCCTTCTAGCATCGCCATCACCGGGAACAACTGGTTGAGGTCTTCCAGCGTCAGCCGCGTGACCCGGCTGCCGCGGCCGGCGTCCAGTTGCACCAGGCCTTCGGCGGCGAGCAGCTTGAGGCTCTCGCGCAGCGGGGTGCGGCTGATGCCGAGTTCCTCGGCCAGCGCCGGCTCGTCGATCCATTCGCCCGGCGGCAGCGCGTAGTCGTAGATCTTCTGGCGCAGGCGCTCGGCCACTTCCTCGTACAGCGGTACGCGCTTCTTGGCGCTGCGCGAATCAGGGGCGAGGGTCATGGCAGGCGGGTCGTCGATGCTGGCGTGGGGGCGCCCATTCTACTGGGGCGCCCCAAGACCTTGCCGGACGCGGGCCGGATCACAGCCAGCCCGGCACCACGAACAGCAGCCAGGCCACCAGCGGCCCCAGCAACACCACCAGCCCGCTGTAGACCAGGAAGCGGCGGAACAGCGCGTCGCGTTCTTCCTTGGCGGCCGAGGCCACCACCAACGCACCGTTGGTGGAAAACGGGCTGACATCGACGATGGTGGACGACACCGCCAGCGCGCAGATCACCCCGGCCGCGCCGAGCTGGCCCTGCATCAGGAACGGTACCGCCAGCGGGATGGTGGCGCCCAGCACCGCCGCCGACGAGGCGAACGCGGAAACGACGCCGCCGACGTAACAGACCAGCAACGCCCCCAGCAACGGCATGCCGATCTGCGACACGCCGGTGCCGATGTAGTCCACCGCGCCGGCCTTTTCCAGCACCGCCACGTAGGTCACCACGCCGCTGATCAACAGCACCGTGGACCAGCTGATGCCGTCCACCGCGCCCTTCTGCGCACTGGGCGAGATCAGCGCCAGCGCCACCGCCACGGTGATCGACACCAGCCCGACGTTGAGGTTGTAGACCAGCGCGGCGATGCCCAGGCCGAGCAGGCCGACCAGCGTGATCACCCGATCGCGCGTGATGGCGACCGCCTCCAGCGCCAGCGGATTGGTCGACAGGGTGCCGCCACCGGCGGCCACCAGCGAACCATGCCCTTCGATCGCGAACGGGCGCTTGGAGGCCTGGTCGTCGGCCACCGCCACATACTGCGCATCGGCCAGCGAGACCTCCTGCCGGCGCATCAGCTTGAGCCCGCCGAAGGCGCAGAAGCAGATGATCGCCATCATCAGGTTGAAGCCCAGGCTGGTGAGGAACACCGCCATCTCGGTGACGTCCAGCCCGGCCTTTTCCACCACCTTGTTGGTGATGCCGCCATACACGCTGATCGGCGAAAACCCGCCGCCCTGCGCGCCATGGATCACCAGCAGGCCCATCATCAAGGGATTGATGCGGTACTGCTTGGCAAAGCGCAGCGCCACCGGGCCGATGATGGCCACCGCCGCCGGCCCGAGCGCACCGAAGGCGGTGAGCAGGCCGGTGATGACGAACATCACCCAGGGAATGGCGACGATGCGCCCGCGCACCGCGCGCACCGCCCAATGCACCAGCAGATCGATGGTGCCGTTCTTCTGCGCGATAGCGAACAGATAGGTGATGCCGACCAGGGTCAGGAACAGGTCGCCCGGAAAGCCGGCCAGCACCTCTTTGCCGTCCAGCCCCACCCACACGCCGCCGATGATGAAGGCCAGCGCGAAGGCCACCGCGCCCATGTTGATGGGCAATGCGGTGGCGACGATGAACATGATCACCAAGCCAAGAATCGTTGCAATTTGCGGGGTCATGCGCCCTCCCAGACACCTGATACGCGTACATCACGGATGGCCACCCGCCACCCAGGGGTCACGCCGTGTGCACCACCTCGACCGTCATGCCGCGCGCTCGCATGCGGCGTTGACCCACTCGACCACCCCGTGGGTGCTCTGAAATTCGTCGACCGATCGCGCTTCGCAGCCGGGCACGCGCTCGCGTGCCATGCGCGCCAATGCGCTGCCGGGCCCCAGTTCGAGAAACACGCGCGCGCCGCGTTCGGCGGCCTGCACCAGCACCTCGTACCAGCGCACGGTCTGCGCGATCTGTGCGGCCAGCGTGTCCACCACCAGGGCCTGCGTGGTGACGGCACGCGCATCGATGCCGGCCAGCACGCGCAGCCTGGGCGCCTGCACGGCTGCATTGTTCAATTCGACGGCGAAGGCGTCGGCAGCCGCCCGCAACCACGGCGTATGCGCCGGCACGCTCACCGGCAACGGCGTGACGCGTGCGCCCTGCGCCTGCGCTGTATCGCCCAGTGCCTGCAGCGCCGCCTGCGGGCCACCGAGCACGGCGTGGTCGTCGCCATTGACGATGGCGATGGCCGCGCCATGCGCCCGGCACAGCGCCTCGAGCGTGCGCAGCGGCAGCCCGAGCACCGCCATCAAGCCGGCTTGTTGCGGGCTGGCCGCATCCATCAGGCGCGCGCGGGTGGCAGCCAGCTGCAAGCAGGTGGCGATCTCCATGCTGCCGGCGACCGCATGCGCGGCCAGCTCGCCGACGCTGTAGCCCAGCACCAACACCGGCGTGGGCAGCTGTGTACGCAGCACCTGCCAGTGCGCCAGCGTGCCGGCGCAGACCAGCGGCTGTGCGATGGCATTGGTGTAGCGGGAGTTGTCTGCGGCAAGCGTTTGCGCCGAGGCGCCAAGCACCTTGCTCGCGGCGGCGATCACCTCGGCCGCGGCCGGCGCATCGGCAACCCGCGCGAACATCGCGGCGTGCTGCCCACCCTGGCCTGGACAGAGCACGGCCAGGCTCATTGGGTGACCTGCTTGCAGAAAATGCTATGCCTTGTGCGAGCGTAGCCCTTATTCGCGCTGCAAGCCTTTTGTTCCGTATCCAGGCGAAGCAGGCCGTTGCCTGAGGCAATAAAGAGAGCGGCGCCGCCGCACGCCTGCGTGGACGTTGCTTTCGCAGTTGCCAGTGGTCGACACCGGCTCATGCCATCTCCTGGCAGTGCAGGAACCAGGCACAGGCCAGCAGATCGGCGCTGCCGCCCGGGCTCAGGCGACGCGCAACAAATTGCGCGCCTATGGCGTGCAGGCCCGCGCGCCACTGCGGGTGTGCGATGCCGCCATCGGCCAGAAACGCACGCGCCTGCGCCTTGGCGTAAGCCAGTCCTTCCTGCCCGCCGCGGTGCAGCAGGTTGAGATCGTCGACCTCGGCAATCAGGTGCATCAAGGTCTGCGCCAATGCGGCCTCGCGCGTGGCGCCGCGGTGCAGTGCGCCACGCAGAGATAGCAATGCGATCTCGCGCAGCAATGGATACCCGGCTGCAGCCTGTTCGCGCACGCCACTGATCCGAAATGCCGCGCGCACGCGCTGGCCATTGCTGTGTGGATCCAGCGGCGCGGCCCGCAATGCATCGCGCCAGACCTGCACCGCAGTGCAGACTGCTTCTCCGGCAGGGGCATGCCCGTGCACGGCACGCACGCGCGCCGCCTGCGCAGTGAGCACGCCCAGGCTGAAGATCGCACCACGATGGGTATTGATGCCGCCGGTGGCGCGCAGCATCGCCGCTTCGGCCGCGATGCCGAGCTGGCGCAATTGCTCGAACGGCGCGTTGTCGATACCGGCCTGTGCAATCGCGACGAAGTAGCCGCGCAAGGCGAACAGGCTGCGCAGGAACGTCGACGCATCCATATCGGCATGGCTGCCGCTGTCGAACGGAGTGACCAGGCCGGGCTTGGGTGCGCAGCAGAGTTCTGCATGCAGGGCGGCGACCGCCAGCCGCCCCAGCCGATGCGCCAGTGCGCTGGCGGTGCCGGCTTCGGGATGCGATATGCCTTGTCGCGCTGCACTGTCTTGCAGCTCGCCATGTGTGCGTGCAGCGCGCGATGGCGCATGCACGCGGTTCGAACCAGTGCCTGCAGGGGCAAGGCGCAGTAGCGGCTGCGACGGTACGTCGTGCGGTGCTGCCGGTACCAGTGTCGATGTCGGTGTCGATTGGGTGTCCGCACGAACCAGATGCATCGCTTGGCTGTCTGTACCAACCAGGGATGCTGCGATGCCTGCCTCTTTCGCCCTTGTCATTGGCCGCTGCCGCTCCACCGCGTTGCAATGCGTCACGGAGCGCCCGGCATCGGCGGTGCGTTCGGCCAGCGTGCTCATGCCGCGCTCCATACCGGAAACAGCGCGCTGCGCGGCAGCAGGCGGCAGCCGTTGGTGGACTTCACCAGTACCTGCTGTGCGCTGCCGGCGTATTCGCGCCAGTTCACCGCGGTGTCGTCGGGCAACAACAGTTCGCCGTCTGCGCGCAGCCGGTGACGCTGTTCCCAACGCTGCAGCACTGTCACCACTGCCTGCGCCTGCTCGGGTGTGGCGATGGACCACAACAGGTCCAGATCCGATTGCGCATGCACATACGCAAGCCCGGTCAGGGCCTGCCATGCGAAGCTGCCGAAGACGCGCGGCTGCAGGGCGTTGGCATTGCACTGGGTCAGCAAGGCCTGCAGTGCAGGCTGCGTCGCGGAGGGTGCGGCTGCGATCACGGCGTCCAGCGCCAATGGCGCGGTGCTGCGCGCGACCTCGTCCAGGCCGGCGCTCAGTGCCAGGCGCTGTTTGCCTTCGCTTGGCGGCAACGGCACGCCGAGCCGCAGGCTGCCGGGTGCCTCGCTGCCATCGCCGCGTGCCACCACTGCCGGCAGACCCGCTGCAAACCACTGCTGCAGCCGTGGCTGCGCACCCGGCGTCAGCGCTTGCCAGCGCGCGTCCGGTTGCAACCACACCAATGCGTGGCGGCCGGGCATGCTCAGGCCTCGCCCGCAGCCACTGCGGCAGCGACATCGCGCGCCAGGGTGCGCCCGCCACGCTGCGCGCCGAGTGCGCGGCGTTGATCGCCATCGCTGGACGCGGCCAGCGCATCGAGCAACGCCTGCGCCAGATCGCCCTCCCAGAGCGACTCCACCGCGCCCATGCGCACGTAGTTCTCCACGCCAGGCGCGAACACCGGCGAACTCCTGCTCAGCGCCTGCAGGGTGTCCACGGTCTGCTTGGTGACGCGCGCCATCGCGCGCAGATCCATCACCCGGATCTGTGCATCCGGCAATGCGTGGATATGGTCGGCCATCAGACCGAACGACAGAAAGCCGCCACTGACCGATTCGCCGTACACCAGCGTGACCAGCCGCGCGCCGCGCTTGCGCGCCAGGTCCAGCGCGCGTGCCAGATGCGCGAAATAGCCGTTGATGCCAAGCAGTTCGTCGCGGCGCGCCAGCCGTTGCCCGGCGGTATCGGCCAGCATCACGATCGGCCGCTGCGGATGCGCGCGCGTGCTCGCCAACACGGTCGCCGCCAGTGCCAGCGCGTGGTCCACGCCGACTTCCAGCTTGTTGGCGGTGCCGATCACGGTGACCTCGCCCGCGGCCGTGGTGGCACTGCCGGTGAGCACATCGTCGTTGCGGGCGATGGCGTGGCCGCGCGGAAACAGCCGGTCCAGCAGTTGGCTCAGTTCCATGGCGTGCTCCGGTCGGCGGTGGCGGCGAGGAAGGCGTCGGTGTCCAGCAACGGCAGGCGTTGCGCATCGACAATGCCCTGGCGCTGCCAGATCTCCAGGCCGTCGCGGCAATCGCCGTAGGCGGCGATGCGGCTGGACAATTGCTGATGTGCAGCTTCCAGCGCCTGCAGCGCGGCCTCGCCTGCCGGCTCGGTCAGCGTGTCCAGCGCCTGCACGGCGGCATCTGCAAATGCGGCGATACGGTCGGCCACCAGCGTCTGCGCCTCGCCCAGCAGATAGCGGTGCTTGCCGCCGGTGACGCGCCACACCAGGGCACGGTCGCGTGCGTCGAACTCCTCCACACCGCGCACGGTTTCGATCACGTCCGGGCCGGACAGCGACAGGCGGCCTTCTTCGGACATGATCACCGCGCTGCAGCAGCGCGCCACGATGCCCATGCCGCCGAAGGCGCCGTTGCCGCTGCCGATCAAGGCCAGCACCGGCACGCCGGCGGCGCGCGTGTCCAAGGTGGCGCGCATGATTTCGGAGATGGCAATCAGGCCGGCGTTGGCTTCGTGCAGGCGCACGCCGCCGGTGTCGAGCAGCAACAGCACCGCCGCCGGCTGCGTGGCGGTGGCGCGTTCGAGCAGGCCGATGAGCTTGGCACCGTGCACCTCGCCGACGCCGCCGCCCAGGAAGGCGCCTTGCTGCGCGGCGATCAGCACGTTGCGCCCACGCAGCGTGCCTTCGCCGACGACGATGCCGTCATCGAAGGCGCCGGGGGTGTCGAGCTGGGCCAGATGCGGGCTGATCAGGCGACGGCGCGGGCCGACGAATTCGCCGAAGCTGCCGGCATCCAGCACGCCATCGATGCGCTCGCGCGCATCGGCCTCGTAATAGCTGCGCTCGGCCATGGGGATGGTGGTGCTCATACAAGCCTTCCAATGACATGCGTAGGAGCGCACCCGGGCGCGACTGCGGCATTACCGGGAACGCCCATCGCGCCCGGGTGCGCTCCTACAAAATCGCTGTGGTGTGCCGGTTTGTCGTGGCTGCGCTCGGCACTATCGACGGTGGTGCTCCCGACGACTCGCGTAGGAGCGCACCTGGGCGCGACTGCAGCGTTACCGAGAACGCCCATCGCGCCCGGGTGCGCTGCTACGAAATCGCTGTGGTGTGCCGGTTCGTCGTGGCTGCGCTCGGCACTATCGACGGTGCTGCTCCCGACGACTCGCGTAGGAGCGCACCTGGGCGCGACTGCGGCGTTACCGGGAACGCCCATCGCGCCCGGGTGCGCTGCTACGAAATCGCTGTGGTGTGCCGGTTTGTCGTGGCTGCGCTCGGCACTACCGACAGTGGTGCTCCCGACGACTCGCGTAGGAGCGCACCTGGGCGCGACCGAAGCGTTACCGGGAACGCCCGTCGCGCCCGGGTGCGCTCCTACGGGGTGAGACGGGTGGCTCATGCGGCGGCTCCCTGCAGGACGTCCAGCGCCTGCTCCAGGCGCAGGCTCACCACCGCCGGCGTGGCGCCGACATCGTTGACGCTGATGCGCACATCGCGCAACGGATGGCGCGCGGCGAAATCGTCCAGCACCGCCTGCCAGATCGTGCCGAAACCGCGTGCGGCGGTGAGGATCTCGATCTCCATCGCGCCGTCCAGCGGCACGCGCTCGACCAGCACTTCCAGGTTGCCGGAGGCGACCACGCCGACCAGCGCATGGTCCAGCCCGGCGCGCGCGCCATGCTGGCCATCGAAGCGATACCGCAGGGTTTCCATGCCGTGCCCCTACCAGTTGCGAAAACGTTTCGGCGGGTCGTACAACCCTCCGGACCAGCGCACCAGGTCCTTGACCGTGCGCGCGGCGAGCAGGTCGCGCGTGGCATCGCGTGGACGGATGCCCAGGTCTTCCGGCCGCTTGATGACGCCGCGATCGCGCAGGTTTTCCACCGCGCGTTTGTCGCGGCCCAGGCCGACGGCGGTGTAACCGGACACGCCACGGATGGCCTGTTCGCGCTCTTCGGCGCTGCGGCACAGCAACAGGTTGGCGATGCCTTCTTCGGTCAGCACGTGGCTGACGTCGTCGCCATAGATCATCACCGGCGGCAGCGGCATGTTGGCGCGCTCGGCCAGTTCCCAGGCATCGAGCTTGTCGACGAAGGCCGGCGCCATGTGTTCGCGGAAGGTTTCCACCATCTGCACCACCAGCTTGCGCCCGCGCGGCATCTCGCCGGGGCGCGCCGCCTCGCGCCCGGCCTTGAGCCAGGCGGCGCTGGCGTGCCGGCGGCCGCGCGCATCCGAACCCATGTTGGGCGCGCCGCCGAAACCGGCGATGCGGTCGCGCGTGGCGGTGGAGCTGTTGCCCTGCAGATCGATCTGCAGGGTGGAGCCGATGAACATGTCGCAGGCATACAAACCGGCGGTCTGCGACAACGCCCGATTGGAGCGCATGCTGCCGTCGGCACCGGTAAAGAAGATGTCCGGGCGCGCGGCGATGTAGGCCTCCATGCCCAGTTCCGAGCCGAACGAGTGCACCGAGTGCACGAAGCCCGATTCGATCGCCGGGATCAGCGCCGGGTGCGGATTGAGCGCCCAGTGCCGGCAGATCTTGCCTTTCAGCCCCAGCGACTCGGCGTAGGTGGGCAGCAGCAGTTCGATCGCGGCGGTGTCGAAGCCGATGCCGTGGTTGAGCCGGTCCACGCCGTATTCGGCATAGATGCCCTTGATTGCCATCATCGCCATCAGCACCTGGATCTCGGAGATCTGCGCCGGGTCGCGGGTGAACAGCGGTTCGATGTAGTTGGGCCTGGGTGCCTGGGTGACGAAGTCCACCCAGTCGGCCGGAATATCCACGCGCGGCAGCGTGTCGACGATTTCGTTGACCTGCGCAATCACGATGCCGCCCTTGAACGCGGTGGCCTCCACGATCACCGGGGTGTCTTCGGTATTCGGGCCGGTGTAGAGATTGCCGTGGCGGTCGGCGGCCTGCGCGGTGACCAGCGCGATGCGCGGGGTCAGGTCGATGAAATAGCGGCCGAACAATTCCAGATAGGTGTGGATGGCACCGATCTCGATGCGGCCCTCGCCAACCAGCCCGGCCAGGCGCGCGGCCTGCGGGCCGGAGAACGAGAAATCCAGCCGCTTGGCGATGCCGCGCTCGAACACGTCCAGATGCGCGGGCAGCGACAACACCGATTGCACCATATGCAGGTCGTGCACGCGCGCCGGGTCCACCTCGGTGAGGCAGCGCGCCAGGAAGTCGGCCTGCTTCTGGTTGTTGCCTTCCAGGCAGACGCGGTCGCCCGGCTCGATCACCGCTTCCAGCAGCGCCACCACGTCGTCGGCGGCCACCACGCGCCCGTGCGGTGCCAGGGCTGCGGCGCGCTGCAGGCGCTGGCGCCGGCTCTCGGCCTGGGTGTCCCACTGTCGACTCATGCATCTGCCTCACCGGGCAAAGCCCGTAATGTCGGAGTAATTACATCGTAATTATGGAGAGCCGTGGTGTCTAGCCGCGTTGCAGCATGGGCCGCAGAAACCGCCAGGCTGGTCGGCCCGGCAACCGGCAGGTGCTTGCGGGCGATCCCACTTCGATATATCTTTTCGCCATGCTTCGCTATATCGAATGACAGTGCGCTCTCGCCACCACGACTTGCCGAATGACCTCGATCCGTCCCTTGCGCGCAGCGCCACGCGCCGCGGCGGCGGTGCGCGCGCGCGACCACTGGAACATGGCGACCTACGCTTGCTGCTGCTGGCGCTGATCGAGCAACAGCCGCGCCATGGCTATGAGTTGATGCGGCAGATCACTGCGCTGTTCAAAGGCCTCTACACGCCCAGTGCGGGCGCCATCTATCCGGCACTGGCGCAACTCGAAACCGAGGGATGGGTGCAGACCGTGCTGGACGAGGGCCGCAAGCGCTACCAGGTCAGCGCGGCCGGCCGCATGCATGCGGCACAGCACCGCGACGCACTCGATGCGGCGCTGGCGCGCACCCACCGCCGCGCGCGCGCGCTGATCAAGGCGCAGACACCGGCGCCGATTCGCGAGGCCATCCACCGCATCAAGCACGGGCTGTTTGCACGGCACGGGCAATGGACGGATGCAGAAACCACACGCATTGCCGCGCTACTCAACGCCGCCGCTGACGGCATGGAGCACGACGACGGCTGAGTGCGTGTGCTGCTGCAACTCCTAGACAAGCCGATGCCGCCTGATCACCCTTTGCGGTAGTTGCATGTCATCGCAGTGTCGACGTTGTAGGCGCAGTGATGTGCAGCCCCGATGCATGCAGTGTTCTGCGAATTCGTGAGTCTGCAAATTGCCGATCATCGACCTTGCTTATTTTGCAGCGGCGTAGCTGCCTGTTCTGATCGAAATGCAGTCTCAGAGTCAACACACCTTCAGGCGTCGGTAACTGAGCCCCTCTCCCTCGGCAGAGGGATTGGGGTGAGGGTCAAGGGCGAAGCCACGTGTCATTGCAACTGCACGAGGCTTCGCTCGTCCCCTCATCCGCCCCTGCGGGGCACCTTCTCCGATGGGAGCAGGGTGGGCAACAACCGCTGTTTTTCGCCAGTCGGCTGGCTAGATCGTCGCATCATCGTTTGCAGTCACTCCCCCGCCGCGCATCTGCGCGCCATATCCAGGAATCGCAGCACAATGGCCATCCACACCCACACCCAACTCCGCCGCGATCCGCGCCTGCGCTCCGTGCAGGTGGTGCGCTGCGAGTCGCTCACCCCGCAGATGCGCCGCATCGTGTTCGGCGGCAGCGAACTTGCCGGCTTTCAGAGCGAGGCACCGGACGATCACGTCAAGCTGTTCTTCCCCAATGCCGATGGCGCCTTCGTGCTGCCGACGATGACGCCGGACGGTCCGCGCTATGCCGAAGGCGCGCTGCCCTCGCCCGGCCGCGATTACACCCCGCGCGCATTCGATCCGCAGAGCGGCGAGCTGAGCATCGACTTCGTGCTGCACGGCGACGGCGTGGCCTCCAGCTGGGCGGCGCAGGCACAGCCCGGCGAGACGCTGAAGATCGGTGGCCCGCGCGGCTCGTTCCTGGTTGCCGACGACTACGACCACTACGTGCTGATCGGCGATGAAACCGCGCTGCCCGCGATCGGCCGCTGGCTGGAAGCCATGCCCGCCGACATGCATGTAGAGGTCTTTATCGAAATCGCCGATGCCGCCGAGCGCCAGGAGCTGCTCAGCGCCGCCGAGGTAGAGGTGTACTGGCTGGAACGCAACGGCTTCGATGCCGCCAGCAGCACGTTGCTGGAAGACAGCCTGCGCGATTACGAGCCGCACGACGGCGACACGTTCTACTGGATCGGTACCGAATCCATGCGCGCGCGTGCGATGCGCAAGTTTCTCGAAGAGCACATGGGCGTGGACAAGGACTCGGTGCGCGCGAAGGGCTACTGGAAGGCTGAATCAGCCCCGCACTAACTGACAGCATGGCGGCGCTGGGTGAAGGGTTCCACGCAAACGGCAGTTGATCCGTCGCTTTTCCGCAGGGCCCTTGGCCGCCCACCATCGCGGGGCACGCCGCAAGTACGTCCGTGTAGGCTCTTACGCGGCATCCATGCCGCGTAAGGCCCCGCGACGGTGGACGGCCAAGGACCAGTCGAGTCGATCGGTGCGCATGGCTTTCAATAAAACGATCAACAAACTGTCTGGTGCGGTGTGCCCGCCGCTCGCGCGCTCGATCGCAACGCCCATAAAAAAACGGCGCCTCCCACCAAGGTGGAGAGGCGCCGTTTTCTTCAGTGAACAGCCTTAAGCCGATCGGCGGGTGTTTGCGTTCCGCACATCGGTGCGATCGCTCGCACCGATGCATCGACTGCGCTGCGCCTTACTTGGCAGCAGCAGCGTCACCGGCCTTGGCCTGCAGGGCTTCGGTGGTGATGCGGATCTTCACTTCGTCGCTGACGTTCGGGGCGTACTGGCCCACGCCGAAGTCGGTGCGCTTGATGGTGGTGGTGGCGTCGAAACCGGCTGCCGGTACCTTCTTCATCGGGTGCTCGCCGGCACCGTTGAGGGTGACGTCCAGCACGACCGGCTTGGTCTGATCCTTGATGGTCAGGTCGCCGGTGACGGTCAGCTTGTTGGGGCCGGCCGCTTCGACCTTGGTGCTCTTGAAGGTGGCGGTCGGGAACTTGGCCGCGTCGAAGAAATCACCGCTCTTGAGGTGTTCGTCGAACTTGGCGGTGAAGCTGTTCAGACCAGACAGCGGCAGGGTGACCTGCACGGTGGACTTGGTCACGTCGGCCGCGTCGTACACCAGGGTGCCGTCGACATTGCCGAAGTGCGCGGTCGGGTTGGAGAAGCCGAAGTGGCTCCACTGCGCCAGCACGTCGGTGTGGCTCGGGTCCAGCGTGTAGGTGCCCGAAGCCACTTCCACGGCCGGCGCGGTCGAGGCGGCCGGCGCAGCAGCCGGGGCAGGAGTGGTGGCAGCGGCATCGGCCGGTGCGGTGGCGGCCGGGGTTTCGGTGGCCGGCGCGGCGGCATTGTCGGCCGGCTTGGAGCAGGCGGCGATGGCCAGGGTCAGGGCGAGCGGCAGCAACAGTTTGTGGGTGGTCTTCATTGAAACTCCTTGAGATGAGGGACCGCATTGGATCAACGCGGATGGAACAGACGCAGACGGACGAGGACTGCAGCAAAGCGGAAACGTGCGCCTGGGGCGGATTGGACAAGGCGTACGGTGTTCAGGTGGTGCGGGTGGCGCGCTACGCAGCCGGAGTGTACGTGGCTGCCTGCGTGCCGGAGGGCCCGGCTGCGCGCGCCCGACGGTGCGCGCAGCCGCCGTGTCGGCCGCCGTTACTCGATACGTGCGGCTTCGTCGAAGCTTAGCCGCGGCAGCCGCGCAAACAGCCCGGCCGGATCGCCATAGCCAAGATTGACCAGGAAATTGGACTTGATCGGCGTCCCGGCGAAGAACGCCGCATCCACCTTGGCATTGTCGAAGCCGGACATCGGGCCGGCATCCAGACCCAGCGCACGTGCGGCCAGGATCAGGTAGGCGCCCTGCAGCGAGCTGTTACGGAATGCGCCGGCCGCGCGCCCCACACGCGGGCCTTCGAACCAGCTCTTGGCGTCGGCATGCGGGAACAGGTATGGCAGCTTTTCGTGAAAATCCTCATCGGAGCCGACGATCACCGTGACCGGCGCGGCCAGCGTCTTGGCGGCATTGGCCTCGGACAGCGCCGGCTTGAGCTTCTGCTTGCCCTCCGGCGTGGCCACGAACACGAAACGCGCCGGCGACCCGTTGGCCGCGGTCGGGCCCCACTTCAGCAGATCGTAGAGCTCGCGCAGCTGCGCTTGGCTGACCGGCCTGTCGAGAAAGGCGTTTTGCGTGCGGGCGGTACGGAACAGCTGATCCAGCGCGGCAGCGTCGAGCGAGTCGGACATGGAAACTCCGGGAAGCAAGGGAATGGGCGACAGTAGGATGCAGCACCGGCGCCAGCGTGAAGACCCGCAGTGTAGAGTGAGGCGATTGCTGCAACACGCGCTCTATCTGAAACAAATCTATGTCGGATCTGAAACGATGGCGCTGACCTGGGCGGTCAGCGACGGCCGCGCCGGCAATGCCCGCCAGGCCGAGGCCTTGGCGCAGGCGCTGCACGCCGCACCGGTCACTGCGCTGCATCTGCAGGCCCGCACGCCGTGGCGCTGGGCCGCACCGCGCCTGTTGCCGGGGGCGCAGGCCGCTTTTGGACCCGGCTTTGCCCGGCAATTGCAGCAGCCGCCGGTGCTGGCGATCGGCTGCGGGCGCCAGGCCGCGCTGGCCACCCGGCTGCTGCGCGCGCGCGGCAGCCGGGTGGTGCAACTGCTGGACCCACGCCTGGACCCGCGCCACTGGGATCTGTTGATCGTGCCCGAGCACGATGGGCTGCGTGGCGCCAACGTGCTCACCCTGCTCGGCAGCCTGCATCCGGTGGACGATGCCTGGCTGGCCGCCGGGCGCGCGGCCTTCGCCGCGCTCGGCGCGCTGCCCGGCCCGCGCGTGGCGCTGTTGATCGGCGGCCCCACCGCGCAGCTGCCCTGGACCACCCAGGCGCTTGCGGCACTGTGCACGCAACTGCGCGCGCAGGTGCTCGCGGCCGGCGGCAGCCTGCTGGTCACCACCTCCCGGCGCACCCCACCCGAGGCGATTGCAACGCTGCGCAAGACGCATGCAGGCCTGCCAGGCCTGCTGTGGTGCGACGAGCGCGACGGGCCCAATCCGTACGCCGGCCTGCTGGGCTGGGCCGATGCGATCGTGGCCAGTGCCGACTCGGTCAACCTGCTCTCCGAAGCCTGCGCCACGCGGGCACCGGTGGCAGCGGCGTTTGCCGCACAGGCGCAGGGACGGGTGGCCACGTACCTACGGGCACTGCAGGCGCATGGCCGTCTGTGCGATGCCGGCGATGTCTTGGCAACGCCGTCGCAGCGTCAACCACTGCGCGAAACCCAGCGCATCGCCGCGCTGGTGCGTGCGCGCCTGCACGTATGATGGTGCCGCCGCCGATGTCACGGGGCAGACACAAGGACGATGCATCCCCCATGCGACTTGTACACAAACGGCGCGGTTGGCCTGCAGCAGCGCTGTTGCTCGCATCCCTGACGTGCGCACTCCCCGCCATCGCCGCGCCGGTGTGCACCCCGCACTATCCGGCGCCCGCCACGCTGGCGGCGATGTTCGACCTGGCCAAATCCACCCAGCAGGCGCTGGACGCAGTGGACGGTGCGCAGGTCGTGCTGTTGGCACGCGGCGGCCAGGACCTGAGCCGCTATGGCTTGAAACACAGCCATCTGGCCTTCGCGTTGCGCGAGGACGACGGCACCTGGCGGGTGAAGCACCTGCTCAACCACTGCAGGTCGGACAACTCCGCGCTGTACCACGAAGGCCTGAGCAACTTCATCGGCGAAAGTGCCCTCGCTGCCGATCTGCGCGTCGGCGTGCCGGCACCGGCGCTGCAGCAGCAACTGCGCACGTTGCTGCAGGATCCGGCCACGCTGGCGCACACGCTGCACGAGGCGCGCTACAGCATGATCGCCTATCCGTTCTCCACCGAGTATCAGAATTCCAACCAGTGGGTGCTCGAAGTGCTGGCGGCTGCATTGGCGGCGACCAATGCAGCAGATGCGACACCTGCGCCGGTGAGCGATCGACGCAGCGCACAGGCCTGGCTCAAGCGCAACGGCTACCAACCCACCCGCCTGCACCTGGACCTGAGCAAGCGCATCGGCGCACGTTTTTTCATCGCCAATGCTGCAGTGACCGACCATCCCGCCAGCGAGCGCCTCTCCGGCAATTATTCGGTGATCACGGTCGAGTCGGTGTTCGACTTCCTGCAGCAGCAACACATGCTGCAGCAGGATCATTCCATTCCACGCAGCGTCACCACGCACGGAGCGTCTCCATGAACATCCCTCTTCGATCTGCCGGCCTTGGGCTGTTGCTGGCCGTCTCGTTTGGCCAGCCGATGCAGGCCAACGCAGGCTTGACCACGATCACCCGCGGCGACGCCTCGGCGATGTCGGCGATCCTGGTGATCTCCGCGCCGTACTTCGTGTCGTTGGCGCTGGGCCATAGTGCGATCGCAGGCTCTGAAGCGCTCAGCGAGGCATCGCACAAGGCCTCGGCCGGGCCGTTGCCGCCGATGCGGGTGAAGTCGGTGGAAAAAACCACCGATGGCGGCTGCCAGGTGCAGTTGCAGGATCCCGCAAAAGCGGAGAACACGGCACTGCTGCGCTGGCCGGCTCGCCAGGACGACCCGACTGCGGGCTTCCACGTTGGCGAGACGGTGAGCTTCCAGCCGAGCCCGGCCGGTGCGGGCTGGACGGTACAGTCGCCACAAGGCCAGGCGCTGGCGTTCGTGCCGACCGCAGAATCCGCTGCGCAGAACAGCAGCACCACCTGGTGATAATGGAAGACGCCGTACAGACACCCGCGGTTGCGATGGGGCGTTGCTGACGGCGCCTCACGTGTACAGGTAAGGTATTGCGCACGGCGTGGGCAGATACATCGGCCATTGTCTACCGAAGTGCAACACCACGTTCGTTGATGACCGCTGCAGTTGGATGACGATCGTCACTGTCTGATCGCCAGCACGCCAGTGCATGATCCTTGCGTGTCTTCCACTGGATCTGCAATGCACCACACGCCGCTGTCGCCCATGCGCATGCTGCTGGCCGCCCTGTTCGCCGGTGCGGCCTTGTGGTTCGGGGTCGGTCTGCAGCCGCCATGGTGGTGGGTGTGGCTGGCGCCGGCGCCGCTGCTGTGGCTGGCCTACACGATCGAGCGCACTGCGCACGCACGTATTGCGGTGCTGATCGCCACCAGCATGGCCGCGACGCACTATGTGCCTTACTTCCGCCTGGCGATGCCGTTGCCTGCAGTGGTAATGGCCGCCTGCGGCATCGCGCTGGTGTGGTATGCGGTGGTGATGGGCGCACGCCGGATCGTGCAGCGCCTGCGCAGCGGCTGGAGCGTACTGGCGTACCCGCTGCTGTGGGTCAGCGCCGATTTGTTGATGGCACGGTTGCTGCCGGACGGTAACTGGGGCAGCCCTGCTTACTCGCAGGCCGATGTGCTGCCTTTGCTGCAACTCACTGCACTGAGCGGCGTGTCCGGGCTGT
Source organism: Xanthomonas arboricola (assembly GCF_002940665.1). Lineage (GTDB taxonomy): Bacteria > Pseudomonadota > Gammaproteobacteria > Xanthomonadales > Xanthomonadaceae > Xanthomonas > Xanthomonas arboricola_B. The sequence goes on from NZ_MIGY01000003.1 coordinate 1,185,141, forward strand.
TGTTTGTGGTGTGTCTGCTGCCCTCGTTGCTGGCGTTGCTGGTGTGGTGTGGCAACGCTGTGCGCCGTCCGCTGCTGATCGTCGCTGCCGTGGCGCTGACCTTGGCCGCAAGCACCGGCTATGGCCTGTGGCGGCTGCAGACGCCGGTCGCCGGCACGCCGCTGCGCATCGGCCTGGCGGCCATCGACGATGCGATCGGCCCGACGGCTGCACCGGCGTACTGGCAACCGATCCGCAATCGCTACGACGCCTTGATCGGCACGCTCGCCGCGCAGGGTGCGCAGCTGGTGGTGTTGCCAGAAAAGATCGCAGTGCTGCCACCGCAGCAACTGACGCAGTGGCAACAGCACTACAGCGCGCTCGCCCGGCAGCACCGGCTGTGGCTGCTGGTAGGGATTGCCGAACACGGCGTGCAGCCGCGCAACCTTGCCTGGTTGTTCGATCCGCAGGGCGTGCGCGTGGAGAGCTACGAGAAACAGTTTCTCGCCCCGCCCGAGCGCGCGCAGCACTACGCACACGGGCAGGACTACGCCATCCGTCACGTCGATGACCTGCGCTGGGGGCTGGCGATCTGCAAGGACATGCTGTTTGCACGGCTGGCACGCGCCAATGGCCAACGCAACGCCGCACTCATGCTGGTGCCGGCCTGGGACTTCGCCTATCGCGATGCCTGGATGTCGGCGCATATGACCGCGCTGCGTGGCGTGGAGAACGGCTACACCGTGGTGCGTAATGCGCGCGAAGGGCTGTTGATCGTCACCGATGCGTACGGCCGTGTGCAGCTGCAGACCCGGAGCGCGCCGATGCCTGGAACGAGCGCAAGTGTCAGCGCGCTGGTCGCCCCGCAAGTGGCAACGTTGTATACGCAGCTCGGCGATGTCTTCGGTGGCGTGTGCGTGCTTGCGATGTTGGTGCTGGCCCTGGCGGCGCGTCGGCGCACTGGCCTGCATGCGTCAACGCGCGGATAATTCGCGCTGATCGCTCACTGCCGCACCGCCATGTCCGCCCCATCCCCCACCCTGTTCACCCCACTCACCGCGCGCGCATTGGCATGGGCGATCTTGGCCATGGGCGCGGTGGTGCTGTTGTCCAACATCCTGGTGCAGTACCCGATCAACGCTTGGTTGACCTGGGGTGCGTTCTCATACCCGCTGGCGTTTCTGGTGAGCAACCTGATCAATCGCCGCTTCGGCCCACGCGCGGCGCGCAAGGTCGCCTGGTGCGGCTTTGCGCTTGCGGTGGCGTTGTCGCTCTGGCTGGCCACCCCACGCATCGCGGCGGCCTCGTGCACCGCCTTCATCGCGGCGCAGTTGCTGGATATCAGCGTGTTCGACCGGCTGCGTAGTGGCAACTGGTGGCGTGCGCCGATCGTGGCCACCACCTGCAGCGCCACGCTGGATACGGCGATCTTCTGGAGCATCGCCTTTGCCGGCGTCGGGCTGCCATGGATCAGCTGGGCGGCCGGCGACCTGGCGGTGAAGCTGGGCATGGGCGTGTTCCTGCTCGGCCCGTTCCGCGCACTGCTGTGGCGCAGTGCGCCGCGCCCCCACGGCTGATGGGCGCGCCTACGCACCGGCAACCAGGCCAAAGACAGGCGCGGTGAATGGAGGTGATTCCAGCACCTGTACGTCTGCCAGCCCGGTCTGCGCGCCACACTCGCCTCGCATCGCAATGCCCGGGTACCGGCCGACCAAGGCTACAGCGCTGCCACATCCTTGCCGACCGGAAACTCCAGTCCTTGCGCGTGTGCGGTGGTGAAGATGCTGTGCCGTGCCTGCTGGATGGCCGGGGTCGGAGCGATCAACCGCGGCCGGCGATCCAGGGTGCAACTCAGGCCCGCCTCCACCAGCGCGGCGTGGGCCTGATGCAGCGGTGCTGCACTCTCTGCCGGTAGCCACTGCGCCCGTACCAGCGCATCGATCAAGGCGGGCGTGGCGCAGGCCGGCAGCAACTCAGGGTGCTGTGCGGCCTGGCCGAGCACGCCGGCCTGCAGGACGAATTCCAGATCGACCAGGCCGCCGGCGCCCTGCTTGAGATCCAGCCGCCCCGCATCGCTGCGATCCAGTTCGCTGCGCATGCGCGCGCGCATCTTGCGCACGTCCTCGTGCAGCACCGCTGTGTCGCGTACGCGTGTCAGCGTGTCGGCACGCACCTGCGCGAAGGCCGCGCAAAGCGCGGCATCGCCGGCCACCGCACGCGCGCGCACCAGCGCCTGATGCTCCCAGGTCCAGGCACGCTCGCGCTGGTAGTCGCGGTAACTGGCCAGCGAGGACACCAATGCGCCCTTGCCGCCGTCCGGGCGCAGCCGCACATCGATATCGTAGAGACGGCCGGCGCCGGTCTCGGCAGCCAGCAAGGTCATCACTTTCTGCGCCAGCCGCGCAAACCAGCGCCCGGCGTCCAGCGCTCGCTTGCCATCGGAGGCTTCTACCTCGCGTGGATGGTCGTAGAGAAATACCAGATCCAGGTCCGAGCCGAAGCCCAGCTCCAGGCCGCCCAGGCTGCCGTAGCCGATGATGGCGAATGCCCCGCCCGGCACCTGCCCGTGCGCGGCGATCAGTTCGCGGCGCGCCAGCTGCAGCACCGTCTGCACCACCGCTTCGGCCAGCCAGGCCAGTTGCCGGGTGCTGTCCACGGCCTGCTGGCGGCCATCGAGCGTGGCCAGTGCAACGCGGAAGCTCAGCGCGAGCCGGCGCTCGTTGAGTTCGCGCAGGGCCGCCTCGGTATCCTCGATCTGCAAGGTGCCCAGGCACGCAGCGTGCAACGCGTCGCGGTCGGGCAATGGACCGCTGATGCGGGTGTCGAGCAGTTCGTCCAGCAGCAGCGGATACGCAGCCAGGCGCTCGGCCAGCAAGGCGCTGCGCGAGAGCACATCGACCAGGCGTGCGAGGGCGCTGGGTTGTTCGTCCAGCAAGGCCAGATAGCTGGTGCGGCGCAAGGTAGATTGCAACAGGCCAAGCATGCGGCGCACGGCGGCATCCGGTTGGCTGGCGCGGGTGGCTGCATGCAGCAGCGCCGGCATGACGCGGTCCAGCCGCGCGCATGCGGTATCGGAGAGCGCGCGCACTCCGGAAGACTGCGCAAAATCGGCCAGCACCTGATGCGCACCGCCGGGATCGTGCAATCCAATGCCGGCCAACGGCGCGGCATCGCCTCCCGGCAAGGCGCGCCAGTAATCGGCAAGTGCGTCGGGCGCGGTGGCGCGCACGCGTGGTGCCAGCAACTCGGCAAACTCGGCAGCAACGCGCGCGCGTTGCGGAGCGAGTGCCTGCAGCAGCGCCGGCCAATCCGCATAACCCAGGCCCAGCGCGATGCGTTCGCGATCCAGCGGTGCCTGCGGCAAGGCATGGGTCTGTGCGTCGCGCAACATCTGCAGACGATTTTCGAGCCGGCGCAAGAAGCGATACGCCTCGGTCAATGCATGCCCGTTGTCCGCATCGATCTGGCCTGCCGCCACCAGCGCCTGCAAGGCAGGCAGCAGGCGACGCTGGCGCAGGCTCGGCTCGCGCCCACCGCGGATCAGCTGCAGCGATTGCGCCAGGAACTCGATCTCGCGGATGCCGCCCGGCCCGCGCTTGATGTCGTCCAGACGATCGTGGCGGGCGACTTCGGCAGTGATCGCCGCCTTCATCTCGCGCAAGCCGTCCAGCGCGGTGAAGTCCAGATAACGCCGGTAGACGAAGGGGCGCAGCGTTTCCAGCCAGGCTTCGCCGGCGTCGATATCGCCGGCCACCGCGCGCGCCTTGAGCCAGGCATAACGCTCCCAATCGCGCCCTTCGCGCTGGAAGTACTGGTCCATGCCGGTGAACGACAGGGCCACGCGCCCGGCCGTGCCGAACGGACGCAGGCGCAGATCCACGCGATGGCTGAATCCATCGGCGGTGGTTTCGTCGAGCAGCTTGGCCAGCTGTTGGCCCAGACGCGCAAAATATTCCTCCGCTGCCAGCGGGCGGGCACCATCGGACTGGCCACCCTGCGGATACGCATAGACCAGATCCACATCCGAGGAAAAATTCAGCTCGCCGCCACCGAGCTTGCCCAGCCCGAACACCACCAGCCGCTGCACGCTGCCGTCTTCGGCAATCACCTGGCCGTGGCGGTCGCGGAATTGCTGCTCCAGCGCCTGCAGCCCGCATTGCAGGCAGGTTTCGGCCAGGCGGGTGGCACCGGCCAGGGTGGCATCGACGCTGTCCAGATCGAGCACGTCGCGCCAGACCAGGCGCGTGGATTCCGCACTGCGGTAGCACCGCAACTGCGCCGCCCAGGCCTGGGGCTGTGCGGGGTCGAGCACCGGAAGTGGCAGCGGCGGTGGATCCGGCTGCGCCAGGTGCTGCAGCAAGGCCGGCTGACGCGCCAAGGTATCGAGCGCAAACTCGCTGGCAAGCGCAACCTGTTCGAGTTGCCGATCGAAGTCATCGCCCGGCCAGCGCTGGTCGGCCGGCACGGCATGACGGACACGCGCCACAGTCCGCTCGATCAGGGCGGTAAGCGCAGGAGACACGGATGGGGTAGGCAGCGACATGCGCCGATTCTGGCATCCCTGCACGATAGCGGCACGTGCATGCGGGCGATCCAGCGGTGTCTAGAGACAGCAATACAACTACTGGGTTCAACGCCGCCCTGCGTGTGGCCCCATCAGCACGCGGTCATATCGGCGGGCGTGATGTCCTCGCTGGTTGTGGGCTTCTTGGCCGCATGGATGCCACCGTGGGACCTGCACGGATGATTTACGACGGATCCCAAAAGTGGCGAAGGCATCGCGCGTTGAAACAGCGTCAGGGCTCGAAAGGCGGCTGTCTTGAGCTCAGGTTGGGCAAGGTGGATAAGCAGCGGCAACGCATGTGATCTGTGGCTTCCTTGCAGGGCCCTTGCCCGCCCACCATCCCAGGACACGCCGCAAGTACGTCCTTGTAGGCTCTGGCGCGGCATCCATGCCGCGTAAGGTCCCGCGACGGTAGACGGCCAAGAACCTGTCGAGATGATCGGTGTTTTTATTTGCAGGCAGTGCAAGAAATGCACGATGTGCGCTGGTTGGATCACTCGGCATTCGCCCAACTTTCACCATTTCTCGATCGCAAGCCGAGCGGCAGACAAACCTGCAACACGCAACCTGTAAACGTCTCGTCTGCGACGCAGGCCGAGTCACACGCTTTCAGGAAAGCAGCCGACCAACTGTCTGGTGCGGTGGCCTCGCCGGTTGCGGGACCGTGTGGCGGCATGGACGCCGCCACCGAGCCCCCAGGGATGGGTTCACGGCGTGTCCCGCGAGCGGTGAGGGCACCGCGCACTCGACGAGCTGAGCTTTTGATTCAAGCATCCGATCGCGGCTGCACAACCTCACCGTTCTCGGTCTCGACTGTTTTGTGCGTTGTGTATCAGGGCTTGGAAAGTGCGGATGGACCAGTTGTAGCGCGGCGGATCTGCAGCCTGGTGGGCGGGCAAGGACCAGTCAAGCTGGCCGGTGTGTGTGGCCTTCAAACGACAGCAAACTACAGCACGTGCCAACCCATCACGCCGCATGCGATGCAGCCCAGCAGCATTGCTAGCCACGCACTCCAGCGCGGCGCATACGCCAGGCCCAGCGCCGCCCACAGTGCGGCCACGCTGACAAACCCCAGCCACAACACCGTGCCCACTGTGCCGCCCCAAGCGAGCACGCATAGCACCAGCGCGGCGATCAACAGACAGACAGCCAGCGCACGCAGCCACCATCGCTGCGCGACCGGCGCAGTGCGGCGGCCGGTGAGCTGCTCGTAATGGCGATGCATCGCCACGGCCAGGGCCATCATTGCGGCGTGGCAGAGCGCGGTGCCTAGCAGCGCGGCAATCAGCCCGTCCATGGCGGATGTCCCAACGACCAGCTCGCACCACTCAGCGCGGCAATGCCCACGCCCAGCCAGCCCCACATGCGCAATGCACTGCGCGCACGAAACATCCACAACACGACGACGGTGTAACTGGCGAAGCTCAGCAAGGTCGTGCTCAGCACCGACACCGCGGGCGACACGCCCGCAAACCGCCACAGCAGCTGCGCCAGCACACTGCAGCCGGTGGAGGTCAGCGCATAGCCGCCGACACTGGCAGCGAGCACGCGACCGGCAACCGACCAGCGGTAGCGCGTCACCGATGCGGTGCGCGAAGACCGCTTCACAACCCGTCCATTGCGGCTGCGGCACCACGCCCGGTGCGTGCCGGTACCGGTCGCGCGGCGCTGCGATGCGCCCGATACGCCGCGTAAGCAAATGCAACGCCGAAGACGAGCGAGACCAGCTCGACCCCGGCGCGCTGCAGGTCGCCGGCAGCCAGATACACGCCCAGATGCTGCCCGGTGGTGACCGCATTGAGCAGCGGCAAGCCGACACACAGCAGCGCGGTCATCGCCAGTTGCTCCACCCATGCACGCGCGGGTGGGCGCAGCAGCGCATGCAGCAGCGTGGCTGCCCATACCCACAGCAATGCGTGGATTTCGATCTGGCTGCGCTCGGCCTGCGCGGCCGGCACCAGGCGGTTGGCATAGAAATACGCAATGCTTGCCAATGCGGTTCCCGCAAGCGCGGCGACATTGAGCGCTTCCACCACCCGATAGATACCGGCGGTGGCCGTGCCGAACTCCTGCTCGCTACGCCGACGCCGCTTGATCGAAAACAGCAAGGTGCCGGTAGCCATCATCAAGGTGCCGGCCAGGCCGCAGATGAAATACAGCCATTTGCTGGTCCAGCCGCCGAAACCGGCCACGTGCAGGGTCTTGATGACCTCTTCCACATCCTGCGCGTGCAGGTCCGTGCGCGCGGCATCTGCGTGCTGCTCCAGCAGCGCACCGCTGGTCGCGTCGAACAGCACGCTGCTGGCTGGATTGAGCAGGCGCCGCGAGTTGCCGGTCTCTGCCACGCCCGCGACCACGCGCAGCTTGCTGCCGGGTTGATCGGGCCGCTCGATCACCAGCGTTTGCGCGGGTGCTCCGTTGAGCGAGTCTGCACGCTGCACCAGCTCCGGCAGGTAGGCGGGCACGCGATTGACTGCGGTTCCGTCCGCGCTGGTCGCAGGCACTGCCGGCGACAATTCATCGGCATAACGCGTGTACGCGTCCTCGTCGCTGCCATACAGCGCGTGCAATGGCGCGGGCATGTAGCTGGTGGAGAAATACGCCAGGCCGGTGTAGACGATCATCAGCAAAAACGGCAGCGTCAGCACCGCCGTGGCGTTGTGCGCGTCCAGCCACGAACGCTGGCCCTTGCCCGGGCGGAAGGTGAAGAAATCCAGAAAGATCCGCTTGTGCACGATCACCCCGGACACCAGCGCGATCAGCCCGCACAGCGACACCCAACCCACCAGCCAGTACCCGGGAATGCCGCCGTGCAAGGTGTAGTGGAAGCTCATGAAATGCCGGCCGCCTTCGGTCTGGCGGCCCCACGGAGACGGCAGCAGCTCGCCGCTCCCGGGGTCCAATGACGCCTGCTCCTGGCCATTTGGCGTCCGCCAGAACAGCGTCAGCGCCTCACCCGGATGCGCGGGCAAGGTGATCCGCCACAGGCGCGCCTGTGGCGCAAGTTGATGCAGCTGCGCCAGTGCACGCGGCACCAGCGCTGCTTCCGACAGGACCGTCTGCATGCTTGCACTCGGCAAGGCCGGTGTGGCCTGCATCCAGCTGGTGATCGGATCGCGAAACACGCTGAGCGTGCCGGCCAGGAAGATCGCGCACAGCAACCAGCCGCAGCTCAGGCCGCACCAGGTATGCAGCCAGGCCATGCTTTGGCGAAAGCCATCTTTCATCCGACACGCGCCATGCACCACCGCAGCGCTGGTACCCGCATCACAACGCGCCGCGCAGGGTCACCATCACATTGCGTGGTTCGCCGTAATAGCGCCCGTTAACGAAGCTCGACAAGGTGTTGTAGTAGTGCTTGTCGAATACGTTGTTGAGATTGACCGCCACCGACCATTGCCGGTTGACCTGGTACCGCGCCAATGCATTCCAGACCGCACGCCCCTGGATCGGCGCGGTGGCGGTGCCGATCTGCCGATACGCCGCGCTCTGCGCGCTGACACCGCCACCGACGGTGACGTCCTGCAGCGCGCCCGGCAGACGGTAGGTGGTCCATACCCGCAGCAAATGCTTGGGCGTATAGCTGTTGAAGGTCTGGCCCTGGCTGCTGACATCCTGCAGATAGGTGGTGCGGTTGAAGGTGTAACCGGCAAACACGTTCCAGTCGCGCAGCACCTCGCCGCTGACTTCGGCATCGAACCCGCGGCTACGCACCTTGCCGCTGTCGATGTAGCAGAAATCGTTGTTGCGGCAGGTGGGGCTGGTGGTCAGGTCGGCCTGGGCGCGGTTTTTCTGATCGATCTGGAACAGCGCAAACGCGCTATTGATGCGCCCGTCCAGCCACTCCCCCTTGACGCCCAGCTCGTAGTTGGCGCCGGTCATCGGCTTGAGCATCTCGCCGGCTTCGGTCTGCGCGTTCTGCGGCTGGAAGATGTCCGCATAACTGGCGTAGGCCGACCAGGTCGGGCTCACGGCGTACACCAGGCCGGCATACGGCGTGACCTGCCCGGTTTCGCGGGTGTGCTCGATCGATTGCGACGGCGACAGCCCGGTGGTGGTGGTGTTCCACAGGGTGTCGTGCCAGCTCACGCGGGTGCCGACGATGGCCCGCAACGGATCCGTCAGCTGCCAGCGCAGTGCGCCGTACAAGCCGAACTCGCGCGAGGTGCCATGCCGGGCCTCGCGTGCATTGGCGAAGATTTCCGCATCGCTGATCGCCCGCACATTGCGCTGCAGATTGAACACATTGAAGGTCTGGACGTTGTTCTTGTTGCCGTAGACCGTATCCACGGTGGTCTCGGCAAAGTTGCTGCCGATCACCAACTCGTGCCTGCGTCCCAGTGCATTGAAATGCCCGATCACATTGGCGTCGAAGCCGAAGACGTCCGCATCGGAAATGGTGCGCGCGGCCAGCAACGCGCCGGTGCCGTTGGCCGGATTGATCGCGCGGCTGGAGCTGGCAAATTTCAGATCGTGCAGCTCGCGCACCTGCACCGCACTGAGCTTGAACACCCAGTCGGCATTGAAGCGATGGTCCAGGTCCAGATACAGCCCGCGATTGGACGAGGACTGCCGGTTCCATGCCGCACCCAGATTGGTCTGGCGCGGCAGGCCGATATCGCGGCCATCGCTGAAACTGGGCAGACCGCCGAAGAACGGCCGGCCTTCCACCTGTTCGTAGCTCACGCCCAGGCTGAGCTGGGTCTGTGGCGAGAGCGTGTAATCGAGCGTGCCGTAGTAGGTGGGTGTGCGGCGCGTGACCCCATCGACGAACGAGCGCTGGTCCTGGTAATCGATCACCCCGCGCGCGCGCAATGCGCCATCGGCACTGAGGTTGGCGCTGCCATCGATCAGCGCACCGTAGCGGTCCCAGCTGCCGCCCTGCACCATCACGCTCACGCCCGGCACATCCAGCGCACGCTTGCGCACCAGGTTCACCGCACCGCCGGGGTTGCCCGCGCCCTGCAGCAGGCCGGCCGCACCGCGCAGCACTTCGGCGCGATCGTAGATGCCCATGTTGGCGCTGTAGTTGCTCGCACGGCCATACATGCCGCGATTGAGCGGCACGCCGTCGTACTGCACCGTGGTGATGTCGAACCCGCGCGAATAGATGTACTTGCCGCCCTGCGGGCTCTGCACGATGGTGATGCCGGTGGTGCTGGCCAGCGCGTCGTAGACCGAGATGATGTTCTGCTCGTCCATCAACTGACGGGTGACCACGCTGATCGACTGCGGGATGTCCTTGAGCGACTGCTCGCCGCGGCCGATGCTGACCGCGCGCGCGGTATAGCTGCCGGTGCCGCTGGTGGTCGCACTGCGGTTGGCCTGCGCGGTCACCTTGACGGTGGGCAGCAGCCACGCGTCCACCTCGCTGTTGCTCGCGCTCAGCTGCGGCGCGGCACGCAGCACGTAGCCGCCGGTCTGCAACGGGACGGCCTGCAAGCCGCTGCCAGCCAGCAGCGCAGCCAGGGCGGCCGATGCGGTGTAGCTGCCATCCAGGCCGGCGGTGGTCTTGCCGTCGGTCTGCGCGGCGGTGAAGCTCAGCAACAGGTTGGCCGAACCGGCCAGCTCACGCAGCGCCGGCGCCAACGGGCCGGCGGGAATGCGATAGGCCTGGCGTGCCTCCTGCGTGGCAGGCGCGGCCTGGGCGATTGCATCGGGCACCCCCGCATACAAGGCCAGGCTGCAGAGCGCAACCGCCACGGCCGTGCCGAGCGGCCGCTGCACGGCCTGTACCAGGGTATTGCGCTGCAACGACGAAGAGGAAAGGTGGCCGCGGCGGCGGGCAGTGATCGACATGCTGTTCCCACAAAGGTTTGGTGTCGCACTGACACCGTCATTGGGGAGGTGCCACAACGGCGGCGATCGGGCAGCCCGGATGCAAACTTTTTTCGGCGACGTGCCGGCTGGCGGCGCCTCAGCCCTGCCCGGCTGCCTGCACCGTCACCCAGTAACGGCTGCGCCGGCTCACCCGCACCGGCAGCACGCTGGGCAGCATCGCCAGGATGCGGTCGGTGTCGTCCAGCGGGAACACGCCGGAGACGCGCAGGCTGCCCACCTGCGGGTCGCAGCGCAGCAGCCCGGAGCGATAACGGCCCAGCTCGGCGATGAAGGTATCCAGGCGCCACTCGTCGGCGATCAGCTGCCCGCGCACCCAGGCCGCGGCCTGCGTATCGACCGGCGCGATGGCGCCGAGCGCGTCGGCAGTAAACCGACACTGCTCGCCCGCATGCACGCGCCCGACGGCCGGCGCGACCGCGCGTGGCCGCACCTCCACCGCGCTTTCCAGCACGCTCAGCTGGGTGTCGTCCTCGCCCTGGCGCACGCAAAAGCGCGTCCCCAATGCATGGATATCGCCCTGCGCGGTGCGCACCAGCAACGGCTGCGCATCGTGGCCCGCGCCCAGCGCGTGCGCGGTGGTCACCATGATCTCGCCGGCCAGCAGCCGCAGCAGCCGCTGCTGCGCATCGAACCGCACATCGATGGCGCTGCGCGTGTTGAGGGTGATGCGGCTGCCGTCCTGCAACTGCACCTCGCGGCGCTGGCCGGTCGCGGTGGCGTAATCGGCGGTGGCGCGCTGCCAGCGTTCGGTGCGCGAGGCCAGCACGCCGGTGGCCCCGGCCACCCCGCCCCACAGCAGCAGATTCAGCGCCTTGCGCCGGCCCGGCGATGCCTGGCCGTTGCTGCCCGCATACGGCGACAGGCTGCGATAGGCCGCCTGCGGGGTCAGCGTCTTCAGCCGCCCGGTCACCGCCTCGATATGCGCCCACGCCCGCGCATGGTCCGGATGCGCATCGCGCCACTGTTGCCAGCGCTGCAGCTGCGCCTGGCTCGCGGTGCCGGACATCAGCACCGTCAGCCACTGCGCGGCCTGGTCGGCGACCTCGGCGCTGATCGGTTGCCCGCCGGCCAGCGGTGCTCGCTGGCCGGCAGCGGTGCGCGCACGGCGCGAGGCGGCATCAGCCATCCGCGCAGCTCACGCCGACAGGGCGAACAGGCAATGCCGGTTGGCACGCGTGAGATATTGCTTGACCGAGCTGCTGGACACGCCCAGCCGCTGCGCGATCTGCGCGTAGCTCAGCTCCTGCAGGTGCGCTAACAAAAAGGCTTCCTTCACCTTGGGCGGCAGCCCATCCAGCGCCTGGTCCACCTGCTGCACCGCTTCCAGCGCCAGCAGTTGCAGCTCCGGCGACGGCGCCAGTTCTTCCGGCAGCGCAGCCAGCAGCTCCAGGTAGCTGGTTTCCAGCAACTTGCGCCGCTGCCGGTGCGCCATCAACCGGCGCGCGATGGTGGCCAGGAACGGGCGCGGCTCGCGGATCTCGTCGGCCGCACCCGCGCTGATCACGCTGATGAAGGTGTCCTGCGCCAGGTCGGCAGCCACGAACGCATCGCCCAGCTTGCGCCGCAGCCAGCCCTGCAGCCAGCCGTGGTGGTCGGTGTACAGGCGCTCCACCTGCTGATGAAGCGCGCCTTGCGTGACCGACACGATGACCTCCTGAACGGCTGGACCCGGGCGGCAAGGCGCCCGGCGATAAATGAGAATTGATCTCATTCTAACGGAAGCCGGCGGCGTGTGCAGGCAAAGCGGCTGGCCATTCCCATCACGCCGGTCGAGGACTTGCGGGCCGTTGCCGCCCACGGCGACCCGGCAGTGGCCTGGCCAACCCTTCAACATCTGCGCGTTTCGCGCGGTGAGCGGAGGCGAAGTGGCTTGACTGGCCAACCTTCAGGCAATAAAAAAGCCCGCTTGCAGCGAACTGCCAGCGGGCTTTGCTCCCTCCCCCACGTCGGGATGCAGGAGCATAGTGCGCGCCCCGAACGCCACTTGCACGCTGCACTGCAAAACAACACCAGGCAGTACAGAACTGGCGCTTTTTCCTTCACGTCGCGTTGGCGCGCGGGGACTTCAGCGCAGCAGATCGGGCTGGGCCTGATACCACTGCGGAGCATGCAGCAGATGCCATTCCGGGGTCTGGCCGCGCAACCCCACCGCCGCGCTCAGCATGCCCCAGCGCGCGAGCAGACTGCCGCTGCGTTGGCTGCCCTGCAAGCGCAAGCGCGCATCCACCTGGAAGCGCTCGTTGCGCGCCTGCAGCCGATCGACGATGACGGTGTCGCCCTGCCAATGCACACGCCCGGTCACCTGCGCCTGGCCTGCATCCACCAGCCGCAGCATCCAGTTCGGGATCGAACGATCGCGCGCGTACAGCGACATCAAGAAAGCCAGATCGCGCACCTGGATGCGCACGCGTCCGTCCACACCGACCGGCTGGCGCCATTGCATGCGGGTGTCTTCCAGCACGATGCGCGCCCACCAGCCGTCGCGGCGTTGCCCATCCGGCCCGGTGAATCCGATATTGCGCAGCTGGATGGTGCTGGCATCGAGGCGAAAGTTTTCCGCATGCAGATCGCCGCGCTGCAAACGCAGATCCGCATCCACATCGCCGCGCAGTGCCAGGCCGGCAAACTGCAGGCGCGCCGCACGTGCGCCGATGCGCAGGCCGCCCTTACCGATGCGGCCGCCGGGTTCGATCTGCAGATCGCCGCTCAATACACCGTTGCCGCCGTCGAAGCGCAATTGCTGCTGCGGCAGATAGCGGTTGTAGGCACGCAGATCCGGCACGCGCGCATTGGCGAACAGCAGATGCGCGCGCGTGGCGTCGCGTAACGCGGCCAAGTTGCGCGCGTCGGCGCGCGTCTGCAGGTCCAGACGCAGGTCGCGGCCCTGCACGAACGGGCGCGTGGGCGCATCGCTGTGCGCAATGGAGAACTGCTGCATCTGCAAGGCAAGTGCCGGCAGCAGCTGCCCGTGCGCATCGGCGCTCACCCGCAGGTCGGCGCTGGCCTGCCCATCGATCGCATGGCCCATCACGCCGACATGCGCACGCACGTGCGGCACCTGCAGGCGACTGCCGGCACCGAGCTGGCCGCGATCGATGCGCAGGTCCGCATCCACCAGCCCGTCGCCTTCCAGCGTCAGCCAGTCCACGTCCGGAAACAGCGCCGGAATCCAGCTCAGCGAGGACAGTTGCCAGTGCAGGCGCGCATGCCCGGAGGTGCGCGGCAGCAGGCTGCGCATCGATTGCAGCGGCAATTGCCGGCCTTGCACGCGCAGATCCGCATCCAATGTCAGCCCGGCATCGGCCGGCTCGGGCATGCTCACCTGCAGGCGCATGTCCTGATCCACCTGCAGTTGCGCTGCAAGCTCGCCCAACAGGGCGGCCGGCGTGCGCGTGCTGTCGTGCAGGGGTGCGCGCCATTGCAGTTGGCTGCCGGGCTGCAAGGCGCCGCGCGTCCAGCGCAACTGCCCATCCGCACGCCCTTTGCCGGCGCGTGTGGCGAGCGTATGGCGCCCCTGCGCATTACGTACGACATCCAGTGCCGCGGTGTCGCCATGCACGCTCACCTGCGCATCGGCCAGCTGCAGCACCGCCAGCCCACGTGCCTGATCCGGTGCATGCCGCGCGATGCTGGCTTCGATGCGCAGCTGGCCGTTGCGCAGCACTTCGCTGTCACCCCAGCGCATGCGTGCGTTGTCGAAGCTCGCCCGCGAGGGAAACACTTCCATCGGCCCGCCGCGCAACTGCTTGAACAGGCCGAGCTGCAGCTGACCATCGCCTTCGATCCGCAGCTGACGCAGCGTCACTGCCTGGACCTGATCGGCGACGATGCGATTGAACTGCAGGGTCCAGGCCGGAGCGGTCGATGGACGACCCGCAGGTGCGCCGGCGATGTTGGCGACCCCGGCGGAGTGCGGCACGCGGGCGGCCGCGCCGGTCGTCGGTGCGGGCGGCTGCGTGCTCGCCACGACGTCCGTGGTGCGTGTGGGTGGTTTGTCCTGCGCGGTCGTTGGCGGCGGCGTACCGGCTGCGCTAGTCAGCGGAGCGGCAGCCACCTGCGTGCTCGGCGCTGTCGCCGGTGCTGGCGTCGCCGCGGTATCGGCTGTGGGCACGGCCGCCTGCATGCCGCCACGCACCCCGTGCGCATGCAGCTCCGGCACCAGCAACTGCCGATGCAGCAACGGCAACAGCCGCACCTGCCCGCTCATGCGCTGCGCGCTGACGTTCCAGCGGGTGCGTGCCGAGCGGCCTTGCAACTCCACCTTCCACAGCGTCAGCCGGCCCGGCCACCAGGTCACTGCCGGGCCCCAGTGCATGGTGAACCTGTCCGGCTTGCGATTGAGCGCGGCCGGCCCGAGTGGCGTGTTGAGCAACAGGTTGCCGAGCAGCAGATAGCTTGCGTACACCACCAGCAACGCCAGCAACGGCCAACGCACCGGGCGCGGCAAGGTGTGCCAGCGGGCGCGAACAGGCATCGTCATGACGGCAGGCTCCTGAAGACCGCGCACGCGGCGTGGCGCAGTGTGCCAAGGAAACCGTGAGCGCGGTGCGCAGCGGCGATTGCGGCTGGGCACCGGCAGGCTGCCCGGTGTGCATTGGATGTCCTACACGCCCGGCAGTACGCGCACTGCCTTTTCGAAGACGGCAAAGCTGGCCGCAATACGCAAGCCTCAGACAACGAGCCGCTTACTTCGCCTTCGACACCGCCGGCAACAGCCCCGGCTGCCCGTCGTACCACTCGCGCGCGCCGGCAAGATGCCACTGGCGCTGTTTGCCATCGAGCTCGATCCCGGCGCCCAGCACGCCCCAGCGCAGATACAGATCGCCGCGCCGCTGTTCGTCGTTCAAGGCCAGCCGTGCACGCAGCGACAGCCGCGCATTCTCCGCATGCAGGTCGTCGATCAGCAGCTGCTGCTTGCGCCAACGCACCCTGCCGGTGGCGTCGAACTCGCCCGAATCCAGCAGGCCCAACACCCAGCGCGGATAGTCGGCACGTTGCGCAAACACCGACAGCAGCGGCGCGACATCGCGCATGCGGATCGCTGCATCGGCATCCAGCTGGAACGGTGCGCTGGCCTGGATGGTGCCGGCACCGACCTGCATCTGCCCCCACCAGTCGGCATTGGTGCTGTCGTCGCCCACACGCATATTGCGCAGGCGCACGCGCGTGCCGCTGAGATCGAAGAACTTGTTCTTGAAATCGGCACGCTGCAGCTGCGCCTGCAATTCGGCATCGCCGCGCATCTGCACACCGGCCAGCGCCAGATGCGCGCCCTGCCCGCGCAGGTTGGCATGGCCACTGCCCACATCGCCGGCGGCATTGATCGCCACATCGCCGGTCAGGCTGCCGCTGCCGCCGAGCAGGCGCACGTTCTTGCCCGGCAGGTAACGGTTGTAGACGGTGAGATCGGGTACCCGGGCATCGCTGAAACGCAGCTGCGCCTTGAGCGTGTCGCGCAGGCGCGCCAGCTCGGCGTCGCCATGCATGGCCAGCTGCAGATCGCGGCCGTCCAGCAGGAACTGCCTGGGCGCATCGCGCGGCGTGGCCTTGAAGGTGGGGATGCTCACCTCCAGGTGCGCCTGCGGCGTGGCGGCATCGTCGATGCGTCCATGCGCCTTGGCAATACCGGCAAGCCGCGTATCGAACACCTGCGCCACCGCCTCCACGCGCGGAATCTCCAGGCTGCTGCCGCTGGCGAGGCGGCCCTGCGCCAGCCGCAGATCGGCCTCGACCAGGCCGCCGCCTGCGAGCTGAAACCACGGCTTGCGCACAAACAGCTCGGCAATCCAGTTCAGCGATTCGAACTGCCAGCGCCCACGTACCTGCCCGGACAGGCGCGGCAGCACCTGCGCAGGATCCTGGAAGGGAATGCTGCGTCCGGCGATGCGCAGATCGGCCTGCAGCTCGCTGCCCGTCTTCTCGTCGCGCGGCAGGCGTGCCTGCACACGGATGTCGCGCGCCACGTCCAGTTGCAGCGCCAGCATGCCGCGGTCGGTCGCGCCGACGCCGGCCATCAACGGCAGGCGCCAGACCGCATGACTGCCCTCCTGCAGGGTGCCGCGATCCAGCGTGATATCGGCCTCCACCCGCGCCACCGACGGCCCGCTGCGGATGTCCACGTGCGGCGCGCCGGTGTCGATCTTCAACGCGACGGTATTGGCCTTCAGCTGCAGGCGCGCGTGGGTGAGGCCGAGCTTGCGCAGGCCCGGCGCCTGGTCGCGGTAGTGGCGCGGAAACTGGAATTGCGCATCCAGCTGCGCGCCATTGAACACCTGCACCCCGTCGTAGCTGACCACCGCATCGCGAAAGCCCGCTTCGGAGGGAAACAGCTCCGACGGCCCGCCCTTGAGCTGCTTGAGGAAGCCGACGCTGCCGTGGCCCTGCCCGGCGATCAGCAACTTGCCCAGGCGCGCACTGCGGATGCTGTTGCTGGTGATCGCATCGAAGCGCAGCGTCCAGCCCCGATCGCCGCGTGGCGGTGGCGGGATGGGGGTGTCGGAGGTTTCCACTTCCGCGCTCAGCCCGGTGGCGTGCAACCACGGCAAGCGCACCTCGCGCCGCAGCAGCGGCAGCAACGCCACGCGCGCATTGGCGCGATCGGCGTGAAACACGTAGACCGTGCGGTTGGCCTGCCCGCGCATGCGCACGTTCCAGGCCATCACCTGCCCCGGAAACACAGTCAGTGCCGGGCCGGTCTGCATGGTGAATTTATGCGGCTGCCGGTTGGTGACGGCATCGAACAACGGCGTATTGAGGAACAGGTTGCCGGCCAGCAGGTACAGCGCATACAGCGCCACCAGCACGACCACTGCGATACGCCACGGCCGGGGCCAGCGCTGGAAGCGATCGCGAACAGAGGGCATGGGCGCAGGCAGAAGTCGAGTCTGCCGCCACTATCGCGGTTGCGCTGGCGGCGAAGCGTGAACGTGGCCGGTGCGCAGGGGTGCTACTGGCCTGGCCTGGCACGCAACAGGTCGCTTCGCACGCGTTTGACGTCGTCTGCACAGTCGTATTGCACCAAGGTCGCAGCGCGGCCGGCGCATGCAGCGGCGATAATGGCAGTCCCCTGTCTCGCTGTGCCGCCCATGTCCGACGAACGCATCCTGTACGCGCCGCTGCGCGAGCGCCTGGTTTCTGCCGAGGCCGCTGCTGCACTGATCCAGCCCGGCGAGACCGTGGCGATGAGCGGCTTCACCGGCTCCGGCTACCCCAAGGCGGTGCCGATGGCGCTGGCGCAGCGCATCGAAGCGGCACATCTGCAAGGCCAACCGTTCCAGATCAAGCTGATGACCGGCGCGTCCACCGCACCGGAACTGGACGGTGCGCTGGCCAAGGCCGACGGCATCGCCATGCGCATGCCGTTCCAGTCCGACCCGGACGCGCGCCAGCGCATCAACGCCGGCACGCTGGACTATATCGACATCCATCTCAGCCACGTCGCCCAGCACGTATGGTTCGGCTTCTACGGGCAGATCGACACTGCCGTGGTGGAAGTCTCGGCGATCCGCGCCGACGGCAGCCTGGTGCCGTCCACCTCGATCGGCAACAACAAGACCTGGCTGGACCTGGCCAGCAAGGTGATCATCGAGGTCAACGATTGGCAACCGGCCGGCCTGGATGGCATGCACGACGTCTATTACGGCACCGCGCTGCCGCCGCAGCGCAAGCCGATCCCGTTGATCCACGGCGACGACCGCATCGGCGAGCCCAGCCTGCGCTGCGATCCGGACAAGATCGTGGCAGTGGTGCGCACGCATGGCCCGGACCGCAACAGCCCCTTCGCCGCCGCCGACGACAGCAGCGAACGCATCGCCGCGCATCTGATCGAGTTCCTGCGCCATGAAGTGGACAAGGGCCGGCTGCCGGCCAGTCTGCTGCCGCTGCAGTCGGGCGTGGGCAATATTCCCAATGCGGTGCTGGCGGGGCTTGCACGCAGCGGTTTCCGCGACCTGGAAGCGTTCACCGAAGTGATCCAGGACGGCATGCTCGCGCTGCTGCGCGATGGCGTGCTGCGCTACGCCTCGTGCACGGGTTTTGCACTCAGCCCGGAGGGCAACGAGGAGTTCAAGCGCAATATCGGTTTCTACCGGCAGCGCATCATCATGCGCACGCAGGAGATCTCCAATCATCCGGAGCTGGTGCGCCGGCTCGGCTGCATCGGCATGAACGGCATGATCGAGGCCGACCTGTACGGCAACGTCAATTCCACCCACGTGATGGGCAGCCGCATCATGAACGGCATCGGCGGCTCCGGCGACTTTGCGCGCAACGGCTTCCTGTCGATCTTCCTGAGCCCCAGCATCGCCAAGGCCGGCAGCATCTCGTCGATCGTGCCGATGGTCAGCCACGTGGACCATACCGAACACGACGTCTCGGTGATCGTCACCGAACAAGGCCTGGCCGATCTGCGCGGCCTCACGCCCAAGCAGCGCGCACGCCAGCTACTCGATCACTGCGTACACCCGCGCTATCGCGATGCGCTGGAAGACTATGTGGCGCGCGCCAATCGCGACAGCTACGGCAAGCACACTCCGCATCTGCTGACCGAGGCGTTGTCGTGGCATCAGCGCTGGTTGGAGACCGGGGATATGTTGGGGTGAGCGGGGATTGGGGAATCGGGAATCGGTAGTTGTAGCCTAGCGTGGCGGTGTTGCTAGAAAGATCCGGGTGCGGTCGTCATGCCTGCCGTTTAACGCTTCGCGAACTTCATTGCTGGCGCCGACATGCCGCGACATCGCGATGTCATGCATGTGGCCGATAACGTTCCTGCCCGCTCGCATTCGGCGGCAGGACGGCTCTCTCCCCCTCCTGCCGCTGGGCGCGACGGGTCATCACTGGGTGGTGTCCAATCCGTCGGGCCGGCTCCCTGCGCCGGCCCGGCGTTCTTGTTCTGGAGCGGCCATCAACATCACCGTGTTCGTTGCCAGGCTGCTCGACAGGCTTGTTTGGCCGCTGGTCGCCGCAAGCGAGCGCTGTTGCGGATGTGCTGCGTTCTGGATGCTTTGCACTTTGAAGATGCCGAGCATCGAATGGAATGTGCGTAGCGTTGAATACCCTGCGCATTGAGGCACTGCCGCTCCGGATGGAATGCGCCTTGAATCTGTTGCCATTGCACGATTGCGAGTTCGCCGCGCCGCGCCGTTATGAGCATGCGGTCTTGGATGGCTGCCTTCCGCCGTACCCTGACCCCAACCCTCGCTCCGCGCCCCGGGCCCGCGCTTGCGGCGCGGGCGCACCACGGCACGCGCGCCAGTGACGCGCAAACGGTGCCTTGGCGCCCCGAAGGAAGCGGGGCTCCATCCCTTCTCCCTGCGGGAGAAGGTGGCACGCAGCGCCGGATGAGGGTACGCGCGAAGCCTCGCCTTCTCACCCCAGCGCCTCAGCGATCACGCAGCTTCGGCAAGCCGCCTGGCACGACGTGCACGCACGGCCGTCGCCAGGCGCTCCAGCACTTGCACCGAGGCGTCCCAATCCAGGCAGCCGTCGGTGATGCTCTGGCCGTAGGTCAGTGCGCAGCCGGGCACCAGTTCCTGGCGTCCGCCGACCAGGTGGCTCTCCACCATGACGCCGACGATGCGGGTCTCGCCGCCTTCCAGCTGCGTGGCGATGTCGTCGATGACCTTTGGCTGGTTCTCGGGATTCTTGCCGCTGTTGGCGTGGCTGGCGTCGATCATCAGGCGCGCCGGCAAGCCGGACGTGTTGAGCACCTGGCTGGCCGCTTCCACACTGACCGCATCGAAGTTGGGCTGCTTGCCGCCGCGCAGGATCACGTGGCAATCCGGGTTGCCTGCGGTCGCGGCCACCGCGGTGTGGCCGTCCTTGGTCACGGCCAGGAAATGATGCGGGTGCGAGGCCGCACCTACCGCGTCCACCGCAATCTTGACGTCGCCGCCGGTGCCGTTCTTGAAGCCCACCGGGCACGACAAGCCCGATGCCATTTCGCGATGCACCTGGCTTTCGGTGGTCCGCGCGCCGATCGCGCCCCAGGCCACCAGGTCGGCGATGTACTGCGGCGAGATGATGTCGAGGAATTCCACACCGGCCGGCAGGCCGAGGTTGTTGATGTCGCGCAGCAGACCGCGCGCCACCCGCAGGCCCTTGTTGATCTGGAAGCTGCCATCCAGATCCGGATCGTTGATCAGGCCCTTCCAGCCGATGGTGGTACGCGGCTTTTCGAAGTACACCCGCATCACGATCTCCAGCGCGTCGCCGAACTGCTCGCGCAGCGGGCGCAGGCGGTGCGCGTAGTCCATCGCCGCGACCGGATCGTGGATCGAGCAGGGCCCGATCACCACTGCCAGGCGGTCGTCGCGTCCATGCAGGATCTCGTGAAGGGCGGCACGCGAATTGGTCACGGTCTCGGAGGCGCGCTCGTCGCAGGGCAGCAGCGACAGCAGCTGCGAGGGCGGGGCAAGGGCTTCGATCTTGCGGATACGCAGGTCATCGGTCACAGGCGGCATAACAGTGTCTCGGTGGGCGGTGTTGCATCAGGGAGCCAGGCGCGGCGGCAACAAAAAAGCCGCCAGTGTGCGCTGGCGGCTTTTCGGGAATGCTGCTGAAGGTTTCTTCAGGTTGAGCGCAATCCGTCCTCCGCCAGCGGCATCGGAAAACCGTAGTACCAAAAGTAAAACTGGCTGCGGGGTGCGTTCATTGGGTGCATTGATACCACGCACGTTTGGCCGTTGCCACTGTTTCATCGGCAACGGAACGTTGCAGCGGTGCCCCACGGGGGAGCCTGCGAGTTGCGTGTGCCGCGCCGACCATCACGTCGCACGACAAGATGGCGGCATCGCCACGCGCGCGCTGGCAAGCCTGGGGCCAACGGCGTCACGACGTGCCTGAGCACGTGGCAGCGACACTGCAGCGCACGCCACGGCGCCATGCCGTGACGTGCGATGCGGCCGCCACGTTCACTCAGAAGGTGAACACATATTCCGCCGCCACTTCGCGGCCGATCGGGTTGAACAAGGTGGTGTTGTAGAAACCGTAGCCGTAGAAGCGCTCCTTGTTCTCGTAGCCCACTTCGTTGAACACGTTGTTGACGTAGAAGTTGACCTTGGCGTGGTCGGTGATCTTGTAGCCGGTGCTGAGGTTCCAGTAGATCGCCGGGCCGACGCGGCCGAAGTAGCGCTTGCTGCTCTCGCCCAGATGCACGTTGGCGGTGTCGGTGACCACGCATGCGTCCGAGGCGCTGGGTTGGTAGCCGTCGTCGAAGCGCTCGCAGGTGCCCCAGTTAACCGCGCGCATGGAGCCGAGCCGGCGGAAGTACACCGTCCAGTCCCAGGCGCCGCCGTTGTCCCAATGCACGCTGCCACGCACACGGCTGCGCACGCGTTCGTCGCGGCGGTTTTCGTCGCTGTCGGTGCGGTAGATCTGCTCGCGATAGGCCAGCAGGTTGTTGTAGTCCAGCGACAACTGGAAGTTGCCCCAGCCCGCAGTGGCAAGCCGGTATTTCAGCGAGGCGTCGATGCCGGAGGTTTCCATCTGCGCCAGGTTGATCGGGCCGCGCTCGATGCTGGCGATGGTGCCATCGGCGTTGCGCAGCACGCGCGAGGTGATGGTGTCGCAGTAGCCGGCGCCGCCGGGATTGTTCCAGGCGCCGCCGCTGATGGTGGTGCCGGTGCGGCAGCCGGCTTCGGCCGAGAGGATCTCGTCGCGGTCCAGATCCTTGATCATTTCCTCCAGCTCGATGCGGTAGTAGTCCACGCTCAGCGACAGGCCCTGCACGATGTCCCACACCACCCCGCCGGTGAACGAGCGGCCGGTTTCCGAGCGCAAATCCGGCGTGCCGCGACGGTTCACATCCACGGTGTAGTAGATGTTGCTGTTCTCGTCGTTGCAGCCGCCGGTGAGATACGCGCCGGTGGCGATGCAGCGGTATTGATCGATCACGGTCTGGTTGGTGGAGCTGGGTTCGCCGAGCACGTAATGCATGTCCGGCGCGCGGAAGCTGGTGGCCAGCGTGCTGCGCAACAACAGGCTGTCGACCGGGCGCCATTCCAGACCCGCGCTCCAGGTGGTGTCGCTTTGGGTGCCGACATCGGTCGGAATCGCCGCCGAAGAGCGGTAACTGCCGTAGCGATCGTAGCGACCGGCGACATTGGCGCTCAACGTCGACAGCAGCGGAATCTGCAATTCCAGCCCGGCCGAACTGCGCATGCGCTCGCCGCCGCCACTGTCCACCACATCGACCGGATAGCACTCGTTGGCGCAGGGGTCGGGCGACAACTGGTAGCCCTGCTTGGCGACTTCGGCCACGGTGGCGAAGCGGATCGGCCCGGCCCAGCCCTGCACCAGATCGCCGCTCAGGCTGAAGCTGGCCTGGTTCACCCACGAATACGCCGAGTTATGCGATTTGGCGACCAGGTCGTCGTACTCGCTCGAGGACAGCGGTGCATACAGGCGCGCCTGGTTGATCGCATAGATCGGCGTGCCGTCGGCGGCGGAGCCGGTGGGGCTGCCGAGGAAATAATCGGTGGCGCGGGCGGTGTCCACGGTGCGTACGTATTCGTCCACCGTGTAGCGCGAGCGGCCCACGCTCAACTCCCAGTCGAAGCGGTCGGCCCACGCACCGCGCAAGCCGGCGCTCAGGTCCCAGGACTGCTCCTTGTTGTAGTTGGCCAGGCGGTCCCAACCGCCGGCCTCGCGCCGTGTGAGCTGCCGGATCGCATACAGCGAGCGGCCGGTGTCGGCGTCCTGGAACGGGCCCAGGTACACGTACGGCGGGTCATAGGTCCAACGGCCGATGCTGCGGTTGGCCGACAGCGTGGCCCAGGCTTCGGTGTGCTCGCCGAACTTCCAGGTGCCGTAGAGATAGGCCGAGTAGTCCTCGCTGCCGGTGACCAGCCCCCAGTCGCCGTAGTCGCGGGCCACGCCGCAATAGTCGCCGGCATTGGTGAGCGCACCGGTGTTCTGGTTGTAGCTCAGCCGCTGCCCGTCGATGAACTCGCCGCCGAAGCGCGCACAGGTGCCGGCAGGCGGTGCGAGACGTTCGTTGGTGTTGGCATCGACCAGGCTCAGGCCGGTGAACGGATTGAAGCCGTACAGGCGGTTCTGGCCGGTCCAGTTGGAATAGGACATGTCGTCGGAGTCGTCCATCTCGGGGCGATCGCGCCCGCTCAACGGATCGCGCCGGGTGGCCTGCAGCGCGTAGGTCAGGCTCCAGTTCTCGCCGGTGCGCCCGCCCGCCCAGGACACGTCGAAACTGTCGCGGCCACCTTCGGTGGCAGTGCCGCCGCGCAGCCGCACCTGATCGCCCTGGTAATCGCGCTTGAGGATCACGTTGACCACGCCGGCCACCGCGTCCGAGCCGTAGATCGCCGAAGCGCCGCCGGTCAGGATGTCGATGCGCTCCACCGCCGCGGACGGGATGTTGCTGTAGTTGGAAAAGTTGCTCTCGCCGCCGTAGGGCAGCGGGTAATCGGCCACGCGGTGCCCGTTGACCAGCAACAGGGTGCGGCCCGGCCCCAGGTCGCGCAGGTTGATCGGCGAGGCGTTGGGCGTATGCGAGCCCCATTGCGTATCGGCCTCCACCGATCCCTGCTGGTTCATGCTGTTGAGCACGTCGTAGACGGTGGCAAAGCCTTCTTGCTGAATTTGCTGCGCGGAGATGGTGACCACCGGCTGCGCGCCTTCGACCTGCGCGCGCTTGATGCGCGAACCGGTGACGCTGACCGCATCCAGGGTGGAGGTGGCACGCGGTTGATCCGGCTCGGCCTGCTGGGCAGCAGCCGACGGTGCGACCGCTGCGGTCAGGGCAAGGGATAAGGAAATCGACAAGGCAAGGCGATGACTGCGGCAGTTCATAAGATCCCCGGGAGAGGCCGGCGCGGCCGGCATGGCGTTTCACTGCAACGACGCCTGCGAGCGATGCACCGCATCGCTACCCCCTGTCCGATGGCCCCCCGACCGTTCGGCGCAAGCGCCTGCGCAACGACGCTAGGGCTGCGATGACATCGGTGTCAACACATTGTCATGCAAGTGTGATGGGGCTCGCATTTTGGTGAATGGCGCAGGGTTCCACACGGTTGGGGCCGCGAACCGATTGCGCGGGCCGGTGGTCGCATCGGCGCCGCGTAGGAGCGCATCTGGGCGCGACTGGGGCGTTCCCGGTGAAGCCTCTTCGCGCCCTGGGGCGCTCCTACGAGGTCGCGGGGCCATGCACACGCGGGTTCGACATGGTTGGGGCCGCGGCATCGGCGCCGCGTAGGAGCGCACCTGGGCGTGACTGGGGCATTCCCGGTGAAGCCTCTTCGCGCCCTGGGGCGCTCCTACGAGGTCATGGGATCTGCGTGGCCATGCACGCGCGGGTTCGACACGGTTGGGGCTGCGGCATTGGCGCCGCGTAGGAGCGCATCTGGGCGCGACTGGAGCGTTCCCGGTGAAGCCTCTTCGCGCCCTGGTGCGCTCCTACGAGGTCATGGGGTCTGCGTGGTCACGCACGACCAATCGACGAGCGGATTTTGCGCCATCCATCTTGCCGCCCATAAAAAAACCCCGCCTTTCGGCGGGGTCCTTTGTGCTGCGACAGCCGAGTGGCCTGGATCA
Source organism: Xanthomonas arboricola (assembly GCF_002940665.1). Lineage (GTDB taxonomy): Bacteria > Pseudomonadota > Gammaproteobacteria > Xanthomonadales > Xanthomonadaceae > Xanthomonas > Xanthomonas arboricola_B. Next base: position 1,210,072 of record NZ_MIGY01000003.1, read on the forward strand.
GAAATCCATGCCGCCCATGCCGCCCATGCCACCGCCGGCCGGCATCGCCGGCTCGTCCTTCTTCGGTGCATCGGCCACCATGGCTTCGGTGGTGATCATCAGGCCGGCGATCGAGGCGGCGTTCTGCAGCGCCGAGCGGGTGACCTTGGTCGGATCCAGGATGCCGAACTCGACCATGTCGCCGAACTCGCCGTTGGCGGCGTTGTAACCGTAGTTGCCGGTGCCTTCCTTGACCTTGTTCAGGATCACGGACGGCTCTTCGCCGGCATTGGCCACGATCTCACGCAGCGGGGCTTCCATCGCGCGCAGGGCGATCTGGATGCCGTGGGTCTGGTCTTCGTTGGCACCGGTCAGGTTACCGACGGCCACCAGCGCACGCACCAGGGCCACACCGCCGCCCGGGACCACGCCTTCTTCGACGGCTGCACGGGTAGCGTGCAGGGCGTCTTCGACGCGGGCCTTCTTTTCCTTCATTTCGATTTCGGTCGACGCGCCGACCTTGATCACTGCAACGCCACCGGCCAGCTTGGCCACGCGCTCCTGCAGCTTCTCGCGGTCGTAATCGGACGAGGTGTCTTCGATCTGGGTCTTGATCTGGCCAACGCGGGCTTCAATCGTGGCCGAATCGCCGGCGCCGTCGATGATGGTGGTGTTCTCCTTGGAGACCTGCACCTTCTTGGCGCGGCCGAGGTCCTTGATCGTGGCCTTCTCCAGCGCCAGACCCACTTCCTCGGAGATCACGGTGCCGCCGGTCAGCACGGCCATGTCTTCCAGCATCGCCTTGCGACGGTCGCCGAAGCCCGGTGCCTTGACGGCCACGACCTTGACGATGCCACGGATGGTGTTGACCACCAGGGTCGCCAGCGCTTCGCCTTCGACTTCCTCAGCGACGATCAGCAACGGCTTGCCGGCCTTGGCCACGCCTTCCAGCACGGGCAGCAGGTCGCGCACATTGGAGATCTTCTTGTCGTGCAGCAGGATGAATGGGTCGTCCAGGTCGGCCGACTGGCTCTGCTGGTTGTTGATGAAGTACGGGGAGAGGTAGCCGCGATCGAACTGCATGCCCTCGACCACGTCCAGCTCGTTTTCCAGGCCCGAGCCTTCTTCAACGGTGATCACGCCTTCCTTGCCGACCTTCTGCATCGCTTCGGCAATGATGTTGCCGATCGATTCGTCCGAGTTGGCCGAGATGGTGCCGACCTGGGCAATCGCCTTGTCGTCGGTGGTGGGCTTGGAGATGTTCTTCAGCTCGATGACGGCGGCCTTGACGGCCTGGTCGATACCGCGCTTGAGATCCATCGGGTTCATGCCGGCGGCCACGGCCTTGGCGCCTTCGCGGATCAGGGCCTGGGCCAGCACGGTGGCGGTGGTGGTGCCGTCACCAGCGTTGTCGTTGGTCTTGGAAGCGACTTCCTTGACCATCTGCGCGCCCATGTTCTCGAACTTGTCAGCCAGTTCGATTTCCTTGGCGACGGAGACGCCGTCCTTGGTGATGGTCGGCGCGCCGAAGCTCTTCTCGAGCACGACGTTGCGGCCCTTCGGGCCCAGGGTTGCCTTGACGGCATTGGCAAGCACGTTGACGCCACGAACCATACGGGTACGTGCGTCTTCACCGAAACGAATGTCTTTAGCAGCCATTTGTTGTAACTCCGGAATTTGAGATTGGGGATTGGGGATTGGCTAGAGCGGGGTTCGGGGGAGATGCGGGATCAGCTGCGCCAAGCGCAGTGACCAATCCCGAATCCCCACTCCCGAATCCCGCCGGCAACGGCTATCAGCCGATGACCGCCAGGATGTCGTCTTCGCGCAGCACCTTGTACTCGACGCCTTCGGACTTGTAGCTGCTGCCGGCGTACTGACCGTAGATGACCTTGTCGCCGACCTTGACCACCGGCGCGCGCAGGCTGCCGTTGTCCAGGGGCTTGCCGGCGCCGATGGCGACGACTTCACCCTTGGTGGACTTTTCCTTGGCGGAGTCCGGGATCACGATGCCGCCGGCGGAAACTTCGTCGGCTTCGATCGGCTTGACTACAACGCGGTCGTGAAGCGGCTTGATGCTCATAGAGAAAGACCCTCTTAAGTGATTGATTGGTCTGGAAATTATCGGCGATGTTAGCACTCGCATGTGACGACTGCCAGCACAGCGCGCGGAAAAAACCCGACAGAGCGGGTGCGGGCCAGAGATTGTGCTGTGTGGGCAGCTTTCAAGGGCTGGGCGGCAAAAATTTTTCGCCGGGCAGTTCCGTGCGAGGGCCACAGCGTGGCCGACACACCCCACAGGCAGGTCGCCGGCTGGCGACGGACAGCGGATTTGGAACCGGGCTGTGCAATGGCCTGCCATACCTGGCACCGGTCACCAGACATTGGGACGCCAGCAGTGGGTATCGAGCAGCCGCTGGAGCAACCGCATAGGAGCGGCCGACAAAACGTCGCAAGCAGTCGTCAGGTGGGTGTGGACGGCGCGCTCGGAACCGGAGTGTACGAGTGGTACATACCGGTTCCGAGCACCGGCCGCGCCCGGCTGGCGGCTGCGCAGTCGTTTTGTCAGGCGCTCTAAAAATGGAACCGGGTTCCACCGGCTGTCATGCGCACGTCCTACAGTCGGCAACGCATTCCCCGATCACAAGGAGCTGTCGATGAGGTTGCCGTCCCGTGCCCGTGTTTTCTCCGTGAGCTGGTCCCCGAGCTGCACGCTTCCCCTGGCTTGTGCGCTCGCGCTGGCCGTCCCCACCGCCCACGCGTCGGTGTTCATCAACGAACTGCATTACGACGACGCGGGCGCCTCCGGCGACAGCGGCGAAGGGGTGGAAGTGGTGGCCACCGCCGGCGAATCGCTGAGCGGCTACCGCATCTATCTGTACAACGGCAGCGCGCCGGGCGCGGCCACGGTCTACGCCAATACGGCGGTGCCGGCCGGCAGCCTGGTCAGCTGCGGCAGCCAGGTGCGCGTGGCCACGGTGGGCTACGCCAGCAACGGCGTGCAGAACGGACCCAACGACGGCGTGGCGCTGGTCGACCCCAACGGGCAGCTGGTGCAGTTCCTCAGTTACGAAGGCGCCATCACCGCCAGCGGCGGGCCCGCCGCCGGCATCACCAGCCAGAACCTGCCGGTCAGCGAGAGCAACAGCAGCGCGGTCGGCAGCTCACTGCAACTGACCGGCACCGGCAGCAGCGCGGCCAACTTCAGCTGGACCGGCTCGTCGGCGCAGACCTTCGGCGCGTGCAACCGCGGCCAGAGTTTCAACGGCAGCGGCGGTGGCGGCGAGACCGGCGCGGCACCGACGATCACCAGCACCACCCCGGCCCAGGGCGCGACCGGCTTTCCCGCCGCCGGCGACCTGAGCGTGGGCTTCAGCGAGGCGGTGACGCTGAGCAGCGGCGCCTTCGCACTTAGCTGTGCCAGCTCCGGCACGGTGGCGCTGAGCTACCCGACCAGCGGCACACGTTTCAGCCTGTCGACCAACACCGCCCTGGTCGGTGGCGAGCGTTGCACCCTGGCGATCACCGCCAGCGCCATCCGCGATGCCAGCGGGCTGAGCCCGGCGGCCAACCAGTCCATCGCCTTCACCGTGGCCACCGCCAGCGGCGGCGGCACCGGCTACTACGCACGGGTCAACACCGCCGATGCCAGCCAACTGCGCTGTTCGCTGCATACGGTGATCAAGGGCCACACGGTCTATCCGTACAGCGGCTCGGGCACCAGCACCTGGACCATCCTGGAGATGGCCGATGAGGATCCCAATAACAGCGGCCGGATCCTGGACGCCTACCGCAACCGCAGCTACGCCAAGGGCAGCGACCGCGCCGGCACCGGGAGCGGGCTGACCTACAACCGCGAGCACACCTGGCCCAATTCGCTGGGCTTTGGCAGCGCCAGCGGCGACAAGGGGCTGCCGTATGCGCCCTACACCGACACCCACATGCTGTATCTCACCGACACCGCCTTCAACGCCGACCGCGGCAACAAGCCCTACGCGGCCTGCACCAGCAGCTGCGGCGAGCGGGTCACCGAGGTCAATGACGGCAGTGGCGGCGGCAGCGGGCGCTATCCGGGCAATTCCAACTGGGTGCGCACCCCGGATGGCAACGGCGGCACCTTCGAGGTGTGGGGCAAGCGCAAGGGCGACATGGCGCGTGCGGTGATGTACATGGCGATCCGCTACGAAGGCGGTACCGACGCAGCCACCGGGCAGTCCGAGCCGGACCTGGAACTCACCGACGACCGCAGCAAGATCGTGCAGACCTCGGCCTCGCCGGCCTATATGGGCCTGTTGTCCACGCTGCTGGCCTGGCACCAGGCCGACCCGCCGGACGATGCCGAGCGGGCGCGCAACCAGGTGATCTTCAGCTTCCAGGGCAACCGCAATCCGTTCGTGGATCATCCCGAATGGGCGACCTCGAGCCTGTTCACCTCGGCCAAGCCGGCCAGCTGCCAGCTGGCCGATTGATCCGGCCCCGGCCCGGCGCCCCAAGCGCCGGGCCGGGAGACGGCCTGCAGCGGCAATCCACGTGCCCGACCACGCAGCAGGCGCGCGAGTCGTCGGCCTGCGACATTCAACATCAGCGGGCAGGCGCAGGGCCGGTATCGCCGGCCAGCCGCCAGGCTCAGCGAACTTGACGCCCTGTTCCGGAATCTACGGTCGATCCCCTGCAGACAGGGGATTACACTGCGCGGTCACATGAGCGCCTCTTCTCTCCATCTGTTGTTCAGCACCTGCCCGGATGCCGACAGCGCCGAGCGCATCGCGCGCGCGCTGCTGGACGAGCGCCTGGCCGCCTGCGTCACCCAGTTGCCCTGCGTGCAGTCGCTGTACCGCTGGAACGGGGCGATCGAATGCAGCCAGGAAGTGCAGCTGTTGATCAAGACCTGGGAAGACCGCGTGCCGGACGCCATCGCGCGGCTGCGGGCGCTGCATCCGTATGAACTGCCGGAGGCGATCGCGGTCCAAGCCAGCGCCGGGCTGCCGGCGTATCTCGATTGGGTCCGGGCCGAAACCCGCAAGGAATCCTGACGTCCATGAAGTCTCTGTCCCGCTGGATCGCCCGCTGCGCACTGCTGGCCGTACCGTTGCTCGCCGCGCCGCTGGCGCTGGTGGCGCCCCTGCCCGCGCAGGCCGCGGTCAGCGAGGCCGACCTGCTGCCGGTGGACCAGGCCTTCACGCTCAGCGCCACCGCCGACAGCCGCGACAGCATCGCGCTGCGCTGGAAGATCGCGCCGGGCTACTACCTGTATCGCCACCGCATCAGCGTCAAATCCGGGCAAGGCTTTGCCGCCGGCGAGCTGGCGCTGCCGGAAGGCCAGAGCAAGCACGACGAGTTCTTCGGCCAGGTGCAGACCTACCGCAAGCAACTGCAGGCCACGCTGGCCGGCAAGGCCGATGCCGGGTTGCGGACCGCGGTGCTGCAGGTGCAGTACCAGGGCTGCGCCGACGCCGGCGTGTGCTACCCGCCGCAACGCCGCGAACTGCGCGTGCGCCTGCCCGATGCCGCGGCTCCCGCCGCGACGCCCGCTGCCCAGCGCGAGAACCTGGGCGCGCTGGTGCCGCGCGCACCGGCAGGTCCGCGGCTGTTCGGCAGCACCGGTCAGGCCGCCGGCGTGGACGCCCTGCCGCTGCCGGCCGAACAGGCATTTACCTTCGAAGCCATCGTCGGCGACGGCAATAGCCTGCTGCTGCGCTTCACCCCCGCGCCCGGCTACTACATCTACCGCGACCGCACCTCGCTGGCGCTGGAAGGCGCCGGCGGCGTACGTCCCGGGCTGCCGCGCTGGCCGCAGGGCAAGGCGCACCGCGATGAACACTTCGGCGATGTGGTGGTGTATTTCGACCAGGCCGAAGTCACCCTGCCGCTGCTGCGCGAGCACGCCGAACCGGTCAAGGCGACCCTGGTGGCGACCTTCCAGGGCTGCCAGGCCGACGGCATCTGCTACCCGCCGATGACCCGTCGCGTTGCGCTGGAGTTGCCCGCCGGCACGGTGTCGCCGCAGAACCAGGCGCAGGCGGCACCGCTGATGATTTCGCCGCTGCCCGCCGGGCAGCTGCCCGCAGAGCCGGAGCCGGCACCGACGCCCGCGGCGACTGCAGTGCCGGCCGCGGATGCCTCGGCCGACAATCCGCAACGCACCCAGCCGCCGCACACCGACAAGGGCTTGCTGGCAATGCTGGTGCTGGCCCTGCTCGGCGGGCTGGTGTTGAACCTGATGCCCTGCGTGCTGCCGATCCTGTCGCTGAAGGTACTGGGCCTGGCCCACAGCGGCGAAAGCCACAGCCACGCGCGCAGCCATGCGATCTGGTACTCGCTGGGCGTGCTGGTGTCGTTTGCGGCGATCGGCGCGCTGGTGATCGGCCTGCGTGCGGCCGGGCAGGCGGCCGGCTGGGGCTTCCAGCTGCAGCAGCCGTGGTTCGTCGCGGCGCTGGCCTATCTGATGTTTGCGGTGGGCCTGAGCCTGTCGGGCGTGTTCACGCTGGGCGGCAATCTGGGCGGCATCGGCCAGTCGCTGGCAGCGCGCAATGGCCCGCTGGGCGATTTCTTCACCGGCGTGCTGGCCTGCGTGGTGGCCAGCCCCTGCATCGCCCCGTTCATGGGCACCGCACTGGCGTACGCATTCACCGCCCCGGCACTGCTGGCGATGCTGGTGTTCCTGGCGCTGGGCCTGGGCCTGGCGCTGCCGTTCCTGCTGATCGGCTTCATTCCCTCGCTGGCGCGGCGCCTGCCCACGCCCGGCGCGTGGATGGAGACGCTCAAGCAGGTGCTGGCGTTCCCGATGTATCTGACTGCGGTCTGGCTGCTGTGGGTGCTGGGCAAGCAGCGCGGCGTGGACGCGCTGGCGCTGATGCTGGTCGGCGCCACCCTGCTGGCGCTGGGCCTGTTCTGCTTCGAGCGCAGCCGCTGGAAGAGCCATCGCGTCGGCATGGGCCTGGCTGCGGTAATGCTGGTGCTGGCGATCGTGCCGGTGGTCGGGGTCACCCGCCTGCGCCTGCCGGCCGCCACTGCCGCCGAAGGCGTGGTGGCGTTCTCGCCGCAGCTGCTGGACCGCCTGCGCGCCGACAACCGCGTGGTGTTCGTCAACATGACCGCCGACTGGTGCGTGACCTGCAAGGCCAACGAGAAGAACGTGTTGAGCGGCGCCGACTTCCGCGATGCGCTGCGCCGCGTCGACGCGGTCTACATGAAAGGCGACTGGACCAACGTCGACCCCAGGATCAGCGCCTTCCTCGACCAGCACCAGGCCGTCGGCGTGCCGCTGTACGTGGTGTACGGCCCCGGCGCACCACCGGCGGTGCTGCCGACCGTGCTGACCAACGCGATCACCGAGGATGCGTTGCTGCGCGCGGCGCGGTGAAGTGAAGCGCTGAGCATCGTTTCAGCCACTGGATCAGGCGGTATCGGCGGCAGCACTCTGGAAGCGATCGCGGTAGTCGCTGGGTGTGACTCCGAACATGCGCAGAAAGGCGCGCCGCACGGTTTGCTCGTCCGATAGCCCGGTGATGCCGGCAATGCGCTTGATGGGCAGGCTGCCGCCTTCCAGCAAGCGGCGCGCCGCTTCCAGCCGCAGTATCGCCACGGCCTTGGCCGGGGTTACGCCACAGGTGCGTCGATAGGCGCGGGCGAAGGTGCGCGGCGACAGATTCATGCGCTCGGCAAGTTTTTCTACACGCAGATCGTCGTGCAGGTTGGCCGCCATCCACGCGTGCAGCTCGGCGAAATCGCCGCCGGCCGAGGATTGCGCCGACAGCGGCGCACTGAACTGCGACTGGCCGCCGGCGCGCTTGACGAATACCACCAGCTGACGGGCCACATCGATCGCAAGCCGGTGGCCGTGGTCGTCCTCGATCAGCGCAAGCGTCAGGTCGATGCCGGCGGTGACGCCGGCCGACGACCAGACGTTGCCATCGCGCACGAAGATCCTGTCGGCGTCCACGCGGACGCCGGGATACAGGCTGGAAAGCCGGCCTGCCCAATCCCAATGGGTCGCTGCACGCCGGCCATCGAGCTGACCGGCGGCGGCAAGCAGAAAGGCGCCGGTACAGATCGAACACAGCCTGCGCACGCTGGCGCCGCGTGCGGCCACCCAGGCGACCAACCCGTCGGACACCTCGTAGACGGCGCCACGGCAGCCGCCTGGAGCCATCAACGTATCAATTGCCATGCCGTCCAGTGACGCAAGCGCCACGGACATCAGCTGGAGACCGGCGCTGGTGGTCACCAATCTGCCGTTCTCCGACGCAACGGTGATGTCGTAGCGCAGGCTGCCGACGGCCGCAGGCCTGCATTGATTGGCCGTGTGTAGCGCCTGGACCGGTCCGGTCAGGTCGAGAACATTCATGTTCTCGTGGGCAAGCAGCACCACATGACGCGGAGGGACGGAATCGGACATGGGAGCCTTGTGCGGTCAGCGCAGGTAATCGGGATACTCGAACGCCAACGCAACGCCGGTGGCCGTCGCTTGACCATAGCGCTTCAGGATGCCATCGAGCGCACCCTCCAATGCCCGCACAGGCATCGGGTCGGCCGGGACCAAAAGCACCGCTGCGTCGCCTGGCGTTCGCTGTCGATCGGGAACAAGCACGAGCCCATGGCGTGTCACAACGGACGCGCCGGTGTCGGAGACCAGAGAGGTGTGGCCGCGGCCGGTGCTGGCATAGGCGTCCACCGTCAGCGCCAGCGTTGCTTCATCCACTCCAGTGCTGCCGAGTACCTCGATCCGGTCACGCCCATGCAGCCATCGATTGGTGTACAGCACCTTGGCCAGCGGCCATGCGGCTGCAATGCCTCGGGGGCGGAACGCATCGCTGTTGTGCCGCGATGACCACTCGCGTGCGCCGACCGTAGAAGCCAACTCCTGCGCTTTTTCGCGACCACTGATGGCCTCCACTAGCGCGATCGATGCGGGAATGGCTGCACTGACGCCGGCGGTCGATATCCAGTTCCCGTCCGCGATGTAGCGCCGATTGGGGGTCCAGCGAATGCCGGGGAACGACTTTGCACGGCGTGAAGCGGTCGACCAATGCGCCGTGGCGCGTCGCCCGTCGAACATGTCCATCTGCGCGGCGATGAGGGCACCGTTGCAGATCGTGACGATCGTGGCCCCCTGCCCGGCCTGCTGCGTCAGCCATGCGATGAGCCGCGGCGCCGCTGCCTGGGCGGGGACAACGATGTAATCGGCACCTTGTGGGTGGCTGGCATCGAAGCGGGCCACGGTCATGTCCGTGGCGATTCGGAAGCCGACGCTTCCAAGATCCGTGAATGTCGAAAGCGGCCCCGTATCCAGGGTCACCGCCAGCACGTCCATGGAGCCGGCACGCGAGAGGAGACCGAAGGGCACCAGGAAATCGCTGACTTCCACGCCCGCGTTGCCGCCCACCACCACGACCACCGGGCGGGCACGTCCTGCGCGGGCCCGATAGGGCGGTATCAGTTCCTGCACGGTTACCGAGCCATCCACCCTCGCCTCCATGGGCGATACCGGCTTGGACAGTGGTTCCGCACAGCCGGCCAGAACGACACACATCGCCCAGGCAGCATGACGGGCCAAACGTTGAACAGGGGAGGGTGCCATGTGCATTCGCAGGTGATGAAGAGCGGCGATTCTTCACGTACGTGGGGTGGTCAGCAACGACGTTAAAGCGTCATTTCCTGCCAGGGCGAGTGGTTTGGCCAGGCCCCGGCGCGTGTCCTTGCCGGATCGCAGGGACACCGCCGCGATACGTCCGCCCTCGGGCGCGGTGCCGATGCAGACACAGCGACCAAAGGTGCATGCGCATCGTCGCCGACGATTGCCCGCAGCTTCAACCGAGCCACACTGCCCCACCGACACAGATTCGGCCGGCCTGCACGTCCAGATTTAAAACATACGTTTAAAACAAGCATAACTTCGTCTATCTGGACAGCATCGGCGACATCGCGCAGACTTCCGGCCTTTCCGCTCTCCGGGATGTCATGGCCCACCTGCTGCTGTTGCACGGCCCCAACCTCAACCTGCTCGGTACCCGCGAGCCGGATGTCTACGGGCGCACCACGCTGGCGCAGATCGATGCGGCCTTGGTGGACCGTGCGCAGGCCGCCGGGCATACGCTGGCCTGTTTGCAGTCCAATGCCGAACACGTGCTGGTGGAGCGCATCCACGCCGCGCGCGAGGACGGCACCGTCTACATCCTGATCAACCCGGCCGCCTTCACCCATACCTCGGTGGCGCTGCGCGATGCGCTGCTGGGTGTGGGCCTGCCGTTCGTGGAAATCCACCTGTCCAACCCGCATGCGCGCGAGCCGTTCCGCCACCACAGCTATCTCAGCGACAAGGCCGATGGCGTGATCTGCGGCTTTGGCGCCGACAGCTACCGGCTGGCGCTGGAAGCGGTGATCGCGCGGCTGGAACGCGACGCATGACATCCCGCTCACCCACGCCGGCGCCTGCGCCGACGGCCTGACCCCATTCCGCCGGCAGCCGCCGGCAACCTCCACCGATTCACCTCATGAGGCCCGTATGGATCTCCGCAAAATCAAGAAACTGATCGACCTGCTCGAAGAATCCAATCTCGCCGAAATCGAGATCAAGGAAGGCGAAGAAAGCGTGCGCCTGGCGCGCGTGCCCAAGGGCACCACCGTGATGAGCGCGCCGGTGCAGCAGTACGCACCCGCCCCGCCCGCGCAGGCCCCGGCCGCGGCCAGCATGCCGATGCAGTCGCCCACCGAGGCCTCCACCGGCGGCGCCAAGCAGGCTGCCGCCCTGCCGGAAGGCCACGTGCTGCGCGCGCCGATGGTCGGCACCTTCTACACCTCGCCCTCGCCGGACAAGCCGGCCTTCGTCAGCGTCGGCCAGCAGGTCAAGGCCGGCGAGACGCTGGCGATCATCGAGGCGATGAAGATGTTCAACCCGATCGAAGCCGACGTCTCCGGCACCATCGTGGCCATCCTCAGCGAAACCGGCCAGCCAGTGGAATTCGATCAGCCGTTGTTCGTGATTGGCTGAGCGGCGGGGATGGGAGAGTCGTGATTCGGGATTCGCAAGAGCGACCGCATGAACGCCTGATGGTCTGGCGCGATGCGATGTCGCTTGTCGAAGCGATCTACCGCCTGAGCCACGACTTTCCTGATTCCGAACGCTTCGGACTGACGGCACAGATGCGGCGCGCTGCGATCAGCGTGCCCTCCAACATCGCCGAAGGCGCCGCGCGGCGTTCCACTGCCGAGTACCTGCGTTATCTGTCGATGGCGCGGGGTTCGCTGGCGGAGCTGGATACGCAACTGCAGATTGCCGCACGGCTGCAGTTCGGTTCGCCCGATACGGCAACCCTGGATCTTTTGAATCGCACGTTTGCCAGGCTCAATGCATTGATCCGCACGCTGGACGAATCGCGCCATCTGCGCGAGCCCGGCGCCCTCTACGAATCCCCACTCTCGAATCCCCAATCCCATGCTAGATAAAGTCGTCATCGCCAACCGAGGTGAAATCGCGCTGCGCATCCTGCGCGCGTGCCACACGCTCGGCATCCGCACGGTCGCGGTGCATTCCACGGTCGACCGCAACCTCAAGCACGTGGCCATGGCCGACGAGTCGGTGTGTATCGGCCCGGCTGCCTCCAGCGACAGTTATCTCAACATCCCGGCGTTGATCGCCGCGGCCGAGGTGACCGATGCGCAGGCCATCCATCCCGGCTACGGCTTTTTGTCGGAAAACGCCGACTTTGCCGAGCGCGTGGAAGAATCCGGCTTCATCTTCATCGGCCCCAAGGCCGACACCATCCGCCTGATGGGCGACAAGGTCGAGGCGATCCGCGCGATGAAGGCCGCCGGCGTGCCGTGCGTGCCCGGTTCGGGCGGCCCGCTGGGCGAGGACATCGTCGCCAACACCAAGGTGGCGCGCGAGATCGGCTACCCGGTGATCATCAAGGCCGCCGGCGGCGGCGGCGGGCGCGGCATGCGTGTGGTGCATTCGGAGGCCGCGTTGAAGGCCGCCATCGAAACCACCAAGTCCGAAGCCAAGGCCGCCTTCAGCAACGATCAGGTCTACATGGAGAAGTTCCTGGAAAATCCGCGCCACGTGGAAATCCAGGTGCTGGCCGACGGCCAGGGCGGTGCGATCCATCTGGGCGAACGCGATTGCTCGATGCAGCGCCGCCACCAGAAGGTGGTGGAAGAAGCGCCGGCCCCGGGCATCACCGAAGAGCTGCGCAACGAGATCGGCAAGGTCTGCGTGGATGCCTGCATCCGCATCGGCTATCGCGGCGCGGGCACCTTCGAGTTTTTGTTCGAAGACGGGCGTTTCTACTTCATCGAAATGAACACGCGTATCCAGGTGGAGCATCCGGTCACCGAGCGCATCACCGGCATCGATCTGGTCTGCGAGCAGTTGCGCATTGCCGCCGGCCGCAAGCTGACCATCAAGCAGAGCGACATCGTGCTGCGCGGGCATGCGATCGAGTGCCGCATCAACGCCGAGGACCCGGAAACCTTCATGCCCAACCCGGGCCTGATCACCGCGTTCCATCCGCCCGGCGGCCCGGGCGTGCGTGTGGACACGCACATCTACGCCGGCTACAAGGTGCCGCCGAACTACGACTCGATGATCGGCAAGCTGATCGTGCATGGCCCCGACCGCGAGACCGCGATCGCGCGCATGCGCGTGGCGCTGAGCGAGATGGTGGTGGACGGCATCAAGACCAATATCCCGCTGCAGCAACGCATCATGCGCGACAAGGGCTTCCAGGCCGGCGGGCAGAACATCCACTATCTGGAAAAGCGCCTGGCCGAGCGCAAGAACAAGTCGATCGCGCTGGTCTGATCGCACTGGCCAGTGCACCGCGCAACAGGCCCGGGAAACCGGGCTTGTTGCGTTGTTTCCCGGTGCATCGCGCCGGCAGTGCTTCACGCAGGCCAGGCACGCGGCCCGACGACACCCCGCACCGGCAACACTATGCGGCCAGCCGACCCATGCGTAGGAGCGCACCCGGGCGCAACGAGGTTCCACCGATAAAGCGCGGTCGCGCCCGGGTGCGCTCCTACCGTATCCGGGGTGCTGCCGGATCCGCTGCGCAGATCTTCAGTCGTCCGCGCGGATGCGCATCGCGCCCGCATCGGGACGCGATGCGCTGCATCGTTCAGCGCCGCGGCGCAGGCTGCTGGCTGCCCGGCACCGGCACGATGCCGCTGGAGGAGGCCGGGTCGACCACGGTCATGGTTTCGGTGGATCCATCCGGCCATACCACCTGGAAGGTGGAGCCGGCCGGCAATGTCGAAAACGGCATCGCGCTGCTGGCGCGGTACACCGCAGCCACCTGGCTGGCACCGTGCCGTCGCTGCTGTTCGTCGGCGGCGACCGTGGTCGACTTGACCGACAGCGGCTGGTAGCGGTGATCGGCGGTGTCGATCATCACGATGCCCACGGCCGCGGCCGAATACGCCACAAACAACGCGACCCAGAACCAGAACTTGGCGCCATGCGCCAGGCGACGGTAATTCATGACTGCGCTCCCGGCTCGGAGACCAAGCTATCGACCATCTCATCCACTCTGTCTGCTCCCTGCCGCGGCACCGCGGCATCGAATACGAACGACACGAAACCCTGTGCGCTGTCGCGCGAGCAGATGCCCGCGTTGGCGCAGTAACTGGTGACCAGGGTGCTGTCCGCGCTGCAATCCAGCCCGAGCCGGCACGCAGCCACCTGCCAGGCCAGCTCGGCGAACTGATCGCCGGCCACATACCCGTCGAGGCTGTCATCGCCGCTGGCGCGCGCGCCCATTGCCGGCGCCAGCGCCAGATAGGCCTCCGGATCGCGTGAGGCCAGCACGCGCTGCACCAGCGCGCGCTTGTAGGTCGGTGAACGCTGCAGCGGTTCGCCCAGCGCCAGCAACGCCGCCTCGGCAGCCAGATTGCCTGCACGCGCGGCCGCGTGACGCTGCTGCGCCACCAGCCACGGACTCAGGCCATCGCTGGGCGCAAAGCCGGCGCAGCGTTGCGCCACGCGGGTGCGCGCCGCATGCATCGCCGCCACGCCGGGTGTGGGTTGCGCGGCGATCCAGGCGCTGTCGGCGGCGTAGCCGGCCGGGCTGGACGCATATGGCGCGCAGTAATCGTAGACGCGGCTCAGGCGCCACCCCGCCTGTGCATCGCCGGCGCGCACCTGCCGCTGCAATTGCAGCGCATAGCGGTACAGGTCCGGCTGCGCGTCCACCGCATCGCGGTACGGCAGCTGCAGGGCAGCGCTGCGTTCGGCAGGCGAGTGCGCCACCGCTGCAAGCGCGCCTGCGCGGGCACTGCCGGTAGCCGCTGAAAGCGCTGCGGTGGGCGCGGCGCTCGGTTGCGCGCGCACATGCCACCAGGCCGCCGCCGCGAGCGCGACGGGAGCCAGCAACAGCCAGAGATGGCGGGCACGAGCAAGCGGCATGGAAGGCGACGACCCTGCTGCGGAAAGTCCGGCAGCGACGGCGCGGAGTCTAGCACCCGCATCCGCACGCGCTGGCGCGCAAGCGGACGCTGCCGATGCGAACCAGGCAGGTGCAACGCATGAGGACGGTGCGCTGCACGCGTGGTGCGAATGGCGCGCAGCGCCAGGTCGGTTGCCGGCGCGTGCGCGTGATGCGCCGGCAGCGGCCGGCGCCACGGCGCTGCATCGTCGATCTGACGACGGCATCGGCCGTTGTCGCGCGCTCGACACGTCCGCTCGCCGAAACACCGTCGCGCAGCAGTCCGCCTGTACGGATGGTCTACGATGCACGCTTTCGAATTGCCCGACTGCCACGATGCCGTTTCTTGAACTGACCCTGCCCTGCTCCGACGCCACCCAGCCCCGTTACCAGAATGCGCTGGACGATATCGGCGCGCTGGCGGTAACGCTGCTCGATGCCAATGCCGATACCAGCAACGAGCGCGCCATTCTCGAACCTGGCGTCGGCGAAACGCCGCTGTGGAACACGATGGTGCTGAACGCGCTGTTCGACGGCGACAGCGATGCACTGGTGCTGCTCGCCGCGCTGGAAGCCTTCGATCCCGGGCTGGACTGGAGTCAGGTCGCGTTCCGCACGGTCGATGACAGCGATTGGGAACGTGCCTGGATGGATCAGTTCAAGCCGATGCAGTTTGGCGCGCGCACCTTCATCGTGCCGTGGAATCACGCGCTGCCCGAGGCCGCGCAGGCGCCCGACGCCGCAGTGATCCGTCTGGATCCGGGCCTGGCGTTCGGCTCGGGCACGCACCAGACCACCGCGCTGTGCCTGCGCTGGCTGGACAGCCTGGCCGGCAGCGGCGAACTGCAGGGCCGCAGCGTGCTCGATTTCGGCTGCGGCTCGGGCATTCTCGCCGTCGCCGCGCTGAAGCTCGGTGCCGCCAGCGCGGTGGGTGTGGACAATGACCCGCAGGCGCTGCTGGCCACTGCCGACAATGCCGAGCGCAACGCCCTGCAGGCCCAGCTGGCGGTGTACCTGCCACAGGACGAGCCGGTACAGACCTATCCGGTGGTGGTCGCCAACATCCTGGCGTCGGCGCTGGATGCGCTGGCCGACGTCCTGTCCGCCCGTGTGGCACCGGGCGGGCGGATTGCGCTGTCGGGCATCCTGCACGGTCAGGAAGAAGAGCTGCTGCACCGCTACGCGCCCTGGTTCGAGCAACTGCGCTGCGAACGCGACGAGGACTGGATGCGCATCGACGGCGTGCGCCGCCACTGATGCCGCGCCGTGTCAGCGGGGTGGCCGGCCGGCGCGGATCTGCGCGGTGGTCACCGCATCGGCCACACTGATGGCGCGCAGGCGGGTCACCGCCTGCCAGCCGGCGCGCCGCAGCGCCGCGCTGCGCCACGGCCCGGCCTGCCGGGCCACATGGATGCGCAACCCCAGCTCAGTCAGCAGCAACGCTGCCCAGGCAGGGGGCGACCACGTCTGCGGACCCAGGCTTGCCAGGCCGCCGGCCAGCGCCAGCAGCCCCATACTCGTCGCCAGTAGCCGCCAGTGCCGCTGGCGCAGCGCCCACCAACGCGGTGCCAGCCCGGCTGCCCACTGCGTACCGTCGGCCACGGCCGTCCACGCGTCCCGGCGCTGCCAGACCTGATAACACGGCGCGCCACGAAAGCCACTGATCGCCGGATCCAGCGGTGAATGGGCCGGCCATGCGGCTGCAGGCGGAGCGGCCGGCGCCGCGACGGGCGCCGTCGTGCAGGCGGATTTGGAAGCGGCTGGCTCGCCCATCGACGTCCCTCCTTGAGTTCGCTGTGATCCCGTCATCATCGACATCCTGACAGTATCGCAAACATATCAGTATATGAAAGGCATACGAACTATCCCTGGATGCTGCTAGGGCTATATCTCCCGGCCTGTTCCCACTCACGGTGCCGTGTGAGCAAGTTGTATGAGCGAGTCCGTGAGGCTCGCGCGCTGACCAAGCTGACCCAGGAAGCCCTGGCCGGCGAGCTGGGTGTGACCCGCAGCGCAGTGGCGCAGTGGGAGATGGCCGAAGGCACCGCGCCCTCGGTGGAAAACCTGATCGGCCTGGCCAAGCGCAGCGGCATGGCGTTCGAATATCTGGCCACCGGCCGCGGCGAGCGGACCTTCGGCCCGCCGGTGTCGGCGATCGCCGAGGAACCCGCGCAGTACCGCCGTCTGGACGACCAGCAACGCGTGCTGCTGACCCGCTTCGACACGCTGGCGCCGCGCCAGCGCAGCGGCCTGCTCGATCTGCTGCTGGCCGAAGGCAAGACGCGGCGCAGGCGTTGATTCGGGAATCGGGAATCGGGGGCAGGCTGCTTGGGGCGTCATTCGTGAGGCAAGCTCGGCGCCGGCAGCCGGCGCCGTCGGATTTGGATGATGTGGTGCCGGTCGTTCCGTTTGCACGTCAGATGGAATGCGGCCTTTGCTGGAATGCGGACTTGGGCTGCGACAGGGTGGTAACAGCAGCGCGACGGTTGGCCAACCAATGGGAATGCGTGCGCGCAGTCGATAGCAGCGGCATCTGCGCTTGCGGCTGCGTGCCGCACGCATGACGCGCCCGGGTTCGCCCATCGGCGTGCGCGTGGTTGAATAGGGTTCTTCCCGCTGCACGCCTGCCGATGTCCCAGACTCCGCCACCGCGCCGCCCCCTGGCCACGTTCCTGCGTGCGACGCCGGCTGCCCCCTCGCTGATACCGACCCCGGTGGTACCTGCTGCCGAAGCGCCGGCGCACGCGCCACCGGTGCCGGCCAGCGACCTGGTGCCGGCGCCGTTGGCGGAGCCAGTGGCCGCCCCGGCGGCGGCGCTGGTCCGGCCACCGGCTGTGCCACCTGCGACCACGCCGCGCAGCGACGCTGCGCCGGCGGACATCACCCTGCCACGCGGCGATTCCGGCCAGACCGCGGCAGACGCCGGGATGGATCGGCTGGCATGGACCACATCGGCCACTCGCCTGCTGCCCGGCGATCCTGCGGACGGCCAAGCGGCCGGCCCCGGCGATACCCGCGCCGCGCTCGCCGGCACTCCCACCGCACAGCCGACCGATGCAGATCCCAATGGCGCAGCTGACGGCGGCATGACAAGCGCAGACCGGGAGCGTGAGCACGGCGCCGCATCCAATCTCGCGGTCACGCCCGCGTCCGGTACCGATCCGGACAGGGACGCCGCGGCAAGCGGCGGCGGCGCGGGCGCTGCCGGCGCAGCGGCGCATGCCCAGTTCCAGCCGCTTCCCGCCCAGGCCGCGCCTGCGTTCGCACGCCGCCCACTGGCCCGGCCACGGCTGCGCGCCAGTGGGCGTCAGTGGGCATTGCTGGTCGGGCTGGTCGGCCTGCTGGCGTTGCAGATCGTCATCGCCGATCGCGCGCAGCTGGCCGCCGACGCGCGTTGGCGCCCGCTGGTGAGCGCGGCCTGCGCGGTGGCGCGCTGCACGCTGCCGGCCTGGCGCGAGCCGGCCGCGCTGACCCTGCTCAACCGCGATGTGCGCCCGCTTCCCGGGGTGCCGGGCGTGCTGCAGATCCAGGCCAGTTTCCGCAACGAGGCGCGCTGGGCGCAGGCCTGGCCGTGGCTGCAGCTGTCGCTGTCCGACGCCGACGGGCGGGTGATCGGCACCCGCGTGCTGGCGCCGCAGGAGTATCTGGGCCAGCCGCCGGCGCCGCAGGACACGCTCGCGCCAGGCCAGGCGGTGCAGGTGGCATTTGTCGTGCGCGAACCGGCCGCGAGCACGGCAGCCTTCAGTTTCGACTTCCGCTGAGCAGACGCGACCTGCATCGATGGCCACACGGGCGTGGCGAGCGGTGAGGTCACGCGCTAGACTCACTCCCCCTCGCCGGCCACGCGTCCCGGCTTCGTGACACTGGGAACCTCCTTTGAACGCAGCCCCCTCTCGTCCTGACACCAGTCGTGGCGCACCGAAGTCGCCGCTGCGCGAACACGTGGCCCAGTCCGTCCGCCGCTATCTGCGCGACCTGGACGGCAGCGACGCCGACGATGTTTACGAAATCGTGCTGCGCGAGATGGAGATCCCCTTGTTCGTGGAAGTGCTCAACCACTGCGAGGGCAACCAGAGCCGTGCGGCGGCAATGCTGGGCATTCACCGCGCCACGCTGCGCAAGAAGCTGAAAGAGTACGGGCTGACGTGAGCCGGGAATCGGGAATGGGTATTGCGGAATCGTAAGCGCGTTGCCGCGTCGGTGAGCGGCACCGCACGCCTGGTGAACGTTGAGGTGCTGGGTCTTACGCCCAGCCGTAGCGGATCAGATGGAAGAACACCGGGGCGGCGAAGCACACCGAGTCCAGCCGATCGAGCACGCCGCCGTGTCCTTCGATCATGTGACCCCAGTCCTTGATGCCGCGATCGCGCTTGATCGCCGACATCACCAGGCCACCGAAAAACCCCATCAGGTTGGCCACCAGCGCCAGACCGAAGGCATGCC
Source organism: Xanthomonas arboricola (assembly GCF_002940665.1). Classification (GTDB taxonomy): domain Bacteria; phylum Pseudomonadota; class Gammaproteobacteria; order Xanthomonadales; family Xanthomonadaceae; genus Xanthomonas; species Xanthomonas arboricola_B. Next base: position 1,228,917 of record NZ_MIGY01000003.1, read on the forward strand.
ACGGCGCGAACGGGGTAATCCACCATAGCGCCATGCCGAGCAGGCTGGCCGACAGCACGCCGCCGATGAAACCCTCCACGGTCTTGGACGGCGACAGCCTGGGTGCGATCAGATGGCGGCCGGCCAGCTTGCCCCACACGTACTGCAGCACGTCCGAGGACTGCACCACGATCACCAGGAACGTGATCAACAGCAGATTGCGCCCGGCATAGCCGGGAATGTCCAGATTGAGCAGCGCCGGCACGTGCGAGATGCAGAACACGCAGATCATCAGCCCCCACTGCACCTTCGCGGTGCGCTCCAGATAGCGCGTGGTGTCGCCGCCGATGGTGGCCAGGATCGGCAAAACCAAAAACGCGTAGACCGGAATCAGCAAGGTGTACATGCCGTACCAGCCCGTCCACACCAGCCCGTATTGCCACGGCAGCACGATGTAGAACGCGGCCAACAGCGCATAGTAATCGCCGCGCCGCGTCGGCGTCAGGGTGATGAATTCGCGCAGGGCGAACAGCGACACCAGCGCGAACAGACCGATCACCCCGGCGCGCCCGAACACGAAGGCGATGCCGACCACCGCCGCCATCACCCACCACGCGCGGATACGCGCGACCAGGTTGTCCAACACCGCGCTGGGCTGCGCACGTGCGCGCCAGCGCAAGGTTTCCGAGATCAGCGTCGCCACGACCAGTACCAGCGCGATACCGCTGAACAACCATATGGTCTGCTCATGCATCGACGACCGCTGCAGCTGCCCGCTATAGACCATCAGGCTCATGCGCGTGCCTCCAGCTGATCCGGCGACAACGCCAGCAGCGCCTCACGCGCACGGGCCAGAAACGCGTGCCTGTCTTCGTCAGCCGCCAGCCGCAGCGGCACGCCGAAGGTGGTGGTGCACAACAGCGGCAACGGCAGCCATTTGCCCTTGGGCATCACGCGCTTGAGGTTGTCGATCCACACCGGCACGAACTCCAGTTCCGGGCGCTGCCGTGCCAGGTGATACAGCCCACTCTTGAACGGCAGCACGCCCTCGTCGGGATTGCGCGTGCCTTCGGGAAACAGGATCAACGAATCGCCTGCATCCACCGCATCGCACAGACAGGCGATCGGGTCGCGCGTGCGCTGCGCCGGGTCGCGCTCGATCAACACGCCGTTGAACACCGCATGGATCAGATAGCGACGCAGGCCATCGCGCTGCCAGTAATCGGCCGCCGCCACCGGGCGCACCTGGTGCCGCAGGCTGGCCGGCAACGACGACCAGATCAGCACGAAATCGCCGTGGCTTGCGTGGTTGCCGTAATACACGCGGCGTTCGTTGGAGGGCGCGCAGCCGCGCCACAGCGCACGCGCACCGGTCAGCGTACGGATGGCGCCACTGCAGGCACGCGCGATCAAACGGGCAATCATGTCCACTCCACTATGCGCACGCGCGTGCGCAACCGTAATCCCACCGTCAACAGCGCACCGGCGATCAACACCGCCGTGCGCCGACCAGCCTCCCCGTCGCGCGCTGCGCGTGGCCCATCCATTGCACCGGCATGGCCAGCGCAGTGCCCAGCGACAACCAGCGCATGCGCTGCCCGCGTGCCATCGGCCCCTGGCGCGGCTCGGGCGCACCGCAGGCAGCCCGAGCATGCGGACATCGGCCCTCGCCACTCAATACAGCGCCGCCCACGGCGCAGCGGGTGCGTCGTGGGCGTGCCATCGTGCGTGTCGGTGCAGGCAAGAACGCAGCATTGCCGGGACTCGCCCACCAGCTGCTGCGCCTGCGACACCTGCCAGCGGGACTGCCTGGCGACACGCTGCACGACCGCCGGCAACGCGCTGTCATTGCGACCGGAACGGCAAGCCTGCAATCGCTGCCACAGCGCCGGCTGCGCTGGCGTGGCCTGCATCGGCTCGCCCTGGCCGGCGCGATGCGTGTGCGTCATCGCAGTACCCACAGGGCCAGCGCCGCGCCCAGCGCCAGTGCCTGCACCGCCAGGCACAGCACCTGCCGACGCAGCAGGCGGCGCATGCCGGCCCAGCGCGACGACCAGTCGCGTACCGGTGGCAACCGCGCCAGCAGGCCAACCGCGTACAGCGCCGCATCGAGCTGTTGCGCAGCGTCCTCCTCGCTGCCGCCGCGGCGCTCGACATGTGCGATCACGCTTTCCAGCAGGTCCACGTCCAGCCCCACACGCAATGCCCAATAACGTTGGATCAGGCCGGTCACGATGCTGAGCGCATAGCTCAACTGGATCAGCGGCGGTGCCTGCGCAACCCCCAGCAATACGATGGCCGCGGCCAGCAGCAACAGTGAACACCGGTCCAGCGGCGCGCCTTGGCGCAGCACCGCGCGCATGGTCGCCAGCCGCATGAGGGCGTTGTTCATCGCGGCCTCCAGTCGGCCACGTCGTCGCCGGTGCATGCCGCCCGGATGGCCGCGCGGTGGGCTTGCCCAAGCACGATCGACGCGCGCACGGCGCGCAGCTGCGCAATGGCCGCGTCCACGTCATGCGCGCGTCCGCTGCGGATCAGCCAGGTGGCGACCCCGGCGGCGCTGCGCGAGTAGCCCAGCGCGCAACACACCAGCACCGAGCCCTGAGCGCGTGCGGTCGCGATGGCGCGTGCGGCTGCGCACAGGCTGGCAGGCGTCGGTGCCACCAGATCCAGCATCGGAATCACCGTGTCGTGCGTGCGCACCGCATGCAGCGACAGCTCGGCGCTGAGGTCCACCACCACGGCAAATGCCGTGCGCTGCGCAGGCAGCGGAATACGCCCCAGCCATACGTCGTCGCAGACCATGCGCGGCAGCGGGTCGCGACGCGTCCACAGCCGCGAGTTGCACCATGCGGCCAGCAGGTACGGGGCGAACAACCAGCGCGCGGCCAGACTCAGGCGCCCGTCGCTGCGTTTCTGAAATCCGGCCGGGCCCAGCGCTGCATAGTTGAGCGCGACCAGGCTCAGCGACAGGCTTAGCCACAGCGCCCACAACCCGGCGCCGCCCACCCCTACCGCCAGCGCCGCGCTGACGAGGGCGCCCGCCAGATACGCCACTGCCAAGCGCCAGCGGCGCGCATCGCGCGTCAGTCGCGCCTGCGCGAACGGTGCGACGATGCGCTCCGGCCACAGCCATACGCACAACCAGCCCGCGGCCAAACCAGTGGGGATATCCAAGAAGTGATGCTGGTAGGTGGTCAGCACCGAAACACCGATCAACGCGAACCAGCCATGCAGCGGCACGCGCCACATGCGGCCAAGATGCCGGGCATAGCGCACCCACAACACCACCAGCAACACGATGTGCAGCGACGGCGCCTGATTGAACGGCTTGTCGAAGCCCAGCAGCACCGCAAACAGCCAGCCGAAGATGCCCTCGGTCTGCGGCCGCACGAAGCTGTAGCGCAATGGCCACAGCAAGAAACAGGCAACGCAGATCAGCTGCGCGCTCAGCAGACGCAGCGCATGCGTATCCAGTTCGCGTCGGGTACGGCAGACGAAGAACGATGCCGCATAGAACAGGTCGATCGACCAATACGGCACGATGGTCCACGGTACGAACGGCAGGCCGTATTCCCAGCCGAACACCACCGACGGCAGCTGCGGCGCGCGCCCGGCCAGGGTGTTGGCCAGCCCGTAACTGAGGAAGAACAACGGCCCCAGCAACGCCAGCCACAGCGCGGCACGGCCGAGCGGACGCGCGGCCTCGCTCATGCGCCGATCCGCTGCGCCATCGACACGGTGAAGATGCCGAAGGCATCGATGCGCTGCTCGACCTTGCGAAAGCCCGCCGCCTCCACCAATGCGTCCATCTCCTGCTGACTGCGCCGGCGCATCACCCAGGCCACGCCATCGCGGTGGCTGGTCAACGCACGCGCAATGAATTCCAGCTGCGGATGCCAGGGCTGCCCGGTGTAGAGCAGATAGCCGCCCGGCTGCACTGCGGCAGCAAGGCCGGCCAGCGAACGCGCCACCTGGTCGTTGTCGGCAAACAGCTCGTACAGGCCCGACACCACCGCCAGGGTGGGTGCCGGCCGTACCGCCGCCAGCGCCGCAGGATCGAACGCATCGCCCTGCTCGAAGCGCGCGATATCGCCTGCGCCCAGGCGGTGGATCAACGCGGCGCCCTGGGTCACGTTGAGCGGGCTGAAGTCGCGCAGCACGATCGTCTCGGCGCGCTGCGCGCCGCTGCCTAGCGCCTCGAGCACGTAACGGCCATGCCCGGCGGCCACATCCAGCACGCGTACGGGCATGCCGGCGTCGCGCAGCCGCGCCGCCGCATCGCGCAGCAGCTCGCCCAGATGGATGCCGCGGATACGGATGCCACGCCAGCCGATCGCGTTGAGATAGTTGCGGTCGATCATGCGCCCCAGCGGCCCGCGGCCACGCGCCTGATTGCGATAGATGTAGTCGAGCGTGCTGCCGGAATCGAAGCCGGTCTGCAGACCCAGCGCGATGCCGTCGGACAGCTTGCCGCCCAGCCGCAGCCCGGCGCGCACGCCGCGCCAGCGCAGGTCCTGCACGCTGTTGCGTTGCGGCGGCCAGGCCAGCCGCTCGGCTTCCTCGAAGCTGGGCCCGGCGCGATGCGCATCGCGCAGGTCGGTGCGCACCGGCGCTTGTGCAAAGCGTTCTTCGATGAACTGGCGGATGGACGCAATGGCGATGGCGCGGTCACGCTCGCCCAGGGTGTCGTGGAAAAACCCCGGCAACCAGTGCCGCTGCTTGACCGGCGAGCGCAGGTTCTCGTAGAACCGATCCTGCGGGCCGCGATGCACCACGAAATCCGAGCCGGACACCAACAACTGGGTCGGCACCGTGATCGCCTGCGCATCGGCCACCACGCGCGCGGCGGCCGCATACAGCCCCAGCAACACGCGCACCGAGATCGGCCGGGTGATCAGCGGATCGCTGCGATAGCTTTCCACCCGCTGCGCATCATGGGTGAGCCATTGCGGCTTGACGTAGCTGTTGACGAAGAAATTGCCGCGCAGCGCTTGCATCAACGCCAGTCCGGCGCGCGCGAACGGCACATACAGCTTCACCTTGAACGCCGGCGAGGCCAGCACCAGCGCGCGCAGCGGCGGGGCGTAATCGTGCACCCAGGTGGCGGCCACCACCGCGCCCACGCTCTGCGCGATCACCACGATGTCCTGCACCGCGATGCCGTGGCTGGTGCCGATATGGGCGATGAAACGGTCCAGATCGCGCACCAGCGCCTCGAAACCGGGCGCATCGCCGCGCACCCCGGGCGAGCGCCCGTTGCCGCGCGCGTCCCAGGCAAACAACGCGGCGTCAGGCAGCTGCAGTTCTTCGGCCAGATGCATCACCCGGCCGGAATGCTCGTGCCCGCGATGCAGCAGCACCACCGCCCTGGGCGTGCCGCCAGCGGCATCGGCCACCGGCCAATGCCGGTAAAACAATGGCGTTCCATCGAAACTGGCGAACTCGCGCTCTACGACTGTGCGCATCGCATCATCCTGAAAGTAGAAGGGGGAAATTACTGCGTGGCCGCCTCGGCCAGACCGGCGCGCACGCGCCGCCACACCGTGGCAAGGCAGGCAAGACCCAGCGCAATGGCGGCCCAGGTGACACCGCGCGCGCCGAGCAGGCCCAGCGCCAGGCCGAGCCCGAGCACGCCGATGACGAAGGCGCGGTCGCTCTTGCCCATCGGCCCGTCGTAACGGCGGCTGGCACCGACCATCAGGCCGAGCACGCCGGCGTACTCGGTCAAGGCGGCGAAGGAGGCAAAACTCCACAGCGCGGTGGCATCGACGCCGGGCACGCCGAGCAGGCTCACGTACAGCGCCGCATCGGCCACCACATCGCACAGTTCGTTGAGGTAGGCGCCCAGCCGCGATTGCTGGCCGAACTCGCGCGCCAGCATGCCGTCGACCGCGTTGAGCGCCATGCGCAGCAGCATCCAGGCCGGCAGCAGCAGATACAGCAGCGGCCAGCTTGCGCCACCGCGGTAGACCACCGCGGCGACCACCAACGACACCGCAGCGGCCGTGAGCGTCACCTGGTTGGCGGTGACGCCGCCACGATACGCCACGCCCACCATCGGCCGCAGCAGCGCCTGGAAGCGTCCTTTCAGAGCATAGATCGAAGCCATCGCGGGGTGTTGAGTCCATTCGAGCGCTGGCGCAGCCTACAATATCGGCTGCCCCGCAACGACCTCCCCCCACCGATGGCCTCCGATTTCCTGCCCGTGCGCCGGGCCCTGCTCTCCGTTTCCGACAAGACCGGCCTGATCGATCTGGCCCGCGCGCTGGCAGCGCGCAACGTCGCGCTGCTTTCCACCGGCGGCACCGCCAAGGCGATCCGCGAGGCGGGCCTGGTGGTCACCGACGTCGCCGAGCTGACCGGTTTCCCGGAGATGATGGACGGCCGCGTCAAGACCCTGCACCCGCTGGTGCACGGCGGCCTGCTCGGCCGCGCCGGCATCGATGACGCGGTGATGGCCGAACACGGCATCGTCCCGATCGACCTGCTGGTGCTGAACCTGTATCCGTTCGAGTCGGTGACCGCCAGGGCCGACTGCACGCTGGCCGATGCGGTGGAAAACATCGACATCGGCGGCCCGGCGATGCTGCGCTCGGCGGCCAAGAACTACGCCCGTGTGGCGGTGGCCACCGACCCGGCGCAGTACGCCGAGCTGCTGGCCGAACTCGATGCCAACGACGGCCAGCTCTCGGCGGCCAGGCGCTTTGCGCTGTCGGTGGCCGCGTTCAACCGCGTGGCGCAGTACGACGCGGCGATCAGCAACTATCTGTCGGCGGTGGCCGACAGCACCGAAAACGTGCCCACGCGCAGCCCGTTCCCGGCGCAGATCAATTCCAACTTCGTCAAGGTGATGGACCTGCGCTACGGCGAGAACCCGCACCAGGCCGGCGCGTTCTACCGCGACCTGTATCCGGTGCCGGGCACGCTGGCCACCTTCCAGCAGTTGCAGGGCAAGGAACTGAGCTACAACAACCTGGCCGATGCCGATGCGGCGTGGGAATGCGTGCGCCAGTTCGACGCGCCGGCCTGCGTGATCGTCAAGCACGCCAACCCCTGCGGCGTGGCGGTGGGCGCGGCCTGCGGCGATGCCTACGAGCTGGCCTATGCGACCGACCCGACCAGCGCCTTCGGCGGCATCCTGGCCTTCAACAAGACCCTCGATGCGGCGACTGCCAAAGCCATCCTGGATCGCCAGTTCGTCGAGGTGCTGATCGCCCCGGACTACGCGCCGGGCGCGCTCGACTACGCGACCAAGAAAGCCAACGTGCGCGTGCTCAAGATCCCGCACGGCAACGGCCTCAACAACTACGACACCAAGCGGATCGGCTCGGGCCTGCTGATGCAGTCGTCCGACAACCGCGGCATGTCGCTGGGCGAGCTGAGCGTGGTCACCCAGCGCGCGCCCAGCGAGGCCGAGCTGGGCGATCTGCTGTTCGCCTGGCGCGTGGCCAAGTACGTCAAATCCAACGCGATTGTCTACGCCAAGGACCACCGCACCATCGGTGTGGGCGCCGGGCAGATGAGCCGCGTGGTCAGCGCCAAGATCGCCGCGCTCAAGGCCGAAGAGGCAAAGCTCACCGTGGCCGGCTCGGTGATGGCGTCGGATGCGTTCTTCCCGTTCCGCGACGGCATCGATGCCGCCGCTGCGGCCGGCATCAAGGCGGTGATCCAGCCCGGCGGCTCGATGCGCGATGGCGAAGTGATCGCCGCTGCCGACGAACACGGCATCGCGATGGTGTTCACCGGCGTGCGGCATTTCAGGCACTGACGTGCCGGGAATGGGGATTGGGGAATAGGGAATCGCAAGAGCGGCTCCCTAGATGCCATTCCACATCGTACGGCCTGCACGAGCAAAGACTTTTCTATTCCCCATTCCCCATTCCCTATTCCCCATTCCCCAATCTCGGCACTCACATGAAAATCCTCGTCATCGGCTCCGGCGGCCGTGAACATGCCCTGGCCTGGAAGATCGCGCAGTCCGCGCGCGTGAGCGAGGTGCTGGTGGCACCCGGCAATGCCGGCACCGCGACCGAAACCAAGTGCCGCAATGTGGCGATCAAGGTCGACGACCTGGACGGCCTGCTCGCGCTGGCGCAGCGCGAAGCCGTGGCGCTGACCGTGGTCGGCCCGGAAGTGCCGCTGGTGCTGGGCGTGGTCGACCGTTTCCATGCGCTGGGCCTGCGCATCTTCGGGCCCACCGCCAAGGCCGCGCAGCTGGAAGGCAGCAAGGCCTTCGCCAAGGATTTTCTGGCGCGTCATGGCATCCCCACCGCGTATTACGCGGTGCATACCGAGGTGGACGCAGCGCTGGCCTACGTGCGCAGCAAGTCTGTTGAAAGCGGGGGCGCGCCGATCGTGGTCAAGGCCGATGGCCTGGCCGCCGGCAAGGGCGTGATCGTGGCGATGACGCTGGGCGAGGCCGAAGACGCGGTGCGCGACATGCTCTCGGGCAATGCGTTCGGCGATGCCGGCGCGCGCGTGGTGATCGAGGAATTCCTCGATGGCGAAGAAGCCAGCTTCATCTCGATGGTCGACGGCACCCACGCCTTGCCGATGGCCACCAGCCAGGACCACAAGCGCGTCGGCGATGGCGACACCGGCCCCAATACCGGCGGCATGGGCGCGTACTCGCCGGCCCCGGTGGTCACGCCCGAGGTGCACGCGCGGGTGATGCGCGAGGTGGTCGAGCCGACCGTGCAAGGCATGATCGCCGACGGTGTGCCGTTCACCGGTTTCCTGTACGCCGGGCTGATGATCGATGCACACGGCGCGCCCAAGGTGATCGAGTTCAACGTGCGCTTCGGCGACCCGGAAACCCAACCGGTGATGCTGCGCCTGCAGTCGGACCTGGTGGACCTGCTGGAAGCGGCCATCGACGGCAAGCTCGACACCGCGCAGGCGCAGTGGGATCCGCGTCCGTCGCTGGGCGTGGTCATCGCCGCCAGGCCGTATCCCGAATCCCCGATCACCGGCGAGGTCATCAGCGGCCTGGACGCGGTGCCTGCCACCGCCAAGGTCTTCCATGCCGGCACCGCATTGAGTGCAAACGGCGAGGTCGTCAGTGCCGGTGGCCGCGTGCTGTGCGTTGCCGCGCTGGGCGACAGCGTGCTGGAGGCGCAGCGCAACGCCTATGCCGGCCTGCAGCCAATCCACTGGGCCAGCGCGTTCCAGCGCAGCGATATCGGCTGGCGCGCGATCGCCCGCGAGCAGGACGCACAGGCCTGAGCGGCTTGCTCCGGCAGCTGGCACCGCGCGGCTACTGACAAAGAACTAGCCGCCCTCCACCCGGATGGCGCGTGCCTGCGGCAATAATGCCCGGGCACCTTGCCTTGCAGAGACTGTGGCCACTTCCTCCTTCGAAACCCGCCTTAGCCGCCTGTGGGCCCATGAAAAGGCCAGCTATGGCCTGCGCGTGTTCATCGCGCTGGCGGTGGCGATGGGGGTGTGCTGGCATTGGCAGCAACTCACTGCGGTACCGGCACTGTTCCTGGGCGCGATCGCCAGCGCCATCGCCGAGACCGACGACAACTGGCTGGGCCGCATCAAGTCGGTGCTGCTGTCGCTGCTGTGTTTCGCCGCTGCTGCGGCGTCGGTGGTGCTGCTGTTCCCGTATCCGCTGGCATTCGTGACCGGCATGGCGGCGGCGACCTTCTCGCTGACCCTGCTCGGCGCGCTGGGCGAGCGTTACGCCTCGATCGCGCAGGCCACTGTGGCCTTGTCGATCTACGCCATGATCGGCATGGACCAGCACGGCAGCCACGATCCGTCGATCGCCTGGCACGGCGCGGCACTGCTGCTGATCGGCGCCACCTGGTACGGCGTGCTGTCGATCCTGTGGACCCTGCTGTTCGCCAATCGCCCGGTGCGCGAGCGGCTGTCGCGGCTGTTCTTCGAGCTGGGCCGTTATCTCAAGCTCAAGGCCGATCTGTTCGAACCGGTGCGGCAGAGCGACCTGCATGCGCGCCGGCTGGCGTTGGCCGAGCAGAACGCCAGGGTGGTTGGCGCGCTCAACGCCGCCAAGACCGCGATCATGAGCCGCTTCGGCCGGTCGGGGCGGCCGGGCGTGCAATCGGGCCTGTATTTCCGCCTGTACTACATGGCGCAGGAATTCCACGAGCGCGCCAGTTCCTCGCACTATCCCTACGAAGCGCTGACCGAGGCGTTCTTCCACAGCGACGTGCTGTACCGCTGCCAGCGCCTGCTCGCGCTGCAAGGCAAGGCCTGCGCCGCGTTGGGCGAGGCGATCCGCCTGCGCCATCCGTTCGATTACGGCGACAACAGCCGCCTGGCCACCGAAGACCTGCGGCAATCGCTGGACTACCTGCACGCGCGTGCCGATCCCGCACTGGCGCGCCTGCTCGGTGCGCTGGAATTGCTGGTGACCAACCTGCAGAGCATCGAACGCAAGCTGTCGGAAGCGGCGCAATCGGACTCCACCAGCGACAACCTCGACACCCGCCTGCGCGACTCGGCGCCGCACACCTTGCGCGAAATGGCCGCGCGTCTGATGCAGCAACTCACGCCCGGCTCGGTGCTGTTCCGCCACGGCCTGCGCATGGCCATCGCACTGGTGGTCGGCTACGCCATCATGCAGTCCATCCATGCCGACAACGGCTACTGGATCCTGCTCACCACCGCCTTCGTGTGCCGGCCCAATTACGGCGCCACCCGCCTGCGGCTGGTGCAGCGCATCGCCGGCACCCTGATCGGCCTGGTCGCCACCTGGGCGCTGATGCAGCTGTTCCCCGGCACCGAAGTGCAGCTGCTGCTGGCGCTGGCCGCCGCGCTGATCTTCTTCATCGCCCGCACCGATCGCTACATGCTGGCCACCGCCGGCATCACCGTGATGGCGCTGTTCTGCTTCAACCTGCTCGGCGATGGCTTCGTGCTGATCTGGCCGCGCCTGATCGACACGCTGATCGGTTGCGCGATCGCCGCGGCTGCCTCGTTCCTGATCCTGCCGGACTGGCAGGGCCGCCGCCTCAACCAGGTGATGGCCACGGTGCTGGCCAGCTGCGCGCGCTATCTGGCCCAGGTGCTGGAGCAATACGCCAGCGGCATGCGCGACGACCTGCCCTACCGCATCGCACGCCGCGACATGCACAACGCCGATGCCGCCTTGTCGGTGGCGTTGTCCAACATGCTGCGCGAACCGGGCCGCTATCGGCGCAACCTGGATGCGGGCTTCCGCTTCCTGGCGCTGTCCAACACCCTGCTCGGCTATCTGTCTGCGCTCGGCGCGCACCGCGCCGCACTCGATGGCGAACACGACCCCGCCATCGCGCAGGCCGGCGACTATCTTCAACACGCGTTGGGCGAAATCGCCACCGCCTTGCGCGAACGCCAGCCGCTGCCGGCGCACGACGAAAGCGAAGAAATCGCCACCGCCGAAGCGCTGGAGCAACACGCCGTGCAGTTGCCGCCCAAGCAGCGCCTGGTACGCGACCAGCTGGCACTGACCCTGCGGCTGCTACCCAAACTGCGTGCCGCTGCCCTGGCGGTCACCACCGCGCCGGCAGAGGGCGCAGCGCGCCTGGCAACCAGCAAGGCCTAGTGCGTCGTCGGCGGCGGTGCGCGTATGCGCCGCGCAGTCACTGCCGCATCCACATCAGCGACGAAGCCGAACCCTCCGATGCGCGCGCAGGTCCCACCTGCATCCGATCGCCATGGCGTCGTTCCGGCAGCCGCGCCTACTTCCAGTGCTTGCGCGCCACGCTCAGCCCCACCCAGCCCAGCGCCGCCACCGCCAGCACCGCCCCACCGATCACCACGCCGTTCCAGCCGGCCTGCGCATAGGCCGCCGTGCCCAGCGTGGACCCCACCGCACCGCCGATGAAGTAGCAGGTGATGTAGGCCGAGGTGATGCGATTGCGTGCATTCGGGTTGCGCTGGTAGATCACGCTCTGGTTGGCGATATGCACCCCTTGCACCGCGATATCCAGCAGCAGCACGCCGACGATCAGCAGCGCGATCGACTGCGGCGCAAACGCCAGCAAGCCCCACGACAGCAGCAGCATCCCCAGCCCGCCCCAGCTGACGCGGTCGCCATGGCCGTGATCGGACCAGTGACCGGAGCGGTTGGCCGCCAGCGCGCCGGCCGCACCGATCAGGCCGAACAGCCCGATCACCGCCGTGCCATAGCCATACGCAGGCCCGGACAACAGGAACGCCAGCGTGGTCCAGAACATGCTGAAGCCGGCAAAGATCAGCCCGCCCAGCACCGCGCGCGCGCGCAGCACCGCATCGTCGCGCAGCAGCGTCAGCACCGAGCCCACCAGCTGCGGATACGCCAGCTGCGCATTACCCGGGTGCCGCGGCAGCCCGCGCCACAGCAGCCAGGCGGTGACCACCAACAGGCCGGAGGCGATCCAGTACACCGTATGCCAGCCGCCAACGCCGGCCAGCACCCCGGCCGCGGTGCGCGCCAGCAGGATGCCCAGCAACAGGCCGCTCATCACCGTGCCGATCACCCGCCCGCGCTCGTGCGGGGCGGCCAGGGTCGCGGCAAACGGCACCAGGATCTGCGCCGCCACCGAGCTGGCACCGGTGAGGATCGTGCCGGCCAGCAACATGCCGAAGCTGTGCGAGGCGGCGCTCACCAGCAGGCCCAGCGCACTGAGCACGAACAGGCCGACGATCAGCCCGCGCCGCTCCAGCCGGTCGCCCAGCGGCACCAGCAACAGCAGCCCCGCCGCGTAGGCCAGCTGCGCGGCGGTCACCACCGCCCCGGCACTGCGCACCTGGATCCCGAACGCCTGCGCCAGCGTCTCCAGCAAGGGCTGCGCGTAGTAGTTGCTCGCCACCGCCAGCCCGGTGGCGGCGGCCATCAACACGACCAGCCGTCGGGGCAGGGGCGGATAGGGAGCGGTTTGCACACTCATGGCAGGAGCCTGTTGAAAGAAGGGGCGCAGTGTGGGCGGTGACGCGGCATCTTCCAAGCGCGCCTGGCCCACGCACCAGGGCGCTGCGGAAGCCTGCTAGGCTGCGCGCGTTCGCAAAGGAAACTGCATGTCCGGTCACAGTCAGTTCGCCCTGCTCAGGCAGCGCCGCTTCTTGCCGTTCTTCGCCGTGCAGGCGTTGGGCGCATTCAACGACAACGTCTATCGGCAGGCCATCATCGGCCTGCTGTTCTACCTGGGCATCGATGCGGCGCAGCGCACGCTGTACACCAATCTGGCGCCGGCACTGTTCATCCTGCCGTACTTCCTGTTCTCCGCGCTGGCCGGGCAGATCGCCGAGAAGCTGGAGAAGCAGAAACTCATCGTGATCACCACCACGATGGAGATCGCGATCATGTCGCTGGCGGCGGTGGGGTTTGTCACCGAGAACATGGCGATCCTGCTCATCGCGCTGTTCTGCACCGGCCTGCAGTCCACGCTGTTCGGGCCGGTGAAATATTCGATCCTGCCCTCGGTGCTGAAACCGGAGGAACTCACCGGCGGCAACGGCCTGGTCGAGATGGGCACCTCGATCTCGATCCTGTGCGGCATGATCTTCGGTGGGCTGATCTTCCAGATCGCCGGCAGCCATGGGCCGATCGCCGCGGCCACCGCGGTGATCGCGATTGCCGTCACCGGCAACCTGGTCGCGCGGCTGGTGCCCAGGGTCGATGCCGGCGCGCCCGAGCTGACGATCAACTGGAACCCCATCCCCGAATCGCGCGCCATCATGCGCCTGACCCGGCGTACGCCGGCAGTGCGCAACGCCGTGCTCGGGGTGTCGTGGTTCTGGTTCGTCGGCACCGTGCTGACCGCGCAGTTGCCCACCTACGCGCAGGTCAATCTTGGCGGGCAGCAGGATCTGTACGTGTTCGCGCTGGCGCTGTTTTCGATCGGCACCGGTGTGGGTTCGCTGCTGTGCGAGCGGCTGTCCGGGCGCACCGTGGAAATCGGCCTGGTGCCGCTGGGCGCGTTCGGCATCAGCGCATTTCTGCTGGACCTGTACTTCGCCCGCCCCGGTGCCGCGCCTGCCACCGCTCTGTCGATCGGCCAGTTCGTGCAGCAAGCCGGCAGCGTGCGATTGATCGTGGATCTGGTCGGCATCGGCCTGTTCACCGGTCTGTTCGTGGTGCCGTTGTTCGCCTTGATCCAGAGTCGCACGCCCAAGGCCGAACTCTCGCGCGTGATCGCCGGGCTCAACATCCAGAATTCGTTGTTCATCGTCACCGCCGCCATCATCGGCATCGCGCTGCAGTTGCCGCAGCTGGTGCTGTTCGGCGTGCGCATTCCGTTGCCGGGCCTGAGCATTCCGCAGGTGTTCCTGGCCCTGGCGCTGGCCAATACGCTGGTGGCGCTGTGGATCTTCACCCTGGTGCCCGAGTTCCTGATGCGCTTTCTCAGCTGGGTGCTGGTCAGCGTGCTGTACCGGCTGCGCGCGCGCGACATCGACCGCCACGTGCCCGACGAGGGCGCCGCGCTGCTGATCAGCAACCACGTCAGCTACATGGACGCGCTGATCCTGTCGGCGGTGATTCCGCGCCCGGTGCGCTTTGTCATGTACTACAAGATCTTCCGCATCCCGGTGATGCGCTGGATCTTCCGCACCGCCAAGGCGATCCCGATCGCCGGCGCGCGCGAAGATCCCGCGCTGATGCAACAGGCCTTCGACCGCATCGATGCGGCGCTGGCCGACGGCGAGCTGGTGTGCATCTTCCCCGAAGGCGCATTGACCAGGGATGGCGAGATCGCGCCGTTCAAATCGGGCGTGGAAAAGATCCTGCAACGCCGCCAGGTACCGGTGATTCCGATGGCGCTGCGTGGCATGTGGTCGAGCATGTGGAGCCGCCGCGACACCCGCCTGGGCCGCATGCGCGTGCCGCGCCGGATGCGCGCGCAGATCGACGTGGCCGCAGCTGCGGCGGTGCCCGGTACCGAAGCGACCGCTGCGCTACTCGAACAGCAAGTGCGGGCGCTGCGTCAGGATCACCCCTGAGCCCGGCGGGCGCAGGCTTTGCGTCCGTCGCGCGCCGCGAGTAGCCTGTGCGCCATCACACGTTTTGCCGCCGCGTTCGTCTAACGAACGCGACAGATCGTACCGGGGGAAGTCGTGCTCAACATCATCGCGCCTGAGGCGTCTGCCGTGATCGGCAGCTGCCGCTCATTCCAGCGGCCAGCCATCGCCTCGTCAGGGGCGTGCGGCCGTTGTCTGCGTACCCCTTCGACTGTCGCTCTTGCTGCGGCACGCACCCGATAATTCTCCCCACTCACCCATCAGTTCGCAGTCGTTTACCACCCAAGGAGCTTCACCATGAGTGCCATCCCGCCGCCGATCCATCCCTCGTCCAGCGCCGCACCCGGCCCGGTTCCCAATCACCTGATCTGGGCGATCGTCTCCACCGTGCTCGGCTTCTGCCTGTGCTGCCCGGCCCTGATCAGCGGCATCGTGGCGATCGTGTTCTCCAGCAAGGTCAACGGCCTGCTCAACCAGGGCGACATCGACGGCGCACGGCGCGCCTCCAACACCGCCAAGACCTGGTGCATCGTGACCAGTGTGCTGGCCGTCATCGGCCTGCTGATCAATATCGGCATGGTCGCCACCGGCGGCATGCAGGGCTACATGGACTACATGCAGCAGTTGCAGCACATGCAGTAATGGAACTGCGTCCACGCCATTGGCTTGGACTGGGGGCGGCCACCAGCGTGGCCGCCTTCGGCGTGAGCTTGCTGTATCGCTTCGATCCGAACGCGAGCAACAGCCCGTTCCCGCCCTGCGTATTCCGTGCCGTGACCGGTTGCTACTGCCCCGGTTGCGGCATGACCCGCGCGCTGTATGCGCTGGTGCACTTCGATCTGCCCGGCGCCTTCGCCATGAACCCGGCCGCCGTGCTCGGCCTGTTCACCTTGCCCGGCCTGATCGCCTGGAAAGCCGGCTGGCGCGCACGCTGGTTTGCACCGGTGGTGGCGGTGATGTCCGAACCCAAGTTCTGGTTGTGGGCGTTGCCTACGTATTGGATCGCCAGGAACTTGCCGTGGTACCCATTTACCTTGCTGGCGCCGGGTTAGCCGCGAACAGCCGCTTGCCGCGGTGCTATTCCTACGCGCGGCGACGCACCACGCATCGTGGTGTTACCGCACCCACCCGGCAATCACCAGCAACGCCAGCACCACCATCCACAGCAGCAGCACGCGCCAGACCAGACTCATCGCATCGCGCACCTCCGGCAGGCGGCGCCACACCGGCACCAGCCCCGAATCGGTGTAGTCGTGGGCTTCCTCGCGCAGCTCGGCGCTGACGCTGGCACGCGCCACCGCACCGAGAAAATGCGGCTCCAGCGACCAGCGGTTGCCATGCGCCTGCCGCCAGGCGCGGAACACCGTGTCGAAATTGCCCACCAGCGCCATCGACACCGTGATCAACTGCGCCACCGGCCATTCCAGCGCGGCCAGCAACCAGCGCGCGCCGGCCAGGTTGCGCGGCGGCAGCAGTACCGACAGCGGGCTCTCCACCGCCAATGCCGTGAGCCGATACAGCACCGCGCCGAACGGCCCCAGCAGCAAAAACCACCACAGCACCGCGAACCAGCGCCGCAGGCCGTTGACCACCACCGCTTCCACCAGCGACGGCGCATCCTCGTGCACGCTGCCGCCGGCCGCCTGCAATTGCGCGATCGCATCGCGGCGCGCGCCCGGTTCGTCGGCGTCGATCACCGCTTCCACATCGCGGTCCAGATCGCGCGGCCCCCAGGTCCAGGCCAGCACCGCCACGCCGAACAGCAAGGCCAAGAAGCCGCGCCAGACATCGTCCAGCAGCCATTGCAGCAGCAATACCACCAGCAAGGCCGGCAACAGCGCCAGCGCGACGCCATAGCGCCCCTGCCACGCACCGCGCCCGGCGGCATGGCCGTCCAGCCGGCGCAGCCACTGGCCGAACCATTCGAAACGCCGCAGCCGCGCCACCTGGGCGGGCGCCAGGTGGCCCAGCGCAAGTGCGACGACGACAGCAACCAGGGTGGTGAACATGGGTGGGCCTCCTCAGCCGAGTCTAGCCGAGCCGATGCATGCGCACCTGGTCTGCCCGCGCTGCAGCGCTCGCCCCGGCTCAGCCATGGACGCGATGCCAATGCTCGATCAGCGCCCGCGCGATGGAAATGCGCGGCGGCAGCCCGATCTCGCCTTCGCCGGCCAGTGCTGCAGTGACTTCGGCATGGCTGAACCAGCGTGCGTCTTCCAGCTCACCGGTGACCTGCGGCACTTCGCTTGCCGCAGCGCGCGCGGTGAAGCCCAGCATCAACGCGCCCGGAAACGGCCACGGTTGCGCGCCCAGATAGCGGCAGTCCCGTACCCGCACGCGGGTTTCCTCGAACACCTCGCGCGCCACGGTCTGCTCCAGCGACTCGCCGGGTTCGACGAAGCCGGCAATCACCGAGTAACGCCCCGGCGCCCAGCTTGCCTGCCGCCCCAGCAGCAAGCGCGCGCCATCGCTGACCGCCACGATGATCGCCGGGTCCACGCGTGGGTAATGCTCGGTCTGGCAGTGCGTGCAATGGGCGATGAAGCCGGCCCGGCCGAACGCGATCGCCCCGCCGCAGACGCCGCAGAAACGCGTGCGCGACTGCCAGTGCAGCATCGCGCGCGCGTAGGCGAACGCGGTGGATATGTCTGCCGGCCAGTCGGCGGCGGCCTGACGCAGGTCGATGCGCTGTGGCGCTTCCACACCCAGCACATCGGCTGGCAGGCAGAACCAGCCCACGTCATCGCGCAGCCCAAGAAAGATCGCCCCGTCCGGCCCGTCGCCAAGCGCGGCACCGTCCATCAGCAGCGGTTGGCCATCCGCGTCGGCCAGCGCAGTGCCCTTGGCATCGAGCAGCAGCACGCGGCCTTGCGACCACAGGCGCGCCAGCGCATCGGGATCGTCACGCAACAGATCGCCACGATCCAGCGGCGCATGGGTGAAGGCAAAACCGGAGGTTGAAAAAGAAGACTCTGACATCGGCGCAAGCCTGCCGATAATCGGCATTGCCCGCAAGCAGCGCACCGCGGATGCGGGCGTGGCTGGCGGCACGCGTTCAGACGTCGGCACAGCCCTGCCCTCGCCGGCACGCAGGGGCCGGCTCGCCATCGACGCCGATGATTGCAAAGGTGACTCCGCTACGCGCGCTGCATCTGGCTGCCCGGCCTGCAGCTCGGAGATGAGCAATGCGGCCATCGCATCCCGGCGGCTACTGGTCAGAAAATGGCTGCCGAGCAAACTGCCGCGTGCAGGCGAGGCCTGTGCGCTGGCGCAAGCACTGCGCTGGCGATGCCAAGCAAGGCTGGCAGACCCGACACCGGTCCGGATCTGGTCTGCGACATGATGAGACGTTCTCTCGTGGATGACTGCAGTGGGCGCGGCGACTCGCGTGACGACGGGGCGAGATCTTTTGCGCGGCAGAAGGCAGCAGTTCGCCCGCGACTCAACTGCACCATCAGACACGAACACCCAGGCGCCAGCAAACGCACCGATTCAGACGCTGAAGCTGCTACCGCACCCACAGGTGGTCTTGGCGTTCGGATTGCGGATCACGAACTGCGCGCCGGTCAGGCTTTCGGTGTAGTCCACTTCTGCGCCCATCAGGTACTGCAGGCTCAGCGGGTCGACCAGCAGCGTCACCCCGTCGGTGGCCACGGCCAGGTCGTCCTCGGCACGGTTCTCGTCGAACTCGAAGCCGTACTGGAAGCCGGAACAGCCTCCCCCCTGGATGTACACACGCAAGGCCAGCTCGGCATTGCCTTCTTCCTGGATCAGCTCGCGCACCTTGCTGGCGGCAGCCACGGAAAAGTTCAGCGGCCGGTCGATGGACTGATAGTCCGGAGCCGGGGCGGCGGTAGGGAGCGAAACGAGCGTACTCATGGCGTCAGCATGGGGGCCAGGCGACCCCACTTCAAGCGCTGCTTGCCAAATCCGGCGCCCCGCTTTAGCCGGGGCCACGCCCTAGGCGTCGGCAGTTTCGGCCCGCAAGGCCTTGACCGGCTCGGCACAGCCGGCCTCCGGCGCCGGCAATGCGGCGGTCGCGCCAGCGGTGGCGGCATGGATCAGGCGGCCGGTGAGCTGCGCGCCGGCGCTCATCTCCACCACCTGGTAATGCACATTGCCCTGCACCCGCGCGTTGGCGGCCAGTTCGACCCGCTCGGCAGCATGCACATCGCCGGTCAGCTGACCGTTGATGATCACCACCGGCGCGCGCACCTCGCCCTCGATGCTGCCCTGCTCGGCCACCGTCAAGGTGGCGCTGGCGCCGTCTTCGGCAATCACCTTGCCCATCACGCGGCCTTCCACATACAGCCCGCCGCTGAACATCAGGTCGCCGCGGATGACCACCTGCGGCCCGATCAAGGTGTCGACCACGGTCTGCGCACCACGGTTGGATTTGTTTCCGAACATGAGCTACTCCCCCGCGCCATTCCCGGCGACTTTCCAGTCGAATGTCTGAGTGACCGGCGCCCCATCGCCGCTCAGGAGGATTTTGACACGTTGCGGAGTGAATTCCTTCGGCAGGATCACACTGCCGTCCAATTGCTGGAAATAGCGGAACGAGTACGGCTGCCCGGCCGCGTCAGGCCTCTGGTGCAGCTCGTTCCAGCTCACCGTGACCAGTTTGCCGGCACGCACGCCCTCCACCACAAAGCGCAGCTGGCCCTGGCTGATCGCACCGCGGTTGAGGTTCTGGGTCAGCACCACGCTGTAATTCCAGGTGCCGCCGGCCTCGGCGGTGAATTGCACCGAGTGCGCGTTGAGTCCCTTGCGTTGCGCGGTGGAGCCCACCAGGCGCTCGTAGAACGCCACATCCGCGCGCAGCGCGGCGATCTGCTCGTCGCGCTCGGCCAGCGAAGCCTGCACCTCGGTATTGGCGGCGCGGCTGATCTTGTCGGACATCGCCAGGTTGACCTGGCGCTGCTGCAACTGCGCGATCTGCCGACGCTGCTGGGCCTGGCTGCGCTGCGCCCGCTGCAGCGCAGCCTCGGCCTCGACCAGACGCGGCGCCGCAGTGCGGCTGGCCATCCACCACGCCCCGCCCAACGATGCCAGCCACGCCAGCGCGATCACCAGCCACAGCCAGCGGCCGCTGAAACGCCCCCCCCCGGCGTCACGTTGGACGATCTGAACGCGTGCTGCTGGTCGCATGGGCATCGGGTCCGGACGGGCCGGCGCAGTCATGGGCGGCGTAGTGTGCCAGAGCGTCGGCAACCGTCGCGCTGGCGCTGGACCGGCGGTTATCCGATAGTTCCGTATTGTTCGCAGGAAGCAACGCCATGAGCGAAGCACATCTGTTCGTGATCGGCATCCTGCTGGCTTGGCTGGCCGGCATCCGTGTCTATCTGACCGTGTTCGGTGTCGGCCTGGCCGGCCTGCTCGGCTGGATCGAGCTGCCCCCCGCCTTGCACCCGGCACAGTCGTGGTGGGTGCTGGGCACGTCCGGTGCACTGGCGGTGGCCGAATTCTTCGCCGACAAGATCCCCGGCGTGGATTCGGGCTGGGATCTGCTGCAGACCCTGGCACGCGTCCCGGCCGGCGCCTTCCTGGCCGCGGCCACGCTGTCGCCGGACGGTGACCTAAGCACGGGCGTGCTGGCCGCCGGCGCCGGTGTGGCGCTGACCAGCCATACCCTCAAAGCCGGCACCCGCGCCTTGCTCAACACCTCGCCGGAACCGGCCAGCAACTGGGTCGCCTCGTTGGCAGAAGACACCATCGCCACCGCCGCGCTGGCGCTGGCATTGGCGCACCCGTGGCTGGCACTCGGTGTTGCGGTGGGTTCCAGCGTGCTGGCCACGCTGGTGGTGTGGTGGGTGTGGCGATGGCTATGGCGGGGCATGCGCCGGCTGGTCGCACCGATGCGCTCTACCACCACGCCGGCTGCACGTCGCTCCCCGCTATCGTGAAGTTCATCGCATAATCATCGCGACTGCAGGGAGTATCGATGGCCGCCCGAGATCCGGTTCCTTTCACCCGTGACGACACTGCCACGCGTAATCGTCCATTGCGCGCCGAGACGCCGCCGGCGGACTACTGGCGCCGCTGGGCCGACGAGGCCGCGGTGACGTCCAACGATGCCGAGCCGGTGAGCGCGGCCATCATTCCGGCACCTGCGTTGGCTGTCGCCCACGCATCGATCGTTCCGCTGGCAGCGCAGGCCGTCGCAACAGGCAGCACCGCCCACTCGACTGGCGCGGCGGCACGCGACGGCGGTGACAACGTCGCCGCCGATGCGCCGTACCGCGTGCTGATCGTCGAGGACGATCGCTCGCAGGCGCTGTTTGCGCAGAGCGTGCTGCACGGCGCCGGCATGCATGCGCAGGTGGAAATGACCGCCGCCAGCGTGCCGCAGGCGATCCAGGACTACCACCCGGATCTGATCCTGATGGACCTGCATATGCCCGAGTTGGACGGCATCCGCCTGACCACCCTGATCCGCCAGCAACCGGGCCAGCAGTTGCTGCCGATCGTGTTCTTGACCGGCGACCCGGATCCGGAACGTCAATTCGAAGTGCTCGACAGCGGCGCCGACGATTTCCTGACCAAGCCGATCCGCCCACGTCACCTGATCGCCGCGGTGTCCAACCGCATCCGTCGCGCACGCCAACAGGCGCTGCAGCAGGCCGGCGAACAGGTCAGCGTGCGCAGCAATCCGGAGACCGGCTTGCCGACGCGCGGTCATGTGATGGAACTGCTGGCCGATGCGCTGGCGCGCAAGCAGGCCGGTGGCCTGTTCTTCATCGAAATCGCCAGCGCGCTCGGCCTGCGGGAGCGCTACGGCTATGCCGCCTACGAGCGCCTGATGACCCAGGCCGGGCATCGCCTGGCCAGTGCCGGGCACCCGTATCCGCTGGCGCGCCTGAACGACAACAGCTTCCTGCTGCTGGGCGCGGACATGCCCGAATCCAGCCTGGAACAGCACGCGCTGGAAATCCGCCAGCGGCTGTCAGCCAACGCCTTCCCGGTGCGCGAAGAAGAATCGGTCCACGTGCGCTGCGCCATCGGCGTGGCACCGTTGAGCCTCGGCTTCGACGACACCGGCAGCGCGCTGGAAGCGGTCGAGCGCACCGCGCTGCAGGCCCGCCTGCGCAGCGACGGTGTGCAGGCCTATCTGGCCCCCAGCCAGGCCGAACAACAGGAGCAACTGCGCCTGGTCGAAGGCCAGCTGGAACTGGCGTATCAACCGATCGTGGCGGTGGCCGGCGGCGACACTGCGCAGTACCAGGTGCTGCTGCGGTTGCGCCAGGCCGACGGCACGCTGCTGTCGGCCGGCCAGGTGATTCCTGCCGCCGAAGCGGCCGGACGCATCGCCGATCTCGACCAGCAGGTCATGGACCACGCGCTCGGCCTGCTGCATCTGCACCAGCATGCCCATCCGCCGCTGCGCCTGTTCGTGTCGCAGTCGCCGCGCACGCTGGCGCGCGATGCCTTCGCCGACTGGTTGCTCAAGGCGCTGGTCGAACGCGGCGTGGCCGGACAATCGCTGATCGTCGACCTGCGCCTGGACGATGCCCTGATCCACGCAGTCACCGTGCAGCAGTTCTGCGCCAAATTGATGCCGGCCGGCGTGCAGTTCTGCCTGAGCCAGTTCGAGCCCGGCGACGAGGCCAATGCGCTGCTGAGCCAGTTGCCGCTGAGCTTCGTGCGCATGGCCAACCGTTTCGCCGATGCCCATGGCAACGCTGCAGTCCGCGATGAACTGCGCGGCGTGATCGATATCGCCCATCAGCGCGGCCTGTTGATCATTGGCCAACGCATCGAAGATCCGCAGGCGGCCGCGGCGATGTGGATGAGCGGCGTGGACTTCATCCAGGGCAACCTGGTGCAGACGGTGGGCAAGGAGCTGGACTTCGACTTCACAAACGCGGTGCTCTGAGTGACAGCGCAGGCAGGAGGCCTTCGCGCCTGCAGCAGTCTGGCCACGCTGACCGCGCTGGTTGCAGCGCTGGGAGCGGGCCTGCAGTGGTGGGCCATCGACGGACCGTGGCGCGCAGTGACGGCGGTCTCTGCAGCGCTGGCAGTGGTGTTCGGTCTATGCACCGCGGCTGGGGCCTACCGCAGTGCGCGCGCGCAGCACGCCCTGTCGCGACGTCTGGAGGACGCCGACGTCGCCTGTGAGCGCCTGCAGCAGGAACTGCAGCGCCACGGCGAGCTCGAGCAGGAACTGGTGCGCGCCAAGCAGGCCGCGGAGGCCGCCACGCTGGCCAAGGGTGAATTCCTGGCTACCATGAGCCACGAGATCCGCACCCCGCTCAACGGCATCATTCCGATGCTGGACCTGATCTCGCGCGGTCAGCTCAGCCTGGACCAGCGCGACATGCTGCAGACCGCCACCGGTAGCTCACTGCAGCTGCTGCGTATCGTCGACGACATCCTCGACTACTCCAAACTCGAAGCCAACAAGCTCGAACTGGAGATCACCACCTTCAATCTGCGCGAGTTGCTCGGCGGCGTCGTGCAGCTGTTGCAGCGCACCGCCGAAGGCAAGCAACTGCGCCTGGGGCTGGATATCGAGCCGTCGGTGCGCCTGCTGGTGCGCGGCGACCCGATCCGCCTGCGCCAGGTGCTGGGCAACCTGATCGGCAATGCGATCAAGTTCACCGAACGCGGCAGCGTCGACATCCAGCTGCGTCGCCTGGGCGAGACCCGCGCCCAGCATCTGCTGCGCTTCCAGGTGCGCGACACCGGCATCGGCATCGCCCCGGATCAGCAGGCGCGCCTGTTCCGCTCCTTCGCACAGGCCGACGCCTCCACCACGCGCCTGTACGGCGGCACCGGGCTGGGACTGGCGATCTGCAAACGCATCATCGATCTGATGGGCGGCCGCATCGGCGTGGAGTCCGAGCCCGGGCGCGGCGCCACGTTCTGGTTCGAGATTCCGCTGCTCAAGGTCATCGGCGACCTGCAGCACAACACCGGCGCAGATACCGCCCGGGTGCTGGTGATCAGTTCCGACATACGCCTGTCGCAACGCCTCAAGCGCCTGCTCGACAGCTGGGGCGTGTCGCACGTGCTGATGGAAACCACCCAGGAAGCGCTGGAGCGGGTGCGTCGCCACAGCGACAGCGAAGGCTTCCGCTGCGTCATCGCCGACCACGACACGCTGCGCTACAGCGCGCGCGCCGTGCATCGCGCGCTTGCCCGCCCGGACGACCTCAGCGGCTCGCACCTGATCTGGCTGTATGGCGACGAGCCGGTGCCTGCCGAGCTGCAGGACAACGCCACCCTGGTATCACGCCAGAGCCCGGACGAAACCCTGCGCTCGCTGGTGCTGCCACCCGATCCCAAGCCGGCCCACGCGGCCACGCTGGCTGCGGCGATGATTCCCGAGCCGATGGCGCCGGCGCAGGCCAATCCGCGCGAAGTGCGCATCCTGCTGGTGGAAGACAACCCGGTGAACCTGCTGGTCGCGCAGAAGCTGTTGGCCGTGCTCGGCTTCGACGCCGACACTGCCACCGATGGCGAATCCGCGCTGAGCAGCATGGAGTCCACCCGCTACGACATGGTCTTCATGGATTGCCAGATGCCGGTGCTGGACGGCTATGCCGCCACCCGCCGCTGGCGCGCGATGGAAACCGAAAGCGGCGGCCGCCCGATCCCGATCGTTGCGATGACCGCCAACGCCATGGCCGGCGATCGCGAACGCTGCCTGGCCGCCGGCATGGACGACTACCTGTCCAAACCGGTCGCCCGCGAGCAGCTCGACGCCTGCTTGCAACGCTGGCTGCCGCGCCAGCCGCTGCTGCCTGGTCCGACCACTGGCAGCCCAGCCGCAGTCGACCCCGAAAGCACCAGCAGCACCGCGCATGCGCGCGCCCTGCCGATCCTGGACAACAGCGTGCTCGATGAGCTGTACGAGGTGGCGGGCACGGACACCATCACCATCCTGCAGCTGTTCCTGGAAGATGCGCCAGGCATCATCGAACAACTGGAAACCGCTGCCGCCAACCGCGACAGCATGCAGCTGCGCGATCTGGCGCATACGCTCAAATCCTCTAGCGCCAACGTCGGCGCCCAGGCGCTGGCCAATGCCGCGCGCCGGATCGAACTGGCCGCGCGTACCGGCACCATCGAACGCCCCTCGGTGATGGTGGCGTTGGTCATCGCCGAATACGCACGCGCCCGCCTGGCACTGCTCGGCCAGGTCGCGCGCCTGCAGACCAAGACCCGCGCCGCCCGCTAGGAGCAGCTGACAAGACGTAGCGAGCGGCCGTCAGGCGGGTGCGGACGACACGCAAGCGCCGAAGCGTGCGAGTGGTACATGCCGATTCCAGCACCGAACGCGCCCGCCTGACGGCTGCGCAGCAGTTCGATCGGCGGCCCTCAATCGTCCAGCTTGGTCAACAGGTAATTCGGCTCGCCGATGCGCGCTACCAGATCCAGCTGCGTTTCCAGCCAGTCGATGTGCTCTTCTTCCGACTCCAGGATGTCCACCAGCAGCTGACGGCTCACGTAGTCGTTGACGGTCTCCGCATAGGCCACGGCCTCGCGCAGCACGGCAACCGCCTCGCGCTCCAGCGCCAGATCGCAGCGGAACATCTCGGTGGGGTTCTCGCCGATACGCAGCTTGCCCAGCGCCTGAAAATTCGGCAGTCCTTCGAGAAACAGGATGCGGTCGGACAGCTTGTCCGCATGCTTCATCTCGTCGATGGATTCCTTGTACTCATGCTCGGCCAGTTCTTTCAGGCCCCAGTTCTTCAGCATCTTGGCGTGCAGAAAGTACTGGTTGATCGCAGTGAGTTCGTTGTAGAGCACCTTGTTGAGGTACTCGATGACCTTGGTATCGCCCTTCATGCGATGTCTCCGAGACAGTGAGCCGGCCGCACTGTAACGCGTTGCCGCGGCGCATGAAGGAACGCGAATCGTGATCAGTTGCGCGACGCCTGCCCGATCCCCGACCGCCGTCATGCGGCCTGCCGCAAGAGCGGAGCGTGCCTCGATCGTTCGCCGAGCACCCGCTGCAGACTGCCGATCGCACTGCATTCGGTCCCGAACCGACTGCGTGGCCGGCAGCCACGAAGACGACCTGTCGACAGCGCTTCGGTAGCGCGAGGAAGGGAAAGCTTCAGCAGGAGCCAGCAGCCCCGGCAATCCGCCATGACAGCGCGCCGGAGGACGCTCAGGCAGCGCTGGCAAGTCCCAGCATGGGCAGCGGCAGGGCGCGGCTTGCATGGGCCTGGCTCAGCACGTCGCCCGCCATTTCCAGGCACGAGCCACAGTTCGAACCACAGCCGGTGCGCATGGTCAGCTCGGCCAGGCTGGCGCAGCCATTCTCGGCCGCTTCGCGGATCTGGTGGTCGGTGACCCCATTGCAGATGCAGACGTACACGGTATCGGTCGGGTGCTGACGATCCGGAAAGGACCGGCACTGATTGCACCGCAAACGAGAATAGGTGTCAATTCCAAACGTTAATCATTATTAATCCGCACCACACGAGCCCCGCCCCGCTTGCGTGGACGCTTGCGTGGGCTGTCGTGCCCGGCCGCACTGCTGCCCGGCAACCAGGCCTCCAGCGCACGCTCGGGCATCACCCCGACCGCCGCCGAGCCAGCGATGGTCTGTGCCAGTGGAGCCAGATGACGCAGCGCGCGCGCATAGACCCCGCGCTTGAACATCACCACATGCTCGACCGGATACCAGAAATCCACCCAGCGCCAATGATCGAACTCCGGCGTGTCGGTGTGGTCGAGCTTGAGATGGGATTCGTGGCCGGTGAACTGCAGCAGGAACCACACTTGCTTCTGGCCAATGCAGACCTGACGCTCGTTGCGCCGTACAGCCCGGCTGGGCAGGCGATAGCGCAGCCATCCGGGAGTGGCACCGAGCAATTCGACATGCTCGGGCAACAACCCGGTTTCTTCGCGCAACTCGCGGTACATGGCTTCTACGGGTGTCTCATCGGTATTCATGCCACCTTGCGGGAACTGCCAGCCGTCCCTGCGCACACGTCGTGCCCAGAACACCTGACCATCCTCTCGCATCAGCACGATGCCGACGTTTGGCCGGAAACCGTCCGGATCGATCACGATGCGGACTCCTGAAAATCTACTGTCACCGACTCTGCCACGGCGAGGGCCGGCTCACAAGCTGAAAACGAAATGCTTGACAACACGCGGGCGCTTGGTAAGAATTACCGGCTCCCTAGGCTATGTAGCTCAGCCGGTTAGAGCACAGCACTCATAATGCTGGGGTCGGTGGTTCGAGTCCACCCATAGCCACCAAGGTGTTCATGCGCGTGCAGGCATGCAATAATCTCGGCCCAATACGTTTTATTGCCCCGTCGCCAAGCGGTAAGGCACCTGACTCTGACTCAGGCATCGGTGGTTCGAATCCATCCGGGGCAGCCATACACAAAAGGCCCGATCTGACGATCGGGCCTTTTTTGTTGCCCGATCACGCCCATTGGGATTCGCGTAGCCCTCGCCACACAGCACGTCGCAGACCGCCGCTTGCAGGCTCCCGATGCACCGACCCTAAAAACGACAAAAGCCCGGCATGGCCGGGCTTTTGAAGCAGGCGCCCCGGCGAACCGGAACGCAGCAAACGCGATGGATCAGCGCTTGGAGAACTGGGTCGCGCGACGGGCCTTGTGCAGACCGACCTTCTTACGCTCGACTTCGCGGGCGTCACGGGTCATGAAGCCAGCCTTGCGCAGCTCGGACTTCAGGGTTTCGTCGTACTCGACCAGCGCACGGGCGATGCCCAGACGGATCGCACCGGCCTGACCGGTGGTGCCGCCGCCGGAGGCGGTGACCAGGATGTCGAAGCTTTCGGTGTTCTTGGTGAGTTCCAGCGGCTGACGCACGATCATGCGCGCAGTCTCACGGCCAAAGAACTCGTCCAGCGGACGGTCGTTGACGGTGATGTTGCCGGTACCCTTGCGCAGGAACACGCGAGCGGTGGAGGACTTGCGGCGGCCAGTGCCGTAGTTTTGCGTGATAGCCATGATTAGATATCCAGAACTTGCGGCTGCTGGGCGGCGTGCGGATGCTCGGCACCCGAATAGACCTTGAGCTTGCGGTACATGGTGCGGCCCAGGGGGCCCTTCGGCAGCATGCCCTTGACGGCGATTTCGATCACGCGCTCCGGATGGCGCTGCAGCGCCTGCTCCAGGCTCTCGGTCTTCAGGTTACCGATGTAGCCGGTGAAGCGGTGATACTTCTTGTCTTTCAGCTTGTTGCCCGTGACCACGATCTTTTCGGCATTGATCACCACGAGGTAATCGCCGGTATCGACGTGCGGGGTATAAACCGGCTTGTGCTTGCCGCGCAGACGGCGAGCCAGTTCGGTGGACAGACGGCCGAGCGTCTTGCCGGCGGCGTCAACGAGATACCAGTCGCGCTGGACGGTCTCGGACTTGGCGGTGAACGTAGTCATGAGAAAACTCTTGAGTGGTCGGGCGGATTGCAGCGGCAATGACCGCTGGAACTTTGCCACGCGTTGTGAAGGCGAAACAGAAGAGGCGGGATTGTACGGGACGGCACAAGGCCACGCAAGTCGCCGGCCGGCCGGCGCTCTGGCGGTTGGCAGCGGCTCGGTCCGGGGCCAGAATCGGCACATGACCCAGATCTCCTCTTTCCGACTGCATAGCCCGCTCGACCGGCTGCTGGTCGAAGCCCAGCGCGCGCTGGACACGGTATTCGGCAATCCGCCCGCCGAGCGGCCCAATCCGGCCGCCGACACTCCCGACGTCGCGCTGGAACCGGACCAACGTCGCCACGCTGCCGGGTTGATGCGGATCAACCACGTCGGCGAGGTCTGCGCACAAGGCCTGTACTTCGGCCAGGCCGCCGTCGCCCGCGACGCCCACACCCAGCACCATCTGCTGGAGGCCGCGCAGGAGGAAACCGACCATCTGGCCTGGTGCGCGGACCGCCTGCACGAGCTGGATAGCCGCCCCAGCCTGTTCAACCTGCTCTGGTACGCCGGCAGCTACGCCCTCGGCGCCCTGGCCGGGTTGCGCGGCGACGACTGGAGCCTGGGCTTCGTGGTCGAGACCGAGCGCCAGGTAGAAGCCCATCTGGACGAACACCTGGAAACCCTGCCGGAGGTCGACCAGCGCAGCCGCGCGATCCTGCGCGTGATGAAGATCGACGAGGCGCGCCACGCCGATCAGGCCGAACAGGCCGGCGCGCGCATCCTCCCGCCCCCGATACCCGGCGCCATGGCCCTGGCCTCCAGGCTGATGAAAGCGGTGGCGTACCGGCTGTAGCCGGTGGGATTGGGGATTGGGGATTGGGGATTGGCTGGCGGCTGGCGGCGCCTTAGCAAACCAAGCCCCACACCTCGCAACACTCAACTGGAGCAGAGCCCCCTTTGTTAAGGGGGCGCGCCAAGCGCGCGGGGATAGGATGCTACGAAGTGGGGCCCAAGATTTGCGTAGCAAATCTTGGGGGTCAGGCCCACGTAGTGGGACTGACTACGAGGGGCAGGCCCACGCAATGGGACTGACCACACGCGGGCCTGACAACCACTACCCAACCAACTTCAATCCGATCACCCCGGCCACGATCAGGCCGATGCAGGCCAGACGCGACCACGACGCGCTGTCGCCGAACAGGGCGATGCCGGCGATTGTCACGCCCAGCGCACCGATCCCGGTCCAGATCGCATAACCGGTGCCTACCGGAATCGTCTTCAGCGCCTGCGTCAGAAACCACAGGCTGATACCCGCCAGACCGATCGTCAGCACGGTCGGCCACAGGCGGGTGAAGCCGTCGCTGTACTTCAGGCCCATGGCAAAGCCGATTTCGAACAGGCCGGCCAGCAGCAGATAGATCCAGGGCATCGCATCACTCCTCAACTTGAAAAACGCACAAAAAAAAAGCGGCCCAGTGTCTGCACACTGGGCCGCCGTCGGCTGTGGAACGCGAGGTCATCGCGTGGCGGGCCGTCCCGCCTTGATTCTTCGCGCGCCTGCAGGCAGGTCGCACAACAGCTCGCTCGCTGCGCTTATTCGCTCAGGTTACGCCCGTGGAACAGTTCTTCGATCTCGCGCTTGAGCAGCGTTTCGATCTTCATGCGCTCCTTGAACGAGAGGTTCTTGGCGCGCTCCTCGAACAGGTACTGGTCCAGGTCGAAGTCCTTCAGGTGCATCTTGGTGTGGAAGATGTTTTCCTGGTAGACGTTCACATCGAACATCTCGTAGCGCGACTTCACGTTCTTGGCGAGGAAGTGCTGGATCGAGTTGATCTTGTGGTCGATGTAATGCTTCTTGCCCTTCACATCGCGGGTGAAGCCACGGACGCGGTAATCCATGATCACGATGTCCGACTCCAGACTCTCGATCAGGTAGTTCAGCGCCTTCAACGGCGAGATCACACCGCAGGTGGCGACGTCGATGTCGGCGCGGAACGTGGCGATGCCTTCCTGCGGATGCGTCTCGGGATATGTATGGACAGTGATGTGGCTCTTGTCCATATGAGCGACCACGGCATCGGAGATCAGCTCCTTGCCGGCCTGCTTCTTGTCGATGACGGGCTCTTCCGAGATCAGGATCGTGACCGACGCGCCCTGCGGATCGTAGTCCTGACGTGCGATATTGAGGATGTTGGCGCCAATGATCTCGGCAACATCGGTCAGGATCTGCGTCAGACGATCGGCGTCGTACTGCTCATCGATGTATTCGATGTAGCGCTGACGCTCCTCTTCGGTACGCGCGTAACAGACGTCGTAGATGTTGAAGCTCAACGCCTTGGTGAGGTTGTTGAACCCCTGTAGCCTCAGGCGAGGCAACGGCTTGACCACGTCGGTCTGTCCTTATGGAAGGCGGGAAAGGAAACAATTATGAGCCAAAGATCCCAGCAACGAAATGCCGATGTTAAGAATGGTTTACCTTGCATGACTCATGCCGTTAAGCTTCAAGAACTACACGCGGAACTGCCATGAGCCCAGGAAACACGACGGTTGTCACTACGACGGTACGTAACGCTACCCCTTCTCTGGCGCTGGACGCGGGCACGATCGAGCGTTTTCTGGCGCACAGCCATCGCAGGCGCTATCCGACCCGGACCGATGTGTTCCGGCCAGGAGACCCGGCTGGCACCCTCTACTACGTGATCAGCGGCTCGGTGAGCATCATTGCCGAGGAAGATGACGATCGTGAGTTGGTGCTGGGCTACTTCGGTAGCGGCGAGTTCGTCGGCGAGATGGGGTTGTTCATCGAATCCGATACCCGCGAGGTGATCTTGCGCACCCGCACCCAATGCGAGCTGGCCGAGATCAGCTACGAGCGGCTGCAGCAGCTGTTCCAGACCAGTCTGTCGCCGGATGCGCCCCGCATCCTGTACGCGATTGGCGTTCAGCTGTCCAAGCGGTTGCTCGACACCACAAGGAAAGCCAGCCGCCTGGCGTTCCTGGACGTGACCGACCGCATCGTGCGCACCCTGCACGATCTGTCCAAGGAGCCGGAAGCGATGAGTCACCCGCAGGGCACCCAGCTGCGCGTGTCGCGGCAGGAATTGGCACGGCTGGTGGGCTGCTCGCGCGAAATGGCCGGGCGCGTACTCAAGAAGCTGCAGGCCGACGGCCTGCTGCATGCACGCGGCAAAACCGTCGTGCTCTACGGGACCCGCTAAGCGGTGGCGGTCGCGGCTGGTGCAGCACTGCACCAGCCGCAGGTTGAACCGCATGTCGCACGGCATGCGGGCTGATGCAGTCCGGCACGCTCGGCCACCGACTGCCGGGCATGTCGACGGCCCGGCATCCATTGCTGCCGCCAGGCATCGGAGCTAACGGGAATCACGCAGCTTGTTGCAGCCGTGCCTGGCTGGAGCTGCGCACGAAGCGCGCCGCTACCGGCGCCAAGCGCTACAGCGCCTTGCCACCGCGATCGCGACATCCCCAGTTGAGGATCGGCGTGCCCGCAGGCAACACTTGCCGGAACAGCGCTTCGCGATTGACCTTCGGATTGACCACCACCGGCGCACGCGCCGCCTTCAGCAACGGCAGATCCGCAGTGCTGTCCGAATAGGCAATGGCGATGTCGGCATAGCCGCGCTCGCGCAGCATGCGCATCTTCTCTTCGTTGTGGCAGTGCCGTCGCGCAGTGACAGCACCCAGGCGAGGGCCGACCAGGCTGCCGATCACCGGCACGTCCTGATGCGCGACAAAGCCGAGAATCGCGCGTGCCAGTTCCGGCGGCGCGCCGGTGGCCACCACCACACGGTCGCCGGCAGCGCGGTGATCGGTGAACACCTTCAAGGCGTGCGGCAACAAGCGCTGCCGGATCTGCGCTTCATGCTTGAGCACGTATGCATCGATGAAGCGGTTGAACTCGCGCGTGCGGTGCAGACCGAAGGTCGCGATCCACACATAACCGGACACGCCGCGGCGGCGGGTCGGCAGCATCGCCACCATCGGGCCGAGGATCGGTGACGCCAACAGCGCCACCAGCAGACGCAACGGGTTGCGCTTGATCAACCAGGCGAACAGATGGCTGCCGGAGTCGCCGTCATACAGCGTGTGGTCGAAATCGAAGACCACCAGCGGTGCGTCGTCGCGCGGAATGGGATACGCCTCAGTCATGCGCGAAGAATAGCTGACGCAGCGCCTCGCCGGGTTCGGGCGCGCGCATGAAGGTCTCGCCGACCAGAAACGCGTTCACACCGTGGCCGCGCATCAATTGCACATCGGCCGGAGTGACGATGCCGCTTTCGGTGACCAGGATGCGGTCGCGCGGCACGGCGGCGCGCATGTCCAGGGTGGTCTGCAGCGACACCTCGAAGGTGCGCAGGTTGCGGTTGTTGATGCCCACAAGCGGCACCGGTACCTGCACCGCGCGCTCGAGCTCGTCGATGTCGTGCACTTCCACCAGGACGTCCAGGCCCAGTTCCATGGCCAGGCCGGAGAGCTCGGCCAGCTGCGCATCGTCCAGTGCCGAGACGATCAGCAGGATGCAATCGGCGCCGAGCACGCGCGCTTCGTAGACCTGGTAGGGGTCGACGGTGAAGTCCTTGCGCAGCACCGGCAGCGTGCAGGCCTCGCGCGCCTGGCGCAGATAGGCATCGGCGCCATGGAAGAAGTCCACATCGGTCAGCACCGACAGGCAACTGGCGCCGCCGAACTCATAGCTGACCGCGATGTCGGCCGGGTGGAAGTCGGGGCGGATCACGCCCTTGGACGGGCTGGCCTTCTTTACTTCGGCGATCACTGCCGGCTCGCCGGCGGCGATGCTGGCCTGCATGGCGGCGGCAAAACCGCGCGTGAGCGGCAGGTCGGCGCTGCGCGCAATCAGCTCGGCCAGCGGCACGCGCGCACTGCGCTCGGCGATTTCTTCGGCCTTGCGGGCGAGGATGGTGTTGAGGATGTCGCTCATCGTATCGGGTCCTGGCGGGCGGGCATTATCGGTCAAGACGGCCGCAACTGACCGCCACGCGCCAGCGATCAGCATGCCAGCGGTATTGTGGGATGCCGACGCGTGCTTGCCGGCGCATGGCGGTGGACAGCGATCAGGACTGCAGGGCGGCCTGTCGGGTGAAGGCGACGTAGGCGTCCAATCTTGCACGCGCCGACCCATCGGCCAGGACCGCACGCGCACGCACGACGCCGTCGGCGATGCTGTCGGACACCCCTGCCACGTAAAGGGCCGCACCGGCATTGAGGGCGACGATGTCCAGCGCCGGGCCGGGTACATTGTCCAGCACCTGCAGCAGCATCGTGCGCGACTGCGCGGCATCGGCCACCTTGAGGTTGCGGCTGGCCGACATGGCGATGCCGAAATCCTCCGGATGCACTTCGTACTCGCGCACCTGGCCATCGCGCAGCTCGCCGACCAGGGTGCCGGCGCCCAGCGAGAGTTCGTCCATGCCATCGCGCCCCCACACCACCAGCGCGCGCTCGGCGCCGAGTTCCTGCAGCACGCGCGCCTGGATGCCGACCAGATCCGGATGGAACACGCCCATCAGGATGTTCGGCGAGCCGGCCGGGTTGGTCAGCGGGCCGAGGATGTTGAAGATGGTGCGCACGCCCATTTCGCGACGCACCGGCGCCACCACCTTCATGGCCGGGTGATGCACCGGCGCATACATGAAGCCGATACCGGTCTGCGCCAGCGCGGCGGCGACCTGCTCGGGCTGCAACTCGATCGCCGCGCCCAGCGCCTCCAGCGCATCGGCACTGCCGGACTTGGAAGACACGCTGCGGTTGCCGTGCTTGGCGACCTTGGCACCGCCGGCGGCGGCCACGAACATCGCGCAGGTGGAGATGTTGAAGGTATGCGAGCCGTCGCCGCCGGTGCCGACGATATCGACCATGTGCCGGCGATCACCCACTTCCACGCGACGCGAGAACTCGCGCATCACCGTGGCTGCGCCGGCGATCTCGCCGATGGTTTCCTTCTTGACCCGCAACCCGGTGAGGATGGCGGCGACCATCATGTCGGAGACCTCGCCACGCATGATCTGACGCATCAACTCGACCATTTCGTCGTGGAAGATTTCGCGGTGTTCGATGGTGCGTTGCAGGGCTTCTTGCGGGGTGATGGGCATGGACGAGGACCGTGACAAAACGTGAGAAGGATGTGCGGGAGCGAGGTTGATCGATCAATCCTGGCGATGCAGGCGCAAACGGCGGCAATGCCATGCAGCGATGCGGCGCGCGGCGCTCACTGGCCCGGACGCCGCATGCGGAAGCGCGCCTGCGCCTGCACCTCGAAATAATCGGCGGCACCGCCCGCGCGCAGAATCGTCTGCACGGCTGCGGGATCGTAGATACCGTCCTGCAGCGCCGCGTGCGCCAGATGCACGCCGACCACTTCGCCCAGGACCAGCCAGGTTTCGATGGCCTGCCCGCCTGCGCTCTGCAGCGGCAACAGCTGGCTGAGCCGGCATTCGAAACTGACCGGGCTGGCCGCCACACGCGGGGCACCGATCAGCCGCGACGGCGCCATCTGCAAGCCGGCCAATGCGAACTCGTCGACCTCCGCCGGCACCATCGCCGCACTGGCATTCATCGCCTCGGCCAATGGGCGCGTGGCCAGGTTCCAGGTGAACTCGCCGGTGGCTTCGATATTGCGCAAGCTGTCCTTGCGGCCGATGCTGGCGAAGCCGACGATCGGCGGCACGTAGTTGAACGCATTGAAGAAGCTGTAAGGCGCCAGATTGGCGACGCCCTCGGCGCTGCGCGAGCCGATCCAGCCGATCGGCCGCGGACCGACGATGGCGTTGAACGGATCGTGCGGCAGACCGTGGCCCTGGCCTGGTTCGTAGAAGTGGAAGCTGTCGCTGGCGGTGCTCATCGTGATCCGGGTGCAGGCATGAACGAAGCGAGGTGGGAAACCCGCCGCACGGCGACGCGCGGGTGACTGCGGGTACTGCGCGCGTGGGCCGCCGGTGCAGCGATGGTGCTGACGACTGCATCGAGACTGACGAAGGTTGCAGCGACACTGGCGACGTGCGCGGTGCGCATTTCGATCAACGCTGCAGGAAGTTTTTCAGCAAGGCTTGACCGTGCTGGGTCAGGATCGATTCGGGATGGAACTGCACGCCTTCGACCGGAAACTGGCGATGGCGCAGGCCCATGATCTCTTCGATCGAGCCATCCGGATTCTCGGTCCAGGCAGTGACTTCCAGCGCCTCGGGCAAGGTGGTCTTGTCCACTACCAACGAGTGGTAGCGGGTGGCCTCGTAGCTGTCCGGCAGGCCGGCGAACACGCCCTTGCCCTGGTGGCGGATCGGCGAGGTCTTGCCATGCATGATGTTGCCGGCGCGAATCACATCGCCGCCGTAGACCTGCCCGATGCTTTGATGCCCCAGACACACGCCCAGGATCGGCGTGGTCGGGCCCAGCTGCTCGATCAGCTGCAGCGAGATACCGGCCTCGTTCGGGGTGCACGGGCCAGGCGAGATCACGATGCGCTCGGGCCTGAGTGCGGCGACCTGATCGACGCTCATCGCATCGTTGCGCACCACCGTGACCTCGGCACCCAGGGCCTGCAGGTACTGCACGAGGTTGTAGGTGAAGCTGTCGTAGTTGTCGAGCATCAGCAGCATGGCAGGGGACTCATTGCGCGATCAGGAAGACCGCATAGATGTTTTGGGTGAAGGTCAGGCTGCCGGCTTCAGGTGACTCTGCGATCGGCGATGGCGCGGCATGACTACCACGCACCTGACCAGCATCGAGCGAACCGGGATAGGCAAAATTTCGGCGTTCGAGTTGCTTCATCTGTTTCGCTCCCTCTGGTGCGCATGCTTACGGCACGCCGCGATGAAGCGCGGCAACATCCGCGCAGAGCCGGTCGACCGACGCGGCCGTGGTCGCCCACGAGGTCACGAAGCGGATCACATGACTGCCATCGGTGCGCACTTCCCAGCGCTCGAAGTCGTAGCGATGCGCAAGTTGTGCGGCCTGCTGCGCACTGACGGCGATGAACTGCTGGTTGGTCGGCGAGTCGCTGGTGAACTGCGCGCCAGCGGCCAGCAATCCTGCGCGCAGTCGCTGCGCCATCGCGTTGGCATGCGCAGCCAGCTCGAAGAACAGGCCATCTTCGAACAAGGTGGCAAACTGCACCCCCAACAGCATGCCCTTGGCCAGCAGCGCACCGCGTTGCTTGATCAGATAGCGGAAGTCGGCCTGCAAGTCGGGATTAACGATGACCAGCGCTTCGCCGAGCAAGGCGCCATTCTTGGTGCCGCCGATATAGAACGCATCGGTCAGCGCGGCAATGGCGGGCAGATCCAGATCGTTGCCATCGGCGGTCAGCGCGGCGCCCAGGCGTGCGCCATCCAGATACAGCAGCAGGTCGCGCGCGTGGCAGAAACGCGACAGCGCATCAAGTTCGGCACGGCTGTAGATGGTGCCGCTCTCGGTGCTGTTGGAGATGTAGACCAGGCGCGGTTGCACCATGTGCTCGTTGGCGTGCACATCCAGCACTGGCTGGATCAGCGCCGGCGTCAGCTTGTCGTGCGGCGCGGGCACTGTCAGCACCTTGTGGCCGGTCGCTTCGATGGCGCCGGTTTCGTGCGTGGCGATGTGCCCTGCCTCCACCGCGATCACCGCCTGATGCGGGCGCAGGAACGCCGCGATCGCGGTCAGGTTGACCTGGGTGCCGCCGACCAGCAGATGCACATCGGCCTGCGCCTGCGCGACTGCGCTGCGGATCAACGCAACCGCACGCGCGGTGTGGCGATCGGTGCCGTAGCCGGCGTTCTGCTCGGCGCTGGCCTGCGCCAGCGCCTGCAGCAGGCGCGGATGCGCGCCCTCGCTGTAGTCGTTGCGGAAGCTGATGCGCGCAGCGCTGCCCTGCCCGACCATCACAGCCCCTTGGCCGCCTGCGCAACCGCACGGAACAGCGCGCGGCCCTTGTTCATGGTCTCCTGCCATTCCAGATCCGGGTCGGAGTCATAGACCACGCCGCCGCCGGCTTGCACGTACAGATAACCGTCCTGGATCACGGCAGTGCGGATCGCGATGGCGGTATCGGCATCGCCGTGCCAGCCGATGTAGCCGACCGCGCCGGAATAGACGTTGCGCTTGACCGGCTCCAGCTCGCGGATGATCTCCAACGCGCGGATCTTCGGCGCGCCGCTGACGGTGCCGGCCGGAAACGTCGCACGCAGCACGTCGCTGTAGTTCAGGCCGGCCTTGAGCGTGCCGGTGACCTCGCTGACGATGTGCATCACGTGGCTATAGCGTTCGATCACGAACTGCTCGCCGACCTTGACCGTGCCCGGTTCGGCAACGCGGCCGACATCGTTACGACCGAGATCGATCAGCATCACGTGCTCGGCGCGCTCTTTCGGATCGGCCAGCAGCTCGGCTTCCAGCGCCTTGTCCTGTTCGGGCGTGGCACCGCGCGGACGGGTGCCGGCGATCGGCCGCACGGTGACCACGCCATCGCGCAGGCGCGCCAGGATTTCCGGCGAGGAGCCGACCACCTGGGTGCCACCGACGTCGAGAAAATACATGTACGGCGAGGGATTGAGCGCGCGCAGGGCGCGATACACATCCACCGGACGCGCACGGAACGGCACGCGCAACCGCTGCGACGGCACCACCTGGAAGATGTCGCCGGCGCGCACGTATTCCTGCGCCTTGCGCACCACCGCGTGATATTCCTCGCGGGTGAACGAAGAGTGGAAGTCCGACTCGTCGATCGCATCGGAAATCTGCGCCTGCGGATACCCGGCACCGCCCTGACGCAGGCGGTGCGCCAGTTCGTCCAGACGCCGGTTGGCGCGCACATAGGCCTGCGGCTGGCGCGGGTCGGCGTGCACGATCAGGTACAGGCGGTCCTTGAGGTTGTCGAACACCGCCAGCTCTTCGGACAGCATCAGCAGGATGTCCGGGGTGCCCAGCTCGTCGGGTTTGTCGCCACTACCCAGGCGCGGTTCGATGTACTGGATGCACTCGAAACCGAACCAGCCGACCAGCCCGCCGGTGAAACCGGGCAGGCCGTCGAGCTGCGGCACCGAATGTTCGGCGCGCAAGGCGTCCACTTCGGCCAGCGGGTCGGCGACCTCGCGGGTTTCCAGCACGTCACCATGCTCGCTGATTTCCAGCGTATGCCCGCGGAAGCTGTACACGCGCCGCGCCGGCAGGCCGATGATGGAATAGCGCCCGAAGCGTTCGCCGCCTTCGACCGATTCGAACAGATAGGTGTAGGCGCCGTCGGCGAGCTTCAGATAGACCGACAGCGGCGTGTCCAGGTCGGACAGCACTTCGCGGACGACGGGGATACGGGTGTGACCTTCAGCGGCCTGGCGCTGGAACTGCTCTGCAGTGATCAAGACGACTTTCCTTCCGGGACTCTGTGGCGGGGCGGACGACGGCAACGGGCCACCATCGCCACCAGCGGCGAGCGGAAGAGAAGGAGCGTGGAGTCGTCAGGCGGGACACACGGCTACTGTAGCGCAACTGCCGCGCCAGGGCAGCAGGCGCAAGGCGAAAGCCAAGCAAATTGCGAAGCCGGCTGGCCAGCCTGGCCGCCGTACAACCAGCCCACGCTCTACCGATTCCCCAATCCCGATTCCCGATTCCCCGCCCTCAAGCGCTCCGCAACGGGCACTCCAGCGGCAAATGCATCCGCAACCGCGCCGGCACGCATTCGGTACGGAAATGCAGCGAGGTTTCCGGCTCGCCATCCAGGTTCAAGGTCAGCGGCTGATGCGAGACGATTTCCAGCCACGGCAGCCGCGCGCGCACGGCCACACGTTCCAGCGCGGCTTGTTTGCCCCCGGTGACCAGTGTGCCGAGAGTGGCGGCCACCTCGCCATTGAGCGCGGGCACGATGGTGACGTCGAGCAGCCCATCATCGATCAAGGCCTCCGGACACAGCGCCTGGCCGCCGCCGGCCTGACGTCCGTTGCCAAGGCCAAGTGCGATGAACTCGCCTTCCCAACTGAAATCCGGGCCGCTGAAGCGGGCGCTGATCGGGTCGATCCGGCCCAGGCGCGACATGCCGGTGATCAGATACGCCAGGCCGCCCAGCATCTTCTTCAGGCCCTCGTCGGTTTCGACAGTGACCTGGGTACCGAACCCGCCGCTGGCGACGTTGGCGCACCAGTGCGGGCCGTGCTCGGCGTCGATGCGCAGCAGGTCGATCGGTTCGGCGGCGCGCTCGGCGATCAGGGTCAACGCGCCGAGCGGCTCGATCGGCAGATTGGCAGCGGTGGCGAAGTCGTTGGCGGTGCCCAACGGCACCAGGCCCAGCGATGGCAGCGTAGCGGCATCGGCCGTGTGATGCGCCAGCGCGGCGGCCACTTCGCTCAAGGTGCCGTCGCCCCCGGCCGCGATCACGGTGTGCACGCCGTCGGCAACCGCTTCGCCGACATAGCGCTCGGCATCGCCGTCTTCCCACGTGACCCGAACGTCGAGCCGTATGCCACGCGTGCGCAGCGTTCCCACCGCCTCACGCAGGTCCGGATTGTCGGTGGACTTGCCGTTGAGGATCAGACGCCAGTGGGACGCGGCCATGCACGCTGCCAATGCTGTGAGGGTGGTGGACGCAGGCTAGCAGCGGCCTGCTGCGTGCATCGTGAATACGCGACGTCGCAGGGCTGTCATCGGCATGTCATCGATGACCCGGAGAGTGGAAGGCCATAGCAGGGACGACGGGCGGAGGCAGGATCAGCCTCCAATTTTCCTGAAGGCCGCTCCCGTGGGAGCGGCCTTCTTCTTGCGTGCAACGGCTGCGCGGCAGGCCGCGCTCAGGCGCCAGCGGCGAAGGCAGCCAGGCGCTCGCCGTCGAGCCGGTAGACCGTCCAGCCGTCCATCGGCTGCGCACCGGCTGCCTGATAGAACGCGATGGCCGGCTGGTTCCAGTCCAGTACCGACCATTCGAAACGCCCGCAGCCACGCTGCACGGCCAACCGGGCCAGATGCCGCAACAACGCCAGGCCGGCCCCCTGCCCGCGCGCCTGCGGACGCACGAACAGGTCTTCCAGATACAGGCCATTGCGGCCGAGCCAAGTCGAGTAATTGAAGAAATACACCGCAAATCCCAGCGCCTGGCCGTTTTGCTCGCAGATCAGCGCATGCGCGGTGGCGCCGTCGCCGAACAGGCTGACGCGCAAGTCCGCCGGGCTGGCCTTGACCGCATCGGGCTCGCGCTCGTACACCGCCAGTGCGGTAATCAGCTCGTGCAGCAGCGCCACATCGTCGGGCGTGGCGGCGCGGATCTGCAGCGCGGGCTCGCTCATCGCACCGCATCCACCGCCGCATGCATCTGCGCGATCACCTGCGCATAGTCGGGCGCATTGAAGATGGCCGAGCCGGCGACGAAGGTGTCGGCACCGGCGGCAGCGATCGCGCCGATGTTGTCGGCCTTGACCCCGCCATCGATCTCCAGCCGGATCGGCTTGCCCAGGGCATCGATCCTGTTGCGGATGGCACGCACTTTCTCCAGCGCCGAGGGAATGAAGGCCTGCCCGCCGAAGCCGGGATTGACCGACATCACCAGCACCAGGTCCAGCTCGGGCAGCACCCAATCCAAGATATCCACCGGGGTGGCCGGGTTGAGCACCAGGCCGGCCTGGCAGCCGTGCGACTTGATCAGCTGGATCGTGCGGTGCACATGGCGGCTGGCTTCGGGATGGAAGCTGATGATGGTGGCGCCGGCCTCGGCGAAGTCCGGCACGATGCGGTCCACCGGCTCGACCATCAGATGCACGTCGATCGGCGCAGTGATGCCGTGCTTGCGCAGCGCCTGGCACACCATCGGGCCGATGGTGAGGTTGGGCACGTAATGGTTGTCCATCACGTCGAAGTGCACCCAGTCGGCGCCGGCCTTCAGAACGTTGTTCACTTCCTCGCCCAGACGGGCGAAATCGGCGGACAGGATGGACGGGGCAATCGCCGTCGGTTGCATGGGCAGCTCGTCAAAGAACGGGGAACGCATTGTCGCAGGCGCGCACAGCCAGTGCATCCGCAACGGGCCAGCCTGCGTATGCACCTGACCGGCGCACCGCGCCCTTTCGCCAAGGACACCGCATGAAGACCACCGCGCTCGCCTCCGCTGCGCTT
Source organism: Xanthomonas arboricola (assembly GCF_002940665.1). Classification (GTDB taxonomy): domain Bacteria; phylum Pseudomonadota; class Gammaproteobacteria; order Xanthomonadales; family Xanthomonadaceae; genus Xanthomonas; species Xanthomonas arboricola_B. The sequence goes on from NZ_MIGY01000003.1 coordinate 1,270,309, forward strand.
GTTTTGATGGCCCTCGCCCCGTCCGCCTGGGCACAGACCGGCCCGGCCGACTGGTCGGGTTTCTCGATCGGCGCCACTGTCGGCGGTGCCGACGTCAGCGGCGTGTCCGGCGGCCGCTTCGGCTTCGACACCAACCTGGACGGCCGCGACGGCGACCAGGTCAGCACCCCGACCGGTGCCGATGCCTTCTCGCCCGGGTTCTGCGGCGGCGCGGCGGCCGGGCGCACCCCGGCCAGCGGCTGCAGCAAGGACAAGGGCGGCGCCGAATACGGTGCGCGGCTGGGCTACGACTGGCAGGCCGGCAACTGGGTCTACGGCGTGGTCGCCGAGTACACCCGCAACGATCTGCGCGACAGCGTCAGCGCCTTCAGCACCACCCCGGCGTTCTACACCTTCACCCGCCAGCTCAACCGCACCGCCGCACTGCGCGGCCGTATCGGTTATGCCTTCGGCGCGCAGGGCGACGTTCTGGCCTATTTCACCGCCGGCGTGGCACGCGGCGAGTTCGACCACAGTTTCTCCAGCAGCAACACCGCCAACAGCTTCACCAGCAGCGGCGGCGATAGCGCCGACGGTTACCAAGCCGGCCTGGGCCTGCAGCGCCGCTTGAGCGACAACGTCTCGGTCGGTGTGGAGTACCTGTTCACCCGCCTGCAGGACGAAGACACCCGCGTGCGGGTCGGGCCGGGCACCGCGCCGGCGACCAGTCCGTTCCTGCGCGTCAATCCGGCCGGCACCGATCTGCGCCGCAGCGATACCGACTTGTCGTCGAATGCGGTGCGCCTGACGGCGACCTATCGCTTCTGAGTCCTGGCGCCTGCGTGACCACGCCTGACCTGCAACGGGTCGGGCGTCTTTTATTGGTGGCGCCAATGCAGATCCTGGTGCAGGCCGCCATATCGCCTGGCGCCGAGATCTGGGCGCAGGGCTGGATCAGCGTTTGCGCAGGCGCTGGATCCGATCGTAGGCCGCATTGATCTGGCTGGCCTTCCTCTCCGCCTGGCGGCGTGCTTCCGGCTCGGCGTTGGCCACCTTGTCGGGGTGGTAGCGCGACATCAGCCGGCGGTAGGCCAGATCGATCTCGGCAGTGGTGGCGTCCGGCTCCAGTCCCAGCGCTTCGTACGGGTTCTCGGCGCGGCGCTTGAACCAGCCGGCATCCACCGCATGCCCGATCGCCAGGCCGATCATCAATCCGACCACCGGCGCGCCGCGGAACAGCAGGGCGCCGGCCAGGGCGCCGAGCAATTTTCCGTACCAGGACATGGGCGATCGGGGGCAGGAGGCGGGGCTGGCGATCTTACCCGAACGCCCGCCCGGCCTGGCTGACGCGGCCTGCACGCGGCCGCCCAGGCCGGGCCCAATAAATACAGCGGCGCACGCCGAAGCGCCGTACACTACGCGGCCCGCTGCCCACCCGCGGGCCCGCCGGGTCCCGGGGACAGCGTCATTGCGACGTCCTTAGGAGTGCCTGTGTCGACCACGCTGTTGCAATCCGATCTGCCCGGCCTGCCGTTGCGTCACCGTGGCAAGGTCCGCGATGTCTTCGACATTCCCCGCGAGCGCCTGCCCGCCGATGCGCCCCCGGGCGATTATCTGTTGATGGTGGCGACAGACCGCCTGTCCGCGTTCGACGTCGTGCTGCCCGACCCGATCCCCGGCAAGGGCGAGATGCTGTGCCAGGTCTCCAACTTCTGGTTCCACAAGACCGAACACCTGATGCCCAACCACCTGGTCGACATCACCGTGGAGCAGGTGTTGCCCGAAGGCGTGGACCCGGCGCTGTATGCAAAGCGCGCCGTGGTCACGCGCAAGCTCAAGCCGGTGCCGGTGGAAGCGATCGCACGCGGCTACCTGATCGGCAGCGGCTGGAAGGATTATCAGCGCACCGGCAAGATCAGCGGCATCGAACTCCCCGACGGCCTGCGCCAGGCCGAGAAACTGCCCGAGCCGATCTTTACACCGTCGACCAAGGCCGCGGTCGGCGACCATGACGAGAACATCGACTTCGATGCGATGGTCATGACCGTCGGCGCCGAGCTTGCCGAACGCGTCCGCGATGCCACCTTGCGCATCTACCGTTTTGCCGCCGACTTTGCCGCCGAGCGCGGCATTCTGCTGGCCGACACCAAGTTCGAATTCGGCACCGATGCCGATGGCCGGCTGTACATCATGGACGAGATGCTGACCCCGGACTCGTCGCGTTACTGGCCGGCCGACCAGTACGAACTCGGCACCAGCCCGCCCAGCTACGACAAGCAATTCGTCCGCGACTATCTGGAAACCCTGGACTGGGGCAAGACCGCACCCGGCCCCAGCCTGCCGGCAGAAGTGATCGAACGCACTCGCGCAAAATATGCCGAAGCATTGCAGCGGTTGGCGGGTATTTCGGTCGATTGATCTCCAAGGCCCCGCTCCCGGGGCTTTGAGGCTGTATTAAAGCAACGATGGCGGGCAGCGCTCTTTATCGAGCGCTGAAAGACGCACCCGACGCGGTCTGTTGCCCAAGGAAGTCGCAATGGCTCTCTTGTTATTTGGCGTTCCGCAGATTGCCCGCGTTCGGCAACGCATTGCTGCCAGGGCTGCATTTGCGGCAAGGGCGTCCACCTGTCACATGCCGGCCAGTTTGGGCGATCCTGGACCCCGCAAGCCTTCACATAGCTGCAAGCGGCGCGCGTATAGCATCCCGCCCGCACTCCAGTTGCCCGCCATGATCAGGAGGATCCCTTGGCCCTTTTCCGAACGTCCCTGCACGCCCTCGCACTGAGCCTTGCGCTGGTTGCCTGCAAACCGCCAGCAGAGCCAGCCGTCACTGCGATGCCTGCTGCAACGGCCGCACCCCCGGCCTCGGCACCTGCCACCGCTTCGGCAACGCCTGCTCAGGCATCAACCTGCCCCACTGCCGACTTCTCTGCGTTTCTGAAAAGCTTCAGTGCAGACATTGCGGTACAGGAAAAGGCCACGGCCGATCCACTGACGATGATCCAGCTCGACCCGGACGCACAGCCCGAGCCCGCCCCGGTAACCCGCACGGTGCCGCTGGCCAAGGTCGAATGGCCCGTCATCCCCAACCTGGAGGCAGCCCGCAACGGCGGCCGCGAGGTGACGATTTCCGAAGAAGCCGATGGCCGCCAAGTACTGGTCCGCACACCGGACACCGGCGATCAGCAGGTGTACCACTTCGCCCAGCGCCCTTGCTGGATGCTGGTCAAGGTGGACGATCAGTCTTTGTAAAAACGTCTGTGAGCGCTGGAAGCAGTTTCTGCCGGCTTGATACCCTCACCTACCCCTTAAAACCGTCAAAGAGGCGACCTGATGCGACGCTTCATCTCTGTCCTACCTGCGCTCGGCCTGAGCCTGGTGCTTGCCGCATGCGGTGACAAGCCAGGGCCCGCAGCTGCCACCACCAGCGCGCCCGGTACGCCACCTGCCACTACCCCATCCCCGGCTTCGACAGAAGCAGATACACAAGGACGGAACGACATGATCAAGGAATGCTCCGGCGTGCGCCTGCACCTGAGCGCGTTGCCATCCGGGAGCGGCGGCTCCACCAAAACCCACCTGAAAATGGAGCGTGATGGCCAGCGCCAGGAAGTGGCAGCGCCTCCAGAGATGGCGGACTACACCGCAGTGGGCCTGGGTTGCGCGGAAGACGCAAAAGGAAGCACGTATTTTGTCGTTCAGTACGGCGAGCTTCCTTACGGCTGCGAATTTTGCGAATGGTTCTTCCTGTATGACATCAAGGGTCAGTTGCTGAATCACGCAACACCACCGCTGCATACGCAGGACGGCCAGCAGAGCCCGAATAACGATGAGTACGAACACAAACTCGAAGAGTTGGGACTGAAGCACCCGGAACTGGTGCCTTTCCAACCCTGAGCAAAGGATGCCCGTGCACCGATGGCGGTGCATGGCCAACGCAGTACGCAGTACATGGAGCAGCACCCGTTACAAGGAAGAATCTGTCTCATAGAAAGGAACGCACGACATGACCGACACCACGATCTATACCGAAATGCTTCAGCCACGCGGCGCTGCATACAGCAGTGACCGAATCAAGCCCTGGAGCCATTATCGCGAGCCCATCGACAGCGGAGATGGCCGATTGCATGGCGAATCGCGTCGCTGGGGCGATGCCAGTCCACAAACCCAATCACGGGTAATCGACAGTCTTATCGACGCCTCGCGGGATGCCGGGCTTTCATCGCGCGAGACCGCTTACGTCCTTGCCATCGCCCGAGTTGAATCAGGCTTCAATCCTGATGCTGCTGCGGGCACGACGTCTGCCTCGGGCCTGGGTCAGTTCATCGACCGCACCGGCACGCATTACGGCGTCAACGCATCCAACCGCTTCGACGTGCAAACGCAGTCGCAGGCATTGGTGCAACATTTCATCGATAACCGTGATCTTGCGCGCAGCCGCGGTGAGGGCGAGGACTACATCTACAAATATCACCACGATGGCCCCAGCAAGGATTATGGCGGCCTTGCGCTATCGCGGCGCGAGATTGCCCCTCATCTGGACAACTACACCCAGTTTGTCGAACAGCGTCTTTCCCAGACGCAGGGCAATGCCGTGGACCGGCCGGCACCAGCGATGCACCCGGCCGAACCCAGCCATGGCGCTCGCAGCAATTTCCAGCAAACGATGGAACGCATGCTGCCCGGTCAAGGCAGTACCGATCCGCATATCACCGGTCATTACGGCGAGCACCGCGGCAGCCACGGGCCGCACGGCGGTACCGACTTCAACTACCAGGGTGGCCAGACAGGCCGCAACATGCAGCACCCGACGGTGCATTCGCCGGTCGCCGGAACCGTCACCTTCGCCGGCGGCAACTACGGCACTGTCAAGATTCGCGATGCACAGGGCAACTCGCACGAGATCCTGCATCTGGACGCACTCAAGGTGAAAGAGGGTCAGACACTGTCCGCCGGCGATGCCATCGGCACGATGGGCGGACGCGGCCCGAACGGTAACAGCCAGTACGCGCAGCATGTGCATTACCAGCTGCGCGATGCCAACGGCAAGCTGACCAGTCCGGAGACGTTCTGGAATCAGGGCCATCAGCAGGAGTCCGGCGCGCGCCACTCCCAGCCGGCGACAGCGGCCGGCAACGACACGCTGCGGCATGGCGAGCAAGGCGGCGATGTCGGCAAGCTGCAGCAGGACCTCAACCGTCTCGGCGTGCGCGATGCGCAGGGCAACCGGCTTGCCGAGGATGGCCGCTTTGGCGACAACACGCGTGAGGCGGTGATTGCGTTCCAGAAGCAGCACGGGTTGCAGCCCGATGGCGTGGTGGGGCGAAACACGCAGGCCGCGTTGTCCGCACAACCGGCTCAGGCACAGGCAGGACAGGCGCCGGCCGCTGCGCCCAAGGGCCCGTCGCTCGACGATGCCGCGCATCCGGACCATGCCTTGCACAACGCGATCCGCAGCAAGCTGCCCAGCATGATCTCCAACGAGACCGCGGCCCATGTCACCCTGCAGGCCAAGCAGAACGGTATCGATTCCGCGGACAAGCTGCAGAACGTCACCGTGCAGGATGGCAAGGCATTCGTCATGGGCACCACGCCGGGCTTCCGTGCGGCGGTGGATCTGAACCAGCCGGCTCCCACGCTGGAGCAGACCAGTGCGCAATTGCTGGCTGGCCAGGCTTCGCAGCAGCGCGCGCAGGATGAGCAGCAGCGGGTCGCGATCGGCGGCCGCTGACGGTTCGACGCCGCAGCACGAAAAACCGGCCAGTGGCCGGTTTTTTTGTGCCTGTCTGCTCTCGACAGTAGCGCCGAGAGCGGCGCTGCGGCCGCGCCCGACTGCACACGCCTGCGCGGATTGCCTGTCGTTGCCAGCGGATTGTGCGTCGCTGGAGGTTGGTGCACCCTGCAGACCGCGACAGGACGACATGCATGAAGCGCTGGCGATGTCGCACACGCAGCGATACTCCTGCTGCTCTGCGATGCCCTCCACACCGCAAAGTGGCGCGGCGCACAGAACGCAACACAGCTGTAACTTTTACTACTGTGCTGTCAGGGACTGTGCAAGTTTATCTGCCGGCACCTGTTGCCAGTCGCGATCGGCCGTGATGCGTATCGCCGCCGATCTTTGCATTGCACGTTTTCTGGGAGAGAGTCGTCATGCAAGTTCATGTCCTGGGCGCGGCGATCTGCTGCGCGCTATCGTTTTCTAACATCGCCACTGCTGCGGATCTTTCCGCGGATGCCGCGGTGACGCGCGCGCAATCCTTGTTGGGCAATCGCGCTGCGGCGCTGGCCAACCGTGCAACGGCCGATGCGTTCGTGCCGCGCGACAGCATTGTCGATGCCGATGGCAGCGAGCATGTGCGCTTCGATCGCACGTATCGGGGCCTGCCGGTGATCGGCGGCGATGTGGTGGTGCATTCGCGACGCGGGGTGATGGATCAGCTGAGCCAGAGCATGGACACCAGCGTGCGCCCGAGCATCGTGCCGGGCATCGATGCGGACACGGCAGTGCGCGCGGCCGGTGCGCAGTTCGATCTGGCACCCGATGCCGCGCCGCACGCAAGCCTGGCCTTGTATGCGCGCCAGGGCGCACCGCGGCTGGTCTATGAAGTGATCTACAGCGGCATCAAGCCCGATCAGACGCCGACCGAAATGCATTACATCGTCGACGCAGTCAATCAACGCATTCTCGAATCCTGGGACACGGTGCACACCGCCTGCGCGGGTGGCACCAGTGCGGCCGGCACCGGGCGTTCGCTGTATGCCGGCAGCGTGGCATTGGCAACCACGCGTTGCAGCAGCGGTTACGAGTTGACCGATCTGGGCCGCGGCAGCGGCGCCACCTACAACATGCGCAACAGCACCTCCGGCAACGGCACGCTGGTCACCGATGCCGACAATGCCTGGGGCAGCGGCGCCAACAGCGACACGGTGACCGCAGCGGTGGATGCACACTACGGCGTGGCGTTGACCTGGGACTATTTCCGCACCACCCATGCGCGCAACGGCATTGCCAACGACGGTGTCGGTGCGCGCAGCCGCGTGCATTACGGTAGCCGCTACAACAACGCGTTCTGGCAGGACAGCTGCTTCTGCATGACCTTCGGCGATGGCGACGGCAGCACATTCACGCCGTTGGTGTCGGTGGACGTAGCCGGCCACGAAATGACCCATGGCGTGACCAGCCGCACCGCGCGCCTGGTGTATTCGGGCGAGTCGGGCGGCTTGAACGAAGCCACGTCCGACATCATGGGCGCGATGGTGGAGTACTCCGCCAACAACAGCGCGCAGCCGGGCAATTACCTGATCGGCGAGAAGATCGTCCCGGGCAACAGCAGCGGGACGCTGGCCCTGCGCTACATGTTCAAGCCCAGCCTGGATGGCGATTCGCCCGATTGCTACAGCAGCAGCCTGGGCTCGCTCAACGTGCATTACAGCTCGGGCGTGGCCAACCATTTCTACTATCTGCTGGCCGAAGGCGCGGTGGTGCCAAGCGGCTTCGGATCGGGCACCAGCTGGAACGTGACACCGGCCGGGCTGGTCTGCAACGGCAACACGGCATTGACGGCGATCGGCCGGTCGGCGGCGAGCCGCATCTGGTACCGCGCGTTGACGGTCTACATGACCTCCTCGACCAACTATGCGGCCGCACGCCGGGCGACGCTGAGCGCGGCCACCGATCTGTACGGCAGCACCTCCACGCAGTACCGCGCGGTTGCCGCAGCGTGGAGCGCCGTATCGGTCAACTGATGCATGCCGGCCCCTGCCACGCGCACGGTGCGTGGCAGGGAGCGCGGCTGCCACAGTGCCATTCGCGCGCGTATGCTTGGGTCATTCCTGGGAGGGAACATGACCGAACGCACCAAGACCGCGCGACCGATCGACCGCTATTTCGCCAGCTACGCCGACGATCACCGCAACACGACCAATCAGCAGATCCACGTGCTGGCGGTGCCGGCGATCCTGTGGTCGGTGGTGGCCCTGCTGTGGTGCATCCCGGTCGGCGGCACCTGGTTCAGCAGCGGCGTGTGGGCGGCGTTGGCGATGTTCGCGGCCTGGTCGTACTACAACCGCCTATCGCGTCCGCTCGGGCTGGGCATGCTGGGGATCTTCTTTTTCTTCGGCTGCCTGTGCCGGTTGATCGAAGGCAGAGTCGGACTCACCGGTCTGTTCGCCACGGCGCTGACGGTGTTCGTGCTGGCCTGGATCGCGCAGTTCGTCGGTCACCGGATCGAAGGCCGCAAACCGAGCTTCCTGACCGATCTGACCTATCTGCTGATCGGGCCGATCTGGGTACTGGCCAAGCTCTATCGTCAATTGGGCTGGCGGTACTGAGCGCGAGCGACTGCAGAATGCCGCCATCGTCGGCTTGATCATGATTTGAAAGCGGCGTCGCGCTGCCGTGGCTGACACTCAGGGCGCATCGCCCTGCGGCGGACCGTGCGCCATGCGGGTCTTCCAAGCACATAGGCCCGGACGGGCCTCACTCGCCGATACCGAGCTCTTCGGGCAGGGGACGGAAGGCGCGCGGCGCATAACCGAAGTCGCGACGCGCCGGTTCCAGGTCGAACACCAGGTCATCGCGCATGCGCTGCAATGCCGCCGTATTCATGCCACGCAGGCGCCCCAGCCGCTGCGCAGCGGTCAGCGCAAGGCCGAACAGGCCGGGCGGCACCTGATACAGCCGCGCCGGTCGCGGCAGCGCCGCCAGCACGCGCTCCACCATCTGCGTATAGGCCAGCACTTCGCCGCCGCCCACGGCATAGCTGCGCTGCTGTGTCGCCGGCTGGGCGACCACCGCCAGCGCGGCGCTGGCCAGATCGTCCACATGCACCGGCTGGCGCAACCCGGTCGCGTTGGCCGGCAGCACGAAGGCGCCGGTGCGCTGCGCCAGCCCGGCGATCTGGGTGAGGGTGCGGTCGCGCCCGGCACCATAGACCAGCGTCGGGCGCAGCACCGTGGCCGCGGCGCCACGCGCCTGGGCTGCGGAAAACAGCGCCTGCTCGGCATTTGCCAGGCGCTGCGCGACATCGCGCTCGGCCGCGTCGATCGAGTGTTCCTTGACCTGCAGACTGGTGGAACCGAACGCCACAATGCGCGGAGCCCGCACCGGATTTTCGGCGTACCAGCGTGCGAAATGATCGAGCGGACCGCAGCTGAAGATCACCTCGAATGCCTCGCCCGCGGCAGCCGGCACGGCCAGATCGCCTTGCCGCCAGATCAGCCCGGAACGCGCGGCGCGCGGCTGGCGCGACCATGCCGTCACCTGCCAGCCGCGGCCGAGCAGCCGCGTCAGCAGGCGTTCGCCGATCTGGCCGCTGCCGCCGAACACCAGGGCGCGCGGCGCAGAAACGGCAGTGGACGGAGCGGGATCGGCAGCGGTCACGGGGCTCGGATGCAGTCTGGGTGATCCCAGCATAGCGAGTGACACGCAGTGGCGCGACGCCAAGCCGGCGGCGATTTGCGCATGCGTGCAGCCACGGCGTTGACGCGGACGTCAGTCAACGGTTTGTTAAGCTCTCTGGCCTGCTCGCGAATCTTGTGTTCCCTGCATGCCTTTCTCGCTGGAAATCCTGCTTGCGCTGCCATTTGTGATGGCCGCCGCCACTGCGCTGCTCTGGCGCACCGCCCGTTCGATCACTGCGTGGTTGGCTGCGGCCGCGCCGTTGGGCGGGCTGGTCATCCTGGCAACACTCACACCGGCCGTGCTGCGCGGCGAGGTGATCGGCAGCCAGTACGCGTGGTTGCCGCAGATCGGCTTGATCTTTTCGTTGCGGCTTGATGGCCTGGCGTGGATGTTCGCGTTACTGGTGCTGGGCATCGGTGCGCTGGTGGTGCTGTATGCGCATTACTACCTGAGTGCACGCGACAGCGCATCGCGCTTCTTCGCGTATCTCATGCTGTTCATGGGTGCGATGCTCGGCATGGTGCTGTCGGGCAACCTGCTGTTGCTGATGGTGTTCTGGGAACTCACCAGCATCAGCTCGTTCCTGTTGATCGGCTTCTGGTCGCACCGCAAGGATGCGCGCGAAGGCGCGCGCATGGCCTTCGTGCTGACTGCCGGTGGCGGCCTGGCCCTGCTCGGCGGCATCCTGATGATCGGCCGCATCGTCGGCAGTTTCCAGCTGGATGCGGTGCTGGCGGGCGGCGATCTGATTCGCGCCAGTGCGCTGTATCCGTATGCACTGGGGCTGGTACTGCTGGGCATCTTCACCAAGAGCGCGCAGTTCCCGTTCCACTTCTGGCTGCCGCACGCGATGGCGGCGCCGACGCCGGTATCGGCATATCTGCATTCGGCCACGATGGTGAAGGCCGGCGTGTTCCTGCTGGCGCGCCTGCATCCTGCCCTGGCCGGCACCGATCTGTTCTTCTACACGGTCACCAGCATCGGTGCGATCACGCTGTTGCTCGGCGCATGGCATGCAATCTTCCAGCACGATCTCAAGGGCGTGCTGGCGTATTCGACCATCTCGCATCTGGGCCTGATCACCATGCTGTTCGGCCTGTCCACGCCGATGGCGGTGGTGGCCGGCGTGTTCCACATCCTCAACCATGCGGTGTTCAAGGCCTCGTTGTTCATGGCCGCCGGCATCATCGACCACGAGACCGGCACGCGCGACATGCGCAAGCTGGGCAATCTGCGCCGCCTGATGCCGGTCACCAGCCTACTGGCGATCACCGCCTCGCTGGCGATGGCCGGCGTTCCGTTGCTCAACGGCTTCCTGTCCAAGGAAATGTTCTTTGCCGTGGCGCTGGAAACCGATGCGCCACAGACGATGCGGGTGTTGGCCGGCATCGCCGCACTGCTGGCCGGCCTGCTCGGGGTGGCCTACAGCCTGCGCTTCGTGCACGACACCTTCTTCGGCCAGGGCCCGCGCGACCTGGACACAACCCCGCACGAGCCGCCACGCTGGATGCGGATTCCGGTGGAGGTGCTGGTGCTGATCTGCGTGGCCGTGGGCATCGTGCCGGCCTGGACCATCGCGCCGGTGCTGCGCGCCGGTGCCGCCGCCATCCTTGGCGAGCGCCTGCCCGACTACAGCCTGGCGCTGTGGCATGGCTGGAACTGGCCGCTGGCGATGAGCATCGCCGGCATGGTGGGCGGCACCCTGTTGTACATGGCGCTGCGCCGCACGCTGGACATGTACGCGATCCAGAACCGCTCGCCCGGCAAGGCGCTGTTCAACTGGAACCTGCGCGCGTTGTTCGCCGGCACCGTGCGCATGACCGATGCGGTCACCAACGGCAACCTGCAGCGCATGCTGATGCTGCTGGTGCTGAGCGCTGTCGTGGTGGCGCTGGTGCCGTTCCTGCAGGGCGGCGCATTGCCGGCCTGGCCGGCGCCCACCCCGCTGCCGCTGCTGGGCTGGACGATCTGGCTGCTGATGATCGCCTGCGCCCTGGGCAGCCTGTTCCTGTACAAGCAGCGCCTGCTCGCAGTGCTGGTGCTGGGTGGTACCGGCCTGGCCGTCAGCATGACCTTCGTGTTCCTGTCGGCGCCGGATCTTGCGTTGACCCAGCTGCTGGTGGAGATGGTGACGCTGGTGCTGATGCTGCTGGCGATGAATTACCTGCCCGAGCGCTCGTTGCCCGAGCCCGCGCGCCTGCGCAAGCTGCGCGATGCCGGCATCGCCGTCGTTGGTGGTGCCGGGCTCGCCGCATTGGCCTACACCTTGATGACCCAGCCCAGCCACACGGTCGCCGGCGAGCTGCTGCAGCGTGCGCTGCCGGAAGCCTACGGGCGCAACGTGGTCAACGTGATCCTGGTGGATTTCCGCGGCTTCGATACCTTCGGCGAGATCACCGTCTTCGCGATCGCCGGGCTGGTGGTGCATGCGCTGCTGCGGCGCTCGCGGATGGCGCCGGAGCGCAGCATGCCCGGCCCGCCGATCAAGTTGCCGGTGCCGGCCGATCTGGCGCAGATCATGTTCCCGCTGACGCTGACGGTGTCCCTGTTCCTGTTCCTGCGCGGCCATAACGCACCCGGTGGCGGCTTCATCGCCGGGCTGGTGCTGGCGGTACCGTTGCTGATGCAGTACGTGATCCAGGGCACCGCGTCGGTGGAATCGCGCTTCGGCTTCGACTACATCCGCCTGATCGGCATCGGCCTGCTGTGCGCGCTGGTCAGTGGCGCCGGTGCGCTGGTGTTCGGCATGCCGTTCCTGAGCAGCGGGCATCTGGAGATTCCGTTGCCGCTGCTGGGCGATCTGGAGCTGGCCAGCGCGCTGGGCTTCGACATCGGCGTGTATCTGGTGGTGTTCGGTGCGGCGATGTTGATGCTGTCGATGATGGGCACGATCAAACCCTCGCGCACGCGCAGCTCGCAGCGCGGCGAGATCGACCCCACCCAGCGTTCGACACGCACCGCGGAGCAGCATTGATGGAATTGGCAGTGGCAAGCGCGATCGGCGTCCTCACCGCATTGGCGATCTACCTGTTGCTGCGCGCGCGCAGCTTCGACGTGATCCTGGGGATGACCTTCCTGTCGTACGCGACCAACCTGCTGATCTTCGCCGGTGGGCGGTTGCGCAGCGGCCAGGCGCCGGTGCTGCGCGAGGGCGTGCCAGCCGACCTGCTGCACTACACCGACCCGTTGCCGCAGGCGCTGGTGCTGACCGCGATCGTGATCGCCTTCGCGATGACCGCGGTGAGCCTGGTGCTGGCGATCCGCAGCCGCAGCGACAACGGCAGCGATCATGTGGATGCGCATGAAGACGCCACCACCGGCGTGGACACGCGCGAGGCCCGGCGATGAGCCATCTGCTGATCCTGCCGATCCTGATCCCGATGCTGGGCGCGTCGGCGTCGCTGTTCGTCGAACATCGGCGCTATGGGCCGCGGGTGCAGCGCACGGTGGCATGGGCCAGCATGGCCCTGCTGGCCGTGTCGGTCATCGCCTTGTTGGCGCGCGCCGCCGAAGGCCAGGTGCTGGTGTACCTGCTCGGCGACTGGCCGGCGCGCATCGGCATCGTGCTGATGGGCGACCGCCTGTCGGCATGGATGCTGTTGACCACATTGATCCTGGGCGCGGCCTGCCTGCTGCATGCCTGCGCCGGCTGGGACCGGCGCGCGCCGCATTTCCATGCCCTGTTCCAGTTCCAGCTGATGGGCTTGAACGGCGCATTCCTGACCGGCGACATCTTCAACCTGTTCGTGTTCTTCGAAGTGATGCTGATCGCCTCCTATGGCCTGCTGCTCAGCGGCGGGCGCGGGCTGCAGATGCGTGTGGGCCTGCATTACGTGGTGTTCAACGTATGCGCGTCGACCCTGTTCCTGATCGCGCTGGGCCTGCTGTTCGGCGTGTTCGGCACCTTGAACATGGCCGAGCTGTCGCAACGTATCGCCGCGCTGCCGGCGCAGGACCTGCCGCTGGCCAAGGCCAGCCTGGGCCTGTTGCTGCTGGTGTTCTGCAGCAAGGCCGCGTTGCTGCCGCTGTACCTGTGGTTGCCGGAGACCTATTCGCGCGCACCGGCGGCGGTGGCGGCGTTGTTTGCGATCATGACCAAGGTCGGGCTGTACGCGACGCTGCGGGTGTCGGCGCTGTGGTTCGGCGCCGGTGCCGGCGCGCTGCAGGGCTTCGGCCGCCACGCATTGCTGTGGCTGGGCATCGCCACGCTGCTGATGGCCGCCTTCGGGGTGATGGCCGCATCGCGGCTGCGGGTGATGGTGTCGTATCTGGTGGTGTTCTCGGCGGCGACGTTGTTCATCGCCTTTTCGCTGGACGATGCCGGCGCATTGGGTGCGGGGCTGTACTACCTGCCGCACAGCAGCTTCGTGGCCGCGGCGTTGTTCATGGTGTCGGACCTGATCCGGCGTCGCCGCGGCAGCGCCAGCGACCGCAAGGAAGTGGTCGCGCCGCTGCCGCGGCGTGGGATCCCCGGCGCGATGTTCATGGTCGCCGCGGTGGCGGTCGCCGGACTGCCGCCGTTGTCCGGCTTCCTGGCCAAGGCCGCGTTGCTGCAGCACGTGCCCGAGGGCCTGGTCGGGCCGGTGTGGTTCGCCATCCTGGGCAGCAGCCTGCTGGTGGTGATCGGCCTGACCCGTGCCGGCGTGCGCCTGTTCTGGCGCGTGCCCGAAGCAGTGCAGGACGTCCCCGAGCTGCAGCCGCAACGGCGTGCGCGCATGCGCCCGGTGGAGACTGCCGCCACGCTGCTGTTGCTGGGCGGGCTGGTGGCGATGACGGCCGGTGCCGGCCCGTTGATGCGCTACACCGACGCGGCCGGCGTGCAGCTGCGCGATCCCGGCGCCTACGTCGAGCAGGTACGCGCCACCACGCCGCAACGGAGGCAGCCATGAGCACGCGCTTGCCGCTGCGCAGCCGGCTGCTGCCCTCGCCGTCGCTGAGCGTGACGGTCTTCATTTTCTGGCTGTTGCTCAGCGACAGCTTCGGGCCGCAACAATGGGTACTGGGCTTGTTGCTGGGCTGGGTGGTGCCGATCTTTGCGGCGCGCCTGGACCGCGAGTTCGCCCGCATCGGTTCGCTGCGTTCGGTGCCGCGCATGTTGCTGGTGGCGGCCGGCGACATCGTGCGCTCCAACATCAAGGTGGCTGGCCAGGTGCTCGGCCCGGAGTCGCGCATCCACCCCGGCTTCATCTGGGTGCCGCTGGACATCGCCAACATCCACGGCATTGCCGCGCTGACCAGCATGATCACGCTCACCCCCGGCACGGTGTCGGCGGCGCTCTCGGACGACCGCAAATATCTGCTGGTGCACGTGCTGCACCTGGACGATCCGGACGCCTTGATCGCCGAGATCAAGACCCGCTACGAGAAGCCCCTGATGGAGATCTTTCCATGACCGGCCACATGTTCATCGAATCGACCATCGTCCTCTGCATGCACGCGGTGGGCCTGGCCATGCTGATGGCGCTGTGGCGCCTGCTGCGCGGCCCGAGCGTGCCCGATCGCATCCTGGCGCTGGACACCCTGTCCATCACCGCCATCGCCGAGCTGATGCTGCTGGGCATGTACCTGGATTCGCCGATCTACTTCGAGGCCGCGCTGGTGATCGCGATGCTGGGCTTCGGCAGCACCGTGGTGCTGAGCAAGTTCGTATTGCGTCGGGACATCGTCGAATGATCGCGCTGACCGAATATCTGCTCAGCGCGCTGTTGCTGGTCGGCACCTTCTTCATCCTGATCGGTGCGTTCGGCCTGGTGAAGCTGTCGGACTTTTTCAAGCGCCTGCATGCGCCGACCAAGGCCAGCACGCTGGGCGTGGGCTGCGTGCTGCTGGCATCGGTCGGCTATCACCTGTTCCTGGGTGTGGATCCGCAACCGCGCGAGTTGCTGATCACCGTGTTCCTGTTCATCACCGCACCGATCAGCGCCCATCTGATGGCCAAGGCCGCGCTGTCGCTGATGATGGAAAACCGCCCGGAAGTACCCAATCATGGCGAGACGAAGAAGGAAGGCCTGCCCACGCCGCAGACGCAAGGCGATGTGGGCGAAAACGCCGAAACCGCCAGGCAACACGCCGAGCCCGATGGGGGTCCGCACTGAGGTGTTGCAGCTGCTTCGACACCGCTGCCGGGAGATCTCGACACCTTGCGCTACGCGACACACGCTGCCAGCCGGATCTGATTGCGCGAGCTATGCAGTCGGATGCCGGTGTCGCCGATTCGGCGCCGCGGCAGCCATGACGGGTCAGCCGCAGCCTTCCGCATAATCCACCTGCGGCGGCTGCCCGACCCGCCAGCTGGCGACCTTGCCGTCGGCATCGGTTTCGAACACCAACGCGGACCCGGTGGCCGCATCGGCCATGCGCAGGGTGAACGCGCCGGGGACGTACTTGTGCGGCTGTTCGGTCAGACCTGCCGGATACAGCGCGCGCAGCTGCGCCAGCGTCATGCCGACCGTGCCGCCGCCCGGTGCGAGTTCCTTGGGTTCGGTGGTCTGATAACGCACGAGGCGATCGCCTTCGAACATGAAACCGAAGCGGCGCGCATCGTCGGCCCACTGCGGCCGTAACAGATAGCAGCCGCCATCGCTCGCCGGTTCGCCGCGCAGGTCGCCGCCCCAGGCAGCCCGCGCCTGCGCTGCATCCATGCCCAGGCGCAGATCGCCGTATCCATCCAGGCGCGCAAGCGCAGCCGGCTGCTGGCGCAGGTGCGGCGGAAACGTGCCGGCCGGCGCAGTGGCTGGCGGAACCTCGCCGGCTGGCTGATCGTTGGCGGCTGCCACCGGCGCAGGTGCCGCGTCGGGCGCGGCCGTGGTGGCGTCCTCGGCACGGTTGCAGCCGGTCAGCAACAGCAATGCGCCCATCAAACCGAGCCATCTGGTGGTCATGCATGCATTCCTTACGGGTCCGCCACAGCCTACACAGCCCACATCGCGACGGTGTGCAGAACGCGATGCGTTGCCTCATGCCGATGTCATCGGCGCTTCATTGGCGGCGGGCAAGCTGGGCGCCTCGCAGGACCGCCGCCATGACCCCACGCAAGACCGAGCTCGCCCTCACCGCGCTGCAATCGCACCGCAGTCCACTCACCCTGCTGCAGCGACGCGCGCTGATCCTGGCCGACGGCCAGCGCGATCTGGCAACGTTGGCCGTGCTGCTGGGCGGCGACGGCGCCGCATTGGTGCATGCGCTCTGCGCGATGGGCTATCTGGAGTCCGGCACGCAGGCAGGGAGTGCGACACGCACTGCCCCGGCGTCTGATTCCTCACCGGCAGGCGTGCCCGGTACCCACGTGACGCAGCCAGCGGCACCACCGAGCGAAGAAGACCTGCAGCGCCAGCGTCGTCGCGCGGCCACCAACGCACGGCTGTACCTGCTCGACATCCTGCAACTGCAACGTGGCCCGGTGGCCGCCGCGCTGCACCGGCAACTACAGGCCGCACGCGCCGAAGACGCCATCGGCGCCGCCATTGCCGAAACGCTGCGCGCGTTACCGCAGATCACCTCGGCAACCTACGCCGAGCGCGTACGTGCCCGGATCGGCGAATTGCTGCCGGATGCGCTGCAGGCGGCTTGAGCGGACAACCGGAACCCCCAATCCGACACCTGCGACCTCTGACTGCCGTATTGCCTGATCAGCACATTCGGCTAGCTGCCTGAGCTACTGCGCACCATCGGAGCTGGGCGCCTGAAACGCCGCGCACAACCCGGTCCAGCACTGCTGGTAGTCACCCTGCCGGTGCGCGGCCTGCAAGGCCTGTTCGGTGGGGCGCAACACCGCACGCGTTTCGAACATGAAGGCCATGGTGTCGGCGATCACATCCGGGCGCGTCAGGTCCGCGTGCGAGGCCTTGTCGAAGGTCGCCGCATCCGGGCCATGCCCGCTCATGCAGTTGTGCAGCGAGGCACCGCCCGGCGCGAAGCCGTCGGCCTTGGCATCGTAGACTCCGTGCACCAGCCCCATGAACTCGCTGGCCACATTGCGATGGAACCACGGCGGGCGGAAGGTGTGCTGCGCCACCAGCCAGCGCGGCGGGAAGATCGCAAAATCCATGTTCGCCGTGCCATGCGTGTCGCTGGGCGAGGTCAGCACGGTGAAGATGCTCGGATCCGGATGATCGAAGCTGATCGAGCCGATGGTGTTGAAGCGGCGCAGATCGTAGCGATACGGTGCGTAGTTGCCATGCCAGGCCACCACGTCCAGCGGCGAATGGCCGATGTCCGCACGCCACAGGTGGCCCTGGAATTTGGCCACCAGCTCGAAAGCGCCCTCGCGCTGTTCGAAGGCCGCCTGCGGCGTTTCGAAATCGCGTGCATTGGCCAGCCCGTTGGAACCGATCGGCCCCAGGTCGGGCAGCCGCAGCAATGCGCCGAAGTTTTCGCAGACATAGCCGCGCGCATCGCCATCGGGCAGCTCGACACGAAAGCGTACACCGCGCGGTATCACCCCGATCTGCTGCGGCTCCAGCTCCAGCACGCCGAGCTCGCTATGGATGCGCAGGCGGCCCAGTTGCGGCACCAGCAGCAGCTCGCCGTCGGCATCGTAGAAGAAGCGATCGTGCATCGATGCGTTGGCCGCATACAGATGCACGGCAACACCGGCCATCGCCTCCGGCCCGCCGTTGCCGGCCATGGTGTAGAGACCATCGACGAAATCGGTTGGTGTGGGCGGCAGCGGCAACGGGCTCCAGCGCAATTGATCCGGCGGCACCGGGCCGCGACCGAAGTCGTTGTGGAAGGCCGATTGCGCGATCAACGAGAACGCGCCATGCACCGCCGCCGGGCGGATGCGATAGAGCCAGCTGCGCCGGTTCTCGCTGCGCGGCGCGGTGAACGCGGTGCCGGACAACTGCTCGGCATACAACCCGTGCGCCACACGCTGCGGCGAGTTCTGCCCGAGCGGCAAGGTATCGACCACTGCCTCGGTCGCGAACGCGTTGCCGAAACCGGTCATGTAGTGCTGGTTGTTATGCATGGCATGCGTCCGGATCTTGGCCCTCCCTCCCCGGATGCAGAAGGTTGGGATTGAGTTGAATCAGGCCGCTTTCTTATCGAAGAAGAGCTAAGACCTGGCGGATTAAGCCCCTCTCCCCGCGGGAGAGGGGTTGGGGTGAGGGTACGGCGTAGCGACCACCTTGAAGATCATCTCGACCACCGCATCCAGCGAAAGCAACACATCGTTGTTCCAGAACCGCAGCATTCTCCAGCCCTTCGATTGCAGCCACCGCGTTCTTGCCTGATCGCTGGATGTCTGATGCTGCGATCCATCCAGTTCAACAAGCAACGCCGCATCAATACAACAAAAATCTGCGATGTACGGCGGAATCGGATGCTGACGCCTGAATTTGAAACCTTGTAGCTGATTGCTGCGGAGACAGCGCCAAAGTGCGCGCTCTGCTTCTGTCATCCCTGTCCGTAGCGCACGCGCGTTGGTGAGCGCAACGGTGGGTAATGGCGGTTTGATTTTCATCGCTCCACCGTACTCTCACCCCAACCCCCGCTCCGCGCCCCGGTCCGCGCCAGCAGCGCGGGCGCTCCAAGGCACGCGCGCCAGTGGCGCGCAAGGTGTGCCTTCTCGCCCCGTGGGGAGAGGGGCTTTAACAACGTGCGTCTTGGTTGCCCCGAATCCCGAATCCCGAATCCCCAATCCCCGCCCTCAAAGCACCCCACGCTTCATCTGATCGCGCTCGATGCTCTCGAACAGCGCCTGGAAATTGCCTTCGCCGAAACCCTCGTTGCCCTTGCGCTGGATGATCTCGAAGAAGATCGGGCCGATGCAGTTCTGGGTGAAAATCTGCAGCAGCTTGCGCTGCTTGGTGTCCACGTCGGCGTCGATCAGAATCTTGTTGCGGCGCAGGCGTTCGACATCCTCGCCGTGATCGGGGATGCGCAGGTCCACCACGTCGAAGTAGGTGTCGGGCGTGTCCAGGAATGTCACGCCGGCCTCGCGCATCTTTTCCACCGAGCTGTAGATGTCGTCGGTGAAGCAGGCGATGTGCTGGATGCCTTCGCCGTGGTAGGCGTCCAGATACTCGTTGATCTGGCTCTTGGGGTCGGAGGATTCGTTGAGCGGAATGCGCACGATGCCGTCCGGGGCGGTCATCGCCTTGGACACCAGGCCGGTCTTGGCGCCCTTGATGTCGAAGTAGCGGATCTCACGGAAGTTGAACAGGCGCTCGTAATAGTCCGACCAGCGCTGCATGTTGCCGAAGTACAGGTTGTGGGTCAGGTGGTCGATGAAGGTCAGCCCGAAGCCGGCCGGATGCTGGTCGGCGCCTTCGATCGGCTCGAAGTCGGCGTCGTAGATGCTGCCCGCATCGCCATAGCGGTCCACCAGATACAGCATGCAGTCGCCGATGCCCTTGACCACCGGGGCCGGCACGGCGCGGGTGTCGGCCTTGTCCTGCACCGCTTCGCCACCGTTGCCCAGCACGGTCTCCAGCACGGTCTGCGCCGGGGTGCGGAAGCGGATCGCAAAGCCGCAGGCACTCGGGCCGTGCGCGGCGGCGAAATCGGCGGCAAACGAATCCGGGTCTTCGTTGAGCAGGAAGTTGACCCCACCCTGGCGATAGACGGTAATGGCACGGCTGCGGTGGCGCAGCACCGCGCTGAAGCCCATCTTGCGAAAGTAGTCGTGCAGCTGCGCCGCCTGGTCGGCGGGCGCGGCGAATTCGACGAATTCGAACCCGTCGATCCCCATCGGATTGTCGAAGGTGGTGACCTGCATGCCCAGGTTCGGGCGGGTCGCGGTACTGCTCGGTTGTGCGCTCATCGTCGTTTCTCCACGCTAGGCCGTCCGCAGGGCTATGCGGGGTGGCAGAAGACCCGCGAGAATGCGCAGGCCACCCAAGGTTTGTAGTTGCAAATGAAACCAAAATCAAGACACAGTGCAGCATGAGCGATCTCGACGCCCCTACCCCGCCGCAACATCCTGTGCTGCTCAACCTCGAGCAGTTTCTGCCGTATCGCCTGAGCGTGCTGTCCAACCGCATCAGCAGCAACATCGCCAAGGTCTACGGCGATCGTTACGGCATGGCCATCCCCGAGTGGCGGGTGATCACCATCCTGGCGCTGTATCCGGGTTCCTCGGCCAGCGAGGTCTCCGACCGCACCGCGATGGACAAGGTTGCCGTCAGCCGCGCCGTGGCGCGTCTGCTGGAGCGCGGCTTCATCCGGCGCGAAACCCATGGCGACGACCGCCGCCGCTCGATGCTGGCACTGTCGCCGGCCGGCCGCCAGGTCTACGAGACCGTCGCCCCGCTGGTCAACGAGATGGAACAGCGGCTGATGTCGGTGTTCAGTGCCGACGAGCAGCAGATCCTGGAAAAGCTGATCGACCGGCTGGCCAAGGACGGGCTGCCGCGCATGGCCGGCAAGGACTGATAAAAAAACCCCCGCAGTGCGGGGGTTTTTGCATGACGCGGCAACGACGGGTTACGCCTGCGGCGGCGCCCACTGCTTGAGGAAATCGAACAGCTTCCGGCGGTCGAAGCCCTCGCCCTTGCGCAGGTCCGGGCCGGCCTGGGTGGTCAGCAGCTTGCCGTCGTTGTCCAGCACCAGCAGCGACGGATAGTCGTTGAGCTGGGCGAACTGCGACAGGAACGCGGCGTTTTCGTTGGCCGCGTCGCGATTGACCTTGACCACCACGAAGTGCGCATCGCGGAAGCTGCGCAACTCCGCATCGCCGCCCATCAGCTCGTCCAGCGCCTTGCACGGCTCGCAGGCCGCATTGCCGACATTGAGCACGATGCGCTTGCCGCCGCGCTTGGCCTCGACCTTGGCGGTCTCCAGATCGGCGGCCGGATCGCGCGAAGGGTCGTACTGCGCATTGAGCGCCGCCGCCGCGGCGATGTCCGCCGCAGTGGGCGTATTGCCCGAGGACACCGGCTGGCTGGGATCGGCGCTGGGCGGCTTCTGCATCGAGGTATCCAGCGGCCGTGGCGCCTCCTGTTGCTCGGTGGGCTGCCCGCAGGCGCTCAACAGACCTGCCAGCAGCAGGCCACAGACAGTGGGTTTGATCGGCATTGCTGTTCTCCTCACTTCACACCATGCATCAGTTTGTTGATCAACGGCGCGATCAGGAACAACACCGCGCCAGCGCCCAACAGCGCCCAAAATCCGAAGGTATACCCGCTCAGGGCCGAGGACACGCTCATCCCTTCGTTTCCGCTGACATGCCCGGCAAAAATGCCCGACAGGTTGTTGCCGATGCCGGTGGACAGGAACCAGCCGCCCATTCCGAAACCGACCAGGCGCACCGGTGCCAGCTTGGTCACCATCGACAGGCCGATCGGCGACAGGCACAGCTCGCCCACCGACTGGATCACGTACACCATGAACAAGGTCCAGAACGGCACCTTGCCAGCATCGTTGACCAGGCTCGACAGTGCAAACATCAGCAGCAGGAACGCCAGGCCGTTGAACAGCAGGCCCAGGCCGAACTTGCGCGGAATCGACGGGTTCAAGCGGCCGGCCTTGACCCAGATCCAGGCGATGATCGGCGCCAGCGTGATGATGGCAATCGAGTTCACCGACTGGAACCAGGCGGTCGGGAAGGTCCAGTCGCCGAAACCACGGTCGACGATGTTGTCGGCCAGGAAGGTGAACGAGCTGCCGGCCTGTTCGAAGAACATCCAGAACAGCACGTTGAAGGCGAAGATGATCAGCATCGCGATCACCTTGTCGCGCTGCACCTTGCCTTCGCGGATGCCTTCGACCAGCAGCATCACCGACAGGCCGACGAACAACACGGTCAGCACGATCTGCAGCACGTCCGCACCGACGGCGAGCAGGAAGTACACCACCGGGATCGCCAGCACACAGCCGACCAGCACCATCAGCACGCGGCCGATGCCTTGCGCGTTCGGTGCCGGTACGCCGATGCCCTTGAGCTGCGCGCGGCCAATCCAAAACCACACCAGGCTGATCAGCATGCCCACGCCGGAGGCCACGAACACCATCTTGTAGGACGGCATGGCGTCGGTGCCGAACACCTTTTCAGCCAGCAGCTGGGTCAGCACCGGCGAGATCATCGCGCCGAGGTTGATGCCCATGTAGAAGATGGTGAAGCCGCTGTCGCGGCGCGGATCGGCTACCGAGTACAGCTTGCCGACCATGGTGGAGATGTTGGGCTTGAACAGTCCGTTGCCCACCACCACGGTGGCCAGGCCGATCTCGAACATGGTGTGGTCGGGAATGGCGATCAGGAACAGGCCGGTGGCCATGACGGCCGCACCGACCAGGATCGAGCGTTGGTAGCCGAGCACGCGGTCGGCCACGTAGCCACCGAAGATCGCTGCCGCATACACCAGCGCCAGATAGGCGCCATAGGTGCGTCCGGCCGGCGCCTGGCCGGTGGCATCGCCGTTGAAGAACTGCGCCACGATGTACAGCACCAGCGCCCAACGAATGCCGTAAAACGCAAAGCGTTCCCAGAATTCGGTCATGAACAGCATCCACAGCGGCCGGGGATGACCGAGCAGCGTGGGGAACTCTGGCGGTGCCGGCGGCGGCGGAGTGGAGGCGGAAGTCGGCGCGGTCGCGTCAACGCTCATGGAATGTCCCTTGCGTATTCAGTAATGGCTGGGTGCCCGGAGCGTACCCCGGGAGACGCGCGAGGATCACTTAGACGTCATGTACGCGTCAAATTCGCAGGATTCGCCGGCCTGATGGCGGCCGGTCTGCGGGGATCAAGCCCGCACCGATCCGCTCAGCCCTTTTCAGGCTCACCGCGACCACCAACCGTCGGCTCACGACCCTCCACGCCCACCGAGGTGCGCACGTCGAACAGCTCCGGGAAGAACGTCAGCGCCAACGCCTGCTGCAGAAAGCCCACGCCGCTGGACCCGCCGGTGCCGCGCTTGAAGCCGATCACCCGCATCACCGTGCGCATATGGCGGAAGCGCCAGAGCTGCAACTGGGTTTCCACATCGACCAGGTCCTCGCATAGCGCGTACTCGCGCCAGTAGCGGTCGGTATTTTCGTAGATGCGCTCGAACATCGGGTGCAGGCTGTCGTCGGCCACGTGCGCACAGGTCCAGTCGCGCGCCTGGTATTGCGGCGGAATCGCATGCCCGAAGCGCGCCAGGTAGCGCAGGAACTCCTCGTACAGGCTGGGCGCTTCCAGCACCTCGCGCAGCCGCGCCTGCCCCTGCGGGTCGTACGCGAACACCTGCAGCATCTGCGGGTTCTTGTTGCCGAGCAGGAACTCGATATAGCGGTACTGCAGCGACTGGAAGCCGGACGAGGGGCCCAGCACATCGCGAAACCCCATGTACTCGCTCGGCGTCAGCGTTTCCAGCACCGACCACTGCTCGGTGAGCTGGCGCAGCACCTGCTTGCTGCGCGCCAGCACCTTGCGGCACTGCCAGACCTGGTCGTTCTGCAGGTGCCCCATCGCCGCGCGCAGTTCGTGCGCCAGCAGCTTGAGCCACAGCTCGGCGGTCTGGTGCTGGATGATGAACAGCATCTCGTCATGGTGCGCCGGCTCGGACAAAGGCTGCTGCGCCGACAGCAACTGGTCCAGCCGCAGATAGCCGCCGTAGGTCAGCCGCCCCTCCAGATCGGTGTGGATGCCGGGTTCCAGGTCACGCAGGTTCTTGTCGACGGGCATGGCAGTGCAGATGGATCGGGCCTGTCAGGGTAGCTCAGCGGCGGAGATTGGGGATTGGGGAATCGGGATTCGGGATTCGGGAGGCAGGAGTTGCAGCGCGCGGCCTTGATGCATGTCGCTGCGTTGCGCTGTGTCGCGCTGCCGTAGCAGCGTCCGGTTTGCCTGGGTGGCCTGCCTACTTGGCAGCCTGGCAGTGCCGTGGCGTACGCGACCGGTACTTCACATCTGAAAAATCCGGCCGCTTTCGACCGTGCGGTCGCAGCCGCTGCGCCGGTGTCACCGTATCGTCAACCAAGGTCTGCAAATTCATGCAGAATCGAACGGCGCTGCCGGCCAGGGACGTGGCCGGACCAGGGGAGCGCTTCACGTCTCATGGATCAGGGGACTCTCATCTCATGCATGTGTTGCAGCGTCGTGCAGCCTTACTTTTCTGTGCGCTGGCGATTGCCGGCCACGCCGATGCCCAGGTCGTCATCAGCCAGGTCTACGGCGGTGGCGGCAACAGCGGTGCCACCTTCCGCAGCGATTTCATCGAGCTGCACAACATCGGCAGCACCCCGGTCAGCCTAGACGGCTGGTCGGTGCAATACGCCTCGGCCGCCGGCAGCAGCTGGCAGGTCACCCCGTTGGCAGGCACTGTGCCGGCCGGCGGCTATTACCTGGTCAAGCAGGCCGATGGCAGCGGCGGCAGCGTTGCGCTGCCCACGCCCGACGCCACCGGCACCATCGCCATGGGCGGCGGCGCCGGCAAAGTGGCACTGAGCAACAGCGCCTCCGCGTTGAGCGGCGCCTGCCCCACCGGCAATGCCGATCTGGTCGGCTATGGCAGTACCGCCAGCTGCGCCGAAGGCAATGCGCCCACACCGGCGCCCAGCAATACGCTGGCAGTGCTGCGCGGCGGCGATGGCTGCACCGACACCGACAACAACTCGGCCGATTTTTCCACCGGCGCGCCGGCCCCGCGCAACGCCGCCAGCCCCGCACGCCTGTGCAGCGGCGGCGGCCAGCCGATCGCCACGCTGGCCGATGTCAGCCAGGCCGAAGGCAACAGCGGCAGCCGCAGTGTCGTTTTCACGCTGAGCCTGAGCCAGCCGGCCGGCGCAGGCGGGGTGAGCTTCACCGCGGCCACCGCCGATGGCAGCGCCACGGCCGGCAGCGACTATGTCGCCCTGCCCGCCTCCAGTTTCCGGATCGCCGCTGGCGAGCGCAGCGCCAGCATCGCCGTGGAGGTGCTGGGCGACACCACGCCCGAGCCCGACGAGACCTTCGCGCTGCAGATCAGCGGCCTCACCGGCGCGTTGCCGGCCACGCTGAGTGCCACCGGCACCATCCTCAACGACGACTTCAGCCTGCTGCCGATTCACGCCATCCAGGGCAAGGGCGCACGCTCGCCGCTGGAAGGCCAGATGGCCGCCACCTCGGGCATCGTCACTGCCCGTCGCAGCGCCGGCTTCTTCCTGCAGGCGCCGGATGCCGAAACCGATGGCGATCCGGCCACCTCCGAAGGCGTCTACGTCTACACCGGCAGCGCACCGCCGGAGGCCGCCGCCATCGGCAACCGGGTGCGCGTGCAGGGCACGGTGCTCGAGTACGTGCCCACCGCCGACCCGACCCAGCCGCCGCTGACCGAGATCGGCGGCAGCCTGACCGTGCTGCTGGATTCCACCGGCAACCCGTTGCCGATGCCGGTGGCGTTGAGCGCGAACTTCCCCAACCCGAACGGCGCCTTTGATCAGCTCGAGGCGCTGGAAGGCATGCGCGTCACCGCCGCCAGCCTCACCGTCAACGCGCCCACCGGCGGCAGCGTCAACGAGGTCAATGCCACCGCCACCAGCAATGGCGTGTTCCATGCGGTGGTCACCGGCCTGCCGCGCGCCTTTCGCGAGCCCGGCGTGCAGTTGCCCGACCCGCTGCCGGCCGGCGCGCCTGCCGGCGTGCCGCGCTGGAACACCAACCCGGAAGTGATCGCCGTCGGCAGTGCCGGCGTGGGCGCCGAACGGCTGGATCTGGCCTCCGGCTGCCTCGTGCTGGATGTCACCGGCCCGCTGGACTACAGCTTCCGCCGCTACACGCTGTATCCGGAACGCACCCCGCAAGTGAACTGCAACGGTGCCGACCAACCGCGCCCGGCACCGTTGCCGCAGGCCGACGACGTGGCGGTGGCGACCTACAACATGGAGCGCTTCTTCGACGACCAGAACGACCCGGCGATCGGCGAGCCGGTGCTCACCCCGGCCGCGTTTCAGGCCCGCCTCAACAAGGCCTCGCTGGCGATCCGCAACGACCTGCACACGCCCGACATCCTGGGCACGGTGGAGGTGGAAAACATCAGCGTGCTGCAGACGTTGGCTGCGCGCGTCAACGCCGATGCCATCGCCTCCGGCCAGCCCAATCCGCAGTACGTGGCCTACCTGCAGGAAGGCAATGACGTCGGCGGCATCGACGTCGGTTTCCTGGTCAAGACCGGTACGGTGTCGGCCGGCATGCCGCGCGTGGAAGTGGTGTCCATCGCCCAGGAAGGCAAGACCACCACCTGGACCGAGCCGGCGGGTGGCGTGAGCCTGCTCAACGATCGCCCGCCGCTGGTGCTCAGCGCCAGGGTGCACCAGGCCGATGGCCGCGTGTTGCCGCTGACCGCCATCGTGGTGCATCAGCGCTCGCTCAACGGCGCCGAGACCGACGATGCGGCCGGCACCCGCATCCGCGCCAAACGCCAGGCCCAGGCCGAGTACCTGGCGCGTCTGCTGCAGACGCGCCAGCAGCTCGACCCGGCCGAGCAGGTGCTGGTGATGGGCGACTTCAATGCCTTCGAATTCAACGACGGCTATGTGGATGCGATGGGCACCGTCACCGGCAGGCCGGCGCCGGATGCGCAGACCGTGGTGAGCGGCGATGGCGTGGACCTGGTCACCCCGGACTACACCGATCTGACCTGGTTCAACACGCCCGACCAGAGCTACTCGTACGCCTTTGACGGCAACGTGCAGTCGCTCGATCACATCCTGGCCAACGAGGCGCTGATGCGCGCACCCGGCATCGCCTCGCTGTCGGTGGGCCACGCGCGCATCAATGCCGACTTCCCCGGCACCGCGCGCAATGATGCCGATACGCCCACGCGCTTGTCCGACCACGACCCCACCGTGGTGCTGTTGCGCATGGCGCCCGCATTGCGTGCCGACCTGGGCGCAACGGTCACTGCGGCACGCGCACAGGTCACCGAAGGCGAGCGCATCGACTTCACTGTGGATGTGGAGAACCGTGGGCCCGACAGCGCGGCATTTGCAGCGGTGGCACTGGCCTTCGACGCCGCGGTGAGCCCACGGGTCACCGCGGCACCGGGCTGGAGCTGCCAAGCGCCGGAAACAGCGACCCAGACGGTGGTCACCTGCACCATCGCCTCGCTGGCATCGGGCAACGCACAGCGCTTTGCCGTGCAGGTCGACGCTGGCGCGGAACTGGCAGGACGCACCCTGACCCTGGCCGCCTCGGTCGCCTCGCAAACGCCCGACCCGCAGCCGGACAACAACACCGACACCGCCGCAGTGAGCGTGCAGCCAGCGCTGCGCAGCGACCTGGCAGTGCGCCTGGAAGGCCCTGCCACGCTGCCCACCACCGCCTTCAATGCCACCTACCGGGTGTTGCTGGACAACCGCGGCAACGCAGCGGCCACCGGTGCCAGCGTGCGGATCGAAGGCAACACGGTGTCGGCGCTGTCACTGCTGGTGCCGCCCAGCGGCTGGCGTTGCGCCAAGCAACTGCAATCGTTGCGCAGCGCGATCTTCATGTGCAGCACCGCCGCCGCAGTGCAGCCGGGCGCGCAGGCCGCGTTCCAGCTGACTGTCGCGGCAAAGCCGATCCCGGCCGAGCGCGCGGTGCGGGTGCAGGCCAGTGCCAGTTCGACCTCGCCCGATGCCAACCCGGCCGACAACGCGGCGCTGATCGTCACGCCGATCGGCGCAGGCGCCGGCCGCCGCTAATCGCAGTGCAACATGTCGCAGTTCTGTACTGCGATAAAGGGCGCGGCCTGGTCCGCGCCCTTTTTTTTGTGCAAGCCAGCATCATTGTGTGCTGCGGTGCAGGACAGCTTTTTGCTGCGTGGTCCTTAACATCGCA
The DNA here is from genome assembly GCF_002940665.1 of Xanthomonas arboricola. Taxonomy (GTDB): domain Bacteria; phylum Pseudomonadota; class Gammaproteobacteria; order Xanthomonadales; family Xanthomonadaceae; genus Xanthomonas; species Xanthomonas arboricola_B. The sequence continues at coordinate 1,298,412 of NZ_MIGY01000003.1, forward strand.
ACTCATATCATTTGAAACTTCTTGGTGAAGGTGTCGCCGCAATGAGCGTAGCCGCGCAGTTCGAGATCGAATATCTGCAATACATGGACGCGGACGGCCAGTTCGTCCGCGACGACCTGCCGGCCGACGCCGCCAACCCGCAACAGTTGCTCGCGCTGTTCAAGCGCATGCTGTTCGTGCGCACCTTCGACAGCAAGTCGGTCGCGCTGCAGCGCACCGGCAAGCTGGGCACTTATGCGGCCTGCCTCGGCCACGAAGCCACCCACGTGGGCATCGGCGCATCGATGCGCAGCGGGGATGTGTTCGCGCCCAGCTATCGCGAGTACGGCACCATGTTCGAACGCGGCGTGCGCCCGCGCGATGTGCTGCTGTACTGGGGCGGCGACGAACGCGGCAGCGACTATCCGCGCGATGCCGATGCGGCAATCGACTTCCCGATCTGCGTGCCGATCTCCACCCAGTGCCTGCATGCGGCCGGTTCGGCGCTGTCGTTCAAGCTGCAGGGCAAGCCGCAGGTCGCAGTGGCCTGCTGCGGCGATGGCGGCAGCTCCAAGACCGACTTCTACGCCGCGCTCAATTCCGCCGGCGCCTACAAGCTGCCGCTGATCCTGTGCGTGATCAACAACGGCTGGGCGATCTCGGTGCCGCGCTCGGCCCAGACCGGCGCGCAGACGCTGGCGCAGAAGGGCCTGGCCGGCGGCCTGCATTGCCTGCAGGTGGACGGCAACGACCTGATCGCCGTGCTCGAAGCGATGCGCCAGGCGCGTGCGCGTGCACTGGCCGGCGACGGCGGCACGGTGATCGAGTTTTTGACCTATCGCCTGTCCGATCACACCACCGCCGACGATGCGCGGCGCTACCGCGGCGAAGAAGAGGTCAAGCAGGGCTGGGCGCGCGAGCCGCTGCTGCGTCTGCGCCGCTATCTCACCGCGCAGGGCCTGTGGGACGAGGCGCAGGAAACCGCCTGGAAAGCCGAATGCGGCGCGCGCGTGGACGCAGAGGTCAACGCCTATCTCAACACGCCGGTGCAGCCGGTCGAAGCGATGTTCGATTACCTCTACGGCGACCCGCCGGCCGAGTTGCTGGCCCAGCGCGCCGAGGTGATGGCGCAGGAGGCCCGTCATGGATGAGCTCAACCAGTCACACCTGGCTGCGACACAGCAGGCCAGTGCCCCTTACCACGCCGCAGCCACGCGCGGAGAGATCGCCATGAGTTCGCCCATCACCCTGATCGAAGCCATCACCCAGGCGCTGGCCTGGGAGCTGGAACACGACCCCGCGGTGCTGGTGCTGGGCGAGGATGTCGGCGTCAACGGCGGCGTGTTCCGCGCCACCGCTGGCCTGCAGCAGCGTTTCGGCAGCAAGCGGGTGCTGGACACGCCGCTGGACGAAACCACCATCGCCGGCCTGAGCGTCGGCCTGGCCGCGCAGGGCATGAAGCCGGTGGCCGAAGCGCAGTTCGACGGCTTCGTCTACCCGATGGTCGATCACCTGATCTGCCACGCCGCCCGCCTGCGCAACCGCACGCGCGGGCGCCTGCACTGCCCGATGGTGCTGCGCGTGCCGTGGGGCGGCGGCATCCGCGCGCCGGAACATCACAGCGAAGCCAACGAGGCCATCTTCACCAACGTGCCCGGCCTGCGCGTGGTGTTGCCGTCCTCGCCGCAGCGCGCCTATGGCCTGTTGCTGGCCGCGATCCGCGACCCGGACCCGGTGATCTACATGGAGCCCAAGCGCATCTACCGCCAGTACAAGGAAGTGGTCGCCAACGACGGCGAGGCGCTGCCGCTGGACGTGTGCTTCGTGCTGCGCGACGGCACCGACGTCACCCTGGTGACCTGGGGCGCGCAAGTCAAGGAAGCGCTGGAAGCGGCCGACAAGCTCGCCGGCGAAGGCATCAGCGCCGAGGTCATCGACGTGGCCACGCTGCGCCCGCTGGACTTCGACACCATTGCCGAATCGGTGGCCAAGACCGGCCGCTGCGTGATCGTGCAGGAAGCCCCGCGTACTGCCGGCTTCGGCGCGGAGATCGCCGCGCAGCTGGCGGAAAAATCGATGTACGACCTGCTTGCGCCGGTCGAACGCGTCACCGGTTACGACACGCATATCCCGCTGTTCCGGCTGGAAATGAAGTACCTGCCGAGCGTGGAGCGCATCGTCACCGCCGCCCGTCGCGCGGTGGCCGCCGGCTGACATGCGCGCCCGTCTGCTCTGCGATTATCGCGCCGCGTACGCCAACCCGATCCGCTTCCACGCCGGCCAGCAAGTGACCGTCGGCGTGCGCGATGAGGAATGGCCGGCCTTTGCCTGGGTCAACACCGGCGACGGCCATGCCGGCTGGGCCCCGGTGGCCTGGCTGCGCCCCCTGGGCGACGGCCAGGCCGAAGCCCTGCGCGACTACGACGCACGCGAACTCGATGCCCACCAGGGCGAGGACGTGTTGCTGCATTACGAACATGGCGGTTGGTGGTGGTCCGAGCGTGCCGATGGCATGCAGGGCTGGCTGCCGGCCGCCGACCTCGAACTCCTCGACGACACCACGCCGCCGCTGCCTGCGGCGCAAGAGAACCTGCCATGAGCGAAGCCAAGAATTTCCACCTGCCCGACCTGGGCGAAGGCCTGCCCGACGCCACCATCGTCGAATGGTTCGTCAAGGAGGGCGACACTGTACGCCTGGACGATCCGCTGGTCTCGATGGAGACCGCCAAGGCGGTGGTCGAGGTGCCCTCGCCGTTTTCCGGCACCGTGGTCAAGCTCGCCGGCGCCGCTGGCGATGTGATCGTGACCGGCGCGATGCTGGCGCAGTTCGCGCTGGACGCGTCGCAGCCGCAGCGCGCCGATGGTCAGGACACCGGGCACTCGCACGGCCCTGCATCCACGCACACGCCCAGCACCGGTGACAGCGCCGCCGGCCCGACCACGCGCGTGGTCGCGTCCGACAACGGTGGCGAGATTGCCGACGCCGATGCCAGTGGCGAGAGCGAGCGTGACGACGCCGGCACGGTGGTCGGCGCGATGCAGAGTTCCAATGCCGTACAGAGCGAACAGGCGATTGCCGTGGGCGGCGTGCGCGCGATGCCGGCAGTGCGCTCGCTGGCCCGCAAGCTGCGCGTGGACCTGGGCCAGATCCGGGCGAGCGGCCCGGATGGCACGGTGACGATGGCCGATGTGAAGCAGGCCGCCGCGGCCGGCAGCGCGCCGTTGTCTGCAACGCGCGCTGGCGCGCCGGTCACGCCGACCAACGGCAGCAACGCGCCGGCAGCCGCGCCGCATGCCGCTGCCGGCACGCACTCGGCAACCAGCGGAGCCGGCAACGCGCAACCACGTGCAGCGCTGTCTGCCAGCGGCAAACCGATGCGTACCCAGTCGCCAGGCGTGGTCGCAAAAGGGCAGCCGGAGCAGCTCAAGGGCGTACGCCGCAACATGGCGCGCGTCATGGCCGATGCGCACAGCAAGGTGGTGCCGACCACGCTCAACGACGATGCCGACATCCACGCCTGGCAGCCCGGCAACGATGTCACCGTGCGGCTGGTACGCGGCATCGTGCGTGCGTGCCAGGCGGTGCCCGCACTCAACGCCTGGTTCGATGGCGAGGCACTCAGCCGCACCCTGCACACCCAGGTGGATATCGGTATCGCGGTCGATACCGAAGAAGGCCTGTTCGTGCCCGCGCTGCGTAATGCCGACATGCTCGACGCGCACGGCATTCGCGAAAGCGTCAACCGGCTGCGCCAGCAGGTGGAAAACCGCAGCATCGCCGCGTCGGAGCTCAGCGGCTACACCATCTCGCTGTCCAACTTCGGCATGTTCGCCGGCCGCTACGCCACCCCGGTGGTGGTGCCGCCGTGCGTGGCCATTGTCGCCGCCGGCCGCGCGCGCTACCAGCTCACCCCGGTGATGGGCGGGGTGGAAACCCACAAGGTGATGCCGCTGTCGCTGACCTTCGACCACCGCGCCGCCACTGGTGGCGAGGCCGCGCGTTTCCTGCGCGCACTGCTGGACGATCTGGCGCTGGCCAACTGACGCACGGGCAGCAAACAGCCGCGTCTACCACCAGGTGGGCGCGGCCGGCCGTGTGGCGGCCATTCGCACGCGCCTGGGCCCGCGGTTGCGTCCCGCGATGGTGAGCGGGCAAGGACCCGTCGAGATGGTCAGTGTGCGTGGTTACAAGCAGCGCGTGAAAGGCGGCATTTGGACTAGGCGCACCCGATCGGTTGCCAACGCCAGGTGATCGACAAGCAGGTTTTCGCCAAGCCACCGACCAACATCCTGGTGCGGTGCCCTCGCCGGTTGCGGGACCCTTGGCGGCATGGATGCCGCCAAGGAGCCTCCACGGACGGATTTACGGCGTGTCCCGCAAGCGGTGAGGGCACTGCACACTCGACGGACAAGGCTTTTGACTTAAGCATCTGATCGCGCCTAAACGACGCCACCGTTTTCAGTCTCGCTTGCTTTAAGTGTCGTGCTCCAAAGACCTGGACAGCGCGGATAGATTAGGTTGCAAAGCGGATGATCTGCGGCCTGGCTGCAGGGCCCTTTGCCCGCCCACCATCGCAGGACACGCCGCGAGTACGTCCTTGTAGGCTCTTACGCGGCATCCATGCCGCGTAAGGTCCCGCGACGGTGGGCGGGCAAGGACCTGTCGAGATGATCGGTGTGCGTGGTTACAAGCAGCGCATGACATGCGTTGTTTGTATAGCAAGCCCAATCAGTTGCCCAAGACGAGCCGAGCAAGAAGCAGGCTTTCATTGAGCAACCTAGAAACTTCCTGGTGCGGTGTCCTCGACGGTTGCGGGACCCTTGGCGGCATGGATGCCGCCAAGCAGTCTCCACGGACGGATTCACGGCGTGTCCCGCAAGCGGTGAGGGCACCGCGCACTCCACGGACCAGTCTTCTTGATTCAAACATCTGATCGCGCCTAAGAATCCACGGGTCGAAGTCTTGGTTGCGGTATGCGTTGTGCCGGGATGGACTTGGACGATATGGAAGGATGAGCTGCCACGCGGCAGCGCTGCGCTCTGGTTGCAGCGCCCTTGCCCGCCCACCGACGCATTGTTCAACGGCAACCTCGCATGACGTACTACCGACCATTGCAGCGCAAATGCCTGGATAATCGGCCCATGTCATTTGCCCATCTCTCGCTGTCGCCTCAGCTGCAGCCATTCTTCGACACTGCGCTGGCACGCGCCGGTTACCGTACGCCCACACCGATCCAGCAGCAGGCGATTGCGCCGATGCTGCAGGGGCGCGATCTGATCGCGATGGCGCAGACCGGCTCGGGCAAGACGCTGGCCTATGCGCTGCCGCTGCTGCAGCAACGTTGCCTGGCCCCGGATACCGCACCGCGTGTGCTCGGTGCGCTGGTGCTGGTGCCCACGCGCGAACTCGCCGCGCAGGTCGAAGACACCCTGCGCCAGCTGGCCGCGCATCTGCCGCGACGGCTCAAGATCGTTGCGGCCACCGGCGGCAGTTCGATCAATCCGCAGCTGCTCGCCCTGCGCGGCGGTGCCGATATCGTGGTCGCCACGCCCGGCCGGTTGCTGGATCTGGTCGATCACAACGCGCTGCGCCTGAGCGAGGTCGCCACACTCGTGCTCGACGAAGCCGACCGCCTGCTCGAGCTAGGCTTCGGCGCCGAGCTCGATCGCATCCTGGCCTTGTTGCCGACGCAGCGCCAGAGCGTGCTGTTTTCGGCCACGTTTCCGCCCGCGATCGCCTCGCTGGCCAAGCGTCGCCTGCGCGACCCGCTGCGCATCACCATCGCCGCCATGCCGGAGGCCGCGCCTGCGATCGAACAACGCGCAATCGCCGTCGATGCCGGCCAGCGCACGCAACTGCTGCGCCACCTGCTGGAGGAGCACGGCTGGTCGCATCTGCTGGTGTTCGTCGCCAGCCGGCACACCGCCGAAAAAGTCGCCGAAAAACTCGGCAAGAGCGGCATCAGCGCGCAGCCGCTGCATGGCGAACTGAGCCAGGGCCGCCGCGAACGCAGCTTGTCCGCCTTCAAACAGCGCGAACTGCAGGTGCTGGTGGCCACCGATCTGGCCGGGCGCGGCATCGATATCGACGCGCTGCCGGCAGTGATCAATTACGACCTGCCGCGTTCGACGGTGGATTACACCCACCGCATCGGACGCACCGCACGGGCCGGCGCCAGCGGCCTTGCGATCAGCTTCGTCACTGCGGAGAGCCAACCGCAATGGCGCTTGATCGAAAAACGTCAGGGCCTGCGCGTGCCGACCAGCGTGATTGCGGGATTCGAACCGACCCTGGCAACAGCTGCCCCTGCGTCGCAGACGCCGATGACCGGCACGCGCGCGCCGGACGACAATGGCGGCATCAAGGGCAGGCGGCCAAGCAAGAAGGACAAGCTGCGCGCAGCGGCAGCACAGGCTGGCAAGCCGGACTGAGCGTTCGATGCGGTGACGGGCACGCGCATTGCTGACGACGGCCACGCAACGCGTGCCGACGCAGCGCAATCCACCGTCACGCCGGTGCGGCGAAGACTCAGTCCTGCTCGAAGTCCAGTTCGCCGCCCGGGGCGCTGTCACCGTCCGCACGCGCGGTGCGTTTGCCGGGCTTGCGCAGGATTTCCACGAAGAACTGCTCGCCACCTTCGCTGGTGAGCGCATTGATCGACCGGATCAGCTCGGCCGGCGGCAGCGGCGCAGCGCTGGCTTCGTCCACCCCGAAGCGCATGTCGAAGTCCCAATAATCCACACCTTCCGGCAAGTCCTTGCGACGCTCGCGGCGGATGTACTTGCGGATATCGTGCTTGCTGGACTCCAGCAGACGATCGCGGTTCTTGCCTTCGAGGTTGAGCTGATAGGTCTTGCGCATGGCGACATCGGTTGGGAACTGGCCGCCTATTGTGAGGCCACACGAGCGTTCTGCGTGAATGCCGGCGCTGCGGGTGAACGTCGGGCCTGCACCGCGACGAGGTCGGGAATCGACCGCCAGCGCGTGCCGGTCCTGCCTCGCGCCGCAAGCCCGGTCATTGCCGCACAGACGCGGCCACGCGGATTCGGAGAGGGAATCGAGCAGGTGGCACTTCTGTGAGCTCTGCGACGGCTCATGCCATCGTCGCAGACACCGCTTATGGGCTCGTAGAAAATGTGCTGGTCGGACGGGAGCGACGAGCCGGCGAGCGCTCGCAGCGCGAGTCAAGACATCTATCGAGATGTTGGAGTGACGGGATACCTGGCTATAGACGCGCATTGGCCTCGCGCGGCACCTGTTCCGGTTCTGGCTGTAACGCCGGCATCGCACCCAGCAACAGACGCTCTGCCAGGGCACGTGTGGCCACGCGCAACTCCGGCACGGCGGTGATTTCCCAATAGCGCCCGCGCAGCAGCGGGCCCACGCAATACAGCCCTGGCACGATCTGCCCGGCGCCATCGCGCACGCGCAGTTGCGCATCGGTATCCACGCCCAGACCCAGCGGATCGGCACGCAACAGCCCCGCCTCGCGCATGCCGGCGATCAGCGGGTCGCTGGTGCGGTCGATATCGGTATCCAGACCCGTGGCGCGGATCACCGCATCGTAATGACCGGTCTGCGCGTCGGCCGATCCACGCGGGCGAATCACCGCTTCCACGCCGTCGGGTACCCAACGCGCACGCAGCAGGCGCGCTGCGACGATCTGCAGTTGCCCCGATTGCTGCAAGTGCGCCAGTTGTTCCGCTGCGCCCGGCGCAACCCGATGCCGCGCCACTTCCCAGTACGGGCGCAAATGGCGCAGGAAGCGCGCACGCTGCGGCAACTCCAGCCGCTGCCACAGCGGTTGCAGATGCGGGCGCAAGGCATCCACCACGCGTCGCCAGTCGTCGACCACCGCACTGAGCTGACGCACACCGCGCAGCAGGCCACGCAGATCGGCATCCTTGAGTGCGCGCTGCAGATGCGGCGGCAATTCCAGCGCCGCACCCGGCTGGCGCAGATGCGCCTGCGGCGCCAGGCCGCGTCGCGAAATCGCCAGCAGGCGGCCGCGATGCCCGCGCGTGTGCAGGGTCAATGCCACATCCACCATGGTCAGCCCGGTGCCGACGATCAGCACATCGTCGTCCGGCGACAGGCGCGCCAGGGCATCGCCCTGCCACGGCCAGCCGATATAGCGCGGATGCACGCTCAGGCGCGGGCCGATCCCGGCCAACGCCTGCGGCTGCAGTGCGCCCACCGCCAGCACCACCCGATCGCTGTGGAAGGCATCGCCATTGGCCAGGAACACGCGAAAGCCCTTGCGCGCACGCTCCACCGCCACTGCTTCCTGCGACAGCCGCACGATCGACGCTTGCGCGCCACTGACCGCGGTATCCAGCTCGCTGCGCAGATAATCGCCATAGGCAAGGCGCGGCAGGAATTCCAGTCGCCCGTTGTCGCCCAGATGCAGGGTGTCGGCGAAGGCGCCTGGTGCCTGCGCGTCGATGCCCAGGTCCTTGGCGCGTACGTTGAGCAGGTGCTCCGGCCGGGCGGCGCCGTAGGCGATGCCGCTGCCGAAGGTCTCGGCCACGCCGACCAGGGTGATGCGCACCTGCGCATCGGCCGTCTGCGCCAGCGCACGGACCAGCGCGGTGCCGCAGAAGCCGGCACCGATGACGGTGATATGGGTTTCCATGTGCAACTCCCACTGAATGACCCGCACGTTGTGCCCGCAGCGCGGCGCAAACGTGTAAACAAATGGTTAGCGGCGAGCAACCGAAAACGCATGAGCTGATCATGCTTGGTGATGAGGCTTGCGTCGCAAGCGACGTACGGACGGCATTGCACAAAGATGACAGCGCACGCGACCGCAGCCAGGTGCCGGCGCATGGCTCCCAACCTGGCTCGCAGCGCAGCGCTGCGCACCGCGATTTAGGGTGGCTGACAAAACGTAGCGAGCAATCGCTCGGGGCGTGTGGACGGCGCGCTCAAAACCCGAGTGTACGAGTGGCACATGGCAATTCCGAGCACCGGCCGCGCGCCCTGGGGATGAGCGCAGTAGATCGCCAGCCCGCTACGCGCGGTGGCCGGCGCGTCGTTGGCAGAAGCGGTGGAAGTGGTGAAACGGACAGCAGACATTGCGATGCTGCGTTCAACACTGCAACGGCACCGAGCACCGCGTCACGACCGGGCTGCTCGATAATGTCGGTTTCCGATCGAGTGTCCGCCATGTCCATTTCCGCAGCATCCACGCAAATCTCGCCGCGCAATCAACGCGTGCTGATCGCAGGCGGCAGCCGTGGCATTGGGCTGGCCATTGCCGAAGCGTTTGTGCGCAATGGCGCGCAGGTCTCGCTATGCGCACGCAGTGCCGATGGGCTGAAACAGGCCGCACAGACGTTGGCGCCGTACGGCACGCCGGTACACACCTTCGCCTGCGACCTGTCGGACGCTGCGCAGATCGAGACCTACGTGCAGGCTGCAGCACAGGCGCTGGATGGGCTGGATGTGGTGATCAACAATGCCTCCGGCTATGGGCATGGCAACGACGACGCAAGCTGGCAGGCCGGTCTGGATGTCGACCTGATGGCCGCAGTGCGCTGCAATCGCGCCGCGCTGCCGCATCTGCGCAACAGCGATGCGGCGGTGATCCTCAACATCAGCTCGATCAACGCGCAACGCCCCACACCGCGCGCGATCGCCTATTCCACCGCCAAGGCGGCGCTGAATTACTACACCACCACGCTGGCCGCCGAACTCGCCCGCGAGCGCATCCGTGTCAACGCGATCGCACCCGGCTCGATCGAATTTCCCGATGGGCTATGGGCACGCCGTCGCGACCAAGAACCGGAGCTGTATGCCCGCATCCGCGACAGCATTCCGTTCGGTGGGTTCGGGCACGTGCAGCACATCGCCGATGCGGCGTTGTTCCTGGCATCGCCACAAGCGCGCTGGATCACCGGGCAGGTGTTGGCGGTGGATGGCGGGCAGTCGTTGGGTGTGTGAGCACGGCATTTCTGCTGGCGGAGATGCCAATCGGCCGCACGCCGATCCATAGCAGCGTGCCTGCGCGCGACGAGGCGTTATCGATAAAACTCCGTCGCGCGCAGGCACGCTCCTACGAATAGCAGACAATCAGTTCCTGCATACGCGACACGCTAGCGACGACGGGCAGGTGCTGGTTGATGGTGGGCAGCCGTTGGGGTGTTAGCGGGGTTTGGGCTGGCGAACATGGCGATCCGCTGCGCGTAAATCTGTAGGAGCGTGCCTGCGCGCGATGAGGCGTTACCGATAAAGCTCCGTCGCGCGCGGGCACGCTCCTACGACACGGCGGCTCCTCATATCTATCCGACTGCCTCCCGACGAGGCGACTAGGCGACTAGGCGACTAGGCGGCATTAGTCAGCCAGCTCCGCAGCCTCGACGCTGTGCTCCCCACGCGCCGGTGCCAGCGCGGCGCTGACCATGGCGGCGGCGATGCGTTCGGCCGGGTTGATGCGGAAGCGGCGTGGCAGCAGCGGGCCGAGCGCGCCCAGCACGAGGCTGCCGATATGTTCGCCGGTGCGGCGCTGCGTGCGCTCGCCGCCGATCAGGCCGGGGCGCACGAAAGTGAGCGAGGGGAAGCCGACCGCGCGCAGGTCGCGTTCCAGTTCGCCCTTGACGCGGTTATAGAAGATGCGCGACCGCGCATCGGCACCGGCGGCCGAATTCAGTACGAATACCGAGGTGCCTTGCGCGCAGACAGCACGTGCCAGCGCCATCGGGTAGTCGTGATCGATGCGATAAAACGCTTCGCGCGAGCCGGCCTGCTTCATCGTGCTGCCCAGGGCGCAGATGGCCACTTCCATGCGCGGTGCGGTCCAGTGGTCCAGGCGCTCGAAATCGATCACCTGGTTGCGCAGCTTGGGATGAATCTGCGAAAGCGGCCGGCGCGTGATCGCCACCACGCCGGTACAGCGCGCATCGGCCAGCAGTTGTTGCAGGACATGTCCACCGACCAGGCCGGTGGCTCCTGCCAGCAGCACATCCATCAGGCCACCCCGGCCATCAGCGCGCACCCTCGGAAACGATGCGCGCACTGCTGGCGATGCGATCGCGCTCCACTGCCAGCAAGGTCAGCGAGTGCGCCGGCGCCTTCCATTCGCTGCCGCCGGCCACCACGCGCCCGCCATGGCGCGCGGTATCGATCAGCACGCGCCAGTGTTCGTCGTGCATCGCCGGCAGTGTGAACGACACGCCGGTGGAGGCGGCATTGATCAGCATCAGCAAGGTCACGTTGGCGGCGATCTCGCGCAAGCCGGTGGTCGGCGAACGACCATCCAGCCGCAACATCAGCGCGCGCGCTTCCGGGTCGTGCCAACCGGCTTCGTCCATCTCGTGGCCGTCCGGTGCCAGCCAGGTGAGATCCTTCAGGCCCAGCGCTTCGTCGAACTTGCCATCGAAGAAGCGGGCGCGATGCAGCAGCGGATAACGCTGGCGGATACGGATCAGCCGCCGCACGAACGCAGCCTGATCGGCGGCGGCGGCCTTGGTGGCGGCGGTCCAGTCGATCCAGGTCAGTTCGTTGTCCTGGCAATACGCGTTGTTGTTGCCATTCTGGCTATGGCCAAACTCATCGCCGGCCAGCAGCATCGGCGTGCCCTGCGACAGCAACAACGTGGCCAGCAGGTTGCGCATCTGCTGACGGCGCAGTTGCTTGATGGCCGGATCGTTGGTGTCGCCTTCGACCCCGTAATTGGCCGAGATATTGTGGTCGCTGCCGTCCCTGCCCTCTTCGCCGTTGGCCAAGTTGTGCTTGCCTTCGTAGCTGACCAGATCGCGCAGGGTGAAACCATCATGCGCGGTGACGAAATTGACCGACGCAGTGGGGCGGCGGCCGCTGTGGTTGAACAGGTCGGCCGAGCCGGTCAGCCGCGTGGCCAGTTCGGCCAGCTGACCGCCCTCGCCACGCCAGAACGCGCGCACGTTGTCGCGGAACTTGTCGTTCCACTCCACCCAGCCCGGGGGGAAATTGCCGACCTGGTAACCGCCCGGGCCGATGTCCCACGGCTCGGCGATCAGCTTGGTCTGGCTCAGCACCGGATCCTGGCGCACCGCATCGAGAAAGCTGCCCGACGGGTCGAAGCCGTAGCGCTCGCGTCCAAGGATGCTGGCCAGATCGAAACGGAAGCCGTCGACATGCATTTCCTGCACCCAGTAACGCAGCGAATCCATCACCATGCGCAGCGCGCCGACATTGGTCAGATCGAAGGTATTTCCGGTACCGGTATCGTTGATGTAGAAGCGGCGATCATCGGCCAGGCGGTAGTAGCTGGCGTTGTCGATGCCCTTGAACGACAGCGTCGGCCCCAGCTCGTTGCCTTCGGCGGTGTGGTTGTAGACCACGTCCAGCAGCACTTCCAGCCCGGCGTGATGCAACCGCGCCACCATCTGCTTGAACTCGGCCACGGTGCGCGTGGCCATGTAACGCGCCTGCGGTGCGAAAAACCCCAGCGTGTTGTAGCCCCAGTAGTTGCGCAGGCCTTTTTCAAGCAAATATTGATCGTCGACGAAGGCGTGAACCGGGAGCAGCTCTACCGAAGTGACGCCGAGTGAGCTGATATGGTCGATCAGCTCGTCGGTCTTCAGGGCCGAGAAGGTGCCGCGGTTTTCCGGCGGCACTGCCGGATGCAGCATGCTCAGCCCGCGCACGTGCGCTTCGTAGATCACCGTGCGGTTCCACGGCGTCTGCGGCGGGCGGTCCTGGCCCCAGGTGAAAGCCGGGTCGATCACCGCAGATTTGGGCATGAATGCGGCGCTGTCGCGGCGATCGAAGCTCAGATCCTTGTCGCGGTGGCCGATGGTGTAGCCGAACAGATGCGGTGCCCATTTGAGCTCGCCGACGATCTGCTTGGCATACGGGTCCAGCAGCAGCTTGTTGTGGTTGAAGCGATGCCCGGCCTCGGGCGCATACGGTCCGTGCACGCGATAGCCGTACAGCTGGCCGGGGCGTGCGTCGGGCAGATAGCCGTGCCAGACCTCGTCGGTGTACTCGGGCAGCGCCAGGCGCTCCTGCTCGCGCCCACGCTCGTCGAACAGGCACAGCTCCACGCGGGTGGCATTGCGCGAGTACAGCGCGAAATTGACCCCCAGGCCATCCCAGGTGGCGCCGAGCGGGTTGGGACGGCCTTCGCGGATGCGCGAGCGCTGAGTGAGCTTGCGGGTGGCCATCGGTAACTCCTGAGAACGGTGAACTCAAAACGCTGAGCGAATGCGGGTGCCTGCGTGCCTGTATACGCTCACCCCGACACGGTGCCGCCTGCAGCGTGCACCATGCAAGGTGACAGAGGGACCGTTACTGGCGTGCAGTCGCCGGCAGGCCGGCCTGCTCGGCGGCGCGTTCTTCGGCATCCACCAGGCGCTCGGCCATGGCCCAATGCCGGTCTGCGTGGCCGTCCGGGCGGCCTTCGGCCTCCCAGATCTCCTGTGCCAACTGGCGAAGCCGCGCTTGCCGTTCCATGTCGTTCATTGCGTACGTTCTCTTAGGGGGTCAACAACACTGCCACTGGCGCACGTGCAAACAGCGTGGATATCGCCACGCGGCCGCCTTGTGGCTGCAGCGTGCTGCCATCGAGCACATTACGGTACGTGGCGTGCGGCAATGCCAACGACGCCTGACCCCAACTGGCCGGCGGCACCAGCAGCGGCAGGTCGCCATCGCCTGCGTTGCCGGCACCCAGCCGCGTCACTGCCACCACCAGCGACTGGCCGCGGTACTGGCGGCGGAACGCAAGTACCTGTGCATCGCCGCTGACGGCCACGGCCAACGGTTGATAATCGCCCTTCGCAAATAGCGCCGGATGTTCGGCCCGCAACTGCAACAGCAGTGCAGTCAGACGTGCCTTGACCGCGCCATCGCGCCAGCTGCGCAGCAGCGTGTTCCAGTCGCGCGCCTGCGCCAGCCATCGCTGGCGCTGCGCATAGTCGACCGGGCGGCGGTTGTCCGGATCCACCAGCGACAGATCCCAGCCTTCGGTGCCCTGGTACAGGTCGGGCACGCCCGGCACGGTCAGGCGCAACGTGGTCTGTACCAGCGCACTGCGCGCACCGGCGGCGGCGATATGGTTGCTGGCGCGCAGCAGCGCACGCCGCAGCGGCAACCCGGAGCGGCTGCACAGCACCTGCTCCACGGTGGCCTGCACGGCCTGCTCGTAGGCGGGCGAGCCATCGGTCCAGCTGGTGTGCAGCTTGGCTTCGCGCACCGCCTTGAGCAGCCACTGCGCAATGCGCTCGGCGTACTCGGCCAGCGGCTCGGTCTGGTCGGCACCCAGGCCGATCGGCCAGGCGGCCACCAGGGTCTGCCAGAGCATCTGCTGGTCGCCCCCGGCCAGTGCCGGCGAGTCCAGCGTCTCGGTCAAGGCATCGAACTGGCTGCTCTGCTCGATCCACCAACGCGGCTGCTCGGACAGCACCGCCAGCCGCATGCGCAGGTCTTCGCCGCGCTTGTGGTCGTGCGTGGCGGTGGCCAGCAACGCGCGCGGGAAGTGCTTGGCGCGTTCGAGATTCTGCGCGTGGAACTCGGCCGCGTCGTTGGCGAAGTGGGTCGGATGGCTGCCGACCTCGTTGCGCGACAGCAGCACGCCATGCCGGTAGAACGCGGTGTCTTCCACCGACTTGGCATTGAGCGGTGCGGACAACTGCTCCACGCGACGACGCAGGATGCGGCGCAAGGCGACCTGTGCGCGGTCGGCGCCGGCATCGTCGAGCAGCCAGCGCTCGATCGCGTCGACGGCCGCAACGATGGACTCCGGCATGCCCTCGCGCGCACGCGCGGCGGTGGCGCGCAGGCGCTCGGCTTCGCTGCCGGTCACGCCCTTGGCACCGGCGTAGGTGCGGTACACCGGGAACCAGCGCAGCAACACGCACAGGCCGCGCGCCAGCATCTGCGGGCTGAACTCGCGCGTAGGCGGGTCCAGTCGCGCCAAGGCCGACAACGCACCCACGGCGCGATTGAATTCGGTCTGCAGCGGGCCGCGCAGGATCTCGTCGCGTGCGCTGCGCTCTTCCTGAGCAAAGTCGCCACTGCGCCCGCTCACCTTCTGCCAGGCACGCGCCAGTGGCTTGAAGCCGGCCGCATCATGCAGCACGCCGCCCACCTGGTCCATGAAGTCGTAGCCGGTGGTGCCATCGCAGGGCCAGTCGGCCGGCAAGGCTTCGCCGGGCGCCAGGATCTTTTCCAGATACAGCCCCAGCGTGCCGGGCTTGAGGCCACGTGTGCGGCCGGCCGCATCCAGCCGGCTGCGCAGCTTGCGCACGTAGCCGGTGGGGTCGGTGAGCCCGTCCACGTGGTCGATGCGCAAGCCGTCCAGATGGCCTTCGGCCACCAGCCGCAGCGGCAGCGCATGCACCGCGTCGAACACCGCCGGCAGCTCCACGCGCAATGCCACCAACGAGGTGATATCGAAAAAGCGACGGTAGTTGAGCATGTCGTTGCCCACGCGCCACCAGTTCAAGCGGTACGGCTGGCGTTCGATCAGCTTGTGCAGACGGCCATCGCCGCGCTTGGCGCCGTCGTTGTAGTCGCGCAGCCATTGCGCACGTGCGGCCTTTTCCGGCACCTCCAGCGTCTGCGGACGGATCGGGTAGCGCTGGTCGTAATGCGCCAGTGCCGCGCTGCCGTCGTCTTCGACCACCAGGGTGATCAGGCCTTCGGCCAGTGCGGTGGCATACGGGCGGTCCAGCACCGCCAGCCACAACTTGCCGTCGCGGCCCGGGGCGCGCCAGTCGATGTCGAACCAGTCGGCATGCTTGGCGCTGCGGCCGTTGCGCAGCACATCCCACCACCACGCGTTGTCCGCGTGCGTGGCCATGTGGTTGGGCACGATGTCGGCGATCAGGCCCATGCCGTGTTCGCGCGCGGCCTGCGACAGGGCGATCAGCGCCTCTTCGCCGCCGAGTTCGGGATTGACCACGGCCGGGTCGATATTGTCGTAGCCGTGTGTCGAGCCAGGCACCGCAGTGCCGATCGGCGACAGGTACAGATGGCTGATGCCAAGCCCTGAGTAATACGGCACCTGCGCGAGCGCATCGTGCAGGGTGAAGCCGACATGCAGTTGCAGGCGGGCGGTGGCGCGAAGCTCGATCATGGATGCGGTTCCGAAACGGCCGCGACGCGACGCGCCTCGGCAAAGCCCTGCAGCGCCGTACTCAGGCGCGCATGCGGCAAGGGATCGGGCAGGCGTCGACGCCAGTTGGGATGGACCTCGACGGTGCCCGGCAGATTGGGTTGTTCTTGCAGCGCCAACGCGTCTTCCACCGGCAGCAAGGCCAGGGGCGACACGCTGGTGGCGGTGAAGCGCAGCGCGCCCAGCAGCGGGTCCTCCGCCGCGCTGAGGCCGGCGTGTTCGACTGCCGCATCCAGGCGTGCCAGGTCCTTGCTGCGCGCGGTGGCGTCATCGCTGGCCTGCGCGGGCTGGATCAGTTCCAGCTTGCGTCGCCAGTCGATATCGCGGCCTTCGCGCCAGCCGGTCAGGGTGGGCAGATCGTGCGTGGTGGTGGTGGCCACCGCGTCCGGCCGCCACAGCGCCGGCGAGACGAAGGCGCCGTCGTCGTCGCGGGTGAACATCAACACATCGATGCCCATCACCCCGCGCCGCGACAGTTCCTCGCGGATGCCCGGCGGCACCACGCCGAGGTCTTCGCCAATGACGATCGCCCGATGCCGCCACGATTCCAGCGCGAGCAGATTGAGCAGATCGTGCAGCGGATAGGCCAGATACGCGCCCTCGTTGGAGCTGGCACCTTCCGGCACCACCCACAGCCGCAACAACCCCAGGATATGGTCGATGCGAATGCCGCCGCGATCGCGCAGCACCGCGCGCAGCAGCGCGATGTATGGCGCATAGCCGCTACGCCGCAACGCGGTGGGCGAATACGCACCAATGCCCCAGTGCTGGCCGTCCGCATTGAAGGCATCCGGCGGCGCGCCCAGCACCAGGCCGCGCAGCACGGTGTCGGCGGCCGCGGCGGCTTCGGCGCCATTGGGATCGAAGCCGACCGCCAGATCGGCGATCAAACCGATCTTCATGCCGCGCTCGTGCGCCTGCCGTTGCGCATCGGACCAGCTGCGCGCGGCCAGCCATTGCGTGAACACGTGCAGCTGCGGATCGCCATCGCCGAAATCCTGCGCGGCAAACCGTGCAAAACCCGCCAGCGCATCGCCGCCCTCGCTGCGGAAGGCAAGCAGATCGGGGTGGTCGGCGGGCACGCGGGTATAGAGATGACGCAGCAGCTGCAACTTAGCCTGCGCCGAGGCCGGCCAGTCGATCAGGGCGCTGTGGTGCAGCGTATCGAAGCGCTCGCGCAGGCCGGGCACCGCGTTGATCGCCTCCAGCGCGAGCTCGCCCAATACGCGCACTGGCGCTGCATGCAGGGGATCGAGAAAACGCCGGTCGCTGGGCGAATACGGGCTGTAGCCGCCGGTGACCGGGCGTGCGGCATGCACCGGGCTCAGGGCCAGGGCATCGGCACCGGCCAGTGCGGCATGCCGCACCCATTCCACTGTGCCCGATGCGTCGCCGATGCCGGCGTCGTCGATGCTGCGCGCCGAGTACACCTGCAGCGCCATGCCCCAGGCACGCGGTGCCGGCAGGCCGCAGGCATCGGCCACGCTGAAGCAGCGTTGCGGGGCGACCGCGACCTGCTGGGTCAGGCTGTCGATCTGCAGCGTCCAGTAGCCGAAGCGCTGCGGCGCACGCACCTGCCCCTGCGCATCGGCATGCGCCGGCTCGCTGGCGCCGCTGTCGTCCAGCCAACGGCCGCTGGCATTGGCGGCAACCGATACCGGCAGCAACCCGGCCACCTGCACGGTCAGCAGCGGCGCCGGCTCGGTGGCCTGCGCCTTGCAGCGACGCAGGCTGTCTTGGCGCTGCGCAGCGGTGCCGGCGGGCAGCTCCAGCGCGGTGAGCACCGCATGCAGCGAGTGATCGGACACCTGCCGTGGCTGGTCGCTGGCATCCACCCAGTCCACCATCACCCCGGCCGCGCCGGCCAGCGCATGCAGATCGCTTCTGCTCAGATCGCGGGTGCTCATGGGCGCGCCTCGTGCCAGGCGATGAAGCCATCGACCGGCAACTGCTGCGCGTCGGCAGCGACGTTTTCGACATGCGCCACGCGGCCGCGCAGCGGCGGCATCGGCACCGCCGAGGCGCCGACGTTGAAGGCGATATGCCACAGCCCGTCGGGCAATTCCCAGCTGGCGGTCACTGCACCGTCGGCCAGCACGCTGGCGCCCACCGCGCGCGCCTGTGCAAGCCCCGGTACCAGCCACTGCCGACGCACGCCCAGCAGCGCCTTGAACCAGGCTGTCCACTGCACGCCTTCGCCCTGCGCGGCGTCCTCGATCGGCGAGCGCGAGGCGGCAAAGGTGTCGTGACTGTTCGGATCGGGGATGGTGGCGCGCTGCGCTTCGTCGGCGAATGCGGCGAAATGCGCGAATTCGCGGCGCCGCCCTTCGCGTACCGCATCGTCCAGCGGCGGGCCGAAGTCGGTGAAGAACAGGAACGGCTGCGTGGCGCCCCACGGCTCGCCCATGAAGAACAGCGGAATCATCGGCGTCAGCGTGGTCAGTGCCAGCGCAGCACGCAGGCGCTGCGGCGATACCAGCACGCTCAGCCGCTCACCGCGTGCACGATTGCCGATCTGGTCGTGGTTCTGCGCGAAGACCACGAACTTGTGCGGCGGCAGCGCCCCACTGGGCTCGCCACGCACATGCCCGCGCGGGTCCGGCTCGCCCTGGTAGGCGAAGCCTTCGCCCAGCACACGCGCCAGGTGCTGGGTGGGTTTGTCGGCGAAGGCGGCGTAATAGCCTTCCGCTTCGCCGGTCAGCAGCACATGCAGGGCGTTGTGGAAATCGTCGTCCCATTGCGCGGTGTAACCGCGTTGCAGCTGCGAGGCCTGGTTGGCCTCGTTTTCCAGCACCAGATGCACATGGCGGCCGGCCGGCAGGCTGGCCTGCACGGTCTGCCGCAAGGTATCCAGGAAGGCATTCGGGGTGATCGCATGCACCGCATCCAGGCGCAGGCCGTCGAAGCCGTATTCGTGCAGCCACATCAGCGCATTGTCGAGAAAGTAACGCTGCACCTGCGGCTTGCGGAAATCGATCGCTGCGCCCCACGGGGTGGGCTTGTCCTCGTTGAAGAATGCGGCGGCATAGCTGTGCAGGTAATTGCCGTCCGGGCCGAAGTGGTTATAGACCACGTCCAGCAACACCATCAAGCCGTGTCCGTGCGCGGCGTCGATCAGGGCCTTCAATTGATCCGGCGTGCCATAGGCTTCCACCGGCGCGTACGGCAGCACGCCGTCGTAGCCCCAGTTGTGCGCGCCCGGAAATGCGCTCAGCGGCATCAGCTCGATCGCGGTGATGCCCATCGCCGCCAGCTGCGACAGTTGCGCCTGCACGCCGGCGTAGCCGCCGCAGCTGCCGACGTGCAATTCGTAGATCACCGCCTCGTCCCACGGCCGTCCCTGCCAGTGGGTGTTCTGCCAGGCGTAGCCATCGCTGCGCTGCACGGCGCTGGAGCCGTGCACGCCCTCGGGCTGCCAGCGCGAGGCCGGATCCGGCACCGGTTCGCCGCCATCGACGCTGTAGCGATAGCGCGTATTCGCCGCGCAGGCGATCACCGCGCTGAAGAAGCCATCCTGCGCGGCCTGCAACGCGACGCGCGCGCCGTCGTCGAAGACCACGTCCACGCTCCCGGCGTCCGGTGCCCAGAGCGCGAAGCGCACCTGTCCCTCACCCGCTGGCCATGCACCCCATGCCGGCGTGGTGTCGTTGCGCTCGTTCATTCTTACTTCTCCGCTTGCAGATAGATCGTGGCCAGCGGCGGCAGGGTCAGGCGCAGGCGTTGAGCGTGCCCGTGCATGCCCATCGGCTCGGTCGCCAGGCGACCGCTGTTGCCGAGGTTGCTGCCACCGTAATGGGCACTGTCGGTATTGAGGATTTCGCGCCAGCCGCCGGCACGCGGCACGCCAACGCGATAGTCGTGGTGCGGTTGCGGGGTGAGGTTGCTCACCGCCAGCAAAGGGGCGCCGCCATCGGGATCGTGGCGGATGAACGCCAGTACGCTGTTGCGCGCGTCGTCGGCCACGCTCCAGTCGAAACCGTCGGCGCGATGCGTGCCGCGATACAACGCCGGCACCCGGCGCAATGTGGCGTTGAGATCGCCGACCAGTTGCTGCACACCGCGATGCGCGGCGCCGTCGAGCAGATGCCAGTCCAGCGATTGGTCGTGATTCCAGTCGTTCCACTGGCCGAATTCGGCGCCCATGAACAGCAGCTTGTCGCCCGGGTGCGCCCACATCAGCGCCAGATACGCGCGCAGGTTGGCAAAGCGCCGCCAGTCGTCGCCTGGCATCTGCCCGAGCAGGCCACCGGTGCCATGCACCACTTCGTCGTGCGAGATCGGCAACACGAAACGCTCGGAGAACGCGTACACCAGGCCGAAGGTGAGCTGGCTGTGGTGCTGCGCGCGCTCGGCCGGATCGCGCTGCATGTAGCTCAGCGTGTCGTGCATCCAGCCCATGTTCCATTTGTGGGTGAAGCCCAGGCCGCCCGCGCTGATCGGCGCGGTCACGCCCGGCCAGGCGGTGGACTCTTCGGCGATGGTCAGCACACCGGGAAAGCGCGTGGCGATCTCGCTGTTGAGCTGGCGCAGGAAGGCGACCGCTTCCAGATTCTCGCGGCCGCCATGCGCGTTTGGCACCCACTCGCCTTCGGCACGGCCATAGTCGCGATACAGCATCGAGGCCACCGCATCCACGCGCAGGCCGTCGAGGTGGTAGTGGTCGATCCACTCCAGCGCGCTGCCCAGCAGGTAGGCGGTCACTTCGGGCCGACCGTAGTTGTAGATCAGCGTGTTCCAGTCGCGATGCATGCCTTCGCGCGGGTCGGCATGCTCGTACACCGCGGCGCCGTCGAACTGCGCCAGGCCATGTGCGTCATCGGGGAAGTGCGCGCTGACCCAGTCCAGGATCACGCCGATGCCGGCGCGATGACAGGCGTCGACGAACTGCGCAAAGCCATCCGGGCTGCCGTGGCGCGCAGTCGGCGCATACAGCCCTAGCGGCCGATAGCCCCAGGAGCCGCCGAACGGATGCTCGGTGATTGGCAGCAACTCGATATGGGTAAAGCCGAGCTGCTGCACATAAGGAATCAGTTGTGCGGCCAGCCCCGGCCAGTCCAGCGGCTGGTTGTGCCCATCGCGCCGCCAGGACGCGGCGTGCACTTCATAGATCGACAGCGGCGCCGGCGCGGCACTGGCATCGCGTGCGGCCATCCAGGCGGCGTCGGTCCAGGCAAACGCTGCCGCGCCCGGCACCACCGAGGCGGTGGCCGGCGGCAACTCGCTCTGGCGTGCCACCGGGTCGGCCTTGAGCAACACGCGGCCATCGGCAGCGGTAATGGCGTACTTGTAACGCGTTCCGGCTTCCACGCGCGGCAGGAACAGCTCCCAGAAGCCGCCGATGCGCGGGCGCATCGGATGCCGGCGCACGTCCCAGCCATTGAAATCGCCCACCACCGCCACACGCTGCGCGTGCGGCGCCCACACCGCAAAGCGCACCCCGGGCACATCGCCGTCGCGCAGGTGCTGGGCACCCAGGGCGCGACGCACTGCCTGGCCGTCCCCGGCAGCGATCTGCAGCAGGGTGGATTCGTCCAGCGTGGCGGCAAAGGCGTAAGGGTCTTCGATCTCCTGCACCACGTCCGGCCACACGATGCGCAGCCGATACGGGCCTTCGACCGCCAGCGTGCCCTCGAACACGCCATCGACCGGGCCGGCCTGCATGCGCGCCAGCAACTTGCCGCGCGGATCGATCAGGCCCAGGGCGTCGGCGCCGGGCGCCAGCACGCGCACCAGCCGGCGGCCGTCTGCCTGGAGATGCGAACCCAATACCGCGAATGCATCGGCAGGCAGGCCATCGGCCAGCGCCTGCACGCGCTGTACTGGATCAGACATCCCGTCCATGGTCACCGCCGTCGCTTCCGTCTCCTGCCCCTGCACGCCCAGCCGTTCGCTCATGACACCGTCGCGAACGCGGGAGCGGTCGCGGCGGTGCGTTCGTACAGCGAGAGGTATTTTTTGCCGGCCACGTCCCAGCCACTGGGACGCAGCATCGCCGCGCGGCGCATCGCCGACAGCAGGCTGGGCAGGCGGAAGGTGCGAAACGCGCGTTCCAGGCAGCGGCGCAAGGCCTCGACGCTGGCGTGCTGGAACAAAAAGCCGGTGACGCCGTCATCCACCGTGTCGATCAGACCACCGGTGGCGTGCGCGATCGGCAGGCAGCCAAAGCGCTGCGCATACATCTGGCTCAAGCCGCACGGCTCGAAGCGCGAGGGCATTAGCAGGAAGTCGGCGCCGGCAAACATGCGCCGCGCCAGGCCTTCCTCGAAACCGATGAAGGCACCGACCTGGCCCGGATAGCGCCGGGTCAGCTCGGCGACCTGTTGCTCGATCTCCGGCTCGCCGCCGCCGATCACCGCGATCTGGCCGCCGGCCGCCACGATCTGCGGAGCGACCTCGCAAATCAGGTCCAGGCCCTTCTGGTGCACCAGCCGCGATACCACCGCAAACAGCGGGCCGGTGCTCTCGCGCAACCCGAAGGCCTTGCGCACCTGCGCAGCGTTGGCCTGACGGCCCTGCCACTGATTGACGCTGAAGTGCGTGTCCAGATATTCGTCGGTACGCGGGTCCCAGCTGGCGTCGATGCCGTTGACGATGCCGGTCAGCGCGCCCTTGGCGGCGCGGCCGGCCAGCAGGCGGTCCAGGCCGCAGCCCTGCGCCGGGCCGGTGATCTGCTGGGCATAGCTGACGCTGACCGTGTTGACGTGGTCGGCATGCACGATGCCGCCGCGCAGGAACGACATCTGCCCGTAGAACTCCAGCTCGGCCACACGCTCGGCCGGAATGCCCAGCGCAGCGGCCATCGAATACGGCACCAGGCCCTGGTAGGCCAGGTTATGGATGGTCAACAGGCACGGCGTGGTGCCGCCGGACCAGCGCACATAGGCAGCAGCCAGCGCGCACGGCCAGTCGTTGAGGTGCAGCAGGCGCGGCTTCCAGCCCAGCCCGGCATGGCCGGCAGCGATCTGCGCGGCAGCATGCGACAAGGTGGCAAAGCGGATCGCGTTGTCTTCGAACTCCGAGCCGCTGGTGCTCACATACGGCGAGCCATCGCGTTCGAACAGCTCCTTGGACAGCAAGATGTAGATCGGCAGGCCGTCCGATTGCACGATGCGACCGATGTCGCAGGCCGGCAATGCGGCGTGCGCCAGTACCCGTCCGACGATCTCCACCTTGCCCGCACGCGCCAGCACCGCACGGTAGCCAGGGATCAGCACCCGGACGTCGTAGCGATGGCGCAGCGCGCGTGGCAGCGCCGCAGCCACATCGCCCAGACCGCCAGCCTTGATGAAGTCCGCCATCTCCGACACCACAAACAAGGCACCGCGGGTATCGGCCGGCGACACCGGCAGGCGCTCGTGATGGCGAATGAAGCGACCGCGTGCATCACGCGGTCGCCCGCTCTTCTTGAGAGTGGGGAGCATCGTGCTGCGCTCGAAGCGTGCAGTAGTGGCGTGAAGCGGCATCATGGCAACCATCTAAACGTCCGTCGTAAAGTGGGTGGAGACGGAAAACAGCGAAGCGACAACCATCATCTGCCGATTCAGCCAGACGACCTGCTACGAATGAGGAGCGGGGCCAACGCGCGTACTCCACGTTGTCCTTGGGACGAATCTACACCCCGGGCAAATAAAATATGCGTGAATACGTGCTGACTTTTCCGCGACACCGACATGCCCATGCGCATGGTTATGCATGCCCACTGGCATAAGCGGCGCATTGCAGTGCGATGACATCCCTGCCGTGGTGCGCGATCGTTGAAACGCACCGAAAGCGGGCGATGACGGTGGCGCCCGCCATCACCCGCCTGACTTGTTCAGGCATGCACGCAGGTTGCGCATCGCCCACTCCCTGGCATCGGCGGGCATGCCGGACCAGCCCAGACCTGTCCAGACCGCTTAAGCACAACGCCTGCGCGCCGATAACCAGCGAGAGCATCAAGACTTTCCGAGATCCCGGCGCATGGCAGACCAGCCTGAACTTCCAAGCCGCCCACGTGGCGGGCTGCGCCGCCTGTTGCCCTGGGGCGGCGCGGACAGCGCACGCCCGGCCGCCGCCCTGCCCAGCGTGATCGGCAGCGAGCGCAGCGGGCACGGCTTGGCCGCGCATCAGCTGGTGCCGGCCAAGAACAAATCCGGCGCGCACGACCCGGCCGCCGCCACCGCCTTGCTGATGCGCCTGTTCTCGCATGCCGCGCATCCGGAGGCCTTGCTGCTGGCCTTTGCAGAGGGCATCACCAGCCTGCACGGCGAGCTCGGCGACATGGGTGTGCGCCTGAGCGCGGCCTATGCGGCCGGCGACTGGCCAGGCTACGGTCGCGCCTTGCGGCAATTGATCGACAAGTACATCCGCACCATCGATACCGGCGATTCGCTGGCCGAAGGACGCACCGAAGCCGAACAACTGCGCGACCTGCTGCGTCACGCGCTGGGCAATGCATTGGCCACGCTGCTGCAACGCAGCCCGGAATTGGCCGAAGAAGCACAGACCCTGGCCTCGGCACTGCGCCATTGGCGTCCCGGCCATGAGCTGATCACCCTGGAACAACGCTTGCGCGAACTGAGTCATCAGATCGGCCTACGTGCCGAAGATGCCAGCGAGCAGCAGAATCTCCTGCTCGGCTTGTTCGACCTGTTGCTGGAGAACGTTGGCGAACTGCTCGACGATCGTAGCTGGCTGCAGGGCCAGATCTCGGTGGTCCGCCAGCTGATCTCCGGGCCGTTGGACGTCGGCTCGATCGAGCAGGCGCGCGGCACCTTGCGCGAGGTCATCTATAAACAGGGTCTGCTCAAGCAGGGCATTGCCGACTCCAAGACCGCGATGCGCGAGATGATGGTGTCCTTCGTCGAGCGGCTCGACGGCATGGCCACCAGTACCGGCGAATACCACGACCGCGTTGCCGGCTATTCGCAGGCGATCGGCGATGCCCGCAGCATTCCCGACCTCAACCGGCTCCTGCAGGACGTGTTGCAGGACACTGCCGGCGTGCAGGCGCAGGCGCTGGCCGCGCGCGACGAGCTGCTGGCCGCACGTCGCCAGGTCGAAGACTCCGAGCAGCGCATCGCCTTGCTCGAACAGGAGCTCAAGGACGTGGCCGGCCTGGTACGCGAAGACCAGCTGACCGGCGCGCTGAACCGGCGCGGCTTCGAAGAGCTGTTCCAGCGCGAGGCCGCACGCACCCAGCGCGGCGGGCAACCGCTGTGCGTGGCGATGCTGGATCTGGACGACTTCCGCCGTCTCAACGAGACCCACGGCCACGCCGGCGGCGACGCCGCGCTGCGCCACACCGTGGACGTGGCCAGGTCGGTGCTGCGCACCACCGATGCCATCGCCCGCTTCGGCGGCGAGGAGTTCGTGCTGCTGTTGCCGGACTCCACCATCTTCGAAGCCAGCGCGGCGGTGATCCGCCTGCAGCGCGCCCTGGCCCAACGCTCGTTGCTGCACGACGACGTGCGCGTGTTCGTCAGCTTCAGCGGCGGCGTGGCGCTGCGCCATCTCGACGAAGCCCAGGACGATGTGATCCGCCGTGCCGACCGCGCCATGTACGAGGCCAAGGCTGCCGGCAAGAATCGGGTGATCAGCGCGGATTAGCCCCGCACACCCCGGTCTGCAGCGTCGATCGGTCGGACCAGGCACCCGGCGCACAACCCAGATGCGCCGGAGGTTCTTCGATTGCCTTGCCGGGCCCCGATCACGACCAGCCGCTGCAGTGCGGCAGCCAGGTGCTCTCCCGGCCCGCCGCATTACGGCGTCAGTGCGCCGCCGGCTTCCCGCGCAGCTTCTGGAACAGCATCACCGCGCCCAGCACGATCGCACCGGCAATCACGCCGACCAGCATGTTGCCCAGTGCATCGACCAACCAGCCCAGGCTGCCGGCCGACTTGGCAAGGTCCTGCACGATGTGATGCAGCGCCGGGATGTTGTGCACCAGGATGCCGCCGCCGACCAGGAACATCGCCAGCGTGCCGGCCACCGACAGGAACTTCATCAGCCACGGGGCGGCCACCAGGATGCCGCGACCCAGCGCAGCCAACGCTGCGCCCTTCTTGGTCAGGTACAGGCCCAGGTCGTCCAGCTTGACGATGGCCGCGACCAGGCCATACACGCCGATGGTCATCGCCAGCGCGATCGCCACCAGCACCGCGACCTGCTGCCCGAACGAGACCCCGGCCACCACGCCCAGCGACAGCACGATGATCTCCGCCGACAGGATGAAATCGGTGCGGATGGCGCCCTTGACCTTGTCCTTTTCCAGCGCCACCACGTCCACATTCTGGTCGGCCAACGCGCGGGTGCGCTCGGCATGCCGCTGCGCTTCGTCTTCCTCGTCGTGCAGGAACTTGTGCGCCAGCTTCTCCACGCCCTCGAAGCACAGATAGGCACCGCCGATCATCATCAGCGGCATCACCAGCGGGATGTTGTAGCCGCGCCCGCGCAGCCAGGCCTCCAGGGCGCTGATCGCCAGCGCCGCCGGCACCAGGATCACCTTGTTCATCAGCGAGCCCTTGGCCACTGCCCACACCACCGGCAGCTCGCGGTCGGCGGTGACACCGGTGACCTGCTGCGCGTTGAGCGCCAGGTCGTCGCCAAGGACGCCGGCGGTCTTCTTGGCCGCGACCTTGGTCAGGATGGAAACGTCGTCCAGCAGCGTGGCGATGTCGTCGAGCAGGGTGAACAGGCTGGCACCGGCCATGCGGAGATCCTTCGTGGGTGGCAGTGGATTCTCGCCGATCCTGCACCCGTATGGAGTAATGGCAGACCGTTGCAGGCCATTGCCGACCGGCGAGGCGTGATGCCGACCCCCGCCGGCCGCACGCACCGGCCATGCCCGCTGACCTCGCGCCGCACACCCCTGCGCCGTGGCCACATGCCTGGATTCACCGCCTGACGACCCGCCGCTGGCCACACTCGCGCTCTTGCACGACCGCCGGAGATGGCCTTGAGTCCGAACGACCCGTACCGCACACCGGCCCCGGCCGCGATCCCGGCCGACACCGGCGTGGTGGGCGGCATGAGCCGTCGCACGCAGATCCTGCGCCTGTTGCTGCGGTATCGCGGGTCGGGCGTGTTCGCCGGCATGAACCTGGATCCGGCCGCGATCAACGAATACGAAGTGCCCGCCGAAGGCACGCCCGACCAGTTCGTCTCCGACCTGGAAGCGCTTGGTCCCACCTTCGTCAAGCTCGGCCAGATGCTGTCCACGCGCCCGGACATCGTGCCGCCGGAGTTCGCCACGGCACTGGAGCGCATGCAGGAGAACACCAGTTCGGTGCCGGTGGAACGCATCCGCCAGATCATCGAAGAAGAACTCGGGGTGTCGGTCAACAAGGCGTTTTCGTTCTTCGATCCGGTGCCGCTGGGCTGCGCCTCGCTGGCGCAGGTGCACCGCGCCGCCTTGCGCGACGGCACCCCGGTGGCGATCAAGGTGCAAAAGCCCGAGGTCGCCGCCCAGGTACGCTCGGACCTGGACGTGCTCAAGAGCTTTGCCACCGCCGCCGACCGCCTCACCGGCATCGGCCGGCGCGTGCGCTTTGCCGACTGGCTGGGCGAATTTGGCAAGACCCTGCGCGCCGAACTCAATTACGAAGACGAGGCCGAGACGCTGGTGCGCTTCGGCAAGCATCTCAAGCCGTTTGCGCTGTTGTGGATTCCGCAACCGGTGTGGGACCTGAGCAGCCGCAAGGTACTGACCATGCAGCTGGCCGAGGGCGTGCGCGTGGACAAGATCTCCGGCCTGCGCCGCACCGAACAGCCGATGGACAAGCTGGCCGCAGAACTGGTCAAGGGCTATCTGGACCAGATGTTCGTGCATGGCGAGATCCATGCCGACCCGCATCCGGGCAACTTGCGGGTGCTGCAGGACGGGCGCCTGGCGATCTTCGACCTGGGCATGGTGGCGCACGTGCCGCCGCGCCTGCGCGAGCGTCTGCTCAAGCTGCTGTTCGCCGCCGTCGATGGCCGTGGCGAGGAAGTCGCCGAAGAGACCATCGCGCTCAGCACACGCCTGGAGGATTACGACGAAGACCGCTATCAGCGCGAAACCGGGCAGATGATCGCCCGGTACGCCGCGCACGACACCACCTCCGAGGGTCGCGTGGTGCTGGATCTGGTGCGCATCGCCACCGCCAACGGCCTGCGCACGCCGCCGGAGCTGAGCCTGCTCGGCAAGACCCTGTTGAACCTGGAAGGCGTGTGCCGCACGCTGTCGCCACACCTGGACACGCGCCGCATCGTCGAGCGCCACCTGCAGCATGTGATGCGCGCGCGCCTGAAAAAGTCGCTGTCGGCCGCCAATCTGGCCAGCGAGGCGATGGAACTGCAGCATCTGGTGCGCGAAGGACCGCGCCGCATGTCCGAGATCCTGTCGCTGGCGGCGGAGAACCGCCTGCAGATGCGCGTCACCGGGCTGGAAGAATCGCATCTGATGGAAAGCCTGCAGAAGATCGCCAACCGCGTGGCGGCCGGCATCGTGACTGCGGCGCTGATCATGGCCTCGGCGCAGATGATGCGTATCGAAACCGGCTTGAAGCTGTGGGGCTATCCGGCGATCGCGATGCTGCTGTTCCTGCTCGGTGTCGTGTTGGGCCTGGGCATCGTGCTCAGCGCCCTGCTGTTCGACCGCCGTGTACGTGCGCGCGAAGAACGCGGGCATCGATAGCGCTACACACAAACCACACCTCCGCGTAGGAGCGCACCCGGGCGCGACATGGCTTCATGCGGCGTCGCCCGCCGAAACCGCCGCGTCAGGCTGTCAAAGTGGATCGGGCGATGTGGCGTTATCGCGACGTCGCCCATGTGCGAGAAGCGCGCCAGGTGCGGAATGCAGATGCCGCCCGCCTCCGTCGATCGCCACCGCGACCAGGCGATCGTGAGCGCACGCGTTGCGGCAAACGCTCGACGCCAACAAACATTTCAGTCAGCTTCAACGCGGCATAGTCTGTCATCCGGGCGTCACATTGAGTGTGGCGCACAGGACATGGCGGGCAAGGCGTCCGGTACGCGCTCGCATCATTCCCCCACGGACGCTGCCGCATGCATTGGATGTTGCTGTTTTCGCTGTTGCTCCTGCTTTGGCTATTGGTCGCCTCGCCGCGTCTGGCGTGGCTGAAGGCCGGTCTGTTGTCGTTGCTGCTGCTGTTGCTCAGTGCCTGGGGCCTGGTGGATCGGCTCAGCGGCGACGGCATCAATGCTGCCACGCTGTATCACCTGCGCGCGGACATGGACGGTGCCGGCGTCAGCGATTTCTCCGGCTATATCGCCGTGTTTATCGGCATGGTGCTGCTGTCGCTCAGCCCGCTGGTATTGCTCAGGGTGCAACGTTTTCGTCGCCCACGTGGAGGCAACGCGGTGTTCGGCGGCTTCGTGGCGATGTTGCTGGTGAGCATTGCAGTCAGCCCCTTGTACCGCGATGGCAAACGCCTGTACTACCAGTTGCGCCCGGTGGATTACGCCACCGTGGTACCGGAATATCTGGTGCCGCAGCAGCCCCTGCAGAAGCGCAAGAACATCGTGTGGATCTACGGCGAGAGTCTGGAACGCACCTATTTCGACGAAGACGTGTTTCCCGGCCTGATGCCGAACCTGCGCGCGCTGGCCGGCGAGGCGGTGGACGTGCGCAACCTCACCTCCACCGAGGGCAGCGGCTGGACCATCGCCGGCATGGTCGCCTCGATGTGCGGCGTGCCGCTGACCACCGCGCCCGGCGATGAGAACAGCATGGGCCGCATGGGCCTGTTCCTGCCGGAAGCGCGCTGCCTGGGCGACTATCTCAAGGACCAGGGCTACCGCAATCACTATGTCGGTGGCGCCGATGCCAGCTTTGCCGGCAAGGGCAGTTTCCTGTCCAGCCATGGTTTTGATGTGGTGCACGACGTCGGCTACTTCCGCGACAAGGGCGTGGCGCCAAAACACTTTTCCGCCTGGGGCGTGCACGACGATGTGCTGCTGGACGATGCCTGGGACAGCTTCCAGACGCTGTCGCGCGCCGGCCAGCCGTTCATGCTCACCACGCTGACCATGGACACCCACCATCCTGCCGGACACCTGCCGCTGGCGTGCAAGGGCCAGCACTACGACAGCGCGTTGGGCGATATCGGTTTGCTGCATGCGATCAAGTGCAGCGACCGGCTGATCGGCGAGCTGGTCGCGCGCATTCGCAACAGCCGTTATGGCAAGAACACCATCATCGTGATCGCCTCCGATCACCTGGCCATGCCCAATGATCTCAGCGATGTGCTGGCCAAGCAGAAACGCGAGAACCTGCTGCTGTTCCTGGGCAAGGACATCGCCCCGCAGCAAGTGGTCACGCGCGCCGGCAGCACGCTGGATTCGGGGGCGACGCTGTTGCAGTTGCTGGAGCCGGGCATGCGCACGCTGGGCTTCGGCCGCTCGCTGCTGGCCCGCGATGCGTCCCCCAGCGCCAGCATTGCGGCCAGCCGCGACAGCGGCAAGGACTACCCGCGCTATCTCGCTTACGCACGCACGCTATGGACCGGGCGCAGCACCCGCATGCTGCGCATCAACGGCAATGGCGATGTGGTGGTGGGCGTGCAGCAGGTGCGCCCGCCGGTGTTGCTGGAATACGACGACGACACCAATCTCAAAACCGTCTATCTTGAAAACACCTCGCGCCAGTTCGACCGCACCCGCACCGAGGGCACGCTGGCGTATGTGGATCGCTGCACGGCGCTCGAGGACGGCTCGGCCGATGGCGACTGGTGCGCGCTGGTGGTCGACCGCCACCAGAGCATGAAGCTGTACCGCGACCCGGACCTGACCCGCGGCATCGCTGTGGACGCGCCGCTGGAGGCCAGCCAGCAAGGCCCGCGTCCACGCGTGCGCCAGCCGATCATGCTCACCCAGGCCGCGCGCAAGACCGAGGCCGGGCGTTACATGCTGGAGCTGTACGCCAAGCGTCGGCCCACCCGTGCCTTCTGGGTGGAGGCAGTCTCGTCGGAGCGCAAGGTGGTGCTGGCCCAGCAATGGGTGGTGCCCGATGCGGCCGGTCGCATCCGCATGCCGGTGGGCCTGGAACATGCGGTGGACGATCTGGAAATCCGCGCCTGGCTGGACTACACCGAAGACGTCAGCGTGGACGACCTGGCCCTGGTGAAGCAGACCCAGGTCGCCGATCGCTCCTGAGTCTGGCCGCCATTCGGGTCCTAGGCCGGGCGATTTGGATGAGGCAAAGGCAAAGGCAAAGGCAAAGCCCAAGAGCAACGTCGAAGCGTGCGATCTGTGGCCTGGCTGCCGGGTCCCCGCCCGCCCACCATCGCGGGACACGCCGCAAGTACGTCCGTGTAGGCTCTTACGCGGCATCCATGCCGCGTAAGGTCCCGCGACGGCGGGCGGGCAAGGACCTGTCGGGATGGTCGGTGTGCATGGCGCAAGCAAAGCAGGACGTGCGTTGTTCGGATCACTGTGCGTCCGACCGGCGTCTCGTCGAAAACCAAGCAGAAACAGGTTTCAACACGCGGCTACAAATCTCTCATCTGCCTAGTGCCATGCAAACCGGGCAACACGCTTTCAAAAAAGCAGCCGAGCGACTTTCTGGTGCGGTGTCCTTACCGCTTGCGGGACCCTTGGCGGCATGGATGCCGCCACGGAGCCTCCACGGACGGATTCACGGCGTGTCCCGCAAACGGTGAGGGCACCGCACGCTCGACCAACCACGCTTTTGACCTAAGCGTTTGACCGTATCTAAACAACGCCAACACTCGAAATCCCGGTTGTTTGGAACGGTTGGACGGTTCGGATAACTCAGTTGTAGCGCGGCAGATCCGAAGCCCCACTGCAGCGCCCTTTCCAGCGCACGGCATCCACGCGCCGACTCAATCTTCCGATGCAGGTGTGCCATCGGCTGGATCGCGCGCCACCGCAGCACCTGCACGGCTGAAGCGGATTTCCTGCGGCGATTGCAACGCAATGCCCACCGTTTCCATCCGCTGCAACAGCGCAAAGAACAGCTCGCTGCGCACCCCATACGAATCGCGCGGGCTGCGCACATAGGCGAACGAATTGAAATTGACGTGCCCGCCGGCCAGCGAATCGATGAACACCGAGGGGGCAGGATCGGCCAGCACCTTGGTGTGCTCAGCGAACAGCTCCAGCAGCATGTCGCGTACCTTTGCCACGTCGGTTTCCAGCGGCACCGAGAACTGCAGCTGCACCCGCCCCATCGGGTTGGACAGGGTCATGTTGCGCACGCTCTTGGTGATCAGTTCCGAGTTGGGCACAATCAGGGTGGAGCGGTCGCCGACCTGGATCTCGGTCGCCCGCACGCTGATCTTGCGCACGTCGCCTTCCTGGTCGCCGATGCGTACCCAGTCGCCGATCTTCACCGGCCGCTCGGCCAGCAGGATCAGGCCCGACACGAAGTTTTGCGTGATCGCCTGCAGACCGAAACCGATACCCACCGACAGCGCGCTCAGCACCAGCGCAAGCCGCTTCAGATCCAGGCCCAATGCGGTCAGTCCCCACACCACCACGATCAGCCAGCCCAGATAGCGCGCCACCGTACTGATGGAATTGCGCGCACCGTCATCGAGCTCGGTCTTGGGCAGATAGGTGTTGAGCAACCATTGCTGCACCACGTGCACCAGTCCCATGCCAAGCAGGAACACGCACAACGCCCTGAACACATCGCCCGGGGTGATCACCAGCTCCTTGCCGATGGTGATGCCGTGGGCGATGTTCTCCGCCCAGTCGGTAACCACGCTGATGTTGGCGCCATACGGCGTCAGCAGCACCGCGATGCCCAGCAGCACCAGCAGCACCCGGGTCGCCGCCGATATCAGCAGCCCGAGCTGCACCAGGCGTCCGCTGCCGATGCTGAGCGCATGCGACAACGCCCGGCTGAAGCGTCCGTCCGGCTTGAACAGCCAGGTCATCAGATCGTCGGCAAAGACGACCAACACGCCGAGCAGACTGCACACCAGGGTGATCCAGATGATCTGCCGCTCCACGAACAACGCCAGATTGAGATAGCCGAACAAGGCCGCGATCAGCGCGAAGATCACGGCCAGATGGCCCAACAGGCGGATCAGCACGATGAAGCCGCCACCGCGCGAGACCACCGGCGGCGGCGCGTCGCCGTCCGGATCGGCCACCCCGGCATTTGCTGCATGCGCGCGCAAGGAAAGACTCAGCCCGGCCAGCGCCGACAGGATCAACCCTGCGTACAGCAACGCGGCCAGTGCATCGGTGGCGGTGATCAACGCGGGACTGCTGCCGGCCACCTCGTTGACCTTCATCGCCATGCCGCTGAACCAGATCACTGCCGCGGTGGCCAGGCAATGCACGCGCAGGCGGTCGACGGTGGCATCGTCCAGCGGGAACAGGCGCCAGCTGGGCTGGTGTTTCATCAACAGGCTGGCACTGAGCGAACCGACGAAGGCAGCCACCACACTGACGGCGATAAATCCGGTCAGCAGTTGGTCCAGATCGTCGGGCAGCTCGCCGAGCGCGCGGATACCTTCGACCAGCACGAATGCCGCAACCCCCAGGCTCAGCGTGCCGACCAGCAGAAACCACAGTGCCAGCCCCGAGCGTCGCAGGCGTCCACCCGGCGCACGCGAGGCCGCATAGCGACGCCCCAGGTGGCGCAGGAAGATGCGCAGCGGGAGTGCCAGCAGCAATGCCACCACGGCACTGGTGATCAGCCCGCCCACGCCGTTGGTTGCGACGCCTGCCTGCAGCATCTGCACCGTCTTGTCGGACAACGCCCGCAGGCGCGCACGATCGTCTGGCCATTGCTGCCCGATCTGATTCCACAATGTCGGCGACAACGGCGAGGCCACTCGCGTGGAAAGCTTCACGTTGAAGCGTTGCACGCGCTCGCGTTCGAGCCGGTCGGCCAGGTCCTTGGCATTGGAGACCAGCAGCGTGGCCCGGATGAACTCGGCATTGAGCTGATCGCGCTCCTTGATCAGCGCCCTGCGCTGTTTTGCCAGGTCGGCCGGTTCGTTCTGCGCCGCGACACCGAGCCCCTCCAGTCGCCCGTTGAGATCTTTGAGCGGTTGCTCCAGCGTGCGGACCAGATCCTGCGCCTGTCGCTGCGCGCCGGCGACATCGTCGGTCAGCTTGCCGAGCTGCTCGGTATCGGCCTGCTCCATGCCCGCGTCGGCCTGGGACAACACCTTCTGCATGCTGTCGAGCTGAGTCTGTGCGTTCTCCAGCAGCGTGTCGTCGTCCTGCGCCACGGCGGCGCCCACGCACACCATCCACAACGCGACCAGCAACAGCACGCGCTGCAGTACGCCGCGATGGGCACCCGGGGCAACTCGGTATTTAGACACAGGCAGACATCGGACAGGCGCAAACCAGCGCGGTGCGGGCATCTTAAGCCACTGCTTCCAGCCAGGCAGATCGAAGCTGCCGCGAGGGTTCAGCCTGGCAAAGCTCGCCAGGAACGATTGCCACCGTGCGATTGGAGGTTTTTCCGCGATCCAACCTACAGTGCCGGCCGTTGCAGTGGGCATGCCTGCCGGACATTCCGACCTGCGCATGAACGCGGTGCAGCTTGTCACCTTGCGGCAACGGTGCGCTGTCGCAGAATCGAGTCACCGCTACGACAGACGCAGCGGATGACCGCGAAGGAGACACTCTATGCAGATTCAGATCCAGACCGACAAGCACGTGCCGCATGACCCCTCCGTCGTGCAGCATGTCGAGAAGACCTGCTCCGCCCAGCTGGCGCATTTCGCCAACGACATCACCCGCGTCGAGGTGCATTTGCGCGATGAAAATGGCCAACGCGGCGGCGCGGCGGATCGAACCTGCAGCATCGAGGCGCACGTCGCCGGCCTGCCGCCGATCGCGGCCACCAATAGCGCCGACACCACCGCCTCGGCGGTCACCGGCGCCGCGCGCAAGTTGCGCACCGCCATCGAACACGCGCGCGGCAAGCAGCACGCCAAGGCCACCACACCGCCGCCGGAAATGCTCTGATCCGCGCCTCGGCAGGGTGGCGCCAGGCGCCCCCC
Source organism: Xanthomonas arboricola (assembly GCF_002940665.1). Lineage (GTDB taxonomy): Bacteria > Pseudomonadota > Gammaproteobacteria > Xanthomonadales > Xanthomonadaceae > Xanthomonas > Xanthomonas arboricola_B. Next base: position 1,333,474 of record NZ_MIGY01000003.1, read on the forward strand.
GCCAACCGATGCACCGGGTGGCATCGCAGTGCAACGACGTGTCGATGCGCGAGCCGGCGTCCAGACCCTGATCCAGAAATGCCATCGGCCCGCTGCAGTGTCACTGCAGCGGGCCGATGTGCCTTGATCTGGTGCGCCCGGAGGGATTCGAACCCCCGACCAATGGCTTCGGAAGCCACTACTCTATCCGGCTGAGCTACGAGCGCCTGGTCGGGCATTATGCCAGAACCGCCGCCGCGCGCGTGACAGCCGCATTGCGGGCCTGCCGAACGGCTGTTGGGCACCACCGGGCTGCCGAGCGGGGCTCAACCCGGATCCAGCGTCCGTACAGGCCAGCATGGCACGACGTCGTAGAGCCGCCTGACAGGCTGGGCGATGCCTGGCTCGATCATTGACCAGCGCATGACCGCAGCCGCGCCGCGCTGCTACCCTTTGCAACATGAGCAAGCATGGCATTGAACAGCTGCCGACAGCGCCCGCGCTGACCCGGCCGCAGCGGCTGGGGCAGTACTGGAAATTGGTCCGAGGCGATCGTCCGATCGGCAGCCTGTTACTGCTGTGGCCTACCTGGTGGGCATTGTGGCTGGCCGCCGGTGGCCTGCCGCCGCTGTGGACGCTGTTCGTGTTCACCGCCGGGGTCTGGCTGACCCGCTCGGCCGGCTGCGTGATCAACGACTATGCCGACCGCTGGCTGGACCCGCACGTGGAGCGTACCAAGTCGCGCCCGTTGGCCACCGGCGCGGTGTCCGGGCGCGAGGCGCTGTGGGTGTTTGTGATGCTGATGCTGGTGGCATTCGCGCTGGTGCTCACGCTCAACTGGCTGACCGTGGCCCTGAGCGTGCCGGGCGTGTTCCTGGCCGCCAGCTATCCCTATCTCAAGCGCCACACCCACCTGCCCCAGGTCTATCTGGGCATGGCCTTTGGCTGGGGCATCCCCATGGCCTTCGCCGCGGTGCAGGGCAGCGTGCCATTGCTGGGCTGGCTGCTGTATGCGGCCAATATCCTCTGGGCGACGGCCTACGACACCTGGTATGCGATGGTCGACCGCGAGGACGACATCCGCATGGGCAGCAAGTCCACTGCCATCCTGTTCGGCAGGTTCGACCTGATCGCGCAGGGCCTGCTGTATGCAGCGATGGTTGCGGTGCTGGCACTGGTCGGCCTGCGCGCCGGTCTCGGCACCGCGTACTGGGCGGGACTGGGCATTGCCGTGCTGCTGGTGGCCTACGAGTTCCGCCTCGCCCGCCATCGCGAACGCGGCCCCTGCTTCCGCGCCTTCCTGCACAACAACTGGGTCGGCCTGGCGATCTTCGTCGGCATTGCCGCGGCCCTGGCGGTGCGCTAACGCGCAGGCAGGTAAATCGCCCCGGTTTAAGTCCCTCTCCCGGCGGGAGAGGGGTTGGGGTGAGGGTACGGGCGAAGCCCCATGGCGCAGCTCACACTCCGTAGCCCACCCAACCTCACGGCACCCGCGCGCACACCCACGCATCCACCCGGTGCACCCCCGCGCGCCGCAATGCCTGCGCGGCCGCATGCAGCGTGGCGCCAGTCGTCATCACGTCGTCCACCAACGCCACATGCGCCGGCAATGCGCCCCGCGCGATGAAGGCATCGCGCAGATTGCGCTGGCGCTCGGCCGCATCCAGCTCCGATTGCGGCGCAGTCGCACGCACGCGGCGCAACAACGGCAGGCAGGGCAAGCGCAGCGCATGGCCCAGCGGTTTGGCCAGCTCAAGCGCCTGGTCGTAGCCGCGCTGGCGCAAGCGCTGCCGGTGCAGACTCACCGGCACCAGCGCCTGCGGACGCGGCAGGCCTGCACAACGTCTGGTCATCAACTCGCTGAGCAAACGCCCGGCAGCCAGATCCTGATGAAACTTGAAACGCCGCAGCAAGCCATCCACCGGCCAGCGATAGGTGAAACACGCATGCACGCACTGCAGCGGTGGCGGATGCTGCAGGCATTGCCCGCACAGCAGCGCGTCATCGAAGGAATCCAACTGCATTGCGCAACACCGGCAGGCGTGCCGGTGATCCGGCAACGCGGCGCGACACGACGGGCACAGATCGCAATCGGCGCTGCCTGCTTCCGCGCACACCAGGCACCTGCTCGACAGCAGCAGCCGCAACACCCGGTGCGGCCACCTGTAAACCGAACGCACCTCATCGAAGTTGACAGCTTCTCCCATGCTCACCAGACTGCCTGGCTTCCAAGCCGCTGACTGTCAGGAAACCCCGATGTCTGTTGTCGTACGCCATGACTGGGATCGCAAAGAGCTGCAGGCGCTGTTCGATCTGCCGTTTCCGGAGCTGCTGCACCGCGCCGCCAGCGTGCACCGCGCCCATTTCGATCCGGCGCAGGTGCAAGTCTCCACGCTGCTGTCGGTCAAGACCGGTGGCTGCCCGGAAGACTGCGCGTACTGCCCGCAGGCGCAGCGCTACGACACCGGGGTGACGGCGCAGAAGCTGATGGAGACCGAAGAAGTCGTCGCCAAGGCACGCCAGGCCAAGGCCGCCGGCGCCTCGCGCTTCTGCATGGGCGCGGCCTGGCGCTCGCCCAAGGAGCGCGACATTCCCAAGGTTGCCGCGATGATCCGCGAGGTCAAGGCGATGGGCCTGGAAACCTGCGCCACGCTCGGCATGCTCGACGCCGGCCAGGCGCGCGCGCTCAAGGACGCCGGGCTGGACTACTACAACCACAATCTGGACACCGCGCCGGATTACTACGATTCGATCATCCACACCCGCCAGTATCAGGACCGCCTGAACACGCTGGAGCACGTGCGCGATGTCGGGCTGAAGACCTGCTGCGGCGGCATCGTCGGCATGGGCGAAACGCGCGAGCACCGCATCGGCCTGCTGCTGGCGCTGGCTACGCTGCCGGCGCATCCGGATTCGGTCCCGATCAACCAGCTGGTCCAGGTTGCCGGCACCCCGCTGCACGGCACCCAGCAACTGGATCCGTTCGAGTTCGTGCGCATGATCGCGGTCGCCCGCATCACGATGCCGCATTCGATGGTGCGCCTGTCCGCCGGCCGCGAAGCGATGAGCGACGAACTGCAGGCGCTGTGCTTCCTGGCCGGTGCCAACTCGATCTTCTACGGCGAAAAACTGCTCACCACCGGCAACCCGGACACCGAACGCGATCAGGCCCTGTTCCAGCGCCTGGGCCTGCGCCCGATGCAGATCACCGTCGACGCTGCCGACCACGACCACCCCGGCACCGTGCATGCGGAGATCACCCGCAACACGGCCTGCGAGCACGCTGCCTAACCGCGAATCGAGCGCCCGGCACCGATCGTCGGTGCCGGCTGGGCGCGCCAAGCGCGGCAGGCTACGCTAACGGCCCTTTCTGTCGTTGAACGCTCCCATGGCTCGCCCCGATCTTCACGAACGGATTTCGTCGCTGCGCACATTGCGTGTGGCCCAGGAACGGGTGCGGGTGCGGCGGCTGGTGGGGCGTCGCGATGGCGTGCGGCTGGAAGTCGACGGCCGCTGGCTGACCGGTTTCTGCTCCAACGATTATCTGGGCCTGTCGCAACAGTTCGAAGTGGTCGCCGCGTTGCAGGATGCCGCCGCGCGCGATGGTGCCGGCGCCACCGCCTCGCATCTGATCTGCGGCCACCACACCGCGCACGAGACGCTGGAGCGCGAGATCGCCGACTGGCTCGGCTATCCGTCGGCGCTGCTGTTCGGCAGCGGCTTCATCGCCAACCTGGCGGTGCAGCAGGCCTTGCTCAGCGAGGACGACGATGTCTGCGTGCAGGACCGGCTCAACCACGCCAGCCTGCTCGATGCCACGCGCCTGGCCGGCTGCCGGCTGCGCCGTTATCCGCATCTGGACGTGGAAGGCGCGATGCGCCAGCTCAAGGGTTCGCCAGAGGGTGCGGCGATGCTGGCCAGCGACGGCGTCTTCAGCATGGATGGCGATGTCGCGCCGCTGCGTGCGCTGAGCCTGGTGGCGCGCATGCAGCAGGCACTGTTCTATGTCGACGACGCCCATGGCGTGGGCACGCTTGGCCCGCAGGGGCGCGGCTGCGTTGCCGATGCCGGACTGGGCGTGGCCGAAGTGCCGCTGCAGCTGGTGACCCTGGGCAAGGCGCTCGGCGGCTATGGCGCGGTGGTGGTCGGCGATGCAGCGCTGGTGCGTCATCTGGCCGAAACCGCGCGCCCCTACATCTACACCACCGCGTTGCCACCGGCGCAGGTCGCTGCGACGTTGGCAGCCGTGCGGCTGGCGCGTCGCGACGATTGGCGGCGCGCCAAGCTGGTCGAGTCGATCGGCAGTTTCCGCGATGGCGCACGCCGGCATGGCTTCGAGCTGATGGCCTCGGATACGCCGATCCAGCCCCTGCTATGCGGCGAAGAAGCCACGGTGATGGCGATGTCCGCCGCGCTGGAACAGGCCGGCTTCCTGGTCGGCGCGATCCGCCCACCCACCGTGCCCGAAGGCAAGGCGCGTCTGCGTGTGACCCTGTCCGCGCTGCATACGCCGCAGCAGGTGCAGGCCTTGATCGAGGCCATCGTGCAGGCGCGCGATGAGATCAGCCGGCAACCGCTGCGTGCGTCTGCCTGAGGGCGACGATTAAGACGGTTGTGCAATAGCCGCGCGACGGCGGCCTGTGCTCGACGTGGCAGTGTCCGCGTCGTTGATGTGAGCAGATCGCTACTGTCGGTGCGGTCCTGCGTGTCCGCAACCGGCTTGCGCGTGCCGCGCAGATCGGCCCCACGCGCAGCGCAGGCTGGCGCAAGACACCTTGCGCCGCACACGCCGACCCATGCGCCGGTCAGCGCCATCAGCGACAATCCCCGCATGCATATCGATGTCATCGGCCACGGGCCTGCGCTGGTTCTTCTGCACGGTTGGGCGTTGCACGGCGGCGTGTTCGCGCCGTTGGTGGAACGCCTGGCCGCGCAGCATCAACTGCATCTGGTGGATCTGCCCGGGCACGGTTTCAGCCGCGACGACAGCACGCCGCTGGCGCTGCCGGACGTGGTTGCCGGCATCGCCGCCGCCACGCCGCCGGCGGTGTGGGTCGGCTGGTCGTTGGGCGGGCTGTTCGCGCTGCATGCCGCGGCCACCCAGCCCAAGGTACGCGGACTGGCGATGATCGCGGCCACGCCGCGTTTCGTGCGTGGCAACGGTTGGCCCGACGCCGTCGAGCGCGAGGTGTTCGTGCAATTCGGCCAGGACCTGGCGCGCGATTATCGCGGCACGCTGGAACGCTTTCTGGCGCTGGACACGCTGGGCTCGGCGCATGCCCGCGCCGAGTTGCGCAGCCTGCGCGAGACGCTGGTGGCGCGCGGCGAACCGGCGGCCGCAGCGTTGCAGCAAGGTCTTGGCCTGCTGGAACGCAGCGACCTGCGCCGCGCGCTGCCGCAGCTCGCACGCCCCAGCCTGTGGATTGCCGGCCAGCGCGACCGGCTGGTGCCGGCGGCCGGCATGCAGGCGGCCGCGGCGCTGGCGCCGCACGCGCAGGCATTGACCATTGCCGGTGGCGGGCACGCACCGTTTCTTGGCCACGCCGATCAGGTCGCCGAGGCGCTGCAACGCTTCGTTGCGTCCGTGCCGTGAGCGAATCGTCGATCATGCGGCATCGCTGATCGAGGACACACGCATGGACCTGGGAATCGCCGGGCGCTGGGCACTGGTATGCGCCGCCAGCAAGGGCCTGGGTCTGGGCTGCGCACGCGCGCTGGCCAGCGAAGGCGTCAACGTGGTGATCGTCGCGCGCGGCCGCGATGCCCTGGAGCAGTCCGCCGAGGCGTTGCGCGCGCTGCCGGGTGCCGGCGACGTGCGCAGCGTGGTGGCCGATATCGCCACCCCGCAGGGACGCAGCGATGCCCTCGCCGCCTGCCCGCAGGTGGATATCCTCATCAACAACGCCGGTGGCCCGCCGCCCGGCGATTTTCGTCAGTGGGACCGCGACGACTGGCTGCGCGCACTGGATGCCAACATGCTGGCACCGATCGAGTTGATCCGCGCCAGCGTCGATGCGATGCGCGCACGGCGCTTCGGCCGCATCGTCAACATCACCTCCAGTGCGGTGAAGGCGCCGATCGACATCCTGGGCCTGTCCAATGGCGCGCGCGCCGGCCTCACCGGCTTCGTCGCCGGGCTGGCACGCAGCACGGTCGCCGACAACGTCACCATCAACAATCTATTGCCCGGCCAGTTCGCCACCGACCGCCTGCGCGGCAACTTCGCGGCGATCGCACAACAGCAAGGCAGCAGTGCCGACGACGTCGCCGAGCGCAAGCGTGCGGGCATTCCGGCCGCACGCTTCGGCGAGCCGGACGAATTCGGCGCGGCCTGCGCCTTCCTGTGCAGCGCACAGGCCGGCTACATCACCGGGCAGAACCTGCTGATCGACGGTGGCAGCTATCCCGGCACGTTCTAGAGCGCATCCACTACGCCGATGGTTGTGGACAATGCGGTGGCCAACGCGCTCTAGGCGGACGTTGCGGGCCGATGTTGTGGCAACTGCGGCGGACGTTCCGGTTGCTTCAGCCACGACGCCCTCGTCGAGGCGCCTTGCCGGTCCATTGCGTTCGCCATGCAGTCGCTGGCGAACCGACCGCTTGCAATGCTCCGGGCCGATTGCTGGTCCGTACCCCACCACCCATAGCGATTCCCTCCGCCCCGGCCACAGGCGACAATAGCGCCGCTCATGACTAGTACTTTCGACCCCCGCCACGTCCGGCGCGCCTTCGCGCGTGCCGCCAGCAGCTATGCCGCCGCCGCCGCGCTGCAGCGCGAAGCGCAAGCGCGCCTGCTCGAATCGCTCGACTACCTGGGCGACCAGGTGCCCAAGGTGGTGCTGGATGTCGGCGCCGGCCCCGGCCACGCCAGCGGCGCGATCAAGAAGCGCTGGCCCAAGGCGCAGGTGATCGCGCTGGATCAGGCCATGCCGATGCTGCGCCAGGCGCGCAAGGCGGCGAGCTGGTGGAAACCGTTCGCGCAGGTCTGCGCCGATGCACGCGCCTTGCCGGTGGCCGACGGCAGCGTGGATGTGATCTTCAGCAACCTGTGCCTGCAGTGGGTGGAAGACCTGCCGGCGGTGTTCGCCGGCTTCCGCCGCGCGCTGCGGCCGGGCGGCTTGTTGCTGTGCTCCACCTTCGGCCCGGAGACGCTGATCGAATTGCGCGAGGCCTTCGCCCAGGCCGACCCGGCCCCGCACGTCAGCCGCTTCCCGCCGATCGCCCAGTTCGGCGATGCCTTGCTGATGTCCGGCTTCCGCGACCCGGTGCTGGACCGTGACCTGTTCACGCTGACCTACAGCGACCTGCCCGCACTGATGCGCGAGCTGCGCGCGATGGGCGCCACCAACGCGCTCAGCAATCGCCGCGCCACCCTGACCGGACGCGGCCGCTTTGCCGCCGCCAGCGCCGCCTACGAGCCCTTGCGGCGGCCCGACGGCACGTTGCCCAGCTCCTGGGAAGTGATCTATGCCCATGCCTGGGCACCGGCGCCGGGCGCGCCCATCCGCGAACAGGGACACGACGTCGCCAGCGTGCCGGTGGCCTCGATCCCGATCCGCCGCCGCATCGACTAGCGGCGGTGCAGATCGCCGGCAGCAACGCAGCCGCTGCCGGCGAGACACACAGTTTTGCGACGACGCCAATGCGGACCTGTCAGGCTCGGTCCCGACACCCGGTAGAATTCAGCAGTCAACGGCCGCATGTTCCTGTTACGGCTTGCCTTTCTCGACGCCTCAACCGGAGTGGCTAGCAAAACGTCGCAAGCAGTCGTCAGCCGGCTGCAGACGGCGCACAGGAACCGCTGTGTCCGCGTGGTACATGCAGGTTCCGAGCACCGGCAGCGCCCCCCCGGCCGCTGCACCGTCGTTTTGATAGCCGCTCTTGCACTTGCGGCCCCCGCTCCCCCCAATCGGCCTTCCCAATGTTGAAGTGGCTCATCATCGCGCTGTTCATCGCATCGGCGCTGTACATCCATTACCGCGGTCGCGTGCGGCACCGGCTCAGCCGGCAGCTGCTGGACCATTCCACCTTCATGGCGCCGATCAACACGCTGATGTATCTGTGTTCGCGGGTGCCGACCACACCGTTCATCGATCCCGGCAAGGAATTTCCGGAACTGGCGCCGTTGCGCGCCAACTGGTCGCTGATCCGCGATGAAGCGGTGGCCTTGCAGCAGATGCAGAAGATCCGCGCCGCCGACGGCTACACCGACATCGGCTTCAACTCGTTCTTCCGCCGTGGCTGGAAGCGGTTCTATCTGAAGTGGTACGGCACCGCGCACCCGTCGGCGTCCGAGCTGTGCCCGCAGACCACCGCGTTGCTGAAGTCCATCCCCACGGTCAAGGCCGCGATGTTCGCCGAGTTGCCGCCGGGCAGCGAACTGCGCCCGCACCGCGACCCGTTCGCCGGGTCCATGCGCCTGCACCTGGGGCTGGCCACGCCCAACGACGACCGCTGCTTCATCGACGTCGACGGGCAGCGCCACAGCTGGCGCGACGGCCAATGGACGATGTTCGACGAGACCTACATCCACTACGCGCGCAACGACACCGACCAGGACCGCATCATCCTGTTCTGCGACATCGAGCGCCCGATGCGCTGGCGCTGGGCCGCGGCGGTGAACCGCTTCGTCGGCCGCAGCCTGCTCTCGGCCGGTGCCTCGCCCAACCAGGAGGGCGACAAGACCGGCGGGATCAACCGCGTGTTCCGCTACTTCTATGCCGCACGCCTGAAGGCCAAGGCGCTGAAGGAACGCAACAACCCGCTGTACCAGACGCTCAAGTGGGGCATCTTCATCCTGGTGGTGGTCGGGATCGTGCTGCTGTAACGCCCGCCCACTCACGTAGGAGCGCACCCGGGCGCGACCGGCATCGCCGGTAATGCCGCATCGCGCGCAAGCGCGCTCCTACATAGGCATAGCTCCGGCCGCAATACCGCACCAATCACGCAGGTCTAGCCCGTGACGGTCGTTGCACTCAACGCGACACCTGCGCGATCCATTCCTGCAGGTTGTAGTAGTTGGTGACGCGGGTGAGCTTGCCGTCGCGCACGTCGAAAAACGCACCGCCGGGCAGCACATAGGTCTGCCCGTTGGCATCCGGCAGGCCTTCGTCTGTGGTGTGGTACACCCCGTGCACCACGTACTCGGCACCGACCCGTGTGCCGTCCTCGTTGGCGGTGATCACGATCTCGCGCAGCTGCTCACGGTAACTGTCGTTCATGCGCTGCAGGAAGGCGGCAAATGCCGGCCGGCCGATCTCGCGCGGGCCCTGATTGAGGTCGTGCGCGACATCGTCGGCCAGGAACGCCAGCATGGCGTCCCAATCACCGCGGTTGAATGCATCGTAATAAGCCTGGACCAGGCCGATGGCGTGTTGCCGATTGCGCTCGCTCATGCTCGCACCTGCCGCTGGGAAAGCCGCATCATAGAGCGCCTCTTGCGCTTCAACACGCCTGCCACGCGGTACACCCGGCGTCAGGCACCCTGCACCACCAGATCGCGATGGAAGTAATAGACCTCCTGCAGCAGGAAGCGCCAGCTGGTGTGGAAACTGCGAAAGCGCGTGCTGGGCGTGGAAGAGGCCAGCGCGTCCACTCCCAGCTCCTCGCTCAGCCGCAGCGCACGCGCCATGTGCAACGGGTCGCTGACGATGATCGCCCGATGCATGCCGTGACGATCCATCAGCGCGCGTGCCTGTTGCAGATTCTGCCGGGTGGTGCGCGAAACCGTCTCGATCACGATCGCCTCCGGCGGTACGCCGTGGCGTAGCGCATAGCGCCGCGCCACCTGCGACTCGGCAAAGCGCGCGCCGTTGCCGAACCCGCCGGTGAACAGCAGCCGCGGCGCGTAGCCCCTGGTGTAGAGGTCCAGCGCATGCCGGATGCGCTCTTCGAACACTGGCGAAGGGCGTGCATCGTAGGCAGCCGCGCCCAGCACGATGATCACGTCGGCTGGCGCGGCCTGGTCGCGATCCCCGACCCAGACGATCCAGCCGGCCACGCCCACCAGCCAGATCAGCGTCAGCATGCACAGGCGCCAGCACCAGCCCCATAGACCGATCCCGCGTGACCGCCTGCTCACGCCGCGCCCCACGGCAGCGCGTCCAGATCGACATTGCCGCCGGACAGGATCAGCCCGACCCGCCGCCCCGCAAAGCGCGCCGGGTCGGCCAGCACCGCTGCCAGGGTAATCGCCGAGGACGGCTCCACGACCTGCTTGAGGGCCTGCCAGATCAGCCGCATCGCCTGCACCACCGCCGCATCGTCGACGGTGATCACCTGCGCGCCGGCGGCCTGCAACACTGCGAAATTCGGCGCACCCAGGGTGCCGCGCAGCCCGTCGCAGAGCGTGTCGGGCACGAAGTCGACCAGACGCTCGCCGGCCGCCAGCGAGCGCGCGGTATCGGCCGCCCCGCTCGGCTCGGCCAGCACCAGCGCACAGCCCGGCGCCGATTGCAGCGCCAGTGCAGTGCCGGCGGCCAGCCCGCCGCCGCCGACCGGTGCCACCAGCACATCCAGCCCGCCGCTCTGCTGCTGCAGCTCCAGCGCGGCGGTGCCCTGCCCGGCGATCACCGCCGGGTCGGTATATGGATGCACCAGCGTCGCGCCGCTGCCGGCCTGGACGTCGGCACACATCTGCTCGCGCGCCGCGATGGTGGGCGCGCAGCGCCACAGCGTGGCGCCGTGGCGGGAAATATTGGCCAGCTTGGCGGCCACCGCGCCTTCGGGCACCACCACGTGGCAGCCGATCCCGCGCGTGCGCGCGGCAAGTGCGAGTGCGGCGCCGTGATTGCCGGACGAATGGGTGACCACCCCGCGCGCGGCCAGCTCCTCCGGCAATGACCACACCGCGTTGCAGGCACCACGGAACTTGAATGCGCCGCTGCGCTGCAGGTGTTCGGCCTTGAAGAACAGCTGCGCACCGCAGAGGGCATCCAGGCTGTGCGAGGTGAGCACCGGTGTCTGCGCGCACTGCGGCGCGATGCGCGCAGCGGCTTGCAGCACGTCGGAATGGGCAAGAGGGGCCGTCTCGATCATGCCTGCAAGATTAACGTATCGCCTCCACCTTCACGGCTGTCCGCGCATGGCCCGCGCATGCTGGATCGATGCAGAAGCACCACATTGCGGCACAGTTAAGGACCGATTCAATGCATCGGCTCGAAAGTGGCACCATGGTTGCAGGAGGGCACCATCCATGAAATTCCGTCTGATCTTCGCCGCCGGGCTGTTGGCCCTGGGCGGCTGCGCAACGTACGACTACACCGGCGCTGGGTCGGGCGGCTATTACCGCGGCGCGCCTGCGGTGCAGTATCGCTACCCGCCGGGATACTCCCCGTATTTCTACGGCAACCCGTACGGCAATCCTTATGGCGCCGGTTCGATCGGGCTCTACGACTACCCGGTGTATCCGGTCTACCGCGGCGGTGGCGGCTATTACTATCGCCAGAACGATCGACGCCCGCAGTACCGGCCGCCACGTCCAAACGGATCGTTCAACAACGGCGGGCGTCCAAACGGGCCTCGTCCCAACGGGCCACGCCCGCAGCAGCCCAATCGTCCACCGGCGACCGGTGCGCCGCCTTCGCGGCCGCCTCCCCGCATCGGTGCGCCGCCGCGGGTGATCCGGGAGATTCAGCGGCAGACTGCGCCCCGCAGCACGCGTGAGCAGACCCCCTGAGTTGCTGACTGCGACGTGGCCCACAAATGGCGATGTTGGGGGCTTGCGTTCAGCCGGCACTTGGTCGCAAGCTAGGTGCTCTGTGTGACCCGCCACGTCATGTTTTGACCTGGCCCGCCTCACTGACCGACTTATGTCGATGTCCGACAGGGAAATCTGGATCCCCCCTGTTCCGGCCCTGTCGGATATCGGCGCCTCCAACGCATAAAGCCCCGGCATGCCGGGGCTTTATGTTTTTGTCGTCCGGTCCGCTCTGGCTCGCCCAGGCATACCCGTTCGAGAAGGCAGGGTTGCGGCTGGCGTTGGATCGCGGAAAAAAATAAGGGTCGGCAGTCCCCCGACTACCGACCCTTACGCTACCCCGTCGCACGCGTGGCTGGCCCCTGTTCCAATTCCAGCCTTGCGCCCATGTCGCAATGCCACGACGGGTGCAGTAGGGATATCCGCACGGAACATGCCAACTTGAGGGTCAGTGTTCGATAATGTGATTTACATCACAATTTTATCCGTCGAGTGACCTCGCTCCCCCTTCAGCCGATACTTTCGCGGCCGCCAACCTCCTTCTGCTCCCGGTCCACGCCCATGTCCGACACTTTCTATCGCTACGACGTCATCGTGATCGGCGGCGGCCATGCCGGCACCGAGGCGGCGCTGGCCTCCGCGCGCGCAGGTGCACGCACCTTGCTGCTGACCCACAACATCGAGACGGTGGGCGCGATGAGCTGCAACCCGGCCATCGGCGGGATCGGCAAGGGCCATCTGGTCAAGGAGATCGACGCGCTGGGCGGGGCGATGGCACGCGCGGCGGATCAGGCCGGCATCCAGTGGCGCACGCTCAATGCCTCCAAGGGGCCGGCGGTGCGCGCCACCCGTTGCCAGGCCGACCGCAACCTCTACCGCAACGCGATCCGCCGCATCGTCGAGGCGCAGCCCAACCTGACCGTGTTCCAGGCGGCGGTGGACGATCTGATCATCCACAACGGCGCTGCCGAACCCGACAGCGTGCGCGGCGTGGTCACCCAGACCGGGCTGCGCTTCGAAGCGCCCTCGGTGGTGCTGACCGCCGGCACCTTCCTGGCCGGCAAGATCCACGTCGGCGAGACCCAGTACGCGGCAGGACGCATGGGCGACCCGCCGGCCACCACGCTGGCCGCGCGTCTGCGCGAGCGGCCGTTCGCGATCGACCGGCTCAAGACCGGCACCCCGCCGCGCATCGACGGGCGCACGCTCGACTACAGCGCGATGGCCGAACAACCCGGCGACGATCCGCTACCGGTGATGTCGTTCATGGGCCAGATCGGCGATCACCCGCGCCAGGTCAGCTGCTGGATCACCCAGACCACCGAGCAGACCCACGACATCATCCGCAGCGCGCTGCATCGTTCGCCGCTGTATTCCGGGCAGATCGAAGGCATCGGCCCACGCTACTGCCCGTCGATCGAGGACAAGGTGGTGCGCTTTGCCGACAAGACCAGCCACCAGATCTTCGTCGAGCCCGAAGGCCTGGAAGTGGCCGAGATCTATCCCAACGGCATCTCCACCTCGCTGCCGTTCGACGTGCAGCTGGCGCTGGTGCGCTCGATCCACGGGTTTGCGCAGGCGCATATCACCCGCCCCGGCTATGCGATCGAATACGACTTCTTCGACCCGCGCGGGCTCAAGGCCTCGCTGGAAACCAAGGCGGTGGGCGGGCTGTTCTTCGCCGGGCAGATCAATGGCACCACCGGTTACGAGGAGGCCGCCGCACAGGGGCTGCTGGCCGGGCTCAATGCCGCGCGCCATGTGCAGGGATTGCCGGCGTGGTCGCCGCGTCGCGACGAAGCCTACCTGGGCGTGCTGGTGGACGACCTGATCACCCACGGCACCACCGAGCCGTATCGCATGTTCACCAGCCGCGCCGAATACCGCCTGCAGCTGCGTGAGGACAACGCCGATGCGCGTCTGACCGGCGTCGGCCGCGCGATGGGCCTGGTCGACGATGCGCGCTGGGCGCGGTTTTCGGCCAAGCAGGAAGCGGTGCAGCGCGAAAGCGCGCGCTTGTCGGTGCTGTGGGCGACCCCGGGCAATGCGCTGGGCCGCGAAGTGGCCCAGACCCTGGGCGTGGCGGTGAGCCGCGAAACCAACGTGCTGGACCTGATCAAGCGCCCCGAACTCAACTACGCCACGCTGATGCGCGTGCCGACGCTGGGTCCGGGCGTGGACGATGCGCAGGTGGCCGAGCAGGTGGAGATCAGCGTCAAGTACGCCGGTTATCTGGATCGCCAGCGCGACGACATCGCACGCCAGCAACGCCACGAAACCACGCCGATTCCGCAAGGATTCGATTATGCCGGCGTGCGCGGGTTGTCGATCGAAGTGCAGCAGAAACTCGAGCGTGTGCGCCCGCAAAGCATCGGCCAGGCGCAACGGATTGCCGGCATGACGCCGGCGGCGATTTCGCTGTTGCTGGTGCATCTGGAGCGCGCGCGCCGCAGTCAGGTGGCGTAAGTGGTCGCCGATGCGCCGGCAGGTGAATGTCGGCCGTGCGTTCGGACTCCTGCGTTTACATGCTGAAAACGCGTGGATGATGGTCAGCAGACGTCACGGCGCGACTCCATGCCGCCGCGTGCGAAGCAAGCATGCCGCTAGCGCGTCGGCGTCGACGATGCCGGAACGTTTGATGGAGGTCACGAGGTTTTCAGCGGCGGAGGGTATCGGATGCGCCAGATGATCGGAGCCGTCCGGCCCGGCGCAGGGTCTCCGCAACTGTCGTGGGTGGCGCTCGACGAACTGTTCGTCAGTCCTGTGCAACGGCGTGGTCGGGCAATCGACACCGATTGAAGACGCGCACCACCTGTGCGGTCGACGGCGGCAGGCCGGCCTGTTGCGATCGCGACGGCGGTCTAGTCGTCGTCCTCGGCAGCGGCCTCGCGACCCTGCTGACGGATGAGGTTTTCCTGGCGTGCGTCTTCGATCGAAGCGCGGATGGCACGCACGTCGGCGCGGCGGGTGTCGAACTTGAAGCGGCCGGTCAACACGCTGTCCGGGCGCAGCTCGCCCTTTTCGAACAACGCCCACATCTCTTCGCCGTAATGGGTGTCCAGCAGCTCGGGGGCGAAGCGGCCAAGGCAGTCGCGCAGGTTGTGCACGTCGCGCAGCAGCATGTCGCGTGCGGCGTTGTTGCCGGCAGCACTGACCACCTGCGGGAAATCGATCAGCACCGGGCCCTCGGGCGAAACCAGCACGTTGTATTCGGACAGGTCGCCATGCACCAGGCCCAGCGACAGCATCTTGACCACATCGCCGATCAGGCGGCTGTGGAAGCTGCGCGCCTGCTCCGGATCCAGCTCCACTTCGCCCAGCCGCGGCGCACTGTGGCCGGCCTCGTCGGTGACCAGGTCCATCAGCAGCACACCGTGGAAATAGCCGCGCGGCCTGGGCACGTGCACGCTGGCGTCCATCAGTTGATAGAGCACTTCGGCTTCGGTGTTCTTCCACGCGGTCTCGGCTTCGCGCCGGCCGAACTTGGTGGCCTTGCCCATCGCGCGCGCCTGGCGGCTGCCACGCACCTTGCGGCCTTCCTGATATTGCACGCGCGCCTGGAAACTGCGTTGCGCCATGTCCTTGTAGACCTTGGCGCACAGGATGTCGGCGCCTGTGCTGACCACGTAGACGGATGCTTCCTTGCCGCTCTTCAGTGGTCGCAACACTTCGTCGATGATGCCGTCGTCGATCAGCGGTTGCAGGCCCTTGGGGGTTTTCATGGACTAAGGAGACCGATCCGAAACAAACCAGCGGCGATTATGCGGCAACCAGGGTGAAGCGCTTACATGTCCAGGCGCAAGCTGCGACCGGGGGCATGTATCGGCGTGAGCGCTTACCATGCACGGACCCGTCCACGCTGCGATCCGATGCCCGAGCCCGCCTCCAGCCGCCGCAAACCCACCACCACCGTGGCCACCGCCGGGAGCGAACGCGGCCTGCCGCATGAGTTGATGCAGCAGATCGCCGCCGCCCAGGGCGACCCGGACTTCATGACCTCGCTGGGCCGCGGGCTGGTGGTGCTGAGCGTGTTCGCCCAGCACGCGCGCGAGGTGACGATATCGCAGATCAGCCTGGAAACCGGCATCTCGCGTGCGGCGGTGCGGCGGGTGCTGCATACCCTGGCCAGGCTGGGCTATGTCGGCGAGCAGGGCCGCGGCTACGTGCTGCTGCCGCGCGTGCTGGGGATCGGCGGTGCGTATGCAGCGTCTTCGTCGATGACCGCGGCGGCGCAGCCGGTGCTGGACGGGCTGCGCGACCAGTTGCACGAATCCTGCTCACTGGGCGTGCTGGACGGCGACGACCTGCTGTACGTGGCGCGCGCCGAGACGGTGCGCATCATGTCGATCGGGCTGCGCCCGGGCACACGCCTGCCGGCCTACTGCACCTCGATGGGCCGCGTCCTGTTGGCCGCCCTGCCCGGCGACACCTTGCAGGCGTACCTGGAGCGCACCACGCTGCGCCCGCGTACCGACCGCACCGTGACCCAGGCTTCTGCACTGCTGGAAGTGCTGGCGCGCACGCGCCGCGAAGGCATGTGCCTGACCGACCAGGAACTGGAAATCGGCCTGCGCTCGATCGCGGTGCCGGTGCGCAACCTGCGCGGCGAGGTGATCGCCGCGCTCAACATCGGCGCCCAGGCCGGGCGCGTGAGCTTGCAGACGATGCAGACGCTGCTGGAGCCGTTGAAGCAGGCGGCGCAGCGGCTGGGTGCGTTGTTGAGTTAGTCGCCAGCGGCGCGCTCAGCGCGGCCGGCGCAGGAAGCTCACCACCGCATCCACCCAGGCGGCATGGGTGTCCTCGACATGCGCCACGTGATCGGCGTGCGGCAGCGTGACCCAGCTGCGGTCTTCGCTGCGCAGACGTGCGTACAGGTGCGCGTTGTCCGCTTGGGTCGCGATGGGATCGTCGACGCCACGCAGCAGCAACACCGGCAGCGTGGTCACCTGCTCGGGCTGGAAGGCGAACTGCTCCATCGCGCGCCAGTCGGTGCGCACCGGGTCGGCCGATACCGCCTGTGCCACATAGGCCGCACGCACGCTAGGCGGTGCGGCGTTGGCGGTGATGAAGTCCTCGCCGGCCGCCGCGGCCGTGGTGCGCGCACGCAATGGCTGCGCCGGCGCCGGAGTGGTGTCGGGCGCTGCGTCGACGTCGTCCGGGAAGCCGTACAGCACCAGCGCCGACACCGCCTGCGGATGTTGCTGGGCGATCAGCAACGCCACCCGCGCGCCATTGGAATAACCGAGCAGCGCCGGCGGCGGCAGCTGCGGGTGCTGGTGGGCAACCCAGCTCAGCACCGCATCGACATCGGCCACGGCGCGCGCGGGCGTGTTCCAGCCGCTGCGATCGCGCGCACTGCCGCCATAGCCGCGCAGATCGACCGCGTAGGCGGCGTAACCGGCCTGCGCCAATGCCGCCAGCACCGAGCGCGCATCGCGCGGTTCGTCGGGAACCTGCAGATCGAAATTGGGCAACGCACTCCAGGTGCGCCCATGCACCAGCAGGATCGTGCCGCGCGGCTGCGCGGGGACGCGCGACCACACCGCCAGCGTCTGGCCATCGTCAGCGCGCACCTGCGCCAGCTCGGTCCCGGGCCCGGGATGCGGTTGTGCCTGCAGCCCGGATGCGGTGAGCAACAGCAAAAGCAAACAAACGGTACGCAGCAGCATCGGCAACCTCATGGGAAATGTCCTGTGCGAACGGAAGCGGTGATCCGTTGCGGTACGTACATCATCCCGTCGTCGATGGGTGATGTCATCAGCAGTGATGTGCATACGGGATGGCCAAGTTGCAACGCAGTGCGCGCGCTGGATCGCCACCCTGCCCGGCGTGCCCTGAGTGCAGGCCAGGGGCACAGCCACCCTAACTGGTCGCATTGCCCGTCGCATGCCGCGCAAACGCAGCGTGCCTGCTGCACTCACGCGTCGCCGTGGCCGTCAGCCTTCGCGCACCGGCTGTTCTTCGCCGGACTGCTCCTCGAGGATGGGCTTGGCCAGCGCGAAGGCATGGTTGGCGGCAGGCACGCCGCAATAGACCGCGGCCTGCAGCAGGACTTCCTTGATCTGCTCGGGCGTGACGCCGTTGTTGCGCGCGGCGCGCACGTGCAGCTTGAACTCCTCGTCGTGGCCCAGCGCCACCATCATCGCCAGGGTCAGCAGCGAGCGGGTGTGCGCGGGCAGGCCATCGCGGGTCCAGATGGTGCCCCAGGCGTAGCGGGTGATCAGCGCCTGGAACTCGTCGGTGAACTCGGTGCGTGCGGCCAGCGAGCGCTCGACATGCGCATCGCCCAGGACGCGTCGGCGCTCGCGCAAGCCTGTCTGGTAGCGCTCGTCTTCGTGCATTGGAATCTCTCCTGCGTGGGAATTCGGGAATTGGGAATTGGGAATTGGGAATTGGGAATTGGGAATGGGGAATGGGGAATGGGGTGCTGACGGCTGCTGCAGGTCAGCTTTGGCCGTAGGGTAAGCGCTGACGTATCAGGTGCACTGGTTGCGATTGATGTCGCCGGCGACAGGCAGCTGGCCGTGGTCAGCTGGGCGCGGATGCAACGCATGAGCGGGGATGCCGGGCGTCGTGCGTGCCGGATCGGGGTGACGGCTGCATGCGTCCGGCAGCTGCCTGGCCGGGTGGAGGGTCACACGTGGTCGGCCTGCAGAAAGCCCAGCACGCTGTGGTTGAACGCGGCCGGCGACTCCAGGTTGCAGATATGCCGGCCGGGCACCTGTGCGTAGTGGCCGTGCGGGGCGGCGTAGGCGATCTCGCGCAGATCGGCCGGCGGACAGACCGGGTCGTCGTCGCCGGCCAGTGCGAGCAGTGGCAGCTCCAGCGTGTCCAGCGCGACGCGGAAATCGGCATCGGCCACCGCCTGGCAGCAGGCGATATAGCCCTGCGGCGATGTCGACACGAAGGCGGCCACGATCATGTCCAGGCGCTGCGCATGGCTGAGCGCAAACGACGGCGTGAACCAGCGCTGCAGGGTGGCATCGACCAGCCCCGGCAGGCCTTCGCTGCGCACCTGCTCGATGCGCGCATTCCAGCTCTCGCTGCTGCCGATCCTCTGCGCGGTGGCGCACACCACCAGCCGGCGCAGGCGCTGCGGCGCATGCAGGCCCAGCCATTGCCCGGTGAGTCCCCCGATCGACAGGCCGCAGAAGTCGCTGCGTGCGATCTGCAACGCATCCCACAGCGCCAGCACGTCCTGACCCAGGTCGGCAACCCGATACGGACCGGGTGGCGTGTCAGAGTCGCCATGGCCGCGGCGGTCGTAGCGCAGGATGCGGTAATGCGGCGCAAACGCGGCGATCTGCACGTCCCACATGTGCAGGTCGGTGCCCAGCGAATTGCAGAAGGTCAGCCAGGGGCGGCCTTCGGTGCCGTCGAGGCGGTAATGCAGGCGATGCGTGGGCAACTGGAGATAAGCCATCGGAGCACCGTCAGCGGGATGAAGAAGCAGCCAGCACGCGATCGATCCAGACCGAGGACATGCCGCGCCAGCTGTCCACATCGAACACCGCCTGCAGTTGCGCCTGCGTGAGTACCGCGCTCACCTGCGCGTCGTCGCCGAGCACCTCGCGCAGATGGCGCTGCTGCGCCTGTGCGCGCGCCACCGCCTGTTCGACCAATGCATGCGCCTGCGGCTTGCCCAGCCGTGGTGCCAGCGCGAACACCGCCGCCTCGGCATACAGCGCGCCGCCATGGCTGTGCAGGTGCGCGCGCATGGCCTCGCGGTCCAGTTGCAGGTCGGCCAGGCAGCCTTGCATCTGCGCCAGGCTGCCGGCGGTCAGGCGCACGATCTGCGGCAAGGTCTCCCATTCGGCATGCCATTGCCCGGCGGCGCGTTCATGCGGCTGCGCCATTGCGCTGAACAAGGTCGCCACCAGGCCGGGCACGCGGGTGGCAGCAGCGACCGCGGCGACGCTGGAGACCGGATTGCGCTTGTGCGGCATCGCCGAGGAACCGCCCTTGCCGGCTGCGGCCGGCTCGAACACTTCGCCGACTTCCGACTGCATCAGCAGCACCACGTCGCCGCCGATCTTGCCCAACGTGCCGGCCAGCAGGCCGAACGCACAGCCGACCTCGACGAGGCGATCGCGCGCGGTATGCCACGGCATCGCGGGCAACGGCAGCGCCAGCGTGGTTGCCAGCGCCTGGGCGACATCGAGTCCGCGCGCCTGCAACGACGCCAGCGTGCCGGCCGCACCCCCGAACTGCAGCACCAGGCCATCGTGCTGCAAGGCTTGCAGGCGGCGGTACGCGCGCTGTAGCGCATCCAGCCAACCGGCGACCTTGAGCCCGAACGTGATCGGCACCGCCTGCTGCAGCAAGGTACGTCCGGGCAGGCCGGTGTTGCGTTCGCGCGCGGCCAGCGCAGCCAGCTCGGCGCACAGGCCTTGCAGGCGCGGCAGCAGCAGGTCGAGCGCGGCGCGCAGCTGCAGCACCGTGCCGGTGTCGATGACGTCCTGGCTGGTGGCGCCCCAGTGCACCCAGCGCGCGGCCTGCGCATCGTGGGCGGCCACGCGTGCGGTCAGCGCCTTGACCAGGGGAATGGCGGGATTGCCGGCAAGTGCGGTGGCCTGGGCCAGCGCGGCCAGATCGTAATGCTGCACGTCGCATGCGGCCGCAATGGCCTGCGCGGCCTCGGCGGGAATCACGCCGCACTGCGCCTGTGCGCGGGCGAGTGCGGATTCGAATTGCAGCATTGCCTGCACCCGCGCCGTGTCGTCGAACAACGCGTCGCAGGCAGGCTCGCCAAACAAGGATCCCAACAGGGAAGACGTTACAGTCATGCATGGCCTCGGGTGGCGTGCCGGCAGCATGGCACCGATGCGCGGGAGTGCCAACCGGCGGGCGCGGCGCTTGGTGGTGTGCACGCGCGGTTGTCCAGGCCGGTCATGTGCGCGTGCTGCATGTTTGGCCAAGGCGCGTGTCGCGGCGGATCACCGCATTGCACGCAGGTGCCACGCGATCGCGATGGATCACTGAGGGCAGCGCGCGCTGGCACCTGCCTGCCCGGCGCGCGGCGACCGGTGTGCCGCATCTGCACGCAGGTGCAGGTGTGCTGCTCGCACGGAAACAACCCTGCATGGCAACCCGCGCACCGACGGCGCGATCAATAGTTGAAGAACACCGTTTCCGCATCGCCCTGCATGTGGATGTCCCACACGTAATCGCTGCCACCGCGCGATTGCGCCAGCAGCGTGTTGCGGCGCTCGCCCGGCACCAGGGCCAGGATGGGGTCGCTGCCCAGCTGCGGATCGTCGGCGAAGTACAGCCGCGTCGACACGCCGCGCAACAGCCCGCGCATGAAGACCAGCACGGTCAGGTGCGCGGCCTGCAGCTTGCCGTCCGGACCGGCGACCTGGCCCGGCTTGACGGTGCTGAAGGAAAAACACCCCTGCGCGTCGGTCGGCACGCGGCCCCAGCCATCGAAGCCGGGATCGTGCGCCTGGCAGCGCGCATCGGCGGCATGCGCATAGATGCCGGCCGCATCGGCCTGCCACAGTTCCAGCACTGCGTCGGCCACCGGGGCGCTAGCGCCATCGAAGACGCAACCACTGATCCGCACGTGCGTGCCCGCGGCCTGCGCAGGCGCGAGTTGCGCGCGATACAGCGGCTCCAGCCCGAGCCGGTAGTACGGGCCAACGGTTTGCGAGGGGGTGGTGTGCAGGCTCATCGATTCACTCCCAGACCGTTTGCTTGCGGCCGCGCAACACGATGTCGAAGCGGTAGGCCAGCGCGTATTCGCTCACCGCGTTTTCCCAGTCGAAGCGGGACACCATGCGTTCGCGCGCCTGCGCATCGTCCACGCAGTTGTAGATCGGGTCGTGCGCCAGCAGCGGGTCGCCAGGGAAGTACATCTGGGTGATCAGCCGCTGCCCGATGCCATCGCCATGCAGCGAAAAATGGATATGCGCCGGCCGCCAGGCGTTGTAGTGATTGCGCCACGGATACGCGCCCGGCTTGATGGTCTTGAACGCGTAGCGGCCGTGGTCGTCGGTGAGCGCCTGGCCGGTGCCGCGGAAGTTGGGGTCCAGCGGTGCGTCGTGCCGGTCGCCGGCATGTTGATAGCGGCCGGCGGCATTGCATTGCCACACCTCGACCACGCTGTTGCGCACCGGCTTGCCGTTTTCGTCGAGCACGCGGCCGGACACGATGATGCGCTCGCCCAACGGCTCGCCCGCAAAGCCGGCGGTGAGGTCGGCGGCATGCTCGCCCAGGGTGAGCCGATTCAATCGTGGGCCGGTGACTTCCGACAGCGTGGCCGGGAGTTCGATCGGCGCGCGCGTGGGGCCGCGCAATGCGGTGGATGCGTAGGGCAGATGCAGGTAGGCCGGCTGCGTGCCGATCCGCGGCCGGCGATAGCCGAGCAGCGGATCGATCGACGTGTCAGAGCTGGGGTCGCGCATGCGGGATCTCCATCGGTTGCGCTACGGCAGGATCAAAACGTGGGTGTGCGGTCTTGGCAGCGGCGGTTGCAATCGGCGCACTACACGCGCTCGATCGCCAGCGCCACGCCCTGCCCGACCCCGATGCACATGCTGGCCAGCCCAAGCCGCCCGTTGCCCGCCTCCAGTTGCCGCAACAAGGTCAACGCCAGCCGCGCGCCGCTCATGCCCAGGGGATGGCCGAGCGCGATGGCGCCGCCATTGGCGTTGACATGCGCGGCATCGTCGGCCAGGCCGAACGCGCGCGTGCAGGCCAGCACCTGCGCGGCGAAGGCTTCGTTGAGTTCGATCGCGTCGAACTGCGCGATGCGCAGGCCCAGGCGTGCCAGCAGGCGCTGCGTGGCCGGCACCGGGCCGATGCCCATGTAGGCCGGTTCCACACCGGCCGAGGCGAAGCCGAGCACGCGTGCACGCGGGGTCAGTCCATGCGCGTGCACGGCCTGCGCAGAGGCCAGCAGCAAGGCGGCAGCGCCATCGTTGAGACCGGCCGCATTGCCGGCCGTCACCGTGCCGGGCTGGCGGAACACCGGCTTGAGCTTGGCCAGCATCTCGGCGGTGGTGTTCGGGCGTGGATGCTCGTCGCGATCGACAGTGGTCGCCTCGCCCCCTTTGCGTGCGGCCAACGGCACCGGGGTGATTTCCGCATCGAAGAAACCGGCCGCCTGTGCGGCGGCGGCGCGTTGCTGGCTGCGCAGCGCGAACGCGTCCTGGTCTTCGCGCGCGATGGCATGGCGCTGTGCCACGTTCTCCGCGGTCTCGCCCATCAGCTCCACGCCATAGGCGTCCTGCAGGCGCGGATTGATAAACCGCCAGCCCATCGTGGTGTCTTCCAGCTGTTGCGTGCGCGCGAACGCGCTCTCGGCCTTGCCCATGACCCAGGGCGCGCGGGTCATCGATTCGACCCCGCCGGCGATCGCCAGCCCCAGCTCGCCGGCACGGATGCCGCGCGCCACCGTGCCAACCGCATCCAGCCCCGAGCCGCACAGGCGATTGAGCGTGCTGCCGGGCACCGAACTGGGCAGCCCCGCCAGCAACAGACTCATGCGCGCGACATTGCGATTGTCCTCGCCGGCCTGATTTGCGCAGCCCAGGTACACGTCGTCGATCAGCGCCGGCTCCAGTTGCCGATTGCGTGCCATCAACGCGGCGATCGGTAGCGCGCCCAGGTCGTCGGCGCGCACGCTGGCCAGGGCGCCACCATAGCGGCCGATCGGCGTGCGGATGCCATCGATCAGATAGACCTCGCTCATGCCTCGGCTCCGGCTGCCTGCTTGCCATGCGCTGCATCGGTGCGTGCCTGCAGCGCGCGCAGCGCCTGCAATTCCGCAACGCTGGGTGGGGTGGTCTGCGCCAGATCGGCGGCGAAGCGGATCGGCCAGCCGGTGGCCGCGCGCACCTGCTCGCGGGTGCTGCCGGGGTGCAGGGCGGTGACGGTGAGTTCGCGGGTCACGGGGTCGGGCTCCATCACGCACAGGTCGGTGACGACCACGGTGGGGCCAGCGCCGGGCAGGCCGGCACGCTGCCGCGCATCGCCACCGTCCAGATGCCCGACGGTGGTGACGAAGTCCAGCGCGGGCACGAAGCTGCGTCTGGATTGGCGAATGATGATGAACACCTGTTTGGCGCTTGCCGCGATCTCCGGCGCACCGCCCGCGCCGGGCAGCCGCGTCCTGGGCGCGTCGTACGGGCCGATCACCGTGGTGTTGAGGTTGGCATGGCGATCGATCTGCGCCGCGCCCAGGAAACCCACGTCCACGCGGCCGCCCTGCAGCCAGTAGCGGAAGATTTCCGGCGTGGAGACCACGGTGTCGGCGGTGTCGGCCAGTTCGCCGTCGCCGATCGACAACGGCAGCACCTCCGGGCGCGCGCCGATCGGGCCGGATTCGTAGATCAGAGTGACATCCGGCGCATGCGTCAGCCGCGCCAGGTTGGCGGCGGTGGACGGCAGGCCGATGCCGACGAAGCACACCGCGCCATCGGGCAGGCGACGCGCCGCCGCCACGGTCATCATCTCGTTGGTGCTGACCTCGCTCATGCGGCCACCTGCAGCAGCGAGTGCGCGTACACGCGCTGGAACGCAGCAAAGTCCTCGGTGTCGAGGATGTGCGTCTGGATCCAGGCCTGGAAGCGTGCACGGTCGCGCGCAATCGCATCCCAGGCAAGGTAGAAGCGGTTGTCGCGGGCGTAATAGCCATGCGCGTACGACGGTGCCGCACCGCCGGGCACGTGGCAGACCGCATCGACCACCCAGCGCGGCAGGATGCAGGCGTTGGGCGGCGCATCCAGCGTGTCGACGATCGCTTCCACCGTGACGATCACCTTGCGCGCCGCCAGCGCGGCTTCCTTCTGCACGCCCAGGATGCCCCACAGCAGCACGTTGCCGCGGCGGTCGGCCTGCTGCGCATGGATGACGGTGACATCGGGCCTGACCGCCGGCGTGGTGGCCAGCGTCTCGCCGGTGTACGGGCATTGCAGGAACCTGATGCTGTCGTTGACGCGCGGCAGGTCCGAGCCGACATAACCGCGCAGCACCGCGAACGGCAGGCCCGAGGCACCGGCCACGTACGCGTTGGCCATGTCGGCATGGCTGTGTTCGCGGATCTGCAGCGGCTGCGGCCACGCATGTTCGACCGCATCGCGCAGCCGGTGCAGCGAGCCGACGCCGGGATTGCCGCCCCAGGAAAACCGCAATGCCGATGCACAACCGGCGCCGATCAGTTGGTCGTAGATCAGGTCCGGGGTCATGCGCACCAGGTGCAGGTCGCGCTTGCGCTGGCGGATCACCTCGTGGCCGGCCGCATGCGGAATCAGATGGGTGAAGCCTTCCATCGCCACGCAGTCGCCATCGGCGATCAGCTGGGACACCGCTTCTGAAAGGGGGACGATCTGGGCCATTGCTTCGGTCCTGCGCAGCGAGCGTGTGGTCACGTTAGGCGCAGCTGCACGGCCCGGTCAATGCGATTATCGGTTCATCAGTTCGATAATCGCACAATTTCGGCGAGCAACCAACGCTCCAACATTGTCTCCGGTGTATACATAACTCCACTTGCAGGCAGACGCCAGCGCCGGCATGCGCGTCAACTGGTCGCCAGCCGGCGCACCGCTGCCGATCCGCATCCCAGGTTGTCTACAAACCCCAGGAGACACCGTCATGCCCCAGTCCAAGCAGCTGTTTCCCCTCAATGCGTGGTACGCCGTCGCCTGGGACCACGAGATCAGGCACGCGCTGACCCCGCGCAAGGTCTGCAACCTGGATGTGGTGGTCTATCGCACCACTGCCGGGGCGGTGATCGCGCTCGAAGATGCGTGTTGGCATCGCCTGGTGCCGCTGTCGATGGGCAAACTGCGCGGCGACGATGTGGTGTGCGGCTATCACGGGCTGGTCTACAACAGCCAGGGCCGCTGCGTGCACATGCCCTCGCAGGAGACCATCAATCCGTCCGCGTGCGTGCGCAGTTTTCCGGTGGCCGAAAAGCACCGCCATGTATGGATCTGGCCGGGCGACCCGGCGCAGGCCGACACCCGCCTGATTCCCGACCTGCACTGGGCGCACGATCCGGCCTGGGCCGGTGATGGCCGCACCATCTATGCCAAGTGCGACTACCGGCTGGTGCTGGACAACCTGATGGACCTGACCCACGAGACCTTCGTGCACGGCTCCAGCATCGGCCAGGACGAGATCGCCGAAGCGCCGTTCGAGGTGATGCATGGCGACCGCTCGGTGGTGGTGTCGCGCTGGATGCGCAACATCGACGCACCGCCGTTCTGGGCCAGCCAGATCGCGCGCCATCTGGACTACCGCGGCAAAGTCGACCGCTGGCAGATCATCCGCTTCGAAGCGCCCGGCACCATCGCCATCGACGTCGGCGTGGCCATCGCCGGCACCGGTGCGCCGGAGGGCGACCGCAGCCAGGGCGTCAACGGCTACGTACTCAACACCATCACGCCGGAAACCGACACCACCTGCCACTACTTCTGGGCGTTCATGCGCAACTACGCGCTGCACGATCAATCGCTGACCACGCTGACCCGTGCAGGCGTCACCGGCGTGTTCGGCGAGGACGAGGCGGTGCTGGAAGCGCAGCAGCGCGCCATCGACGCGCATCCGGATCACACCTTCTACAACCTCAACGTCGATGCCGGCGGCATGTGGGCGCGCCGCGTGATCGATCGGCTGATCGCCCAGGAGCAGCGCGCGCAGGAACTGTCGCTGCGCATGGTGGGCTGAGCACCGCATCGGAGGTGTCCATGTCACCCGCCACCCCGTTTCGCAGCAGTGCCGCGCAGACCACGCGCGCGCTGCTGTCGCTACGCGAACTGATCCGCGACGGCACCGCCGGCCGGAACGCGCTTGCCCGAGCTGGCGGTGGGGCAGCGGCGGGGCATGTCGCGCACTCGGTGGCACGGCGTTGCAGCGGCTGTGCGAACAGGGCCTGGCCAGCGCACTGCCGGGCGGCGGCTAGGCGGCGCAGGCCTTCGGCGAACGCGAGGTGCACGATGCGATCGAACTGCGCGGCACGCTCGATCGAAGACCGCCAGGGCGCGTGCGCCGAAGCGCTGATGCGCGAACACGCACGGCTGGCCCATCGCAATCTGCGCCACGTGCTGCAGACCCCGGCGGCGATCACCCAGGTGCGCGGCGGCGCGCTGATCGGCCGCGCCCATCCCGCCACTGCCGGCAGCACCCGGCCCACCCCTCTGCCTGGAGTTTCCCATGCGTAAAGACACCCGGTGGCACCGCGCCCATGTGGTCAGCATTGCCGACGCCTGCGAGGGCGTGCGCGAAATCGTGCTCGACCCGGGCACCGCGGCGCGCGGCTTCGAGGTCGGCAGCCATCTGGATTTTCGCGTGCAGCTGCACGGCCGCGCCGACGTGCGCTCGTACTCGCTGGTGGGCGAGCCGCGTGCCGATGGCTACTACCAGATCGCGGTACGGCAGATGCCCGACAGCCGCGGCGGCTCGCGGCACATGTGGACGCTGCAGCCCGGCGACGTGGTGGAGATCTCCCCGCCCAGCAACAACTTCGCGCTGGACGAGGGCGGCGAGGAGATCCTGCTGATCGCCGGCGGGATCGGCATCACCCCGATCATCGGCATGGCGCAGCGGCTGGCGCGCCGCCACCGCGCGTTTCGCCTGCTGTATGCCGGGCGCACGCGCCGTGCGATGGCCTATGTCGACGAACTGGAAGCGCTGCTCGGCGAGCGCCTGCAGCTGCAATGCGACGACGGCGCCGGCCCGGCGGATCTTGCCGCCGCGCTGGCGCGGCTGTCGGCCAATGCCGAGGTGTACGTGTGCGGCCCGCTCGGCATGCTCGAAGCGGTGCGCCAGCACTGGCATGGCGCCGGGCGTCCGCGCGCGCGGCTGCATTTCGAAACCTTCGGCAACAGCGGGCGGGTGCCGGCGCAGGCGTTCGTGGTCAAGCTGCCCGGGCTCGGCCTGGAAGTGCCGGTGGCCGAGAACGAATCGATGCTGGATGCGCTGGCCGCCGCCGGAGTCGAGCTGATCGCCGAATGCCGGCGTGGCGAATGCGGGCTGTGCGCGGTCGAGGTGCTGGACAGCGCGGCCGATATCGATCACCGCGATGTGTTCTTCAGCGACGAACAGCGCCGCGAGAACCGCAAGCTGTGCGCCTGCGTCTCGCGCGCGGTGGGCGGCAGCATCAGCATCGATACCGGCTACCGCGGCGCGCTGGGCTGAGCGCAGCCATCGGCACGCCGGCGCGCGTGCAGCGCGTGTTTGCATCCTCACGCGCATGCGCGATCATCTGCGCATGGAGTCGACTCACTACAGGACGGTCCCGGCGCCGGCACTCAACCCGCGCCAGGAACAATTGGTGGCATTGGTGCGGCAGCAGGGCTTTGCCGAGGTGGAAGGGCTGGCGACGCGCTTCGAGGTGACGCCGCAGACCATCCGTCGCGACCTGACCCTGCTGTGCGATGCCGGCGTGCTGCGCCGCTATCACGGTGGCGTCAGCATGCCCTCGAGCGTGGAAAACCTGGCCTACACCGCGCGCAAGGCGCTGCAGGCGCGCGAGAAGCAGCACATCGCCGCGCGGGTCGCGCGCTTCATTCCCGACGATGCCTCGTTGTTCATCAACCTGGGCACCACCAACGAAGAGGTCGCGCGCGCCTTGCTGCAGCACCGCGGCCTGCGCGTGATCACCAACAACCTCAACGTGGCGGTGATGCTCAGCGCCAACCCCAGCTTCGAGGTGATCGTGGCCGGTGGCGTGGTGCGCGGGCGCGACCAGGGCGTGACCGGCGAGGCGACGGTGGAGCTGATCCGGCAGTTCAAGGTGGACTTCGGGGTGATCGGCATTTCCGGCATCGATCTGGACGGCACCTTGCTGGACTTCGACTACCAGGAAGTGCGCGTGGCCCAGGCCATCATCGAACACTCGCGGCAGGTGCTGCTGGCGGCCGACCACAGCAAGTTCGGCCGCAACGCCATGGTGCGACTGGGCGCGATCGCCCAGGTGCACGACTGGTTCACCGACCGGCCGCCACCGCAGGAACTGGCTGCCGTGCTGGCCGAGGCCGGCACCCGCGTGCATCTGGCCGAGCCTGGCGACGCCGGCTGAGCCAATTGTTCGTTTTTGTGCGTTTGCGGCATGGGCATGTCGATCGGGCTGCTTTCATGATCCTCCTTGACTATCGAAATGCCGGCTTCGATAGGCACTTCTATTTCCCAAGTGCTTGATTCCCACGTCTAACGGCTCTTCACGCCCCGAAAAGGTTTGATGTTCGAATATGTTCGAACATGACAACTTGGGTTCGCTGCTGGCGCGCCCGGACGGAGACACCGATGGGCGAGACATACGATCTTCTGGTGATAGGCGGCGGCATCAACGGGGTCGGCATCGCCCGCGATGCGGCCGGGCGCGGCCTGTCGGTGTGCCTGTGCGAACAGGACGATCTGGCCGCGCATACCAGCAGCGCCAGCACCAAGCTCATCCACGGCGGCCTGCGCTACCTGGAGCAGTACGAGTTCGCGCTGGTCGGCAAGGCGCTGGCCGAGCGCGAGGTGCTGCTGCGGCTGGCCCCGCACATCATCTGGCCGCTGCGCTTCCTGCTGCCGCATCAACCGCATCTGCGCCCGGCCTGGATGATTCGCGCCGGGCTGTTCCTGTATGACCATCTCGGCGGCAGCAAGCGCAGCCTGCCGCGCTCGCGCCGGCTGTCGCTGCGCACGCACCCGGTTGGCCAGCCGCTGCAGGAATCGCTGCGCACCGGCTTCGTGTACTCCGATGCCTGGGTGCAGGATGCGCGGTTGGTGGTGCTCAATGCGATGGACGCCGCCAGACGTGGCGCACAGATCCACACGCGCACGCGCTGCGTCGGTGCCTGGCGCGATGCAGGCTTCTGGTACGCCGAGCTGGAAGACCGCGACGGCCGCCGCCGCACCGTGCAGGCGCGTGCGCTGGCCAATGCGGCCGGCCCATGGGCGGTGTCGTTCCTGGACACGGTCGCCGCAGTGCCGCACACGCACGCACTGCGCCTGGTCAAAGGCAGCCACATCGTGGTGCCCAAATTGTTCGACCACGACCATGCGTACATCTTCCAGCAACCGGATCGGCGCATCGTGTTCGCCATTCCGTACGAGCATGACTTCACCCTGATCGGCACCACCGACGTGGATTACCAGGCCGACCCCGCCGCGCCCAGGATCGATGCGGCCGAGGTGCAGTACCTGTGCGATGCGGTGAACCTGTATTTCCAGCAGCAGATCGCTCCCAGCGATGTGGTGTGGAGCTATAGCGGCGTGCGTCCGCTGCTCGACGATGCCGAGGACAACGCCGCCGAAGTCACCCGCGATTACCAGCTGGAAGTGCTTACCGACGGCGCACCGTTGCTCAACGTCTTCGGCGGCAAGCTGACCACCTATCGCAAACTGGCCGAAGAAGCGGTCGACCGCCTCACCCAGGCGCTGGGTGCCCGCAAGCCGGCATGGACCGCGCGCGGCGATGCATTGCCCGGCGGCGAACAACGCGATATCGCCAGCCTGCTCGAGCGCGTGCGCCACGCGTACCCGTGGCTGCCTGCGCCCACCGCGCAACGGCTGGTGCGCAACTACGGCACCTGTGCGGAACAGCTGCTGGGCCAGGCGCAGGACATCGCCGCCCTGGGCACGCACTTCGGTGCCGACCTGTATCAGGCCGAGGTGGATTACCTGCGTGCCCACGAGTGGGCCGTGACCACCGACGACATCCTGTGGCGCCGCAGCAAACTCGGCCTGCGTATCGACGCGGCCGGGCGCGAACGCCTGGAGGCATATCTGCAGACACACTCGGTCCGGCAGGCGGACGGCGTGCCGGCCTGATCGAACCACGCTGCCGGCGAGGACGGGTCGCGCGGCAACGTATCCTGGCGCATTCGCCGGCATCATCCTGAGTCACGTGGAGGGCACCCTGATGAGTATCACCGAAGACCCCTGCGCGCCAATGCGCGCGTCGCACCACCCTGCCTGCGTCATCGCCATCGGCACGAGGACGCGCGCATGAGCCGCCAACTCGTGGGCGAGTTGATCTCCGAGGCGGTGGCGATGTTCATCATCATCGCGCTCGGCGATTCGGTCGCGGCGATGTACGTCCTCTACGACCCCAGCCCGTACCAGAACGCCTATTGGGGCGTGTGCATCGCCTGGGGCCTGGCGGTGACGCTGGCGATCTATGTCACCGGCTCGGTGTCCGGCACGCATGCCAACCCGGCGGTGACGCTGGCGCTGGCGCTGTTCCGCGGGTTCTCCTGGAAGAAGGTGCTGCCTTACTGGGGCGCGCAGGTGATCGGTGCATTCCTGGGCGCGGCCATCGTCTACCAGTTGTACGGCCCGGTCATCGACCACTACAACCAGGTGCAGCAACTCACCCGCGAAGCCGGTGGCGCCGCCGGGGTGTTCTTCACCGCACCCGGCCTTGCGGTGACGCCGATGCATGCGCTGGTCGACCAGATCATCATCACCGCGTTCCTGATCTTCGGCATCTTCGCCATCACCGAACAATTCAACGAAGCCGCGCCGACCGCCAACTCCGGCGCGCTGATGATCGGCCTGCTGGTGGCGACGCTGGGCGCGTCGATGGGCTATCTGGAAGCCTGGGCGATGAATCCGGCACGCGACTTCGGCCCGCGCCTGTTCGCCTACCTTGCCGGTTGGGGCGAGGCCGCGTTGCCCGCCAAGGACAACTACTGGTGGATTCCCATTGTCGGGCCGTTGATCGGCGGCCCGATCGGCGCGCTCGCCTACCAGTGGCTGATCCTGCCGTTCCTGCCGGCACGCGTGCGCCATCTGCAGGGCGGCAAACCGCCGCTCGATCCGCGCTGATCGTACTGCTGCACGACTGACAGCACGGCCCCGCTGCCGGGCAGGCCATGGGTTTATCGGCCTCTCCAGCAGCGGCGTGCACCGCCCACTTTCTCGCCGTGCGCCAGCGCCGGCATTGTTCGAGGAATCTCCGATGGAAAAGCAATACGTCCTTGCGATCGATCAAGGCACCACCAGTTCGCGCGCGATGCTGTTCGATCGCAACGGCAAGGTGGCCGGCGTGGCGCAGCGCGAGTTCGGCCAGATCTTTCCGCAGCCGGGCTGGGTGGAACACAACCCGCGCGAGATCATGACCAGCGTCTACACCACGATCACCGAGCTGCTCAACAACGCGCAGATCGATGCGCGTTCGATCGCCGGTATCGGCATCACCAACCAGCGCGAGACCGCGGTGGTGTGGGACAAGGCCACCGGCCAGCCGATCTACAACGCCATCGTCTGGCAATCGCGGCAGACCAAGGACATCTGCACCCAGCTCAAGGAGGCCGGGCACGAGCAGATGGTGCGCGACAAGACCGGATTGCTGATCGATGCGTATTTTTCCGGCACCAAGGTCAAGTGGATCCTCGACCACGTCGACGGCGCCCGCGAACGCGCGCGCAACGGCGAACTGGCCTTCGGCACCATCGACAGCTGGCTGATCTGGAATCTCACCGGCGGCAAGGTGCATGTCACCGACTACACCAATGCCTCGCGCACGCTGATGTACAACATCCACACGCTGGAGTGGGACGCCGAGCTGTTGGCCATGCTCGACGTGCCGAAGGAAATGCTGCCGGAGGTGCGCTCGTCCAGCGAAATCTACGGCATGACCCAGACCCAGTATTTCTACGGCGAGCAGGTGCCGATCGCCGGGATCGCCGGCGACCAGCAGGCGGCGCTGTTCGGCCAGGCCTGCTTCGAACCGGGCATGGCCAAGAACACCTATGGCACCGGCTGCTTTGCGCTGATGCATACCGGCGACAAGGCGGTCGCGTCCAAGGCCGGTCTGTTGACCACGATCGCCTGGGGCATCGACGGCAAGGTCGAATACGCGCTGGAAGGTTCGATCTTCGTCGCAGGCTCGGTGGTGCAGTGGCTGCGCGACGGCCTGCGCATGCTTGGCAAGGCCAGCGACTCGCAGGCCTATGCCGAACGTGCCGGCGACAACGACGGGGTCTATCTGGTGCCGGCCTTCGTCGGCCTGGGTGCGCCGTATTGGCGCAGCGACATCCGCGGCGCGGTGTTCGGGCTGACCCGCGGCACCACCAAGGAACATTTTGTGCGTGCGGCGGTGGAATCGATGGCCTACCAGACCCGCGACGTGTTGACTGCGATGCAGGCCGATTCGGGTATCGAGCTGAAGGAACTGCGCGCCGACGGTGGCGCCATCGCCAACGACTTCATGGCGCAGTTCCAGAGCGACATGCTCAACGTGCCGGTGCTGCGCCCGGAAGTGGCCGAAACCACCGCGCTCGGCGCCGCCTATCTGGCCGGTCTGGCGACCGGGTTCTGGAGCAGCCGCGAAGAGATCGCCAAACAGTGGGCGGTGGATCGCCGCTTCGAGCCGACCATGGCCGACGACAAGCGCGAACAACTCTATGCCGGCTGGCAGCAGGCGGTGGAAGCGACGATGGGCTTCCGCATCAGCTGACCGCTGCGCTCAAAAGACGACGCCCACCATCAGGCGGGCGTTGTCGTTTCCGCCAACCACTTGCATGGTTGCTGACGAGCTGCATGGATCACGCATTGCAGGGCTGCACGCTGCAGCCCTGCAATGCAGCAGCGATTACTGGCCGCCGCTATTGGCGCGGCCGGCAATGGTGTCCGGATCCCAATGCTCCTTGATCAGGCCTTTTTCGATGCGGAACATGTCGAACCAGGTGGTGGTATAGGTCTTGCCGGGATCACGCGGATCCGGCAGCGTGCGCACCGACACCAGCGTGACCAGATCGCGATCTGCAGTGATGACCACCAGCGGCAACTGCACACGTGCCTGTACCGGCGTCGGCGGCACGAATGCGGTCAGGAACGCAATGAAGGCATCGCGACCGTTCGCCACGTTCGGGTTGTGCTGGATGTAGTTCTTGTCCATGTATTTCGGCGCTTCCTGCACCTGGCCAGCCTCGAATACGATGCGCCAGAAATCGTAGACCAACCGCTTGTTGACGGTTTCGGGCCAGGTGGAGCCGAGCAGCATCTTCTGGTGGTTGGGATTTTCAGTCACTGCGGTCTGCGCGAAGGCAGCCACCGGCGCCACCAGCATGACCAGCAGCAAGGCGCGTGAGAACAGCTTATTCATGGAGGATTCCTTACATGGAGACGGGCGCTGCGCCGGCCGGAATGCCAACACGGTGCACCGTTGATTGGGGGACGACGCGCCTTGCACACAGGGTTTTTCCACGCGTCGCCGCCAGCTTAACGGCCGCGTCCGCTCGCCCGCTAGCCGCCCTGGAGTGCACCAGGGCACCTGCGGTATTGGTGGTAATCAGAAGATAACTATCGCAGTCGGTTTTCTCTCGCGCACGCACGAGGCATCTCGACGGCGGCCATCGCTACGCTCAATCCGGCAGCTCCACCAACGGCAAGCCTGCATAGTTTTCGGCCAGGGTGGCCCGCCCGGCCTCGCTGTCCAGCAGATAATCCAGCTCTGCGGCATGAATGCGTGCGGTGAACGCGTCCTGGTCGTCAAAGGTATGCAGCAAGGTGGTCATCCACCATGAAAACCGTTCGGCCTTCCACACCCGCTGCAATGCCAGCGCCGAATACTGTTGCAGCACCGTGGTGTCGCCACGCGCGTTCCAGCGCTCAAACAATTGCGCCAGCAAGCCGACATCGGCCAGCGCCAGATTCAGGCCCTTGGCGCCGGTGGGCGGCACGATATGCGCCGCATCGCCAGCCAGGAACAGGCGCCCGTACTGCATGGGTTCGGCGACGAAGCTACGCAGCGGCGCGATGCTCTTTTCGATCGATGGACCGGTGACCAGTTGCGCAGCCAGCGTCTCAGGCAACCGCGCACGCAACTCGTTCCAGAACGCCTGATCGCTCCATGCCTGTACCTGCGCATCGGCCGGTACCTGCACGTAGTAGCGCGAGCGCGTCGGCGAGCGCATCGAACACAAGGCAAAGCCGCGTGGGTGCTGCGCGTAGATCAACTCGTCGTGGACCGGCGGGGTGTCGGCAAGCACGCCAAGCCAGCCGAACGGATACACCCGCTCGAACAGGCGCAGTCGCTCCGGCGGGATGCTGGCGCGGCTGATGCCATGGAAGCCGTCGCAGCCGACGATATAGTCGCAGTCGATACGCAGGCGCTGGCCATCGTGGGTGAATTCCACCGCGGGCATGTCGCTGTCCACTCCACACAGCGTCACGTCCTGCGCGCTGTAATACGTTGGCGCAGCGCTGCGCGCGCGGGCCTGCATCAGATCCGCGGTGACCTCGGTTTGGCCGTAGACGGTGACACTACGCCCGCAGCCGCGCAGCAGATCGATGCGCTCCCGCCGGCCATCCAGCGACAGTTCGAAGCCGTGATGCGGCAAGCCTTCGCGCTGCACGCGTGCGCCAACGCCTGCTTGGTGCAACAGCTCCACACTGCCCTGTTCCAGCACGCCGGCGCGGATACGCCCCAACACATGCTCCGGGGTCTGTCGCTCGATTACCGCGGCATCGATACCGGCCCGCAGCAACAGCTCGCCCAGCAACAGGCCGGAGGGGCCGGCGCCAATGATCGCGATCTGGGTTCGCATGCAATGCTCCTGCCTCAGCCGACGGATGCAGGCCAGTGTGGGTAGCCAAGCACGTGCTTTGAAGGGATGATTGCGCGCAGTGCTTGGACTTTTCGACGATGCCCACACGCGCGCACGCCAACGCCGCAGCCACTGCGGTCCCCGCCTTTGGCCTGTATGGCGAGCAGCACGCCGACACCCCGGAGTTGTTGCACTGGGAGTCGATTGCCGCACGCAGCCGGCTGCATGACTGGCGCATCGCTCCGCACCGGCACGAAGACCTGGCGCAACTGCTGTACGTGCAACGCGGGCCGGCGACGCTGCAGCTGGATGGCCGCAGCCAGCGCGTGCGTGGCGCACGCGTGATCTGGCTGACACCGCTGTGCGTGCATGGTTTCAGATTCGATCCACAGGTACGCGGCCACATCATCACCTTGTGCATGCCGTTGGTACGTAGTGCGTTGAGTGCCGCGCCGCTGTTGCAGCGTGCACTGACCATCCCGCAGGTCCTGCAGGCACAGCACGCACGCGGATTGCTCGACGCGCTGTTCGCCAGCATTGCCGACGATCACGCATACCGGCGCATCGGCCACGAGGCCGCATTGCACGCCGCCGCAGCGCAACTGTTGATCTGGACCGCCCGCACGGCGCTGGAGCACGCGCAGGATGCGGCTGCGGTGAGCCCGTACGCCGACCCGGCATTACGCCATCTCCGTGGCTATCAGGCGCTGATCGACCAGCACTACCGCGCGCATTGGCCGATCTCCCGCTATGCCGGGCAGCTGGGCCTGACTCCGGGCCATCTCAACGCGTTGTGCCAGCGGCTGGCCGGCGCCTCGGCGCTGCAATTACTGCAGCGCCGGATCATGCTCGAAGCACGCCGCAGCCTGCGCTACACCAGCCTGAGCGTGCAGCAGATCGCCGCCAGCCTAGGATTTTTCGACGCTGCATACTTCAGCCGCTACTTCGCACGCCATGCCGGCTGCTCGCCGACGCAATTCCGCGCTGGCGATTAAGAGCGGCTGACAAAAACCACTGAAGCGCGAGATCTCGATCGTCTTGAAAGATGATTGAACGATGGGGATGCGTTGGTTGAAGAGCGGCTGGTCTGGAGATTGGCTGCAGGGCCCGCCCGCCCACCATCGCGGGACACGCCGCAAGTACGTCCTTGTAGGCTCTGGCGCGGCATCCATGCCGCTCAAGGTCCTGCGACGGTGGGCGGGCAAGGACCAATCGAAATGGTCGGTGCGCAAAGTTAAGAGCAGTGCGCGATGCGCATTGTCGCTACTGATGCGCCGGCGCAATGTCAAACGCACGTCGAGCGATAGGTAGCTTTTCACGCGGCCACCGACCAACTCTCTGGCGCGGTGTCCTTGCCGATTGCGGGACCCTTGGCGGCATGGATGCCGCCAAGGAGCCTCCACGGACGGATTCACGGCTTGTCCCGCAAGCGATAAGGGCACCGCGCCCTCGACCAACCAGGCTTTAGACGTAAACGTCTGACTGTCTCGAAACAATAAAGACACTCGAACGCTTGGTTGCTTTGCCTAAAAGTAATTGAACATTGCGGATAGATCGGCCCCGGAGCGGCTGATCCACGGCTCGCCTGCACCCCCACCGCCCAGTATGTTGCGCCGCACCGGTCAAAACGGGTACTGCGGTACTTCGTTCTTGATCGTCAGCCATTGCCAGTGGGTGTACTGCTCCCAATCGGCCGGTCCGCCGACACTGGTGCCGTTGCCCGACGCACCGGTCCCGCCGAAGGGATTAATGACTTCATCGGCCACGGTCTGATCGTTGATGTGCAACAGGCCGGTGTGAAGCTTGTCGCCCAGGCGCATCGCACGCGACACCGACGCCGACAGGATGCCCGCAGCCAGACCGTACTCGCCATGGTTGGCCAGGTCCGCGGCTTCTTCGTCGGTATCGAACACGGTGATGTTGATCACCGGCCCGAAGACTTCTTCGTCGAAGGCACGCATGCCCGGGCGCACGTTGGACAACACCGTCGGCGCATAGAACAGGCCTTCGTTGCTGGCACCGGCTTCCACCACCGCACCGGCGGCAACGCTGTCTTCCACGATATCGATCACGCGCTGCAGTTGGCGCTGGTCGATGATCGGCCCCAGTGCCACGGTGCCGCTAACCGGATCGCCGACCGGCAGATGCCTGGCTTTTTCGGCCAGCCGCTGCGTGAATGCATCGGCAATCCCGCGCTGGACCAGCACCCGGCCGGTGGCCATGCAGATCTGCCCCTGATGCAGGTAGGCGCCGAATGCCACTGCAGAGGCGGCCTTGTCCAGATCGGCGTCGTCGAGCACGATCACCGCGTTGTTGCCGCCTAATTCCAGCGACACCTTCTTCAAATGCCGGCCAGCGATCTCGCCGATGCGCCGGCCGGCCGCGGTGGAACCGGTGAAAGCAATCATCGGGACATCCGGCGACTCGACCAGCGCCTGTCCGATGGCTGCATCGCCGTGCAGTACATGCAGCAAACCCTTCGGCAAACCTGCTTCTTCCAGTACCTGCGCGATGACCACGCCACCGGTATACGGCGTGCGCGGGTCGGGCTTGAGCACCACCGCATTGCCCATCGCCAGCGCCGGGGCGACCGAGCGCAGCGACAGGATCAGCGGGAAATTGAACGGGGAAATCACTGCGATCACGCCCAGCGGCAGGTGCCGGGCCAGGCTGAGCTGGCCGGCGCCCGTCGGCAGCACCTGGCCAACCGCCTGCAGCGGCAGCGCCGCAGACTGCTGGTAGATCACCACCGACTCGTTCACTTCGCGCTGGGCCTTGGGCAGGATGCCGCCGGTTTCGCGCGCGATCAGCAGCGCCGCTTCGGCACTGCGCGCTTCCATCAGCTGCGCGGCCCGGTGAAACACCGCAGCGCGCTCGCGCGGCGCAGTGGCTGCCCAGGTACGTTGCGCTTTCTTGGCCAGCGCCACGGCAGCGGCGACATCGGCCAGGTCGGCCTTGCCGACTTCGTGCAGCAGCGTGCCGGTGGCCGGCTCGATGATCTGCACGGTGCCGCCGTTGCCGGGCACCCAGTCGCCATTGAAGATGCAGCCATGCCACGCCGGAGCGGCGCTTGCGGCAATCGCGGTATTGGGGAGAGCGTTCATGGTCTAGCCTCCTGCTGAGGGGGTGGTGTTACAGAGTGGTGGACGCCAGCCCGCCATCGACCGGCAGGGTGATGCCGTTGATCCAGCGCGCCGCATCGGAAGCGAGAAACACGATGGCCTCCGCCACTTCGTCGGCATACGCCGGCCGCGTCATGCGCCTGGCATCTTCCTTGACGCGCTCCTCGCCGAGCATGCTGACGAAGTCGCCAAGAATCGGCGTAAACACCGGCCCCGGCGAGACGTTGTTGACGCGTACGCCGTGCTCGGCGAACCAGGGCCGCGACTGCAGCAGCGTCCACACGATCAGCGCTTCCTTGAAGTACTGGTAGCAGGTGGCGTGCGCCACCGGATGCGCCTGCAGCCATGCATCGCCAGACGCAAAGCTGTCGGTGGCGGACAGTTGCTTGTGCAGTTCCAGGCGCTGCGGCCACTCGGCACCCAGGATGGAGGCCACATTGATGATGGAACCGCCGGGCGCCATGCGCGGCAGCAGCGCCTGGCTCAAATGGCGCAGGCCCAGATAGTTGACGCGCGCCACCGCCTCCAGCGGCGCGGTACCGGGAACGCCAGCCACATTGGCCAGCGCATCGACACGCGCCGGCAAGGCCTGCACCAGCGCATCGATGGACGCCGGGTCGCCGAGATCGGCCTGGTGGAACCCGTGCAGCGACATCTGCACCGGCGTGCGATCGACGCCGATCACCGTGGCGCCATGGAAGCGGGCCAGGCGCGCGACTTCGGCACCGATGCCCGATGCCACGCCGGTGACCACGATCGTCTTGTTCTGCAAATTCATTGCCACTCTCCGAAGAGGCCGGATGTACCGGCGCTAGAACACATGGACGTACTGCAGGTTGACGTTGTTGCCGGAGGCGGCGTTCTTGACCTCCACCGGCAGATACACATTGGCAAACAGCATGTTGTTGGCATCCATCCGCCACACGCCACCGGGCCCCGCATAGAACACGCTCTGGCGGGTGTCGGCCACGCGTTGCCCATTGGTGCGGTTATCGCGGAACTGGGTGAGGTAATAGGCATTCACGCCAAGCCGGATATTGGGTACCACTTCCCAGGAGGTGGCGACGTTGATCCAGCCCGCGTCGCCGGCCTGACCGTTGCGGAACTCGAAGCCCGGTGGCAGGTTCGGCCGCCGCTCGCTGCGAAAGTTGTAGATGTAGTTGATGCGTGCGCTGACTTCCCAGTTGGGCATCGGGAACACGGTGAACGCATATTGCGGCACCAGCGACCAGTAGCCGGCGCCCTGATTGAGGTCGCGATCGCGGTCGAACTTGCCGATCGGCGCGATCGCATCGATTTCGAAACGCTGCGAAAACACCGGCCTGCCATTGCGGATCACCGGCAGCATCTGCAGATACGGGCCGAAGGTCAGGTCGCCCACGCCGGCGCCGTTGTCGCGCAAGCTGGCAATGCTGTTGCGCCCGAACGAAGCATCCAGGTTGATCAGCGGCAGCAGCGTGTTGATGCCCAGTGCGCCCCCGAAGAGCTTGTACGGGGTGACATAGGCGACCTGGGTCAGCAGCAGCGTGGAATCGATGCGTGGGCGGTCGAACACCGGCACGTCGTTGCCGCGGGAATCCTTGATCGCGTCCAGTGAGCTCTGGCGCAGATAGGTGATCACCGCCCAGCCGGGCGTGGTGCGGGTGAAGCCGTCCAGATAGCTGGTGCCGCCGGTATTGATGCCGTTGGTCAGCGTCGTAATCTGGGGCAGGCTCTGTGCGCCGGCCGTGCCGGCAGCAAGCAGCGACAGCATGCCAAGCGCTGCACGGCGCAGCGCCGACGCGCGGGAAGACAACCCAGACAGGACCGATCGATAGCTCACTGCGAACATCTCCAGCATTGGGAGGGACAGCGGGAACTGCGGCGGGACAACGGTCAGGCGGGCGCGATCGACACGCCGGCAACGGCGCGTGCGCAGGTCGAAAGGAAAGCTGGCCGTGCGCCTGCACGGCAGCGGCGGGTTATGCGGTGTCCAGACGGTCGAGCCGGTCGAGTGCGCGCAGCAACGGCGCCTCGCTGCTGCCAAGCACCGCGCTGAGTTGCTGTTCCATGCGCAGCACTTCGGCCTCGGCAGCGCTCAGCAGGGCCACGCCGGCGGTGGTCAGCGACAGATGCTGCATGCGCCGGTCCTGGCGCCCCCGTACCTGCCGCAGCAGGCGGCGCTTGACCAGGCGTGCCACCACGATCGCCAGGTTGGGCGCCGACACGTGCAGCACGTCGCCGATCTGGCGCTGGTTGATGCCGGGGTTGCCGTCCACCAGCATCAGCAGCGAGAAGTCGACCGGCTTGAGATCGAACGCAGCCACGCAGTCCTGAAACATCCGCCGTACCAGCAACTCGGTGCGGGTGATGCGGTAGCCCAGCAGCCGCAGCAGGCGTGCCTGATCCACCGTGGTGACGGCATCCTGCAGCGATGCGGCAGTGGCAGTGACGGACATGACGGTTCTCGCAACGAAGACGACGGACGAACCGGTGCGCGCAACGCTCGCCGCCCGCAACGCCGATCCGCGGCATGAGCTGCATTGTAGACGCGCGCAGGCATGCCGATGTGGGCGTGGCCGCCAACCGCGTAGCACCGCCGTGCAGGCAGGCCGCCACAGGCTGAGGCCAGTCCGGTGCCTGCACATGGCGGCCGCATGCGACGGCAGGCAGGTGTGGGAAGCGACGGTCATCCAGGCAGAGCTGAGGCATGGGGTCCGGGGCCGGCAGGTGATTGCGTTGCACAATAGTTATGGATCATAACTATATTGCCAAGCTGCAGCGCAACATGGCCGTGCTCGCCAGGTTGACCAGGTTGACCGATGGGCCTGGCGGGCGTGGCGGCAACCGCCTGTGACCGGCGAGCCTGGCACAGGTGCGCGCGGGGTATGCCGGGCCGGGCAGCGATGGTGGCAATTACGACGGCAAGGCTGCCGCCGTCGCCAGACGACGCCTGCGGACCCAGCCCACTCGCCCAGCGCATCTCCGCGCCAGGTAGGCCGCGTGCATGCGCGCGGCCTGTGGCCAGCGGATTACGGATTACGGCAGCCAGAGCTTCTCAAGATCGCGGAAACCCCAGTCGGTGGGGCTTTCCATCTGCGCGATGCGGTCCTGGCAGTCCGGGCGCGACAGGTCGATGTCCTGCACCAGCACATGGCTGCGCAGCTTGGCCGAGTAGAACACGCGCACCCTGGGCTTGAGCAGCGCATCGGGGGTCTGCTCGATCACCACTGCCAGTTTCTGCGACTCCAGCCGCACCAACGAGCCGACCGGATAAATCCCCAGCCGGCGCACGAAGGCCTGGAACACTGCCGGATCGAAATGTCCCTGCCACGACGCCATGCGCTTGAGCGATTCGGCCGGATCCCAACCGCGCTTGTAGGGACGGTCCGAACTGATGGCGTCGTACACATCGCACACCGCGCCCATCCGCGACATCAGCGCGATGTTCTCGCCCGCCAACCGGTTCGGATAGCCGCTGCCGTCCATTTTCTCGTGATGGTGCAGCGCGATCTCCAGCACCACCGCGTTCTGCACGCCGCCGGCCAGCAGCAGGCGATGACCGTCCAGCGGGTGCTGGCGCATGATCTCCATCTCTTCGTCGGTGAGCTTGCCGGGCTTGTTGAGGATGTCCAGCGGCGTCACCGCCTTGCCCATGTCGTGCAGCAGGCCGCCCATGGCCGCCTCGACGACCTGCCCTTCGGGCAGACCGAGCTGACGCGCCAGCCCGCTCATCAGGCCGGCCACGGCCATCGAATGCAGATAGGTGTAGTCGTCGGCGGTCTTGAGCCTTGCCACGCTGATCAAGGCCTGCGGATGCCGCAAGACCGAATCGTTGATGGCTTCCACCAGCGGCATCGCCGCCTCGGTGTCGACGGTGCGTCCCAGCCGCACATCGCGGAACATCGCCTCGACCATGTCGCGGCCGTCTTCGAAGATCTTGCGCGCGCGCACCACTTCGGACTCGATACCGACCTGTGCGGTGACGCTATTGGTTCGCGCGGTGCGCGCGGTGGTGGCCGGCTCGGGGGGGTCCGGTGTCGGCGGCGGCGGTTCCTCCGGCTCGGGCTGCGGATCGGGTGCGCCCGGCGCTGCCGTGTCCAGGTCCAGCCCACGCGCGGTGTCGATCACCAGTTGCTCGATCCGGCTGCCATGGATCTTCTCCACGTCGTCCGAATCGACCAGGAACGAGGTCTTCCAGAACGGATGGTGCACCCACGCGCCCAGCAGCTTGTAGACATACATGCCGGGGCGGAGTTGATCTGAGTCGATGGTTCTGAGCATGCCGGCGCTGATCTGCAAAGGGTCCGCGGAAGAGCCCGCCACGACGATGGAGGGTCTGTCGGGTTATCGGCAGTGCGCGGGATTTCTTTGGTAAGGGCGACTTCGCTAGTGCCATGCGACGACCGCCGGCCGAGCAGTTCAGCGCACCGGCTGGCGCATGCCCAGCACGGCGATGGCCGCACGCATCGGCGACACACTGCAGGCCAGATCCGGGGCTGCCGGCAACCGGCCAGCGTCCACCAGCACGCCCCCGCACAGCGACGAGGCGATCGCGCCGAAGCGGCCCACCCCGATCGCCCATTCTCTACTTGAAACGGCGTGATGCACTCCAGCACGAACTGGCAGGTGTCATGGCGCGCTGGGTCAACGGGTGATGCTGGTGCAGGAAGCGCAACGGCATTGGCAGCCTCACGCGTGACCACGCGACCACGCAGCGCCACCACGACCAAGACACAAGCACGCTCGCAACTGCGACGGCCTTCGACAGTACATCGGTACTGCAACGAACAACGACCACCGTCTTGCAAAAACGCACCGGCACGCTAGGCCGATCGCAGGGGCGTTCAAGACAGCGGCATGCATGGCTGTGCGCTTGTCGGGCAAGCCGGCAGAGCGCTTCGCCCGGCTCTCCAGGCATTCGTTGGCCTGTCTGCACAACGGCATTTGCGGCGTGCGCATTGCCTGCGCGGAAGCAATCGACCTTGCGCGTCGTTCAACGGCATGTAACTGTTGGTGGCAGTGCGTTGAACGCCGCTGGATGCGTATGACTGCAAACCGGCACGCGCAGTGCTGCAACGCGATCCATTCGAAGCTGCAGCGAAAGTGCAGGCGTAGCCTCACAGATTCTGGCGCCGGCTGTTCCAACACGCTGGGCCGCTGCGTCATGCACGGCCACAGCCAGATGGTTCCACTGCCACGCCAGCGCCTCCCGCGTGCCGGCGCTCGCCCGCTATCATGCAGGCAGTGCCCCGCACCGGGCGGCCCGCCGACATGCCGGAGATCATCGTGACCCCGATTCGCTCGTTCCTGGAACATACCCCGCAACTGGGCGCACGCGTCTATGTCGATCCTGCCTGCACCATCATCGGCAAGGTGAGCCTGGGCGATGACGTGTCGGTGTGGCCGGGCACGGTGATTCGCGGCGACGTCAATCATGTGCAGATCGGCGCACGCACCAACGTGCAGGACGGCACCATCATCCACGTCAGCCACCACAGCCCGTTCAACAAGGCCGGCTACCCGACCGTGATCGGCGCCGACGTCACGGTCGGCCACGGCACCATCCTGCATGCCTGCACCATCGAAGACCTGTGCCTGATCGGCATGGGCGCCTGCGTGCTCGACGGCGCCACCGTC
The DNA here is from genome assembly GCF_002940665.1 of Xanthomonas arboricola. Lineage (GTDB taxonomy): Bacteria > Pseudomonadota > Gammaproteobacteria > Xanthomonadales > Xanthomonadaceae > Xanthomonas > Xanthomonas arboricola_B. The sequence continues at coordinate 1,377,381 of NZ_MIGY01000003.1, forward strand.
AAGCGCTACGGCTTTGTCGGCGCCGGGGCGGTCGTCGGCCCGGGCAAGATCGTCGGCGAAGGCGAGTTGTGGCTGGGCAATCCCGCGCGGCTGGCCCGCACGCTCAGCGACAAGGAAATCGAGAGCCTGCATTATTCGGCGCAGCATTATGTGCGGCTCAAGGACCAGTACCTGGGCCTCTCCAGCACCGACTGAATCCTTGTCCCTGCGCTACGGCTGCAGACCAGCATCGGCATCGTGCGATGCGGATGCGACGTCATGCGCCTGCTGCATACACCTTTGCCTGACGCGGCGAGCATGCCGGCGGGCAGAGGTGACGGCAGGAACACGCGGCAGGCCGCGCCGCCCTGGCAGCGCGGACCCGCAGCCAGGCGCAATTCAAGTGGCGCAAGTCCGGGGCGCCGGTGACCTGCCGCGGTTCACGGCCGCGTGGCGTGCTCCAGTGCCGTCAACGTGGCCAGCGCCTGGGCGCGCGATGCACCGCACATGTCCTCGGACGGACGCAGGCTGGCGCACACCGCCGGCCGCGTCGGCAACCCGAACAGGCGACAACGGCCCTGGCCGTCGAGCTGCACGCAGGGTACGCCGGCCGGCTTGCCTTGCGGCATGCCGGGGATGGCCGAACTGATCGACGGCGCGATGCAGCAGGCCGCGCAGCCGGCGCGGCACGGGATGTTCTTGCGCATGCCGCCAGTGTAAACCGCCGCCACCTGCCGGCAGCGGCAGCGTGGCTAGCGCGGCGGGATGTAGCTGGACAGGCGCACGTCGAAAAAGGCCTGCACGGCAGCGAGATTGCTCTTGGCCTGGATATCCGCGCCCACGTCGCGGCTCATGCCGAGCACGTCGTCATCCGGCCAGCCGGGGCCGAAGCACCATTGCGTGCTGGGGATATTGTTCGCCTGCAGATGGGCCAGCATGCGCGTGGTGGCGACCTCCGCGCTGCGGTTGCCGGCCGGGTAGCCGTGCTCGCCGAGATAACCGCGCTTGCCGGCATCCCGCAGGGCGTCGATGAAGGGCGTCACCATCGTGATGCCGGTATCGGGCTGGATCACTTCGTTGCGCCCGCCCGGTCCGATCCAGTTGCCGCCGCCAGCCCCGTTGTTGTCCAGATAGTTGTGCGCTTCGTAGACGATGCGGTTGTAGGGATCGGGGATGTCGAACAGGCCCATCGAATCCTCCTGCCAGAGCCGGGCACTGGCATAGCCGTTGCCGCACACGAACACGAAGTGGTCGCGGTCGCGATCGATGATGGCCTTGCAGCACGCAGTGGCGGTGTTCTGCCAGTGCGTTGCCATCGACAGCACGCTGCCGTCGGCGGCGCGCTCGTCGCCTTGATAGGGCTCGTTCATCACGCCCCAGCCGAACACCGCCGGGTGCTGCCGGAACCGGTTGACGATGCGTGCCCACAGGTCGGGCAGGCCGGACGCGTTGTAGAGCGTGCACCCCGGCGTGCCGATCACGCGGTACTCGTACAGCTTGAGCAGCCCGTCGCGGCGATCGAAATAGCCCTGGTAGCCGAAGTTGCGCAGCGGATAGGTGTCGGCCCAGACCGCGGCGGCCGCCGCATCGTCGATGCGGTTGCCGCGCGCATCCACAAGCGCGCCGCTGGCGTCGCGCCGATAGCCCGACTTGACGGCCACCCGCTGCGGCAGGCGCATGGAGTCGTGCAGCTCCACGATGGCGCGCTTGCCGCGGGCGGCGACGTGGTCCAGCGCATCCTGGACCTGGCTGCAGTAGGTCTCGTTCAAGGCCAGGCCCTGTCCCCGCGTGAAGCGCGCGGCGGTGGTCGGCAACCGGAACAGCGGGCAGGCCCCGGCGGCGGCCACGTGCTGTGCGGTGATGGCGCGGTAGTGCGTGCCGATCTCGGCATTCTCCACATAGCTATTGGAGGCCAGGCCCGAAGAGTTCAGGCCCGCGAACGGCAGGGCGGCGCTCTGCGCAGCCGCGCGGCCGCCCCACCCGAGGCCGGCCAGTGCCACCGCGCCGGCTGCGCCCTGCAGCACGCGACGGCGGGTGATCCCGGCTGCTGCTGCCGGCGTCTGGTCGATGGGATGCGGGGCCGCCGCCGCCGTGCGGCGTGGGTGTGGATGGTCGGACATGGGCGCCTCCTGCGGTGCCGTTGGTGGAGATCCTTGGCGGTGGTGCCCCCCTCTGCCGCACCGGTCTGACGGCGATGGTGCCGGTGTGGCAGCGGCGCGATCTGCGCTCCGGTTTGCACTCCGGGCACTGCATGCCGGCCCACATACGTTTACATCGCATTACATGCCACGCCGACCAGCGGGCGCCGCGTGCGGGAGGCGCGTGTTCGCGCGCCGTGCCGGCGAACGCTCCGGCGCTGCCTGTGCGATGCGCGCCCTGCCCGCGCCCTCCCCACCGGCACGGCGTGCCGTCGCTCGCGTGCTACCGTGCCGGATCACCGGAGCGCGCCGCGACCGTTGCAGCAGCAACAGTCACGACGCGGTCTAATTGCCAGCCACCGCTCGCCGATCACCGCTGAATCGCCATGCCCGAGTACCGCTCCAAGACTTCCACCCATGGCCGCAACATGGCCGGCGCCCGCGCACTGTGGCGCGCCACCGGCATGCGCGATGGCGACTTCCACAAGCCCATCATCGCCATCGCCAACTCGTTCACGCAGTTCGTGCCCGGGCACGTGCACCTGAAGGATCTCGGCCAGCTGGTCGCGCGCGAGATCGAACGCGTCGGCGGCGTGGCCAAGGAGTTCGACACCATCGCCGTGGACGACGGCATCGCCATGGGTCACGACGGCATGCTGTATTCGCTGCCCAGCCGCGAGATCATCGCCGACTCGGTCGAATACATGGTCAACGCGCATTGCGCCGACGCGCTGGTGTGCATTTCCAACTGCGACAAGATCACCCCCGGCATGTTGATGGCCGCGCTGCGGCTCAACATCCCCACCGTGTTCGTCTCCGGCGGGCCGATGGAAGCCGGCAAGACCAAGCTGGCCGAACACAAGCTCGATCTGATCGACGCGATGGTGATCGCCGCCGACGACAGCGCCTCCGACGAAAAGGTGGCCGAGTTCGAACGCAGCGCCTGCCCCACCTGCGGCTCGTGCTCGGGCATGTTCACCGCCAACTCGATGAACTGCCTGACCGAAGCGCTGGGCCTGTCGCTGCCGGGCAACGGCACCGTGGTGGCCACGCATGCCGACCGCGAGCAATTGTTTTTGCGCGCCGGGCGCGTGGCGGTGGAGCTCTGCCACCGCTGGTACGGCGGCGAAGATCCCACGGCGCTGCCGCGCGGCATCGCCACTTTCGAAGCGTTCGAGAATGCGATGACGCTGGATATCGCGATGGGCGGCTCGACCAACACCATCCTGCATCTGCTCGCCGCCGCGCAGGAAGGCGACGTGCCATTCGGCATGCGCGATATCGACCGCCTGTCCAAGCGCGTACCGCAGCTGTGCAAGGTCGCCCCAAACACGCCCAAGTACCACATCGAAGACGTGCACCGCGCCGGCGGCATCATGGCCATCCTCGGCGAGCTGGCGCGTGGCGGCCTGCTGCATACCAACGCGGCCACGGTGCACGCACGCACGCTGGCCGACGCCATCGCGCAATGGGATGTCACCCAGACCGACGCCGAGACCGTGCACACGTTCTACAAGGCCGGCCCGGCCGGCATCCCCACGCAGATTGCCTTCAGCCAGGCCACGCGCTGGGACAGCCTGGACACCGATCGCAGCGAAGGCTGCATCCGCGATGTCGCGCATGCGTTCTCGCAGGAGGGCGGCCTGGCCGTGCTGTACGGCAATATCGCCCGCGACGGCTGCGTGGTGAAGACCGCAGGCGTGGACGAATCCATCCACGTCTTCGAAGGCAATGTGCGCGTCTTTGAGAGCCAGGATTCGGCGGTCAAAGGCATCCTTGCCGACGAAGTGAAGGCCGGCGACATCGTGGTAATCCGCTACGAAGGCCCCAAGGGCGGCCCCGGCATGCAGGAAATGCTCTACCCCACTAGCTATCTCAAATCCAAGGGCCTGGGCAAGCAATGCGCCCTGCTCACCGACGGCCGCTTCTCCGGCGGCACCTCGGGCCTGTCGATCGGCCACGCCTCGCCGGAAGCCGCCGCAGGCGGCGCGATCGGGCTGGTACGCGACGGCGACAAGATCCTGATCGATATCCCCAACCGCTCGATCAATCTGCTGATCTCGGACGAGGAACTTGCTCTTCGTCGCGCAGAGCAGGATGCCAGGGGCTGGAAGCCGGTGGAGGTGCGCCCGCGCAAGGTCACCACCGCGTTGAAGGCGTATGCGTTGCTGGCGACCAGCGCAGACAAGGGTGCGGTGCGGGACAAGGCGATGCTGGACGGCTGAGGCACTGCCATGAAGACCGCGGATTCTTAGCGGTCTTCATCGACTCCCGGCATAGGACTTTGCAGGGACTTCAGTCACGACGCCTCATAGCAAACGCCTACAGCGGGTTGGCTTTGCTTGCCCGCAACGTCACCCACTGCCGGTGCGCAGCCCGTCCAGCGGGCTGCGCACCGCCCACGCCCCGCGCCCCAGCACATGCGTGTAGATCTGCGTGGTTACCACATCCTTGTGGTCCAACAGCTCCTGCATGGTGCGCGCGACATCCTTGGCCGAGAGCACCACCGGAATGGGCCGCGCCCGCTTGGCGCGCTGCAGTTTCTCCATCCAGGGCAACTCCGCCCCCAAGACCTCGCGATACAGGAACAGCAGCGCCGCCAGCGCCTGATGTTGCGTGCCGGCCGACACCTTGCCCTGCGTCGCCAGTTCGGTGAGAAACGCCTCGACCTCTACCCGCCGCATCTGTCCTGGATTCCGTTTGCCGTTTTCCAGAATGAAGCGTCGGATCCAGCCCGCAAACGCCTGCTCGGTACGCAGGCTGTAGTGAAGCCGCAGCCGAACACGGACCTGATCCAACAGCTTCGGAGTTAGATGCGTCATTACGCCTGTATCGCCATGGGTGTAACTCATGCGCCTGCTCAAACGTCGGCTAACGCACCCAGCATCGGCGCAAAGACTGCCGGTGGCCATCCGGCAGGTTATTGTCAAGGAATAGGAATTCCTTCTTTCCAGACCTCCGGCCTTAGTCGATACTTGGCGCAACACCGCTCTCAGGCGGTCCAATCGTGGTTAGGCACCGCATGCAGCTAATTGGCTTTTCAATTGCCGAAGACTTTATCGCGCTTGAGCGCGGGCTTGACCGTTTTGACCTACACAACAACTTTGACTTTCAGGGCATGTCATACGCCCCAGCGCAACAGACGTTAGAGCTACATTGGCACCGTGGCACCGGCGATTGGGTAAATCCATCAGACCCGCCTGAGCTCTCACTCAGCTTTGCGGGGGTGTACTTGTTCAAAGCCCAGGAGCGAGATCCGACAGTTCCATTCACCGAGGATAACTGCTTGGACTCCCTTGGATTCATGTGGGACGACCTATTAGCTGAGATGCGTGCATTCGCCTCAAGTAGACCGTCTGAGGGCTGCAAACACCTTACGGCCAACTTCATGAGCGGCTTTAGCATCAAAGTGGGCGCCGTATCCGCGACTCTGCGTGTCTCGGGCGGTGCCTAACAATTTATTCATGCCGAACCCGCTTCGCGACTCGGCTTAATTCAGGCGCTAGACCGCAATGTTAGAACTCCGCAACCCTCGGACAATCGCACTTGAGCTACTTTCAGCTTCTGATTTGCCTTATTTAAGCCAGGATCACAGTCTTCCATTCATTGAGATTGCGGGAGACTTCGCTTTTCTTGACTCTCTCTCTGCCAAGAATGAGACAAAAGGCCGTGATGCGCCCCTGGCAGGACTTGGTAAAGACTGGTGGGTCTTTGCAACATCGGGCACGGGAGACGCTTGGCTTATTTCTACCGGCAACGATCGGCGCGTTGCTTTTTTGGATCATGATTCCGGACCGGATGCGGCACCGCAAACTCTCGGGATCAATTTTGGCCAATGGCTTCAATTGGCCGACATCATTCGTCAATTCGAATCTGCTGATGATCCAAATCTGATCGCACATGCGGAACAGTCAATTGAGAAAGTATCATCTGGCCTGTCTCTGCTGTACCCATACAGCCTTGCAGGCTAAAAATTCATTCAAGCCGACGCCGCTTCGCGGCGCGGCTTAACTCAGGCGTTAGGCAGCTATGAAAAATTCCGTCTCGCGCTTTCAAGGCAAATCGTTTGATTGGGGGTTCATCCTTTTCATCGGTTTGTTTTCGGCGTCCGCTTTCTGGGGCGATTCGGTGGGCCTTAGCAAATTGGCTGCCGCCGTTCTGTTCGGTGCGAGCGGTTTTATTCCATTCCTCATTCAGGCTTTTACTGGTTGCGCGCTTGATGGCGCGTGGGTAGCCAGATTCAGCCGCAAAGAGCATCCAACCAAGTATTGGATGTTGCTTGCTCTTTCTGCTGCTATTGGCATCGGCTTCTCATATGACGCGTACAGCACGTACATGGAGGCTGCACATGTCGCGGCCTAACAATTCATTCAAGCCGAACCCGCATCGGGGCAGCGCTTGGGCGCTTTTTTCCGCTACGCTAGCACCCAACCGCCGCCCGGCTACGGGTCGGCTTAATTCAGGCGTTAGGGCGCTCTAGTAAGTTCGATGCAGCCGAAGCCAACTGAAAACGAGCCCGGCATCGCACTAGGAGTGTCGCTTATCGCCATTCTGGGCGCCCTCCTTGTCAGCACTTTGCTCGCCGGATTCAAGCCAGGCCCAATGCGCACTGGCCCTAGCACCGTGCTATTGGGACTCTACCTGATGGCGTGGGGCACCATGTTCCTCGCTAGCTACTTCTACAGCCACAAGACATTCTTCTTACGCGCACTTATCTGGGTCTGCGAACATTGGTCCACCCCGAAAGGGCGTGTCATGGCTCTTTGCTATGCGGCACTAGCGCTGGGGCTCGGCGGCGTGGCCACATTGTCGGGTCTCGGGCTCATCAATGTCGCGCCCTAACAATTCGTCGAAGCCTAGGCCGCTACGCGGCGCGGCTTAACTAAGGTGGCAGTGCTGGGGCAGATGCGTTGGTGGTTGCCGCTTCGGTGAGTTCGCAGGCGTGCATGCAGTTGGCTCCGGACAGCGGTCATCACCGTTGCTGGTTGCGGGAAGTTCGGTGCTTAGCCTTGGCACGTCGTCCGCGCGCTGCGCTCGTTGCAGTTGGCTTCAGTGGCATCACGCGCCGCTGCATCGCTGGGCAAGCTCCGTTTCGCAAGCTGTGGCACACTCGGTCAACGCGGCAGTGCTGGGGAGCATGGTTGCACCATCCAACCTTCGCGGCCACTCACTGCCTAACAATTCATTCAAGCCGAAGTTACTTCGCAACTCGGCTTAGTTCAAGTGTTGGGGTTCACTATGAGAGAACCGGATATCCTCCTCTCTGTTGCAGAACAATACCTCTTCGCAGAGATCCGCTTTGACTGGAAGAGCGACGAAGAACTGCGGGGTTCGCTCGCGCCAATGGAACAGCTAGCGTCGAGCATCCTTGGGCGCAACGCGGTGCCGGAAGTGCGACTTGCCTACTTCTCCGAGCCCGAGTTCAACCCTACAGGTAGAGGAAAGTCGCGACAGGACGTCTTTGAGAAGAACGGAAAATCTGGTGGGGAGATTCTGGCGCACCCGAGTTTTTTGAAGCATCTTGAGTACTTCATCTGCGGTCCCGACCTGCCTAATGTAGCGATTGAAAAGTTCAAGAACGAGGCTAGCTCTTCTCATCTCACTGGCAGTGACATTGTTGACTTGGGCCCGTACGCCCGATCATGTGTACGCCAATACCGCCTAGATCCTCAACACGCCTCGGAAGAATTTTTCAAGTTGGCTGTTGAGTGTGGGGCAATGCCCGGCTTTGCCGACAACCTTCGCAAGTCTGTACGCTCTGTCAAGCTGACATAGAGCGAGCCCCAACAATTCATTCAAGCCGAAGTTGCTTCGCAACTCGGCTTAGTTCCAGCGTTGGGCAATGGTGGAGCAAGCGCGTTGGTACATCCCGCAAGCTGTGCCACACTCTGCATAGGCGGCAGTGCTGGGGAGCATGGTTGCACCATGCAAACTTCGCGGCCACTCACTGCCTAACAACTCATTCAGGCCGAAGTTTCTTCGCAACCCGGCTTAATTCAAGCGTTAGCTCTCACAAGCATGACATTCTCTATACTTCCAGATCTGGCCTTTACACATCTTGCCGATATTGGCAAAAGATGTCTCGGCACTATGCCCGCGGACCAGAGAAGCTGGAGCTTCAATACAGCTACCCTAGGTCTAGGGGAAGTCCTGCCACTCGTGGCGGAGGTTAAGAAGTGGAGCGGCGCAGGTTCGTATATCTACTATTTTGAGTGTGCAGAAACTTCAGATTTAACGTTAGCATCGGGAGCCTTTTCGTCCGCCAAGCTACGTGACACCGGTCTACGCTCCTATGCAAAGTCCAACGGCCCCAGCTCGGGTCTCTATGTTGGTGGCAGCAGAAGCATTTTCTCTCGTTTAAATCAACATCTCGGCTACTCTGCGGCAAGAGGCACGTACTCACTACAGCTATTGCACTGGGCCCCGCCCTTATCGCTAGATCTCACGTTCTCGTGTGCGCGGTATGATCCATCGCCAACACAAGATGTGCTGCAAGCACTTGAAGACACCTTGTGGGATTGCAAGAGTCCGATGTTGGGCCGCAGGGGTGCTCGGTGAGAGCTAACAATTCATTCAAGCCGAACCCAATTCGCGGGTCGGCTTAATTCAGGCGTTAGCACTCATGACAGAGACAGTCCCCCTTTACCAACTAACGGGCCGCCAAGCATGGATCCGTTTCTGCTACTACGCTGCCGTACCGTTTTGGGTATCGCTGGCCGTTTCTATACCCAGCTTAGCTCTTGATAGTCGTTGGGATACAATTCTAGTCGCAGCCATTAGCGGCCAAATGGCACTAACTCTTATCAAATTGCTGGTGTACTCCGCCGGTCTTGTACTATCAATCGCCACAGCCATTCGAGGGTTCTGCTTTCTATCAAAGGTCCTGCGGTATGCCGGGGAACGTCTCGGCGGCGTAGCATTTGATTACTCTAGTGCAGTAGTCGGCGTACTCGTTGGAATTCTCCCTGTTGCAACGTATGAGAAAGGGGTTGCCGCTCTGCTCGCTACCATCTGGGTTGCGTCCCTTATGCTGGCAGCCCAGTTTTTAGTGTGGGCGATCTGCTTTGCAGCTTTCGGGAAGCTCAAGAAGCATGTACGCGAAGCTCCGTGGCTTCCTCGTGTCGCGGGAGCTGCTTTTGCGGTGCTGTTCATTTGGGCGCTCCATCATGAGAACTGGCCAGAGGTTCCCGAGCAGTCGCCAACGCCTGTCATCAAAGATGTGCGCTAACAATTCATTCAATTCGACGCCGCTACGCGGCGTAGCTTAATTCAGCCGTCAGGCATCGTCAGGGGGGAATTCAGATGAAGATCCAACATGCTGTAGCAGCTGGGCTAGTCGTCACCATCATGTCCGGATGCGCGACGGTGACATACGGAGACAAGAGCACCGAAGCTACGTTGCGTGAACTGCAGCCTGTTCCCGGGAGAGTTAGCCTGTACGTATGTCGAGAGAAAGCCGCGCTTGTCGGAGCAGGCAACCGCACAACTGCAATCGTTGACAACAAGCCGATCGGAACCTTGAAGCCAAACGACTTCGCACATGTCTTGGTAGAACCTGGCCCTCATAGCGTCTACATCGAGCACAACCCTGGCGGGAAAAGTGGCGTGCTAAATCTGGACACCCGCGCCGATGAAGTCCCAATCATCTGGGTAGGAATGACGGGCCACGGCTGGGGCGTACTCACCGTGGATCAGTTCAAGAGCAGGAGCGAAGCGGAGTCTTGTGTCAGGCAAGCCCAGTACGCCATTCCGACAGAGTAGCCTTGCCGTGATGCCTAACAATTCATTCAAGCCGACACCGCGGTGCGGCGCGGCTTAATTCTGGCGTTAGGCCGTACAGGGGACTCTATTGCAATCTCTCAAATTCTTCGCATTATCGTGTTTGGCGGTGGTCGTGTTTGATGCGGTCGCATCTCTCGCGTCTCTAATGCTTGGCTTTTCTTACACTTACGCAGCCTTCGGATCCGCTATTCTCTACATCGCATTTGCATTCTTCGCTGCTCGTAAGCTTGGGTTTTGGGCTGCAGTTTTGCTCGGTGTAGCTATGGGCATGACTGATGCAACACTTGGCTGGGCCATCTCTTGGGCCATCGGTCCAGGACGCCTTGCCGCAGGTACTCTTACCCTGTCAATTTGGCTCTACACTGCAACATTCGTCGTAGTCTTGGGCGCAATTTACGGGCTTATTGGCGGCAGCGTGCGGCCTAACAATTCATTCAAGCCGAACCGGATCCGAACGACCTAATTCAGCCGTTAGGAGCTAAAAGGAGTGCAGCAATGTATCAGGAAGCTGAAAGGACCATCAATCACGGCCTCAGCCTTGGTGCGAGACTGCTCCTTGGCATCTTTGCCATGCTGTTTTGCGCTGTCATGGTCCTTGTCGCACCGCCCACCGAAAAGGCGATTTATTTCTACTTGTTTGCCGCTTTTTGCTTGCTACTCGCCCTTGCCTGCTTTACTCAAGGCCGAGTCAGGCAATTCATTGGCAGCCTCATTGGCTGCACCATCTTCGATCTTGGCATCTGTTACCTTGTGGTCGAGCTTTCTAGCGACCCAGTTTGGGCTGGTGCGCGCAGTCAGCCATCAGTTCTAAACGCTTGCTTGTATCTCTTCTTTATCGGTTTTCCAGGTGCGGCATACGCTTATCGGGCACGCTTTGGCATGCGGCGTAAGTCCTAACCACTCATCCACGCGGACGGCTCCGCCGCCGCTTAATTCCAGCTTTAGACCGCACTGATGCAATCACACACTCTCGAACTATTTGCTGACTACTTCCAGTTCTATCTACAGGACGAGGGAGCGAGCGGCGACCTGTCGGATGCGTGGAGTCCAATAGCCATTCAACGCATGTTCGCTGTCTCAATGGGCGTGGTCGGGATCGGCACTGCGCGCAACATGTGCGTACCAGTTACGCTTGAGTTCCTGGATTCGGCGCCGTCTGCTGACTTCATGGAATTCGATCATGTTGTCGAGGGTTCACTCGCGATCACAAAAGGTCCGCTCGTTGTGGCTGGCTGCACGGACTACTTGCCTGACGCGGCACGCTTCGACTTGGCGCCTGGCGAGTACAGAGTCCGTCTCTCTTCTTCTGGCCTTTGCTCACTGTCGGAGGACGGGCTTAATGGCCAAGACCGCTACCGCCTACAGCTGTGGCAAGCTTCACACACTGAACCTACCGTCCTTAAGCAGCATGCGGTCTAACAATTCATTCAAGCCGACGCCGCGTTGTGGCTCGGCTTAACTCAGGCGTTAGGCCCCAATGGCGACAGCAACGCAAACTGCAGCAGAGATCCAACAGCTCGTTTGGTTGTTCCTGCCCCGTTTGCAATGACCGCGAGACCTTATTGGCCCTCGATACGATGGCTGCAGAGCCAAACCAGTGGTCTGAGGGGCACAAGTTGTTTCAGAGGATTCGTTCCAAGACTTTGGCCGCAGAGCGAGCCGGTGACCGCCTGAGCACTACCCAGTACTGCTTTGAGGAGGTCTGTGCCAAGACCCTCTACAACCTCAGCGGGTTCCCTGCGCCCTTTGACAAGGATTCTCCGGAGCGGATTCGTCCCAATGCATTAGCATTGGCCAAGGCCTTTGGCATTCCCGATGCTGATTCTTTGATCGGGCTTGGCACTTAAAGACTCATTCAAGCCAAACCCTCTTCACGGGTCGACTTAACTCAGGCGTTAGGCGCCGCACTTCAGTGATTCCAGCATGAGCGGCGCAAGCGAACAACGCCCAATCCCAAATCATTGGCGACAGACATTTCGGGAAGTCGTGGCTGCCTTTACGACTGCCGACTATCGTTTGGAACGAATTCCAGGAGTCGAGCCAGTCTCAACTGAGACGGTCACTCGGATTCAACGCTACATCCGCAGCTATGGCGCCACATTGACAACCCTGCCGGACGAGACTTGGAAGTCTTCTGTTTGCATATGGACCGGTAGCCACTGGGAGGCGCTTATTGACCTGTGGACCCAAGGAGAGGGTCGGAGCGATCTAGTGCTCCATGCCCACGTAACCGACGCTCCTGTCTTCTCGGTTAGAGTTCATCTGGTCTATGTGACGTAATCGGTCGGCACCTAACAATTCATTCAAGCCGAAGCAGCTTCGCGGCTCGGCTTAACTCAGGTGCTAGGCAGTGGTGGAGCAAACGTGTTGTTGGGTCCTGCTTCGGTGCGCTGACTGGCATGCATACGGCCGGCTCCGGGCGGCAGTCATCACCGTTGTGGGCTGCGGCAAGTTCGGGGCTTCGTACTCGTACGTTGTTACTGCGCCGCGCACATTGCATTTGGCTTCGGTGGCATCGCTCACCGCTGCATCCGCGGGCAAGCTCCATCCCGCAAGCTGTGGCACACTCTGCACAGGCGGCAGTGCTGGGCAGTATGGTTGCACCATCCAACCTTTGCGGCCACTCACTGCCTAACACCTCATTCAAACCGACGTTGCTTCGCAACTCGGCTTAATTCAAGCGTTAGCAGGCTGCTGAAATACCGCCCACCTCGATAGACTATTCGGTACGACCCAACGGATGCCCCTTCATGCGCGGAACCGAC
>NZ_MIGY01000004.1 GCF_002940665.1 Xanthomonas arboricola
AGCGATCAGCATCGCAGTTGCTGGCTCACACGTTGGCCGATGATTGCTTCGTCGCGACTGGTATTTCAGCAGCCTGTTAGGCGTCAGCCACAATGGATGAACAACTTCCACCTCCCCGATTTTCGCAACGGGCGCTGGGAATGCACTTTTTCCATTGCATGCGTAATAGAGAGCACTGGAAAGACAATCTTCTAAATTAGCGCCAATGAGAATTTTAGTCGCCCCAATCTCCAAAGCAGCGGCCTCCAAGACCTTTCTGACTCCGTAAACCCCTAGCACCTCAAGGTCGTCTCCCGGGAAGGTTTTCTCGAATGCAGTGACCCAGTCTTTTTCAGAATCACGAAATCCGATCGCGGACGCTGTCTCTTGAGGTGTGAAAAATCTGATGTCCAAGCCATGTGCTCCGCAGATGGCTTGAGCCCTCTCTTTGCCCCTGTCCCAATCAGGTATGCCAAGCATCATCACCGGACGGATGTTTTCGACAGGCACAACTTCAGACCTAACCAAGGCACCAAGAAGGGCGTTGCTATCTCCCCCACCGCTTACTCCTACAATCAGGATTTCGTCGGGCTGGATGCCGCAATCCAAAAGCGCTTGCTTTACGTTTGCGTCAACGATCGAAACACATTCCTCTGGAGTAAGGAAAACGCCCTTGACCTCTGCTTTACCCACTCCGTCAACCGCTTCCACCTGCATCCACGTGGATGCGCCGGCGCGGGGAGTGGGCATTGATCGGCGACCCAGCATTGCTCTGTAGTCGATGTTCCGATTGGGAACAATCATGAATTCCGCAGCACTGCCATAGCTTGATAACGGGGAAAAAGGATCAACAAACAGTTGATATTCGTCGTCATGCGCAACTTTTACATATGTGCTCACCTGGCTTATCGGCAACCCAAACCTCTTGCAGATCGAGTCCACAGAATCGCTAGTCTCAAACTCCAAATAAAAGTCGCCATGGGCACTATGAAATAATATCTTCTCCATCTTAATCAGCTCCTTCCGATTAACGCAAAGACGGCAGGCGTTAGCCTGCCGTCCGATAAATCAACCGTAGAAAGTAGCACTCGACGGATTCAAATAGCGCTCCAAGCCGTAGCAGGAGACCTTGATCGAATCCTCATTGATTGTAGCGGTCTCAGGCTTGAAGTCCGAGACGGAGAAGCTTGAAGCATCCTGCTTAGAACGAAACGCCTGGATTTCACGATTTGCTTTTTTTTCAAGAGCATTCATGATTAACTCCTTGGTTTGTCGTGCTAAATGTGCCCAAAGGCACTCAATTGCCATCCCTTTCCGGATAGCACCAAGCGCGGCGCGCTTGACTCTTTGGTGGCGGTCACCAAGCTATTTTCGGCACTTATCTAGCGTCCACTTCATGGGCGCCTCAAAGTTAGCCAAATATATGAGCAGTTGAAGGGGCACATTTCCTTTGCGCGCTCGACACAGGATCTATCACTGTTGGAGATATATCTATCACCCCCTGCCTCTTTGCGTCAATCCTACCACTCAAAACGCCCGCTTTTTTTTTAAATCTTTGATCTTTGTCACAAGTGAACCGCCCCGGGAATCCCGGAGCCCCCTTGTTTGAGTCACGCCGACATGGCGGACTCATGGGAGTGGGAATAGTAGTGGGCCTCAGCCTCGGCCGGTGGGATATTCCCGATTGGCTCCAGCAATCGACGGTTGTTGAACCAGTCGACCCAGTTGAGCGTGGCGCACTCGACCTCCTCGCGCGTGCGCCAGGACGACGTGCGATGGATCACCTTGGCCTTGTAAAGGCCGTTGATGGTCTCGGCCAGCGCGTTGTCGTAGGAGTTCCCTACGCTGCCTACCGAGGGCTCCAGGCCGGCCTCCACGAGCCGCTCTGTGTAGCGGATCGACACGTACTGAACGCCTCGGTCGCTGTGATGGATCAGGCGATCCGGGCCGACCGGCTTGCGCGCGTAGAGCGCCTGCTCGAGCGCGTCGAGCACGAAGTCCGTCTGCATCGAGGACGACGCTTTCCAGCCCACGATGCGACGGGCGAAGACGTCGATGACGAAGGCGACATAGACCCATCCTTGCCACTTCGAGACGTAGGTGAAATCGCTGACCCACAGAGCGTTAGGCCGATCGGCCTTAAATCGCCGTTTCACATGATCCAGCAGGCACGGTGCCTTCGGGTCGCTCACCGTCGTACGCACGGTCTTGCCTCGCATGACGCCGCGCAAGCCTTGCCGCTTCATCAAGCGCTGCACAGTGCAGCGCGCCACTTCGAACTGTTCACGTCGCAGTTGCCGCCAGACCTTGCGCACACCGTAGACCTTGAAGTTGTCGTCCCACACGCGCTGGACTTGCGCCGCCAACGCCTCGTCGGTCTTCGCGCGTGCACAGCGCAACTGCGGATCGGCCCTCCTGACCGCGTGCACGTGGTAGGTCGATGGGGAGATCAGCAGCACTCTGCAGATCGGCTCGACCCCATGGACATCACGCTGCTAATCGATGGACTGCTTCATCGCTTGAAGGGGCGGTCGAGCTCCGCCTGCGCAAAATAGGCCGACGCCTTGCGTAGGATCTCGTTGACCTGACGCAACTCGCGAACCTCGCGCTCAAGCGCCTTGATGCGCTCTTTCTCGGTGCTCGTCATCCCCTCGCGCTTGCCAACGTCGCGCTCGTGCTGCCTCACCCAACCCCGTAGCGTCTCGGCTGTGCAGCCCACCTTGGCCGACACCGATACCATCGCCGCCCATTGCGAGTCGTACTCGCCCTGGTGCTCCTGGACCATCTTCACCGACCGTTCCCGGATCTCCGGGGAGAACTTGCTTGCTCTGCTCATGGCTCCATCTTCTCAAGTAATGGAGCCTCCGGGATTCCCGGGGCGGTTCACAGGGGAAATCTGACGTGCGATTGCGGTACGGCCTGAGTCGCAGTGACTGCAAACCAAAGACCTATCATCAGCCGTCCGGCACCCACGAAGCAGCTACTGGATCTTGGACAAATCCAGGAACACCGTCTGTGCAGCTGGAAGATCCTTCGTCGGAGTGCAGCGAATGCGCATTGGCCGACCCGCTCTTGTCCAATGCCCAGCTCTGACTTGGTCGAGTAAAGCGCCAACGTGCAGATCTTCTATCAACGCTATCCAGAGCGCCAGCATCAACCGGTTGACATGTCACGCAGCGCGTAGCAGTCTCCTCGGCAAGGAGCGTAGAAACTCCTCGAACAGCGGTACCCACCTCCGTCAAACCGGTGGGTTTTTTGTGCCTGCAGCTTCTTGCGGGGGGCAACCGACGCGATGCCTGCGTCGGGAGGGCGGCTAATACAACACCCTCCGGGGAAATACGCCCGCCGACTGTTCGCGGTTTCTAACCTCCCGACATCCCGTCGCCACCCGGCGGCGGGGCCTGTTCGTCAAGGAGGGCTTGCCATGCGTCGATCCATGTCCCGCCCCACCTCAGCGCGCAAGCGCGCCACGGTGCCACCGCCCACCGAGATCGGCTGGCACTCGCTCGACCCCTCGATCACGCCGCGGCGCTACCTGGAGCGCACCCCTATCCCCGAGCCCCGCCACGATCCCAGCAAGCCGCGCCGCCAAGGCCACCCGCGTGCCCCGCAACGCTGCACCGTCGGCTACGGCTACTACCCCGCCAGCGACCAACGCATCCCCACGCTACGCCTACGCGGCCGCTGGCTGGAACAACTGGGCTTTGCCATCGGCAGCAAGCTGCACATCCGCATGCGCGATGGCGAGCTGGTCGTCAGCCTAGCACCCGCCGACTGAGCCGGTGTGCCGCGCACGCGCAGCATGCACGTGCGTGCCCGCATCGAGTGCAACGCGCATGTCGTACACCGTGCGCGCTCCCGCTCACCGCGCCGAGGAGGACACAGATGGACCACCCAGCCGTCGTCTTGCATCTCACGCTGGACCAACGCGACCAGCTCGACCGCCTGCTACGCAGCCTCATCGCTCATGGCGACGTGATCGCCATGAGCAAACCGGAGTGCCTGGAGGTGCAGACGCTGCCAACGTTGGGACAAGCCATCTTCGATGCCGCCCATGCCGTGCGCGAGATGTTTGAGCAGCGGGTGGAGCAAAGGCCGGGCAGGTCGTATCTGCACGCCGAAGATGGCGGTTAGGTTGGTTTGGACCTACTAATGGGTCACTTGCTTTCGCATGACGGCATCTTGAAATCTCAGCGGCTTGCTTCGTTACGCCGCACGTCGTCGAACGTAACGCGATGTCCCTGCAAAGATGCGGCATGGCACATGGCCATGGGCCGCCGCACTGCTGCGAAGGCCGTGCAATTCACAGGCTTGCAGTGATTGACGGCCGTCAACGCCTCGGCGAGGATCGTGTTACGCCGCGCTTAGGCGGCCCAATGATAGCCAGGCGGCTTGGAGGTTTCGATGGAGTTGATACTTCTATTGGGTGCGATGCTTGCTCTTGGCAATATCGTTGCATCGGTTGCAGTACTTCGCGTTTCGGTGCTCTCGCCATCACAACGCGTACTGCAACTTGCCCTCATCTGGCTTGTTCCAGTCATTGGCGCGGTCGTTTGTGCGGCGTTCGCTTCTTCTCAGACATTTGGCCCCACATCGTCCAGTACAATTGACCCGCTCTATCCATCATCCGATGGTGGCGCATCGGACGGCCAAGACATTGGGTCCTTTAGTTGCGACGGTGGTGACACTGGCGGCGCCGGGAGCAGTGACTAGTGGGGATGCCTGGCAATCCATTCAAGTCGAACCCGCTTCGCCGCGCGGTTTAATTAAAGTTTTAGGCAGCACAGAAGATTTTCATGGCAAAAAATAAGGACTATTGGTTTCCTGCCAAGACTTATGGATGGGGTTGGGGTCTTCCCACTGCTTGGCAAGGATGGCTTGCCTATGGCCTTGCAGCCGCCTTCATTGCTGCCGGCGCCTTCATCTTTTCACCAGTCGGTCGCCCGCTCGCTTTCCAAATCTACACGTGGACCGTCGTTCTGCTCCTTGTGGCCGTGTGTTGGATCAAGGGTGAGCCGCCGAGCTGGCGCTGGGGCAAGTAGGGGTGCCGCCTAACAATTCATTCAAGCCGAACCTGCCTCGCGAATCGGCTTAATTCAAGTATTAGGCCGCTTTGCACATGCCCACCCATCCGAAATCATCAAAGACATCAGTGGCGGATCGCGCTCTTCGGCTATTCGCTGTACTACTCCTCTTCTTCGGTGTTTCAGGCACCCTTACTTGGTGGCATCACACCAGAATGCTCTCGTCCTGCGCCACTTCTGCCTCCATCGCAAGAGATCCGGTCGCGTGTCATTCTGACCTTTGGCTGTTCGGCACATCCTGGGCCGGGCTTGCCACTTTTTTGTTTACGCTCTTTGGCGTCTGCTTGCTCTTTTCATGGGGATGGTCCTTGACGCGCCGCAAGCGAAGCTAAAGCCTTAAAATGTATCCAATCGCTCAGCGCTCCAATCTGCCACTCACGCATTACCGCCAAGGAAAGCATGTTCTCCATCTTCAAGAAGAAAGCCGCCCCGTTACTGATCGTTCGAGCCGATGGGCGAGAGTTGTGTCGCGTTAGCCAGAGCGATGTCCCGTGTGAGATCAAGCCAGCCGCGTGGTTGAAGGCCAATAGCGTCCTGGAGTTTGCCGACTCGGCGGGAGAGGTGCATCGGCATGAACTTGGTGCTGCGACGGGGTGGTTCCACTTTTCCGTTCGTGTGCATCCCAACCTCGGGTGCCAGGCAGACTGTGTCATTTCGAAGACCGAGCAGCTCGATCCAGACGCGTTTGCGAATGGCCAAGCATCCGGGATCAGGTTTCAGCCGTTCTTCCTGCCGGGCGCCAGCGTCAGCAGTTCCGCACTTGCAGGCAAGGGGCTTTTTGCAAGGGGTCTGCACTTCAGCGGATTAGTCACCGGCGGCAACGTGCTGCTTTCTTGTGAATGCGACCACTGCAAACGTTCGTTCCTGATCCGCTCCTATCACGCGGGTTTTAGCAACGCGGGATACTTCTACTCGGGGTCCGGCAAGTACACCATCACCGTCGATAGCCATCTGCCTGGCAGCCCTGCAGCGCTGTCCGAGCCGGATGCCGAAGCGCTTGATGTGCTGGAAGACGCATTACCGTTGGCACCGGATGGGTCCCGCTACGCCTACCTCAATCCTTTTCGCTGCCCCCATTGTTCCGAGCCTTACATCGATTTTGAGGCGAACCCGGGGCTGAGGGCGAGCGAGTACTACGGGAATTACTTCGAGGGTTCGACGCTGTTGCGCTACGTCCCTGAGCCTGTTTAGCGTCAGTGGACTGAGCGATGGCTAGAAGGTCGATTGTTGTCACTGCGACCGATCGGCGTGCCTGCTGAGATGGTGGCCTGTTGCGCTAAGATTCGGCTGATGAACGCTAAATTTTTTCTAATTGCACTCCTGCTCAGCTCCTCTGCATCGGCGCAGGGTGTTTCGCCGGCCACGACACGTGAGGTTGGTCAGCTTTTCAAAGTCCTTGCGCAATCCAACTGCGAATTTTCGCGTAATGGGTCGTGGTATGCGGCGCCGAAAGCCAGTGAACACTTGCAGCGCAAGTACGACTACTTGCAGAAGAAGGGGCTGGTGACGTCTACCGAATCCTTCATCGAGCTTGCTGCCACCAAGAGCAGCATGTCGGGCACGCCGTATCAGGTGCGTTGCGGCAACGCTGCGCCGGTATCCAGCCAATCCTGGTTCACTGGCAAGCTGCGGGAGCTGCGTAACTAATACGCCAGCGTCGATCAGGCAACGCGCAGCCTGTGCATTACATCAGCGCTGCCATCGCGCGCCTCCGCCACAAACGCACTCACTGCATCCTCTAGCTGCGCGGCATGGTCGCCCATGGCGCGTGCGGCGGCGCTGGCGTCCTGCATGCGGGTGACGCCGTCGCGCATGTCGGCGTCTACGCCGGCGAGGGTGTGATGCACCTGCGCGATGCTGCCGGCTTCCTGTTGCGAGGCGACGGCGATCCTGCTGAGCGTGCTGCTGACCTGGCCGATGGTGGCGACGATGTGCTGCATGCCTTCGCCGGCGTGGCGCACCTGCTGCACGCCGGCCTGCATATGCGTGACCGATTCGCCGATCAGCGTCTTGATCTGGCTGGCGGCGGTGGACGAGCGCAATGCCAGCGCGCGCACTTCGCCGGCGACCACGGCAAAGCCGCGGCCTTCTTCGCCGGCGCGTGCGGCTTCGACGGCGGCATTCAGGGCCAGGATATTGGTCTGGAAGGCGATGCCGTCGATGACCGAGACGATGTCCTGGATGCGGCGCGAGGCCTGTTCCATCTGCTGCATGGTGCCCATCGCCTGGTGCATGGTGTCGCCGCCGCTGCGTGCGGCCTCGGAAGCGGCGGCAGTGAGCTTGTCGGCGTCGGCCGCCTGCGCGGTGTGCTCCTGCATGGTGCCGAGCACGGCCTGCATCTGGGTGGCGGTGCGGCCCAGGGTGGCCGACTGCCGCTGCACCTGCTGCTCCAATGCATCGTTGCGGGTCAGGATGTGGCCGGCGGCGTGATTGATCGCGGTGCTGGAGCTACGAATCTGCGTGATGATGCGCGCCAACTCGTCGGCGGTGGCGTTGGCGTTGCGCTTCATCTGCTCGAACACGCCTTCGCAGTGGCGGTCGATGCGCTGGGTCAGATCGCCACGTGACATCGCCGCCAGCATGCGGCGCATGTCCTGCAGACTGTCGTCGGTGATGGCCAGGAACTGGTTGACGCCCTCGGCCAGCTGGCCGAGTGTGCCGCTCCTAGCATTTCCCCGCAGACGGGCACTGAGCTCGCCACGCGCAGCCTGCGCAATGACCGTGGCAAGTTGCTCCTCCAGCGCCAGGTCCTGGGTGCGGTCCTGCCACTCCACCACCACGCCCAGCGAGGCGCCGTCGTCATCGCGGACCGGGGTGATGTTTTCCTGCAGTTGCAACGCCGCCAGCGCGCGCGTTTTGCTGCTGCCTGCGTCATGCCCCAGCTGCACCGCATCGGCCAGTGCGGTGTGCAGCACATGCGCATCGACCTGCGCGCTCAGTTGCTGGAACGACTGATTGCGATAGATGGCAGCGCCCTGCCCGTCGACGATGGCCACCGCCATTGCCGATGCATCCAGCGCCAGGCGGATACGGCGATTTTCCAGCAGCAGCTGCTGCTGTTGGGCGAGGCGCTCTTCCACCTGCACGCTCATGCGCACCAGCGCCTGCGCCAGCGAGCCGCTGCGGAAGGGCTGCTGCAGGATGGCCGGCGGCAAGGTGGCGCCGGTGGCCAGGGTGTCGGCCAGTTCGGCCAGCGCTTCGGCCTCGTGGTCGAGGGCATCGACCTGACGGCGCAGCTGGATGGCCATCACACAGACGAAGGCGGTTTCGACGATCACGTAGCCGGCATGCAGCACCACGATGCCGAAGCCGCTGCCGACGGTGAACGCCTGCACCGGCAGGCCGCGCGATTGCAGCCAGTAGAACGCCAGGTGATGCACGGCGATGGCGCCTGCGGCGACCACCACCGGCAGCCAGTCGCGGTAGTACAGCAGCAGCGCCAGGATCACGAACACGCCAAAGTGCATTTCCACCAGGCCATGCGCCTGCTGGATGGTGGCCGCGACCAGGGCCATCAGCACCAGCGCGTTGGTGATGCGGGTCAGGCGCGTGCCGGGGTTGGCCTGCACTTGCCAGGCCATCAGCAACAGGCTGGGCAGCGTGACCGCCAGAGACGTGGTCCATTGACCCTGGTACCAGGCCAGGCCCAGCGAGCCGACGCTCTGCAGCACGGCCAGCCACAGAAACAGCCGGTCGGCCTTGATCGCCAGGCGGCTGGCGTAGGTGGAGGTCGGCGGTGCCGATGCGAGCAGTTCCATCATGACAGCGACTCCACGGCACAGGGACAAGGGGACACCAGCGCGGCACCCGGGGTGCGCGCCAGGACATCGGGTAACCAGCGCGACCAATCCGCCGCGCCGGCCGTGCCGCACACCGCGCCGCCGTCTGCGGGGCCGGCGTAGCGCGGTTGGCCGTCGGCGCCGAGCAGCCACACGGCATAGCCGCTGCCACGCAGCGCAGGGGTGTCGAGCATGCGCACCTGGCCGCCACGCGCACGTACCGCGTTGCTGAGCACGGCCCAGGCGCGATCGGCGGCCGGGTCGGTGCAGGCGCAGGCACCTGCGACGCCGATCAGCATCGGCGCCCGCTGCGCGGCCGGCAGGCTGGCCTGGACCTGCGCCCATGCACTGGCGACGTCATTGGCTTGCGCGTGGGGCGTGGTCCAGGCCACGGCGATCCAGCCGCACCACAGCGCGAGCAGGGCAGCGCCCAGGGTGCGTCGCGTTGAGGCGGACAGGGTGCCGAAGACGGGCATGGCGCAGCGGATTCGCGAGATAAGGTGAGCCCCTTATCGGATACCGGTGCATACGCTTGAGCCGGCTTGCGATTGAAATTAGCGATGGCAGCGATAGCATGCGTCAGGCCCGTTACGCCGCAAGGGTTTGCAGGCGACACGCGTCGTGCTTGCGCTGGCGGACGTTTATCCGGCGAGGGATTTTGTGAGTACGCGTTCACAGATCGACGGCGTGTCTGCCGCGTTCGTGGCAGGCCGTGGTGGCTGTGATGTCGTCACTCTGGAGTCGGGTCCAGGTGCCAGGGCGTGCCCTCGACAGCGGCGATGCATGGCGAGTCCGCCACTGAGCCGCCTACGCTTCCGGGCCCGAGTATCGATGCCTCGACAGAGCACGCCTGGCAGACGTGGAATCCATCCACCCGCTGCGCCTAGTGCAAGCGCGTAGGCGGTCAACCAACGCGCCGAGGCGCCCACCTGGCAGGTCAGCGCCGTCAGCTCGCTTGCCGATGCTGCAGGCCGGCGCTTACGCCATTGCTTCGTCGGCATCCAGCGCAACCGCCGGCTGCTGGGCATGATCGAAGCGTTCGCGTGCGGAGCGGATGGCCGCATGGTTCTCGCCTGCCCAGTTGAGCAGCTGCGAGATCGGGCCGAGCAGCGCCACGCCGAGCTTGGACAAGGCATATTCCACGCTGGGCGGCTTGGTCGCGTAGACCTTGCGGGTGATCATGCCGTTGCGCTCGAGGTTGCGCAGGGTCTGGGTCAGCATGCGCTTGGAGATGTCCGGCACGGCGCGCTGGATGGCGCTGAAGCGGGAGGGGCCGGGGATCAGCGTCAGCAGGATCAGCATGGTCCATTTGTCGCCGATCTGATCGAGCACGTCGCGCACCGGGCACTTGGTGGCGTCGAACGGCATGCCTTGCAGGGACGGCGGCGGCGGAAACAGAGCAATCGCGTTCACTGGGATATCTCACGGTAACCAGGGGGTGGAAAACTGCCTCCTTGCGGAGGTTCGAACGGCCCTGACAATAGGTGCGCGGACCAAGAGTCTAGATAGTAGACCACACCTCTTATCAATACCTACTGGAGTTCACCATGGCACACACCTCTCCCCTGATCCTCGTCACCGGCGCCAGCGGGCAGCTGGGCGCATTGGTGGTCGAAGCACTGCTGGCGCGTGTCCCGGCCGCTCGGATCGTAGCAACGGCCCGCGATACTGCGTCACTCGCACAGTTCGCAAAACGCGACATCACCGTGCGTCGCGCCGACTACGCGGACCCGCAGAGCCTGGATCAGGCCTTCGCAGGCGTGGGCCGGGTGCTGCTGGTGTCGTCCAATGCGGTGGGCGAACGCGTGCCGCAGCACCGCAACGTGATCGAAGCCGCCAAGCGTGCCGGCGTGGAGTTACTGGCCTATACGAGCGTGCTGCATGCCGATACCAGCACGCTGGCACTGGCACCCGAGCATGTGGCTACCGAGGCGCTGCTGCGCGAGAGCGGCGTGCCGCACGTGCTGCTGCGCAATGGCTGGTACACCGAGAACTACACCGGCTCGATCGCGGCCGAGGTGGCGCATGGCGCGGTGATCGGCAGCGCCGGCGAGGGCAGGATCAGTGCGGCCACGCGTGCCGACTATGCCGAGGCCGCCGCAGCGGTGCTGGCCGCCGACACGCCGCAGGCCGGCAAGGTCTACGAACTTGCCGGCGATACTGCCTTCACGATGGCCGAGTATGCCGCCGAGGTGGCGCAGCAGTCGGGCAAGCCGGTGGCCTATCACGACCTGCCCGAAGCCGACTACGCGGCGGCCTTGGTGCAGATCGGCCTGCCGGCTGCATTCGCACAGGTGCTGGCGCAGTGCTCGGCATCCTCGCGCGGCGGCAGCCTGTTCGACGACAGCCACACGCTGAGCCAGCTGATCGGCCGCCCGACCACCGCGCTGCGCGATGCGGTGGCGGCGGCCTTGCAGGCGACACCGGCCGGCTGAGCCGAGCCGAGCCCTGGCACGGTGCTGCTCGACAGCCCGCAGCAGCATCGGCCCGGCGCTACGCCGCGCGGTGCGTGACCCGGCAAAGGCGGGCATGACCCCGCCTTTGCCATGTTTCTGAGTCATCGTCCCTTGCCCACGCGTTGGCGACGACGACAGCACGCCATGGCCGTGCCAAGCACGCGCTTCGGCCTTTGCGTTGGCAGCTGCTCCTGGCGGCACCATCTGCCCATGGCACCGCAGGTCCGATGGCCGGCGGCAGCAACCAAAGCGTCACATCCGCGCCTGATGCCCGCGCCGCGCACCGCTGGGCCCGCCTTCTGCACGTCGCACAACTGACACGCGCCAGACACGCAGCTGACACAGCGTTGCGCTGTGCGGGGCCGCCGATGTCACCAAACTGACATCAAATCTAAATATAACTGCACGCATTGCCGCACCGTCAGGACGACCGGGCGCCTGGTGGGCGTGCCGGCGCCGTGTTCGCCGCCCGCCGGGCAGCGCCGGCCTGACGCTGCCGCCGACCCGTTTCCCTTGCACGAGCCGGACCAATGAAAAAACGCAATCTCGCCACTGTCCTGTGCGCCCTCAGCGCGACCGCCAGCGGCAGCACGCTGGCCGCCGAGCTGGAGCTGTACGTCGACCGCAAGACCAAGCAGATCTTCGCCGAGCCGGCCCCAGGCCGCGACAAGCTGGGCAAGTTCGTGCAGGTGGACGAGAACGGCAAGCTGCCGGCGTCGGCAATGCCTGCCGCACCGGCCTTGCCGCCCGCCCCTGCGGCAGCGGCGCCTGCCGACACCGCCATCGCCCAGGCCGCACCTGCACCGGTACCGGCTGCGGCACCGGCCAAGGCTAGCGAGGCCGGCAAGAAGTGGTACGACAAGCTGAGCCTGCGCGGCTACACGCAGATCCGCTACAACCAGGGCATCGGCGGCGACGCGCAGGATCTGCGCGCACCCGGCGACCGCTTTATCGGCAACGACCAGAGCCTGGGCATCCGGCGTGCGCGCCTGGTGCTGAGCGGCGATCTCAACGAGCACGTGTCGCTGTACTTCCAGCCGGACTTTGCGAGCACGCCGACCGGTTCGACCACCTCCAACTTCGCGCAGCTGCGCGATGCGTATGCCGACATCTACTTCGACAAGAAGCGCGAGTACCGCGTGCGCGTGGGCCAGTCGAAGATGCCGTACGGCTGGGAGAACCTGCAATCCAGCCAGAACCGTCTCACCCTGGACCGCGCCGACGCGCTCAACTCTGGCCTGCGCGACGAACGCGATATCGGTGCGGTGTTCTACTACAGCCCCACCGTGGCCAAGGGCCGCTTCCAGGATCTGGTCAAGTCGGGCCTGAAGGGCTCGGGCGACTACGGCGTGATCGGTGCCGGCGTGTACAACGGCCAGGGCGCCAACCGCGCCGAGCGCAACGACAGCATGCATGCGGTGGTGCACGCCACCTACCCGTTCAAGTTCGCCAACGGCCAGTACCTGGAAGTGGGTGCCGATGCCTACAGCGGCCGCTTCGTGCCGACCGCGGCGGCAGTCAACATCGGTGGCCGCAGCTTCACCCCGGCCATCACCGACCCGAACGGCTACACCGACCAACGCGTGGCCGCGCACATCATTTATTACCCGCAGCCGTTCGGCCTGCAGGCCGAGTGGACGGTGGGCCGCGGCCCGGAGCTGGATGTCGCACAGCGGCGCATCCGCACCCGTTCGCTGAGCGGCGGCTACGTGCAGGCGATGTACAAGCACGATGGCAGCTACGGCACCTTGCTGCCGTACCTGAAGTGGCAGACCTACCGCGGCGGCTCCAAGTTCGACACCAATGCACCGCGCATGCGCCTGGACGAGGTGGAAGCCGGCGTCGAGTGGCAGCCGATGGATGCGCTGGAACTGGTGTTCGCCTATTCGAAGATGAAGCGCACCGACGTCACCACCGCGCCGTATCCGGTGGTGGAAGGCGACTTGCTGCGGCTGCAGTTGCAGGTCAATTACTGAGCCCTGCACCGTGATGGAAGACCAACAAGCCCCCGCATGCGGGGGCTTGTTGGTGGTTGCGTCGCTAGCCTTGGTGGCCGCTTGCGTCGGCAGGATGGCGCTAGCCGCGGCCCTGTTGCTTTGGCCGCCGACCCAGCGCCGGCACCGGCGCGCTAGCGGGCTGCCAGTTCTGCGCGAATGATGTCTGCGCCTGCGCTGAGGGCCTTGAGCTTGCCTCTTGCAACATCCCGGGCCAGAGGCGCCATTCCGCAGTTGGTGGACGGGTAGAGCTTGTCGGCATCGACGAAGCGCAACGCCTTGCGCAGCGTATCGGCCACTTCTTCCGGTGTTTCGATCGTATTGCTCGCCACATCGATGGCCCCGACCATCACCTTCTTGCCGCGTACCAGTTCGATCAGGTCGATCGGCACGTGCGAGTTGTGGCACTCCAGCGAGATGATGTCGAGCGTGGATGTCTGCAGCTTGGGAAACGACTCTTCGTACTGACGCCACTCCGACCCCAGGGTCTGCTTCCAGTCGGTATTGGCCTTGATGCCGTAGCCGTAGCAGATGTGGACGGCGGTCTCGCACTTGAGCCCTTCGACCGCACGCTCGAGGGTGGCAACACCCCAGTCGTTGACCTCGTCGAAGAAGACATTGAAGGCCGGCTCGTCGAACTGGATGATGTCCACGCCGGCCGCTTCAAGCTCCCTGGCTTCCTGGTTGAGGATGACGGCAAATTCCCACGCCAGCTTTTCGCGGCTTTTGTAGTGCGCGTCAAAGAGGGTGTCGATCATCGTCATGGGGCCGGGCAGCGCCCATTTGATCGGCTGGCGGGTCTGCTGGCGCAGGAACCTGGCATCGTCCACAAACACCGGCCTGGGGCGGCTCACCGGGCCAACGACGGTGGGGACGCTGGCGTCATAGCGATTGCGGATCCTGACAGTCTCGCGCTTTTCGAAATCCACGCCGCTGAGGTGTTCGATGAAGGTAGTGACGAAATGCTGGCGGGTCTGCTCGCCGTCGCTGACGATATCGATGCCGGCGTGCTGCTGTTCCTGCAGCGACAGGCGCAATGCATCCTGCTTGCCTTCGATCAGTTCCTCGTCCTGCAGCTTCCAGGGCGACCAGAGTTTCTCCGGCTGTGCGAGCCAGGACGGCTTGGGCAGGCTGCCGGCGGTGGAGGTAGGGAGCAGCTTTTTCATGATGAGTGGTGTCTTGCGTTCTTGTTGATCAGACAGCGTGGTGAGAAACCCACTGCGCGAGAATCTTGCCGTAGGGCCTGATGAAGTGCTCCTCGGTGAATTTGCCCTGTGTCACCGCGAGCTGGCTGCGCTCTTCCCGGTCGTAGACGATCTGGGTAGAGGAATAATCCTGATGCTTCAGGCTCGGCTGGTAGACGGCCCCCGCCGCGGAATTGGCGTTGTAGATTTCCGGGCGGTAAATCTTCTGGAACGTCTCCATGGTGCTGATGGTGCCGATCAGCTCCAGATTGGTGTAGTCGTTGAGCAGGTCGCCGAAGAAGTAAAAAGCCAGCGGGGCGACACTGTTGGGAGGCATGAAATAGCGCACCTGCAGGCCCATCTTTTCGAAGTAGCGATCGGTCAGGGAAAACTCGTCCTGCCGGTATTCGATGCCGAGCACGGGGTGCCGGTTGCCGGTTCGGTGATAGACCCTGCTGCTGGAGACGCTGATGCAGATGACCGGCGGCTTGGCAAAACGCGCCGTATAGGCGTCCGAGTCCACGAAGTGCTTGAACAGCTTTCCGTGCAGGCTGCCGAAATCATTCGGGATGCTGAAGCCGGATGCGTCCTGATTGTGCGCCGGCAGCAGCACGCTGAAATCGTAGTCGCGCACGTAGGAGGAAAAATTGTTCCCTGCAATGCCATCGATGCGCGCGCCACTCGTCTTGTCGAGGATGCTGGGTTTCAATATCTCGATCAGCGGAAATGCATCGCCGCTTTCGTTCTCGCCGATGTTCATCTCGACAGAGATGATGTCCAGCTCCACCGCGTAGCGGTCGCGGGTGGGGTTATCCCAATGCGCCAGGTCGTTGCAGCGGTTGTTGATCATCGCAAGCGTGTTGCGCAGGTTTTCCTGCCGACGCTGCCCCCTGGCCAGGTTGGCAAAGTTCGTCGTGTTGCGCGTATTGGCCGCGGGACGATAGTCCTCGTCAAACCGCTGACGTTTGATGCTGAAGGTGAATTCTTGAGTCATTGCAAGCTGACGCCTTGTTTCCGAAATTGATTACGAGCGCAGGTCTGGGCGCAGGGGTGGATTCCTGCTGGATGGATGCCGGGACTTTGGATCTGCGGACAGTTGCCAACCGATCCTGTAGCCGGCGCGCCGTGTTGACCCGCCGAGCAACCGTGACCGGGTGGCCTCAGGCCGCGGCCACGTTTTCTGCGGCGATGGCACCTGCCTGCCGCGTCAATCCGATCAGCGGCAATGCCCGTTGCACCGCCAGCCTGGCCCGCTCGGCCAGGGCTTCGTTGTGCACGCGGTAGTCCAGGAAGTCGCGGTCGGTGGCATAGACGCCCAGCGGCAACGTGCGTGCCTGGAAGAAGCTGAAAAGTGGCCGCAACTGATGGTCGATCACCAGCGCATGGCGCTCGCTGCCGCCGGTGGCCGCCAACAGCACCGGGGTGTCGATCAAGGCATCCTGGTGGATGAAGTCAAAGAAGTGCTTGAACAGCCCGGTGTAGGAGCCGCGATAGACCGGCGTGGTCACCACCACCACGTCCGCCTGCTCCACGGCGGCGAGTTCCTGCTCCACCGTCGCCGGCAGCTGCGAGCGCCAGACCGCACCGGCGAACTGTGGCGCCAACGCCCCGAGTTCGACCAGATGTTGCTCGCACGGCACGGCAGCGGCGATCAGCGCCAGCAGGTGTTCGGCCAGGGCGACGGCCTTGGAGGGGCGCTGCAGCCCGCCGGAGACCGCGACGACGCGGAGGGGGTGTGGCACGTTGACAGTCATGCGGGTTGACCTGAAACGACGAACCCCGATGCTAGGGCTCGCATTCAATGAAGTAAAATGGTGTTATTTCAACAATCCATGAATTCGGATCATCTGAATGCTTGAGCGCATCCATCTCACCATCGTCCAGCAGGTCGAGCAGCAGGGCTCGCTGACCGCCGCCGCCGGCGTGCTGAACCTGACCCAGTCGGCGCTGAGCCACAGCATGAAGAAGCTGGAGCAACAGCTGGGCACCGACGTGTGGCTGCGCGAGGGACGCAACCTGCGCCTGACCCAGGCCGGCCAGTACCTGCTGGCGGTGGCGAACCGGGTACTGCCGCAGCTGGACCTGGCCGAGGAGCGCCTGGGCCAGTTCGCGCAGGGCGAACGCGGTGCGCTGCGTATCGGCATGGAATGCCATCCCTGCTACCAGTGGCTGCTCAAGCTGGTGGCGCCCTATCTGGCCACCTGGCCGGATGTGGATGTGGACGTCAAGCAGAAGTTCCAGTTCGGCGGTATCGGCGCGCTGTTCGGCTACGAGATCGATCTGCTGGTCACGCCCGACCCGCTGTACAAGCCCGGGCTGCGGTTCGAGCCGGTGTTCGACTACGAGCAGGTGCTGGTCGTGGCCAAGGGCCATGCGCTGGCGTCGGCCGCCTACGTCAAGCCCCAGCAGCTCACACGCGAGGTGCTCATCAGCTATCCGGTGGACCTCGAGCGCCTGGACATCTACAGCCAGTTCCTGCTGCCGGCCGGTGTCACGCCCAGGCGCCACAAGGCCATCGAAACCACCGACATCATGATGCAGATGGTGGCCAGTGGCCGCGGCGTGGCCGCCATGCCACGCTGGCTGGTGGAGGAATACGCCGCCAGGATGGACGTGGTGCCGGTGCGGCTGGGTGCGCGCGGCATCGCCAAGCAGATCTTCCTGGGCGCACGCGAGGCCGATATCGCCGTCGACTACCTGCGTGCCTTCATCGAACTGGCCCGCCAGCCTGCCAATGGCACCGCCACGACATCCGGAGCCCACTGATGGATACCACCGCAACCCGCACGCCACTCCCACTGCCTGCCGGCCACGACAAGGTGTTGCTGCATTCCTGCTGCGCGCCGTGCTCCGGCGAGGTGATGGAGGCCATGCTGGCGTCCGGCGTCGACTACACCATCTTCTTCTACAACCCCAACATTCATCCGCGCAAGGAATACGAGCTGCGCAAGGACGAGAACATCCGCTTTGCCGAGCAGTGCGGCGTGCCCTTCGTCGATGCCGACTACGATCGGGACAACTGGTTCGAGCGGGCCCGCGGGATGGAGAACGAACCCGAGCGCGGCGTGCGTTGCACCATGTGCTTTGACATGCGCTTTGAACGCACCGCGCTGTATGCGCACGAGCACGGCTTTCCGGTGATCACCAGCTCCCTGGGCATCTCGCGCTGGAAGAACATGCAGCAGATCAACGACTGCGGCGTGCGCGCTGCGGCCAGGTATCCGGGCTTGATGTACTGGGACTACAACTGGCGCAAGGGCGGCGGTTCCTCGCGCATGGTCGAGATCAGCAAGCGCGAGAACTTCTATCAGCAGGAATACTGCGGCTGCGTCTACTCGCTGCGCGACACCAATCGGCACCGCGTGGAAAGCGGGCGCAGTCGCATACAACTGGGCGTGAAATTCTACGGCGATGCGGAACAGGACGATTGAGCGCAAGCGGGTCTTGGGGCGCGGCCGGGATCTCGATGTGCTCTTGGCCCCTGCCCGCTCGATCGGGGCTGACGCAGCGGCGCAGCCACTCACCACCACAGGACGGCAACACCCTTGATCGATCCGGACACGCCCAGCCTCGCCGGCACCCTCACCGAGGCCTATTCGCTGGAGGTCAGCGCAAAGCACATTGCCGGGCTGGCTGCAGCGGCGCCCCGGATCACGCGTGGCGCAACCATTGCCATCCCCTACTTGCCCAACCAGGACGACGATGCGCGGCTAGCGGCAGCACGGATGGTGCGCGCACTCGACTTTCAGCCGATGCCGCACCTGTCCGCGCGCCGTATCGCCTCGCGCGAGCAGCTGCACGCCTTCGTCAGCCGCGCCGTCGATGACGCCGGCGTCGAGTGCTGCCTGGTGATTGCGGGCGATCCGCCTGCTCCGCTCGGGCCGTTTCCGGACAGCTTGTCGCTGATCGATACCGGGATCTTTGAGCGCTCCGGCATCCGGACCATCGCTGTGGCGGGGCATCCGGAAGGGCATCCAAGCATGCCTGCAGCCGATCGATGGGAGGTGCTGCAGCGCAAGTGTCGCAGCATCGCCGAGCGCGGCATGGCGCCGCTGATCGTCACCCAGTTCGCGTTCGATGCCGACATCGTGCTGACGTGGTTGCAGGCGCTGCGCGCGCGCGGCATTGCACATCCCGTGCGTGTGGGCGTACCCGGTCCTGCCGGCGTGGCGGTGCTCGCACGCTATGCCGCCAGCTGCGGTGTCGGCGCATGCGCATCGATGCTGTCAAAGTACGGCATCTCGCTCGGCAAGCTGTTGGGCACCGCCGGGCCGGATCGTTTTGTGGAACGGCTGGCCACTGGCCTGACTGATGCGCACGGCGAGGTCCGCATGCACTTCTATCCCTTCGGTGGCATCGCCCAGACTGTCGCCTGGGTAGAGCAATACCGCACCCTTACCGCGCGCGTTCAGGCGGACTGACACTCGCCGAACCCTGCGCTGCACAGCGACCGCAGACCTTTGGCTTTCATCAAGCAATGCGTCGTGGACCTCGACATATCCACGACCGCGATCACAGTCTCTACTTCTTACTTCTGGCGTTTTGTTCGCTGCGCGTGAGGTGCTGCAGCGCACAGCAGACCTGTCACACGTGCGCGGTATAACCATCGGCGAATCGCGGCGAGGGGGCGCTGCATCCGATGCCGTTGCCATGCGCGGCGGCATCGCTTCTGCAACGTTCAAGGAGAGATGTCGCCATGCCGAAGCCGTCGCTGTTGTCCCTGCTGTGCACCCTGTCGCTGGTCTCCACGCCGCTTGCCGCGGCCGAGCTGCAGCCCAAACAACTGGCTGGCCCACCGGAGGAGTTCGCGCAGATGCGCGCGCCCGATCCGGCCGAGTCGGCGATCCTGTCCAAGAGCGCCTTGCTGCCGGTGGAGTTGACGCCGGCCGGCAAGTCCGCACGCTGGCAAGGCACCTTGCCGGTGGAAAACGGCCATCTGCGTTTCATGGTGCTGGCCGGCGACCAGCCGTGGGAGGCGGCGGTGACTGCACCACGTGTTGCCGGCGCACGTGCCGCTGCTGTTACACCGCAACTGCAGGCACAACGCACACTGCTGGGCAGCGCCGAGAGCGGCAGCAGCGGCATGCGTTACGCGGTGGAATCCGCGCAGAACGGCAACTGGGCGCTGACGCTGCAATCGGCGGCACCGGTGGCGCAACGCGGGTATGTGCTGATGGAAGGCGATGCGCGCACGCAGCTGGCCTCGTACCCGCGCCATCGTCGGCAGCAGGTCGGCCAGTCGCTGACGCTCAACGCCTTGCTCAGCGGCAACGATGCAGCCGGCGCGAGCTTGCTGGCCGCGCAGGCGGGGCAGATCGAGACAGCGAGCCTGCGTGTGATCGACCCGCAAGGCGGCATCCGCACACTGCCGATGGCCGATGACGGGCAGCACGACGATGGTGCTGCCGGCGATGGCGTGTATGGCGGCACGTTCCAACCGACGGCCGAAGGCACCTGGATCGCACAGGTGATCGTGCATGGTCGCGACCAGGCCGGGCAGCCGTTCGTGCGCACCAGCGAGCATGTGTTGCCGGTGCTGGATACCTCCCTGCGTCTGCTCGGCAACGCGCTCAGCGCACGCGCTGCCGACGGCACCCGGCTCAGCATTGCCTTGCCGGTCGCCGCGCGCGGCAAGGCACCATCGCATTACCGCGTGTTAGGCCAGGTCTGGGGCACCGATGCCAAGGGCAAGGACGTGCCGGTGGCGTGGATCGGCGGCATGCTGACGCCGCAGCAAGGCCAGCTGCCGTTGAGCCTGGACGAACGCTGGGTCGCGCGTGCCGGCGCGCGTGCGCCGTTCACGCTGCGCGGGCTGCGCATCGAAGACCCGGACCATTACATCCCGCTGGTACAGTCCGACACGCTGCCGTTGCAGCTGCCCGCGTTGCGCCGCGCCAGCATCGCGCGCTCTGCCGCTGCGATTGACGAAAGCATGCGCATGGGGCCACGTCCGACGACGCTGGCCCGTGCCACTGCGATGGCGCAACCGCAGGCCGCGGGGTCACAACTGGTGCTGGTGCATGGTTATTGCTCCAACGGCGTGTGGCCGCAGGCGCAGTTCACCAATGCATCCTCTTTCCTTGATGCCAAACAGAACCGCAGCAACGACCAGTTCGCACAGCGGTTGGCGCAGTTCGCCAGTCAGTGGTCCTCGTTCGCGACGGTGGCGCACAGCCAGGGCGGCATGGCCGCGCTGCATCTGTACACCTACTACTGGAGCGGGCTGGATAACGCCACAGGTGGGCGGGTGATGCAGTCGGTCGGCACGCCGTACCAGGG
The DNA here is from genome assembly GCF_002940665.1 of Xanthomonas arboricola. GTDB lineage: Bacteria > Pseudomonadota > Gammaproteobacteria > Xanthomonadales > Xanthomonadaceae > Xanthomonas > Xanthomonas arboricola_B. Next base: position 20,756 of record NZ_MIGY01000004.1, read on the forward strand.
CACCAATCTGTCCGGCATTCTGGCGGCGGTGGGCTCGTGGTTCGGCGTGGGTTGCGGCACCAATACCGACATGACCTACGACGGCGCCAAAGCCTGGTTGGCCGGTATTCCAGCCGATGCGCGCGCCAAGGTCAATTACTACACGACCTCGTTCGCCAAGACCAACTGGTACACCAACGACTACTGCAACGCGGCCTCGGACCTGGTACTGAACGACCCGGAAGATGGCACCGTGGAGCAGGTCAACGCGCAGCTGCCGGGCGGCGTCAATCGCGGCCACACCACCGGGCAATGCCACACCACCGGCATGCGCGACCCGGCGCAGTATCTGGATGCCAGCCGCAATGCGGTGATGAACGCCAACGCGGCGAAGTGATGCGGTTTCAGCAATGTGCAATGCGATGGCCGGCGTCTGCGTCGGCCATCGCAGCATGCGTGGGAACACCGATCTATGGGTTGTAGTCAACGCGGCGAAAAACTGCTGCGTTCACCGATAGGTGGTGCAGCGCGATGTCCTTATCGCTTGCGGGACACTTGGCGGCATGAAGGTGGTCGAACGTGCGTACACGTCGGTCGCAGAGCGGATGACCTGTGGCTTGGCTGCAAGGTCCTTGCCCGCCCGCCATCACAGGACACGCCGACGTACGTCTTTGTACGACATCGAGGCTCGGATCGCGCCTTAGCGACGCTGCGGTTCGAAGTCTTGGTTGCCCTATGGGTCGTGTCTCAATGCATTTGGACAGCGCGGATAGATCAGGTGTAGAGCTGCTGATCTGCGGCTTGGCTGCAAGGTCCTTGCCCGCCCACTATCGCAGGACACGCCGCAAGTACGTCCGTGTAGGCTCTGGCGCGGCATCCATGCCGCTCAAGGTCCCGCGACGGTGAGCGGACAAGCACCCGTCGAGATGGTCGGTGTGCATGGTTGCGAGCGGCGCATGACGGGCGCTGGTCGGATCACCGTGTGTTCGATTAACCCCTCACCATTTTCCCGTCGCAAGGCGAGCAGCAGACGGGCTTTCAACACGCAAGCTACAAACGTCTCATCTGCTACGGCAAGCCGAGTAGCAAGCTCTCAAGAAAGCCGCCGACCAACTCTCTGGTGCAGTGTCCTCGCCGCTTGCGGGACCCTTGGCGGCATGGATGCCGCCAAGGAGCCTCCACGGACGGATTCACGGCGTGTCCCGCAAGCGGTGAGGGCATCGCACGCTCGACTCACCTAGCTTTTGATTCAAGACTCGGAGCGCGCCTTAACGACGCTAAGGCTCGAAGACTTGGTTGCTTTATGCGTGGTGTCGCGATGCACGCGGACCATGCGGATAGATCAGGCGCAGAGCAGACGATCCACGGCTTGGCTGCAAGGCCCTTGCCCGCCCACCATCGCAGGACACGCCGCAAGTACGTCCGTGTAGGCTCTGGCGCGGCATCCATGCCGCTCAAGGTCCCGCGACGGTGGGCGGGCAAGGTCCCGTCAGGATGGTCGGTGTGCATGGTTGCGAGCTGTGCGCACCGCGTGGCTGTCTGATGAGATGCGATCTGGTCCGCTCCTTTGACCTTGGCAGTTTCACTGCCGTTGCGGATATGGCGGATGCCCTTGCGCATCCGTGCAGGGCTACTGTTGCGCAAGCGGTTGCGATTGCGCATCGGCGCCGCCGCCGAGCACCTTGTACAAGGTCACCCGGTTGCTCGCTTCGGTCAGCCGCAGGCTGATCAAGGTCTGCTGTGCGCTGTAGAGCGAGCGCTGCGCGTCCAGCGCCACCAGATAGCTGTCCACGCCATTGCGGTAGCGCGCATCCGACAGGGTGAAACCGCGTTGTGCCGCGTCCACCAGGGCGCGCTGCGCGTCCATGCGTTCGTCCAGCTGGGTGCGTTCGGCCAGCGCGTCGGCCACTTCGCTGAAGGCGGTCTGGATGGCCAGTTCGTATTGGGCGATGGTGATGTCCTTCTGCAGCTTGGCCACGTCCAGTTCGGCCTTCAGGGCGCCGGCGCGGAAGATCGGCAGGCTCACGCTGGGGGTGAACGACCAGGTGTGGTCGCCATCGAACAGGCTGGACAAGGCATCGCTGCCGCGCCCGACATTGCCGGTCAGCGAGATGGTGGGGAAGAACGCCGCACGCGCCGCGCCGATGTCGGCATTGGCGGCCTTGAGCGTGTGCTCGGCCGACAATACGTCCGGGCGCTGCAACAGCACGCGCGATTCCAGCTGCGCCGGCAACGGCGCCAGCGCCACGCCGGTCTCGATCGCATCGGCAGCCGGCAATAACGCCGCCGGTACCGGCGCGCCCACGACCAGATTCAAGGCATTGCGCGACTGCGCCAGCTGGGTGGTGAAGCTGGCCACGTCGGCGCGCGCGCTTTCCACACTGGTCTGGATCTGCGCCAGATCCAGACCGGAGACGATGCCATTGTCGTGCTGCAATTCGGTCAGGCGCAGCGTCTTGCGCTGGCTCTCCAGGGTCTGCTGGGCAAGTGCCAGCCGCTGCTGATCGGCGGCCACGGTGAGCCAGTCGCTGGCCACTTCGGCCACCAGGCTCAGGCGGGTGCTGCGCTGGGTCTGCTCGCTGGCCAGATAGGTCTCCAGCGCTTCATCCTTGAGGCTGTGGATGCGCCCGAACAGGTCCAACTCCCAACTGCTGATCCCCACCTGCCCGGTGGCGCTGCGGATGATCTGCGGCGCACCGGTGAAACTGGTCGCGGCCGCAGCACGTTGCGCGGTGTGCGACACGGTGGCGTCCACTGCGGGAAACAGGTCCGCACGCTGGATGCGGTACTGCGCGCGTGCCTGCTCGATGGTGAGCACGGCCACGCGCAGGTCGCGGTTGTTGTCCAGCGCCAGTGCGACCACCTGTTGCAGACGCGCATCGACCAGCACCTGCCGCCAGTCCAGTCCAGCCGCAGCGATAGTGCTGCCATCGGCACTGCCGCCGTGGGGCGCGCTGCCGGTGTCGCCGACCACGCCGGGCACCGGTGCGTCCGGGCGCGCATACCGCGGCGCCATGCTGACGCAGCCGCTCAATGCGATGGCGCAGGCCACTGCCAGACCAAGGGTTGTCGTGCGCATCATGGAGTCACCTCGGAGGTGGAAACGGCGGTGGGGTGCGCGGCAGCCTTGCCGGGAAACAGGCTGCGCACCATCACGTAGAACAACGGCACGAAGAAGATGCCCAGCACGGTGGAGGCCAGCGTGCCGCCCAACACGCCGGTGCCCAGCGAATGGCGTCCGCCGGAGCCGGCGCCGCTGCTGATCACCATCGGCAGCACGCCGAGCATGAAGGCCAGCGAGGTCATCAGGATCGGGCGCAGGCGCATGCGTGCGGCATGCAGGGTGGCCTCGATCAAGGGCTGGCCCTTCTCTTCCAGCTCCTTGGCAAATTCCACGATCAGGATGCCGTTCTTGGCAGCCAGGCCCATCGTTGCCAGCAGGCCGACCTGGAAGTAGATGTCGTTGGACAGCCCGCGCATCCAGGTCGCCAGCAGCGCGCCGACGATGCCCACCGGCACCGCCAGCATCACCGAGATCGGAATCGACCAGCTCTCGTACAACGCGGCCAGGCACAGGAACACGAACACCAGCGACACCGCATACAACATCCAGGTCTGGGTGCCGGCCGCCTGTTCCTGATACGACATGCCCGACCAGGCGTAGCCCACGCCCTTGCCCATGCTGTCCACTTCGCCGGCGACCGCGGTCATCGCATCGCCCGAGCTGATGCCGGATGCAGCGCTGCCGGTGATCTCCATCGATTCGCTGCCGTTGAAGCGGGTCAACACCTGCGGTGCATAGGCCCAGGCGCTGCTGGCGAATGCCGAGAACGGCACCATGGCGGCGTCGCTGTTGCGCACGTACCAGCGGTCGATATCGCCGGGCAGCATGCGCGCGGACGCTTCGCCCTGCACGTATACGCGCTTGACCCGGTTGTTGTTGAGGAAGTCGTTGACGTAACGCCCGCCCATCACCGTGGAGAGCGTGGTGTTGATGTCGGCTGCGGCAACGCCCAGGGCGCCGGCCTTGGCATCGTTGATCTGCACGCGATAGGTCGGCGCATCGTCCAGGCCATTGAAGCGCACTGCCGTCAGGCTCTGATTGCCGTTGGCCAGCTGCAGCAACTGCTTGCGCGCTTCCACCAGCGCCTCGTGGCCGTTGCCGGCAGCATCCTGCAGCTGCAGGGTGAAACCGGAACTGGTGCCCAAGCCATTGATTGCCGGCGGCGTCAATGCGAACACCTGTGCGTCGGGCAGCGTCATCATCATCGCGCCGGTGATGCGCTGGGCCACCTCCTGCGCCGAGCCCTCGCGGTCGGCCCAATCCTTCAGGCGGATAAAGCCCATGCCCGAGTTCTGGCTGCTGCCGGCCAGGCTGAAACCGGAGATGGTCATGATGCCCTGCACTTCCGGCTGCTTGAGGATGAACGCGGTGGCCTGGTCGATCGACTGCTGGGTGCGTTGCTGGGTGGCACCGGCCGGCGCGCTGAACATCACCATCAGCATGCCCTGGTCTTCTTCGGGCAGGAACGCACTGGGCAGACGCCAGAACAGCAGGCCAAGTACCACCAGCAGCAGCGCATAGACCAGCGAGCCGAGCTTGCGATGGCCGACGATGCGCTCCACGCCACGCCCGTAGCCCTCGGTGCCGCGATCGAAACGCGTGTTGAACCAGCCGAAGAACCTGCCCAGCACGCCCTTGCGCGAGACATGGCCGCCCTTGTCGATGGGCTTGAGCAAGGTGGCGCACAGCGCCGGGCTCAGGGTCAACGCGACCACCAGCGACAGGATCATCGCCGCGGCAATGGTCACCGAGAACTGCCGATAGATCTCGCCGGTAGCACCACCGAAGAAAGCCATCGGCAGAAACACCGCCGTGAGCACCAGCGCGATGCCGACCAGGGCACCGGTGATCTGGCCCATCGAGGTATGCGTGGCCTCGCGCGGCGACATGCCCTGCTCGGCCATCAGCCGCTCGACGTTTTCCACCACCACGATCGCATCGTCCACCAGCAGGCCGATCGCCAGCACCATGGCGAACATGGTCAGCGTGTTGATCGAAAAGCCCAGCAGCGACAACACCCCGAAGGTGCCCATCAGCACCACCGGCACCGCGATCACCGGTACCAGCGTGGCACGCCAGTTCTGCAGGAACAGGTACATCACCACGACCACCAGCACGATCGCTTCGATCAGGGTCTTGACCACTTCCTCGATGGAGATACGCACGAACGGCGTGGTGTCGTAGGCGACCTCGTACTTCAGGCCAGCCGGAAAATACGGCTTGAGCGCATCCAGCTTGGCTTCCACCAGCTTGGCCGCGTCCAGCGCATTGGCGCCGGTCGCCAGCTGCAGGCCCATGCCCGAGGCGGCCTTGCCGTTGAACTTGGAACTGGAGCCGTAGGATTCCGAGCCCAGCTCCACCCGCGCGACATCGCGCAGGTACACGGTGGCGCCGCCGGCGTCGGACTTGAGCACGATGTTCTCGAACTGCGCCGGTGTGCGCAGCTTGCTGCGCGAGGTCACCGTGGCATTCAACTGCTGGCCCTGCAGCGCCGGCAATGCACCCAGCGCGCCCGACGAGACATCGGCGTTCTGCGCGGCGATCGCGCTGCTGACATCCGAGGGCATCAATGCGTAGGTGTGCAGTTTCTCCGGATCCAGCCACACCCGCATCGCGTACTCGGCACCGAACACGTTGACGCTGCCGATGCCGTTGAGGCGGCTGATCGGGTCCTGCAACGAGGACACCATGTAGTCGCCGATGTCGGTGCTGTCCATGCTGCCGTCTTCGGAAGTGAAGGCCAGCACCATGAACATGCTGCCGCTGGCCGACTTGGTGACGGTCACGCCGTTGGTCTTGACCTCGTCGGGCAGCAGCGCCTCGCCTTGCGACACCTTGTTCTGCACCTGCACCTGCGCGGTATCCGGGTCGGTGCCGGACTCGAAGGTCAGCGTGAGTTGCGCAGTGCCCGCCGAGCTGCTGCTGGAGGACATGTAGAGCAGATTGTCCAGGCCTGTCATCTGCTGTTCGAGGATCTGGGTGACCGAGTTCTGCACGGTCTCTGCGGAGGCGCCGGTATAGGTCGCACTGACCGTCACCGAGGGCGGTGCGATGTCCGGGTATTGCTCCAGCGGCAGCGAGAAGATCGAGATCGCGCCGGCCAGCGTGATGACGATGGCGATGACCCACGCAAAGATGGGGCGGTCGATGAAGAAACGAGCCATGGGAGTTCCTCAGTCGGCCTTGGGCGTGGCGCTGGCCGGCGCTGCAGGCGTCGACGTGGCCGCACGCGCAGCGGCAGCGGGTGCGCCCGGTGCGACTGCAGCAGCTGCATTCGGCGCTGCCGCTGGGGTAGCTGTGGTGGCGCTCACCTCGTGCGCCTTCACCGGCATGCCGACCTGGATCTTCTGCAGGCCCTGCACGATCACGCTCTCGCCCGCAGACAGGCCTTCGCTGACCACCCAGCGATCGCCTACCGCATCGCCGGTCTTGAGCACGCGCTGCGCCACCTTGCCATCGGCGCCGACCACCATCGCCACCGCCTCGCCCTTGCTGTTGCGGGTGACGGCCTGTTGCGGCACCAGGATCGCCTGCTCGTTGACCGCCATCGACAGCACCGCCTTGACGTACATGCCGGGCAGCAGCAGATGGTCAGGGTTCGGAATCACCGCACGCAGTTTCACCGTGCCGGTGGTGGCATCCACCGCGGTATCCACCACTTCCAGCGTGCCGGTGCGCGCGTAGGCAGTGCCGTCTTCCAGCAACAGTTTGACCTCGGCCTTGCCATCGACGGCCTTGAGCTGGCCGGCATCGAGCTTGCGCCGCAGCTGCAGCAGCTGCGCGCTGGACTGGCTGACATCCACATAGATCGGATCGAGCTGATTGATGGTGGTGAGCACATCGGTCTGGTCGGCGGTGACCAGCGCACCCGGGGTGAAGCTCGAAGTGCCGATACGGCCGCTGATCGGCGCGGTGATGCGGGTGAAATCCAGATTGAGCTTTGCGGTCTGCAACGCCGCCCTGGCCGCGGTGACTGCGGCTTCGTTCTGGCGCAAGGTGGCGGTGGCGTCGTCGCCGTCCTGCTGGCTGACCGCATCCAGCTTGACCAGCGTCTGATACCGCTGCGCCTTGGGCCTGGCCGACAGCACCGCCGCTTCGGCCTGCGCCAGTTCGCCTTGCGCGGACGCGTAGGCGGCCTGGAACGGCGCCGGCTCGATCTGGTACAGCACCTGCCCGGCCTGCACCTGCTCGCCTTCGGTAAACAGCCGCTTGCGCAGGATGCCGCCCACTTGCGGGCGCACCTGCGCGCTTTGATAGGCCACGGTGCGCCCGGGCAGCGTCTGGTCCAGCGCCAGGCGCTGCACGTCCACGCGTTGCACGCCCACTTCCACTTGCCGCTGCTGCGGCGCTTGCGCAGGCGAACACGCCGCCAGCGCGACGGAGATCATGGCGGCCAGCAGCCACTGACGCGGCACCACGGCAGAACGGAAGGAAGCAACGCAACGCATACGGCGCACTCGGGAGTGATCGGAGGATGCGCACGCTACGCTGCGAATATGGAGCAAATTTGAAGATTTGCATCGGCAGACAGCAGGCGCTTGCTTTCGGGGTTTAATGAAGTCCCAATACGGTTGTGCACGACACGCACTGCATCGGCAGCTGCAGTCGCCGCTGCTGCAACCTGCCATGCCTGCAGCAAGCGCACCTGCGTGCCTGACCTCATTCGCAACAAGGTTGTCCCAGCCTCGATGAAACTCGGAATCACCGCCAAACTCTTCCTCGCCATCCTCACCGCCTGCATTGCAGTGCTGCTGATCAATGGCCTGGCCGGGCAGCTGTTGCTCAGGAAGCAGTTTCTCGACTATCTCAGCGAGCAGGGCATCGAGCGGATGCTGGAAGTATTGCCGCGCGTGCAGGCCGACTACGCCAAGCACGGCGACTGGAACTTCATCCGCGACAATCCCGATGCCTGGTTCGTGCTGATGCGCCCGGAGCTGCCGCAGAACCTGCCGCCACGCGCACCACCGATCTCCGATCAGACCGGCGCGGTGTTTCGTTTCGCGCTGCTGGATCGCGACTACCGGGTGATCATCGGCAACCCCGACGTCAGCCGCACCGACACGCTGCGCCCAGTGGTGGTGAACGGGCAGACGGTGGGCTGGATGGGCATGCTGCCCTTCGAGAAGGTGCTGACCGCCAACGACGCGCGCTTCTACCAGGCCCAGCAACGTCTGTGGTGGACTGTCGGCGCGGCGTCCATCGTGGTGGCCGCGCTGTTCGGCTGGCTGCTGTCGCGCACCTTGCTGCGGCGCGTGCGCAGCCTGACCGCGGCAATCCATCGCCTGGCGGCCGGCGACTACGGCACGCGACTGGAGGCGCGTATGCGCGATGAGCTCGACCAGCTCGCGCGCGACTTCAACCAGTTGGCGCAGGCACTGGACAACAACGAACGCGCGCGTCGCGATTTCATGGCCGATGTCTCGCACGAGTTGCGCACGCCGCTGGCGGTGCTGCGCGCCGAGCTGGAAGCGCTGCAGGACGGCATCCGGCCGATGACGCGCGAATCGCTGACCTCGTTGCACCAGGAAGTCGGCCAGCTCGGCAAGCTGATCGAGGATCTCTACGACCTGTCGCTCACCGATGTCGGCGCGCTGGCCTACCGGCGCGCGCCGATCGATCTGAGCGTGGTGCTGCAGTCCACGTTGGCCGGCATGCACACGCGCATTGCCGCAGCCGGGCTTACGCTGCAGGCCCACGGCATCACTGCGCCGCTGCATGTCGACGGCGACGAGCGTCGGCTGCAGCAGCTGCTGTCCAACCTGCTGGAAAATGCCTTGCGCTACACCGATGCCGGCGGCCAGTTGCGGGTGCAGTGCGCACGGCGCGCGCACCTGGTGGAGATCGTGATCGAAGACAGCGCGCCCGGCGTGCCGGCAGACAAGCTCGATCGCCTGTTCGAGCGCTTCTATCGCGTGGAAGGCTCGCGCAATCGCGCCAGCGGCGGCAGCGGGCTGGGCCTGGCGATCTGCCGCAATATCGTCGGCGCGCACGACGGCGAGATCCACGCCACCGCTTCGCCCCTGGGCGGCCTGCGCGTGACGCTGCGGCTGCCGACCCTGGAGGCCTGATGGACGACACCGCCACCACCGCAGCACCGCACGCGCACGTGCTGATCGTCGAAGACGAACCGCGCCTGGCCGCGGTGCTGGGCGAGTATCTGCATGCGGCCGGCTATTCGCATCATTGGGTGGCCGATGGTGCGCAGGCGATTGCCGCGTTTCGCGCGCAGTCGCCGGATCTGGTCCTGCTGGACCTGATGCTGCCCAATCGCGATGGCATGGAGATCTGCCGCGAGCTGCGCAGCCTCGGCGCGGTGCCGGTGATCATGGTGACGGCGCGCGCCGAAGAGATCGACCGCCTGCTCGGGCTGGAGATCGGTGCCGACGACTACATCTGCAAGCCGTTCAGCCCGCGCGAGGTGATTGCACGGGTGCGTGCGGTGCTGCGCCGCCACCGGCACGATCCCAACGCGGTGCCCACGCATGGATTGCTGATCGATGAGGCCGCCTGCCGCGCCAGCGTGGCCGGGCGCGACCTGGACCTGACCCAGGTCGAATTCCGCCTGCTGCGCACGCTGTGCGCAGCGCCGGGGCGCGTCTATTCGCGCGAACAGTTGATGGACCACGTGTATGTGGACCACCGCATCGTCACCGACCGCACCGTGGACAGCCACATCAAGAACCTGCGCCGCAAGCTGGCCGAGGTGGGCGGCGAAGAATGGGTGCGCTCGGTGTACGGCGTGGGCTATCGCTTCGAGTATCTAGCCACCGAAGCGTAATCAATATCCTCCCCTCGTAGGAGCGTGCCTGCGCGCAACGCACTCCCGACACTCCAGCAACCACAGGCGCGATCCCCAACACTCACACCTTCAACCAACGCGTCGACATCGCCACGCCCACCATCAGCACCGCAACAGCGAGCAAGGCGCCGACCAGGCCGATGCCATGCGCGGCGAAACCGATCAGCGCCGGCCCGGCCAGGATGCCGGCATAGCCCAGTGTGGTGACCGCAGTGATGGCAATGCTTTCCGGCATGCGCGTCTGGTTGCCGGCCAACGAGAACAGGGCCGGCACGATATTGGCGCAGCCCAGGCCGACCAATACGTAACCGGCCAACGAGGCCTGCCATGGGCTCACCAGCGTGAGCACGCAGAAGCCCGCGCTGGCCAGCAGCGCGCCCACCACGATCGAGCGGATGCGCCCCAGGCGCTCCACCACCGCATCGCCCAGCAGGCGCGTCACCGTCATGGTCAATGCAAACACCACATAGCCCACGCCGGCGGTGCTCGGGGCGACCTGGTGCACATCGGCCAGGAACACCGAGCTCCAGTCCAGAATGGTGCCTTCGGCCAGGAAGACCACAAACGCCAGGATGCCGATGAACAACACGATGCCCCTGGGCAGCGCGAGCAACGGCCCCTGTTGCGCCACGCGCTCGGTCCGCCAGTGGCGTACCGCCAGCGCGGCGACAAGCAGCATGGCGATCACTCCGGCAACTGCCGCGCTCGACGGGGAGAGCTGCGCCGACAGCAGCAAGGTCATCGCGCCGGCACCGACGAAACCGCCGATGCTGAAAAACGCATGGAATCCCGACATCATCGCGCGCCCGGCATCGCGCTCGACCACCACCGCCTGCATGTTCATCGCGCAATCCATGGCGCCCACGCCGGCGCCGAACACGAACAGCACCGCGCCCAGCAACCACGGATCGGCGACCACCGCCAGCAACGGCAGGCTGAGGCAGATCAGCGCCGACGTCACCGCCATGACCGCACGGAAACCGAAGCGCGCCGAGACGGCGCCGGCCAGCGGCATCGCCAGGAACGAGCCTGCTCCCAGGCACAGCAGGATCAGGCCAAGCGCGCCATCGTCCACGCCGGTCCTGGCCTTGGCGAATGGCACCAGCACCGCCCAGACCGCGGCAGCAAAGCCGGGAATGAAGAACGCCGCGCGGGTGGCGTGCTGTTGCGCGCGAGCGCTGGAGCCGGGGATTAGCGACATGCAAACAATTCCAGAAGGAAGCGGCAAGGAGAGTGCAACGGTGGCACCAGTCCCGCGCGCTCGCTGGCCGGACCTGGCCCGACCACGACTCCATTGCGCGTGCTGCAACCGTCCGTGGGGATATGCAACGGTGCTAGCGAAACACCACCGTGCGATGGCCATTGAGCACGATGCGGTGCTCGACATGGCGACGCACCGCACGCGCAAGCACCAGCGATTCGGTATCGCTGCCCAGCCGCACCAGATCGCGCGGCGTCATCGCGTGATCCACGCGCGCCACGTCCTGTTCGATGATCGGGCCTTCGTCCAGATCTTCGGTGACGTAATGCGCAGTGGCACCGATGATCTTGACCCCGCGTGCGTGCGCCTGGTGATACGGCTGCGCGCCCTTGAAGCTGGGCAGGAAGCTGTGATGGATATTGATCGCCCGCCCCGCCAATGCGCGGCACAACGCGGGCGAAAGAATCTGCATGTAGCGCGCCAGCACCACCAGATCGATCTGCAGCGCCTCGACCAGCGCAAGCAACTGCGCTTCCTGCGCGGCGCGCGTGTCGGCGCTCACCGGCAGATGGTGGAAGGCGATGCCATAGGAGGCGGCCAGCGGCGCGAAGTCGGCGTGGTTGGACACCACCGCCGCGATATCCACCGGCAATTGCCGGCTATGCATGCGGAACAGCAGATCGTTGAGGCAATGCCCCTGCTTGCTCACCAGCACCAGCAGCCGCGCGCGGCGGCGCGCATCGTGCAGCTGCCAGTCCATCTGGAATTCATCGGCCAGCTGCGCAAAGCGGCGTTCCAGCCCGGCAATGTCGGTGCCCGGCGGTTTGTCGAAGTGCACGCGCAGGAAGAAGCGGCCACTTTCGTCGTCGCCGAACTGCTGTGCGTCGAGGATGTTGCAGGCCAGATCGAACAGCAGCCCGGTCACGCGATAGACGATGCCGGTGCGGTCGGGGCAGGACAGGGTGAGGATGTAGTCGGAGCGCATCGGCACAATGATAGCCAATGCGCCCGGCTGCGGGCGCAGTGCTTGCGCCCGTAACTTTCCGCTGCGACTCAGCGCGGCGGCAGGCGCAGCATCAGCCGCCGATTGATCTCGTCCAGTTGCGCCATCGATGCCTCCACCGAGGTCTCCATCGCTTCCTGGGTGGTGATGTGCGCACGCAGATGCGCCGGGTCGGCCAGCTCGCCACGCACCAGAAACACGTTCTCGCCCACCTCGCCGACATGCCGGCTGAGCACCACGTAATCCACCTGGTCGAAGCCATGTTGCTTGGCCAGCGGCAGCAGGCGCGCGGCCATGCGGACACTGGCCTCGTCGGTGGGTTTGTTCAACTCGGCATCGAGCGCGGCCACCGCTTCGCGGATCTGCGCGAACAGATAGTGGTCCGGATGCTCGGGGTGGTCCGGGCCCACCGGGCCCTGGTCGACGACCGGTACGGCGGTCATCGTGTACCACCGGCGCAGGTCAGTGCGCGCGGTGTGCGCTCGATCGAACCGAGCGTGATATGCAGGTGTCGCATCGCATCCTCCCTGGAGCGGCGGCTGTCACGAGCCGGCATTTTAGAAGGTCTGCTGCATGTTGAGGTGAGCAAGAGGTGGACCGTGTTGCTATGAAGCGAAGCGGCCTGAGAGTGGGGAGCAGATGGAGCCGACGGCGTGCGAAATCTGCTGCACGTGGCGTCGCCTCGCCCCCTCACCCCAACCCCTGCTCCGCGCCCCGGCCCGCGCCAGCCGCGCGGGCACTCCGAGGCACGCGCGCCAGTGACGCGCAAGCCGTGCCGCCCCGCCGGGACGGGAGAGCGGCTAGCTCCGCTTTGCGGAGGCGGCGATCAGGCCTGCCCGGCCCGCCGCGCCGATACCTCTGCCAGCACCGCCCAGTCGGCGTTGCCGTCGCCATGCGCGATGGCCTCGTCCAGCCCGGCGCGCAACAACTCGCCCAGCGGCATCGGTACCTGCTTGTCGGCGCCGGCCTGGATCGCCAGATCCACATCCTTGCGGCCCAGGGTGGCGGTGAAGCCGGCGGGCAGGTATTCGCGCTGCATGATCAGGCGGCCGTAGCCCTGGTACGCGGGCGCGGCGAACAAGGTGCTGGTGAGCATGCCCAGGAACTGGGTGGCGTCCACGCCGTGGCCGCGTGCCAGCGTGCTGGCTTCGGCCATGGCGCCGATCGCGCTGGCCAGGCAGAAGTTGGCCGCCAGCTTGACCGCATTGGCCTGCTCGGGGGTGTGGCCGATCTCCCAGGTGCGTTGACCGAGCACATCGAACATTGGCTGCACGCGCGCCAGCGCCGCCTCGTCGCCGGCGGCCAGAATGTTGAGCTTGCCGGCTTCGGCCACATCGACCCGGCCGAGTACCGGTGCGGCCACGTAGGCCACGCCGCGCTCGGCATGCAGGGCGGTCAGCTCGTGCGCCAGTGCCACCGAGATGGTGGCCATGTTGACGTGCACGCTGCCGGCCGGCAGCGCGTCCAGCACGCCTTGCTCCAGCACGGTGGCACGCACCGCGTTGTCGTCGGCCAGCATCGAAAACAGCAACGGGCCGTGCGCGGCGTCGCGCGGTGCATCCACCACCGTGGCACCTGTATCGCGCAGCGACTGCGCGCGCTCCGGCGAGCGATTCCACACACGCAGTTCGAAACCGCCGCGCAGCAGGTTGTGCGCCATCGGCAGGCCCATCGTCCCCAAGCCCAGAAATCCTATCGGCATGCGTTGTCCTTGTTCGTTATGACGTCTATCGGATGGATCAGCTGGCGAATACGCCACGCGCATCGCGTGGCTCGCAGCGCAGGTATTGCGGCGAGGGCGTGACCGATGCGCCCAGTGCGGCAGCGGCATGCCACGGCCAGCGCGGGTCGTACAGGATGCCGCGCGCCAGCGCGATCGCGTCGGCCTGGCCGTCCTGCAGGATCGCCTCGGCCTGCGCCGGCTCGGTGATCAGGCCCACACCGATCACCGGCGTGTTGACCTGCACCTTGATCTGCTGCGCAAACGGGATCTGATAGCCCGCCTGCACCGGAATCTGCTGGCGCGGATCCAGCCCGCCGCTGGAGACATGGATGTAGTGCGCACCGCGCGCATCCAGCGCCTTGGACAAGGCGATGCTCTGCTCGAGATCCCAGCCGCCCTCCACCCAATCGGTGGCAGAGATGCGCACGCCGATGGCGAGCTTGTCCGACACCGCCGCGCGCACTGCGTCGAAGATGCGCAGCGTCAGCCGCATGCGGTTTTCCAGCGAACCGCCATACGCATCGCTGCGCTGATTGCTCAGCGGCGACAGGAACTGATGCATCAGATAGCCATGCGCGGCATGCAGCTCGATCAGCGCCAGGCCCAGGCGTTCGGCGCGCCGTGCTGCATCGACAAAGGCCTGCACCACCGCATCGATGCCGGCCTGGTCCAGTGCCTGCGGCAACGGCTGACCGTCACGGAACGCCAGCGCCGATGCGGACACGGTCTGCCAGCCATGCGCGTGATCCGGCGCGATGGCCTCGCCGCCGTTCCACGGCAGATCGGTGGAGGCCTTGCGCCCGGCGTGCGCCAGTTGGATGCCGATCGGCATCGGCGACCACCGCCGGACCGAGTCCAGCACCTCGCCCAGCGCCTGCTCGGTGGCATCGTCGTACAAGCCGAGGTCGGCGTAGGAGATGCGCCCCTGTTGCTGCACCGCGGCCGCTTCCAGGATCAGCAGGCCGGCACCGGATTGCGACAAGGTGCCCAGATGGATGCGGTGCCAATCGCTGGCGCGGCCGTCCTGTGCGGAGTACTGGCACATCGGGGCGATGACGATCCGGTTGGCGAGCGCAAGCGGACCGAAGCGGATGGGGGAGAACAGCTGGCTCAAGGGGGCATCCACAGATGACACGGGGATGCCCATTGCACTGCGCCACGCGCGTGGGCACAACCGCTGCGATGGATCACTGCGTCATGCCGAACGCGCACTGGCGTCGTTGACGCTGCGTGCACGCAGTGGATCGAACGGGGTGTGCAGGAACGCCAGCGCCTGCGCGCACGACTGTTCGACCTTCAGGCTGAGCAGCTCGTCCGCGCGGGTGCGCCCGAAGTTGAGCGCGGCGATCGGCAGGCCGTTGCGTGCAGCGGTCTGCACGAAACGAAAACCCGAATACACCATCAGCGACGAGCCCACCACCAGCACCGCATCGGCCGCCTGCAGATGCGCAAATGCGCGCTCCACGCGCTCGCGCGGCACGTTCTCGCCAAAGAACACCACATCCGGCTTCAGCACACCGCCGCACACCGGGCACGGCGGCACCACAAAACTGTCGAAGGCCACATCGTCCAGGTCCGCATCGCCATCGGGCGCCTGCGCGGCGTCCAGGTCGGCCCAGCCGGGGTTGGCGTGCTCGAGCAGCAGCTGGAATTCGGTACGGGGCATGCGCCGCTCGCAACCCATGCAGCGCACCACATCGAGCCGGCCATGCAGATCGATCACCGCCTCACTGCCGGCGGCCTGATGCAGGCGGTCCACGTTTTGCGTCAGCAGCAGTTCCAGCTGGCCGCGCGCTTCCAGTGTGGCCAATGCGTGATGGGTGGCATTGGGTTGCGCCAGCCCGAAGCGCGGCCAGCCGACCAGGCTGCGCGCCCAATACCGCTGCCGCGTGGACAGCTCGCCCATGAAGGCCTGGAACGTCACCGGTTGCGGACGCTTCCAGCCGCCTTGCAGATCGCGGTAATCGGGAATGCCCGAATCGGTGCTGCAACCGGCGCCGGTGAGCACGAACAGGCGGCGATGGCGTTGCACGAAATCGCTGAGCATCGAATCGGACATGCATGTACCACCTTGACCTTGGCAACGCGGCGGATCATCGCATGCATGCCGGCATCGCACTGCGTGCTGCGGACTGGACCGCATTGAAAGCGCCCGGGAAACTGGCTACTGTCGGGCTGCCGCGCAAACGAAACCGTGTCGCGCGCGGCGCAGCATGCGCACCACCTGCGCGACGCACCGCACCGGGACTCCGACATTCATCTGTTCTTCGCATTGTGAGCAACGCCCGCCGCCCGGACGCTCCGCCGCCTGTCGCGTATGCGCCCTTGCGCGTGGCGTTGCTGGAAGACGACGACGTGCTGCGCGAGCGGGTGTTGTTGCCAGGATTGCAACGCCACGGTTTCGAAGTGATTGCGTTACGCACCATCCGGGCATTGCTTGCGCTATTGCGCAGCGCAAGCGTGGAGTTAATCGTGCTCGACATTGGCCTGCCCGATGGCGACGGTTTTGGCTTGACCCGGCAGTTGCAGGCGATGCGCCCGGCATTGGGCATCGTGATCCTGAGCGGGCGCGGCGATCAACCCGACCGGCTACGCGGGCTGAGCCAGGGCGCCGATGCGTACCTGGTCAAGCCGGTGGAGATCGAGATGCTGGCTGCCACGCTGTTCAGCGTGGCGCGGCGTCTGCCGCGAGGGGCGGCAGACGCACCGAGCGTACCCGCGACTGCCGCGCCCGATGCCTGGCAGCTGCAGGACGACGGCTGGTGCCTGTTCGCGCCAGATGGCAGCGCCGTGCCGTTGACCGGCTCGGAACGATTGGTGCTGCAGTGCCTGTGGCAGTCGTCCGGGCGGCTGGTGAGCCGCAGCGCGCTGCTGACCGCGCTGGGCGGCAGCCTGGGCATCGAGATCGATCCGCACCGGCTGGATGCATTGCTGCATCGGCTGCGCCACAAGGTGCTGGAGCGCAGCGGCACCGCATTGCCGCTGACCTCCGTGCGCGGCGCCGGCTACCTGCTCATGCCGCAGGTGCGGGCACCAACGGCAGGCTCATGACGAACTGCGTGCCTGCGCCCGGCACACTGTCCACACTCAGCAAGCCGCCGGCCTGCAGCACAAGTTCGTGCGCCACTGCCAGGCCCAGACCGGTGCCCTTGCCGACCGGCTTGGTGGTGAAGAACGGCTCGAATACCTGCGCCAATACCTCGGCCGGCATGCCGTGGCCGGTATCGACCAAGGCAATGCGGACCATCGTGTGCTGCCGCGACACCCGTACGCTGAAATTGCCGCCATCGGGCATCGCATCACGTGCATTGGCGGCGAAGTTGAGCATGACCAGGTCGAACTGGCTGCGGTCCAGACAGACCGGCACCGGCGCTGCGCAGGTGTCCACCTGCAGTCGCACGTGCGCGCCGAGCAGGTGCGCCAGCATGGGGGCGATCGCCTGCACCGCCTGCGCCGCATCGAAGTGCGTTGGCACTGCCAGATCGCGTCGGCTGAAGCTGAGCAGCTTGCCGCTGATGGTGCTGCCGCGCTGCGCGGCCAGGGCAATGCCTTCCAGCGCCTCGGCCATCGCCACGGCATCGCGCGGCGGGTCGAAGTCCAGTTCGTGCAGGCGATGGCGCTGCTCGGCGTATCCCAGGATCGCGCCGAGGATGTTGTTGAAGTCGTGCGACACGCCACTGGCCAGCTGGCCCACCGATTCGATTTTCTGCAGATGCAGCACGCGCTGCTGCGCCTGCTCGCGCTCGCGGATTTCCACCTGTAGGCGCGCCGCGGTACGCCGCGCACGGTGCAGGCTTTCGCGCAGCGCCGCCACGCTGCGATCCAGCACCAGGGTGACCATCAGATAGCTCATCGCCAGCGACGGCAGATTCTGGAACGGGCTGCGCCCGTCCTGCGGATTGCGTCCCCACGGGCTGGCCATGCCCAGCAGAAACACCAGGGCGATGCACGCATAGACGCTCCACAGCGCGCGCCGCCCGATCACCAATGCCGCCAGGGTCAGCAGCAGCAGCGGGAACGGGTCGAAGGCCTGCAATTGATAACCGAATGCCACATTGGCGATTACCGCCGAGCACAGCACCACCGTGATGAACATGCCGATCGCCGGTTTCACTGCGCCCTGGCGGATGCGCCAGATGCCGTACCAGGCCGCGAGGGCGATCGCCGCGTCGGTGCCCAGGTCCACCGCCAACTGCACGGTCGTCATCTGCAGTCTGGCGTTGAGCAGGATGTACAGCTTGTTGAGCGGGATCTCCAGGCCCAGATACAACAGCAACAGTTGCAGCGCAGGTGCATTGCGGCGATCCACCGGGTCGCGTACCGGCACCCGGCGCAACCAAACCGCTGCGCTACGCCAGCAGCGTTGCAGCCAACTCAGTGACCGCATTTGTGAAAGGCATCGCACCGGCACTGGCATGGCGGTGAGTCTAGCGTGAAACGGGCGTGAGTCTTCGCGCATTGATCGGCGAAAACCCGGCTGACTTAATCGCGGGTAAATTCCCCACCGCCGTCACCGACGGCACCAGCCCAGGTGTTTCGCATGTCTACGCTCCGTCCGTTACCGGCACCATGTCTGTCCGGCGCCGCCCCCATCGTTGCGCAATTGTCTTACAGCCTGTTGACCGCCGGCCTGTTGCTGGCGCTGGCCAGTTCGGCGGCGTTTGCGCAGACGACGCCGACCGCCGCAACAGCGGCAGTGTCCGCAGCGCCGACCGATGCCAGCACCGTGAGCGAACCGGTCGAATCGAATGACGCCACTGACCCCAACGACAATGTGACGCCGCTGTCCGCGCAGGCGGCCGAGTATTACTTCCAGGCCGAAGGGCTCAACGATGGCAGCGACAGCGCCGTGGCCGCCGGAACGCGCGCAGTGGCGGTCGGTCCGCGTGCGGACGCCAGCGGCGGTTGGGCGGTGGCCGTCGGCCATCACAGCACCGCCTCGGCGGACGCGGCCATCGCCATGGGCGACGGTGCGCTGGCAAGCGGTACCTCGTCGATCGCGATCGGCGGCAGTTTCTTCGGCAGCGGCTTCGGCGATGCGCAGGGCGCCACCAGCACCGGCTTCGGCTCGCTGGCGGTGGGCACCTTTGCCCAATCCAGCGGAGCTTCCGCCGCCGCGCTTGGCTGGGCCTCCAGTGCCGGCGGCGACAGTGCCGTGGCGGTCGGGGCTTCGGCCGATGCCAATGCCCAATACGCCACCGCGCTGGGCAGCTCCTCGCGCGCCGAGGCCGAGCAATCGCTGGCCGCCGGTTACGCCGCCACCGCCAGCGGCGTCGGTGCAATCAGCCAGGGCGGTTTCAGCACCGCGTCCGGCTTCTTCGGCATCGCCATCGGTTACGGCGCCGGCGCTACCGGCGATGGCGGGATCGCCATCGGCGATGCTGCGTCGGCGGCCGGCCAGCAGAGCGTGGCCATCGGCGCCAGCAATGCCAACATCCCCGCGCAGGCCAATGGCATCGGCAGCACCACCGTTGGCGCGGGCGCCTGGTCGCTGGCCGACTACGGCACCGCGTTGGGCTTCGACAGCCATGCCGATGCCGAACTGAGTATCGCCATCGGTGCCCACGCCATCGCCACCAGCCTGAGTAGCGTGTCGATCGGCGACAGCGCGTTTGCCGACGGCGACTACGCGCTGGCGCTGGGCTCGATCGCCAGCGCCAACGGCAGCGGTGCGGTCGCACTGGGCAGCGGCGCCACCGCGTTGGGTGAAAACACACTGGCTGTGGGCTTCAACGCCTCGGCGCCGGCATCCAACAGTGTTGCGCTGGGTGCGGGTTCCTCGGCCGAGCGCGCCGACAGCGTGGCGTTCGGCAGTGAAGGCGCCGAGCGTCAGTTGACCCATGTGGCGGCCGGCACCGCTGCCACCGATGCGGTCAACGTTTCGCAACTGCAGAGCATCGCCACTGCGCTTGGCGCCGGCTCGGTACTCGACAACGGCGTCCTGGTCGGCGGCACGTATCTGATTCAGGGCACCAGCTACGCCAGCGTCGGTGCGGCGATGACCGCCCTGGATCAGGCACTGAACGGCCTGGACAGCGGCGGCGCCAACAGCGGCACGGTCGCGGTGGGCGGCAGCGGCAGCGATGCGCAGATCGGCGCCGGTACCAACGCGGTGGCGATCGGCTCCAATGCGGTTGCCAATGGGGAAAACGGCATGGCCGTGGGCACCAGCGCACTGGCCTACGGCCCCAACGACACCGCGCTGGGCGCCAATGCCCGCGTCAATGCCGACGGCAGCACCGCCGTTGGCGCCAATACCAGCATCGCCGCCACCGCCACCAATGCGGTGGCGGTGGGCGAAAGTGCCAGCGTCGGCGCCGCCTCCGGCACCGCGATCGGCCAGGGTGCGGCGGTGAGCGCCGACAACGCCGTGGCGCTGGGCCGCAATGCGGTGGCCAACCGCGCCAACACGGTATCGGTGGGCAGTGCCGGTGCAGAGCGCCAGGTGGTCAATGTCGCCGCCGGCACGGCCGCCACCGACGCGGTCAACCTGCAACAGCTGCAGGCCGGCGACGCAGCGTCGGTGGCCACGGCCAACGCCTATACCGACAACCGCATCGACAGCTGGGACACCAACCTCGCCTCGTTGCGCAGCGACACCGACCGCCGCTTCCACAGCCTGGACCAGCGCATCGATCGCATGGGCGCGATCAGCGGTGCCTACGCGGGGATGGCAATGAACACCGCTGGCCTGTCCGGTGCCAACCGGGTGGGCGTCGGCGTCGGCTCGCAGGGCGGCGAAAGCGCGCTGGCGGTCGGTTATCAGCGTGCGCTGGGCAATCGCGCCAGCGTGTCCATCGGCGGAGCCTTCGCCGGCAACGAGAAGAGCGTGTCGGCCGGCGCCGGCTTCAGCTGGTAAGCCGCCTGCCCCCCTCGCCCGCCTGCTCCCCCCGCGTTTCTTCCAGAGACTTCTTCATGTCGAACCGTATCCCGCTCCTCGCACCGGCGCTGCTGTCCCTGTCGCTGGGCCTTGCGCTTCCCGCCGCCCACGCGCAATCGGCCTCCACGCCATTGTCGGTACTCTCCAGCGGCAGCCAATCGCGCTTTTACGATGGCCTGATCGTCACCTACCGCAACGGCAGCACCGAACGCCGCGATCCCCATGCTGCAGCCGCCAGACTGAGTATGGTCATGGCCGCGCCGGCCACCCGTACGCAGTGGTCCAGCCATTACCGCCAGAGCGCGCCCAGTTTGCAGCGGGTACGTCGGCTTGCCATCGGCGCCGATCTGGTGCGCCCCAACCGCCGCCTCAGCGATGCCCAGCTCGACAGCGTGATGCAGGCGCTGAAAGCCGATCCGTCGGTGGCGCACGTGGAACCGAACCTGCTGCTGCAGCCGATCCGCAGCACCGCCATGGCCACCGTTGCCGCAATCGCCACGCCGCCGAACGATCCGGGCTTCGAGGTGCAATGGCACCTGCGCGCGCCGGATGGTCATCTGGAAACGCTCGCACCGGACACCGCCAGCTACGCCAACCGCGGCGGCATCGATCTGCTGCCGGCCTGGCAGTACGGCGATGGCAGCGGCGTGGTGGTGGCGGTGATCGACACCGGCATCACCCAGCACCCGGATCTGGACCTGTCGCTGGCCGATGCCGGTTACGACTTCATCAGCAACGCCTTCATTTCCGGCCGTGCCAGCGATGGCCGCGTCGCCGGCGGCTGGGATACCGGCGACTGGACCAGCGACGACAAGTATCTGGAGAGCAACGGCGGTTGCGCACCGCCGGGGCAGCAGAGCGACAGCTCCTGGCACGGCACCCACGTGGCCGGCACCATCGCAATGCTGACCAACAACGCCCTGGGCATGGTGGGCATCGCGCCCCAGGCCAGGATCCTGCCGGTGCGCGCACTGGGTCATTGCGGCGGAACCACCGCCGATATCGCCGACGCCATCGTCTGGGCTTCCGGCGGCAGTGTGGCAGGCGTGCCGGACAATCCCAATCCGGCCGAAGTGATCAACATGAGCCTGGGCGGCCCTGGCATCTGCAGCAACGACACCATCACCGCGCAGGCGATCGCGGCCGCCATCGCGCGTGGCACCACCGTGGTGGTGGCCGCCGGCAACGACGGCATCGATGCCGGCGGCTCCACGCCGGCCAGTTGCCCCGGCGTGATCAACGTGGCGGCCACCGGCATCACCGGCAAGCGGGCGTTCTACTCCAGCTACGGCAACAGCGTGACCCTGGCCGGCCCGGGCGGCGGCGTGTACCCGGACGACGGCTCCAGCGGCACCGCCGTGCGCGCCGGGCTGATCTGGTCCAGCCTCAATCGCGGCACCCACGCGCCGGGCGAGCCTTCCTATGCCGGCTACTCCGGCACGTCGATGGCGGCACCGCACGTGGCCGGTGTCGCGGCATTGGCCATCAGCGCAGCGGTCGCCAACAACCAGCCGGTCCCGACACCGGCCAGGCTGCGCGAGATCCTGACCCAGACCTCGATCCCGTTCCCGGTCAAGCCAACGCTGCGCATCGGCGCCGGCATTCTCAATGCCAATGCCGCGGTCGCCCGCGCGGCCGGCGTCACCAGCGGTGGTGGCGAGCAACAGGCGGTGTTGCTCAGCCGCGGCGCGACCATCAGCGCCGTGAGCGCCACCGCTGGCGAAGGCCCGCTGTATCGCCTGGATGTGCCGGTCAATGCGCGCAATCTGCAGATCCGCACGCTCTCCGGCCGTGGTCAGGTCAAATTGTATGTGCGCACCACACGCGCACCCGGTGCCGACGGCAGCAATGCCGACTACAGCTCCACGCGACCTGGCACTACCCAGAGCGTCCAGCTGGCATTGCCGGCTACCGACAGCTACTTCATCCGCGTGGTCGGCGGCACCGGCGGTTACAGCAACCTGAGCATCATGGCGAACTACGCACTGTAGGCAGCGATGCTTGGTGTCGTTGTGTCGTTAGTCGCTTTGTCGTGTCGTACCAGATGCGACATGCGGCATGCTTTGCACAGCGGCGCGCCTGGATGCGGCGGTTTGCGGCACCCAGGCGCGCCGGCCCGATCGAGCGCCAACTGGCCGAGTTGGAGCGACGTGCGCGCTGCTGGCAACGTGGCGCGAGGGGCGGCGGAGACGACGCCTGCGCCCTCCCCTGCAATGCGGCGCAAGCACCGCAATCACGCTGCTCAGCCCGCATCGCCGCGCTCGCTCGGCGTGGTTTTGGCAGGCGGCGCGGCCACTCATCCCAGGCGACTCACACCTCTCACGCCTTTCTACCGCTCGCACCGCAGGCGCTGCCGTCGGCAACCTGCGCGAACCGGACTTTACGAATCCCGAATCCCGAATTCGCCAACCTGCCTGCCGAGCAGACGCGCATGCAACGCGCGGGGGTGTCCACGTCGGCCACGGTCACTACCCGATGATCGCGTCGGCCGCTCTGCATCACTCGCCGCGTGCAGGATGCGGCGCAAAGCGCCCGTACGGCCGCGTGTCGTCGGCGCGCTGGCGCAGCACGTAGGCCGCGGCGAAGGCGAGCGCCAGCAAGGTCAGGCACATGCCGACCAGCGCGCCCCAGCCACCGTGTTGCCAGAACCAGCCGCCAAGCGCGCCGATCACGCTGGAGCCGGCGTAATACGCCAGCAGATACAGCGATGCGGCGTGACTGCGGTGCGCACCGCCGAGCCGGCTCACCCACGCGCTGGCCGCCGAATGCGCAATGAAGAAGCCGATCGTCAGCAACACGATGCCGCCCACCACCAGCGCCAGCACATGCGCCAGGGTCAGCGCCACGCCGAGGACGCATAGCACGATGCCGGTGGTGACCACCGGGCCGCGCCCGAAACGGTCCGACGCCGCACCGGCCACCGACGAACTGACGATGCCGAACACATAGGCGCTGAAGATCATGCCGATCTGGCTCTGGCTCAGGCCGAATTCCGGCCCGCCCAGCCGGAAGCCGGCGTAGTTGTAGAGGCAGACGAACACGCCCATCAACAGGAACGGCAGCGCGAACAGGAACGGCAGGTTGCGGTCGCGCAGATGCCCGGCCCAGGCGCGCAGATGGAAGCGCAGGTTGATGCCGTGCCGGCGCACGAAGTTGCGCGACGGCGGCAGCAACCAGAAGAACGCCAGCGCGCACAGCAGGTCGAACACGCTCAACACCGCCAGTGCGGTGCGCCAGTCGTAGTGGTCGGTCAGCACGCTCATCACGATGCGCCCGCTCATGCCGCCGAAGGCATTGCCGGCCACATACAGGCCGGTGGCCGCGCCCATCTTGTTGGCCGGCAGTTCCTCGCCCAGGTACACCATCGCCACCGCCGGCACCCCGCCCAGCGCGATACCGGACAAGGTGCGCACCAGCACCAGCGCGCCCCAGTGCGGCAGGAAGGCGGCGATCAGGTTGAGCACCGCGGCCAGCGCGATCGACACGAACATCAACCCGCGCCGGCCCAGGTTCTCCGACACTGCGCCGGCGCAGAAGATCGCCAGGGCCAGCGCGCCGGTGGCCAGCGACAACGGCAGCGAGGCGGTGGCCGCATCCACGCCGAAGGCGCGCGCAAACTCCGGCAGCACCGGCTGCACGCTGTACAGCAGCGAGAAGGTGGCAAAGCCGGCCAGGAACAAGGCCAGGCGGATGCGGCCGCTGGCGGGCGCACCGGCGGCGGCTGCGTTGTCGGCAAGGCCGGTGGTGGCGCCCGGCAGGCTGCCGGTGCGGCGATCGGGAGAGGACACGGGCGCAGCATCGAGACGTGGGACGGCGAGTATTCGCCTGCGCCGACCCCCTGTCCAATATATGATTCTGGCAGTTGCCATATGCAGAACAGATAGCATGGAACTTCGCCACCTGCGCTACTTCCTGGCTGTCGCCGAGAAGGGCAACTTCACCCGCGCCGCAGCGCGGGTCGGCATCGGCCAGCCGCCGTTGAGCCAGCAGATCCAGGCGCTGGAGCGCGATCTGGGCACGCCGCTGTTTCGGCGCACCCATAGCGGCGCCGAGCTGACCCCGGCCGGCGAGGCCTTCCTGGTCGAGGTGCGCCGCGTGCTCGCCGATGTGGAGCGCGCCGCGGAAACCGCACGGCGGGTGGCGCGCGGCGAATCCGGCCGGCTGCGGCTGGGCTTCACCGCCTCGGCCGCGTTCAACCCGGTGGTGCCGCACCTGATCCGCGACTTTCGCCGGCAATGGCCGCAGGTCGAGCTGTTGCTGGAAGAAACCAACACTGCCGGACTGCTGCTGGCCCTGGCCGATGGCCGCCTGGACGCGGCCTTCGTGCGCTACGGCCTGAGCACGCCGCCCGACCTGCAACTGCTGCGCTTTGCCGACGAACCGATGAAGATCGCCGTACCCACCGCGCATCGCCTGGCCGCCCGCAACAGCGCACCACTGGCGGCGCTGGCGGGCGAGCCGTTCATCCTGTTCCCGCGCAGCTTCGGGTCCAGCCTGTACGACGAGATCCTCGCCGCCTGCCGGCAATCCGGGGTGACCCTGCGCATCACCCAGGAGGCGCCGCAGATGTCGTCCATCGTCAATCTGGTCGCCGCCGAACTGGGCGTGTCGGTCGTGCCCGCCTCCACCGCGCAGCTGCAGCTGCCCGGCGTGCGCTATCTGGATATCGAAGGCCAGATGCCGCTGGCCCGGCTGGCCCTGGCAGTCGCGCCCGGCGCCCTGGACACCGCGCCGCTGGTCCGGCATCTGTGGGCGCTGGCGGAAGTGCTGTGAGCCAGGCTGATCCTGAGCCGAGAACACCACGGTTGTTGTAGGAGCGCACTCGTGCGCGATGTGGCTCTCCCGGTAACGCCCTCGCGCACAAGTGCGCTCCTACCTGCCAACAGAAGGCCAGATGCCGCTGGCCCTGGCAGTTGCGCCGGGCGCCCTGTACATCGCGCCGCTGGTAAGGCTTCTGTGGTGCTGGCGGAAGTGCTGTGAGCCAGGCTGATCTCGAGCCGACAACACCACGGTTTTTGTAGGAGCGCACCCGTGCGCGATGTGGCTCTCCCGGTAACGCCCTCGCGCACAAGTGCGCTCCTACACCTGCCCAGGCGGAAAGATGTTGGATTGGGTTGCCTGCCACCAGCGATGGCGCTGGTTCTCTTGGGCCGAGATCTGATCAACACACCCTCAGCCACACCCGAAGCCATTGATCCTGTAGAAGCGCACATGCCCGCAATGCTGCTTGGGTGACGACATCATCGCGGCCAGGGCCTTCGCTGCAGACAGCATGCACGTTGCCGACGCGCGCAGGTGCCCTGCCGAATCCGGGCACACCATCCAGGCACACCGCTTGACCTCAACCGCGATTGAGGTCGTTCAATGCCTGCACCTTCCATCACCTGCGCCCGCCATGCATCTTCGCCATCTGTTGCTGCCCTGCCTGGACCCCGACCTCAGCCTGCGCTTCTATCGCGAGGTACTGCAGCTGCCGCAGCACGGCAACAGCATCCGCATCGGCTGGAGCAGCCTGGAATGCGTGCGGGCCAGCAGCCGGTGGGCAGCGTGCATCTGGCGTTCAACGTGGCGCCGTCGCGCTTCGACGCCGCTGCGCAATGGATCGGCGCACGCAGCAAGCTGCTTGCCGATCCACATGGCCGTCGGCAGTTTCAACTGGACGGCGTATGGCAGTCGCAATCGGTGTATTTCGCCGGCCCCGATGGCGCGGTACTCGAGTTGATCGCGCGTCGGGCGGTGCAGGATGTGGCCACCGGCGACGGCGCGTTCCACGGCGACGAGTTGCTGTGCGTGAGCGAGATCGGCTTACCCAGCAACGATGTCGCGGTGGTGACCAGCAGTGTCGCCCATCACTTCGGCGTGCGGCCGTTTGCGCCGGCGCTCGAGGGTTTTGCCGCGCTGGGCGACGATGATGGCCTATTGATCGTGGTCGATCAGGCGCGGCGCTGGTTTCCGCAGCAGCGGCAGCTGCCGTGGGCCAGCGGCGTGCGGGTCAGCGTGGATGCACCGCAACCGGGGCTGCGCTTGCGCGATGCGCAGGGCTGGGAGTTGCTGGCGGCGTGATCGCCCACGCCGCGCAGGTCATGCCGCCGCTGCAGGCGCGGGCAGACGGAAGAACGCGCGCGCCGCCGCGGTGCTGTTGGCCGCGGTCAGCGCCACGTCCTCGCCACGATCGCGCGCGAGTTCGTCGACGATATGCGACAGGAACATCGGCTCGTTGCGGCGGTCCTTGGGCATCGGCTTGAGCGTGCGCGGCAGCAGGTACGGCGCGTCGGTTTCGATCATCAAGCGGTTGGCCGGGATGTTGCGCACCAGCTCGCGCAGATGCAGGCCGCGGCGTTCGTCGCACAGCCAGCCGGTGATGCCGATGTAGTAATCGCGGTCCAGGTAGTCGAACAGTTCTTCGCGGCTGCCGGTGAAGCAATGCACCACCGCCGGGCCGAGGCGGCCATCGAAGCTGCGCATGATCGACAGGAAATCGTCGTGCGCCTCGCGCTGATGCAGGAACAGCGGCTTGCCGTTGTCGGCAGCCAGTTGCAGCTGGCGCTCGAAGGCCTTGTGCTGGGCCGGACGCGGGGCGAAATCGCGGAAATAATCCAGCCCGCATTCGCCCACCGCCACCACCTGCGGGTGCGCCTGCAGCGTGCGCATTTCGGCCTCGCATTCGGCGGTGAACTCCACTGCGTGGTGCGGGTGCACGCCGGCGGTGGCGTAGAGGAATCCGGGATGCTGCTGGGCCAGCTGCAAGGCCAGCGGCGAATGCTCGCGGCTGGCACCGGTGATCACCAATTGCGCAACGCCTGCCTCGCGTGCGCGTTGCAGCACGGCGTCGCGGTCGCGGTCGAAGGAGTCGTGGGTGAGGTTGGCGCCGATATCGATCAACTGCATGCTGCGGTGTCGTGTGGGGAGAGCCGGGCAAGTGTAACGAGTGGGGGTTGTGTGCGCTTCGCGCTTCGCGCTTCGCGTCCTTCTCCCGCCGGGAGAAGCTGGCGCGCAGCGCCGGATGCGGGTGCGAGCGGAGCCTCGCATGACCCACCACCCAATGTGGCGTCGCCCGGTCCCCTCACCCCAACCGCTCTCCCGCAGGAGAGGGGCTTTGCTCCCTTCTTCCAGGAGAGAGAGCGGTTCAACCCACCACCGGCACCACCATCGCATCGATCTTCGCCGCCAGCGCCTGGATCGTCAGCAGCGCCGAGCGCGACAGCTGCCGCTGCGGGGCCACGCACAGCGCCAGCGTCATCGGCTTGGTCAGGTGGCGGCGGAACGGCACGAACGCCAGACGGCCATCGGCCACATCCGGCGCGGCGTCCAGCCACGACATCAGGCCCACGCCGGCACCGGCGCGCACCAACCCGCGCAGCGTGCGCACATCGTTGCAGTGGGTCAGCCGCTTCACGTCGATGTGCTGGCGTTGGTACAGCACCTTGGCATGCTCGCCGACGATCAGCGGGGCGGCCGGCAGCAGCAGGCGGTGTTCCAGCGTTTCGCTCAGCTGCAGCTCGGTGCGGGTGCTGAGCGGGTGGCCGACCGGCATCGCAATCCCCAACGGGATGTCGGCAAAGGCGCGCACCTCCAGGTCCACACTGCTCACCGGGTCCAGCAGCAGGCCGATGTCCACATCGGCCGAGGTCACCATTTCCATCACCCGCTGGTTGCGCGCGGTGGACAGGTTGAAGGTGATGCCGGGGTACTCCTGCACCAGCGCCGCCACCGCCTCCGGCACCACGCCCTCGCTGAGCGCGTCGATCATGGCGATCTCCACATGCCCGCGGCGCAGCCCCTTGAGCTCGTCAAAGCGCTCCAGCGTGCGGGCGTAGGCTTTCTCCCAGCCGCGCACGTCCACCAGCAGCAGCTCGCCGGCGGCGGTCAGCCGCAGCCGGCCGGGCAGGCGCTCGAACAGCTGCGCACCCAGCTCTTCCTCGGCCTTGAGGATCTGCCGGTCGATCGCCGAGGCCGACACGTGCAGCACGTCGGAGGCCTTGCGGATGCTGCCGCAGCGGGCCACTTCGATGAAGTAACGGGTGAAGCGGGAAAAGGTCAGCATGCGGCGGGGCTCGGTTGGCGTTGCATTTTTTGCAATGGCTTGGCTGAAAATCGATGTTTGATAACACACCCCCGGCTTCCTAGAGTCAATCCGGCACCGCTCCCGCCCTACGCCAGAGACTGGACCCATGGATGTCGCCGTCCCCGCCCTGCCGCTGCACTGCACCTTCGAGGCCGCCGACTGGCAGCTCCTGGCCCAGCACTGGCACGCGGTGGCGCTGAGCAGCGAGGTCGGGCAGGCACCGTTCAAGGCCACCCTGCTGGACGAGCCGCTGGTGCTGTACCGGCTGGGCGAGGAACTGGTGGCCGCGCGCGACGTCTGCCCGCACCGCGGCGTGCCGCTGAGCATGGGCACCGCCGATGGCGGCGGCGTGGTCTGCGCCTACCACGGGCTGCGCTTCGGCTCGGGCGGGCGCTGCAACCACATCCCCGCCAGTCCCAGCCAGAACATCCCGGCCAAGATGCGCCTGCACACCTACGCGGTGGCCGAGCGCTACGGGTTGATCTGGGTGTGCCTGGCCAAACCGGCCGGCGTCAGCGCGGCCGAGGTGCAGATTCCGCCGATGCCCGGCTGGGACGAGGATGGCTTCCAGCAGATCGTCTGCCCGGCCTTCGACATCGGCGGCAGTGCCGCGCGCCAGTTGGAGGGCTTCATCGACGTGGCGCATTTCGCCTTCGTGCACACCGCCACCTTTGCCCAGCCGGACAAGCGCGAGGTGCCGGCCTACACCACCACCGAGACGCCGACCGGCTTCAATGCCGACTACCTGAGCTCGGTGGCCAATTATTCGGTGGACATGCCGCTGCCGGACGTGGACCCGGATTTCCAGTGGCTGCGCCATTTCGAGGTGCATCTGCCGTTCACCGCCACCCTCACCATCCACTTCCCGGTGCCGGGCAAGCGGCTGGTGATCATGAACGCGGCCAGCCCGGTGTCCAAGCACAAGACGCGCCTGCTGGTGCCGATCGCACGCAACTTCGATACCCATCTGCCGGTGGAGGACGTGCACGCCTTCAACCTGCGCGTGTTCGAGGAAGACCGCGCCATGGTCGAGGCGCAGCGCCCGGAATACCTGCCGCTGGACCCGCTGCTGGAAGTGCATATCCCGGCCGACCGCAGCTCCATCGCCTATCGCCGTGGCCTGCGCAGCCAGGGCTATAGCGACTTCTTCCTGCGCTGACCGCCGAGGAGCACGCCATGCAGTTGCACGAGGTCCGCGTCGCCGAGGTCTTCGACCAGGGCCATCGCCAGCGCGCGATCCGGCTGGAGCCGGTCGGCGCGGAATTGCCGGCCTTTGAGGCCGGCGCGCATGTGGACCTGCATCTGCCCGACGGCATGATCCGCCAGTACTCGATCGCCAGCGCACCGCATGTGCGCGACCACTACCTGCTGTGCGTGAAGCTGGCCGACGCCTCGCGCGGCGGCTCGCGGCATCTGTGCGAGCAACTGAGCACCGGCGACCGCCTGCGCATCTCCGCACCGCGCAACCTGTTTCCGCTGCATCCGGGCGACCGCCACGTGCTGCTGGCCGCCGGCATCGGCATCACCCCGCTGCTGTCGATGGCCGAAGCGCTGGAAGCGCGCGGCGAACCCTTCGTGCTGCACTACTACGCGCGCCGGCACGCCGACGTGGCGTTCGGGCAGCGCCTGCAGCAGGGCTTCGCGCATGGCCAGGTGCAGGTGCATCTGAGCGATGGCGGCGAGAGCCCGCGCGTGCATGTGCCCGAGGAATTGGGCCAGGCGCGTGCGCGCGACCAGCTGTACCTGTGCGGGCCGGCCGCCTTCATGGACCACTTCACGCTGCTTGCCAGGGCGCACGGCTGGACGGCGGAGCAGCTGCACCGCGAACACTTCGCCGCCGCCGAGCCCGGCATCGCCCACGCTGCCGACAGCGCCTTCGAAGTGGAGCTGGCCGCCAGCGGCCGCGTGGTGCAGGTGCCGGCCGACTGCAGCATCGCCAGTGCCCTGCTGGACGCCGGCATCGAGGTGCCGCTGTCCTGCGAGCAGGGCATGTGCGGCGCCTGCCTGACCGGCGTCCTGGCGGGCACCCCCGATCACCGCGACAGTGTGCTCAGCGATAGCGAACACGCGCAGAACCGGCAGATCACGCTGTGCTGTTCGCGTAGCCGCTCGCCGCGGCTGGTGCTGGATCTTTGAGGCGGCCTGGGTGTGGCGGATGCCTGTGCAGCGCTGCCGCGAGTGCGGCTATTCACCCATGCCGACGTTCCCGCCGATGCGATCGCTAGGCACCGCAGATGACGACGCGTTGTGCCGCCGATCGTCATGACCTGCACGCAGCCGCAGCACCTCACCCGTACATCGCGTACACGCTGCCGGAAGCGGCTTGGCCGCTGCAACGCGCTTGTTTGCGCTGCGCTGGTGTGCAGCGTCAGGCTTGGCATGCCGATGTGCGGGACGCTGCGGGAGATCCACAAGCGACGAAGAAAACCAGGTGCAGCGCTTGTCGATCCGCAGGCATTGCTGGTGGCGCGTCGCCTCATGCAGCACTAAGCCGCCTTGCAACCTCACCCAGGCGTCCACTCACCAACACGAGCTTCAGCACCAGCAAAAAACCACTCCAGTGCTGGCCGTCCACCACGCATGCAAGGCATGCTTCGCATCTACCGGCGTGATTGCGCCATTGCCGTTCTTTCCGAGCTTTCCATCGCATGTCCATCGTTCATCGCAGTCTGGTTGTGGCGCTATGCCTGCTGTTGCCCACCGCCGCCCAGGCACGCAGCCAAGCCACCCCTGCACAGCAACGCGAGCAGCAGGTGGCGCAGCTGCTGCGCACCGCCGCCGATCAGCCTGCGCAGCTGCGTGCCTGGCTGCAGGCGATGCCCAAGGGCGGCGACCTGCATAACCATCTGTCCGGCTCGGTGTATGCCGAGGACTACCTGCAGTGGGCCAGCGAGGATGGCGCCTGCGTGCAACTGGACGACCTGAGCCTGCGCGCGCCGCCGTGTGGCAACGGCCAGGAGCCGGCACGCGGCCTGGCAACGCGCAATGCCGCGCTGTATGGCCGGGTGGTGGATGCCTTGTCGATGCGCAAGTTCCTGCCCAGCCCGTCGCAACCCACCGGACACGGTCAGTTCTTCGGCACCTTCGGCAAGTTCGACGCGGTGGTACGCGCGCGCGTTGCCGACACCGTGGCCGCGGTGCTGGAGCAGGCCGCACGCGACCGTGTGCCCTATGTGGAAATCATCGCCAATCCGCCGCAGATGGACGAGGCGGCCAGACAGATGCAGTCCTTGCCCTGGAAGGGCGACGACGACGCGGCCAACCTGCGCGCCTTGCAGGATGCCTTGCCGCCGCTGGTGCAGGACGCACAACGCGCGCTTGCCGACACCGATGCCCAGGTGCGCCGCGTGCTGCACTGCGACCAGCCCGATGCGCGTCCCGGCTGCCAGGTCACCTACCGCTACGTGCCTTACGTGCTGCGCGTGTTGCCGCAGCCGATGGTGTTCGGGCAGATGGCGCTGGCGCATGCACTGATCGCCGCCGGCGGCAGCCGCGCGGTGGCGTTGAACATCGTCGCGCCCGAAGACAACCCGGTGGCGCTGGCCGATTACGCGCGGCACATGGCGATGTTCCGCTTCTTCGCCGCGCACTACCCCGACGTGCCGCTGTCCCTGCATGCCGGCGAGCTGGCCCTGGGCCTGGTGCCGCCGGCGCAACTGCGCTCGCATATCCGCCAGGCGGTGGACGCCGGTGCGCGCCGCATCGGTCATGGCGTGGATCTGCCTTATGAAGACGACGCCGACGGCCTGCTGCAGCGCATGCGCCGCCAGCAGGTCGCGGTGGAGATCAACCTCACCAGCAACGATGTGATCCTCGGCGTCAAAGGCGCCGCTCATCCGCTGGCGATGTATCTGCGCGCCGGTGTGCCGGTGGTGCTGTCCACCGACGATGCCGGCGTGTCGCGCGCGGACATGACCCACGAATATCAACGCGCGATGCAGGAACAAGGCATCGATTACCCCACGCTCAAGCAGCTCGCCCGCAATGGCCTCACCTATAGCTTCCTGCCGGGCATCAGCCTGTGGGATGCCGACGGTAACGCTGCGCAGGCCTGCGCCACCGCGTTGCAGCGCGAAACCGATGATGCTGCCTGTCGCGCATTCCGCCAGGGCAGCGAGAAGGCCCGGCTGCAATGGCAGCTGGAAACCGACCTGGCCCAGTACGAGCGCACGCTGCTGCAGGCAGGAGCGCGCCAGAGCGCGAACGGGCTTTACCGGTAACCCGCCGTCGCGCGCAGGCACGCTCCTACCAACGCCCTCGATCCATCGCCGCTGCAATGCCTTCAACCTTCCACGACAAAAGCGCAATGACCGACCCGCACGCCACCACATCCAGACGCCGCGTCATTCTCGAAGACGACATCGACGGCTTTACACCCGCGCAGCTGCTGCTGTTGCAGTCGCCCGAGGTCGAGGTGCTGGGCATCAGCGCGGTCAGCGGCAACATCTGGCGCGACGAAGTGCTGGCGCATAGCTGCCGCCTGCTGGAATTGGCCGGTCACCCCGACATCCCCGTGCTGCCCGGCCCGGTGCATCCGCTGCTCAACAGCGAACTGGCCACCGAGCGTTGGGAAGCGCTCTACGGCAAGCTGGTCTGGAAAGGTGCCTGGACCAGGCACTGGGTGGATGGCGACACCGTGCAAAGCGCGCCGCGTTATCACGCCCACGACGTGGTGCCCGACCTGCCGTTGGGCAATCCCAGCGTGGTGCGCGCGTCCGACGAGCCGGCCGCATTGTTCATGCTGCGCATGGTGCGCCAGTATCCGGGCGAGGTGAGCATCATTGCCACCGGCCCGTTGACCAATCTGGCGCTTGCGCAATCGCTGGATCCGGCCTTCGCCACGCTGGCACGCGAGCTGGTCTACATGGGCGGCAGCCTCAACCCGCGGCAGCAACGCAACAGCGTCAGCGCGCAGCAATTCGCACGCGAGTTCGTCAACTCGCCACGCCGCGAATTCAATATCCGCTGGGATCCGGAAGCGGCCAGCATCGTCATGCGCGCCCCCTGGCGCAAGATCACCATGGTGCCGGTGGACCCATCGACCGCGACCGAACTCACGCCCGACCTGCTGACGCGCATGAGCGCGGCCGACACCGGCATCGGCCATGCCTTGCGCCGCCGCGAACCGGGCTTTCCGATGTGGGACGAACTGGCCACCGCGGTGTGGCTGCGGCCCGAGCTGGCGACACGGACCGAGACGCTCTACGTCGACACCAACACCGCCTTCGATGCCGGCTACGGCGACATCCTGTCGTGGGCACCGGGGTACCAGCCGGGCCTGGGCGAGCAGGCACAGACCGTGGTGCACGCAGTGGATATCGAAGCATTCGAACAATTGCTGGTAGACCACCTCACCGCGCCGCAACCACCAGCAGTCGGCTTGCCGCTCCCCCTTCTCCCCTCGGGAGATGCTGCCCGAGGCGCGGATGAGGCTGCGGCATCCCAATCCCGACTCCCAACTAGCGAATCCCCGCTCCCAACCAGGTGACCCCATGCAACTCCCAGCGCAGTGGCAGGCCGGCATCGATCGCAATACCGAGGTCCTGCGTGGCCACGCGCAGCTGCTCGCCAGCTTCAACGCACCGCGCCCGGCCGCGCCGGACACCACCACGCCGCGCGGGCTGATCGCCTCCATCGTCAGCACCACCCGCAGCCAGCCCACCCTGGCCGCACGCCTTGCCACCCAGACGCTCACGCGCATCAACCAGGCCAACGACAGCCTGCGTGCGATCACCCGCCTGCTGCCCGCACGCGCCGCCGCCGATGCCGCGCGCGTGCAGGCCGCGCTGGCCGGAGGCAGCGACGGCGGTGCGTTGGCCGGCGTGCCGTTCGTGGTCAAGGATCTGTTCGACGTCGCCGGCCAGGTCACCACCGCTGGCGCCGTCATGCGCGCGCAGTGCGCGCCCGCCAGCCGCGATGCGGCCGTGGTGCAACGGCTGAGCGATGCCGGCGCGGTGCTGGTCGGCAACGCCAACATGGACGAATTCGCCTACGGCTTCGCCACCGTCAACGCGCACTACGGCACCACCGCCAACCCGCACGATCACCGCCATCTGGCCGGTGGCTCGTCGGGCGGCTCGGCCGCCGCGGTGGCCGCCGGGCTGGTGCCGTTCGCGCTGGGCTCGGACACCAACGGCTCCATCCGCGTCCCGGCCGCGCTATGCGGCGTGTATGGCCTGCGCCCCACGCACGGCGCGTTGCCGCTGGATGGCGTGTTCGGCTTCGTCGATGCGCTGGATGTGGTCGGCCCGTTCGCCAGCTCCATCGCCGACCTGCGCCGCGTCCATGAAGTCATGCTCGGTCGCCCATTGGCATCGTGCAATGCCGGCAGCCTGCGCATCGCCCGCCTGGGTGGCTGGTTCCAGCGCAACCTCGACCCCGAGCTGGATGCCGGCCTCGGCACATTGCTGACCGCCTGCAACAGCAGCACCCTCATCGAATTACCCGAAGCAGAACGCGCCCGCGCCGCCGCCTTCGTGCTCACCGCCGCCGAGGGCGGCCACCGCCATCGCGCCGGCCTGAGTACGCAGCCCGAGCGGTTCGACCCGGCCACCCGCGACCGCCTGCTCGCTGGCCTGCAGCTGCCCGCCAGCGCGGTGGCCGATGCGCACCGCTTCGCGCAGTGGTTTGGCGCCGCCATGCAGCGCCTCTGGGACGAGGTGGATGTGTTGATCGCCCCGGCCACACCCTGCGTGGCACCGCGCATCGACCAGGACACCATCCAGATCGACGGCCTGCCGGTGTCCGCGCGCGCCAACCTGGGGATCTTCACCCAGCCGCTCGGCCTGGCCGCCTGCCCGGTGCTGGCCGCGCCGTTGCCGCGCCCCGGTCGCTTGCCGTTGGGCGTGCAGCTGATTGCCGCACCCGGCCGCGAAGACCGCCTGTTCGCGCTCGCCGCGCAACTCGAACGCGACGGCCTGCTGGCCTTCAGCCCACCGGCGGAGGAGACACGCTGATGCTGCACACCTTGCGCGCACGCCGCGGCATGGTCGTGGCCCCGCACCATCTGGCCGCACAGACCGGGCACGATGTGCTGCGCGACGGCGGCAATGCCATTGAAGCCGCCGTCGCCACCGCCGCCTGCCTGGCCGTGGTCTACCCGCACATGACTGGTATCGGGGGCGACGGCTTCTGGCTGATCCACGACCCCGACGGCCGCGTGCACGCCATCGACGCCTGCGGCCGTGCCGCACAGGCTGCAACACTGGAGTTCTATCGCGGCCACAGCAGCATTCCGTGGCGCGGCCCGGGCGCGGCCAATACCGTCGCCGGCACCGTCTCCGGCTGGGCGCTTGCCCTGCAGCACGCAGGCGGCGGCCTGTCGCTGCAGCGCCTGTTGCAGGACGCCATCCACCACGCCAGCGCCGGCGTGCCGTTGACACTGGGCGGTGCACACATCGCCGCCAGCAAGGGGGCCGAACTGCGCGTGCAACCCGGTGCCTACGCGGACATCTTCGAACCCCACGGCACGCCGCTGCACGAAGGCGCACTGCTGTATCAGACGCAGCTCGCACATACCCTGCAACGGCTGGCCGACCACGGCCTGGACAGTTTCTATCGCGGCGCATTGGCCGACGACATCGCCGCCGACCTGCAGGCGCTCGGCAGCCCGCTGCGCGCGCACGATCTTGCTAGCCATCACGCCGACGCCAGCGTACCGCTCTCGGTCGCCATCCACGGTGCACGCCTCTACAACCACGCACCGCCCACGCAAGGCCTGGCTTCGCTGCTGATCCTTGCCTTGTTCGATCGCCTGCAGGTCGCACAGCCCGACAGCTATGCGCACCTCCACGGCCTGATCGAAGCCAGCAAACAGGCCTTCCTGATCCGCGACGCACACCTCGGCGACCCCGACTGGATGACGCTGGATGCACAGACGCTTCTCGATGACAGTGCCGCACTGGATGCGCTCGCCGCACGCATCGACATGCACAGCGCACTGCCCTGGCCGCAGCCCTCGCAGGCCGGCGACACCGTCTGGTTCGGCGCCATCGACGCGCACGGCCGCGCGGTCAGCTGCATCCAGTCCACCTATTTCGAATTCGGCTCCGGCCTGGTGCTGCCGCGCACCGGCATCACCTGGCAAAACCGCGGCTGCAGTTTCCGCGTCGCCCCCGACGGCTGGAACGCGCTCGCCCCGGGCCGTAAACCCTTCCACACCCTCAACCCGGCGCTGGCCACCTTCGACGATGGCCGCGTCATGGCCTACGGCACCATGGGTGGCGAAGGCCAGCCACAGACCCAGGCGGCGATCTTCTCCCGCTACGCGCGTTTCGGCGTGCCGCTGCAACAGGCCATCACCGCGCCACGCTGGCTGCTTGGCCGCACCTGGGGCGAAGACAGCACGTCACTCAAGCTGGAAGACCGCTTCGATCCGGCACTGGTGCAGGCACTGCGCGATGCCGGGCATGCGGTGGACCTGTTGCCCGCCTACAGCTCGGTGATGGGACACGCAGGCGCGCTGGTGCGCGAGGCCGATGGCGTGATCAGCGGAGCAAGCGATCCGCGATCCGATGGTGCGGTCGCTGGGTGGTGATGGTTGGGGCGTGATGATGCTTGCTGCGCCTGGGTGGTGACGGGCAGACATCCCTGCCCGCTAATCAAGCGATCGGGTCAGAGCGTGCTTGCACCCCAGTACCGGCTAGCGCGCAGGACCGAGACTCCAGCCAGTTGCAGGCCGACAAGGTGAACATGTCATAGACTCTGGGCATGCTCTCCAAGGCGACGATGGCGGACTCAACCACGCCGTTCACCGGACAGGACGTACCTGCTTTCTTGGGCATGCATGGCGATGGGTAAGCTACGTCGCCGTGCTTATTTCGACAGACGCATCAACCCTTCCACCAAGGAGAGCCACATGACAGAGCAAGAAGACAACCAACCCAGCCTGGAAGACGTCAAGCTGGCGTTCGACGGCCAGAGCCTGGACTGGTATCTGCAGAAGCTGGTCGCAACCGTCAACAGCTCGAACGTGCAGTTCGGCATCACGCTGTTTGTCGAGGGCATCATCGTGTCCGGCCATCTGGTCAGCGGCAAGCAGTACTTCGAGGCGTTTGCGCAGGAATTCTCTGCCGCCTATCCCGGCGATGCCGAGGAAAAAGAGGATATCCGTCGTGCGTTTGCCAGCCACGCCAGCATCTACGACACCGAGGACGATGCGCAAAGCAGCCGGCCGCCGCAGTTCATTCACCTGATCGACTCGCGTTGCTTCTCGCCCGGCGGCCAGCCCCTGCCCAGCAACCGTGGTGTGCTCTGGCGCGGCAAGGTCAATGCCGTGTCCGGCTTCACCCTTGGCTTGCTGTCGGCGGATTGAGCCTGACAAGTTCCGCGTTGGTGTGAGGTGCTCGTCATCTCACATCGGGTCAACGCGCTAGCGCAGCTGCGTCGCTGGAACATTGCCTCCGATAGCACGGCGGGCAATCCTAACGGGCAGAGTAATGCCGATATGGTGCGTAGCAGGTTTGCGTAAAGCGTGCACCGCAGTGTGGCGGCCAATGCAGCCACCTGCCAAGCAAGGCCGGAGCGCGTTTTACCAAGCATCATCTGCTTGCAAAGAACACTCCAACCCCAAGCTGATGCCAATGCCAATGCCAATGCCAATGCCAATGCCAGCGTGAACTAACACGCTGCATTGGCACACCACTTACTGCTTTGGCTTGTTGTCCGCATCGCGCGGCGGCGCGTTTTTCACGTAGCGGTCGAACCACTCCAGCATCTCGGCCACCACGTCTTCAGTGGATTCGAGCGCGGTATACCAATGCGGTTCGAACGGCAGCAGCACCAGCCGCGCGGTGCCGCCGTTGCCGCGGATCGCCTGGAACAACCGCGGTGCCTGTGTGGTTTCGGTACCGGGGTTGGCGTCGTCCATGCCATGCACGATCAACAACGGTTCGTTGATCTTGTCGGCGTGGAAGAACGCGGACGCCTGTGCGTAGACCTCCGGTGCGGCCCAGAACGAGCGGCGCTCGTTCTGGAAGCCGAAGGGCGTCAGCGTCTTGTTGTAGCTGCCGCTGGTGGCAGCGCCGGCGCGGAACAGATCGGTCTGTGCGAGCAGGTTGGCCGTCATCAGTGCCCCATGGCTATGCCCGGTGACACCAATCCGCTGGCGATCGACCACGCCCAGTTCCACCGCCTTGTCCACCGCAGCGGTGGCGTCGTCCACCAGTTGCTGCAGGTAGGTGTCGTAAGCGGTCTTGGGGTCGCCCACGATGGGGAAGGCGGCATCGTCGATGATCGCGTAGCCGGCAAGCAACAGCAGTTGGTAGTAGCGCAGGCGAGTGAAATCGCGCTCGCTGGCGCCGCTGACCTGGCCGGCCTTGGAGGGGTCGGCATAGTCGAGCGGGTAGGCATACAGGATCGCCGGCACACGCGTGCCGTCCTTGTAGCCGGGCGGCATGTACAGGGTGAACGACAGCTCCACGCCGTCCTTGCGCTTGTAGGTCACTAAGCGCTTCTTGATCTGCCGCACCAGCGGGGTCGGATCCGGGAAATGTGTGACCGGTGTGGCGGTGGAAGCAAGGACCGCCTCACCCGTCGCCGCCGTCGGCAGTGGCTGGCCCAGCGTGCGCAGATACACATTGGGCGGGTCGGTCAGCGACTGGTGCCAGGTCAGCAGGCGCGCCACATCGTCGCCGGCAAAACCGAAGAACACCTCGTCCACACTGGCATCGCTGCGGAACAGCCGCCGGGTCTTGCCACTGGCCAACTCGTAGCGATCCAGAAACGGTCGGTCGCCCGCCGGCGAAGCGCCCTGCCCGCTCAGGAACAACGCACCCTGCTCCTCGCGCAGTATGGCTTGGCCGTTGGATAGCGTACGCGTCTCCGGCACGCCGGGATCTGCGTACAGGTCGTCGGTGGACAGGTCGAACAACACCCGTCCGGCAGCGCCGGGGCGGTCGGCGTCCAACAAGGTAGTGCGACGCCAGTGGCGGTTTTCGTCGTACTCGTCCAACAGCGCTTGGCCGCCTGCGGCAAACCACGACAGGCCGGCATAACGCTGCTGCACCCGCGTCACTTCACGCGGCTTGGCGGCGAACGGTGCCGCCAGCGTCATCAACTTGTCGCGTGCCGGCACGCTGGTTTTCCAGTCGCCGCCATCCAGCGCCTCGGCCCAGACCAGCGTGGCCGGTTGGTTGGCACGCCAGGAATAGGCACGTGGGCCGACAGGCACACCTTGCACCGGCACCCGGTCGGCAACCGGCAGATCGGCCAGCACGCGCGCATTGCCATTGGCCAGATCCAGCACCGCCACGTCGTGGGCGAAACGCGCATAGGTGGTGACGTAGGAATACGGCTGCTTCAACCGCTCCACCAGCACGTGGCGACCATCGGGCGCACCATCCACATTGCTGTAGACCGCAGGCGAACCAAGCTTGCGCTGACTGCCGGTGGCCGCATCCACCGTGAGCAGCTGTGAGGTGGCGTAGTAGCTAAACAGGGCCTCGTCTTCAGGGCTGGAGAGCGTGTCGCGCGCCTCGTAGGTGCTGCTTTCGCCTTTGCCCTGAATGGTTTCCTTGACCTCGGGGCCGGGCGGCACCGCAGCCTTGCGCGGGGCGGCACCCAGGTCTTGCGGCACAGTCTTCAGCAGCAGCGTGTCGCTGCCGCCCAGCCATTGGATCTCGCCGCCCAGCACCGGGTTGAGTTGCACACCATCGATCTTTCGCACGTTGCCGGTGGCCACCTCGCCCACCCATAGCTCGACGCGGTCGGCTGCAGTGTTGTTGAAGGCAAAGCGGCGCCCGTCCGGCGACCAAACCGGCGACGCTGGACAGGCGCCGGCAGGCAAGCTCACGGCGGTCTGCTTGCCGCTTGCAAGATCCACCAGGCTGAAGCCTTGCAGACAGGAACGAATGCCATAGCCATTGGACATGTCGTGGCGGCTATGCGTACGCGGCTCCACACGCACGCCGGCCAGCTTCAGATACGGCTCGGCCACGCGCGCGATCGGCGGGTACTGCGTGCGCTGCACCAGCAACAAGGTCTTGCCGGTTGGGTCCAAACGCGGCGACGGATTGAGCGGCGCGCGTAACACGCTCAACAATGGTTCCGGTGGCTGCCGGTAACCGCCATCGGGCGTGCCGGCCATGGCAGACACCGGCAAAAGGCTGGCAAGCACCAGCAACCCGCTCCATCGGTACGCGGTCAGCATCTCGGCATTTCTCTGGGGGAATGACCGCGGCAACCTAGCACGTTCATGCACTCCCACTCCCACGCTCGCACGCAGCCCTGTCGCCGCGCCCGCAGTGTGGCCGTGCAGAGGCGCGAGTCACGCCGCTGGCTTGAGCGTACGCGACAGGAAATCGCGGATGTACTGCGCAATCTCGACCGCATGCGTTTCCAGCGCGAAGTGTCCGGCATCCAGCAGATGCACTTCGGCGTTCGGCAGGTCCTTGCGATAGGCCTGCGCACCGGGCGGGATGAAGGCGGGATCGTGCCTGCCCCACACCGCCAGCAGTGGCGGCTGATGGGTGCGGAAATACGCGTGGAAGCTGGGATAGGCTGCCACATTGCTGCGGTAGTCGAGAATCAGATCCAGCTGGATCTCTTCGGCATCCGGGCGGGCCATGTACGCGATGTCCAGGGTGTAGCCATCGGGCGACAGCCTGCTCGGGTCGGCACCGGTAGCGTACTGCCAGTCGCGAATGGTCTGCGGCGACAGCGAGTCACGGCAGGTGTCGCGGTTGGCTGCAGTTGGCTCACGCCAGTACGCCTGCCACGGA
Organism: Xanthomonas arboricola; assembly: GCF_002940665.1. Taxonomy (GTDB): domain Bacteria; phylum Pseudomonadota; class Gammaproteobacteria; order Xanthomonadales; family Xanthomonadaceae; genus Xanthomonas; species Xanthomonas arboricola_B. Next base: position 62,189 of record NZ_MIGY01000004.1, read on the forward strand.
CCCCACTGGTCGCTGAAACCCTCCAGATAGGCGTTGCCGTTCTGGCTGATGATGGCGCTCACCTTGTGCGGGTTTGCCGCAGCCAGGCGAAAGCCCACCGGCGCGCCGTAATCGAACACGTACACGCTGTAGCTGGCCAGTCCCAGTGCCTCGGTGAAGCCTTCGATGACTTTGTAAAGATTGTCGAACGTGTAGTAGAACTGCCCGCGCTTCGGCGCCTTGGTGTTGCCGAAGCCGGGCAGATCAGGCGCGATCAGGTGGTACTGGCTTGCCAGCAGCGGCATCAGATCGCGGAACATATGGCTGGCACTGGGGAAGCCGTGCAGCAGCAACAGCACCGGCGCATCTTTGCGCCCGGCCTGGCGATAGAACACCTCGATATCGCCGACCTGTTGCGTGTGGAAGCTGACGCGGAATGCGTCATCGTTCGGCATGGTGTCCTCTTTGAGTGCAATCGTGGTGCTGGAAAGGTCGGCAGCGTCGAGCGCACCGGCGCCCAGTGCGAATGCGGTGCCTATACACGATGCCCGCAGCAGGTTGCGGCGGCTGATATCTGTGCTGGCGTGAGCGATGTTGTCCGCGATGGGCACATCGGAATGCTCCATGGAAATCCCGGATCGACGAAGTGGCGGCCATGCTAGGTGCGCAGGCAGATGCCGGGAACCACCAGGGAGATCAATTCACCATTGCCGTTGCTGCAATGCTGCGCGCAGGTGCGCAACCGCATGCGATTGCCAGGCCGTGGTGTGTCGCGCAAGGTGCATCGGGAGGCTGTTACGCTGCTGCCACATCCATCTCTGAGACGCGCGTGGACCGCATTCAGGAAATGACGCTGTTTGCCGCATTGGCAGGGCAGGCAAACTTTGCCGGCGTTGCGCGGCGTCTTGGCATTTCCACCGCAACGGTCACCCGCACCGTCGCGCAGCTGGAAAGCCGCCTGGGCGTGCTGCTGGTCATGCGCAGCACGCGCAAGATGCGGCTTACCGTGGCCGGGCAGCAGTACGCCATCGACTGCCGGCGCCTGCTTGCCGATTTGGAGGATGTCGAAAACAGGGCGGCCGGCTTGCACGCACTTCCCAGCGGCTTGCTGACGGTGACGGCGCCGCAGATGTTCGGCGCACTGCATGTCACCCCGGTGGTGACGCGCTTTCTCAGCGAATATCCGTCGATGACCGCGCGCGCCATCCTGGTCGACCGCGTGCTGCCGCTACTGGACGAGGGCATCGATGTCGCCGTGCGCATTGGCGCGCTGCCGGACTCATCGCTGACCGCGATCCCGGTCGGCAGCGTGCGTCGCATGGTCTGCGCCTCGCCCGGCTACCTGGCAGCACACGGCACTCCGCAGCATCCGGACGATCTGCCGCAGCACGCCACCATCTCCACCGCACCGTCCGAGCGCCCACCCAAGTGGCCGTTCCGCATCGATGGGCGCGAGCATCTGGTCGATGTCGCCTCGCGGCTGAGCGTGACCTTGTTCAATGCCGCCATCATCGCCGCAGTACAGGGTTGGGGACTGACGCAGGTACCGGCTTACCAGATCCGCGAACACCTTCAGAGCGGCAAGCTCACCTGCATCCTCGACACGTTCGAAATTGCACCGGAGCCGGTGCACGTGGTCTACGTGGAAGGCCGTCGCAGCTCATCCAAGGTACGCACGTTTGTCGACTACTGCGTGGATGCCCTGCGCCAGGATCTGGATTTTCATCACCATCCCTCGCGGCTGTAAACGATCGCCCCGCCCTGCAACCAGTGACGAGGCCAGCAGCAACACGCTGGCACCGACAAAGGTGGCACCGATCGACACATGATCCAGCAGCACGCCGCCTGCGGCACCGCCCAGCATGATGGAAAGCTGGATTGCGGCAACCATCAGGCCGCCACCGCTTTCCGGTGCGTCCTTGACGCAACGGCTCAACCAGGTGGACCAGGCTACCGGCATCGCCGAGTTGAGCGTGCCCCAGGCAATCATCGCCACGGCCACGGCCCACACCAGGTGACCAGCCAGCAGCATGCTGATGGTCGCCACACCCAGCGCGACCGGCAGCACGCTGAGCAGGGTGAACAAGCGCTTCGGCACCAACGCGGTGGCGGCATAGGTACCGACGAATCCGGCCAGGCCCAGGCCGAGCAGCAGCAACGACAGTTGCGACACATCCACCTGCGCAACGGTTTCCAGAAACGGGCGAAAGTAGGTGAACGCAGAAAACGCACCGGCAAATCCGAGCATCACCGCCAGCATGGCGCGCGCCACATAGCGACGCTTCAACAAGGTGACGATGCCGCTCAGCGAAGTTGTGCCTTGCGCAGGCATCGATGGCAGGCTGCGCCATTGCCAGGCGATGGTCAGCGCAACCAACGGCAACATGCCCCAGAACACCCCGCGCCAGCCGACAACACATGGCGCCGGTTGAAGCGCGACGACAGCGGTGCGATCAGCAGGCTGGCGACCACCGCGAACAGGCCGGAGATCGAGATCGCCTGGCCGGCCATGCCGGCACTGGCGTGCAGATCGGCGGCGATCGGCGGCGATCGGCGTGAGCAGGCTGACCGGCATGAATTCGGAGGCGATCAGCAGCGCAACGCAGAGCGACATCGAGCCGACCGCGCTCCAGGTCTGGCGGGTTGCGACGGCTGCGGCGCGCGAGGATGGATCGGTAGCGAGCGAACTGGCTTGCATGTGGGGTCCTTGTGCGAAGTGGAATGCGAGACGAACGCCACGCCGCAAGCGCGCTGACGCCGCGCTCGATCGCGAACCTGGTGTTCGGAAGGGATGCGCTGCAGGCAGCGACGCACTGCATCGACCTGCCAGCGCAGCGACGCACGACGGGCGCAATGCAGCAACGGATGCTGCGGCTCGGGCGTGCGCGTGTCTGGATGTGCTGCAGCTTACGCAGGCCGTGAACAGCGATAAAGATGGCGGATGCGCACGGGCTTATGAAGCCCTCTCATCAACCACTTGCCTGCGTCGAGCGCCTCTGCCTGGCGCGGATCCTCAACCCTTGTAGCGCAACGCATCCACGACGAGGTTGAAGGCGGACGAGGAATGGCGGCGGCTGGGATAGAACGCGTGCAAGCCCGGCCAGGTCGGCGACCAGTCCTTCATCACCCAGCGCAGCCGTCCGGCCTTGATATGCGGGCGCGCCAGATCCTCCTGCACGAACGCAATACCGAAGCCGTCCACCGCCGCATCCAACGCTTCATAGGTGCCGTTGAAGGTCAGCTGGCCATCCACGCGCACGATGACTTCGCGGCCATCCTTTTCCAGCTCCCAGGCGTAGATGCCGCCGGCGGTTTTCATGCGCAGGTTGATGCAGCTGTGCGCGGTGAGATCCTGCGGCGTCTTGGGGATGGGCCGACCCGCGAAATAGGACGGCGCGGCGACGATGGCCATGCGCATGTCCGGTGCGATGCGCGCGGCGATCATGTCCTTTTCCACCTGGTCGCCCAGCCGCACACCCAGGTCGTAACGGTCGGCAACGATGTCGGTCAGGCCGTTGTCGACCACGATCTCGACCTTGATCTCCGGGTAGTCGCGCAGCAGCCTGGACAGCTTGGGCCACAGGATCGCGCGCGCAGCGTAGTCGGTGGCGGTGATGCGCACGGTGCCTGCGGGCGTGTCGCGCATTTCGCCAAGCGCAGACAGCGCCTCCTCGATTTCGGCAAAGCGCGGTGCCACCGTCTGGATCAGCCGCTCGCCGGCTTCGGTGGGGGCCACGCTGCGCGTGGTGCGGGTCAGCAGGCGCAGACCCAGCGTCGCTTCCAGCCCGCGAATGGTATGACTCAGCGCCGACTGCGAAACGCCCAGCTTGGCGGCAGCGCGGGTAAAGCTGCCCTCGCGAACGATGGCGATCAGCGCCAGCAGGTCCTTGAAGTTGTCGCGCGCCATTGGTGAATCTCTTTCATGGAATCCACATGACTGTAGCAGCCGGTGAAAAAGGAATCCCAAAGCCCCGCTCCTGCGGGAGAGGGGTTGGGTGAGGGTACGGCTGCTCAGCTATCTCGACGCTGCCGCACCCGCATCCGCCCTTCGGGCACCTTCTCCCGGAAGGAGAAGGAACGCCGGCCACAAGCTGCCCGTCGCATTTTTTGCAACGCTCGACCCTAAAAAAACCGCTTTGGGGTGACGGGACCGGTTCGTATAGTCGATTCGACGGCCGCCGCCTGCCGCGCAAGCACCTGATGCCATTGCTGCGGGGCGACCAACGTTGGCGATACCCGCCCCCTTTCCACACCGCCTGCGGAGGCTCCATGCATCAGTCCCTGTCGCATCGCGGTCCTGGCAGCTGCATTAAAACAACACCCCCGCACGGCACCCCATGCTGAGCGCGCAACCCAGCTCACCCGTCCACAGCTCGGGCGCACGCGCGGTCGCCCGCTGCGACGCATTGGGCCTGCCGCCCTACAGCGACACACCCGGCGGGCTGTTCCGCGCCTGGCTCAGCCCGGCGCATCGCGCCGCCGTCGCACAGGTGGGCGAATGGATGCGCCAGGCCGGCATGCAGGTGCGTCTGGACGCCGCGGCCAACCTGATCGGGCGCTACGAAGGCGCGCGTGCCGACGCACCGGCGCTGCTGATCGGCAGCCATCTGGACAGCGTGCGCGATGCCGGGCGCTATGACGGCCCGCTCGGCATCCTGCTCGGCATCGAATGCGTCGCCACGCTGCATGCCCAGGGCCGGCGCCTGCCGTTCGCGATCGAGGTGATCGCCTTCGGCGACGAGGAAGGGTCGCGCTTTCCTGCCTCGATGTTCTGCAGCCGCGCAGTCGCCGGCACGCTCGACCCCGCCACGCTGGCGGTCACCGACGCGGCCGGCACCGACGTGGCAAGCGCGCTGGCCGACTGGGATCTGGACATCGCGCACCTACAGCAAGCCGCACGCGCGCCCGGCAGCGTGCTGGCCTATCTGGAAACGCATATCGAACAAGGCCCGGTGCTGGAAGCCGAAGGCCTGCCGGTCGGCATCGTCACCGCGATCGCCGCGCAGCGGCGCTTTGCCCTGCGCTTCGACGGCCGCGCCGGCCACGCCGGCACCACCACCATGGCCTTGCGTCGCGATGCATTGAGCGCCGCTGCCGAGGCCTTGCTGGCCATCGAAGGGATTGCACGCGCCGGCAGCGACGACCTGGTCGCCACGGTCGGCAAGCTGCAGGTCGCACCCGGTGCCACCAACGTGGTGCCCGGCCGGGTGGACTGCACGCTGGACGTGCGCGCCGGCGACGATGCAACGCGCGATGCGGCAGTGCTGGAGATCGAACGCGCTCTGGCCTGTATCGGCAAAACCCGCAACATCGCCATCGCCATCGACCCGTTGCAGACGCTGGCCGCCAGCCCCTGCGCACCGGCACTGATGACCCGTCTGCAACACGCAGTCACCGCACAAGGCATCGTGCCGCGCCAGTTGGTGTCCGGCGCCGGCCACGATGCGATGGTGATGGCCGCGCTCTGCCCCACCGCGATGCTGTTCGTGCGTTGCGCCGGCGGCATCAGCCATCATCCGGACGAACACGTGGCCTCGGCCGATGCCGAGCTCGCACTGGCGGTCATGCGCCACTTCATCGAACACCTGGGAGATCCCCTTGTCACCTGATCTGCGTCACCTGCACACCTTCGGCGAGCTCGATCCCCCGCAACGGCTGTTGATGGGCCCGGGTCCGGTCAATGCGCATCCGCGCGTGCTGCGTGCGATGGCCGCCGATCTGCTCGGCCAGTTCGATCCGGAAATGACCACCTACATGAACGAGGTGATGGCGCTGTACCGGCCGCTGTTCGGCACCGAGAATCGCTGGACGTTTCTGGTCGACGGCACCGCACGCGCCGGCATCGAGGCGGCGCTGGTGTCGCTGGTCAGCCCGGGCGACCGCGTGCTGGTGATCAACTTCGGCCGCTTCGGCCTGCTGCTCACCGAGATCCTGGGCCGGCTCGGTGCCGACGTGCACACCGTGGATGCGCCCTGGGGCGAGGTGGTGCCGCTTGCTGCAATCGCCGAGGCGATCGAACGCGTGGCACCCAAATTGGTCGCTACCGTGCACGGCGACACCTCCACCACCATGGCCCAGCCGCTGGATGGCCTCGGCGCGCTGTGCCGCGCGGCCGGCGCGCTGAGTTACGTGGATGCCACCGCCACCATCGGCGGCATGCCCATCGCCAGCGATCGCTGGGACGTGGACGTGGTCACCGGCGGCCTGCAGAAATGCCTGGGCGGGCCGTCCGGCTCGGCGCCGATCACCGTCTCCGACGCGGCGGCCGAGGCGATCTTCGCGCGTCGCCATGTCGAGCGCGGCATCGTGCGCGAGGACATCGTCAACGGCAGCGGGCCGCGTATCGCTTCGAATTATTTCGATCTGGCGATGATCATGGATTACTGGTCGGACAAGCGCCTCAATCACCACACCGAAGCCACCACCATGTTGTACGGCGCCCGCGAATGCGCACGCGTGGCGCTGCAGGAAGGCCTGGACGCCCGCTTCGCCCGCCACGCCGCCGCAGGGCGTGCGGTCAGCGCCGGCATCCGCGCCTTGGGGCTGGAGGTGTTCGGCGACGATGCGCACCGCATGACCAATGTCACCGGCGTGGTGATTCCGCACGGCATCGACAGCGATGCGGTGCGCCGGCGCATGCGCGAGGATTTCGAGATCGAGATCGGCACCGCGTTCGGGCCGCTGCAGTGCAGGATCTGGCGCATCGGCGCGATGGGCTACAACGCGATGAAGCACAAGGTGCTGATCACCCTGGCCGCGCTGGAAGCGGTGCTGCGCGCCGAAGGCTACGCCTGCACACCAGGGCTGGCGGTGGAAGCCGCACTGGCGGCCTGGCACGCGGAGCCGCATGCATGAGCACAGCGCGCGACCTGGTCGGCTATGGCGCCACCCCGCCTGCGGCGCAGTGGCCCGGTGGCGCGCGCATCGCGGTGCAGTTCGTCATCAATTACGAAGAGGGCGCGGAAAACTGCGTGCTCAACGGCGATGCCGGCTCGGAGGCCTTCCTGTCGGAGATGGTCGGCACGCAAGCGCAGCCCGGCGCGCGCGCCATGGCGATGGAAAGCCTGTACGAATACGGCAGCCGTGCCGGCTTCTGGCGGCTGCATCGGTTGTTCACTGCGCGCAATGTGCCGGTGACCGTATTCGGCGTGGCGCAGGCACTGGCCTCCAATCCCGAAGCGGTCGCCGCGATGCAGGCCGCCGACTGGGAGATCGCCAGCCACGGCCTGCGCTGGATCGATTACCAGCATGTGGATGAAGCCACCGAGCGTGCGCATATCGCCGAAGCCATCGCCGTGCACACCCGCGCCACCGGCAGCCGCCCGCTGGGCTGGTACCAGGGCCGCACCAGCCCCAACACCGCGCGGCTGGTCGCCGAGGAAGGCGGCTTTGTCTACGACGCCGACAGCTACGCCGACGATGTGCCGTACTACGACCACCGGCACGGCCGTGCGCAGTTGATCGTGCCGTACACGCTGGACGCCAACGACATGAAATTCGTCGCCTACAACGGCTTTGCCGACGGCGAGCCGTTCTTCCGCTATCTGCGTGATGGCTTCGAGCAACTGCGCAGCGAAGGCGGGCGCATGCTGTCGGTCGGCCTGCACGGGCGCATCGTCGGCAAGCCGGCGCGCGCGGCGGCCCTGGCACGTTTCGTCGATCACGTGCTGGCCAGCGGCGATGCCTGGATTGCGCGCCGCATCGATATTGCGCGGCATTGGCTGCAGGTCCATCCGGCATGAGCATCGACACCGCCGACATCGACCTACCCGAGGTGATCACGCAAGTGACCGCCGCCTTCCATGCCTACGAACAGGCCCTGATGGACGACGACATCGCCGCAATGGATGCGTTGTTCCACCCCGCACCCAGCACGGTGCGCTACGGCGTGGGCGAGGTGCTGTACGGCATCGAGGCGATCCGCGCCTTCCGCATCGGCCGCGGCGGCTCGCCGCAACGCCAGCTTGTGCAGGTGCAGGTGCATGGCTTCGGCCACGACTTCGCCACCACACATGCGGAATTCGTTCGCGCCGGCAGCAGCGCGCGCGGCCGCCAGAGCCAGAGCTGGGTACGCTTTGCCGACGGCTGGAAAGTGGTGGCCGCGCATGTCTCGCTGCAGGGGACCCATGCATGAGCGTGATCGACGACGGCGTGCTGGACGATGCCGCCTTCGTGGCGCGCTATCGCGAGCTGTTCGAGCATTCGCCGTGGGTGGTGGAACGCGCTGCACGGCGGCGCCCGCTCGCCGATGTGTATCGCGGACTGATGCAGGTGGTGTTCGACGCGGCGCAGGAGGACCAGATTGCGTTGATCCGCGCCCATCCGGAGCTGGCCGGCAAGGCGGCGATCGACCGCACGCTCACCGCCGCGTCGGCGGCCGAGCAGGCCGCGGCCGGATTGGACAGGCTCAGCGAAGCCGAGTTCAAGCGTTTCCACGCGCTCAATCAGGCCTATCGCCACCGGTTCGGATTTCCGTTCGTGATCTGCGTGCGGCTGCACGACAAGGCCGGCATCCTGGCCGCACTGGAACGCCGGCTGGATGCATCGCGCAGCGAAGAACTGTCCACCGCCCTCGCCGAGATCGGCAAGATCGTTCACCTGCGCCTGGAGGCACTGCCATGAGCCTGGCCCAACTCGAACGCGAGCTCCACCACGACCTGCAACGCCTGGCCCACGGCGGCGATGCATGGACGCAGCCGCACGTGCATCCGGCCGGGCACGTGTATGACGTGGTGATCGTCGGCGCCGGCCAGAGCGGCCTGGGCGCGGCGTTCGCACTGCAACGCGAGCGCGTGCACAACGTGCTGGTCATCGATGAAAACGCCGCGGGGCAGGAAGGTCCGTGGGTGACCTATGCGCGCATGCAGACCCTGCGCACGCCCAAGCAGATCACCTCGATCGACCTGGGCGTGCCCTCGTTGACCTTCCGCGCCTGGTGGGAAGCCCAGCACGGCAGCGCCGGCTGGGACGCGCTGGACAAGATTCCACGCGGCGGCTGGATGGACTATCTGCGCTGGTACCGCGCGGTGCTGCGCCTGCCGGTGCGCAACGCCACCCAGCTGGCGCGCGTGGAGCCGGACGTGGCGCCGGGCATCCACCGCCTGCATCTGGCCATGGGCGCGCCGCTGCTCACGCGCAAGCTGATCCTGGCCACCGGCATCCAGGGCGGCGGCCAATGGATGGTGCCGGACTGGATCAGCCGCGCCCTGCCCGCAGAGCGCTACGCGCACACCTCCGGCCACATCGACTTCGCCGCGCTGGCCGGCAAGCGCGTGGGCATCCTGGGCGGCGGCGCCTCGGCATTCGACAATGCCTGTTTCGCGCTGGAGCAAGGCGTCGCCAGTGCGGAGGTGTTCGTGCGCCGCAGCGCATTGCCGCGCATCAATCCGTTCCGCCACATGGAACAGGCCGGCATCATTCCGCGCTTTCTCACGCTGCCGGATGCGGACAAATACCGGATGATGGCCAGCTTCTTCGCACACAACCAGCCGCCGACCAACGACACCTTCCAACGCGCCTGCGCGCATGCCGGCTTTGCGCTGCACCTGGGCGCGCCGTGGCTGGAGGTGGCCGAGCGCGATGGCCAAGTAGTGGTCCGTACGCCGCAGGGCGAGCATCGCTTCGACTTCCTCGCCGTTGCCACCGGCCTGGTCACCGACCCGCAGCTGCGCCCGGAACTGGCCGCGCTGTCCGGGCGCATCGCCTGCTGGGCCGACCGCTACCAGCCGCCGCCGGGCCAGGCCAATCCGGTATTGGATGCACATCCCTACCTGGGGCCGGGCTTCGAACTGCTGCCGCGCACGCCCGAGGATGCCGCGCTGCTGCATGGGGTGTTCGCCTTCAACTATTCGGCGCTGATCAACCACGGCCCGTCGGCGGCAGCGCTGTCCGGGCTCAAGGTCGCGCTGCCGCGGCTGGCCCGCGCGGTGGCCGATCAGCTGTTCCTGGACGACCGCCAGGCCATCGTCGACAGCTACCTGGCCTACGACCAGCCCGAATTCGTCGGCCAATGGCCGCAACCGACCCAGGCGGTGGCATGAGCACGCTGTCCACCCATGTGCTGGATACCGCCACCGGCCGCCCCGCCGCCGGCATCGCCTTGCGTCTGTTCGCCGACGCCGGCCTGCACTTTGCCGGGGTCACCAACCAGGACGGGCGTTGCCCCGAACTGGCCGCGCTCACGCTGCAACCCGGCCGCTACCGGCTGGAGTTCGAGGTGGCCGGCTATTGGCGTGCCACCGGCACCGCACTGCCGGACCCGCCATTCCTGGAGCAGATCCCGATCGCGTTCGGCATCGCCGACGACGGCCATTACCACGTGCCGCTGCTGCTCTCGCCGTACGGGTATTCCACCTACCGCGGCAGCTGAGCGGCAGCCGCTTCGGCAACGGACCGGCGGGGCATACGCCGCGTTGCGCATCGGCCCCGTAGAATGGCGCCTTTCCGGCGACAGGCCGGGGCCCCGGAATTGTCATGATCCACAACGATGTACTGCGCAGCATCCGCTACATGCTCGACCTCAGCGACGACAAGGTAGTGGAGATCACCCACCTGGCCGACCCGGAGTTCGCGCTCGACAAGCCGCAGGTACAGGCCTGGCTGAAGAAGGAGGACGAGCCCGGCTTCGAGCCCTGCACCGACGCGATGCTGGCGCGCTTCCTCGACGGCCTGGTGCTGCGTTTTCGCGGCCGTGACGAAAGCCAGCCGGTACGTCCGCTGGAAACCCGCGTCGGCAACAACCTGGTGCTGAAGAAACTGCGCGTGGCCTTCGAGCTGAAAGACGTGGACATGCACGCCATCTTCGCCAGCGCCGGCTTCCCGCTGTCCAAACCGGAACTGTCTGCGCTATTCCGCCAGCCCGGCCACAAGAATTTCCGCCCCTGCGGCGACCAGCTGCTGCGCGCTTTCCTCAAGGGCCTGACCGCCCGGATGCGCGAAGCGGGGTGACGACCTGATACCGAGGTCGGCCTGGTTTGGCCTGATCGTGCGACGACGCCGCGACTTGAATTCGCAGGTTTTTAGCGCAGTTTTCGTGTATCTCGAAGTGGCTGGATGGTGTCGATGGATCGATCGTGGAGCGGTCGATCTGTTGCTTGGCTGCAGGGCCCTTGCCCGCCCACCATCGCAGGACACGCCGTGAATCCGTCCATGGAGGCTCTTACGCGGCATCCATGCCGCGTAAGGTCCCGCGACGGTAGGCGGGCAAGGACCAAGCGCGATGGTCGGTGTGCTTGGTGCAAGCAATGCACGACGTGCGTTGTTCGGATTGTGGGAGCCCAGTGAGCCCCTCAATCGAAGCCGAGCAACAGGCAAGCGTTGAACAAGGCGATCTCAAACTCCTCGGCGTTCCAAAGCAAAAACGGGTTTTGACCCGGCCACCGACCAACGCTCTGGTGCGGTGTCCTCGTCGATTGCGGGACCGTGTGGCGGCATGGATGCCGCCACCAAGCCTCCACGGATGAATTCACGGCGTGTCCCGCGAGCGGTGAGGGCACCGCATGCTCGACCGACCAGGCGTTTGACCTAGCTGTTGACTGCAGCTAGGCGTGTGCCTGGCATCTTTGCTCGTGGTCTTGTATCACGCCGCAGCCGCCAGGCGCGGCCGGCGTGCATCCAGACGGAACACCGCTACCGCTTCGCTCAGTTCCACCGCCTGCTCTTCCATCGCTCGTGCTGCGGCGGAGGCCTCTTCCACCAGTGCGGCATTGCGCTGGGTGGTTTCGTCCATGTCGTTGACCGTGCGGGCGACCTGCTCGATGCCGGACGACTGCTCGCGCGATGCCGCGGAAATTTCCGCGATCAAGGTGGTGACCTGCTGCACCGACTGCACGATCTGCTGCATCGTCTGCCCGGCCTGATCCACGCGCGCGCTGCCACGCTCCACGCTGTCCACCGAGGCATCGATCAGGTGCTTGATCTCCTTGGCCGCGCCGGCCGAACGCTGCGCCAGCGCGCGCACTTCCGAGGCGACCACGGCGAAACCACGGCCCTGTTCGCCCGCCCGTGCGGCTTCCACCGCCGCGTTCAAGGCCAGGATGTTGGTCTGGAACGCGATGCCGTCGATGACGCTGATGATCTCGGCGATCTTCTTCGACGAGACCTCGATCTCGCCCATGGTGTCGACCACGCTGGCCACCATCTCGCCGCCGCGGCCGGCGATCTCCGCGGCCGCCTGCGCGCCGCGGCTGGCCTGCTGCGCGGTGTCGGCGTTCTGGCGCACGGTGGAGGTGAGTTCTTCCATCGAGGCGGCGGTTTCTTCCAGGTTGGCGGCCTGCTGTTCGGTGCGCTGCGCCAGGTCGTTGTTGCCGGCGGCAATCTCCGCCGAGGCGGTGCGGATGGTCTGCGCGGCCAGGGTGATGTCGCCGACGATATCGGTCAGGCGCTGCACGGTGGCGTTGGCATCGTCGCGCATGCGCGCGAACACGCCTTGCTGGTTGCCGTGCATGCGCGCGGTCAGGTCGCCATCGGCAATCGCCTTGAGCAGTTGCGACAGCTCGGCCAGGTTCTGGTCCACGTTCTGCATCAGGCCGTTGACGCCGCTGACCATGGCGCGGAATTCGAACTGGTAGGCCTCTGCATTTCCGCGCGTGGCGAAGTCGCCGGCCGCAGCTGCGTCGACCAGGCCACGGATTTCGCCGTTGATCGCCGCCAGGTTGCGCTTGGTGGTGTCCATCGCCTCGGTGATCTGCGCCTTCTCGCCCGGCAGGCGCGGCATGTCCACCGACATGTCGCCCACCGCGTAATGCTGCATCACCTGCAGCATGTTGCCGATCAGACCGACCTGTGCGCCGATCAGGCCATTGGTGTCGTCGACCATGCGGCCGTACGCGCCCGGGAAGGCCTGCGCATCCATGCGGTAACTCATCTGCCCGGCTTCGTGGCGCTGCGCCATGTCGGCCTGCGCGGTAGAGACATCGCTGAGCGTGTTGACCACCTGGCCCATGGCCTGGCCGAGCAGACCGATTTCATCGCGATTGCTGACCGCCGCACGCGCCGACAGATCGCCGGCTGCCACCTGGCGCGCCGCGCGTGCGACGTGTTCGATCGGGCGCACGATCGAGCGACGGATCCACCAGCCCAGCACCGCCACCAGGCACAACGCCGCCACGATGGTGGCCACCGCCGACAGCACCAGCTTGTGCTGCGCCGATTGCGAGCCTGCCAGCACCGCCGCATCGACCAGGGTCTTGCTGCGCGTCACCAGCGCTTCCAGCGTCTGGCTGGGCGCGCGGTCCTGGCCCTTGACCAGCTGATCGCCCACCTGGGTGTCGTAGCCGGCCTCGGCAAACTTGTCCAGCGCCGCTTCGTAATTGCTCTGCAAGATCAGATGCGCCTTGGCAAAGTCCTGCGCCAGGGTGCGCGCCTGCGGGTCCTGGGTTGCCGTGGCCAGCGCCTCGGTGCTGGCCTGCACCTTCTTGCCCTGCTCGCGGAAGGCAGTCAGATGCATGTCCAACTGCGCCGGATCGCGCCCGCGGATCAGCACGTTCTTCCATTCCTGCACCTGCAAGCGGAAATCGCGGGTGATCTCTTCGCTGCTGGAGGCCTGCGCCACCTCCGGCGGCACCTTGCCCGACAGACTCAGCCACGCCGTGCCCAGACCGCCGAGGGCGCACAGCAGGATGACCGACAGACCCAGCGCGAGCGCGCCGAGCAGCTTGCTTTGCAGGCTGACGAATTTCGGGGTGACAGCAGACATGGTGCATCCAGATCGTGGATTACATCGGTTGTCGACATGTGTCTTACCGATCTGAAGCAGCGCCGGCCGCCGGAATCATCGCTTGAATGCCCGAAGAGGTGAGCACTTCCGGATTCCCTGACAGGCTTCACCCGACGGCCAACCATCGCGCCATCTGTGGCGGCCCCGTATCCTTCCCGCGCATGACCGAGCCTGCTTTTCCGATCGCCCCACTGCTGCCGCAGCTCCGCGACAGCCTGGCCGCCCATCCGCGGCTGGTGCTGGAAGCCCCGCCCGGGGCCGGCAAGACCACCCAGGTACCGCTGGCCTTGCTGGACGCATCCTGGCTGGCCGGTCGCAAGATCGTGATGCTCGAGCCGCGTCGCGTCGCCGCCCGCAGCGCCGCGGTGTTCATGGCGCGCCAGCTGGGCGAGCCGGTCGGCGAGACCGTGGGCTACCGCATCCGCTTCGAGAACAGGACCTCCGCACGTACCCGCATCGAGGTCGTCACCGAGGGCATCCTGACCCGGCTGATCCAGGACGACCCGATGCTGGAGCACGTCGGCGCGCTGCTGTTCGACGAATTCCACGAGCGCCATCTGGCCGGCGACCTCGGCCTGGCGCTGGCGCTGGACGTGCAGGCGCAGGTGCGCGAGGACCTGCGCATCGTGGCGATGTCGGCCACGCTGGATGGCGAGCGCCTGGCCGGCTTTCTCGACGCACCGCGCCTGAGCAGCGCCGGGCGCAGTTTCCCGGTGGAGATCGCGCATTTTCCCGCGCGCCGCGACGAAGCGCTGGAGCCGCAGACCCGGCGCGCGGTGGAACACGCCTTGGCCACACATCCGGGCGATGTGCTGGTGTTCCTGCCCGGCCAACGCGAGATCGCACGCGTGCACGGCGCGCTGCAGGACGTGCTGGACCCGGCCGTGCAGGTGCTGCCGCTGCATGGCGAGCTGTCGGTGGAAGCGCAAAGCCGGGTGCTGCAGCCCGACCCGTCAGGGCACCGCCGCGTGGTGCTGGCGACCAACGTCGCCGAGTCTTCGGTGACCCTGCCCGGCGTGCGCGTGGTCATCGACAGCGGGCTGGCGCGCGAGCCGCATTACGATCCCAACAGCGGTTTCTCGCGGCTGGACATCGCCACCATTGCGCAGGCCTCGGCCGACCAGCGTGCCGGCCGCGCCGGGCGTGTGGCCAGTGGCTGGGCATACCGGCTATGGCCGCAATCGCAACGGCTGGAACCCCAGCGGCGCGCCGAGATCACCCACGTGGAGCTGGCCGGTCTGGCGCTGGAACTGGCGGCCTGGGGCAGCGCCGCACTGCGTTTCGTCGATGCCCCGCCGGCCGGCGCGCTGGCTGCCGCGCACGAGTTGCTGCAGCGACTGGGCGCGCTCACCGACGGCGGCGGCATCACCGCGCTGGGTCGGCGCATGCTCGCGCTGGGTACGCATCCGCGCCTGGCCGCGATGCTGGCGCAGGCCGGCGATGCGGCCCGCGTGGCGCTGGCCTGCGACCTGGCCGCCTTGCTGGAAGCGCGCGACCCGCTGCGTCAGGGCGGCGATGGACTGGCCGCGCGCTGGCGCGCACTGGCCGCCTTCCGGCAAGGCCGCAGCGCGCACGATGCCAACCGCGGCGGCCTGGCCGCGATCGACAGCGCCGCCAAGCAATGGCGACGCCGGCTGCGCTGCGACAGCGCCCCGCCCGCCAGCGTGGAAGCGCATGCACTCGGCGACCTGCTCTCGCACGCCTTCCCCGACCGCATTGCCGCGCGCCATACCAACGACCCGCTGCGCTACCTGCTTGCCAACGGCCGCAGCGCGCGCCTGTTCGACCACAGCGACCTGCGCGGCGAACCCTGGCTGGTCGCCAGCGAACTGCGTTACGAAGCCAAGGACGCGTTATTGCTACGCGCCGCGCCGGTGGACGAAGGCTATCTGCGCCACAGCGTGCCGGAGCGCTTCGTGCAGCAGGATCTGGTGCAGTGGGATGCGGACAAGCGCGCCCTGGTGGCGCGCCGGCAATCCAGCTTCGACCGCATCGTGCTCGACAGCCGCCCGGCCGGCCGCGTCGATCCGGCGCAGGCCGCCGACGCATTGACCGAGGCAGTGCGTCAATTGGGCCTGGATGCCTTGCCCTGGACCGACGGCCTGCGCCAATGGCGCGCACGCCTGCAGTCGTTACGCGCCTGGATGCCCGAGCTTGCGCTGCCCGACCTGTCAGACACCGCGTTGCTGGAGACACTGGACACTTGGCTGCGCCCGGCCTTCGCCGGCAAGACCCGCCTGGATGCGCTGGACGAGGCCACACTGGGCGAAGCGCTCAAGGCCGCCCTGCCGTGGGACCGCCGCCAGCTGATCGATCGCCACGCGCCCACCCGCATCGGCGTGCCCTCGGGCATGGAACGGCAGATCGTCTACGCCCTCGACCACGCCGAGCAGCCGTTGCCGCCGGTGCTGGCGGTCAAGTTGCAGGAACTGTTCGGCCTGGCCGACACCCCGCGCGTCGCCGACGGTCGCATCCCGCTGACCCTGCATCTGCTCTCGCCAGGTGGGCGCCCGTTGCAGGTCACGCAGGATTTGAAAAGCTTCTGGGTCACCACATACCCGGATGTCAGGAAGGAGATGAAGGGACGGTATCCCAGACATCCGTGGCCGGAAGATCCATGGTCCGCAACTGCAACCCATCGGGCAAAACCGCGCGGCACCTGATATGAGCCCCTCTCCCCTCGGGAGAGGGGTTGGGGTTAGGGTACGGGGAGAAGCCCATGCGCTGCTCAAGCGCACGTGGCTTCGGCCGTACCCTCATCCGCCCCTGTGGGGTACCTTCTCCCGGCCTGAGAAGGGAGTCGACGTCGACACCGGCCAGGTCGGGCTTCTGCCGCATCCAGTTAACTACCGAATCCAGGTAAGCACCGATCACAGCATCGCCCCGCATCGTTACTTAACCGCAACCCAAACAAGCCCTAGCACCGCTAACACCGTCTATACGCAGCAGCCCACACACTGCGGCCCACGTACTCAGAAAGGAAACGCCTCCAATGAGCAAGCTGACTGTGATCACCGAACGCGCCCTGGAGCGTGCCCTGGAACTGGCTGGCAATGCTGGCGACCACCTGCGTCATGCCGCGTCCAACGCTGGTGACCAGGCCCGTAATGCAGGCAGCAGCCTGCGTCATTTCGGCCCCGGCGCCAGCGAGTGGCTGAAGACCGGCGCTGCATTGGGTGCCGTGCGCACCGGCGGCAAGGTCGTCGGCAAAGTGGTCAAGCGCAATCCGGCCGTCACCGTGGCTGCTGCCGTCGCCGGCCTGGGCCTGATCGGCTATGCCGTCTATCGCAAGCGCCAGCGTGACCAGCAGGTCCTCGGCGGTAACGTGCACCGCCTGGATCGCGAAAACGCCAGCAATGCCAGCGCACGTCGCGCGGCCTACCAGCGCCGCGGTGCAGTGACGCCGAGCGACGGCATCGAATAAGCCGCCCTTCCAGGCACGAACAAAAACGCCACGGCCCTGCGCCGTGGCGTTTTTGTTTGTGGATGACATCGGCGTGACCATCACATCGCTAAGTCATCGACACTCACGTGGTCGAAGAATGCGACACACCATGTGCGGGTCAGGACCATCACCGACCACGTGAATCGCGTTGCCTGTCCGCACTCGCGCCCCTCTCATCACGCATGTCCTGAAGCATCGCGGGTCGACCCATCGTTGAAGTGGATCGGCCATCCAGACACGCAACCGTTGCATCCTTCCTGCGTTACCAATCCAGTGGGTAATGCTGCATGGGCGGTGCAGTAAAGCGACCGGTATACCGAATGCGTCAACTCAGCGTCGCGTACGGTGAAGCGACCGTCGTACCGGATGCATCACGCTCAGCGTCGCGTCCTGCTCGGACGCGCGGCCTGCGTCTGTTCGAGGCGCCACTGGCCGGGCGCAAGCGCATCCAATGTCCAGTCGCCGATTGCCACGCGGATCAGACGCAAGGTCGGCAGACCCACCGCGGCGGTCATGCGCCGCACCTGCCGATTGCGGCCTTCGGTGATCTGCAGTTCCAGCCAGGCATCGGGCACGGTCTTGCGCACGCGCACCGGCGGATCGCGCGGCCACAGTGCCGGTACGGGATCGAGCCTGCGCAGCTTGGCCGGACGGGTCGGACCGTCGTTGAGCAGCACGCCATCGCGCAAGGCCTGCAGCTGCGCAGGTGCAGGCTCGCCTTCCACCTGCACCCAGTAGGTCTTGGGTTGCTTGTGGCGCGGGTCGGTCAAACGATGCGCCAATGCGCCATCGTCGGTCAGCAGCAACAGACCTTCGCTGTCGTGATCCAGACGGCCGGCTGCGTAGACGTCGGCCGGCAGGCCGAATTCGGCCAGCGTGCGTTTGGGCGGCTGCGAGCGGTCGCTGAATTGCGACAGCACGCCATAGGGTTTGTTCAACAACACCAACATGCCAGTCCTGTTGCGCAAGATCGTTGCAGGACACGCAGGTGGCGCGCGGTGTCATGCAGTGAATTGAAGAGGTCGCGCCACGAGCGACGGGGGATGCGCTGCATCTGCCTTTGACGGCGTCGAACGTCAGTGCCGCGAGCATCGCTTCACCCGCGGTCCTGCATCGCTGGCGTGTTTGGGGCAAATATCCCGGCGCCGGTGTGGCCGGCCGTCATGGCATTGCCCGCCCCTGTCCGTGCGGCCACGCGCCCGGTCGCGTCGTCATTGCACGCCGCGCGTCATCCCGGCAGCGACGCGATGCGGCCAGCTGCCAACGACCCGCATGCCGCCGCCCGATGCGTCGGCATGCAGGCGACGCCTCACTGCTTGACGAACTTCAAGGTCATGCGGTCGCTCTCGCCGATCGCCTTGTACTTGGCATCGTCGGCCTTGTCGTGGCTGTTGCTCGGCGGCAAGGTCCACACGCCACCGGGATAGTCCTTGGTGTCGCGCGGATTGGCGTTGACCTCGCTCTTGCCGGCCAGCTTGAACCCGGCCGCTTCGGCCATGGCAATCAACTGCGCCTGGCCGACATAGCCGCTCTTGTCGTCGGCCGGCACGTCGGCCTTGGCACGGTGCTCGACCACGCCAAGCACACCGCCGGGCTTGAGCACCTTGTAGAAGCCGGCAAACATCGCCTCGGCATTGCCGGCCATGCGCCAGTTGTGCACGTTGCGGAAGGTCAGCACCAGATCGGCCGAATTGTCCACGCCGAACGAGGGCGTCTTGGGCACATAGGAGACGAACGACGGCTTGCCGTACACCTGCGGCTTGGCGGCAAACTTCTTCTCCAGCTCGTCGCGCCCGCGCTGCGCCGAATCGCGGCCACGGCCTTCCGGCACCGCCGCCGGGTCGACCACTGCCGCCACGTACTTGCCCTTGTCGCGCAGGTAGGGCGCCAGGATCTCCGAGTACCAGCCGCCGCCCGGCGTGATTTCGATGACGGTCTGGGTCGGCTTGATGCCGAAGAACGCCAGCGTCTGGCCCGGATGACGGTAGACATCGCGCTGCACGTAGACACGATCGCGCCAGTTGCCGTCGATGGCTTTCTGCAGCGCCGCGTCGGGCGCCGGCAGGCTGGCGCTATCGGCCGGTTTCATTGCCATTGCCAGTGGCGCGCTCATCGCCACTGCCATCCCCACCACACATGCACACACCAGCTTGTTGCGGATCATCGCAGCGCCCTTTGCGGGAAAAAGTAGCGCGAGCCTAGCATGCGGCCGGAAGCCTGCCATGTGCATGGATCCAGGCGCCGCATGACGCGCCGCACCAGGCTGGAAGCGACATGTTCAAATGATGTGAGTCGATGAGGGCGATCGGCGGAACGCAGAATCCACGCAGGTGTCACACGCAACATCGACACGCATGACTATGCTGTCGGCAGTTCGAATCAGGAGCATCCGTGATGACCCATTCCCGCGCGTTAGGCCGCTCCGGCCTGCAGGTTCAACCGATCGTGTTCGGTGGCAATGTGTTTGGCTGGAGCGCCGACGAGGCGACCTCGTTTGCGTTGCTCGATGCCTTCGTCGATGCCGGTTTCAATCTGGTCGACACCGCCGATGCGTACTCCGGCTGGGTGCCGGGCAACCGCGGTGGCGAGTCGGAAACCATCATCGGGCGCTGGCTCGCACGCAGCGGCAAACGCGACAAGGTGTTGATCGCCACCAAGGTGGCCAAATGGAGCGAGCATCCGGGCCTGTCGCCGGAGAATATCGCCGCTGCCGTGGACGATTCGCTGCGCCGTCTGCAGACTGATGTGATCGATCTGTACCAGGCGCACGAAGACGACGCATCGATTCCGCTGGAAGCCACGCTGGCCGCGTTCGGCCGCTTGATCGAACAGGGCAAGGTGCGCGCGATCGGCGCGTCCAACTACAGCGCCGCACGCCTGCGCGATGCCCTGGATGTTTCCGAGCAGTACAAGCTGCCACGTTACGAAAGCCTGCAACCGGAATACAACCTCTACGATCGCGCCGGCTACGAAGCCGAGCTGGAGCCGCTGGTACGCGAACGCGAGCTCGGTGTGATCAGCTATTACTCGCTGGCCAGCGGCTTTCTGACCGGCAAATACCGCAGCAGCGACGACGCCGGCAAGAGCAGCGCACGCGGCGCCTCGGTGGTCAAGCAATACGTCAATCCGCGCGGTCTGCGCATCCTGCAGGCACTGGACGATCTGGCGGTCACCCACAGCGCGACGCCGGCCCAGATCGCATTGGCCTGGTTGATCGCACGCCCGGGCCTGACTGCACCGATCGTCAGTGCCACCAGCGTGGCCCAGTTGCACGATGTGCTGGCCGCCGCGCAGCTGTCGCTGAGCGCCGATCAGATTGCACAGCTCGATGCCGCAAGCGCCCCCGAGCCGGCCGACGCAGCCTGACGCATCGGCTTGCAGCACGCACGCAGTCAACCACGCGCGTCTTTCCGCGCGCAGCCGCCATCGCGGCTGCGCTCCCCCGGTCGCGTACGCGCGGCCCTTTCCGCAAGGAATCCCCCATGACATCGATCACCAATCGCCGCATCGTGCTGGCCTCGCGCCCGCACGGAGAGCCGAGCGCCGACAATTTCCGTATTGAAGAAGTCGCCTTGCCGCCCACCGGGCACGAGCAGATCCTGGTGCGCAACCGCTTCCTGTCGCTGGACCCGTACATGCGCGGGCGCATGGACGAAGGCCCGTCCTATGCCGCACCGGTGGAGATCGACGCGGTGATGGAAGGCGGCACCGTCGGCGAAGTGCTCGAATCGCACCATACCGGCTATCAGCCTGGCGACCTGCTGGTGCTGCCCGGCGGCTGGCAGAGCCATAGCCTGCTCACGCCCACCACGCCGCTGCGCAAGCTGCCCAAGGACGATGCCCTGCCGCTCAGCACCGCGCTCGGCGTGTACGGCATGCCCGGCTTCACCGCCTATGCCGGCCTGCACGAAATCGGCAAGCCGCAGGCCGGCGAGACCCTGGTCGTGGCGGCAGCCAGCGGGCCGGTCGGCGCCACCGTGGCCCAGCTGGCGCGTCTGCAGGGCTTGCGCGTGGTGGCCATCGCCGGTGGCGAGGAAAAGGTGCGGTACCTGCGCGAGGTATTGCGCGTTGATGTGGCACTGGACCACCGCGCCGACGACTTTGCCGAGCAACTGCGCGCTGCCACGCCGGACGGGATCGACATCTATTTCGAGAACGTCGGCGGCAAGGTCTTCGACGCGGTACTGCCGCAATTGAACGACTTCGCGCGCATCCCGGTATGTGGCGTGATCGCCACCTACAACAGTCGCGGCCAGGCCTCGCCGGGGCCGGATCGGCTGCCGGAGTTCATGGGCCAGGTGCTGCGCAAGCGGCTGACCGTGCGCGGTTTCATCCAGCACGACTTCATCCGCCTGATGCCCGCCTTCCTGCGTGAGATGGGCCAGTGGCTGCGCGAGGGCCAGATCCAGTACCGCGAGCACGTCCTGCACGGCCTGGACAGCGCCCCACAGGGCCTGATCAGCCTGCTGCGCGGCGAAAACTTCGGCAAGGCGGTCGTCGCCCTCGACTAGCTCGACTCGCAGCGCCGAATACGCTCCCCGCTTTTACGATTCCCCATTCCCCATTCCCAATTACCAAAGGAACACAATGACAGTCCCCGCATTCGGCCTCGGTACCTTCCGTCTCAAGGACCAGGTCGTCATCGACTCGGTGCGCAACGCGCTGGAGTTGGGTTACCGCGCCATCGATACCGCACAGATCTACGACAACGAACAGCAGGTCGGCCAGGCCATTGCCGCATCCGGGCTGCCGCGCGACCAGCTGTATCTGACCACCAAGATCTGGGTCGACAAGTTCGAGCGCAGCGCCTTGCTGCCCAGCCTGCAGGAAAGCCTGCGCAAACTGGGCACCGACGATGTCGATCTGACCCTGATCCACTGGCCCTCGCCAAAGGATCAGGTGCCGATGCGCGAGTATCTGGAAGCCTTGAACGAGGCCCGTCAGCAGGGCCTGACGCGTGCGATCGGTGTATCCAACTTCACCATCGCGCTGACCAGGCAGGCCATCGAGATCCTGGGCGCCGATGCCATCGCCACCAATCAGATCGAGGTGCATCCGTACCTGCAGAACCGCAGCCTGATCGCGTTCCTGCGTGAGCAAGGCATCCATGTCACCTCGTACATGACGCTGGCGGTGGGCGAGGTGCTGAAGGACCCGGTGATCCAGGCGATCGCCGCACGCCACGACGCCACCCCGGCGCAGGTCACCCTGGCCTGGGCACTGCAGCAGGGGTATTCGGTGATTCCGTCCTCGACCAAGCGGGACAATCTGGAGAGCAATCTCAAGGCGCAGACGCTGCGGCTGAGCGAGCAGGACATGGCCGAAATCGCCGCACTGGACCGCGGGCAGCGGCTGGCCAACCCGAAGGCCATCGCACCCGACTGGGATTGAGGTCCCGGCTGCCACGGGTCGGCACTGTCCGGCCCGTGGCGCAATCACCGCGACGACCGCTCGTCGTCGCGTGCTGGTTGCACGCGGCAGGCGCTGCTACGGTGCCGGACACAGGGGGTAGTCTCGGCAACGGAGTCCTACCCATGCACAGCGCATCCGTCTTGACCCGCCGCAGCGTCGATCTCGACACGGAGATCGCCTACTGGCGCGATGTCCACGCCGAAGGCCATCTGGGTGGTTACGCCTTCGCCGATTACGCCCGGCTACTCACGCTTGGCTACGACATCTATCTGTCCTATCCGCGCGCGACCGAGGCGCAGCTGTATCGCGTGCTGCAGGACGGCTATTACCACTATCAACCGCTGCTGTCGGTGCCCTGGGACCAGGCGCGCTGGATCGTGCGGCATGCGTGGCGGCATTTGGAAGAGGCCGCCGTTCGGCATTGAAACAAGCATTCTGAAAAAGAATTGGCCACTCGGACGACCGCGCAGCCCTTGCGGCTGCCCGGTACTGTCAGCTCACTGTCCCAGCGCCATCGCCTGGCGGTCGATGCGGTGCTTGTCGGCCAGTGCCTGCATGCCCTGCAGGGTGGCGGCGATCAGGCTGGCATAGCGCAGCCGCCACAGCGTGGCGCGGTCGTTGTCGTCGTGCGCATTGCCCAGGCCATCGAGCACCTGCGGCAGGCGGCGGTCGGCCAGCGCGGAGGCGGCCAGATAGGGCTTCTCGGGTGCGATCACATCCACCGGCGCGCGCCAGTCGTTGGCGACCTGCTGGGAAATACCCGCCAGGTGCGAGAGCTGGTGCATGCCGATCAGCGTCTCGTGCAGCATCTCGCGGCACGCCCACTGCCACAGGGCCACCTTCTCCGATGGGTCCTTGGCAATCTCGGTGAGTGCCAGATCAACCTTTTCGATGCGTGAGTCGAGCATTGCTGAGCTCCGATGCTGCTGCGCAACATAATTCACACCATACACCGTGAGAATCAAGTGAGCCAAACGTTTGCAGGATGTCGGCGCGCCGATGCTCGACCCGGTTCACGCTTTGCACCGTCGAGGCCAGGACGCCGCTACGGCACCCTGACTTCCTGCCCATGGCCAGGCGTGCAGCCGCGCGCCATGCTGCCGCATCACCACTCCCGAGCATCCGCCATGCGCGTCCGCACCTTCCTGGCCCCGCTCCTGCTGCTGGCGGCCTGTAGCGCACAGGCCGCGACCGCCAGGCCGCAGGTGTCCGCACAGCAATGCGACGTCAGCACCTCCTACGATGTGCTGGCCGACAGCGGCGGCATCTGGCTGCGTCGCAAGCAAGGCGTGCCGCGCGAGATTTTCTTCCACGGTGGCGAACTCAACATCGATCGCCAACCGCAAGCGGTCAGCGCTGCCGACGCGCAACGCCTGCGCGAACTCGAGCAGGGCGCCCGCGCACTGATGCCGGCCGTGACCGCCATTGCCCGCTCGGTGGTCGACATCAGCTTCGACGCACTGGCCGGCGTGGTGCAGATGCTGACCGACAGCACGCGCCAGGAGCGCAAGGTGGAGCGACTGCGCGGCACCGCACTCGCGCAGGTCGATGCCACGCTGGGGCGCGGGCGCTGGGAACAGGCGCTGTTCGACGAACGTTTCGAAGCCAGTGTCGAACGCGCTGCCGACGACCTGGCCGGCAGCCTGACCCGCAGCGTGATGTGGACGGTGATGACCGGACGCGCTGCGCAGCTGGAGCGACGCGGCGAGCAACTGGATGCGCGCATGGAGGAGCAGATGCAGGCACGCAGCCAGGCGCTGGAAGCACAGGCACAGACGCTGTGCACGCAGGCGCAGGCGCTGTATGGGGTGCAGCAGGCGCTGGAATATCGCTTCCAGGGCCAGCCGCTGCAGATGCTGGAACTCCACACGCATCAGCAGAAAGACGACGCCGATGCGCCGGTATCCAACAGCGTTGTGGCGACGGCCACGCGGTGACGGCGCCGATGCAGCGCAGGCGAACTTGCACGCTTTACGGCAGTCCAACGAGTCGCTTCGGCCGGATGGCTGCCGCGACTGCGTACGACACCCATGCATGCATGAATGCAGGCATTGCGTAGCAGCCGATGGCGCACTGATCACCTTTCCAAGACCGCTGGTTCAGAGCCCCTCATCGCGCACTGGTTGATGCCATCTCGCCGCATGGGATCGCACGGCGGCAGGCCTGGCTGTGTCGGCTCGGTCGTCGCCGTATCAGGCGAGCAGCCATTGCCGCAGTGCATCCGACACCGCCTGCGGCTGTTCCAGCGGCGACAGATGGCCACACGCAGGCACTTGCACCAAGCGCGCCTGCACTGCGAGTGCGGCCATTTCCTCGTGCAATGCCGGCGGGGTGATCGCATCGTCCTTGCCGCACAGCACCAGCAGCGGGCCGGCATAGGCGCGCAGCAGCGCGCGGCCGTCTTCCCGCTCCAGCCGGTTCTGCCGCAGGAACACCTCCACGCCCAGGCGCTGGGTCATGCCACGTACCCGCTCCAGCAAGGCCTCGTCCTGCCAGCGCGAGGGATGCACGTAGTGCCGCAGCAGCCGTTCGCCGAATCCGTGGAAGGCACTGGCGCCACGCACGCTCGCTTCCTGCGCGCGCCGTTGCGCCGCACGCTCGGGCGAATCGGCACGTGCGGAGGTATCCAGCAAGGCCAGCCGCGCCACGCGCTCCGGCGCGATACGCAGGATTTCCTGCGCGACATAGCCACCCAAGGAAAACCCTGCCAGTGCAAACCGCGGCGGCATCTGCGCCAGCAGCTGTGTCGCCAGCGCGCGCATGCTCTCGCCCTGGGTGATGTCGCCGACCACGCAGTCGGCAAGCTCGGCCAGGGCCACGCGCTGCGCCTGCCACAACTGCGCATCGTTGAGCAGACCGGGGAGCAGCAACAAGGTGGGACGCGTTGCGCTCATGCGCAGCAAAGTCCGATCGGGATCGCAGAAGCAGGCACTGTCATCGCAACAGTGTGCCGCGCGGTGACGCGCATCGCCAGCGCGTGCATGTGCGCCTGGACGCGGGTGCATCGACTCGTTGGCGTGTCTTGCGTCCATGCCAGGTCGCGCTGGCACCGCGACGCCGGCTGCCTGTGTTCTTCAGGGCAGCGCTGCTGCAACAAGAAACGGCCCGACGCAGGCGCCGGGCCGTTCCTGACTCCACCACGTGTGACGCATGGTGGTGCTGGCGTGGATCAGGCCAGGGTCAGGGTGACATCGATGTTGCCGCGGGTCGCGTTGGAGTACGGGCAGACCTGGTGGGCCTTGTCGACCAACGTCTGCAGTTCGGCCTGGTCCATGCCCGGCACTGCGATGCGCAGCTCCACGGCAATGCCGAAGCCGCCCGGAATCTGGCCGATGCCGACGCTGCTGTCGATGCTCACTTCGCCCGGCAGCTTCAGCTTGTCCTGCGCCGCGACAGCCTTCATCGCGCCGATGAAGCAGGCTGCGTAGCCGGCAGCGAACAGCTGCTCCGGGTTGGTACCGTCGCCGCCGGCGCCGCCCAGCTCGCGCGGGGTGGACAGCTTGGCGTCCAGCGCCTTGTCGGAAGACACGGCGCGGCCTTCGCGGCCACCGGTGGCAGTGGCGTGGGCGGTGTAGAGGACTTTTTCAGGTGAGGCCATTGTGGTTCTCCAGAATGAGCGCTGTCAGCGCGTGATGTAGCTGAGTAGTTGACGATTAAATCGTGTACGACATGTTAGAAAGTGTGGGTGATGCAAAACCCGCTCACCCCGTGCCGAGGTTTGAGCGCAGCGTTTCAAGCTGCTGCTTGAATCGACGCAATTCGTCCAACGAACACGCCGAGGCGCACAACACCTGCTCCGGCACCGCCCCGGCCTTGGCGCGCAGTGCGCGGCCGGTATCGGTCAGCGCAATGATCACCTGACGCTCGTCGCTGGCGGCGCGCGTGCGGGTGACCAGCCTGGCAGCCTGCAGCCGCTTGAGCAGCGGGGTCAGCGTGGCCGAGTCCAGGTACAGGCGCTCGCCGATTTCCGACACGCTGCGGCCATCGGTTTCCCACAGCACCAGCAGCACCAGATATTGCGGATAGGTCAGGTCCAGCGTCTTCAGCAGCCCGCGGTAGAGCTTGTGCATCGCCAGGTTGGCCGAATACAGCGCAAAGCACAGCTGGTTGTCGAGCTGCAGCAGCGCGTTGGTCCGGGCGTCAGTGGCTGTGGCGGTGTCCATGGCCGCAAATTACATAGCGCACGATTTAATTGCAAGCGATTTATTGATCTGTTGTGCAACCAGGCACCACCGCCAAACTGGCCCAGGCCGCCGTCCTGATCGGTCACAACGATCTTGTGCAATCCGGGGCCGGGCCGCGTCTGCATGTCTAGGCCCGATGTGCGGTCGCCAGATACTCGGCGCTCTGCATCTCGATCAGGCGCGAGGCGGTGCGCTCGAAGGCGCCGGCCAGGCGCTGGCCGCTATACAACGCGGGCGGGGCGTCCTGTGCGGTGCAGACCAGGTTGACGTGGCGGTCGTACAGCTCGTCGATCAGATTGACGAAGCGACGTGCGGCGTCCTCGTTCATGCGATCGAAGTGCGGGATGCCGCCCAGCAACACGGTGGTGAATTCGCGCGCGATCTCGATGTAATCGCCCGGGCCACGCGGGCCCTCGCACAGCGCGGCGAAATCGAACCAGGCGATGCTCTTGCCGCGCGCGCGCACGGCAATCTTGCGCGCCTCGATTTCGATGTTGCCACTGCGCGGCTCGGAATTTCCGCTCAGCTCGCCCCAGCGCTGCGTCAGCCACGCATCGGCCTGCGCATCCAGGGGCGCGCGATACACCGGTGAGCGCGTCAGCGCGCGCATGCGGTAATCCTCGGTGCCTTCGGCATAGAGTTCCACGCAGAATTTCTGCAGCAGACCGATCGCCGGCATGAAGCTGTCGCGCTGCAGGCCATTGGCGTAGAGGTTTTCCGGTGCGGTGTTGGAGGTGGTCACCAGGGTCACGCCTTCGGCGAACAGGCGTTCCAGCAGACGCGCCAGCAACATCGCATCGCCGATGTCGGTGACGAAGAATTCGTCCAGCACCAGCACGCGCAAATTTTCGCGCCACTGCTGCGCGATCTTGGCCAACGGATCGCTTTGCCCGGCATGCTCGCGCAGTTGCTCGTGCACCCCGCGCATGAAGCGATGGAAGTGCGTGCGGTACTTCTGCTTGATCGGCAACCCGTCGTAGAACAGGTCGACCAGGAAGGTCTTGCCGCGCCCCACTCCACCCCAGAAATACAGGCCGCGCACCGGCTCGGGCTTTTTCCAGAACGCCGACAGCCGGTCCAGCCAGCCGTCCTGCGCGCTGTCCACCAATGCCTCGTGGATACGATCCAGCTCGGCCAGGGCCGCTTGCTGCGCGGGGTCGGCGCGCCAGTCGCCGCGTTGTACGCCGGCGGCGTAGCGCTGCGACGGGGTCATCTCACTCATCGTGTTCTCCGCGGGCCGGCTGCTGCCTTGCCCGCTCAACGGCGCATCGCCGGCCGATACGCATGGGCCCTGCCGCGGTCAGACGGCCGCCGGCAACCAGCGCCGGACACCATGCTGGATCGCACCGCGCAGGTCGATCAATTTGCGGTGGAAGAAGTGGCTGGTGTCGGGCATGCGTACCAGCTCGGGCTGCTGCTCCAGGGTCTCCAGCCAGTCATACACCGCCTGCGGGTCGACGATTTCGTCGGCATCGCCCTGCACCACCAGCCACTGTGCCGGCGGCTGCACATCGCTGAAATCCCAGCGCCCGGCCGGCGGCGCGATCGAGATCAGCACCTGCGGTTCGAGCGAGCCGGCGGCGCGCAGCGATACATACGCCCCGAAGCTGAAACCGGCCAGCCACAGCGTGTCGCCCGGGCGCTGGCTGCGCACCCATGCGGCGACCGCACGCAGATCGTCCTGCTCGCCTTCGCCATGATCGAACGCACCGGCCGAGTTGCCGACACTGCGGAAATTGAAGCGCACCACGGTGATCCCCAACTCGCGCAGCGCGCGCGCAGCCATGGTGACGACCTTGTTGTGCATGCTGCCGCCCTCGGTGGAGAGCGGGTGGCAGACGATGGCGGTGACCGGTTGCACGGCAACGTCCGGCTCGGGAAGATCGACCGCGACATCGAGCGGGCCGACCCGCCCATCCAACGTCAGTGCAGCCGATTCGGTGGGGAATAAGGGATTGGACATACCGTCATAATAGCCGCCCCGCCGGCCGCGTTCATCGCCCTGCCTGCACACTTCGTTGCGTTGCCCATGCATTTTCTGCTGTTTGCCGTCGTTTGCAGTGTCCTGGTGTCGGTGGTTCTCAAGTTGCTGCCGCGCTATCGCCTGGACGCTGCGCAGGCGATCACCTGGAACTACGCCACCGCCGCGCTGCTGGCGTGGCTGACCCTGCATCCGTCACTGGACACGCTGCGCGCGCCGACCACGCCCTGGCTGGCACTGTTTGCATTGGCGGTGGCGCTGCCGTCGATCTTCATGCTGCTGGCACGCGCGGTCGCCACCGCAGGCATCGTCCGTACCGATATTGCCCAACGCCTGTCGCTCCTGCTCTCGCTGGCGGCGGCGTTCACGCTCTTTGGTGAACCGGTCAATGGCTGGAAGCTGGCGGGACTGGGTCTGGGTCTGCTGGCCATCGTCTGCATCCTGCAACGGCCACGTCAGGCCGCCGGTGCGGATTCAGCGCCGGCCTCGATCGGCTGGCCATGGCTGGCAGGCGTGTGGCTGGGCTTTGCCCTGATCGATCTGTTGCTCAAGCACATCGCACAGGCCGGTACGCCGTCGCTGACGTCGTTGACGCTGTGCTTTGCGCTGGCAGGTGTGCTGATGCTTGGCCTGCAAGTCGTTCGCCGGGGCGGTGTCGCGCGCCTGAGCTTTCGCAACCTGCTCGCCGGCGTGCTCCTGGGCGCGCTCAATTTCGGCAACATCCTGTGTTACGTGCGCGCCCATCAGCTGCTGCCGCATAGCCCGGCCACCGTCTTTGCCAGCATGAACCTGGGCGTGGTCATCCTGGGAGCACTCGTCGGCAAGCTGGCATTTGGCGAGCGCATCGGCCGACGCGGCTGGGTGGGGCTGTTGCTGGCGGCGCCGGCAATCGCAGCGATCGCCTGGGGCATGCGCTCGGGCTGATGGAGGCATTCGGCCGGCGCGACGCCGGTTCGCAACTCGCCTTGAGGGGGATGCAGCGCTGGCTATCATGCGTGCAGACGACCCACGGGAGTGTGTGATGCGCCTGAGTCAGTTGTTTAACAGCCGTCATCGCGTCGCCCCGGAACCGCACGGCGCCAATCCGACCAAGACGACGCCGTTGATTCCAGGCGCATCGTCGCAGCACCCGCTCTCTCAGGCTCCAAAGTCAACAACAGCACAGGGCGCGTCGAAATCCCATCGCGGCATGCTCGCCTCGGCGCGTAAATCGCTGGCATCGTTACGCAAGCAGTTGCCGTTGACGTGCATGGGCTCTTCTCCAACGCTTGAAACAGTGGAAAGCCCACCGCCGGCAGCCGTGACGCCCGATCGCACGCAGCCACTGCACGGAACGCAGGCCCGCGTCGATCAGCGTCGGCAGCCACCGGTGCCCAATGCAACGGATCATGAGCGGGCGCAGCGACCGCAACCGCAACCGCAACAGACCCCGCCCACAAGACAGTCGATGTCGGTTCCGCCCAAGCCAGCGCGTGCGCAGCAACTGCACGGCCCGCAACGCCCCGTCGATCGGAGAATGCAACCGCCCGTTCCCGAAAGAATGCGCCGTGACGAGGGCCAGCCGCCGCAGCACGGCAAGCCGGCATCGCCCTCGGCGCCGATCACGCCCGCGCAATCGTCGCTGCCCTTCCCACGTCCCCAGCCCGGACGGCAGCCCTCGTTGCGCCGCCTGGATCTGCAACTGGAAGAGATCACCAGGCAGTGCAGCGATATTCAAAAGCAGCTGTTCATGGAGGACCGCGAGGCAACTCCGCAGGAGCAACACCTGCTCAAGACACGTGCAGCCCTGATCGCATGGCGCAAAGAGGTCCGCGATAGTCAGCTCGAGGCACTGCTGGTCGCACTGGCACCGATGGAAGACATCTGCGCACCGCGCACCACGAGCAGCGGCCTGGCCATGGTGCAGATGGACGCCATGCAGCACAACCGGCGCGAAGTGCTCAAGGCACGGCGTAAATCCGTCGACAGAGCCGCCCTGGCCAGAAACTACGCACGCGCGCAGCGGCGCCTGGAGTCATTGAAGCAAGGCGACGCACCCAAGGACCAGATACGGCGCCTGCAACGCATGATGCAGGGCTACCAGAACATGCTTGCGTTGGAACAGATCGTCAGAAGCACCGACGACCAGCTGGAAAGGTTGGGAGCGCCGCGCCTGATGTCCGGCATCCCCACCACCGCCGAACAGCGTCGACAGTCTTTCGAAAAAGAAAGGGATGCCCATCAAGAGGCAATCGACAACGGCTACTATTGAAGATCCTGGCCGCGCAGCTTGCAGGTGCACGCCGCGCGGCAGCCACTGGGAAGCATGCGACGCCGCCCAGTGCGGCGCATCCGCACGCCGCACTGAAGGATACAAGCCTGCTTCCGATTGCATCCGGAACCAAGGGCGAACGGATGTCGACAGCGTGATGCAGTCCGCGATCAACGCTGCCAGTGCGGAAACGGATCGTCCAGCAGTTGCCATTGCGCCGGGCCCTGGCGCAGTTCGTGATCGCTGAGCAGGCAGGCATCCAGCGCAGCGCGCGTGCGCGGCGCATCCATGTCCACGCCGATCACCGCCAGCTCCTGGCGACGGTCGCCCCACAGTGGGTGCCACAGCCGCTGCATCGCGGCGTATTCGCTGGCATCGCCAACCTCGTGCAGTTGCGGCAGCGGCGCGGTCCAGCATTGCGTCTGCTGACGCTGCCAGCCGATATCGGTATACGGCAATGGCGTGATGCTGGTCTGCAGCGGCTCGCCGATGGCATGCGCATCCACGCGGTGGCGTGCGGCAAACCAGAAGCCCGCTGCGTTTGTCTGGGTCGCGCCACCCACGCTGGACAATTCGCCGACCCAATCCATGCGGCTGGCCAACCAGAAAAATCCCTTGCTGCGAATCACCTGCGGCAGCCCGCCTTGCACCATCCGCGCAAAACGCTGCGGATGAAACGGCCGGCGTGCACGATAGACGAAGCTGCTGATGCCGTATTCCTCGGTTTCCGGCGTGTGCTGGCCGCGCAGTTCCTGCATCCAGCCCGGCGCCAGCTGCGCACGGGTGAAGTCGAAGCGGCCGGTGTCGAGCACCTGGCGCAGCGGCACCTCGCCATGCACCGCGTCCACGATCGCCGCCTCGCGGTTGAGCGCACGCAGCACCGCGCGCAGGCGTTGCAGCTGCTGTGCATCGATCTGATCGCACTTGCTGATCACCAGCACGTCGGCGAATTCCACCTGTTCGCCCAGCAACTGCACCAGCCCGCGGCTATCGTCCGGGCCGGCCTGCTGGCCGAGTTCGGCCAGCGTGGCGGCCGAGCCGAAGTCCTGCAGGAAGCGGCTGCCGTCCACCACCGTCACCATGGTGTCGAGACGGGCGATATCGGCCAGGCTGAAGCCGTCGGTATCGCGCACCGCGAAGGTGGCCGCCACCGGCATCGGCTCGGCGATGCCGGTCGATTCGATCAGCAAATAGTCGTAGCGCTTCTGTTCGGCCAGCTTGCGTACCTCCTGCAGCAGATCGTCGCGCAGCGTGCAGCAGATGCAGCCGTTGCTGAATTCCACCAGCGTCTCTTCGGTGCGCCGCAAAGCCGCGCCGCCCTCGCGCAGCAGCTGCGCGTCGATGTTGACCTCGCTCATGTCGTTGACGATCACCGCCACGCGCAGGCCATCGCGGTTATGCAGGATGCGGTTGAGCAGGGTGGTCTTGCCGGCGCCGAGAAAGCCGGACAACACGGTGACGGGCAGGCGTGAATCGCGCTTGGGGGACAGGGACATCCTGAGGGCCTGGCTGGAATGGAAGTGTTACTATATAACACCAGCTCGACAGAACACCCCCGATGCGCGTTACCGCTTCCGTGCTGGACAACTCGGCCATCGCCTTATCCAGCCTGTGCCTGCTGCACTGTCTGGCGCTGCCATTGCTGGCCGCTGCACTGCCGCTGCTGGGTGCCTGGAGCCGGGCCGAATGGGTGCATGTGGTGTTCGCCACGGCTGCCGTGCCGCTGAGCGGCTACGCGCTGTGGAGCAGCCATCGCCGGCATGCGCTGCCCGCGCCGGTGTGGGGGCTGGCGGTCTTCGGCCTGGCCGGCCTGGTGCTGGGCGCCAGCGGGGTTGCCGGCGGCAGTTGGGAAACCCCGATCACGGTGACCGGCAGCCTGCTGCTGGCCAGCACGCACCTGCTCAACCTGCGGCTGCGCCGCCGTGGCGGGACGTGCGCCAGCTAGCGCGCTATAGCGAAAAGCCCAGCAGCACCGGGTCGTGGTCGGAACTGCGCCACGGGCCGGGCAGGTTGCGCTTGGCATAGCCGGCATCGTCCATGACATCGGCGTTGATATGCCATTCCACCGCGCCGCGCAGTTGCTTGGCCATCGCCGGGCTGAGCAGGGCGTGGTCCAGCCGCCCGCTCATGCCATCGTAGACGTAGCTGTAGGGCTGCTTCACGCCGGCCACCGCAAAGGCGTCCTGCCAGCCGCTGGCGCGCAGGCTGCGCATCGGCGTTTCCATCGCGTAGGCGTTGAAATCGCCCAGCAATACGGCCAGCTTGGTCTGCGCGCCGGTGGGGTCGGTCTGCAGCCACTGGTGCAGGCGCTTGGCCGATTCGGTGCGGGTGGCGTTCCAGCAGGCCTGGCCGTCGCGCTGGTCGGCATCGGCGCCGCTGGCGCTGCCGCAACCCTTGGACTTGAAGTGATTGGCGACCACCACGAAGGTTGCCCCGCGGGTGCTGCGAAACGCCTGCGCCAGCGGCACCCGGCTGTGGCTGTCGAACGGCCCGCCGGTCAGCGTGGCCGGCTTGCCGACCGGCGTGACCTGCGAACTGCGGTACACGATGCCGACCCGGATCGCGTCATCGCCCGGGCCGCTGCCGGTGTCGATGAACTGCCAGTCCTTGTCCTTGTCGGCCGCGTTGAGCGCGGCGACCAGTTGCGCCACCGCCGCATCGGCGCCATTGCCGTCGTTTTCCAGCTCCATCAACGCGGCCACATCGGCGCGCAACGGCACGATGGTGGACACCAGCTTGGTCAGCTGCGCCTGGAACTGCTCCTGCGTGCGCGCACCGCGCTTGGTCGGAAAGCCACCGCCGCGGCCATTGCCGTTGAAGAAGTTCTCCAGATTGAACGAGGCGATACGCAGATCGCCGCCCACCTGCGGCGCCACCGCGGTCGGCATGGCCGGCAGCGTCAACGGACTCAGCACCTGGATGCGGTAGTTGCCGTCGTAGCGCTGGTCGACGATGCCGTCGACCGACTTGAGCAGGCTGCCACTGCGCAGTACCGGATCGGCTGGCAGATAGGCCACCGTCTTGGGGCTGCGGCCGTTGCGCGCGTCGTCCAGCAACACCTGACGACGGGCATTGTCGGCCTGCACCTGCGCGAAGGCCGGGGTGCCGGCGGCGGCCACTTCGCTGGGCTGCCACAAGCGCCCGCCGAACGCGGCGATCAACTCGCCATAGGTGTCCAGACGATCGCTGCCGTTGAGCGTCAGCGCAGCGATGCGCACGTGCTCGCCCTCCAGCGCTTCCCAGTTGGCCGGCGGCCCGCTGAGCATGCGCACCGGCACCGGCTGGCCGCTGGCCAGTCGCTCGGTGCTGCTGGCATCCACCGTGGTCAGGCTCGCCTCGCCGCCTGCCGACACCTCGCGCACGGTGCCGACGATGCGCACGCGGTCGCCCACCGCCACCTCGGCATTGCCGGCACCGGTGACGAACAGACCATGCGAGCGCCGCGGCTCGAAGCCGGGTTGCTGCACGAACAGCCCGGCCAGACCGGCACGCGTATCGGCGGTGACGATGCCCTCCACGTCGACCACACGGCCGTCGTAGGGGCTACGGGTGTCTTCGCCCTGCACGTCGGCGATCGACAGACGTTGCGGCGCGCCCTCGGCGGCACTGCCCAGCAGTGGCGCCAACAGACCGATCACACCGAGCACAACCAGCGAGCAACGCGACATCGACGCACTCCAGACAGACGTAGACCACATGCAAGCGCCGCTCCGAAGGCGGCGCGTGAGAACCGCGACAGGCTAGCAAAACGTTGCGAGTGGCGACCAGCTGCTGCGTGGGTTGAGTGGTCGATCTACAGGTGCCGGCAGTTGCGGGCATCCCCAAAACAATTGCGCTGGCGTGGGTGACCAAGGCTGACGTTGTCGTGCAAGCACGTCGTGCAGCGAGTGCAAATGCTCGCGCAATGGCTGCCGCCCTACAAAAGCAAAGCGTGCTCCAGCGCGCGCAAGCCTCGCGATTGACCAGTCGACGCACCCGCGCACGGCAGGCGCTGCAACTTGGCCGCACCACGACCGCTTGTGTCAGTCGCTTGTTGCGAACGCTTGCTGCTGCTTCAGGCGCTTACTTCAGATTGCTCAGCATCCAGTCGACCGTGGCCCGCACCTGCTCTTCGGTCAACGCCGGGTTGCCGCCCTTGGGCGGCATGATGCCGCCATCCGGGCCGGTGTAGCCCTCGATCGCGTGCTTGTACAAGGTGTCCTTGCCCTGGGCGATGCGCGCGTCCCAATGCGCATGGTCCAGCGTCGGCGCCTTGCCGACGCCGGTGGTGTGGCAGGCGGTGCACAGGTTGTCGAAGATGGTCTTGCCATCGGTGCTGCCGCCGTAGGCAGACTGCGAGGCGGCCTTGGCCAGCGCAGCCGCCTGGGCTGCGGCCTGTGCGGACGCGCCGGTGGTGCCGGCATAGACCGCACCGGCCGGGGCAATGCGTTGCTGCACGCGTTTGGCCGCGGTAGGCGAGACTTCGTCGGGAATGGCGCGTTGCAAATAGGCTGCCAGGGCAATCAGGCCCAGGGTGATCACCACCAGTAGTCCGATCACCATCGAGAATTTCTTCAGGAACTCGAGGTCGTAATTCCGCACGCGCTCACCCCTGGCTGTTGGTCGAAGACCTCTGCTAGCGCCGGAGTATAGAGCACAGTTCGCGCCCGTCTGGCCACTGTGCATGACAGTGATTGCAGCGGTGTGCGCTGCGCCCTGGCGCGCTATGGGTCTTGCAGGCACGCCGGTCTGCACAGCCCGATGAATTGCCGCAATGCCGCATGAGACGTTGGTCTCGCTTGAGGGAATTGCGTATCATTCCCATCAATCCACGGTGACGCGGTTCTCGCCTCGCCCGGTCCCGCTTACGAGGAGTCGCCGCGATGAAGTCCTTCCTGCTGTCCTGCCTGGCCTTGGCCAGCATCAGTCTGTCTGCCCAGGCCCACGAGATCTGGATCGAACGCGACGGCAGCGGCCCGGTGCGCATCTACTTCGGCGAGCCGGCGCAGGAGGCCCTGGATCACGGCGAGGACGAGATCAAGCGTGTGGTCAAGCCGACCGTGTTCGGCAATGCCGGCAAGGCCGGCGCCCTGCAGCGCGGCAGCGAATTCCTCACCGCGCCGTTGTCCGGCACCGGCGATGCCTGGCTGAGCGACGACAGCGTGTTCGAGCCGTGGAAGGGCGAGGCCGGCGGCTTCGAGACCGTGAGCTACTACGCACGTGCCGGGCGCGCCACGCCCTCGGCCAAGCTCTATTTCGAACTGGTGCCCACCGCCGCCGACAGCAGCACGCTGACCGTGCTCTATCGCAACAAGCCGCTGCCCAAGGTCGAGGTGACGGTGATCGACCCGCAGAAGTGGCAGAAGACGCTGACCTCCGACGCCAAGGGCCAGGTGACCCTGCCCAAGCTGCGCGCCGGCCGGCACATCCTGGTCGCCACCAACAAGGAGCCGGTGCAGCGTGAGATCGCCGGCAAGCAGGTGTCGATGATCCATCACATCAGCACGTTGACCTTCCTGGCCGAGTAAGTCGGCCGCACGCCTGGCCGATCCGATGTCTACAGTACCGTCCC
This sequence comes from Xanthomonas arboricola, assembly GCF_002940665.1. Classification (GTDB taxonomy): domain Bacteria; phylum Pseudomonadota; class Gammaproteobacteria; order Xanthomonadales; family Xanthomonadaceae; genus Xanthomonas; species Xanthomonas arboricola_B. The sequence goes on from NZ_MIGY01000004.1 coordinate 98,709, forward strand.
TGCCGCTTCCCTGGTTCAGGCGTCCCTGGCTGGGCGTGCTTGGGCGCACGCTGGCGGCGATGTTTGGCGGCTATGCGCTCGCCAGCGCCACCAATCTGTTGCTGGCGCTGGTCCTGCCGATGCCACGCAGCGAGGCGGTGTTGACCAGCATGCTGGTCGGCATCGTGGTGTGCGCATGCGCGCCGCTATGGGCTTTCGCCACCGCCAGCGTGTGGCGCGCCTGGGCCGGCATCGCGGTGCCGGCGGCGCTGATGTTCGCACTGGCCGCATGGCTGCAACGGGGCGTGGCATGAAGCAGGGATTCCGCCAGTCGATGGCGTGGCTGCACACCTGGACCGGGCTGCTGGTCGGCTGGGTGCTGCTGTTGATCTTCATGGGCGGCACGGCGAGTTATTACCGCGACGAAATCAGCCGCTGGATGCGCCCGGAATTGCCTACCACCACGGTGAGCAACGCAACCGCGCTGCGTAGTGCCGAGCAGTATCTGCAGACGCATGCAGCCGATGCGCAGAGCTGGAACATCACCTTGCCGGACACGCGCAATCCGGTAGTCAGCATGTACTGGCAAAACCCTGCGCCAGCCGATGGTAAACCGGCCAGCCGCCGGCAGATGTACGGCAACGCCATCATCGACCCGGCCACCGGCAAGGAGATCGCCGCACGCGACACCCTGGGCGGCGAATTCTTCTACCGGCTGCATTTCGATCTGCATTATCTGCCGGTGATGTGGTCGCGCTATATCGTCGGTTTCTGCGCGATGTTCATGCTGGTGGCGATCATCAGCGGCGTGATCACCCACAAGAAGATCTTCAAGGATTTCTTCACCTTTCGCCCGGGCAAGGGCCTGCGCTCGTGGCTGGATTTCCACAATGTCAGCGCGGTGACCGCGTTGCCGTACCACGCGATGATCACCTACACCGGCATCGTGACCTTGATGTTCATGTACCTGCCGTGGGGCATCAAGGCGCAGTACTCCGACAACGAAATGCGTTTCTACGAAGAATCCGCCAACCGGGTCGCCGATACGCGAAGCGCCTCCGGCACGCCGGCGCGCATGCTGCCGCTGGAACAATTCGTGGCGCGTGCGCGCAGCGACTGGCGCGGCGGTGAGGTGGGCAATGTGGCGGTGTCGCTTCCCAACGACGCGCATGCGGCGGTCGGCGTCACCCAGCGCGCTGGCAATCTCTCCACCGATGCGCCATCCATCCTGTTCGATGCAATCAATGGGCAGCGCCTGCAGCGCAGCGGGCCGCCGGGCGGTGCCAGCCAGACGCGTGGGGTGATGGTGGGCCTGCATATCGCCCACTTCGCCGGGCCGTGGATGCGCGCGCTGTTCTTCGGCTCCGGCTTGCTCGGTTGCCTGATGGTGGCCAGCGGCGTGGTGATGTGGGCAGTGAAGGAACGCCCCAAACACCTGAAGGCCGGGCGCATCGGCTTTGGGCTGCGGTTGGTGGATGCGCTCAACATCGGCACGGTCGCCGGCCTGCCGATCGCCTTTGCCAGTTTCTTCTGGGCCAACCGCTTGTTGCCGGTGAGCCTGGAGGGGCGCGCGGCGATGGAGGCCAATCTGTTCTTCGTCGCATGGGCCACTGCATTGCTGGCCGCATTCGTGTGGCCTCGGCGCGCGATGTGGAGCTGGCAGCTGTATCTGGGTGCGGCCTTGTTCGCGTTGGTGCCGGTGGTCAATGCAATCACCACCGATGTGCATCTGGGCGTGACGTTGCCGGCCGGGCAATGGACGCTGGCCGGGGTCGATCTGGTCTGCCTGTTCCTTGGCGTATCCCTCGGGATCGCGGGATGGCGCCTGCAACACTGGAAGGCGCCGCAACCGGCATCGGCACGACGCGCGCGCGCCACTGCCGCCGCGCCTGCGCAAGGTAGTGTGCCAATGCAGGAGAGCGCATGAGCGTGTGGCTGTTGCTGGCGCTGAATTTTTCCGGATTCGCCGCGCTGTGCCTGGCGATGGACAAGCATCAGCAGGAAGTGCGTGGCCGCACGCTGGGCGCCGCACGTTCGCGGCAACTGCGCGTGCTGGGTTGGCTGCTGTTGCTGCTCACCTTCGGCCTGGCGGTACACGCGCAAGGCTGGGGCATCGGCCCGGTGTTGTGGCTGGGCACATTGACCGGCGCTGCCGCGCTGCTGTCGCTGTGGCTGCTGCCGTATCGGCGTGGGTTGATTCTGCCCACGGCCGTGGCCGCGCCGGTGCTGGCAGGTGCGCTGCAGCTGTTGCTGGGTTGAAGGGCCTCGCTACGCCTCGATCGGCGGATCGCCCCAGCTACGCCCGTCGCGCGGCAGGCGGCCATCGTCGAGCACGTGCAGCACGTGTTCGGGCTGCAGCATGTCCACAAACAGCACCACGTTGATGCCCTCCGGCAACGCCATGCTGGGAAAGATTACGCCCGGTATCTCCGCCTCGCGCAGCATGTCGCCGAGCACCCAGCTCACCGGTTCGATCTTGTTGACCAGGGCCTTGCGCCAATCCTCGGTCCAATCGGCCCAGAGCGGATCCGAGCTTGCATCGAGCAGGCGCAGATCGGCCAACGCCGGCAGCTCGGCGGCGTAACTGACCAGGGTCAATGGCGGCAGGAACAGCGCGGCCTGCGCGTATTCGGCGGCAGCGGTTTCCAGCTGCAGCGATAGATACAGCGCCGGCTGCCCGAAACGATTGAAACGCCCGCCCGAGCGTGCCGCACCGGCGCCGCTCAGCGGTTCGGCGGCCCAGCGCGGGGTGAAGGCGCGATACAGCGTGCAGTGCGCCGGGGCGCTCAGCTTCAACCGGCGGCCCCCGAGGCCACGGTGCGCAGATAGGTCAGCGCATCGTCGGTACGGCCCTGTTTGACCACTTCCAGCAAGGTGGCGAATTCGAACGCGGGGATCGGGGTGTTCTTGAGGTGAAACACCACCTGGCGTTCGTCCGGCTGGACCTGCGTCATCGCCACCAGCAGGCGCGACAGGTTGCGTAGCAAGTCCTGCACGCGCGGGCTTTCCGGATGCACGCGCAGGCTGTTGCGATGCACGCCGGCCAGCTCGGCCAGCTCCTGCTGCGACAGATCCAGCAGGCCGGCCATGGCCGTGGGCGACAGGATGGTGCGATCGGGCACGCGCAGGCGTTCGGTCAGGGCCAGGGGATTGAGAACGGCGACCATCGCACGACTCCAGCAGGACGAGTGCACAGTATATGCACAGTCATGACCAATCATACAGCCCAGTTAGACGCTCAGTCAGTGCACTGTCAGCCGGTCGGCTGGTGCGCTCCCACCGCGCGCAGGCAGAACCCGCAGATCGCCTCGACCAGTTGCTCGCCCTGCTGCGGGTCGCCACGACTGGGGGCGATCGGCCCCACCAGCGCCTCGGTGAAGGCGCCGACGATGCAGGCCGCCGCCGCGTCCAGCGACTGCTGCGGGAACTCGCCGGCCGCCACGCCTTCGGCAAGCAGCTGGCGGAACACTTCGCCGAACAAGCGTCGGCCACGGATGCGCTCGGCATCCACTTCGCTTTCCACCGGCTCGGCGATGAAGGCATATGCCAACGCCGGGCCGGCCAACGCGCGCCGCACAAAGGTGGCGATCGCATTGCGCAGGCGCTCGGCAGCGCTGGCCTGGGTGGTGGTGATGGCGCGCAGGATGGTCATCTCGCGCTGCACTGCCGCGTTGAGAACTTCCACGAAAAGCTCGGCCTTGGACGGGAAGTGGCGGTAAATCTGCCCGGTGGACACGCCGGCGGCAGCGGCGACGGCGGTCACCGGCGCATTGCGGTAGCCGCCTTCGGCGATCAGGGCGCGGGCCGCGTGCAGGATGCGTTCGCGATTGCCGGCCAGGCGTTCTTCCATCAGGGCGGAGCGTCGATAAGCCATGGTGTGATTCTGGGTTCAATAGTTGAATTTTAGTTCACTTTTTCACTGCGGACCGCTAGGCTGCGTACAAACGCCGTGCGGCCTGCCCGCTCCCACCCGGCACATCCCGATCCCTGCGGAGTCGCTCCATGCACGTGCCGTCCCTGAATTTTGCGCTTGGCGAAGACATCGATCTGCTGCGCGAAAGCGTGGCGGCCTTCGCCAGCCACCATATTGCCCCGCTCGCCGCTACGGCCGACCAGGACAATGTCTTCCCTGCCCAGCTGTGGCGCCTGTTCGGTGAGCAAGGCCTGCTCGGGCTGACCGTGGAAGAAGAGTACGGCGGCAGCGGCATGGGCTACCTGGCGCATGTGGTGGCGATGGAAGAGATCTCGCGGGCCGGCGGGGCCATCGGCCTGTCGTACGGCGCGCATTCCAACCTGTGCCTCAACCAGCTGCGCAAGAACGCAACACCGGAACAGAAGCAGCGTTACCTGCCCAGACTGTGCACCGGCGAGCATGTCGGCGCGCTGGCGATGAGCGAGGCCGGCTCCGGCTCGGATGTGGTGTCGATGAAGCTGCGTGCCGATGCGCGCGGCGATCGCTATGTGCTCAACGGCAGCAAGATGTGGATCACCAACGGCCCGGACGCCGATGTGCTGGTGGTGTACGCCAAGACCGACCCGGATGCCGGCGCACGCGGCATCACCGCCTTCATCGTCGAGAAGGGCATGCCGGGATTCTCCACTGCGCAGAAACTCGACAAGCTGGGCATGCGCGGCTCCAACACCTGCGAGCTGGTGTTCACCGATTGCGAAGTGCCGGCCGAGAACGTGCTGGGCACGCTCAACGGCGGCGTGCGCGTGCTGATGTCCGGGCTGGATTTCGAACGTGTGGTGCTGGCCGGCGGCCCGTTGGGCTTGATGGCCGCGGCGATGGACGTGGTGCTGCCGTACGTGCACGAGCGCAAGCAGTTCGGCGCGCCGATCGGCACCTTCCAGTTGATGCAGGCCAAGCTGGCCGACATGTACGTGGGGCTCAACGCCTGCCGCGCGTACGTCTATGCGGTGGCGCGCGCCTGCGATGCCGGGCTGACCACGCGCCAGGATGCGGCCGGCGCGATTCTCTACGCGGCCGAAAAAGCCACCTGGCTCACCGGCCAGGCGATCCAGGTGCTGGGCGGCAACGGCTACATCAACGACTACCCCACCGGGCGCCTGTGGCGCGATGCCAAGCTGTACGAAATCGGCGCGGGTACCTCGGAGATCCGACGCATGTTGATCGGCCGCGAGCTGTTCGAACGCACCGCCTGACGGAGCCACCATGAGCGCGATCACCAGCCAGCTGCAGGTCAGCGGCGAGAGCTTCCAACAAAACGCTGCAGCGATGCGCACCGTGGTCGAGGATCTGCGCCGCACGCTGGCGCAGACCGCGCTGGGCGGCAGTGAGGCTGCGCGTGCCAAGCACAGCGCACGCGGCAAGCTGCTGGTACGCGAGCGCATCGATGCCTTGCTGGATCCGGGCAGCGCCTTGCTGGAAATCGCGCCGTTGGCCGCGCACGGCATGTACGACAATCAGGTGCCATGCGCCGGTGTGGTGGCCGGCATCGGACGCGTGTCCGGGGTGGAATGCGTGATCGTGGCCAACGATGCCACCGTCAAGGGCGGCACCTATTACCCGATGACGGTGAAGAAGCATCTGCGCGCGCAGGAAATCGCGCAGCAGAACCGCTTGCCGTGCATCTACCTGGTCGATTCCGGCGGCGCGTTCCTGCCGCTGCAGGATGAAGTGTTTCCCGACCGCGATCACTTCGGGCGCATCTTCTACAACCAGGCCAACCTCTCGGCCAACGGCATCCCGCAGATCGCCTGCGTCATGGGCTCGTGCACCGCCGGCGGTGCCTACGTGCCGGCGATGAGCGATGAAACGGTGATCGTGCGCGAGCAGGGCACGATCTTTCTCGGTGGCCCACCCCTGGTCAAGGCGGCCACCGGCGAAGAGGTCAGTGCCGAAGAACTCGGCGGTGCGGATGTGCATACGCGCATCTCCGGCGTGGCCGACCACTTTGCCGACAACGACCTGCAGGCCCTGGCACGCGTGCGCGCCATCATCGCGCAGCTCAACTGGCGCAAGCCGGCTGCATCGCTGGCGCTGCAGGCACCGCTGCCGCCGCGTTACGCCGCCGACGAACTATATGGCGTGATTCCCGCCGATACGCGCAAGCCCTTCGATGTGCGCGAGGTGATCGCCCGCATCGTCGACGACTCGCAGCTGGACGAATTCAAGCCGCGCTACGGCAGCACCCTGGTCACCGGCTTTGCGCATGTGCATGGCTATCCGGTGGGCATCATCGCCAACAACGGCATCCTGTTTTCCGAGTCCGCGCTCAAGGGCGCGCACTTCATCGAGCTGTGCACGCAACGTGGCATTCCGCTGGTGTTCCTGCAGAACATCACCGGCTTCATGGTCGGGCGCAAGTACGAACATGGCGGCATCGCCAAGGACGGTGCCAAGCTGGTGATGGCGGTGGCCTGCGCCAAGGTGCCCAAGTTCACCGTGGTGGTCGGCGGCTCGTTCGGTGCCGGTAACTACGGCATGTGCGGCCGCGCCTACTCGCCGAACTTCCTGTGGATGTGGCCGAATGCGCGCATCGGCGTGATGGGCGGCGAGCAGGCTGCCAGCGTCTTGGCCACGGTGCGCCGCGACGGTATCGAAGCCAAGGGTGGCGCCTGGTCGGACGAAGAGGAAGCTGCGTTCAAGGCGCCGATCCGTGCGCAGTTCGAGCAGCAGGGGCATCCGTATTACGCCAGCGCACGCCTGTGGGACGACGGCATCATCGACCCGGCCGATACCCGTCGCGTGCTGGGGCTGGGACTGTCGGCCGCATTGAATGCACCAATCGAGACGACACGCTTTGGCGTGTTCCGGATGTGAGGTGGTGATGCCCGTTTGCACGTGCTGCGCTTCACTGTCTTGCAGTGCACACGCACCTGCAAGCAGGCTGTTGCGTGTTGTCTGGAGCATTGCATGAGGACGCTCGCGTTGCCTGCTTCGAGCAGCGAATCGCATCGGGGCACAGTGGTGTCAGCTGCCATCGCACCGTGTACCGCGCAATCCATGCATCCGTATCTTCATCGCAGTGCCCGCCACCATGGCGGCATGCAGAGAACTTCGTCATGACCCAGCGCGAACTCACCACCACAGCAAGGCCGCCCTACTTCGACAAGATCCTGATCGCCAATCGCGGCGAGATCGCCTGTCGCGTCATCGCCACCTGTCGCAAGCTCGGCATCGCGACCGTGGCGGTGTATTCCGATGCCGACCGCGGCGCGCGGCATGTGCGGCTGGCCGATGAAGCGATCCATATCGGCGCCGCACCGGCGCAGCAGAGTTATCTGCGTGGCGATGCGATCCTGGAAGCGGCACGCGCAAGCGGGGCGCAGGCGATCCACCCCGGCTATGGCTTCCTGTCCGAAAACGCCACGTTTGCCGATGCCTGCGCGCAGGCCGGCATCGTGTTCATCGGCCCACCGGCGGCAGCCATCCGCGCGATGGGCGACAAGAGTGCAGCCAAGGCGCTGATGCAGCGCGCCGGCGTGCCACTGACACCTGGCTACCACGGCAACGACCAGGCACCGGCCTTCCTACGTGCGCAGGCCGATGCGATCGGCTATCCGGTGCTGATCAAGGCCAGCGCCGGCGGCGGCGGCAAGGGCATGCGCCGGGTGGATGCCAGCGCGGCATTCGAAGAGGCATTGGCCAGCTGCCAGCGCGAGGCGCAGTCGGCCTTCGGCAATGCGCAGGTGCTGGTGGAAAAGTACGTCGAGCGCCCGCGCCATATCGAGATTCAGGTATTTGGCGATACCCGGGGCGAGGTCGTCCATCTGTTCGAGCGCGATTGTTCGGTGCAGCGCCGGCATCAGAAAGTGCTGGAGGAAGCGCCTGCTCCCGGCATGAGCGAACAACGCCGCGCCGCAATGGGCAAGGCCGCCGTGGATGCCGCGCGCGCCGTGGGTTATGTCGGCGCCGGCACGGTGGAATTCATCGCCGGCCCGGATGGCGATTTCTATTTCATGGAAATGAACACCCGCCTGCAGGTCGAGCACCCGGTGACCGAGTTGATCACCGGCACCGATCTGGTCGAGTGGCAATTGCGTGTCGCAGCGGGCGAGCCGTTGCCGCTGCGTCAGCAGGACCTGCGCATCCATGGCCACGCGCTGGAAGCGCGCCTGTACGCCGAAGATGCCGAACGCGGCTTTCTGCCGTCGACCGGCACGCTGCGGCAGCTGCAGTTTCCCGCACCCGGCGCGCATGTGCGGATCGATGCCGGCGTGGAGCAGGGCGACAGCATCAGTCCGTACTACGACCCGATGATTGCCAAGCTGATCGTGTGGGATGTGGATCGCCCCGCTGCGCTGGCACGCATGCGCGAGGCGCTGGCGCAATTCCATGCGGTGGGTGTCATCACCAACAGCGCGTTTCTCGCGCGCCTGATCGGCACGGTGTCGTTTGCGTCTGCCGATCTGGATACCGCGCTGATCGAACGCGAGCAGGCCGTGTTGTTTGCCGAGGCGGTCAGTCCGGCCAACGCCTGGTGGTGCCTGGCGGCGGCGTTGATCGCCGCAACATTGCCGAAGGCGGCCGCCGATCCGGCCGACCCGTTTTCGCCATGGCAACACACCGATGGCTGGCGCATCGGCGCGCATGCGGCGCACACCCTGACGCTGGAGGCCGCAGGCGAACGCCGCCAGTTCGGCGTGCGCCCGCTTGGCGATGGCTGGCAGGTCACGGTTGCGGGCGACACCCGCACACTGCGCTACCACCTGCAGGACGATGCACTGCGCGTGGAAATGGATGGCCGGCAGTGGCGCATGCAGGTCCTGCGCGACGGCGATACCCTGACATTGCGCGATGCCACGCAGCGCGCGACATTCCGCCACCATGATGCGCTGATCGAAGCCGATCAGCCGGCGCACGACACTGGTGGCCTGACCGCACCGATGCCGGGCCGCATCGTGTCGCTGGTCGTCCCGGTGGGGCAGTCCGTCACTCGCGGGCAGGCCCTGGTGGTGCTCGAAGCGATGAAGATGGAGCACACCTTGCATGCACCCAGCGACGGCACCGTAGCGGCGTATCTGGTGACCGAAGGCGAGCTGGTCGCCGAGGGTGCCGCGCTGGTGGAATTTGTGTCCGCGTCTGCGTAGCGGCGCCTGGCCGCTGACCAACGGCACGTCCGCAGCGGCCGGCCTTGGCCCTAGCGTGGGGAAAGCGGCTGGAGTGGCCGCACCCCAGACCGGAGACGTCCATGCAACGCCTGCTTCTTGTTTCGAGCATGCTGCTCGCGCTGTCCGCCTGCAGCGACAACGCCGCGCCCACCACCGACAAGGCCGACAAGCCGGTGCCGCTGCCGCTGTTTGTACATGGTGGCCCGTGGGCGCGCGGCAGCTACGGCGGCTAAGGCCAAGAACATTCCGGTCACCTACCTGCTGTTCCCGGACGAAGGCCACGGCTTCCGCCGCCCGGAAAACAGCACGGCCTTCAACGCGGTGACCGAGGGTTTCCTGGACCAATGCCTGGGCGGCCGCGTGCAACCGATCGGCAACGACCTGACCGGCTCCAGCATCACGTGCCGGAAGGCGCCGACAAGGTGAACGGTCTACGCGATGCGTTGAAGACCCATGCGCAGGCGATTCGGCGGTAACGCTATTTGCGAAGTGCTTGCTTTGGATCTACGTCAGCGCTCGCCTACAACGAAGAGCGCTGACGGTTGGACCGAGGTGCTTTAACGAACCGGTACGCTTGATTCCCCTCGCCAAGCGGTCCAGATCGAGAGATGTGTGATGGTCTCTCGCTAATGGGGTCCGATGTCCTTGCCCGCCGCTGGGTCACGACCAGACGACCACACTGCGCCACCGGGATCCAGCTCGGTATTGTTCATCTCCTCGCCACGCCAACCGAATCCGCAGATGGCCAGTGGTCCGTCCTGGAGGCCGTCCAGGCCAAGCGCCTGTTCGATATCCACCTCGTTGATTGCCGAGGTGACAAACGCTCCCAGCCCCAGATCGGTTGCGCTCAGATAAAGCGTCTGCGCGATATGGCCGACATCCAGAATCATCGCGCGGTAGGCCTTGGCATGGTTCCGATACTTCCAGAAACTGCGTAGAAACCGCGGTACCAGGATCACCAGCACCGGCGCATCGGCAAACCAGTACTGCCCGGACACAGCACGACGCGCAAAGTCCACCAGCGGCTGCGGTGGCGACTGCAATGGCTGCAATGGCTGCAATGCATGATCGACAGGGCGATAGTGATAGAGACCGCTCGTCATCCCCTCGACACGCTGGACCAGCAGATAGGTTTCGGTGGGATGGAGACTGCCCCCCGACGGTACCGGCTTCTTCAAGAATGCGGTGTCGTGCCCCACTTCGATGCGCGCGCTTGCCATGACGCTGCGCTCAAGCATCTGGCCGAGCAAGATGGGTGACAGCAGACGCTGCGTATCGAAATTGCGACAGGTGACGCGACGCGACAGCAGCTCATCGAATGTGCCCGGGGTTGATCGCGGCAAGGCAATGCGCGCCTCCACGCCGCCCTTGCCTCGGTCTACGATCTCTGCCGGGGGTGCGCCCAGCCGGCCTACCATGCCTTCTGCAGTTGTCAGGCCATGCGCTTCCATGGTGGCCACGCTGTCTTCGCCGCTCCAGCGCGCCGATCGGTGCCATAACGCGGCCAATGGCCACCAGCGCTGCTGCTGCACGCACTCGTCGTTGCGGCGGTGCTGAACATGTTGTGGTTGATCGCTGATCACAAGACCTTGCTCGATTAGACGCTCCGCCCAGATTGGCAACGGATGCACCTGATCGATGGAATGCCAGCGCGAGGAACTCAACTCGCCCAGCCATTCGCGCTCGTCCTTTGAAACCTCCACGTCTGCATCAAGATGAGGCGCGAGCGCCAGCCAGCGTGTGCGGCGACGCAGGCCATCGCCACCGGCAAGCAATCGTGCAAGATCAAATACCGAATCGTCGCGCAGTTCAAAAAATAGCGTGGTACAGCGACGAATTTGCATAGGAACATCTCAAGGACGCATGAATACGGTCGATATTGTGTCAGGTCCCACGTCATACGACAGCACATTCCCTCACTCTCCAGGCAAGCCACACCATGACAGACGCAGCCAATAACACCCATCTTCCGTTTGATGCATCCACAGCAGACAAGCTGCTGGAGCTACTGGCAACCGACGACGATTTCCGCGACTGCTTTCAATGCAATCCGGCGCAGGCGCTTGCCCAGATCGGTGCACCTGGCGTGAGTGCGGACAACGCCGTCCCCAGCGCAGGAGAGGCTTATTACTGCATGAACACCAATCAGCTCGCATCCAAGCAGGACATTGCAGCGGCTCGCGCCGAGCTGCGGATCTACCTGACCGAAAAGGCCAATCACACCGTGATCTTCGCCTTCGAGTCGGACAGCATGCGCTCCACCCTGCTGCGTAAATAAGCAGGCAGTCTCGGTAGAGGCCAGGCGCGCGCAAACGCCTGCGCCTGTTCGCGCGCCTCCTGGGTACGGCCGAGTGCGTGCAGCGATTCGGCCATCCAGAGCTGGGCCAGACGCGCATCGGCAACATTGAGCGGCTGCAGCGTTTGCGACGCATTTGCTTCGATGTAAGCACGCCCGCGATGGAGAAGCAGCCAACGTGCCTGTTGCAACGCCTCAGCGTGCCGACCGCTCTCGTGCAGTAGCGTGTAGAGCGTCACGCGTGCCAGAAAAAGATCGCCGTCGCTGACCGGCAGGCGTGCGATGGCTGCCTCACGGTCGCCCGACAGCGCCAGCTGCTGGGCTTCGACAATGGCGCGCAGGTCGGCAAGCACCGGCGTTTCATGCACAAGCGCCGGCTTGATCGCCGCAAGTGCGCGGGCGGTGAGGCTGTCATCGCCGCTCCGCTGCGCCTGGCTTGCGAGGATCAGCACCATCGCGGCATTGTCCTGCAGGTTTACCGTTGCCGATCCATCGTCAATGACCGCAGACACCAGCCGATCGAACGTTGGCTTGAGCGCTGCCGCCGTCGCCATGGATGGATCGACCAACGCATCGGTCGTCACCGCAATGACCGAGAATTGCCGATGGTTGAAATCGTCGCCTTGCTTGCTGCGCGCCAAACCTTGGGCGATCGCTGCGCGCGCAGCGGTCCAGTCGGCCTGATCAATTGCGATGCTGGTGCGATCGATCAATGGCACCACATCGTCGTTGGCGTAGCCTTGCTCGACGATCCTGTCGAGCGTTTGCTTCGCTTCGACATGGCGATTCAACACCGCCAGCGCGTTCGCCTGGCGCCGCAGCGGGCCGGCGCGATCGGCATCACCGGGAATGGAAAAGCGCTGCAGCGCCGCTTCGGCCTTTCCCTGAGCCAGCAGAATGCGTCCAACCCGATCGGTCGCGATCGCGCGCAGCGGGTCTTGCGGGACATCGGCCGCCTGCGCGTATGGCAACGCGTCGGCAAAACGATTGGCAACGAACAGGTGCCACGATGCGTTCGCGGTGCCGGCAAAATTGTCCGGGTAGAGCGAGGCCAGCGTTCTCCACAACGTCAATGCCTTGTCGGGTGCTAGCAGCTCCGCTGCCCATGCATCCATATACAACTGATCACGCTCAGGCAGACGCTGACGGAAACGAATTGCCTTCTCCAGGTACGGAAGTGCACCACGGCGATCAGAGACCGCCACCTTGATGCGTGCCGCCCCCAGATACGCGAGCGCAAATTCCGGATCGATGGCCACCGCGCGCTCGAATAGTTCCAGCCCTTCTTTCCATTGGCCTTTCGCCGTTGCGTCGACCCCCAGGGCATAAGCCCGCAGCGCATCCAGGCTGGACGTGGTCACGGCGGGTAACGGCACAGAATTCTTGTCGATCGAGGCCACCACCTCACCCAGGCCCTTCCTGAGCTTGCGGGCAACCTGATCCACCGAGGACAGTGCCGATGGCAAGCCATCGCCTTGCACAAACTCCGAGTAGACAGTGGTCTGGGTCCGCGGATCCACCAATTCAACGCCGAACCGGAGCTTGCCGCCAATCTCCGCGACGGTCGGCAGCAGCACAGCGCTTGCACCATCGCGCAGCGCCACCTCCGAGGCGATGGCGCGATCGACGATCACGCGATCCGGATCGCGCTTCATCCGGGCCATGGTTTCGCGCACTTTCATATCACTCAGGACATTGACGTAGCGCGACTGCTCCAGACTGATGCGCAGCGCCTGGTCGAGCGAACTGTCGAGCAATGTATTGCCGGTGAGATTACGTAGATCCCCGACCACCACCCACCCACGTTCGGAGAACGCAATGGCTGGCTCGGAACGGGTGAAAAACCACACCGACACGCACACCGCGACGACCAAGGCGGTTTCCGCCAACAGTGCCGCAGGCCGTCGCCACAGCGGAACATCGCGCCAGGCCTTTGCCGAATTCTTCGGCGTGCGCAACGGCGTCAGGCCGACTTCGCCAACCTCATAGATCTCCATCGGCGTGGGCACGCCCTTGAAGCGCCAGCGGCCGTGGGATTTCCACAGGATGCGATCGCCGCGGTCGCCCAGTTCGCGTGCGGCGCGGTGGGTCAACGACTCGGCCACTGCCGACAACAGGATCTGCCCGGGCCGTGCCATCGACATCAGGCGTGCGGCGGTGGGCTTGGCCAAGCCTTCGACTTCCAGCGGTTTGGCGCCGATGCTGACCGCTTCGTCGCTGTTGCGCCAGGTCAGCACTTCGCCGACGTGCAGCCCCTGGCGCGCGCACAGCGTCAGCGCGCGGGCATCGCCCATCGCCTTGAGGCCGCGGGCGTAATCCAGTGCAAAGCCCAGACCGTCGATGGGGCGATCGAACAGCAACAGCAATCCATCCGAGCGGTCGATCAGGCGGCCACGCCACTGCTGCTGCAGTTTGACGACCAGCCGATCGTGCTCGCGAAACAGCGCGGCGGCGGCGTTGTCACCAATGCGTTCGACCAGCGCGGTCGAATCGCACAGGTCGGTCAGCAGCAAGGTACGCAAGCGCGGCGCCTGGATCGCTTCCAACGACGCATCCTTGCGTGCGTGGGCGCGAGCGCTCATTGCTCAGCGATTGTCCGACGTGGTTGGGTTGCCGGATGGCTGTGTGATGCCCGACACCAGCGTTTCATGCATGCACAGCACGTTGCCGCCCTGTCGCTTTGCCTCGTACAGTGCGCTGTCGGCCAGCGTGTACCAATCGTTCCATGCCGCGTCGGCGTCGATCATGCACAGACCCACGCTGACCGAGCAGCCCTGCTCGCCCTGGCCATTGCCCAGGCGCGCCTCCACCGCGCGTACGATGCATTCGCCGATGTGATGCAGCAGCTCCTGGGTGCCCAGTGCGACCAGCACGCAGAATTCGTCGCCGCCGAGCCGGCAGGCGAGGTCGCCGTCGGCTATGACCGAACGCAGTGCATGGGCGACGTTCTGCAACACGCGGTCGCCAGCCAGATGACCGAATTCGTCGTTGATGCGCTTGAAGCGGTCGCAGTCGATCAGGATCAGGCCCACCCCGGGCACGCGGCCGGCGCGTCGGCATTCCTGCAGATGCAGGGCGAGGCCGCGACGGTTGTGCAGGCCGGTGAGCTCGTCGGTGCGGCTGAGTTCTTCGGTGTGGTTGAGCTGGTGCGAGGTGACGTAGAGGTTGTCCAGCGCCGCTTCCAGGTCGTGATTGCGCCGGCGCAACTGGCGGATCAGCAACTGCTCGTTGTTGACCACGCGCACGATGGAGCGGCGCAGAAAATGCGCCACCATCGACGGATTGTGGTCGACCAGGCGCTGGAAGTCTTCATGCGCCAGTTCGATCAGACGGGTGTCGGCGGATGCGCTGGCGCCGGCACTGCGCGCATGGTCGCCGATCAGCAGGCCAAGTTCGCCGAAGAATTCGCCCGGGCCCAGGTGCTTGAGCATCAGGTCTTCGCCGAAATCCAGATCGACCTGGCCACTGACCACGATGAACATCTGCGTGCCCACCGCCCCGCGCTCGAACAGCGCCTGGCCGGCAGCCAATTCGCGAGCACGGCCAAAGCGGGCGAAAAACGCCAGCTCTTCGGCAGTCATCAGCGCATGCAGCCCGTCCGACAGCGTCTTTGCAACGCTCCCCGTCGGCTCCACTGCGCCGGCAGTGTTATGGCACGTCATCCAAATTCCCTTAGACCGACCTGCAGCGCCGGCCTGCCCTAGCATCGTACAGGAGCGTTTTGTTCAGCACCAGGTCACACTCTATCTCATTTAACTTGAGACGAAATGACGGGTATTTGCAAAAAAGTGAGGGCTCGGTTGCCCAAGCCCTTCGCTCCCTTCCTGCAGTAGCGCATAGCGCCGCGCGCGAGGCCGGCGCTGTTCTACGGTGCTGGCGCAGACTTGCCGGCGGGCAAAACCACATGCTCCGATCCATCCCGCAGCCAGCTGGCGAGCGTTCGCGACGCAGCGTTACGCCGCCTTTTCGCCGTGAAACTGCTCTTCCTCGGTCGAGCCACGCAGCGCGGTGGTGGATGACTGGCCCTGCTGGATGGCCTGCGTCACCGCGTCGAAATAGCCGGTGCCCACCTCGCGTTGATGCTTGACCGCGGTAAAGCCCATCTCGGCCGCCGCGAACTCGGCCTGCTGCAACTCGACGAAGGCACTCATCTGGCGGCGTGCGTAGCCATGCGCCAGGTTGAACATGCCGTAGTTCAGAGCATGGAAGCCGGCCAGGGTGATGAACTGGAATTTATAGCCATAGCTCGCCAACTCGGTCTGGAATCTGGCGATGGTGGCGTCGTCCAGGTTCTTCTTCCAGTTGAAGCTCGGCGAGCAGTTGTAGGCCAGCAATTTGCCCGGGAGTTTCGCATGCATGGCTTGCGCGAAGGCACGCGCAAATTCCAGATCCGGCTTGCCGGTCTCGCACCAGATCAGATCCGCATATGGGGCGTAGGCCAGCCCGCGGCTGATCGCCTGATCCAGCCCGTTGCGGGTCTTGAAGAAGCCTTCGACGGTACGCTGCCCGGTGGTGAACGGCTGGTCGTTGGCATCCACATCGCTGGTGATCAGATCGGCCGCCTCGGCGTCGGTGCGTGCGATCAGCAGCGTGGGCACGCCCAGCACATCGGCAGCCAGACGCGCGGCATTCAACTTTTCGATCGCCTCGCGGGTGGGCACCAGCACCTTGCCGCCCATGTGTCCGCACTTTTTCACCGATGCCAGCTGATCTTCGAAGTGCACGCCGGCGGCGCCGGCTTCGATCATCGCCTTCATCAACTCGAAGGCGTTGAGCACGCCGCCGAACCCGGCCTCGGCATCGGCCACGATCGGCTGCAGGAAGTCGATGTCGTCGTTGCCTTCGGCGTGATGCAGTTGATCAGCGCGCAACAAGGTGTTGTTGATGCGCTTGACCACCGCCGGCACCGAGTCGGCCGGATACAGCGATTGGTCCGGATACATCTGCCCGGCCAGGTTCGCATCGGCGGCGACCTGCCAGCCGGACAAGTAGATCGCCTTCAAACCAGCCTTGACCTGCTGCATCGCCTGGTTGCCGGTCAACGCGCCCAGCGCATTGACGAACGGCGTGGCGTGCAACGCGTTCCACAACTTGTCCGCGCCCAGCCGCGCCAGCGAATGCTCGACATGCACGGTGCCGCGCAAGCGCACCACCTCGGCGGCGGTGTAGTTGCGGGTGATGCCGGCCCAGCGCGGATTGCTGGCCCAGTCTTGCTGGATCTGTTCGGCGGTCTGCAGTGTGCTGCTCATGGTGCGTTCTCCTGGCAGGGATACGACGGATGCAACGAGGAAGGAATGGCGCATCAGAGGCGCGCCGGGCATGGCAAGGCCGTCGTTGCGCGCGTGGGCGCAACGGGCGGTGTGGTGCATGACGTTGATGGATTGCAGCGGCAGCGGGCATGCGCTGGCGTGTCGCTGCAGCGTTGGCTCAATCGATCAGGCGATACGCCGGCACGGTGAGGAAGTCGGCCAGCACATCGGCACGGCTGAGTGTGTCCAGCAGTGCAATGGCGTCGTCGATGCGCGCGGCGCCCGGCAGTGCATCGGTCGCGCCCAGGCGTGCCGGCAGCGCACGCAACGTGGCCTGCAACAGGGGCTGATCGATCGCAGTGCCGTCGTCCAGGTGCTGGCCGTGATGCAACCACTGCCACAGCTGCGCGCGGCTGATCTCGGCAGTGGCGGCGTCTTCCATCAGGTTGTGGATGGGCACGCATCCATTGCCGTCCAGCCAGGCGGCCAGATAACGCACGCAGACTTCGACATTGCCCTCGAACCCGGCGCGGGTGACGGTGCCCGGCGAAGGCGCGATCAGCATGTCGCGCGTCACCTGCACGTCGTTGCGCAAGACATGCTGCTGATGCGCGGTGGGCATGTGTTCGTCGAAAATCTTCATCGCCACCGGGATCAGGGCCGGATGCGCCACCCAGGTGCCATCGTGCCCGGCGCTGACTTCGCGCAGCTTGTCGGCACGCACGCGCGCCATCGCCTGCTCGTTGGCGGCCTCGTCGTGATTGATCGGAATCTGCGCGGCCATGCCGCCCATCGCATGCGCGCCGCGGCGATGGCAGGTCTTGATCAACAGTTCCGAATACGCCTTGAGGAAGGGCTGGCTCATGGTGACCTGGCCACGTTCGGGCAACACGCGGTCGCGATGCGCGCGGAAGGTTTTCAGATACGAAAAGATGTAGTCCCAACGCCCGCAATTGAGCCCAACGATGCGCTCGCGCAGCGCATGCAGGATCTCGTCCATCTCGAACACCGCCGGCAGCGTTTCGATCAGCACGGTCACCTTGATCTGCCCATGCGGCAGGCCGAGCATCGCTTCGATATGCGCCAGCGCGGTTTCCCACAGCGCGGCTTCTTCCATGCTCTGCAACTTGGGCAGATACAGATACGGGCCACGGTCCTTGGCCAGCAGGGCGCGGCCGTTATGGAAGGCGAACACCGCCGCGTCGAACAGTCCGCCGGCCAGCGGCTGGCCATCGATGAGCACGTGCTTCTCATCCAGATGCCAGCCGCGCGGGCGCACGATCAACACCGCCCGTTCGGCCTCTGGGCGCAACGCGTAATGCTTGCCGTTGGGCGCATCGAAGCTGAGGTCGCCGCGCACCGCAGCGGCCAACGTGCGCTGCCCGGCCAGCAGATTGCGCCAGGTCGGCGCGGTGGAATCCTCGAAGTCGGCCATGAACACCTTGGCGCCGGAGTTCAGCGCGTTGATGACCATCTTCGGATCGGTGGGGCCGGTGATCTCCACCCGGCGGTCCTGCAGCGCCGACGGCAGCGCGGCGACGCGCCACTCGCCATCGCGGATGGCGCGGGTGTCTGGGCGGAAGTCCGGCAACTGACCGGCATCGTAGTCGGCCTGGCGCGTGCGCCGCTGTGCCAGACGCTGCTGGCGACCGGGCTCGATCGCGCGATGCAGCGACACCAGCAAGGCCAGCGCGGCGGCAGGAAGGAGTTCCACCTGACCTGCGACCTGCGTGGTCAGCGACAGACCGGGAGTGGCGCGTTCGGTAGGACGTGGGGCAAAAGCGGTAGAAGACATGTCGGGGAGTCCTTCTGCATCCGGACTTGCACCGTGCGCCGAACGCGAATATTTGACAAAGCAGTTTTATCAATGCTGTAAATAAGCCAGGCTTATATTGCATGCCGGAACGCACTGAGATGGCGCCAACCCCTCGATTTTCCTACAAATCCGATCGACTCAAACCGCTGCGCGCGTTCTGTCAGACGGTGCGTTTGGGTTCTGTCTCACGGGCGGCTGAGGCGCTGTATGTGAGCCAGCCGGCAGTGACCCTGCAGCTGCAGGCGCTGGAACGCGACCTGGGCGTGGTCCTGTTCGAGCGGTCGGGGCGACGCATGGCGCCCAGCCGCGAGGGCCAGCTGCTCTACGACATGGCGCTGCCGCTGGTGG
The DNA here is from genome assembly GCF_002940665.1 of Xanthomonas arboricola. Lineage (GTDB taxonomy): Bacteria > Pseudomonadota > Gammaproteobacteria > Xanthomonadales > Xanthomonadaceae > Xanthomonas > Xanthomonas arboricola_B. The sequence continues at coordinate 117,475 of NZ_MIGY01000004.1, forward strand.
AGAGCCTGGACGGGTTGGAGACGAGCTTCCGCGAGAAGGTGCACGGGCTGGATGCGGGCGAGCTCAATATCGCCGCCAACAGCTCCACCATCCTGTACCTGCTGCCGCGCATCGTGGCGAACTTCCGCGCGCGTCACCCGGACGTGCGCCTGACCCTGCACAACGCCATCAGCGCCGACGGCACCGACCTGCTGCGCGAAGACGCAGTGGACCTGGCGATCGGCTCGATGCTGGACGTGCCGGCCGACCTCAACTACGCGCCGGTGTATCGCTTCGAACAGCTGCTGATCACCCCGCCCGATCATCCGTTGGCCAGCAAGTCCACCGTCACGTTGCAGGATCTGTCGCCGTATCCGCTGATCCTGCCGCCGCGCCGGCAGGTCACCTATCGGCTGGTCGATCTGATCTTCCAGCAGGCACGCGTGCCCTACACCGTGGCGTTGGAAGTGGGCGGCTGGGAAGTGATCAAGCAATACGTGGCGATGGACATGGGCATCTCCATCGTCACCGCGATCTGCGTTACCGAGGCCGATCGCGACAAACTTGCCACCCGCTCGCTGAAGGATTACTTCCCCACCCGCAGTTATGGCGTGGTGGTGCGCAAGGGCAAATATCTCTCGCCGCAGGCACGCGCATTTATCGAGCTGATCCAGCCGGATCTGTTTACCCCGCGCGGGTATGACGAAAGTGGCGATTCGGAGCGGTGAGCCTCCTGCCTGCTTGTGCGCGTGAGTCCCAGTAGCCCCCGAGCGTGCTCGCCGGGCACTGCGCATGAGATCGCCATGCGTTCTCCATCGGCGATGCCGTGCGCGGCGTGCGGGTCGCCATCCGAAGGCGTCGCTCGATCAAGCCGTGCAAGCGACACGGGGTCGCCCCGACGATCGACGCCGCATCATCTCGGCTCGATGCGACTGCACGGCGGTTGGTGTCATAGACTAATAACGGGCAACAAAACGCGGCGAGCGGTCGTCAGGTGGGGGCGGACGGCGCGCTCAGAGCCGGAGTGTACGAGTGGGACATGCCGATTCCGAACACCGGCCGCGCCCGCCTGACGGCGGCGCCGTCGTTTTGATAGCCGCTCTCGGCCGATGCTGTGGGTACTGCATGTCATCAACAGCTGGTCAGTCCTGGGACCATTGACCAGATGCGCAGCCGCCCCGTACTGCGGGGCGAGCCGACTCAACCAACGCGAAGGGCTGACGCAATGAATCCGACAATGGTGTTGCTGGTGCAGTTGGCGGTGATCCTGGGCGCGGCGCGTGCGTGCGGCGCGCTGTTGCAACGCTTCGGGCAGCCGCCGGTGATCGGCGAGATGGCCGCCGGCCTGCTGCTGGGGCCGATCGCATTCGGCGCGTGGCTGCCGGAGTTGCATGGCGTGTTGTTCGCCTCCAGCAGCTTGCCGCCGCTGTCGGGCCTGGCCAACATCGGCGTGGTGCTTTTCATGTTCATCGTCGGCGTGGAGTTGCGCGCGCCGGAGGGCACCGCCGCGCAGGTGCGCTCGTCGGTGCTGGTGGGGCTGTCCGGTATCGTGCTGCCGTTGCTGCTGGGGCTGGTTGCCGCGCCCTGGTTGTTTACGCGCTTTGCACCGCAGGGCATCGGCTTCTGGCCATTCGCCTTGTTCATTGCCGCGGCGATGTCGGTGACCGCGTTCCCGGTGCTGGCGCGCATCCTCAAGGACCGCAACATGACCCGCACCCCCGCCGGCCGCCTGGCCCTGGGCGCGGCGGTGATCGACGATGCCACGGTGTGGATGTTCCTGGCGATCGTGCTCACCCTGACCGGCGGCAACACCCATGGCGGTGTTGCGTTCACTGCGACCGGTGCTGTGGTGTTGATTGCGGTGGTGTTCGGCGTGTTGAAGCCGGTGTATGCGCGTGTGCTCACGCCGCGCGCAAGCGATGGAGACTATCCGTCGACTGCGCTGGTGTGGGTGCTGATCGGTGTGCTGGCCTGCGCCGCGGTGGCCGAATGGATCGGCCTGCATGCGATCTTCGGCGCATTCCTGTTCGGCATCTGCGTGCCGCGCGATGACCGCCTGCTGGTACACCTGGCCGGGCGCATCGAACCCCTGGCGATCACCTTGCTGATGCCGGTGCTGTTTGCGGTCGCCGGCCAGGCCACCAGCCCGGGCGTGTTCGTCGGTGCAGGCGCCGCCGGCTTTGCGCTGGTGGTCGGCGTGGCGGTGACCGGCAAGCTGGTCGGCTGCACCTTGGGCGCGCGCCTGAGCGGGCACGATTGGCGCGATAGCCTGAGCGTGGGTTCGCTGATGAACGCACGTGGCCTGATGGAACTGGTGGTGATCGAGATCGGCCTGGACAGCGGTGTGATCGGGCCGGATCTGTTCACCCTGTTGTTCGGCATGACGCTGGTGACCACGGTGATGGCCTCGCCGATGGTGGCCTGGTTCCAACGCGGCCGGCCGGCCGTCACTGCCGGCGGGTTGGGTGCGGGTCGGTCGCCGCATTGACGAGGCAGCACAGGTCATCTGCGTGCGGCCTCGATGGACGCGTCTGCGTCGGCCTGCGATGTCCAAGGCATCAGTCGGCGCCACGCACCCTCACCGCTGCGGTCGCCGAGCAGCACCGCATCCACTTCTTGGCACAACGCACTGATGTCCGACCTTTCCGAGTCCTGTTATGCCGAAAGCCCGGCACCGCCGGCATTACGCACGCAGCTGCAGTGCAGTTGGCGCTTTCGCCAGGGCACGGCCACGATGGACCCCGTGCTGGTATTGCCCGATGGCAGCGTGGATCTGATCTGGGATGGCACGCTGCTCCTGGTTGCCGGGCCCGATCGCACGGCCGCCATGGCAACGCTGGCACCGGGCAGCGCGCTGAGCGGGGTGCGCCTGGCGGCGGGTGCGGCGGCCGGCCTGTTGAAGCTCCCGCTGCACGCCATCGCCGGCCAACGGGTCGCACTGGAATCGCTGTGGGGCGTGCGAGGCCGCACCTGGCAACACCGCCTGGAAGACGGCGCCGACCCGCTGCACACCTTGCAGGCGCTCTGCCGACAGCACGGCACATCGCAAGACCGGCAGATGGCGTGGCTGTTCGATCGATTGACCGCCGGCAACCCTGCGCGGCTGAGCGACTTGACCCAGGTGATGGGTCTGAGCGAACGCTCGCTGCGCCGCCGCTGCCAGGATGCCTTCGGCTATGGCAGCAAGACACTGGAGCGGGTGCTGCGTCTGCAGCGCTTCTTGCGTATCGCTGGCCAGCACCGCAGCCTGACCGACGCCGCGCTGCATGCCGGTTACGGCGATGCGCCGCATCTGGTCCGCGATGCGCGCCAGCTCACCGGCCTGAGCCCGCGCGTGTTGGTACAGCGCCACGCACGCTGAGTTGGCCGTTTTCGCCAAGCCAGGCGCGCGCGCCGATTGCATGCTGTGCCTCCACTTCCGCAGGACGCCACGCCATGATCGACAACGCGCCGCAGCACCGCATCGATTACCTCGAATTCGCCGTTGACTCGATCGCCATCGCCAAGGCGTTTTACGGGCAAGCCTTCGACTGGACGTTTCAGGATTACGGCCCGGATTACTGCGAATTCCGCGACGGCCGCCTGACCGGCGGCTTCTTCCACGGCCCCGCCCAGCCCGGTGGTGCGCTGGTGGTGCTGGCCTCCGACGACCTCGCCCATAGCCAGGCACGCATCGAAGCGGCGGGCGGGCAGATCACGCAACCGGTCTTCGCGTTTCCCGGCGGGCGACGTTTTCATTTCACCGATCCGCACGGCTATGCGCTGGCGGTGTGGTCGAAGGACTGAGCACCCAGCACGCGCAGGCTGCAACGGCATGGGTTGCGCAGGCAGCGCGACGCAGAACGTTTCGGTTGCAGCTGCAGTGCTGCGGCAGACATGCACCTGGCACGCGCATGGCGTGCCATCACTCGCGCCCGTACCGACCCAGGAACATCGCCACCGCCGATTCGGCCACCTGGGTGCGTTGCTGCGGCGACAACGGCGGCTGGCCCATGGCGATCTGCGGCCAGAACGCGAAACCCTTGATCAATGCCTGCAGTTGCTGCGCACCGACGTCCGGCTCCACGCCCGCCAGCCGACCGTCGGCCAGTGCGGCGCGCACCCAGGTAGTGGTGCCTTCTTCCTTGCTGCCCAACTGCGCGATCAGCGCGCGCGCGCGCTCGGGCGAATGGATGCCTTCGGCGATGGCGACACGCGACAGGTCGATAAATGCCGGGTCGTCGAACAGGTGCAGCTTCTGCTGCAGCAGCTGGATCAGCTGCGCGCGCAGCGGCTGGTCGGGCCGGTAGACCAGATTCACCGCATCGGCGCTGCGTTGCCACAGCCCGCGCAGGATCTCGCCGAACAGCGCGTCCTTGCTGGGGAAATGGTTGTAGACGGTGCGCTTGGACACGCCCGCGGTGGCGGCCACGCGGTCCATGCTGGTGGCCTCGAAGCCATGCTGGCGGAACTGGGCAATGGCCGCCTCGACGATGGCGTGGCGCTTGCGGTCGGTCAGCCGCAGCGGCGCAGCCAGGGGAATTGATGCAGTCGACATCGGGCCATTTTACACCGGACAGTTTACTTTTCGCGGAATAAAACTACACTGCCCAGTGTAATTTACTCCTGCTGTCATTCCCTGCCTCAGTCGGACTTTCCATGGCTACCTCTCGCCCTTCCCCTTATGCCGATTCGCCGCAGTTTCGCGGTGGCCGGTTCCGCAATGCATTGCCGCTGCCGACCACCGTGCTCAGCCTGAGCAAGCAGATCGGTCTGATGTGGACGTTCCTCTTCGACAAGCCCAGCACCACGGTGCCGTCCGCACCGCTGCCGGTCCAGCCGCTGACACGCGCGCAGCTGCTTGCCGCGCCGGATCGCAGCCTGTATCGCCTGGGCCATTCCACCGTACTGATGAAGCTGGCGGGTGGCCTGTGGCTGACCGACCCGGTGTTCTCCAGGCGCGCCTCGCCGGTGCCGTTCGCCGGGCCCAAGCGCTTTCATGCGCCGCCGATCGCGCTGGACGAGCTGCCGCCGCTGGCCGGGGTGATCCTCTCTCACAACCATTACGACCATCTCGACCGCGCCAGCATCCGTGCCCTGGCCGACCGCGTCGGCGTGTTCGTCGCGCCCCTGGGCGTGGGCGATTTGCTGGTGCGCTGGGGCGTGGACCCGGCCAAGGTGCGTCAGCTGGACTGGTGGGACACGATCACCGTCGATGGCCTGCGACTCACCGCCACCCCGTCGCAGCATTTTTCCGGACGCGGCTTGTTCGATAGCGGGCGGTCGCTGTGGTGTTCCTGGGCGATCCAGGACCGCGAGTTGCGCGTGTTCTTCAGCGGCGACGGCGGTTACGGCCCGCACTTCAAGACCATCGGCCAACAGCTCGGGCCGTTCGACGTGGCGCTGATCGAAAACGGCGCCTACGACCAGCAATGGCCGCATGTGCACATGCAGCCGGAGCAGAGCCTGCAGGCCTACCTGGACATTGGCGGGCAGACCCTGCTGCCGATCCACAACGGCACCTTCGACCTGGCCATGCATGCGTGGCAGGAACCGCTGGACCGGATCGTGGCATTGGCCGACAGCGCCGGCGTTGCACTGGCGACGCCGCGCATGGGCGAGCGGGTGGATTTGAATGCGCCCGGCAATCGCCTGCGCTGGTGGCGGCAGGATGCTGCCACGCAGGCGTCCGATGGCTTGGTGGCGACGCGCTAGCCTGATACATGGCGGCGCTGGCGCATGCGCGGCGGCGTTCGCGTTGCCCTGCGTCATTGCCGTCGCAGCAAAGTGCGCGATAACCGCCGGGAAAACCCTGCTTTGCTTCGCTAGCGTAGGGCGCTAACGCCGTCGCCCCTGCTGGCGTGTAAGCGCAGACCACGCATCACAGGCGTTGCCACTCCAGCCCTTGGCCGCGCCGGTAATACACCGCCACCGCCTTGCCGTAGACGGCCGGCGCATCGACCAATCCGAAGTAACGTCCATCCAGGCTGTTGCCGCGGTGATCGCCCAGCATCAGCAGCTTGCCGGGCGGCACAGTCAGCCCGACGATGTTCGGGCCGCCGCCATTGCCGAGATTCAACTGCGCCAGGTGCGCCCCAAAACGTTCGGCATCGCCGCCCTCCGCTCCCAGCGGCTTGTCGTTGATCTGCAGATGGCCGTCGATCAACCCGACCCGGTCGCCTGCCACCGCCACCACACGCTTGATCAGGCGTGTGCCATCGCGCGGCGAATCGAACACCACCACCTCGCCACGCTGCGGTCGATCGCCATCGACGAGGATGCGGTTGCTCAACGGCAGTCGCCAGCCGTAGGCATGCATGTCCACCACCACGCGATCGCCCGGCTCCAGGGTGGGCTGCATCGAGCCGCTCGGCACCTGGTAGTGATTGGCGAACGAGGAACGCGCCGCGGTCATCAGCACCAGCAGCACCAACAACGGCAGCAGTTCCCTGCGCGACCAGTGCGCGGCGCGTTGCAGACGTGAGGCCGCCGGAGGGACTTGGCTCATGAGGCACCTGTTGGTTTGAAGGGTGACGGGCGATACCCGATGAAGATGCGCCTACGCGCCGGGCGGGCGGAAGTGACGAAAGGCATGGCACCAGCTGGGTCGTTACTTCGGATGCTGCCTGGGTGGCTGCCCTGCTGTCGCCAGTGCCGCTGCCGGGTGGCGGTTCAAAGGCAACAGCAAAGCACCATCGCCAAGGGCAGTCGCAACACCATCACCTGACCCGCCATCAAAAAAAAACGGGATGACGCGAGGCCATCCCGTTCGATTGCTGAGTGCGGCGATTACACGTGCATGCGCCAACGACGCAGGCGCGTCACCCAGTCGCTCACTCCGTCAGGCCGCGATTTTCCAGCAGCGCCTTGACGCTGGGATCCTTGCCGCGGAAATCGCGATACAACGTGGCCAGATCGACGGTGTTGCCGCGCGACAGGATCTTGGCGCGGAAGATGTCACCGTTCTTGCGGTTCAAACCGCCGTTTTCCTTGAACCATTCGAACGCATCGTCGTCGAGCACTTCCGACCAGAAATACGCGTAATACCCGGCCGAATAACCGCCGCCCCAGATGTGGTCGAAATAGCTGCTGCGATAACGCGGCGGCACTTCGGCCAGGTCCACCTTGAAGCGCTTCAAGGCATCGGCTTCGAACTTGCTCACGTCCTGCAGCGGCGCGCTGGCCGGCTGGGTGTGCCAGGCCAGATCGAGCAGCGCGGCCGACAGGTACTCGGTGGTGGCGTAGCCGCTGTTGAAGGTCTTGGCCTTCTTGATCTTCTCCACCAGCTCGGCCGGCATCGCCGCGCCGGTCTGGTAATGCTTGGCGTAGTTGGCGAAGACCTTGGGATCGGAGGCCCAGTGCTCGTTGAACTGCGAGGGGAACTCGACGAAGTCGCGCGAGGTGCTGGTGCCGGCGATCGAGGGGTACTTCACCTTGGAGAACATGCCGTGCAGCGCGTGGCCGAATTCATGGAACAAGGTGGTGACATCGTCAAAACTCAGCAGCGCCGGCTGGCCGGCGGCCGGCTTGGTGAAGTTGCAGACGTTGTAGACCACCGGCTTGGCGCCGCTGAGGCCGTCCTGCTCGACAAACACATCCATCCAGGCGCCGCCGGACTTGCTGTCACGCTTGAAGTAGTCGGTGTAGAACAGCGCCATCGAGGTGCCGTCCGCGTCGAACACTTCATACACCTTCATGTCCGCGTGATAGGTCGGGATGTCGGTGCGCTGCTTGAAGGTGATTCCGTACAGCTGCGTGGCCGCGTAGAAAACGCCATTCTGCAGCACGTTGTCCAGTTCGAAATACGGCTTGATCTGTGCCTCGTCCAGGTCGTACTTGGCCTTGCGCACCTGCTCGGCGTAGAAGTCCCAATCGGAAGCGGCGAGCTTGAAATCGCCGGTCTTCGAATCAGCGCGCTGCGCGTCGATCACCTTCTGCATCTCGGCCACCTCGCGGCGTGCCTTGGCGGTGGCGGCCGGCACGGTGTCGGTCAGCAGCTTGAGCGCGGCGTCCGGGGTCTTGGCCATCTGGTCGCCCAGGCTGTAGGCGGCGTAGGTGTCGAAGCCGAGCAGCTTGGCCTTTTGCGCGCGCAGCTGCGCTAGGCGCTGGATGGTCTGGCGGGTGTCGTTGGCATCGCCCTTTTCCGCGCGCGTTTCCGACGCCTTGAGCACCTCGGCGCGCAGCTGGCGGTCCTTCAGCGAGGCCAGCACCGGCTGCTGCGTGGTGTTCTGCAGGGTCAGCAGATACTTGCCGTCGAGCTTGCGCGCCTTGGCCGCATCGGCGGCGGCGGCGATGTCGCCCTCGCTCAGGCCGTCGAGCCTGGCCTTGTCGTCCACCACCACCGCACCGGCAGCCGAGGCGGCAACCAGACGGGTGTGGAACTGGGTGGAGAGCGTGGTTTCTTCGATATTGAGCTTGCGCAGGCTGGCCTTGTCGGCATCGGACAGCTGCGCACCGGCGCGTACCAGCTCTTCGTAGTCGCGCTCGACCAGACGCTTCTGCTCCGGCTCCAGGTTCAGCGTGTCGCGTTGGTCGTAGATCGTCTTGACGCGTGCGAACAGCTTGGGGTCGAGATTGATCTCGTCCTGGTGCGCAGCCAGCTTGGGCGCGATCTCTTCCTGGATCTTCTGGCGTGCGTCGCTGGTGTCGGCCTGCACCAGGCCGAAGAAGATGCGCGACACGCGCGTGAGCGTTTCGCCGCTGCGTTCCATCGCCTCGATGGTGTTGTCGAAGCTGGCCGGCTCGGGGTTGTCGGCGATCTTGCGGATGTCGGCCAGGTGCAGGCGCATGCCTTCTTCGAAGGCCGGCAGGTAATCGGCGTCCTTGATCCTGTCGAACGGCGGGGCCTGGAACGGCAGCGTGCTGGCGCTCAGCAGCGGGTTCGGCGCGGCATCCGCGGCCGGGGTGGTGGCGGTCTTTTCGGGCACGGTGGTGGACTCCTTACCGGACGAATCTTTTCCAGAACAAGCAGCCAGTGCCAGGGTGATGGCAGCGGCCAGAACGACGGTACGCGACATGGCGTGTGATTCCTGAGTGGGTAGCGCAGCCGGTCACGCTAGCGGGTTTTCGCAGCGTCGGCATGTGCCGTTGGATTGGGGGGCTGGGTGCGCTTGAGGAGGCGTGTGCTACAGCGTCTCGTCCTTGAAGATCGCCACGTGCGGGGTACCGTCTGCGCCGATCCAGCCGCGGTACATGCCTTCGGTATTGAACGGGAATGCGGCGTTGCCCTGCGCATCCAGCGCGATGGCGCCACCGTCGCCGCCGGCCTTGGGAATCTCCTGGTCGATCACCGTGTCGGCGGCCTGTTGCAACGACTGCCCGGCGTATTTCATGCGTGCGCAGATGTCGTAGGCGGCCACCGCACGGATGTAGAACTCGCCCCAGCCGGTGCCGGACACCGCGCACTGGCTGTTGGCATAGGTGCCGGCGCCGATGATCGGCGCATCGCCGACGCGGCCGTAGCGCTTGTTGGTCATGCCGCCGGTGGAGGTGCCGGCGGCCAGGTGGCCGGCGCGATCCAGCGCCAGCGCGCCCACGGTGCCGAAATGCTTGGCGGTTTCCAGATCCAGTTCGGCCTGCGCCTGACGGTCGCCGGCTTCGGCCTTGCGCGCTTTCTGCAGCTGTTGCCAGCGCTTGTCGGTGCGGAAATAATCCGGGTCGACCAACGTGACGCCCTGCTCGCGCGCGAACTGTTCGGCGCCGTCACCGACCAGCATCACGTGTTTGGAATGGTCCATGACGCTGCGCGCCAGCTGGATCGGGTTCCTGACCGTGTGCGCACCGGCAATCGCGCCGGCCTTGCCGGTGGCGCCGTCCATGATTGCGGCATCCAGTTCGTTCTTGCCGTCGTGGGTGAACACCGCACCGCGCCCGGCGTTGAACTGCGGCGCATCCTCCAGCACGGTGATGGTGGCCGCCACCGCATCCACCGCACTGCCGCCACCTTGCAGCACCGCGTGCCCTGCGCGCAGCGCGCGTTGCATCGCCTCGCGCGCCTGCGCCTGTTCCTCGCTGGAAAGGCTGGATTTCTCCACCCCGGCGCCGCCGTGGATCACCAGCATCGGCGTGGCCGCCAGCACAGGACCGGCAGCGAGCAGGAGGGAGAGCGACAAACACAGTGCGCGTGCGGACAAGCCAATCATGGTGTTTCCTCGATGGAGGTAGCGAGGTGCCCGGCGGCGCCAGTCATGAATGCAGTGGACCAGCAGCGACACAACCTTTCAGCCGCGCGGCAGCATCTTCACAGCGTGTCGCGATGCTTGCCGCGCCACGGCCGGTACCAGGTGCGGATGGCGGCGATATCGGCGGCCATGTCGGTACCGGTCCAGAACGGCTCGCCGATGCCTACGGTCTTGCTCGGGTAGTCGAAATACACCGGCAGGATCGGCACCTTGGAATCGGAAGCGATCTTCCAGAAGCCGGCCTTCCAGTGCTCCACCCGCTTGCGGGTGCCCTCGGGGGTGATCACGTACCACATCTGTTCGGAATTGCGGATCAGCCGCACCGCCTGGCCGATGGTGCCCTGCGGCGAGCTGCGGTCCAGCGGGATGGCGCCGAGTTTGCGCAGCAGCGGACCCAACGGCCACCAGAACAGTTGCGCCTTGCCCAGCACGCGCACATCGAAGCCCAGCGCGAACTTGGCCGCAAAACCCACAAAGCCGTCCCAGTTGGACGAATGCGGGGCGACGATCATCACCAGCTTGGGTTCGTCGGGCAGCCGCCCGAGCAGGCGCCAGCCGGTCAGACGCAGTGCCGTGCGCCCCAGCCAGCGGCCGAAGCGGCCGTGCGCGCGTGGCATTTGGGGTGGAGAGGGCTGCAGCAGGATGTTGGCCTGTGTTACCGGTGGCAACGACGGGGCGGTGTGACTCACGCTTACTCCCAGTGGGACGCAGAGCGTCCACGCTTGATATGGCTGCGCTCACGCTTGGCATCCAGCCGCCGCAGCTTGGCACCATGACTCGGTTTGGTGGCGACCCGGCGCTTGGGCACCGACAGGCAGGCACTGATGATCTCGACCAGCCGCTCGCGCGCATCCTCGCGATTGCGGTCCTGGGTGCGGAAGCGCTGCGCGTCGATCACCAGCACGCCATCGGCGGTCATGCGCCGGTCGCGCCGCGACAGCAGCCGCGCGCGCAGGGGTTCGGGCAACGACGGCGACCCGGCCACGTCGAACCGCAGCTCCACCGCGGTGGAGACCTTGTTGACGTTCTGCCCGCCCGCGCCGCTGGCGCGCACGAAGCGCTCGACGATCTCGCTGGGCGGGAGCGTCAGGCTGGGGGTGATCTGGATCGGGTCGCTGGCCATCGGGCCGATTGTATCGGCACCGGCATGGACGCGCGCGCGAACGCCGGCTTCCCGTATGCTGCGGCCGGTTCCCCGACTGTGCAGGATGCTCCGATGACACCGCCCCGTTCCGTTGCCGCCGCCCGCGCCTTCGCGCGCCGCCTGATCGTGCTGGCCGCGCTGGCGCTGGCCACGCCTGCCGCGTTTGCGCAGGCGCCCAGCGATGCCGACATCAACCGCCTGCTGGCCGCCTCACGCGCGCAGACCATGCTGGACACGATGCTGCCGCAGATCGAGGCGATGCAGCAGCAACAGTTCGCCCAGCTCACCGCCCAGCGTCAGCTCGACGCCGACCAGCAGGCGCAGCTGCAGCGCATCCAGGAGCGCACCCGCCAGACCGTACGCAAGGCGCTGTCGTGGTCGGAACTGCGGCCGATGTATGTGGATATCTACAAGCGCTCGTTCTCGCGCGAGGACGTGCTGGCCATGGCCGAGTTCTACGAGAGCTCGGCCGGCCAGAGCCTGCTGGACAAGACCCCGGCACTGACCCAGAACCTGATGGGCGCGATCCAGCAGAAGATGCTGCCGCTGTTTGCCGACCTGCAGAAGGATCTGGAGAAGATCGTCAATGAGCCGGCAGCGGCACCGCAGAAACCCTGAAGGGCGGGGATGCGGGAATCGGGAATCGGGATTGGGGAATCGGACAGCGTGCCTGCTGCGGCGGTTGCTACTTGCGACGGTGGCGTTGATGGCGTTGACGATGATTGCGCCAACCCGCTTCTCCCACTCGCTGAGGGAGCGCTTGGCCCCTCTCCTGCGGGAGAGGGGTTGGGGTGAGGGTACGGTTGTGCGGATTTCCAGCAGATCGTGTGGGCTTGTTGACCGTTAGCCGCGCGCACCGCATCAAGCCGTCTGCACCACTCCCAGCGCGGCCATCTCCCACCCGAGCAACGCGCAGGCCTTGGAAAATTCCACATCCAGTGGTGCAGTGACGCTGATGCGCCGCCCATCGGCCGGATGCGGAAACCCCAACCGCTCGGCGTGCAGCAGCATGCGGTGGATGCCGAGCATGCGGAAGCTGCGGTTGTGCCGGCCATCGCCATGGCTGGTGTCGCCGAGCATGTGGTGCGACAGGTGTTTCATGTGCCGGCGGATCTGCCGGAACCGCCCGGTCTGCGGCTGGCAACGCAGCAACGCATAGCGCGAGGTGGCGAAGCCGGTGGACGGGATCTCCAGCTCGCCGGTGGCCAGCCGCTGGAAGTGCGTCACCGCCGGCTTCTTGACCGGCTTGCCGGGGCCGCCGTCCAGATCGTGGTCGACGATGAAGCGCTCTTCGGCCGGCCAGCCGCGGCACACGGTCAGATAGTCCTTCTCCAATTCGCCGGCCATCAGGGCCTTGCCCAGCGCGCTGGCGGCCTCGCGGTCGAACGCCAGCAGCAGGCAGCCGCTGGTCGCGCGGTCGAGCCGGTGCACCAGAAAGATCGGCCGGCCCAGCTGTTCGCGCAGGCGGTCGGCCAGAAAGTCGTCCTCCCCGCGCGCCAGCTTGCTGTCGTGGACCATCAGCCCGGCGGGTTTGTCGACGACGGCCAGGAGCTCGTCCTGGTAGAGAATCTGCAAATGCTTGGGGGATGTGCTCACCGGCGCATTATCCGCGTCGTCGACACCGCATGCCACTGCGTCGCCACGCCGTATGGCGCATGCCGATCACGCGCCTTGAGACCTAAGGGCGTGGCAGCTCGGCGACGCACGCTCAGGCCGCGCCGCACACCGCCAGCAATTCGCCCTTGCCCACCGGCACCACGCTGCAGGTGACTGCCGGATCGTCAGCCAGCAGCGCGGTGAACGGCGCCAGGTCGTCGGCATGCGACAGCGCATTGTCGACCACCAGCAGGCCACCGCCGCGCAGCACGCGGCGCAGTGCCGGCCACCAGCGCGCATACTCGCCGCGCGCCGAATCCAGGAAAACCAGATCGATGCTGGCGCTGGCCGCCTGAGTCAGCCACGCACCACCGTCGTCATGCACCACATCCACCGACGCCGCCAGGCCGCTGCGCGCAAGCGTGGCCTGCGCCAGGACCACCTTGTCGGCCGCAAGCTCCACCGTGGTGACGTGCCCACCGATTGCGGCGGCCGCTTCGGCCAGCCACAGCGTCGAATAACCGTTGGAGGTGCCGATTTCCAGCACGCGCCGCGCGGCGGTGGCACGTACCAGCACGGCCAGCAATTGCCCGGTGTCGGGCGTGATATTGAGCATGCGCCGGCCACGCGCCAGCTGCTGCGCATCGTTGTCGCTACCGAACCGTACCAGTTCGTCCTTCAGTGCCTGCAGATCGATCATCACCACCTCGCTCAGTACGGCGTGCCGTCCTTGTGCCGATAGGACCACTGCCCGTCTGCAGCGGTGACCAACATCAGATCGTCGTCCGGATAAGTGACGCAATCGCCGGCGCTGCGGTCGCCCACTTCCAGATACGTCACCGCCGCTTCGCTGCGATTGATAAGGCAATGCGCATCGCCGTCGCCCGCACGGAATCCGGCGCACATGCCCGGTTGCAGCAGCTGCTCGCCGGCATTGGTCACCAGGCTCGGCGTGCCGCTGACGATGTAGACGAACTCGTCCTGCAACGAATGCCCGTGCCGCAACGCCGAGCGCGCGCCCGGCGCCAAGGTGGTCAAATTGACGCCGAAGTTGCGCAACCCGAACAGCGCACCCAGCGCGCGTTTCTGACGGCCGTCCATCTGCGCAGCGAACGCCGGCGGATAGCTGGAATTTTGCGTGCGCGGCGGCGCATTGAGCGCGACGATCGGTGCGCCGGGTATGACTGCGTGGAATGCCCGGGGCATGGCGGCGCCTTAACGCCGCAGCCAGGCGACCAGCAGGGCCACCGAGCCGGCCGCGCCGCTGACCCAGCTCCATACCGGCACCGTACCCAGGTACCAGCCATCCGGGTGCAGGCCATACAGCACGGCAGCGACCACCAGCAGGCCGCTGCCGGTGATGGCGGTGACCACGCGTGTCTGCAGCTTGCGCAGGCTCATGTCCAGCGCGCGCAACTCAGCCGAGCGGATGTCGACTTGGTGGCGGCCTTCCACCTGCTGCTTCAACCAGCTGTGCACCAGGCGCGGCATGTCCGGCGCATGCGTCATGATTTCCGGCAGGCGCTTGCGCAACTCGCCGAGCACGCGGCGCGGGCTGTAACGCTCGCGCAGGATGCGTTCGAGCACCGGCCGCGCCACTGCCCAGATGTCCAGCCTGGGGTCGAGCTGGCGGCCGACGCCTTCGATGTTGAGCAAGGTCTTCTGCAACAGGATCAGCTGCGGCTGCAGCGTCAATTCGTAACGCTGCGCGACGCGGAACAGCTTGATCAGCACTTCGGCCAGCGAAATCTCCGACAACGGCCGGGTGAAGTACGGCTCGCACACCGAGCGCGCGGCCGCTTCCAGTTCGTCGATGCGCACGTTGTCGGGCATCCAGCCCGCCTCCACGTGCAGCTCGGCCATGCGGCGATAATCCTTGTGGAAGATCGCCATGAAGTTCTCGGCCAGGTAGTACTGATCTTCCTGCGAGAGCTGGCCCATGATGCCGAAATCCAGCGCGATGAAACGCGGATTGAGCCGGCGCTCCGGATCACTGTCGACCCAGATGTTGCCGGCATGCGCGTCGGCATGGAAGAAGTTGTCGCGGAACACCTGCGTGTAGAACACGCGCACGCCCTTGGCCGCCAGCGCCTTGCGGTCAATACCGGCCGCGTCGAGCTTGGCGATGTCGTCGGACGGAATGCCGTACACGCGCTCCAGGGTGAGCGCACGCTCGGCGGTGTGCGACCAGATCACCTCGGGCACGTACAGATCGTCCGAGCCTTCCCAGAACCGGCGCAGCACGCTGGCGTTGGCGCCTTCGCGCTGCAGATCGAGTTCGGCCGACAAGGTGCCTTCGATCTCGGCCACTACTTCGCGCGGCCGGATCTTGTCCGCGCGCGGGTGGGTGCGTTCGACCAACGTGGCCAGCGACTGCAGCAAGGCGATATCGGCATCGATCTGACGCTCGATCTCCGGGCGCAAGACCTTGACCACCACCTCGCGGCGCACGCCGTTGGCATCCGGCGGCAAGGTGGCCGCGTGTACCTGCGCGATCGAGGCCGAGGCCAGCGGCACGGTGTCGAATGCGGCAAACGCCACGCTCACCGGCAGGCCCAGCGCCCGCTCCACGATCAGCCGCGCCGCTTCGCCATCGAAGGGTTTGACGCGGTCCTGCAGCAGGGTCAGTTCATCGGCCACGTCGGCCGGAATCAGGTCGCGCCGGGTCGACAGGATCTGCCCGAACTTGACGAAGATCGGCCCCAGTTCCTGTAACGCCAGCCGCAGGCGTGCACCGCGCGATTGCGCGGCGATCTCCGCACTGGCGCGTGGCACGAACGGCTGGGCCAGGCGCAACCAGCGCTCGGCCGGCGTGTCCTGCAGCAGGTCGTCCAGGCGATAACGCAGGATCACCCGGCCGATGCGGCTGGCCCGCAGCAGCGCCTTCATGCCGCACCTCCGGCCGCGCCCAGGCGCGCGGCGCGCGCGGCCAGCCGTTCGACGTCGTCGCGCAGCTCGTCGACATCGTCGTGGAAGGCGTCCAGTTCGGCACGCGGCACCACGTCGCGCGATTCTTCGGTCACGAACTCGGCCGCGCTATGCGCCAGATTCACCGCGCTGCGGCGCGCCTGCTGCAGCGCTGCGCGCACCGCATTGGCGATCTGCACGCCGAGGATCTCGCCAAACACCGCCACGAACGGCAGTTGCCAATCCGGATCGAAGCGGCCGGCCAGTTGCTGCAGCTGGCGTGCCAGCTCGGCGTCGCCGGAAACCTTGAGCCGCCCAGCCGGTGCGCCGCTGCGACGCGCGTTGGCCAGGAATGGCAGCTGCCCGAGCAAGCCGGCCAGGCTGCTGCGCACGGCCAGATCGGGCTCCTGCGCCTGGTCCACCGGGCCGACCAGCAAGCGGCGCTCGTGCACACGGATCTGCAGGGCCAGCGCGGGCGCCTCCAGGGTCAGTGCGATGCGTTGGCCTTCCAGTGGCAGCAGGGCGTCGCGGGTATCGGGGTCCAGTGCCAGCGCGCGGTTGAGCGCGGCTTGCAGGGCCTGGCCGGCGAGCGGCTTGAGTGAGTTCAACAGGGATCCGGGCATGGGCGCATTCTACCGTCCCCGCAGGTCGCCACTGCTTGACGGCGATGTGGCCAGTGCAAGCCGGAGGCCGGGGTGGCGATCATGGCAGGGCGCCTCGGTGGCCCGGCCGCGTGTCTTGGTCATGCAGGGCTTCCTTCGGCGCGCCTGCCGCGGGCATGCTGGCGACCTCATCACGCAGGTGGCAGGAGCAGGCAATGCGCAAGATCCGGGTCGGTCTCATCTTCGGCGGCAAATCGGCCGAGCACGAGGTCTCGCTGCAATCGGCGCGCAACATTCTCGATACGCTGGATCCACAGCGCTTCGAGCCGGTGCTGATCGGCATCGACAAGCAGGGCCAGTGGCACGTCAACGACCCCGACAGTTTCCTGCTCAATGCCGACGACCCGGCCCGCATCGCCCTGCATCGCAGCGGTCGCGGCGTGGCCCTGCTGCCGGGCGCGCAGCAACAGCAGCTGCGCCCGACCCAGCCGGAGCAGGCGCTGGCGCAGATCGATGTGGCGTTGCAACGGCATGCAGATGATCGACTGCTGCGCAGCGCGGTCGAGCCAGGCGCATGAGCCAGGCCCATGTGCGCGCAGTGCAACGGCACGACCACAGCGCACTGCTTGCGCTCAACAATGCGCATGCCACCGAGCTGTCGTTGCTGGATGCCGAAGGGCTGGCTGCATTGCTGCAACTGGCGTGGCATGCACGGCTGGTCGCGCCGGCGGATGGTTTGCTGATCGCGCTGGATCAAAGCGCCGCATACGCCAATCCGAACTTTGCATGGATGGCGCAACGCTTCGCGCGCTTTGTCTACATCGACCGCATCGTGATCGCTGCGCATGCGCAGGGGCGCGGGCTTGCCAGGCAGTTATATGACGGACTCATCCACGCCGCAGGTGCAGCGGGGCAACCGCGCCTGGTCTGCGAGGTCAACCTGGTCCCACCCAATCCGGCATCGCTGGCGATGCATCTGCAGCTGGGTTTCCTGCCGGTCGGCGATGCGCTGCTGGGCCACGGCAAGCACGTGCAATATCTCGAAAAACGGCTGTGAGACAGATGCCGCCCGGCTGCAGAGCGTCCATAACGCACATGGCCCACCTCCTTGCGGAAGCGGGCCATGTGAGCGCCGACCGGCAGCGCCGCTGCCGTGGCGTATCGCAACTAGGCGTTATACCTTGCCGCGACGGAACATCGAGATCACTGCCAGGATCAGGAACACCACGAACAGGATCCAGGCGATGTTGGTCGCCGCACCGGCGATGCCACTGAAGCCCAGCACGGCGGCGATGATGGCGATGACGAAGAAGATGATGGCGTAATGCAGCATGGCAATGATTCCAGAAGTTGTCGTGCCGAATCGGCGCAGACGTATCCTGAAGACGTGGCGGTCTTTATCGGGTGATGGCGATGTCGTTGGAAGATGAGGATCGCAGCCGTTGCAGCCCTTCCTCGATGCTGATGTGCGGCACATAGCCGAAGTCACGATATGCCGGCTCCATGCTGTACCAGTGCGGCGTGCACAGCTGTTCCACCAGAAAACGCGTCAACGGCACTTCGCCAGGCAGACGCAACATTGGCCATATGGTCTCGCATACCGCACCGATTCTGTATGCGGTCTTGAACGACAGCGAACGTGTCACTGCAGGCGCATCCACCGCGGCCAGCAGGCGATTGAGCAACTCGCGCATCGGCAACGGCTCGCCGTTGGAGATGAAGTACGCCTTGCCCGCACACGCAGCATCTGGAGCAAGATGCGCGAACGCATCGAAATGCGCCTGCGCGGCGTTGTCGATATAGGTGCTGTCCACCAGGTTGCTGCCATCGCCGACCATGCGCAAGCGGCCAGCGCGCGCACGTGCAGCTAGGCGCGGCAACAGATGATTGTCGCCCGGGCCCCAGATCAGGCGCGGACGCAAGGCCACCGTCGCCAGTTGCGCATCGTTGGCCGCCAGTACCGCGCGCTCGGCGATCGCCTTGGTCGCCGCGTATGCCGCGCGCAGGTTTTCGCCGTACGGCACGTCGTCGGCGCCCAGGCCCTCCACCGGATTGGTGGCGCGATGGGTCACGCTGGGCGTGGAGGTATAGATCAGGCGCGACACACCATTGGCCCGACACGCGTCGAGCACGTTCTGCGTGCCCACCACATTGGCCTGGTGATAGCTGTCGTAGCTGCCCCACGCGCCGGCCTTGGCGGCGTTGTGGAAGACCGCGTCGATACCGGCGAAAGCATGCCGCACCGCTTGCGGGTCGGCCAGGTCGCCACGGATCTGGCCCACGCCCAAGCGCTGCAGGACCGGATAATCGCCGCGCTGGAAACTCACCACCTCGTGCCCGCGCGCGCGCAAGCCGCGACACAACGCCTGGCCAAGAAAGCCACCACCACCGGTTACCAGGATGCGCACGCACCACCTCCATCGCAAGGACGCACACGATAACGGGCGCGGCCGGAATTGGCGATGCGGCCGGGTGCCTGCGCGCTACGCATCGACAGGTCAGCCACGTTGCTGCGCCGCCCAGATCGCCAGCGTTTCGCGGCCGATCTTGGCATTGTGGCGGATGTCCACCGGAAACCCGGAATGGCGCAGGAAACGTGTGATTCCAGCCGTATGCGGGTGCGCAGCGCCCAGCGCGCGCAATGCGGTTTCCACTTGCGCAAACGCCGACGCCGCAACGCCTGGCTGCAATTCCACGCACAGCACCGGCTGCTGCTGTCCGGGCGCGCCGATACCGACCAAGGCGGTGCGCCGCACCTGCGGATGCACGTTGAAGACCGGTTCCACCTGCTCGGTATAGAGCGGGCCGCTGGCGGTTTCCACGCGATGGGTCTTGCGCCCGCAGAACCACAGGCGTCCTTCGGCATCGAAGTAGCCCACATCGCCCATGCGATGCACGATGCGTTCGCTGCCATCCGCGTTGCGCTCGCGGATCTTGGCAATCCGCGTGGCCGCGTCGCGGTTGAAGTAGGTGTCGGTGGTGGTGGGGCCGGCGACGGTGATCTCGCCGACCTCGCCCACCGCCAGCACGCGCGCGCCGCTCCACTCGGGAATGGCCGCATCGTCGATGGCGATGATGCGGACCTCGTTCGGCGCCACGACCTGGCCGACGCAGGTGCCCGCACCGGCTTCGGTGGCCGCGCGCGTGGCGTCCAGCGTGCGCCCTTCGATCGCCGCCACCGGCAGACATTCGGTGGCGCCATACGGCGTCCAGAATTGCGCATCTGCCGGCAGCAGCGCGCGGATCTTGGCCACCACGTCCGGCGGCACCGGCGCACCGGCCGAGGTGGCCAGGCGCACGTTGGGCAATGGCTGGCCATGGTCGGCCAACACGCGCATCAATGCCGGCGAGCCGAACAACTGCGTCACTCCGAAGCGGTCGATCGCATCGTGCAGCTTGCGCGGATCGGCAGTGGCCGGGCGGGTGGGGTCCATGTCCGGAATCACCGAGGTCAGCCCCAGTGCCGGATCGAACAAGGCAAACGGCGGAAACGTCGGCAGATCCACGCCGCCGGGCCGCATGCCGAAGGCATTGCGCAGCAACTCGATCTGGCCGACGAAATGGCGGTGTCGGTACACCACGCCCTTGGGCACACCGGTCGAGCCGCTGGTGAACAAGATGGCGGCCACATCGTCCGCCCCGGTGTCGGCCAGCTGACTGCCGGCGCCGGCGCCATCGCGCTCCACGCGCGCCAAGGTCACCCCGCCCCAGCTGTAACGGCCACCGACGCTGACGATCTGCTTGGCAGAGCGCGCCCACCGCAGCAGGCGACGCGCCAGCTGCGCAAGCGGAATGCCGATAAACGCCTGCGGCTGCGCTTCGTCCAGGCATTGCTTGAGCGCGCGCTTGTCGATGCCCGGATCCACCAGCACCGGCACCGCACCGGCCTTGAACAAGGCAAACATCAGCAGGAAGAATTCCGGCGACGGACGCACCATCACCACCGCGCGCGCACCGCGTCCGATGCCGTGCAGGGCCAGTCCGGCAGCAATCGCATCGCTGCGCGCGTCCAGCTCGGCGTAGCTCAAGGTCACATCGTAGGCGGCAAATCCATTGGCGGCGCGGCGGCCCGGGCAACGGATGGCGATCTGCTCGGGGCGCTCGCGCGCAAGTTCCGGCAGGGTGGCGGCGATATTGCAGAGAGTCGTCGTAGTCATTGCCGCATTATCACCCACGCGACGACGGTACCGGCCGCTTGTTCGCGCTCAAGTCAGCTGCGCTGCGCGTACCCGCATTGCAGCTGCGCCTGACGCGGTGATTGCGCGTCATCTGGCCGGATCGATGCGGCGCCGTGTTCGCACGACATGTCCTGCTCTGCGCGGGGTGCTCCGCATTGCGCGCGCACGCGCTGCTTCGAGGTGCACAGATGAACCGCTAACCGGCGCGCGGTGGTGCCACTTGTATCGTAGCGCGGTTCGGTCAGAATGCCGCGCTCTCCACGTTGTTTCGCCGCGCAAGGCCCGGCATTCCATGGCACATCCCTGCCTTACCTGCGGCGCCTGCTGCGCCTACTTCCGCGTCAGTTTCCACTGGAGCGAAGCCGACCCCGCATTGGGCGGCAGGGTGCCGATCGAGCTGACCGATGCGCTGCGCACGCACGAGCGCGTCATGCGCGGCACCTCGCAATCGCAGCCGCGCTGCATTGCGCTGGACGCGGACATCGGCCGCTACAGCCGCTGCAGCATCCATGATCGCCGGCCCTCCTCCTGCGCTGCCGTGCCGGCCTCGCTGGAATTCGGCCAGCGCAGCGCGCAATGCGACAAATCCCGGCTGGCACACGGCCTGCACGCGCTGACCGAAGCCGATTGGCTGGGCGTGGACGAGGCCCAACGCAATCCGCTGCCGCCGTTGTAACGGCTTTCGCTGCGAGTGAGCGCAGCATCCATTCGCAACGGCCAACAGAACGACGACATGCCCGGTCGCATCCCTTGGTGCATCCGATTTCTGCGCGCCGCTTGCATTCACCTGCCGAGCGCCTGCGCGGCAACGCCAGCAGTGCTTACAGCCGATTGCGCTCCAGAAACGCACGGATCGCCGGCACCAGCACTTCATGCTTGTCTTCCAGCACGTAGTGGTTGGCATCGTCGAACGCGGTGACTTCGGCATTCGGCAATGCCTTGCGAAAGCCGGCCAGGAAGTGCTTGTCGAAGCAGATATCGCGCAGGCCCCAGGCGATGAACGCCGGGCGATCGGCGAACGAGGGCAGCGCCTGCGCCGAGCGCTCCAGCAGCGACCAGGCCTGGTCGGCGGGCGACAGCGGAATATCCTGCATGAAGCGAATGGTGGAGATGCGGTTACGCCAGTTGTCGTAGGGCGCCACATAGGCACCACGCACATCCGCCGGCATCCGCCGCGACACCCCGAACCAGGACGCGCCGGAGGAAAACGCATTGAACGTACGGATGAACCACTCGCCCGGGCCCCAATGCCGGCCCATTGCGATCTGCCACGGCATCGGTTTTTCCGCCGGCAACGGGAATGCAGCGGTGTTGGTGATCACCAGCCGCTTGACCTGCGCATGATGCGACAACGCCCAGCCGAACCCGATCATGCCGCCCCAGTCGTGCACCGCCAGCGTGACCGGGCCGGTGATGCCCAGATGCCGCAACAGCGTGTCCAGATCATCCACGCGCGACTGCAGCGTGTAGTCGTAACGCGGCTGCGCGTCGGGCGCATCGTCCGGCTTGTCGGACAGCCCCATGCCGATATGGTCCGGCACGATGCAGCGGTAACGATCCGACAGGCCACTGACCAGGTGCCGCCACAGATAACTCCACGACGGATTGCCGTGCAGCATCACGACCACCTCGCCATCGCGCGGACCTTCGTCCAGGTACGACATCGCAATGCCGGGACGCACTTCAAGGCGCTGGGGAGTGAAGGGATAGCCGGGGTAGTTCATGCCAAACGCATCCGATTCGGTTCGAGAGAGCGCACATGGCGCAAGCGTTGGCCTGCAGTGCGTAGAGATAGGACATCATAGTGGTCGCCACGCTGCGACATGCTCAACCCACTGCGCGCAAGACGGCTACCTGGATCAATTACAGGCTTCATCGCGCTTCCGGCGAAGGCATTGGATAAGGCGGTAGTGGATGACCATCACCGGACAGAAGTTGCAGGAATGCAGGGTGCAGGAACAGTTTTTCCTTGCCCAGCCGCTGCTCTTGCAGCACACCGATGGTTACCAGTTCCTTTAGATGGCGTGCAGCGGTCTGCCGAGTCACGCCCATCACGTCCACGACATTCTGGATGCGGCAATACGGCTGATTGAAGACCACTTCGACAAGTTCGCGGCTGTAGGCCTTGGGGGCGTATTCGCGCACATGATCACGCGCCTGCGTCTCCAATCCTCGGATCGCCTGGATCTTCGCCATCGTCCACGCAGCTGTCTCTGCAACGGCGGCAAGCATGTACTGAATCCATTCGGCCCAGCGACCGTGCCGGGTGACATCCAGCAGCAGTCGATAGTAGTCGCTGCGATGGCGAATGATGTAGCGCGACAAGTACAGTACTGGAACATCGAGCAAGCCTTGCTCGATCAGCATCAGCAGATTCAACACACGTCCGGTACGCCCGTTGCCATCGGTGAACGGGTGGATCGCTTCGAATTGATAGTGCGCGACCGCCATCCGGATCAATGGATCGACATCGGTGCATTCATGAATAAAACGCTCCCAATTGGCCAGCTTGTCGCGCAGCAATGCCTCGCCGACGGGCGGGGTATAGATGATCTGCTGGATCTGATCGTTGGCCAGCGCAGTCCCGGGCACGCGACGGATCTGCATTTGCACAGCTTTAATGCGGCTGCACACCACCACGGCGGTATCCGTACATAGCGGTCGCCGCTGCAGCGACTGGAACCCTTCGTAGAGCGCGCTACGGCAACGCAAGGCTTCCTTGGTTGCCGGATTCTGAGCGCGCTCCTGATCGTGTGCATAACGGAACAAGTCGTCCGTGGTGGTGACGATGTTTTCGATCTCCGAACTCGCCTGTGCTTCCAGGATCGGGATCGTATTGATCAGCACTGCCGGATTTGGCAGCAATGCGGTGGCCTGCTTCAGCTCGGCCAACGCAGTGCGCGCCACGATGCAGGCCTTGAGCAAGGCGCGCGTTTCGATATCTCCCGCCGGAGGAAGCGGCGGGAGCGCGTTGTAGGGCTGCTCGGGATTGAACACCAGCGCGTCGTCCATGCCTACACCGGTCATGTTGCGAGAGCGAACATGATGCAATGACGTGTACTAAAAATCCATTTTTCTTAACACGTCACATGTTGCAACTTACCAGACCACTTCCGCCATCGAGCAGTTCAGGCCAGAACCAATCCCCATCAGCGCAATGCGGTCGCCCTTCTTCAAGCGGCCGAGCTCCTTGAGCTTGCTCAGCACGATCGGCACCGAAGCCGGGCCGATGTTGCCGTGTTCGCCGAAGATGGTCATGACCTTTGCCGGGTCGATACCGAACGACTTCACGAACGAAGCGGTATGCGGGCGGCTGACCTGGTGGATGACGAACTGGTCCAGCTCGTCCACCGCCCAGCCCATTGCCTGCTTGGCGGCCAGGAAAGTCTTCTGCGCCAGCTTGATGCCTTCGATCAGCAGCAGGCGGGTGTCGGTGACCATGCGGTCCAGGTTACCGCGGCACAGCCTGTTCCACTCGGTGGCCGAGCGGGTCACGCCACCCTTGTAGCGCGGGGCGTCGGGCACCAGCTCGGTGCGCGCCATCACCATCGCCGCGGCACCGCAGCCCAGGGTCAGCGCAGCGAGTTCGTTGCGGAACTCTTCTTCGGTGACGTCGGGCGAGGTCATGCGCTCGAGGGTCTTCTCGTAGACCAGGTTGGCGGTTTCGCCATCGACGACCAGCGCGTAGTCGATCTCGCCGCGCTCGAGCATGCGGGCGGCGATGTCCATGCCGTTGATGAAGGCAAGGCAGGCATTGGCGACATCGAAGGTGACGCAGTGGTCGCCGACCCCGAGGTTGCCGGACACGATGGACGCCGTGGACGGCTCCAGGTAGTCGCGGCTCACCGAGGTGTTGACCAGCAGGCCGATCTTCTCGATGCCGATGCCGGCGTCGAGCAGTGCCTTGCGCGCAGCCTGGGTGGCGGCGTCCGAGGCCTGGACATCCTGGTCCCACAAGCGCCGTGCATGGATACCGGCAACGTCGCCCAGCACGTCGGTCCTAATCCCGAGGCGGTCGTAGGTCGGTTGCAGGCGCTCGTTGATTTCCTTGGAAGTCAGCGTGTGCGGCGCATCAATATGCGCCAGTCCCGCGATGGAGACATTCTGGAAGAGCATCGAAGTAGCGCCATGGCGTCAGGCGAGGGGGCGCTAGTCTAGCCGCTGGCTGGTTTTACCGCATCTTTACAATTGCAGCGGCCGCGCCCCAGCCCAACGGTTCAGCGCGGCGGGCAGCGGAAGGCGTTGAAACGCTGGCTGCCATCGGCCGGCTGGCCCTGCGCCTGGACCGCATTGGCATTGGCGCCCGGCGCCTCGTTGCGTGCCAGCGTTTCCAGCTCTTCCTGCACCCGCAACGGGTTGCGGTTGTAGAAGCCGACCTTGCTCTTGACCGACACCACCACCTCGCCCTGCTGCTGACAGCCAGCCGGCACAGGGCCTGCGGGCAGCACTTGCACGCCTTTGCCGCTTTGTTCGATCGGCACCCAGGTGCAGGCCGTGGCGGTGGTGGCAACCAGAACAGACAGCATCAGCACGCGCATAAGTCTTAGACACCCGAGGACAAAGCCGGATTGTGCCGCAGTTACCGGCCGGCGATCGGCCTGTGCTGCCTGGCCACAGGCCGCGCATTCAGCGCACTGAACATCGTGTGGATCGTCGTGTTCTCTGGCCTGCAGCAGTGTCCGGCGCCTGCCATCGCGTCCGGGTGTCCGGACACGGACACCGCTGCGGCGCATAAATCCCTTTAAAAACAATCTTCTAAAACTGGCACGCCGTTTGCTGCATGGGATGGGCAAGCAGCGGGCAGCAACCTCGATCAGGAAAAATGACTGCCAGCTGAATAAATAAACCCGCGCCGCGAAAGTTGTTGCACTTACGGAACTGGTGTACTACCTTACTACCACACCACTGATCACCCACACCAAGAGACCTCGCCATGACGACCCAGACCCTGCGCCTCGCCCTCTCCGTCGGCCTGCTTGCCGGTACCGCCCTGGCCGGTTTCGCCCAGGCCGCCAGCCTGACCACGCTGGACACCGTGCAGGTCCGCCCGTCTGCCGACCAGATCGCCCAGCAGACGCTGGAGCGCAACAGCGACATCCGTACCCTGGCCGCCGTGCAGGTGCGTCCGTCGGCCGAGCAGCTGGCCGCCCTCGCCGCCGGACAGGCCGGCCCGCGCATCGTCACTCTCGCTGCGGTGCAGGTGCGTCCGTCCGCCGACCAGCGCGCCGACCTGGTGACCCGCAGCACCGCTGCCACCGCGCAAAGCACCGCCGGCCAGGCAGCTGCTGCCATCGGCGCGCTGATGGGCCAGGTCATCGTCAACCTGCCGGTGCCGCAGCTGCAGCCGTCGCCGGTCGAACTGGAAGCGCTGGTCAACGCCGCCATCAGCCTTTGAGCACGCGCGCAGCTACACTGCGCGCATGTCAGCTCCCGTCCTCGATGTCATCCTGTTTCAGCCGGAAATTCCGCCCAATACGGGCAATGTGATTCGCCTGTGCGCCAACACCGGCGCGCGCCTGCACCTGATCGAGCCACTCGGCTTCGACCTCAGCGACAAGCAGCTCAAACGCGCCGGCCTGGACTATCACGAATACGCAACCCTGCAGGTGCATGCCGACCTGCCCACCGCCCTGGCCGCGATCGCGCCCAAGCGTGTGTTTGCCCTGAGTACGCGCAGCACCGTGCGTTACGACACACCTCAATTTGCCGATGGTGATGCCTTCCTGTTTGGCCCGGAAACACGCGGCTTGCCCGCCGACGTGCTGGAGTCGATCCCGCCACAGCACCGGCTGCGCCTGCCGATGCGCCCGGACAACCGCAGCCTCAATCTGTCCAACACCGTTGCGGTGATGGTGTTCGAAGCCTGGCGCCAGTGGGATTTCAGCGGCGGCCGATAACCGCGGCAATGCAGACGGCTGGCTGACTGCCAAATCCTCCGCCCCGATCCCGGCGCGCTGCATGGTTCCCGTACCGGTCTGTCGTTCAAAGCGTGCTCCGCGCGTATGCCAGTCCCGGGCACTGCCGTTTGCCTGCTGCTCCATGCTTGGCATCACTGCATCACCTGGACCTCGGCCGCTGCCTGCAACATGCCGCGGCAGCCTGCCGATAACGCCACCGCCAGCGCGGCGATGGCGCCCAGCGCCAGAAACGCGATGCGATAGCCGAAGGCGTGCGCCGGCCAGCCACCCAACGTCGGGCTCAGCGCCGCGCCCACACCTTGCATTGTCATCACTGCGTCCTGGCCGACATTGATGCGCCCGGTGCCCTAAAGCAATTGCGCCACCAGTGCCGGCACCGCCACGGCCTGCAGGCCGGCGAGTCCATCGAAGATCTGCACCAAAAACATGCCCCCAGCCATAGATCAGCGACGCTGCCACCAGTGCACCCACCAATGTCCGTGCACGCGGATCCAGCGCATCGCCAACAACGCCACCACCATCATGCCTGCACGACCATGATGGTGGTGGCCGTCAGCGCACTCGCATCGCCCGCATGCGCAGCCACGATGGCCATGCCGTAGAGCGGCATTATCGCCGCATTGCCCAGTGCAACGGCCCCCGGGGCGATGCCGGCAATGTCAGCGGACGGCAGGTCTGCAGTACCCGCCCGTCGCGACCCGCTTGCGGTCGCACTGCGCCGACACGGCAGTCGCATTGCAGGCTGCTAGTGCTTCGGCTTCGGCTTCGGCTTATGCCCACCCGGGCCATGCGGATGCTCGATCTGCTTCAGCGACGCGGCCTTGGTGCCCAGCCCATGCGCGTGGATCAGCACGCCGTGCGGGGTGGTCCTGGTATCGCCTTCGGCCACCAGCGTCTTGCCGACAACCAGCTGCCTGGCGAAGTCCGCACCGGCGTGCGGCGGGAACCGCACCGTGGCCCCGTCGTCCAGCAACACGCCATGCACCTGCCCGTGCGGACCGTGCAGCAACCGCGCAATGGTGCCGCTGTACTGGGTGATTTGCGGCTTGGGCGGCTTGTCGGCGGGCGGCTTGGGCTTGGGCTTGGCGTGCGGCCCGTGCGGGCCTTCATCGACGATGCGTTTGCCGCCTTCAGGATCGATCGCCAGGGCCACCAGCATGTCCACATCGCGCGGCTTGAGGCCGCGCACGGTCAGGGTGCTGCCTGGCTTGAGCGCCTTGAGCAAGGCGGCGGACAGATGCGGCGGCGTGTGCACCTCGGTGCCGTCGGTCAGCAGCAGGCCGTCGATATCGGCCTTGGGATTGAGCAGAAAGCGCGCCAGCGTGCCGCGGGTTTCGGGAAGGAAATCAGGGTCGACCCAATGCATGCAAAAACTCCAGAGAAGTGAGAACCGGCCGATGCCGGCAAGCCGCGCCCGCCGCCACGCATGACGCGTGGTGAACAGGCGCGTAGAGGGGAACGAAACGATGTGAGCGCCGCCGCGTGGCCGGCGGCGCCCTGGATCAACGCGGCGCCGGAGCCGGAGCCGGCGCTGGCGGTGCAGCCGGTGGGACAGGTGGCGCCGGTGGCGCGGGCGGCACCGGGCCATCCGGGCGCGGCGGGCTGAACAACGCACGCTGCGAGGCGCGATCGCGGCCCAGTCGGGTGGCTTCGATGGCGCGGCCGTTGGCGGTGGCAACTCCGAAGCCGCTCACGCTCAATGGCGCGCCGGCCCGCAGCAGATCGCCAAACTGCAGCGCCAGATGCGGCGGCATCCGCACCAGCGTGCCATCGCTCAGCAACGCGCCATTGGTCTCGCCACCCGGGCCGTAGACCAACCGCTCGATGCGTCCTTCCGCCTGCAACGGTGTCAACGCGGCAGGTGTCGGCGGCGCCGGCGGCATGGCGCCAGTGGGCGGCTGGTCGACCACTTCGCCCCCACCACGACTGGAGCGGATGCTGCTGGCGCGCAGCACCGGCAGGCTGCCCAGGCGATAGCCCTGCACGCTCACCGTATCGCCGCGGCGTACCGCGGCCTGCAACTGCGCGGACAGATGCGGTGCAAACGCCACCTGGGTGCCATCGCGCAGCCACAGGCCATCGACCTCGCCATTGGGATTGAGCATGAAGCGCTCGACCGTGCCGGTGATGCGTACCGGCGTGGCGGCCAACGGCGCAGGTGGGGCGGGTGGGGCAGGCGGCAGCGGTGGAGCCGGTGGTGGCGTGCCGACCGGCGGACGCGGCGCTACCGGTGCCGCCGACGGTGTGGGAGCCTGCGCGGCGGCGGTCGTCACGCTGCAGGCCAGTGCGAAAGCAAGTGCGGTCTGACGAATCATGCGATGTCTCCAACGCGGCAGGAGCGCCGCTCGCCCTGAAGACAAAGCAGCAATCGTGCCAACGGCGAATCCGTTGTTTTACAAGGGTTTTGTGTCTGCACGCTCACGGACAGTCGTCTTCGTTTCATACACCGCTGTCCGCTTTGCAGACACTTGCAGCTTGGTTGTGCGTCCCTGCAAGGTAAGAACGTGCCGGGCACGCTCGACGGTGGCGTGCGCGTGCGGATGTCCGGGCTGGATTTCGAGCGCGTGGTGCTGCGCTTTCCGGCTACACCGTTTGCTGGTGGAACGCCGATGGCCAATGCTGCGAGTGGCAGCGGCGGCATGCAACCAAAAGGTGCGCACGACAACAGGTGCGCGTGCTGCTATGCGCGTACTGCGTGGTGACCGAAGCGGCAGCCTGCAACCATCGCGTCCGGTCTGATCGCTGCGACTACTGCAAGCCGTACTCATCGAGCTTGCGGTACAGCAGCTGGCGATGAATCCCGAGCCGGCGCGCGGCTTCGGCGCGGTTGCCGCCACTGTGCGCCAGGGCGGCCTGGATCATCTGCTTTTCCAGCCGCGCCACGGCTTCGGGCAAGCTGCCTTCCGGTGGCGCTATCGTCATGGGTTGCTCTGCACTGTGATCAAGCGCTTCGTCCAGATCCGCGGCAACGATGCTGTGGCCGCGCACCAGCAGCTGGCTGCGTTGCATGAGGTTACGCAGCTCGCGCACGTTACCGGGCCACGGGTAGGCCAGCAGCCGCGCTTGCGCGTCCGCCGACAACGCACGCGCCGCGCCTTCGCCGGTGCGCAGAAAATACTGCGCCAGCAGCACGATGTCCTGCCCGCGTTCGCGTAGCGGCGGCAGTTCGATCGGCACCACATTCAGGCGATAGCGCAGATCGCTGCGGAACTGCCCTGCCGCCACCCACGCCGCCAGATCGCGATGCGTGGCAGCCAGCACGCGCACATCCACCTTCTGCGCGCCGCGCCCGCCCAACGGCGTCACTTCGCCTTCCTGCAAGAAGCGCAACAACTTGGCCTGCATCGGCAGCGGCATGTCGCCGATCTCGTCCAGGAACAGCGTGCCGCCATCGGCTTCGCGAATCAGGCCGATGCGGTCCCCGGTCGCCCCGGAAAACGCGCCCTTGCGATGGCCGAACAATTCGCTTTCCATCAACTCCAACGGGATCGCCGCGCAGTTGACTGCCACGAACGCCGCATTTGCGCGTGCGCTGGCGCGATGCAGGGCGCGCGCGACCAGCTCCTTGCCGGTGCCGGTTTCGCCGGTGATCAACACCGGCAGATCGGACGCCGCCGCCAGCCCGATGCGTTTATGCACGGTGCGCATCGCCGGGCTGTGACCGACCAGGCCGTCGTCGCCGTCGGGTGGTTCGCTCGCTTCGACATCGGCGTCTACATTGGCGCGACTTGCCAATGCACGCTCCACCACCTCGACGATATCCGCACGCCCCACCGGTTTGACCAGGTGATCGAACGCACCCAGCGTCATCGCCTCGATGGTGTTGCCGCTGGACGCATACGCGGTGAGCATCACCAGCGGCACCTGGCGCGCGCGGGGATCGTCCGCACGCGCACGCATCAGCTGGATCCCGTCCATGCCGGACATACGGAAGTCCACGAACGCCAGCTCGATGTCGCCTTCGTTCAAGCGCATCAGTCCCTCGGCGCCGTTATCGACCGCGACCACCGTATGGCCGAGCGAGCGCAGCGTTGCCTGCAAGGTGGCCAGAAACGCCGCATCGTCGTCGATGATCAGGATGCGCGCCATGGCAGCTCCAGAATGAAATGGGTCATGTCGTCGGTGTGTGCGTAACGCACCTGCCCGCCATGTGCACGGGCGATCTCGCGCACCAGCGCAAGCCCCAGGCCATTGCCGTCGGCGCGACCGCTGACGAACGGCTCGAACAACTGTGCTGCGATGGTTGCGGCGATGGCCGCGCCGCGATTGCCCACCTGTAGCTGCAGCAACCCATCGCGGGCGCTGGCATCCAGTGTCACCGCGCTGCCTGCCTCGGCATGTTGCAGTGCGTTGCGCAGCAGATTGTGCACGGCGCGTCCGAGCTGCTGCGGATCGAGCGTCCACTGCAGCGGCGTGTCAGGGACGCACAGCTGTGGCGTCGGCGTGCCTGGCGGCAGCAAGGCCGGATCGAGCAAGCTCGCCAACCAGTCCTGCACCACCACCGTTTCCAGCTGCAGGCGGATCGGCTGCACCATGCCGAGCAGACTTTCGACCACCCCATCCAGGCGACGGATCTGCCCCAGCATCAGCTCGCCGTGCGCGGCATCGTCCGGCGTGCCCTGGCGCGTGGCGATTTCGTTTTCCACCGCCAAGCGCATCGTGGCGATGGGGTTGCGAATCTCATGCGCCACCGTGGCGGTCAGGCGCCCGAGTGCGGCCAGCCGCTCGTGCCGTGCCAGTTCGTCGGCCAGCCGCCGCGTCTGCGCCAGGGCCTGCGCATTGCGCTGTGCGTAATCGCTCACCGCAGCGCCCAGCCGGTCCAATTCGGGCGCGCCGGTGACCGGAATCTGCGGAAGTTCGGTGTCGGCGGCCAGCGCCTGTTGGATGCGCTGCAGGCGCTGACTCCAGCGCCGCACCACCACGCCCAGGGCAATCGCGGACACCGCCACCATGGCGAAAATCAGCAACATGCCGATCACCAATGGCCGCCAGGCATCGGAGGTGCTCGCCGGCACCCGCGACATGGTCCATGCGGCGGTGCCGGCGGCCAGCGGGCAGGCGCTGATCAGTACCACTTCGCGGCTGCCATCGCGACGAAAATCCACGGCCCTGTTGCCCACCGCACTCTGCCGTGCGGTACTGACGATCGTGGTCCACTCGGCAGCCGGAATATCGGTCTTGTGATCGCTGCCGTCGTAGGTGGGATAGGCGTAGGCAACAAACCCCTTGTCAAGATTCCACACCCCGCCCTCCACGCCGGGCGCGTCGGCCAGCACCAATTGCACCACCACCGCGGCCAGCCCGGCGCCGTTGTCGCCGCTACGCGCCGCCTCGCTTGCACCGGCGTAGCGCTGCACAATGCGTGCGCATTGCGCAGTCAACTGCTGGTGCGCATCGTCCAGTCGCACGCCTTCGGTCTGTCGGTACAGGCCATACAACATGGTGGCCACGCCTATGCAGGCAGCCAGGACCACCCCCCAGATCAGCAGCAACTGGCGCAACAACGAACGAGGCATGCGAGGGTCCGAAAAAACGTGCAGTGGTGGAGCGTGGCGATGGCGTCAGCGCATATTGGTCTTGACCAGATCGATCACCTCATCGCCGCGCCCGCTCATCACTGCCTTGAGCAGATACAGGCCCATGCCCTTGGCCTGTTCCAGCTTGATGGCCGGCGGCACCGCCAGTTCCTGCGTGGCGATACGCACATCCACCAGCGCCGGACCCGAATGCGCGAAGGCCTGCCGCAACGCCCGCTCCAGTTGCGCGGACTCGTCGACCCGGATGCCCAGGATGCCCATCGCATTGCTCATCGCAGCGAAGTCCGGATTGCGCAACTCGGTGCCGGTATCCAGATAACCGGCGGCCTTCATTTCCATCGCCACAAATCCCAGCGAGGCATTGTTGAACACCACGATCTTCACCGGCAGGCGCAGCTGCGCCAGCGAGATGAAATCGCCCATCAGCATCGCAAAACCGCCATCGCCGGACAGCGCAATCACCTGACGGCCCGGATACGCCGACTGCGCACCCAGCGCCTGCGGCATCGCATTGGCCATCGAGCCGTGATTGAACGAACCGAGTAACCGGCGTTGTCCATTCATGCGCAGATAGCGCGCAGCCCACACCGTCGGCGTGCCGACATCGCAGGTGAATACCGCATCCTGGTCGGCGATCTGGCTGATCATGCGCGCCACGAATTGCGGATGCAGCGGCTCGCCTGGATCGGCCGGCACCGCCAGATCGTCCAGCCCCTCGCGCGCCTTCCGATAGTGCGCAAGCGACTTGTCCAGGAAGTCGCGTTTCTCGCGTCGCTGCAGCTGTGGCAGCAAGGCGGCGATGGTTTCACCCACATCCGCTGCGATACCCAACTGCAACGGCGTGCGCCGTCCCAGCGCGCTCGGGTCGCGATCCACCTGCACGATGGTCGCGTCCTTCGGATAGAACTGCCGATACGGGAAATCCGTGCCCAGCATGATCAAGGTGTCGCAGTTGAGCATCGCGTGGTAGCCGGAGCTGAAACCGATCAGGCCGGTCATGCCGACATCGAACGGGTTCTCCCACTCCACGTGTTCCTTGCCGCGCAAGGCGTGCACGATCGGCGCGCCCAGGGTGTCGGCCAATGCCACCACCGCATCGTGCGCACCCGCGCAACCGCTGCCGCACAACAACGTGATCGCTTCGCTTTGCTGCAGCAGCTCGGCCAGCTGCTGCACATCTTCGGGGGCCGGCAGCACGCGCGGCTGGCGCAATTGCGGCCAGGCCGTGGGGAGGTGCTTGTCCACTTCCAGCAGTGCGATATCGCCGGGGATCACCACCACCGCCACACCTTGCTGCAGGATGGCCGCGCGCATCGCCCGGTGCAGCACTTCCGGAAGCTGCGCCGGATTGGTCACCAGTTCCACAAAGTGACTGCACTCGCGGAACAGTTCCTGCGGATGCGTCTCCTGAAAATAGTTCAGCCCGATCTCAGACGAGGGAATATGCGCGGCAATCGCCAGCACCGGCTGGCGGCTGCGATGGCAATCGAACAGCCCGTTGATCAGGTGCAGGTTGCCTGGTCCGCAGCTACCCGCGCACACCGCCAGCCTGCCGGTCACCGCCGCCTCGGCGCCGGCGGCGAACGCGGCCACTTCTTCGTGGCGCACGTGCATCCACTCGATCGTCTGCATCTCGCGCAAGGCATCGGTCAAGCCGTTAAGACTGTCGCCGGTCAATCCCCAGATCCGCTCCACCCCCGCGCTCTGCAGCGTCTCGGCCAGAAACCGCGCCAATGTCTTCTTCTTCGCCACGATGCAGCTCCACGCTTGTTCGACAAGCCTGGCATGCTCCCAGTCGCGGCGTCAGCGCAATGTGCTTGCACGCTGCAAACGCGGTAAAAACCCCTGAAAAACAGCTGCTGCTATACATGCGCGTGGTAACGACCGATGTAAAGCGCCAATGCATCACGCTTTTCGTGTGCGCTACGCGCGTTGCAAGTTAGTGACAAGGAAGCGCAGCTGAACCGGGTGCGATGATTCATGCACCAGTCAGTCCAAAATTCATGTCGCGTTCCATCGAATAACGGAGAATTTACATCTCGGCAGCGAACGGCATCCGCCTCAGCGCCGGCCCAAACCATAAGTACAGGTATCGATCATGAAGACTTCACTGCTGGCCCTCGGCCTTCTCGCAGCCCTGCCGTTTGCGGCCTCCGCTGCTGAAAACCTCTCCTACAACTTCGTCGAAGGCGACTACGTGCGCACTCCGACCGAAGGCCGCGACGCCGATGGTTGGGGCGTGAAGGCGTCCTACGCCGTCGCTCCGAACTTCCACGTGTTCGGCGATTACAGCAAGCAGAACGCTGACGACAACGACAACGTGTTCGAAAGCTCCAACTCCGACTTCCAGCAGTGGGGCGTTGGCGTGGGTTACAACCACGAAATCGCCACCAGCACCGACTTCGTCGCCCGCGTTGCCTACCG
Organism: Xanthomonas arboricola; assembly: GCF_002940665.1. GTDB lineage: Bacteria > Pseudomonadota > Gammaproteobacteria > Xanthomonadales > Xanthomonadaceae > Xanthomonas > Xanthomonas arboricola_B. The sequence goes on from NZ_MIGY01000004.1 coordinate 151,920, forward strand.
CAAGCTGGACCTGGACACCCCGAACATCAGCTTCGATGGTTACAGCGTTGAAGCTGGCCTGCGCAACGCCTTCGGCGAGCACTTCGAAGTCTACGCCCTGGCTGGCTACGAGGACTTCTCCAAGAAGCGCGGCATCGACATCGGCGACAACTTCTACGGCCGCCTCGGCGCCCAGGTCAAGCTGAACCAGAATTGGGGCATCAACGGCGACATCCGTATGGATGGCGACGGCAACAAGGAATGGTCGGTCGGCCCGCGCTTCAGCTGGTAAGCCGCACGTTTGACTGCAACGCGACTCTCTCTCCCGCGTTGCATTGGAAGCCCGGTCCCCCGACCGGGCTTCTTTCTTTTGGGCGATCGGCTGGTGACGCGCACATCGCTTCATAGCGGCATGTGCGCAATGCCGCTCCTGTAGAAGCACGGTGCATCGCGCTCAGCTGCTGCGTCCTGCCGCCAGCCTTTGCGATCCGTGCCAACAAAAAGCCCGGCAATGCCGGGCTTTTTGTTGATTTCCGCACAGTGCGCCAACACGCGACGCCGCAATCAGGTGAACAGGGTCTGCGGATACTCGGGCTTGCGCTCGCGTGCCAGCAATTCCTTCAAGCCCGCTTCCGGGGTGATCTCGCCATGCAACACCGCACGCACGGCATTGGAGATCGGCAGCTCGATGCCGTGATGCTCGGCCTGACGCATGACTTCGTCGGCGGTCTGCACCGATTCCACCACCTGGCCGATCTCGCGGATCGCATCGTTCAGGCTCTGTCCGCGTCCCAGGGCCAGTCCCAGCCGTCGGTTACGCGACAGATCGCCGGTGCAGGTGAGCACCAGATCGCCCAGACCCGCCAGACCCATCAAGGTCTCCGGACGCGCACCGATCGCCGCCGCCAGACGCAGCATCTCGTTCAAGCCGCGCGTGATCAGACCGGCACGGGCGTTGAGGCCAAGCTGCATGCCATCGGCCACGCCGGTGGCCACGGCCAGCACGTTCTTCATCGCGCCACCGAGCTCGGCGCCCACCATGTCATCGCCGGTGTAGGCGCGGAAGGTCGGGCCATGCATGGCATCGGCGACGACTTGCGCAAACGCCGCATCGTCGCCGTGGACAGTGATGGCGGTCGGCAGGCCGAGCGTGACTTCCTTGGCGAAGGACGGCCCGGTCACCACGGCCAGAGGAACGCTGGAGCCGAGGATGTCGCGCGCCACTTCGTGCAGGAAACGCCCGGAACCGGGCTCGAAGCCCTTGGTCGCCCACGCGACGCCGGCACCGGCCGGACGCAACGGTGCGATCAACCGGATCGTCTCGGTGAATGCATGCGAAGGCACCACGACCAGGATCCAGCCGGCATCGGCAATGGCCAGTTGCAGGTCGGTGGTTGCGCGCAGGCTCTCGGGCAATGCGATACCCGGCAGATAGCGTGCGTTTTCGTGCGTGCGGTCGATGGCATCCACCATCGCCGCATCGCGTCCCCAGAGCACGGTCGGGTGACCGTGCCTGGCGAGCAGCGCGGCCAGGGCCGTGCCCCAGGAGCCGGCGCCGAGAACAGCGATCTTCTGTTTCGAATCGCTCATCGGCGCACGCAAGGCTTAGGCGTTGCCAGCCGGCTCGGAATCGGCCAGCGAAGTGCCTTCGCCCTGCGAACGCTGGCGCAGGGTTTCTGCGTACAGCGCTTCGAAGTTGATCGGCTGCAGGTAGAACGGCGGGAAGCCGCCGGCCTGGATCAGGTCGCTGACCAGGGTGCGCACATACGGGAACAGGATGTTCGGGCACTGGGTGCCGAGCAGCACGTCGATCGCCTGCGGCTCCAGGCCGACCAGGCCGAACACCCCGGCCTGCTGCACTTCGGCCACGTAGGCGGTCTTGCCACCGGCGGTGCAGGTCAGGGTCACGGCCAGCACGACTTCGAAGGCGTTGTCGTTGAGGCGCTGCACCTTCTGGTTGAGGTTCAGCTGCAGCTCGGGCTGGTTGGCGTCATTGAAGACGGCCGGCGCGTTCGGCGATTCGAAGGAAACGTCCTTGACGTAAATCTTCTCGATGGTGAAAGCGGGGCCAGCAGCGGCGTCGGCCGGCGCAGCCGCGCCGTTGATGATTTCGTCGGACATTCCTAACTCCAGAAACGGTTCGGTGGATGCAGCGTTGAATGATGCAGACGTGAAAGCGCGAGTCTCTCACGCCAGCAATGGGGACTTGCCTGGCGCCTCACAAGGTGCGGTCAGGCGCGGCCCTTGACCAGCGGCAGCTCGGCCATCTGCCAGGCAGCCACGCCGCCATCGAGCCAGTAGACCTGCTCGAACCCGGCTTTCTTCAGCGTCTTGGCCGCGCCTGCGGAGGCGTTGCCAGTGCGGCACACCACCACCACGGGCGAGGACTTGGCGTTGGCGAGCAGCTTGCCGGCCGGGTCGAATTTGGCCAGCGCCACGTTGCGGCTGCCGGCGATGTGGCCTTTTTCGAAATCGGCGGTCGGCGACAGATCGATCACCAGCGCGTTCTCGCTATTGATCAAACGGGTCAGCTCGGCCGGCTTGAGTGCGCGATACCCACGGAACAGGCGCGCGACCTCGGTGACGATCAGGGCGATGGTCAGGCCCACCAGGGCCAGCGACAACATGGGGTTGCGGCCGACAAAGGCCTGCAGCTCTTCGAAATTCACGGGGTCAGGGTCAGTCAAGCGGGCGGGAATTGTCGCACAGCTGGCGCACGCGACGGCCAAGCACCCCTGCGGCGGGCTATTGGCCCTGCCACAGATCGGGCAGGCCGCTGGCCAGCCACCAGCGTTTGCGCTCGGCGTCCCAGCGCCACAACTCGATGCTGCGCACCAGCCGCTCGGCCTGGGTATTGCGGTTGATCACCCGCAACTCGACCTCGCGGCGCAGGTCGCCGTTGCCGTCTTCGCCCACCCGCAGCTCGCGGTAGCCGGAGATCTGCACCTGTTCATAGCGCGAGCGTTCCAGATCGCTGAGCGGATGCGCCTGGGCGTAGGTCGGTTCGACAAAGCCCTGCGCGGCATCGAAATCGCTCCAGCGTATGGCGGCCGTGTAGGCGGCCTGGGTGGTTTCCAGCGCGCGTGCCTGGGCGCGGCTGCCGGCAGATACCACCCCGCTGACCATTGTCAGCCCGAGCAACAGCATTGCCCCGATCACTGCACGCATGCGCATTCCCCCAAGTCCAGCGCGCATCCTACCGTTTTGGAAACGCCACGAAACGCCCGCTCAAGGTGGCCGCCGCCGCGCCGGAACCCAGCGCGATCTGCGCACGCATGCCGATACGCGCCTTGCCGCGCTGCCGGAAGGTCGCCAGGAACGCCTCCCAGCCACCGAGTTCGGACGGCTCGGCATTGGCCACCAGGTCTTCGTAGACCGGGGCGACGTAGCGCAGCTGGCTGTCGGCCACATAGACATCGGCGCTGTGCCCGGCCAGTTGCAACTGCAGCGTCAGCCAGCCCCAACTGGCCAGCGTCATCAACGAAGCCAGGCTGCCGCCGAATGCATTGGCTTTGTCGTTGACGTTGGCCTGCAGCGGCGCACGCAAACGTAACGCGCCGTCATGCAAGCCGTCGACGGCAATGCCCATCGACAGGACCGGCGGCATGGCGATGAACTGTTGCTGCAGCGACTGCAGGGCGGATGCGAGCGTGCACGAAGGAGTCATCGGCGAAGGCTGGAAGACGGCGAAGGGCGGCATCATGCCGCAATGTTCCGCGAGCGTCTTGTGCACTGGAATGACATGCGGTACCGCATGGTGAGACGCGTGTGGCGCCGCGGCGCCACACGCCTCGATTCTGCCCTGCTCAGTGTGCGAACACGACCTCGCGATAGCGTTGCGCCACCATGCAGTAATGCGGCGGCCCTGGCCTTCCAATGCGCGCGGCGGCGCTTCTGCGCATGCGTCAACGGCACATCGGTGTAGTGCCGGTGAACACGCTCTGCTCCGGCGCGGCGTGGAAGCACTTGTCCAGGAAGCAGACGGCCGGCGACAGACGACAGGTGGACTGCGCAGGCGTCCAGGTGGCGCCATCGACCGCAGGCATCCGCTCGGGCGGATGCCCAGCGCCTGCCACCGCGCCGACATCGCCTGCAGGCAGTCGCGCTGCGCTGCATGTCGATGGGATGGACCTTGATCGCGGTGTCACTCCAGCTCGATTGTCGTGGCCAATCGTGGGCGGAAGCAGTCATCGGTACGGACCCCATCACCAGATTCTGGCCGCAGAAGCGCAGGCGTCACGCTGATGCAGGCACGCAAGGCCAGACCATGCGCAGGAATCTGATCGTCGTCAGCCTCATCGCAGCGCGCGACGCCCGCCCCGATACGTCACGGCTCTCGCATAATCACCCGATGACACGTCCCGCCCCAGCTGCCGCCGCCTGGACCTTGATCTCGCTCCGGCCCAGCGGTGAACACGCGCCATTGCGGCGGGCCGCCGCGCGACACGGCGGACGGCTGCTGGCGCTGTCGCCGTGGCGGCTGCAGACCAACGACACCGCACAGGCACTGGCCGCATTGCGGCAGGCCTTGCAAGCGCCGATCGCGGTGTTCACCAGCCCGGCCGCGGTGCACGCTGCGCATCGCCTGGCACCACTGCAGCGGCCGGCGCAGGCGCAATGGGTGAGCGTGGGAGACGGCACTGCGCGCGCGCTGCAGGCCTGTGGCATCGACACGGTGATACGCCCGGCACGCATGGACAGCGAGGGCCTGCTCGCGCTGCCGCTGTTACGGCAGCCGCTGCAGGCCGTGGGGCTGATCACCGCCCCGGGTGGGCGCGGCATGCTGGCGCCGGCCCTGGAGCAGCGTGGCGCCCGCATCCTGCGCGCCGATGTCTATCAGCGCGTGGCGCTGCGCCTGCGCGCATCGGCAGTCCGCGCGCTGGCGGATGCGCTTCCTGCTAGCGTGTTGGCGCTGAGCAGCGCCGAAGCGCTGACGCTGGTGCTGCAGCAGTTGCCCGGACCGCTGGTCGACACCTTGCGGCAACGGCCAGTGGTGACCTCCAGCGAGCGCATGCTGCAATCCGCACACCTCGCCGGCTTCCGTCATGTGGTGCGCGCCGCAGGCCCCTTGCCCGAGCAGTTGGCCGCTGCTGCCGCGGCGATCGTGACGCCATTGCGACCTTGCTGAACTCCAAACGCAAGCACCGCTTGCGAGTGTCTGCCGCTGCACGCCATGCTGTGCCGGATGACTGCAGCACCTGCACCCGTCGTGACCGCGCGAGGATGGACGAATGACCGAAATGCCCGCTACCACGCGACGCTTTCCCCTGGCATGGCTGCTGCTCGTCGTCGCGCTGGTCGCCGTGGGCGTGGCGCTGCTCCTCGGCTGGCGCGCATGGCAGGACTATCAAGGCGCGCAGCTGCAGGCGGCCGAGGCGCAGCAGCAGCGCTGGGACGGCACGCAGCAGATGCTGGAGACGCTGCGCCGCGACCAACGCCTGGCCAACGAACGCCTGGCGGACGCGGCAGCCACCAACCGCGTGCTGCGCGACGAGATGCTTGGTCTGAGCCAGCGCAGTGCCTTGCTCGAAGACACCGTACAAAGGCTCGCCGACACCAATCGCCACGGTGCGCAGGCGCTGCGGCTCGATGAGGTGGAGCTGATGCTGCGGCTTGGCCAGCAGCGGCTGAGCATTGCCGGCGACGCCGACGGTGCCCGCCGCGCCTACGCACTGGCCAATGCCGCACTCAATGGCATCGACGATCCCGGCTATCTCAATCTGCGCCAGGCGCTGGTGCAGGAACGCGACGCACTGGATCGCCTCGGTGCCGGTCCGCAGGCGCAGGCCGGTCAAGCCCTGGATCAGTTGGCCGGCGACCTGCTGCGCCTGCCCGAACAGACCGCAAAAGACAGCGAAGCGGCGCAGCCGTGGTGGCAGAAAGCACTCGCACCGCTGGTGGACATCCGTCCCAGCCGTGGCGATGCGCTGCTGACCGGCGGCGACCGCCACGCCGCGCGCGACGCCTTGCAGATCGAAGTCAGCCTGGCCCGCGCTGCGGCCGAGCGCGGCGATGTCGCCGGCTTTGTGCAATCGCTGCGGCGCGTGGACACCTGGACCAGCCGGCTGTGGCCGGATTCGCCACAACGTCGCCAGGCACGCACGCGCCTGCGCACGCTGCAACAAGCGCCACTGCGTCCGCGCCTGCCGGAACTGGGCACCACCCTGCTGCAACTGCAGGCCATGCGTGAAGGGAGATCCATCCAATGAAAGTGTTGCGTACCGTCTTGATCCTGTTGGTTGCCGTGGCGCTGGGCGTGCTCGGTGCGCAATGGCTGTCGCATCAGACCAGTTACGACCTGGGCAATGTGGTGGTCAGCGTCGGCGGCAACGACTATCGCGCCGCCATGCCGCAGGCGCTGCTGATTCTGGTCATCGCGCTGTTGGTGCTGTGGCTGGTTTGGACGCTGGTCAGCCTGCCGTTCCGGGTCTGGGGCAAGTACCGCCGCAAGAAGGGCCGCGCCCGCCTGATCGAAGGCCTGCGCGCAGCCGATCACGGCCAATGGCAGCGTGCCGAGCGCCTGTTGGTCAACGCCAGCGAGGATGCGGACGTCAGCGGCATCGCCCTGGCCAGTGCGGTGCGGGTCGCCGATGCACGCGGCGATGAGGTGGCGGCGAACGCGCTGGCCCAGCAATTGGCCGAGCGCGATCCCACCGCGCATGCGTTGCTGCAAGGCGAGCGGCATCTGGCGCGGCAACGCCCGGTCGAGGCGATCAATGCGCTCGACAGTGCCGATGCGCAACCGCTGCCGGCGCGCGGCTTGCTGCTGCGCACGCATGCTTTGGCGCAGATCGGTCGCGCCGACGAGGCCTACGGTCAGCTGGGGGCATTGCGCCAGCAGGCGGTACTGGCACCGGAGGCCTACAGCGCACTGGAAGCCACGCTGGCCGAGCAGACGCTGTTGCAGGCAGGCGATGCCAATGCCCTGGCCGAACGCTGGGAAGCGCTGCCCAAACCGCTGCGTACCTATCCCGCGGTGGTGGGTGCCTACGCACAGCGCGCGGCAGTGCTGCACTGGGACGATGCAGCGGTGCATAGCCTGGAACAGGCGCTGGATACGCAGTGGGACGAGTCGCTGGTGCGCCTGTATGGCGTGCTGCCGCTGGAAAAATACGATTCGCGCCGCGCCAGTGCGCAGCGTTGGCTGACCCAGTACCCGGACAGCCCGGGCCTGTTGCTGACTCTGGCACGCCTGGCACGTCACCAGCAGCAGTGGTCGCAGGCCGAAGAGTTTCTGCATCGCGCGGTGGCCAATGGTGCGGGCAGCGAAGCCTGGGAAGAACTCGGCCACGGCTTTGCTGCCGCGGGCGATCTGCTGTCCGCGCAGCACTGCTATGCCAACGCCCTGCGCGCCGCGCGGGGCGAGCCGGTGCACGAGGGCTTGCCGCATCAGTCGCTGCGCGGGCCGATCGTGTCGGCGTATGCAACGCCGCCGGCCGATCCGCTCGCACCGGACGATCGCGTGCTTTGATCTGACCTCTGATCGCTCCTGGAGCGATGCGCGGATTCACCAAGGGCCCCGGCATGTCCGGGGCTCTTGGTTTTCTAGATCCGAGCAAAAGCGCTACCGGCAACGCTTGCCGGCCTGTCATCACGCCTGCAGGGACGGCACCGCGCGGACGTTACGACAGCATCTGCAAACACAGCAGCGCAAATCACCAATCGCGCGATCGCCGGGGCGGCGCCGGCAATGCGCGCAAAAACGCCTCACAGGCACCGAGATAACGCGCCTGCTCGTGATCGACCGATTGCGCCGACAACACGCGCGAACAGCGCCTGCCGATCAACAGCATCGCCGCCATCGCACCGGCACCGGTCAGCAAGCCGGTCGCGCCATCGATCCACAGCACCCCCACCAGCAACGGCACGATCGACGCCATCGCGATGGCGACACAACGCACGCGGCGGCGCTCATGCCGCGCGCACAGGCTCAGCACGTGCGCACTGCGCTTGCGCAGCACGATGGCCAGGATCAGATACGGCAGCACCCCCATCAATAGGGCCAGATAGATCGCCGGGTGATGCCAATGAAAGATGTAGCGGCGCGGCGAGATGTCCGCCGGCGCATTGCACTTGACGCAACGTGGCGGCAGATCGGCGCCTGGCGTGCACACCAGCACGTCGCCCTCGCGCCACACGGCGCCGTGCGCCGGAGGCAGATAAAGCGTAGGGGGTTGGCGTGAATCAACGTTCGACATCCATGCGTCCTTGCAGGTTGGGGATTCGGGATTCGGGATTCGGGATTTGTAAAAACCAGGGGTCCGCTTCCGCCTTGCGAATGCCCAATCCCACGCTGCGCAGCAGCGTCAGCGCTCGACGATGGCCACCACGCCCATGCCGCCGGCGGTGCAGATGGAAATCAACGCACGCCCGCCGCCGCGTTCTTCCAGTTGCTTGGCGGCGGTGGCCACCACGCGCGCGCCGGTGGCGGCGAAGGGGTGACCGGTGGCCAGCGACGAGCCCAGCGGGTTGATCTTGTCCGGGTCGATACGGCCGAGCGGCGCCTCCAGCCCCAGGCGATTGCGGCAGTAATCCTCGCTCTCCCAGGCGCGCAGCGTGCACAGCACCTGGGCGGCGAAGGCCTCGTGGATTTCGTAGATGTCGAAGTCCTGCAGGGTCAGGCCCTGGCGCGCCAGCATCTGCGGCACCGCAATGGTCGGCGCCATCAACAGGCCTTCGCCATGCACGAAATCCACCGCAGACACCTGCGCATCGCGCAGGTAGGCCATCGGCGTGTGGCCATGCGCCAGCGCCCAGGCCTCGCTGGACAGCAGCACCGCGGCCGCACCATCGGTGAGCGGGGTGGAATTGGCCGCAGTCAGCGTGCCGCGGCCGGAGGTCTTGTCGAAAGCAGGGCGCAGCGTGGCCAGCTTTTCCAGCGAGGTGTCGGCGCGCAGGATGTTGTCGCGCGAGACGCCGCGGAACGGCGCGATCAGCGTGTCGAAGAAGCCGCGCTCATAGGCGGCGGCCAGCTTGTGATGCGAGGACACCGCCCATTCGTCCTGCGAATCGCGCGAGATGTTCCATTCCTTGGCCATGTCTTCGCAGTGGTCGCCCATGCTCTTGCCGGTGCGCGGCTCGGCCACGCCTGGGAACTCGGGTTTGAGCTCGCTGAGCTTGAAGCCGCGCAGCAGGGCCTTGAGCTTGTCGCCGGTGGCCTTAGCGCGGTTGGCGGCCATCAACCGCGCGCGCAGCTTCTTGCCGTAGACGATGGGTACTTCCGAAGTGGTGTCCGAGCCGCCGCCGATGCCCGAATCGATCTGGCCCAGCGCAATCTTGTTGGCGATGGTGATCACCGAGTCCAGGCTGGTGCCGCAGGCGCGCTGCAAGGTGATGCCCGGCGTCAGCGGCGACAGCCCGGACGACAGCGCCGCTTCGCGGGCCAGGTTCCAGTCCGAGGAGTGCTTGATCACCGCTCCCATCGCCACTTCGCCCAGTTGCTGCCCGTGCAGCCCGAAGCGCTCGACCAGCGCGCCCAGCGTGCGCACCGACATGCCCAGGTTGCCCACGTCCGCGTAAGCGGTGTTCTGACGACAGAACGGAATACGAACGCCGCCCAGAATGGCGACGGGACGGGCTGCGGGCATTGGTTGACCTGGCATGGAGGACTCGGGGACATGGCCTGCACAGGGCCGGCAGGCATAATGGCCGCAGTGTAGCTTCGACCCCGTGATGGGCCAACCGCGAATCATGAGCAAGACCGAACACGGCGTGACCGCCATGGGTGTGATGGCGCTGGAATTGACGGGCGGCACCGTCCCCGAGCGCGGCGCCCTGGCGCCGGAACAGGCCGGCATGCTGGCCGAACGCATCGGCCGCGACCTGGCGCAGTGGATCCCCGAGGTCCGCGAGCTCGAGCTCAGCGTGGCGATGGCGCACTTCGACCCGGCCGAAGCGCTGCGGCCCGGCTGGCCGCTGCATCGCCGGCTGGAGGAGCTGCATGCGCGCGCACCCGGGCGCGATCAGGGCCCGCGCGTGCTGGCGTTCGGCGCCGATGCGCAGGGCGAGATTCCCCTGCCCTTCCAGGCCGACCCGCAGCTGACCGGTGGCGGCCTGCGCGTGCTGCCGTTCCTGCTCTCCGGCGATCCGCAGATCGTGACGACGGTGGCCGATGCGATGGAAGACGTGCTGCTGGCCCAGGGCATGGCGCAGGCCGATACCGCGCTGCTGGCGCAGGAAAGCTTCGGCGCACGCATCGAACATGCGCGGTATCTCACCGCGAACGATCTGGCCGCAATGATTTCGATGCAGTACGACAACCAGGGCCTGGCCCCGTTGTGGCCGCTGATCGAAGCCGCCCTGCTGGCGCCGCAGTCCGAAGAGTGGCTGGAACAGCCGCCCGAGCCGGTGCTGCGCTACGTCGATGGCGAAGTGCGCATCGCGCTGTTCGACCCGGCCGGATGGTGCGATTACTACGCGCACGACCGCGACAATTGCGAGCGCCTGCGCGGGGTATACGAGCAGTATCTGTCGCGTCAGCGGCAGATGGCCGCAGTGCTGGAAGCGCATGGCCTGCCCGTGCTGTACGTGCACGTGGAACCGGGCCAGGATCCGCGCCAGGCGTTGGCCGCGTGAGTCAGGCGCCGGCTTCCACGGCGCCGGCGTTGCAGGGCGTCTTGGAAACCGGCGTGTATGTGGCAGATCTGGAACGCGCCTGCGCGTTCTATGCCCGCGTGCTGGGACTGGCAGCCATGTACCGCGACGCGCGCATGGCCGCGTATGCAATCGCCCCCGGGCAGGTGCTGCTGCTGTTCCTGCAAGGCAGCACCGCCACCACCGTCACGCTGCCGGGCGGCACGATTCCGCCGCACGATGGCAGCGGGCGGGCACATTACGCACTGGCCATCGCCGCCAATGCGTTGGCCGGATGGGAGGCACATCTACAGGCCTGCGATGTGCCCATCGAAGGCCGCACCCAGTGGCCGGGCGGCGGGCAGAGCCTGTACTTCCGCGATCCGGATGCGCATCTGCTGGAGTTGGCAACGCCGGGGCTGTGGCCGAATTACTGAGTCGCTGATGACGCGGTGCGCACGGCGCCCGGCACTTTGATGCGTGCGAACAGGAAGCATTGAGCATGCCGCACCGCATGACCGGATCGCTCCCACCGCAGCACAGGAACAACAACGCCGCGGTGATCGATCACCGCGGCGTTTGGCCTGGCCGCTGACTTGCCCTGCTTACCTGGCTGCAGCCGGCGCGTTGTCGGTGGTGATCACGCCGCAGGCCAGACGGCCGCCGGCGTTGCCGGTGGGCTGGGTCTTGTAGTCGTCCGCATCGGCATGCACGATCACCGCGTGGCCGGCGATATCGAACTGGTCGGCCTTGCCGAGATTGACGTTGCTCGACACCGGGCCGTCGATGCTGGCATTGCCCTGCGCATCGGCCTTGATGTTGGGCATGTCGCCGCCGTGGTGCGGGTCGGCACTGACGGCGCCGTGATCGGATTGGGCCGGATTGAAGTGGCCGCCGGCGCTGCTGCCGTCCGGTGCGCTGCAATCGCCCTTCTCGTGGATATGGAAGCCGTGTTCGCTGCCGGGCTTGAGGCCACTGAGCTGGCCGGTGACACGCAGCGCGCCGTCGACGATCTTGAAGCTCACCGTGCCTTTGACATCGCTGCCCTTGGTCGGCTTGAGCTCGGCGGTTGCGGTGGTGGTGGCCGCCGCTTCGGTGACCATGGACGCGGCGTGCTCGCCGCCATGCGCCGCTTCGGCCGCTGCACCGGCCTGCGGTGCGGGTGCAGGGTCGGCCGGTGCGGGTTCGTCGCGCTTGCACGCGGTCAGCACCAGCGCGGTGGCCAGGAACAACGTCGTTGGAAGAATGCGCATGAGAAAACTCCTGTAGAAAGGCCGCAGCTGCAGCCAGGGGTGCCCCGACTCAGGGCTGCGAAGGGGGTGTGCGCCACTGGGTGACGCGGATGACGCCGCAGGCCAGGCGTGCGCCGGCATTGCCGCTGGGTTGGCTGCGGTAATCGTCGGCATCGGCATGCACGACCAGCGACTTGCCGACCACGTCGGTGGGTGCGGCATCGCCGAGGGTGATACCGGCAACGATCATGTCCAGATGCGCGACACCTTCGGCATCGGCACGCAGATTGTCCATGTCGCCGGCGTGGTGGGGAGCACTGCCGGCACGTCCGTGCGCCGCACCGGCCGGATTGAAATGCGCACCGGCGCTGCTGGCATCGGCGGCGCTGCAGTCGCCCCGTTCGTGCACATGGAAGCCGGCCACGCCGCCCGGACGCAGGCCACCGACTGTGCCGGTGATGCGGATGCCCTGCAGCGCGGGGACCAGCACCACCCGACCGCTGACCAGACTGCCCGACGCCGATGCCAGCGCCGCCTCGGCCTGCTGGACTGGACGCACGGGCACCACCCGCGCCGCCGGGGGTGGAGGCGGGGGCGGCGGGGGCGTGCTGCTGCAGGCGGCCAGCGCCAGTGCGGTAAGGGCAACGATCGTGGACGATCGGTAACGCATCGAGCTGTTCTCCTGATCAGGCTGAAAACCTATGCGGGCGCATGTTCACATGTCATGAAATGCAACCGCCGGCAGCACAGGAGTTTACGGGGTTGGTGTGGTGGGTCGGGTTGTTAGATGTTGTGCGAGGTTCCAGCCACGGTGCGCGAGCTGCCTGGACGATGGCGTCGGCATGTCAGGGCTGCGCTGGCGTCATCGACGGCACGGGATGCGGCGGCGTGCCACGCATCAACGCTTGCCGCGGGCAATGTCAGGCAGCCTCGGCGCGATCAAGGCATCGTTGGAATAGCTGCGCGTGCAGTAGCGCTTTCATCGGCACAGGGACCCTCACCCCCCTCTCCCATAGGAGAGGGGCTTGGACCCAGATCAGCGGCGCTTGCGCCCCGGGCCGAGTTTGCGGGTGACGGTGTTGCGGCCCAGCCCCAATCGGGCGGCGGCTTCGGCACGGCGGCCCTGGGTGAGTTGCAGGGCGGCTTCGAGCAGGGTCTTGTCCAGGCGTTCGCGGGCTTCGGCGTGCAGGCCCTGGGCGCCTTCGCTCAGGCGTTGCGCGGCCCAGCTGGAGAGCATCTCGTCCCATTGCCCGTCGCCGCGGCCGGCACGCTGGCGGCGGCCGCCGCGCGCCAGTGCCAATTCGACGTCGACCACGTCGATGATGTCGGCAGTGGCCAGGGCCGCCAGGCGCCAGCAGACGTTTTCCAGTTCGCGCACGTTGCCGGGCCAATCGTATTGGCGGAGTTGTTCCAGTGCGGCCGAGGACAGCCGCTTGGGCAGCATGTCGAGCTTGCGCCCGGCCATGGCCAGGAAATTCTCGGCCAGTTGCGCGATATCGCCACGGCGTTCGCGCAGCGGCGGCAATTGCAGGCGCACCACGTCCAGGCGATGCAACAGGTCGGCACGGAAGCGGCCTTGCTCGACCAGCGCCTCCAGGTCCTGGTGGGTGGCGGCGATCACGCGTACATCGACGCGGATCAGCTCGCGCCCGCCGACCCGGAAGAATTCGTTCTCGGCCAGCACGCGCAGCAGGCGGGTCTGCAGCGGCAGCGGCATGTCGCCGATTTCGTCCAGAAACAGCGTGCCGCCGTCGGCCTGTTCGAAGCGGCCGATATGGCGTTTGGTGGCGCCGGTGAAGGCGCCGGTTTCGTGGCCGAACAATTCGCTTTCCAGCAGTTCCGCCGGAATGGCGGCGGTGTTGAGCGCGACGAAGGGTTTGCGCGCGCGCGGCGATTCGTTATGCAGCGCGCGCGCGACCAGTTCCTTGCCGGTGCCGGTCTCGCCGTTGATCAGCACCGACAGCGGTGCCTGGGCCAGCCGGCCGATCGCGCGGAACAGCGCCTGCATCGCTGGGGTGTCGCCGATCAGCGCCGCCGAGCCTTCTGCCAACGGTGTCCCGACGATCTCCTCGACACCGGCATCGGCATCCGGCAGCGCCCGTGCGGCCAAGGCCACCGCATCGTCCAGATCGAAGGGCTTGGACAGGAACTCGTGCGCGCCGCCACGGAAGGCGCCGGCGGTACTGGCGACATCGGTATAGGCCGACATCACGATCACCGGCAATTGCGGGTGCCTGGACTTGAGCTTGTCGAGCAGGCTCAGGCCGTCTTCGCCGGGCATGCGCACGTCGGTGAACAACAGATCCGGCGTAGGCCGCATGGCCAGTGCCTGCAATGCGGCAGCGGCACTCTCGAAGCCATCCACGGCATAGCCGGCATCGCGCAAGGCGGTGGACAGCACGAAACGGACCGAACGGTCGTCGTCGACCACCCAGATGTGGTGGGATGCGGCGGCGGCCTCAGCCATGCGGATGGTCCTTGTCGTGATTGCCGGCCAGCTCGGGCAACAGCAGGGTGAAAACGGTATGCCCCGGCCGCGAGCGGTAGGTCAGCGTGCCGTGGTGTTCGCGCGAGACCTGCTGGGCCAGCGCCAGACCCAGCCCGCTGCCTTCGGCACGTCCGCTGACCAGCGGCAGGAACAGGTGCTCGGCCAGTTCCTCCGGCACGCCGCCGCCGTCGTCGATGATCTCCAGCCGCAGCGACATCGCATGCACGCGGTCGCGGATGCGCTGGCCGTGCTCGACGCGGGTGCGCAGGGTCACCCGCGTGGCGCCGGCCTGGAACGCATTGCGCACCAGATTCCACACCGCCTGGGTCAGGCGGTCGCCATCGCCGAGGATCTCGGGAATGCTGGGGTCGTAATCGCGCTGCACCTGCACCGACCAGCCGCCCTCGGCTTCGGCCAGGCGCAGCACGCGTTCGAGCACGACGTGGATGTTGAGATGGTCGTGCGGGCGCGCCGGCGTGGGCGAGAGCAGGCGTTCGAGCAAGGTGTTGAGGCGTTCGATCTCGGTGCCGATCAACTCGATCAGCTCGCGCTCGTCTTCGTCGCGCCCGGCCGAGCGCCGCGCCAGCAGCTGCGCCGCGCCCTTGAGCCCGGCCAACGGATTGCGCAGTTCGTGCGCCAGGCCCTTGAGCGCGGCGCTCAAGGCGTTGGGCAGCGCATGGGTGGGATCCAGCGCGGGGAATTCGTCGACCGGATGGGTTTCCAGCAGCCAGCCGCCGTCGTCCAGCCGCGACAGCCAGCCTTCGGCAAAGCGCGGTGCGTCATTGGGCAGGCCCAGTGCCAGCCGATGCAGGCGCAGCACGTCCCGCTCGTCGTTGAGCAGGAAACGGGCGAGCGCATCGCCCTGTACTTCCAGCGCGGCCAGCGGTTGATCGACCAGGCGCCGCGCACTGACCCCAAGCCAGCGCGCGAAGGCGGGATTGACGCCCAGCACGCGACCTTCGCGGTCGGTCCAGGCCACCGGCGTGCCCAGGCTGTCCAGCGACGGGAGTAGGGACGACATCAGCATTGCACCAATTTAGTGCAAACACGATCGGCCTGCGCATGTGGCGCGCAGAATCGAGCATGCAGGAAAGAATTCGGGGCCGGACGGCGGCAGGTCGCACCGATCCAGCGGGCATCCGCGCCGACAGTCACGGGCGTGGGGCTGGTCATGCAGACACCTCGGCAGTTGGTCCGCGGCCGGCGGGGCAGCGGGGAAAACGGACCCGGCAAGGCGCTCCCGGCCGGGTCGTTGCGCCACCCGCGGCAGCGTGGCCGCGGGTGTGCATGCTCAGGACTCGTATGCCGCTTCGCCGTGCGAGGTGATATCCAGGCCCTCGCGTTCGGCTTCTTCGGTGACGCGCAGGCCGAACACCAGCTTGGCCGCCAGGAAGCCCACCACCGACACCACGCCGATCCACACCAGGGTGATACCCACGCCCAACGCCTGGATGCCGACCTGATGCACGATGTCGTAATCGCCGCCCTTCTGGCCACCCAGCGACGCCGCCGAGAACACGCCGGTCAGGATCGCGCCGATGATGCCGCCCAGGCCATGCACGCCGAACACGTCCAGGCTGTCGTCGGCGCCCAGCAGGCGCTTGAGGCCAGTGACGCCCCACACGCACAGCACGCCGGCGGCCAGGCCGATGACGATCGCGCCGAACGGACCCACCGTGCCGCAGGCCGGGGTGATGCCGACCAGGCCGGCAACCATGCCCGACGCCACGCCCAGCGCGGACGACTTGCCCTTGATGATCTTCTCGGTCAGCGACCAGCCCAGGATGGCGGCGGCGGTGGCGAGCAAGGTGTTGAGGAAGGCCAGCGCCGCACCGGCATTGGCTTCCAGGTTGGAGCCGGCGTTGAAGCCGAACCAGCCCACCCACAGCAACGAGGCGCCGACGAAGGTCAGGGTCACGTTGTGCGGCTTGATCGCCTCGCGGCCCAGGCCGGCCCGCTTGCCGACGAAGTAGGCGCCGACCAGGCCGGCGATACCGGCGTTGATGTGGACCACCGTGCCGCCGGCAAAATCCAGCGCGCCCAAGCCGAACAGGTAGCCACCGGTGGCCCAGACCATGTGCGCCAGCGGCAGATAGCCGAAGGTGAACCAGATCACCGAGAACAGCAGCACCGCGGCGAACTTGGCGCGTTCGGCGAAGGCGCCGACGATCAGTGCACCGGTGATGCCGGCAAAGGTCGCCTGGAACGCCACGAACACGTATTCCGGCAGGCTGACGCCCTTGGTGAAGGTGGCCGCCAGCGTTTCGATGGTCACGCCCTTGAGCAGCGCCTTGTCCAGGTTGCCGATCCATGGGCCTTCGCCGGAGAACGCCAGGCTGTAGCCATACACCACCCACAGGATGGTGAGCAGCGAGAACACCACGGCGACCTGGATCAGCACCGACAACACGTTCTTGGCGCGCACCATGCCGCCGTAGAACAACGCCAGGCCCGGTACCACCATCAGCAGCACCAGCAGCGTGGAGGTCAGCATCCAGGCGACATCGCCCTTCTCCACCACCGGGGCGGACTCGGCCGCGGCCACCGGTGCGGCGGGCGGCTGCGCCGACGGCAGCGGTTCGGTGGTGACCGGCTCGGTCGGTAGCGGGGTGACCTGCGGGGTCGACTGCGCGTGCGCGCTGCCCATGCCGCCCGCCACCAGCGCGCTGAACAGCATCAACATGCAGACACTGTAGAACCGGGCTTTCCACCCGGCAAAAAGGGCTGTCTTCATAAGAACTCCGGGGATGGGGAACTCAGAGCGCATCGGCGCCGATCTCGCCGGTGCGGATGCGCACGACTTGCTCGATCGCGGTCACGAAGATCTTGCCGTCGCCGATCTTGCCGGTGCCGGCGGCGTTCTGGATCGCCTCGACTACTGCGTCCAGCCGGTCGTCGGTCACCACCGTCTCGATCTTGATCTTGGGCAGGAAATCGACGACGTACTCGGCGCCGCGATACAGCTCGGTGTGGCCCTTCTGGCGCCCGAAACCCTTGACCTCGGTCACGGTGATGCCCGACACGCCTGCTGCGGACAAGGCCTCGCGGACCTCGTCGAGCTTGAACGGCCGGATGATGGCGGTGATCAATTTCATGCGCATACCCCGAATGGTGGAAAAGACCGGCCGGCATTGCGCCGCCCGGCGGTGTCATTCACCTGGATGCCAACCCCGGCATCCGCGCGTTCGCGATGACGCAGACCTCGGCCGATGCCGATGCATCCGCCTCGTGGGAGAGGTCTGGCCCGCGCCCCGCGAACTGTGTGCGCTCTCAATACCCCTTCAATCCACGGCCGATGCCGTGGACCGATCGAACATGTGCGGCGATGGCGGAGGTGGGAGGGGGGGCCTCCGCCATCACCGCGGTGGAACTCAGTTGCCGTAGTACAGCTGGTACTCCAACGGGTGGGTCGCAGCACGGAACTTGGTGACTTCCTGCATCTTCAGCGCGATGTAGCCGTCGATGAAGTCGTCGCTCATCACGCCGCCGGCCTTGAGGAACTCGCGGTCCTTGTCCAGCGCTTCCAGCGCCTGATCCAGGCTGGAGCAGACCTGCGGGATCAGCTTCTCTTCTTCCGGCGGCAGGTCGTACAGGTCCTTGTCGCTCGGCGCGCCCGGGTCGATCTGGTTCTTGATGCCGTCCAGGCCGGCCATCATCAATGCGGTGAAGGTCAGGTAGCCGGACTGCAACGGATCGGGGAAGCGCATTTCGATACGGCGCGCCTTCGGGTTGGTGACCCACGGAATACGGCACGAGGCCGAACGGTTGCGGGCCGAATAGGCCAGCATCACCGGCGCCTCGAAGCCCGGGACCAGACGCTTGTAGCTGTTGGTGCCGGAGTTGGAGAAGGCGTTGATCGCACGCGCGTGTTTGAAGATGCCGCCGATGTACCACAGCGCCATCTGCGACAGGCCGCCGTAACCGTCGCCGGAGAACAGGTTGACGCCGCCCTTGGTCAGCGACTGGTGCACGTGCATGCCCGAGCCGTTGTCGCCCACGATGGGCTTGGGCATGAAGGTCGCGGTCTTGCCGTTGCGGTAGGCGACGTTCTTGATGATGTACTTCATCGTCAGCAGTTCGTCGGCCTTCTGCACCAGCGAGCTGAACTTGGTGCCGATCTCGCACTGGCCGGCGGTGGCCACTTCGTGGTGGTGCACTTCGGTCTCGATGCCGACCTGTTCCAGCGTCTTGATCATCTCCGCGCGCAGGTCGTGCAGCGTGTCGGTCGGCGGAACCGGGAAGTAGCCACCCTTCACGCCAGGACGGTAGCCGCTGTTGCCGCCGTCGTACTTGGCGCCGGTGTTCCAGGCAGCCTCTTCCGAGCCGACCTGGAAGAAGGTGTGGCCCATGTCGTTGGCAAAGCGCACCGAATCGAAGATGAAGAATTCCGGCTCCGGGCCGAAGAACGCCTGGTCGGCGGTGCCGGAGGACTTCAGGTAGGCCTCGGCGCGCTTGGCGATGCCGCGCGGGTCGCGCTCATAGCTCTGCATGGTGGCCGGATCGAGGATGTCGCAGGTCAGCACGATGGTCGGATCGGCGAAGAACGGATCCAGATACGCAGTGCCGGCGTCCGGGAGCAGGACCATGTCCGACTCGTTGATGCCCTTCCAACCCGCGATTGAGCTGCCGTCGAACATCTTGCCTTCTTCGAACAGCGCCGGCTCGATGATGTTGGCCGGAAAGGTGATGTGCTGCTGTACACCACGCATATCGACGAAGCGCAGGTCGACAAACTCGACCTTGTTGTCCTTGATCAGCTTTTCAACATTTTCCACGGACATCGGAAGAAACCTCTGCAGGAGTTAAGTGGCTCGTGGGCGGAACTACAGCAGGGACCATGCCAAGCGCCGCATCTTCACAAGTTGTTGATTTTGCTCGCATCGCTTGAGGCCGCTCACGGCTAATTAGCACCCTTAATGTGCTAACCAATTTCATACTGCACCAATATGGTGCATGCCGCTATGCACTATCCTGACGCCTCCCCCATCCCCCTCTCCAGTCCGATGTCCGATCTGATTTCCGCCCTGCTGTTGGGCATTCTCGAAGGCCTCACCGAATTCCTGCCGATCTCCAGCACCGGCCATCTGCTGATCGCCGAACAATGGCTCGGACGCCGTTCTGACTTCTTCAACATCGTCATCCAGGCCGGCGCGATCCTGGCGATCTGCCTGGCGCTGCGGCAGAAGCTGTGGACCCTGGCCACCGGCCTGGGCCAACGCGACAACCGCGACTACGTGCTCAAGATCGGCGTGGCCTTCCTGGTTACCGCAGTGGTCGGGCTGATCGTGCGCAAGGCCGGCTGGCAGCTGCCGGAAACCGTGCAGCCGGTGGCCTGGGCGTTGCTGATCGGCGGGCTGTGGATGCTGGTGGCCGAGCACTTTGCCGGCAAATTGCCCGAGCGCGATGTGGTGACCTGGAAGGTCGCCATCGCGGTAGGCCTGGCGCAGGTGGTGGCCGGTGTGTTCCCCGGCACCTCGCGCTCGGCCTCGGCGATCTTCCTGGCCATGCTGCTGGGCCTGAGCAAGCGCTCGGCGGCGGCGGATTTCGTGTTCATGGTGGGCATCCCGACCATGTTCGCGGCCAGCGCCTATGCCCTGCTGGAAATGTACAAGGAAGGCGGCGTCGGCAGCGAGAACTGGGCCGATGTGGCGGTGGCCTTCGTGGCGGCGACCATCACCGGCTTTGTGGTGGTGAAGTGGCTGCTGGGCTACATCAAGAAGCACCGCTTCACGGTGTTTGCGGTCTACCGCATCGTGCTGGGCGCTGCCCTGCTGTTGTGGCTGCCGGCGCTGGCCTGAGACCGCCATGCGGTCGCGTGCCTTGCAGGTTGAGCCGGCGCGACATGCAGGGCACGTGGCCGGGCAGTGACGTGCGTCATTGCCCTGGCCGCGCGGTGGCGGTATCACTGACATATCGATCACCGGGAGCCGCCGCATGCGTGCCGTGTTGTTTGCCCCTGCACTGCTGGCAGCGGGCGTGACGGCCTGCGGGTCGAACACGCCGCCGCAGGCGCCCGGATCCAGCGCCGACCCCGCTGCCGCCGAGCCGGCCGCGAGCACCCCAACCGCCGCCGACAATGCGCCGTTACAGGCCGCCTTGCAGGCGCAACACTGGCAGCTGCAACAGGCCAGCGATGCGCACGGCACCGCCTTGCGCAGTCTGTTCGTCGCCGGCACCCCGCCCTTGCAGCTGGATTTCAGCGATCACCGCATCCAGGTCAGCCAGACCTGCAACGCATTGGGCGCCGACTACAGCGTGGCGCAGGCGCATTTGCAGATCGGCCGGGTGGTGTCGAGCAAACGCCTGTGCGCGCAACCGCGGCGGATGGCCCAGGAACGCGCCGCCAGCGCGTTGCTGTCCGGGCGCTTCGCGGTGGCATTGAACGCCGCACAAAACGGTCGGCAGCTGACCCTGACCCGCAGCGACGGCACCCGGCTGGTGTTCGGCGGTGTCGCCACGGCCGCCACCCGCTATGGCGGCCCCGGTCAGACGCTGCTGATCGAAGTGGCGGCCGACACCGTGCCATGCGGGTCCGACCCGGCACGCCAATGCCTGCAACTGCGCGAACACACCGCCGATGGACAGCCTGCGAGCCGCAACTGGCAGCCCTTCGATGGCAGGATCGAAGGCTTCGAACACGAAGCAGGCATCCGCACCCTGCTGCGCGTCACCCGCTACCCGGCTGCCGCAGGCACGGACGGTGCGCCGGTGTACGTGCTCGAGCAGATGATCGAAGCCAACGGTTAGCGGGTGTGGCGGCACCAGGGGCACCGTTGGCCGCACCGGCCCCGGGCACCCTATCCGGTGTGGCGCAGGACCGTTCGTTGCCGTCAGCGCAGCGCCGGATTCAGCGTGTAGGTGCCGTGCAACGCCGCCTCGGCCAGCACATGGCCCTGGATCGCCGCCAGCACATCGGCCGCGGTGAAGGTCTCGGGCAGGCCGAGTTGCGCCACGTCCAGCGCAAACACGCGGAAGAAGTAGCGGTGCACACGCAGGTCGTTGAACGGCGGGTACGGGCCGTCGTAGCCCAGATAGTTGCCGGCCATGTCGGCATTGCCGGCGAACCATTCGGTATACGAATTCAGGCCCTGGCGCGCACCGGCCGGGCCGGCCGGCTGCTGCTTGCCCTTGGGCACGAAGCCGTCGCTGCAGCTGCCTGCGGCGATCGCATGCACGTCCGCAGGGATATCGGCCATCGCCCAATGCACAAAGTCGGTGCGTGGCTGATCGACCGGAATCTGCACGTCGTCGCGGCCCACGGTCTCCGGCACGGTCGGTACATCCGGGTCCAGGCACAGCAGCGCGAACGAGCGCGTGCCGGCCGGTACCTCGCTCCAGGCCAGATGCGGGTTGCGGTTGGGCGCAAAGCCCTCGGGCGTTCCGGCGGCAAATTCCGCCGCGATGGGCTTGCCGTTTTCGATGCTGTTGCTGGTCAGGCGCATGCGGGGGTCTCCGAGGGAATGAGGCCGACCAGGGTGCCTGGGCCCGCGCCGCAGAGGAAGCCATCGCCATGGAACCCTCTGGTGCGCCCGGCCGGGTTTATCGCTGCCGTTCATCACGCCAGCGGACACCGTGGCCGCGTGATCGTGCATCGGTAACGTGGACGCTGCAGCGCCCGCGTGCCGCATCGCGCGCCGTCCGCGTGCGCTCGGCAGGCAGCACCATAGTCAGTCAGTGCTGGCGCCGACCAATCTGCCCCGATCCGTAGGAGCGGCCCTGGCCGCGACGGGGCGTTCTCGGTAACGCCACATCATTCGGTGGCGACGCATCGTCAGCAACGCCTCGTCGCGGCCGGGGCCGCTCCTATGAGGCGGTGCGAGCTGCGCCGCCGATGGCATGCCGCACCCGCGCAGCCGTGCTGGGCGGCGCTCAGTCCTGCGGGTAGCCAAAGCGCACAGCAATCAACGTGAGCAGATCGAATTGCGCGCCCAGTACGTTGCGGTAGTTGCGCCAGCGACCCGCGGCCAGGCGGGCCGGGCCGCGCGGTTCGACCAGCGGAAAGCGCAGGCCGAACGCCTGTTCCAGCGCGGTGGAGATGCCTTGCGGGTCGCTCTCGATGCCGTCCAGGCGGATGATCCGGTGCGGATACAGATCGCGCTCATGCAGCACCGCGAGCTGTTCCAGCGCCGTCAGCAGCCAGTCGGCGGCCTGCTGCGGCGATTGCACGGCCAGCGGTGCCGGCGCGCCGGCCGACAGCCAGTCCAGCAGCATGTCGCGCGGGTCGCGTAGCGCAATCGCCAGCCGGCCTTCGGGCAGGTGCGGGCGCAGCGCGGTCAGCAAGGTGTTGTCCCACCACAGCAGCCAGTCGATGACGTTGCCGTCGTCGATGCCGCGCCGCGGCAGCTGCGCCTTCCAGCCTTCCACCAGCGCCATCGGCGCCAGCTCGCCCGACGCCAGCTGCTCGACGGTGCGGTAGCTCTGCAGCGCATCGGACGGCGGCGTGCTGCCATAGCGGTCGTCGCGCACCAGCGGGGTGGCCGCGCCCATCACCGCGACCAGGCGTTCGACATGCGAGCCGGGCGTGCCCCATACGAACAGCGGCCGTGCCGTCACCGTTTCAGGAATGGTCCCCAGCTCCGGCCACTGCATCGGCTGCTTGGCGGCCTGCGGCGGCAACGGCAGGCGGTGCTGGGCCTGTTCGCGCTGGAACTGCATCCAGGTCGCCACGGCGGCGTCGGGCTGGCCGGCGCGGTCCTGCACATTGCCCAGCCACGGCCGCAGCACGGTCTGCTGGGGCTCGGGCAACGAATCGATCAGCGATTGCACGCAGGCGATCGCCGCCGGCGGGTCGCGCTCCAGCAGCGCTTCGACGATGCGCTGCTCGCCGCTGATGCGGCCCGGCTCCACCGCCACGATCTGGCGCGCCACCATTTCCGCCTGTTCGGCATGGCCCTGCATGTCGTGCACGCGCATCAGCGCTTCCAGCGCCGGCAGATGCTCGGGCATGCCCAGCAGCCAGCGCTCGATCACCGCCTGCGCCTGCGGCCCGCCGACCGGCTCCACCGCCAGCCGCGCCAGCCACAGGTCGTGCGCATTGGCCGAGGTGGCCAGCGCCGCGTCCAGGGTGTCGCGCGCATCGTCCACCGCGCCCAGCCGCTCCCAGGCGGTCAGCAAGGCATGCAGGGTGCGGCGGTCGGCCGGCCAGTGGGCCAGCGCCAGGCGCAGGTGCGCGGCGGCCTGGTCGGGGCGGCCGGCCTGCAATTCCATCTCGCCGGCAAGCCGGCGCATGGCCGGGAGATCGCCGCCGGGCTGGGCGAACACGCCCTGCATCGCGGCCAGCGCGTCGTCCAGGCGGCCCTGGCGCTGGGCGAGCTGGGCGATGAAGGCGCGCAGCGCGGTACCCGGCGGATTGAGCTCCACCACGCGCTCGAAGGCGCGCTCGGCAAACGCGAAGTGCTCCTTCTGCAGATACGCAAAGCCCAGCGCGAACATCACCCGCGGGTCGTCGGGCAGTTGCTCGGCGGCACGGGTCAGCAGCGACAGCGCGCGCTCGCCCTGGCCGCGACGCAGCTCCACCACGCCATCGACGGCCAACAGCTGCGGGTGCTCGGGCGCCAGACGTGCGGCGGTGCGGCTCAGCCGCTGCGCCTCGTCCAGATCGCCGCGCGCCACCGCCAGATGCGCCTGCATCACGTAGGCGTTGAACTGGTTGGGGTCGAGCGCGGTGGTGCGCGACAGCGCATCGTCCGCCGCGGACAGCTCGCGCATCGCCAACAGCAAGCCGGCGCGCAGCAGGTGCAGGTCGGCATCTTCCGGCGTCAGCGTCAGCGCGGTTTCGATGCTGGCCAGCGCCAGCGCCGGTTGACCCTGCTGCTGCAGGGCCAAACCCAGCCAACGATGCGTGGCGGCGGTCTCGGGCGCGCTGAGGACCCACTCGCGGGCCAGCGCCACCGCATCGTCGGCCGCATTGCGGCGCAGGGCTTGAAGAATGGCGTCTTGCATGGCGGAGGGCGTGTCCAGGACAAACGCCTATTGTAACGATGCGCGAGGTGGCGCCGACTTACGCCTGCACCGCCAGCCGTTCGGCCACCCAGCGTTCGGCGAATCCATCGCCGCGGGCGTTTTCCAGAAAGCCGCAGTGGCCGCCCCAGCGCGCGATTTCCAGCTGTGCGTGCGCCGGCAGCTGCCAGCCGGCGAAATCCTCGAACGGAATGACCGGATCGTCTTCGGCCATCAGGATGTCGACCGGCACCTGCAGACCGGCCAGGCGCTCGCCGGCGATCGAATAACTCTCGAAATACGCTTCCAGCGTGCCATGCCCGGTGTGCTGCTCGGCCAGCCAGG
The DNA here is from genome assembly GCF_002940665.1 of Xanthomonas arboricola. GTDB lineage: Bacteria > Pseudomonadota > Gammaproteobacteria > Xanthomonadales > Xanthomonadaceae > Xanthomonas > Xanthomonas arboricola_B. Next base: position 176,475 of record NZ_MIGY01000004.1, read on the forward strand.
CCATCAACCCGCGCATGTCCAGCGCCAGGGTGGCGTCGTCGTAGCCGTGCTGATCGGGGAACAGCTTGCGCTTGCGCAGCAGCGAGTCGCGCCACTTGCGGCGGAAATACCAATCGTAGAACTGCGGGCCTTTTTCCAGCTGCAGCATCGTCGCCGCCGGGTCCAGCAGCGGGCACACCGCCGCCACGCGCGCCAGCGGCAGACCGGCCGCCGGTGCACGCAGTGCCAGCCGCAACGCGAAATTGCCACCCAGCGAATAGCCCGCCGCCAGCAGCTGCGGCGCGGGGAACCGTCGCCACAGATCGCCCGCCGCATTGACCACTTCCCCGATCCGATCGGAGTGGAACAGGTCCACGTTGAGGTGGTGCGTGCCGCCGTGGTCGCGGAAGTTCAGCCGGAACACCTGATAGCCCAGGCCGAGCAGGCGCGCGGCGGTCAGCCGCATGTAGTTCGAGTCGGCACTGCCTTCCCAGCCGTGCAGCAGCAGCACCGTGCCGCGTACCGGCGCATCGCCGGGCGGGATGCTCATCCAGCCCTGCAGGCGCACGCCGTCGCCGCCGTCGAGAATGTGTTCGCTGGTCACCGCGCCGCTGGCGGCCAGCACCTGGCGGCTGCGGATCCGGCGCAAGGCACTGCTGCCCAGCACCGATTGCACATGCGGGTTGCGCAGCCAGCGCGGCGGCAGATAGTCGGAGGCGTTCATGCGCTCATCGGGCCAGACAAGATGGTGCTGGCCGCAGGGAGGATGAGCGTTTGCATCGTCGGCTCAGGACTCCATCGCCGCGATGATGCGTTGCCGCGAGGTATCGGCCAGGCGGCGACGGCCTTCGATATCCAGCGCGCGGATCGGCTCGAGAAAATGCACCTCGGCCAGTCGCGACGGCTCGCCGAGCAGACGCACGATATTGGCGAAGAAACTCTCGCGCTCGCCGAACGCCACCACCGCCTGCGCATTGCCGCGCTCGCCGTAACGCAGCGCCACCGGCTGCACCGGCACGCCGGCCTCGACCGCGGCCTGGAAGATGCGCGCATGGAACGGGCCGACTTCGGTACCGCCACGGGTGCGGCCTTCGGGAAACACGCCCACCGGCTTGCCGCTGCGCAGGCGCAACAGCATTTCCTGCAGCACCCCGCCCAGCGATTCGGTATTGCCGCGCTGATGGAAGATGGTCTGGCCCTTGGTCGCCAGCCAGCCGACCAGCGGCCAGCCGGCGATTTCGCGCTTGGCCACAAAACCCATCACGCGCTGGCTGTGCAGCATCGAGATGTCGACCCAGCTGACATGGTTGGCCACGAACAGGGTCGCGCCCGGCAGCGGGGTGCCGAAGCGACGCAGGCGAAACCCGAAGATGCGCATCAGGTTGCCCTGCCACCAACGGATCATCAGCTCGTCCAGGGTGTCGTCGCGCCCGGTACGGATGCGCGCCAGCGGCGGTGCCACCACGCACAGCATGGTGATCGGCAGGCAGATGCTCAGATGCATCAGCAACAACGGCACCCGATACAGGTACCGGAACCAACGCAACACGCTGCCAGCATCGCGCGTGGCGTCCAGGGATGACTCGCTCATTGACGGAACGGGACCGGTACCAGGGGAAGGAAGCGCAACTATTGTGACAGCAGCGTGGCCTGCGCGCAGTGCCCGCCGCGGGTGGCGCTGTTCCACCCATGCACTTGCACGGCGTGCTCAGCCATTGCTGCGCGGGACCACGGCCAGGGTCAGCCGCGAGACGCAGACGCGCTTGCCGGCCGGATTCTCGATGGTGATGTCCCACACCTGGGTGCTGCGTCCCACATGCACCGCACGCGCAGTGCCGGTGACCAGGCCGTCGGTGGCGGCGCGCAGGTGATTGGCATTGATCTCCAGCCCCACGCACATCTGGGCGGTCATATCCACGCACAGGTTGCCGGCGCTGCTGCCCAGGGTTTCAGCCAATACCACCGACGCACCGCCGTGCAGCAGGCCATACGGCTGCTTGGTGCGCGCATCCACCGGCATGGTGGCGCTCAACCAGTCGTCGCCGGCGGCGGTGAACACGATGCCCAGATGGTCGATCAAGGTATCGCGGCTGGAGGCGTTGAGGGCGGCCAGGTCGACGGGTTCGCGGAAGGTCATAGGCTGGGGATTGGGGATTGGGGATTGGGGATTGGGGATTGGGAATCGGGAATCGGGAATCGGGAATCGGGAAGCATCTGCGGCGCTGGGGTTGGATGCAACTGCCTTTGGCTGTCGCTGCAAGCCAAGCCATGGTGGTGACTTCAGCTGGTTGGCGGTGTGCGGCGCGCCGCCCATCTACTGCAGCGCACCGCGCCATTGCAGCGGTACGTCACTCCACGATGCACCAGTTACCACGCGTCGCTCGATGCAGGCCCCGGACCGGCGCGGCGATCAAAGGATCGGCACCAATCCTGCACCGAAGGCGGTCAGCATCCGCACCAGCAGCCACTTCGGGCCGACGTTGACCTCGGGGAAATCGCCTACCGCCACATAGCACTGCCGGAACTGCGGGTCCTGGCGCTTGAGCGGAAACGGGCAACCCGGCCCCGGCTGGAACTCGTAATTGGTGGCGTAGCGCCAGGGCCAGAAATCCAGCACCGGCAAGGCTTCGGACACCTTGCCCACGCTGTAGTTCAATCCGCTCAGCACCGGCGGCTTTTCGCGCGGGGCCACGGTCCAGGCGTTTTCCGGCGCCATGTCGCGTTCGATGCTGGCCGCCAGTGCCTGCGCAAAGCGCGCATCGTCGATCACCACCGCTGCTTCGGTGTTGTAGTTTTCGCTACGCGGATCGAAGTTGTGCGTGCCGATCACGCCGATGCGGCGATCCACCACCAACGACTTGGCATGCAGGCCCATGCGCGCACCGGCACGGGTCACCGGCAGCGGCTTGTTGACCGCCCGCGTGCCCAGGAACGAGGGCCGTGTCTCGGTGCGCAGCACGCGCCGATCGACCTCGCTGCCGCCGGGCGTGCGGCCTGCGCCGCCACCGCTGCCGCGGACCGCATTGCCGGCTGTGCCACCGCCACCACTGCCACGCATGGCGTTGCCGGCCGCACTGCCGCCGATCACGCGGTTGACCCGACCATCGTCTTCGGCCGGCTCGGCCGCTTCGGGGTTGAGCGGATCGGGCACCAGGTTGGCGTACTGCACCGGCGCATCCAACGGGAACGGCTTGAACTCGTACAGATTGAAGCCCAGCTCGCGCATGTTGCGGCGTTTGAACTTGTACGACAGCGCATACACGATCGGGTTGTCGGTGGCGGCCAGGCTATTGGTCGACACCACGATCCGCGGCGGCTGCGGGCGCTGGCGCAATGCGCGGAAGATCGCCTGGGCCTCGTCCGACAGCACCAGATACGGGGTCTGCAGCAGCACTTCCTGCTGCGCGCCGGCAATCAGGCCGTCCAGCTCGGGCGCGGTGGATACCGCCTTGGCAGCGTGCTCCTTGCGATGCTTCTGCGGCAGGTCGGCCACATACAGCACGCGCTGCACCGGCATGGCCGGGGTCACGAACGCATCGCGCACGAACTGCGGATCGCGCGCCTCGTCATCGACCCGCTCCACCCGATCGGGGCGGCGGAACGTGGCCGGCGGCATCTTGGGCGCGCCCTGTTCCAGCAGCAGGCGACCGACATCGTTCAGACGCTCGGCCGGTACGCTGCGGCGCGCGCGCCAGAATGCATCGAAATTGGCCGCCATCGCGCGCACTTCCGGCCCGGCCAGGATCACGTCGCGGTCGCGGAAGTTGTACTCGCTGTCCCAGTCGTAATAGTCGTCCTGGTAATTGCGCCCGCCGACCACGCCGAGCACGTCGTCCACCACCAGCAGCTTGTTGTGCATGCGCTGGTTGAAGCGACGGAAGCAGCACACCACGCTGCCGGCATAGTCGAAGTAATTGAGCTTGACCTTGCCGAAGGTCGGGTTGTAGATGCGTAGCTGCAGGTTTTCGTGGGTGCTGGCCAGCGCACCGAGAATCTGCAGATCGGCAATCGCCGAGAGCTGATCGATCAGGATGCGGACCTTGACCCCACGCTGCGCCGCATCGATCAGCGCATCCAGCACCATGCGCGCGCTGTCGTCCTTGTCGAAGATGTAGGTCTGCAGGTCGATGCTGCGGGTGGCACTACGGATCAGGTTGAGCCGCGCCACCAGCGATTCTTCGCCGTGATCGACGATGGTGGCGTAATGCCGTGGCGCGGCCGGTGTGGAGGCGGTGATCGCCTCGCCCCCCAGCGCGCGCAGCGGCGAGAGCTGGGCGCAGCGATTGGCCTGCGTGCAGCTGACCACGGTGCTGCGCGCCGCCGCCGCCACCCCTGCGGCACGGTTGCGCTCGATTTGCGACAAGCCGGCGCATCCGGTGCCGAGCAACAGCGTTGCCAGCACAAGCACCCTCAACAGGAACCTCACGGGTGCCGCGCCTCCTGCAACCGCCCACGCAGAATGAACGTCACCCTGTCGCCCAGGGCCATCTGCCACGCATTCATTCCGTAACGTCCACGCAGGACCGTACCTCGACTGATCACATCGCAATCATAGCCCGGCCGCGCACAGTCAGCCGGCACCACATGCAGGGTCTCGACATGGGTGATTCCGCGAATGGTCAGGTTGCCGGTGATGTCGCCGCCCTTTCTCACCACCTCTGCAGGGTAGGGAAACGACTCGAATTCCACTACCGGATACCGCGCGACGTCGAAAAAATCCTCGCCGCGCATCCATGACGTGTAGCGATCCTTGGCGGGAATTTCCACCTGGGTGGCATCCAGGCGGAACCGCACCTGCTGGCGCCCGTTGGGCAATTCCGCCAGTTCACCCCGAAATCGCGGAAAAAACCCCTCGATCTTCATGCCAAAGCGCGTCCTGATCTCGAACCCGAAGCGCGATTGCACCGGATCGATGGAATGCAGCGTCTGCTGCGCCAGGCAGGGAAACGCGACCCAGAGCGCGAGCCAGGTGAACCAGCGCAGCGACAATGGCACGGATCAAGGCCACCAGAAGGCGGTCAGGCGGGCGATGCCCGGTTCGATGGCTGCGTCCAGCGGCAGTGCCAGCAAGGCGATCGCGGCGGTCGGCATGCCGCGGTAGTCGCCGGTCTGGCCGCTGTGCATCAGGGCGGCCAGCCGTTCCAGGCCCGGATTGTGGCCGACCAGCAGCAGGCGCTCGGCATCGCGGTGTTCGTCCACCAGGCTGGCCAGTGTGCCGGGCGTCGCGTCGTAGATTCGCTCATCCAGGCGTTGTTCGACATAGCCGGTGAGTTCCAGCACCGCTTCCAGCGTCTCACGGGCACGCCGCGCCGGCGAGCACAGCACGCGGTCGGGCACCAGGCGCTGCTCGCGCAGCCAGCGGCCGGCCGATTCGGCCTCGGCGATGCCGTGCGGGGACAGCGGGCGATCCAGATCGGCCTGGCCGGTATCGGCCGGCTCGGCGTGGGCATGTCGCAGCAGTATCAGTTCGCGCATGAAAACACTCCGGTCTAGGATTTCTTGAGCCACTTGAACAGTGGCTCCCAGTCCTGTTGATGGTCGCGCACCTGCGCCGAGCGGTAATCGAACAGGCTGCGCCCCAAGCCGGCCATCACCACATAGGCCTGGGTATCGCGCAGCTGGGCCACCAGGGGATAAGGCCAGCTGCCAATCATCTCGGCAGCCTGCTGCGAGGTCTGGGTCCAGGGACGGGCGCGGTTGAGCACCAGGCCCACCGGCAATTTGCGCTGATGCACGCGCGGCACCTTGGCCAGCGTGTTGAGGAAGCCGACCACCGCTTCGATATCCAGCGCCGAGGACAGCACCGGCACCACGATGGCATCGACGTGGTCGAGAAAGCCGCTCAGGTCATCGGCCATCGCACCGGCCGGGGCATCGATGATCAGCTGGTCGGTGCCGTCCGGCACCGCGGCCTGCCAGGTGCGTCGACGGGTGGCATCGATCGGCAATACCGCACTTTCCAGGCTGGCGCGACGCTGCGCCCAACGCGTGGACGAGCCTTGCGGATCGGCATCTGCCAGCACGGTGCGCTGGCCCTGCAAGGCCGCATGTGCGGCCAGATTGGTGGCGATCGTGGTCTTGCCGACGCCGCCTTTGGAGCCGGCCACCAGGACTGTCTTCATGCACGCCTCGCTTCCGGGAGCAGGCAGGCAGCGTACACCGCGGCGAAGTGAGGAGGTAGTCGAAAGGCGTTAAACCTCCGACAGCGGCGGCCATCGCACCGCAGCATCTGCACTGGCACGTGGCCGATGCGGCATGCGCTGGACTAGCGGATCTGGCGGCTCGGCGTGCCCGGCTGCCAATCCGCAGGCGGTCGCGCTGCGAGGCCTTGGCGCTGTAACCGCGCACGCAACGCCGGCACTTCGCCCTGCGTCAGGACGGCATCCAGCTCGACGGCCAGGCCATCGGCCGTGGGCGCGCGGCGCTGCGCTTGCTGCTGCAGCCACTCCAGCTCGCGCATGCGCGCCTGCCAACGCGCGGCGTCGGCGCCGCTGCTCAGTGCGACCATGCCTCTGGTGCCGATCATGGCGGTGGCCAAGGCGGACTCGTCATTGGCCACGTTGTTCAGCACGGCCATGCATTCGTCGCGTAGCGCGGGCGTAGCGGCGGTGGGGCTGCAGCGCCGCATCAGATCGCCCAGCGCAGGGAGTGCATGCGCAGACCAGGCAACCGTCACGAACATCGCGGCCATGCCCGCGCCTGTGGAAGGCATGTCTTGTGCGTCGAGTTGCGCGCGCAAGCTCACCGAGGCCAGCGATGGCCATTGCACGCCGTCGTAGCTGGCATGCAGGGCCTTGCCGAGTTCCCGCGTACCGTTGTCGAAATGATCGGACTGCACGGCCGCCTGCCAGGCGCGTTCGGCAGCGGCCTGGTCGCCGCGGCGCTGTGCAGCCGCATAGGCACGCAGATGCACAGCGGCATTGCCCGCATCGGCCTGCTCCAGGAAAGCCAGCGCAGCGCCCGGATCGCAGCGCAATGCGGGTGCGCAACCGGCTGCTTCCATCTGCGCCACCAACGGGTCGCGCGGCCGCGCGTCCAGGGCACGCTGCAGCCAGACGCGCTGGATGGGGGCATAACCTCCATCTGCGGTCGACGCCGCGTCGTCCTCGGCATCGGCCCACAACAGCCCGGCCAGATACACCTGCCTGGGCTCGCCGCTGGCCGCCATGCTGCGCAGGCGTGCCTGCATGACCTGGCCGACCTGGCGTGCCCATTGATCCACCAGCGGATCGTCGGCCGGAGCCGGTGCGTGCGCAGGCGATGCCGCCATGGCCGAATGTGCCATGCAAACGCTGCCAAGCCACAGCAGCGCAGTGGTGATCAAGCGATATCCGTGCATGTGTTGCTCCTGTTCGTAGTGCGCGCAGCGCTGCGGGCCAGCATTTCATACGGCGTCAGCCGCATCAAGCCACCAGACGTACCAGCAACCAGGCCCATGCAGGCAGGGTCAGCAGCGACAGCAGAATGCTGTAGCCGACCATCGCTGCGGCCAGGCGCGGTGCCAGCCGGTGCGAGATGGCCAGCGCGGCGGCGGTGATCATGGTGGGCATGGCCGATTCGAGCACGTTGGTCTGCAGCATCGCGCCCTGCAGGCCGAGCGCCAACGACAGCGGCAACGCCAGGATCGGCATCACGGCCAGCTTGAAGGCCAAACCCACGGCCAAGGGTTTGAGTTCGTCCGCAGGCAGGCGCAGCTGCAGCGAAAAGCCCACCGCCAGCATCACCAGCGGCAGCATCGCGTCGGACAGGCTCTTCAAGCCCGCGCCGATCCAGGTCGGCGGCTGTTCCGGCATCACGGTCAATGCAAACAGCAATGCCCACAGCGGTGGGAAGCGCAGCACGCGCAACAGGATCAGCCTCGCGGTCGGCGGAGTGTCGCCGCTGTAGCGGGCCAGCACATACAGCCCAAAGGTAGACAACAGCACGAAGGTGCCGAACTGGTCGTAGACCACCGCATACGGCAGGGCGTGATCGCCGATCAACGCGCGCACCATCGGAAAGCCGATGAAGCTGGAGTTGGTGAACACCACGCACATCAGCAGCGCGGCGTATTCCTCGCGCTTGAACCGGAACAGGCGGCTGCAGCCCCACAGCAGCGGCACGATGATCGCGGTCAGCAGCCACGGCGTGGCGATCACGCCACCCAGCGAGGCATCCAGATGCAACCGCGGCACATAGGTCAGCACCGAGGCTGGCAGGCAGATGTACAACACGATGCGATTGAGCACGTCGGCGCTGTTGTCCGGCAGCACCCGCAAGCGCGCGAACAGCAGGCCGAGCCCCAGCATCGCCAGAATCAACGCAAATGCATCCACCGCCATGGCGTGGTCAGGTCCGTGGGAAAGCGGCACTCAGCATCGCATAGTGGGCGTGTCGTGCCTGGATCGGCGACGGGCTAAATCGGCAAGCATGCCTGGCCTACGCGTGGCGCGGATCGGTCGCTCAACGCCTGGCGACAGGCATGTCGAGGCTTGCCGCTTCTGGAATGTTGCCAAAGCTAGTCAGTCGAGGGCTCGGTTGTCGAATGAAAAGCTGCTTGCTAGACATGCATCGGCCACTGAGCCACTGAGCCACTGAGCCACTGAGCCAGTCCATCATTCTCCAGCGATGCACATCGCGCACCGCTCTTAACCGTGCACACCGACCATCTCAACTGGTCCTTGCCCGCTCACCGTCGCGGACCTTACGCGGCATGGATGCCGCGTAAGAGCCTACAAGGACGTACTTGCGGCGTGTCCTGCGATGGTGAGCGGGCAAGGGCCCTGCAACAAAGCCGCAGATCATCCGCTCTGTAACTGATCCATCCGCGCTGACCAGCGCTCTTTGAGCACGGCACCCAAAGCAATCGAGACTTGGAGCGATGGCTTCGTTTCGTCGCGATCAGATGCTTAAGTCAAAAGCTCGGTCCGTGGCGTGCGCGGTGCCCTCACCGCTTGCGGGACACGCCGTGAATCCGTCCATGGAGGCTCCTTGGCGGCATCCATGCCGCCAAGGGTCCCGCAACCGGCAAGGACACCGCACCAGAGAGTTGGTCGGTAGTCGAATGAAAAGCTGCTTGCTCGATGCATCGACCACTGAGCCAGCCCATCATTCTCCCACGATGCACATCACGCACCGCTCTTGACCGTGCGCACCGACCATCTCAACTGGTCCTTGCCCGCTCACCGTCGCGGGACCTTACGCGGCATGGATGCCGCGTAAGAGCCTACACGGACGTCCTTGCGGCGTGTCCTGCGATGGTGAGCGGGCAAGGGCCCTGCAACAAAGCCGCAGATCATCCGCTCTACAACTGATCCATCAGCGCTGACCAATCCTCCGAAGCACGACACCCGAAGCAATCGACTTGGAGCGGTGGCTGCGTTGCCCGCTGGCGCCGGCCGCAAAACGACGTGCGACGTGATGCACAGCGACGCGCTGCGGGGCTTTCTGCAGCGCGCCGCCGCCGAGTTACGGAAACGCCGGCGGGTTGGCCTGCCATGCCGCAAAGACCTCGGCCAGGCTGGCGCGTTCGGCCTCGCGCCAATCCGGCAGCAAGGTGGCGTAGCTGGCGGTGCTGCTCCAGCGATCCGGCCAGGTGCGCACTGCGGCGGCATACCACTCGACCGCTTCCTGCTTACGCCCGCTGCGCCATAGCGCAAGGGCCGCAGTGGTCGGCAGCCAGGCCGGCGCGGCCGGGCGGCCGTTGGCCAGGCTGGCCCACTGCTGCAAGGCCTTGTCGGGCTGGTCGGCGCGCAACAGATCCCAGCCATAGTTCCAGGTGATGGCACGGTACTGCTGGCTGCCGTTGGAGACCAGCCCCAGTGCGCCCTGGTAGAGCTCGTCGCCCAACTGCGTGCGGCCACCGGCATAGGCCAGCGATGCCAGCTGCGCGCGCGGTTCGGCCGCGCGGGCGTCACGCTGCACCATCGCCGCCAAGCGGTCCACCACCGCATCGCCCTGCCCCTGTACAGCGACCACGGCCTTGGTGGTGCCGCGATCTTCGTCGAAATAGAACTCCTTGGGCTTGGGCAGGTTCTGCGCCTGCGCCATCGACCACACGCCCCCGAGCAAGGCCACCATCGCGGCCCATGCGTATTTCCTTTTCACTGGCTTTATCCCCTGACAGCAAACGACCCTTCCCGTCCCCATCCTAACCGCAGCGCGCCTGCTGCGCATCCGCATGCGCAACGGGCGCGTGAAGGGCGACTGTTACACTTTGCCCCGCCGTTTTGGAATCCGTCGGGCGGGTCATCTGGTTTCAGATGACATGCACCGGGTCCCAGCCACCCTTTCCGGGCACGCCATGACCAGTACTGCTGCACTCTCTTCTCCCGACTCTGCCAACACGCCGGAGCTCGGCCGGGTGGATGCGGATTACACGCTGGAGCACAAGTACACGCGCGCCGATGGGCGCATCTACCTGTCCGGCGTGCAGGCGCTGGTGCGGCTGCCGTTGATGCAACGCCTGCGCGATGACGCCGCGGGCCTTGCGACTGCCGGCTTCATCAGCGGCTATCGCGGCAGCCCGCTGGGCGGTTTCGATCTGGAACTGTGGCGTGCGCGCAAGCATCTGGACGCGGCCGGGGTGACCTTCACCCCCGGCCTCAACGAAGACCTGGCCGCCACCATGGTCTGGGGCACCCAGCAGACCAACCTGTTCCCCGGTGCCAAGGTGCAGGGCGTCTACGGCATGTGGTACGGCAAGGGCCCGGGCGTGGACCGCAGCGGCGATGTGTTCAAGCACGGTAACGCCGCCGGCACCTCGCCGTATGGCGGCGTGCTGGCATTGGCCGCCGACGACCATGCCTGCCGCAGCTCGACCCTGCCGCACGGCTCGGAAGAGGAATTCGTCAGCGCGATGATGCCGATCCTCAACCCGGCCGGGGTGCAGGACATCCTGGACATGGGCCTGCTCGGTTGGGCGATGAGCCGCTATACCGGGCGCTGGGTCGGCTTCAAGACCATCGCCGAAACGGTGGAATCGTCGGCCTCGGTGGATGTGGATCCGTTCGCACGCAGCATCGTGCTGCCGGAGGACTTTGCGCTGCCGCCGGGCGGCCTGAGCATCCGCTGGCCGGATCCGCCGGTGGATCAGGAAATGCGCCTGCACCGCTATGCGATCGCCGCCGCGCAGGCCTTCGCACGCGCCAACCAGATCGACAAAGTGGTGCTGGATTCGCCGCATGCGCGGCTGGGCATCGTCACCACCGGCAAGAGCTATCTGGACGTGCTGCAGGCACTGGAATATCTCGGCCTGGATGCGCAGGCCTGCGCGCAGATCGGCATCCGCGTGTACAAGGTCGGCATGACCTGGCCGCTGGAGCCGGTGGGCATCAGCGCGTTCGCGCGCGGGCTCGACGACATTGTGGTGGTGGAAGAGAAAAAGGCCTTCATCGAGCGCCAGATGAAGGAACTGTTCTACAACTGGCCGGCCAGCGCCGGTGCGCGGCCGAGCATCGTCGGCAAGTACGACGAGCAGGGCGCATGGATCCTGCCGTCCACCGGCGAGCTGACACCGGCCACGATCGCGGCGGTGATCGGCAAACGCATCCAGCGCTTTGCGCTGCCGTCCAGCGCGATGACCGAGTCGATCGAACACCGGCTGCGCTGGATGGACAGCAAGGAGGCCGAAATGGCCTTGCCGCGCGCGCTGTTTCCGCGCGTGCCGCATTACTGCTCCGGCTGCCCGCACAACACCTCCACGGCGGTGCCGGAAGGATCGCGTGCGCTGGGCGGCATCGGTTGCCATTACATGGTGACCTGGATGAACCGCTCCACCGACACCTTCACCCATATGGGCGGCGAGGGCGTGACCTGGTCGGGGCAGGCGCCGTTCACCGAGACGCCGCACGTGTTCCAGAACCTGGGCGACGGCACCTATTTCCACAGCGGCTCGCTGGCGATCCGGCAGTCGGTCGCCACCGGCGTCAACATCACCTACAAGATCCTCTACAACGATGCGGTGGCGATGACCGGCGGGCAGCCGGTGGACGGCACGCTCACCGTGCCGGATATCGCGCACCAGCTGCGCGCCGAAGGCATCCACACCATTGCGGTGGTCAGCGACGACATCGGCAAATGGACGCGCCGGCGCGAGCGCTTCCCCGGCGAGGTGGCGTTCCACGATCGCAGCGAACTGGATGCGGTGCAGCAGCAGCTGCGCACGGTCAAGGGCGTGTCGATCCTGATCTACGACCAGACCTGCGCCACCGAAAAGCGCCGCCGTCGCAAGCGCGGCAAGCTGATCGACCCGCCCAAACGCGTCATGATCAATTCGCTGGTATGCGAAGGCTGCGGCGATTGCGGCGAAAAGAGTTTCTGCGTGTCAGTGCTGCCCAAGGACACCGAATTCGGCCGCAAGCGGCAGATCGACCAATCCAATTGCAACAAGGATTATTCCTGTGTGTCCGGCTTTTGCCCGAGCTTTGTGACCGTGCATGGCGGTGCGCCGCGCAAGGGCAAACAGCGCGGTGCCAGCACCTTGCTGGGCAACCTGCCCGCGCCGCCGCAACGCACCACGCTACAACAGCCCTGGAACATCCTGATCACCGGCGTCGGCGGTACCGGCGTGGTGACCATCGGCGCATTGCTCGGCATGGCCGGGCACCTGGAAGGCAAGGGTGCCACGGTGCTGGACCAGACCGGCCTGGCGCAGAAGGGCGGCGCGGTGACCACGCATATCCGCATCGCACGCCGGCCGGCCGATATCCACGCGGTGCGCATCGCGGCCGGCGAAGCAGATCTGGTGCTGGGCTGCGACATGGTGGTGGTCAACGATTACTGGGCCCTGTCCAAGGTGCGCGACGGCCGCACCCAGGTGGTGCTCAACACCTACGAAGCGATGCCGGGCAACTTCACCACCCAGCCGGATCTGCAGTTCCCCGCCGCCGAGATCATCGCCGGCGTGCGCACTGCATTGGGCGGCCAGGAGCCGCTGTTGCTGGATGCCACGCAACTGGCCACCGCACTGCTGGGCGATGCAATCGCCAGCAACCTGTTCGTGCTTGGCTATGCCTGGCAACACGGGCTGGTGCCGTTGTCGCACGCCGCGCTGATGCGCGCGATCGAGCTCAATGGCGCGGCGGTAGCGATGAACCAGCAGGCATTTGCGTGGGGGCGCCTGGCCGCGATCGACCTGCCGGCGGTGCAGCAGGCAGCGGGGTTGGGCAAGGGTGGCGAGCGTGCGCATGCACAGGGCGATACGCCGCCAGCGCGCGCACCGGGCAGCTGGGAAGAACATGATCTTGGCGGGCAGACCGCACCGCATGCGCTGGCGCAGAGCGACGGCAACACGCTGCATGGCGATGTCGATGCGCCCACGCATCCGCTCGACGACGAGCAGCTGGCGCAGTCGCTGGACGAAGCCATCGCGCGGCGCGCGGCGTTTCTGACCGACTACCAGGATGCCGCCTACGCACAGCGCTATCGCAGCCTGGTCGAGCGCGTGCGCACGCACGAAGCGCAACAGGCGCCCGGCAGCAGCGCGTTGAGCGAGGCAGTGGCGCGTTACTTCTTCAAGCTGATGGCCTACAAGGACGAATACGAAGTGGCGCGGCTGTATACGCGCGGTGACTTCCAGCGCCGGCTGCAGCAGCAGTTCGACGGCGACTACACCTTGCGCTTCCATCTGGCACCGCCGCTGCTGGCCAGGAAGGATGCGCATGGCCACGCGATCAAGCGCGAATACGGGCCGTGGATGTTCACTGCCTTCAAGCTGCTGGCGCGGCTGAAGTTCCTGCGCGGCGGCAAGCTGGATGTGTTCGGCTACAGCGCCGAACGGCGCGGCGAACGTCAGCTGATTGCTGACTACGTAGCGACAGTGGACACGCTGCTGCAACGGCTGGATGCCGACAACGTCGGCCTGGCCGCGCAAATCGCCAGCATTCCCGAACATATCCGCGGCTACGGCCATATCAAGCACGCGCATCTGGAAGAAGCCAAGGCACGCGAAGCGGCGCTGCTGGTGCAGTGGCGCAATCCCAAGGCCTTGCATGTGGTGCAGGCGGCGTAGGGCAGACGGATTGGCGCTGCGGTGTGAACCTTGCGCGCTGATCCGCTGGCGCGTTGTCGGTAATGCTGCAGCGACCAGCTGGTGCGTTGTGAATCAGATCTCGCGCACTGGGCGCTGCTGCGGCAAGTGATCGCGTTCGCGCATGACATCGGCCAGCGCATGCTGCGTTGATGCGCTGCCGGCGCCATGATCGGCGTTGCAACCTGTCCCTGCCGCGTACGAGCGGCGCTGCGGATGCAGCGCCCCACCCGTCATTCGAAATGCTGCCCGCGTCTCAGGCGGACCGGGCCACGCACCGTGCTCAGGTCGACCACTTGGCCGCGCTGAGTAATCTGCACCACGTCCTCGCCCGCCAGATCCGCGGCAACAGTGCGTATTTGCGGCATCAGGGCGCGCCAGCGCGCTTCGTCATCGCCGAGCGCGCGGGCGACCTCGGACGGGCAGATCGATTGCTCCGGCAGCCGGCGCGCCAGCAGCGCGCGGATGGTCGCGACGATCTGCGTGTCGTCGATCCGTTGCACGCCAGACGCCGGAGCTCAGAGCGGGCGCAGCACGCGCAGGCCGAACCAATCCTTGGCATCGTTCCAGCCGTGGGTGACCTTCAGCCCGGCGGCGGCGGCAAGTTCGGCAAAGCGCGCGTCGGTGTACTTGTAGCTGTATTCCACCTGCATCGCCTCGCCCTCGGCAAATTCGAATGTCTTGCCGCCCACACGCACGCGCTGTGCGCGCTGGCTGATCAGGAAGGTTTCGATCCGGCCGCGCTCGCGCGCATACACCGCGTGGTGGCGGAAGCCTTCCAGATCGAAGTCACTGCCGATCTCGCGGTTGAGCCGCGCCAGCAGATTCAAGGTGAACTCGGCAGTGACGCCGGCCGCATCGTTGTAGGCGGCCTCGATCAGGCCGGCATCCTTGTCCAGATCGATGCCGATCAGGGCGCACCCGTCGCTGCCCATGGTCTGGCGCATCGCATCAAGCAAGTCGATGGCGGCATCATCGGTGAAATTGCCCAGCGTCGAGCCGGGGAAAAACACCAGATGCCGGCGCGCCGGGCGTTGCGCCTGCGGCAGCTGCAGCGGCTTGGTGAAGTCGGTGCACACCGGCAGCATCTGGATCTGCGGGAACTGCTGTGCCAGCCGCGCGGTGCTGTCGAGCAAGGCGGTACGCGAAATTTCCAGCGGCGTATAGGCCACCACATCGCGCAGTCCCTGCAGCAGCAATTCGGTCTTGCGCCCGCTGCCGCTGCCGTATTCGACCACGTGCACGCCAGCGCCGATCGCCTGCGCGATCGAGGCCATGCTGGCCTCCAGCAAGGCCAGTTCGGTGCCGGTGAGGTAATACTCGGGCTGTCGGGTGATCGTTTCGAACAACTGCGAGCCGTGCGCATCGTAGAAATACTTCGACGGCAGCGTCTTGGGCGTTTGCGACAGGCCGGCCAGCGCGTCGGCCGTGATGTCGTCCGGTTGCGGGCGCAGGTCGGTCAGCGCGGCGTGCGCGCGTTGCATGGCATGGGCGGCGGCGTTCAAGGCAGATCCTTGGCAAGGCGCACGCCGGCAAACTGCCAACGCGCATCGGAGGGAAAAAAGTTGCGGTAACTGGCGCGGATATGGCTGGCCGGCGTGGCACAGCTGCCACCGCGCAGCACCCACTGCGCATTCATGAATTTGCCGTTGTACTCGCCCAGCGATCCGGGCCATGGCGCAAAGCCGGGATACGGCAGGTACGCGCTGCCCGTCCATTCCCAGACGTCGCCGAACAGCTGCTGCAGGCCGGTATCCACCGCGTCGGCACCGCGCGGATGCAACGCGTTGGTATCGACGAAATTGCCCTGCACGGCCACACCGGTGGCGGCCTGTTCCCACTCGGCTTCGGTGGGCAGGCGCGCGCCGGCCCAGCGCGCGAAGGCGTCGGCTTCGAACAGGCTCAGATGGCATACCGGCGCATGCGCATCGCGCGGGCGCCAGCCATCCAGGGTGAACTCGCGTCCGTCCGCGTCCCAATACAGCGGCTGCTGCCAGCCTTGCGCCTGCACCATCGCCCAGCCGTCGCTGAGCCAGGCGCCGGCATTGCGGTAGCCACCGGCATCGATGAACTGCTGAAACTCGGCGTTGCTGACCACCCGATGCGCCAACGCATGCGCGCCCACCAGCACGCGGTGACGCGGCGACTCGTTGTCGTAGGCGAAGGTGTCGGCCTGCGGCCATGCCGCCGCACCGATCTCCACGATCTGTTCGTCGCGCGCCTGCCAGCGCAGCGTGCTGGCGACGGCAGCAGGCGGTGCGGGCGCGTCGCGGTACGCTGGCTGCAGCGGGTTGCTCCACAGTGCATGCTTGATGTCGGTCAACAGCAATTCCTGGTGCTGCTGCTCGTGCTGGATGCCGAGTTGCACGATGGTGCAGGCCTGCGCGTCCAACACCCCATCGCGCAGGCGCTGCTGCATCTGCGTATCGACCGCGGCCCGGTAGTCGCGCACCTGCTGCAACGATGGCCGCGACAGCACTCCGCGACGCGCGCGCGCGTGCATCGGGCCTACGCTTTGGTAGTAGCTGTTGAACAGAAAATCCCAGGCCGGATCGAACACGCGGTAGGCGGGATCGGCCTGCAGCACGAAGCGTTCAAAAAACCAGGTGGTATGTGCCAGATGCCATTTGCCGGGGCTGGCGTCGGGCATGCTCTGCACCATTGCGTCTTCAGCGCTCAGGGGTGCGGCGAGGCGGTCGCTCAGCGCGCGGGTCTGCGCGTAGCGTTCCAGCAGCGTCAACTGCTGTTGCTGGTGGCGGCCCAGCAGAGGTGAGAGTGCAGACATCGCCATATGCTTGAGGAGCGCCTGTGAACGCGCCGTGTCGGCAACGTGGCAGCCAGCAGTAAGCTGGTGCCATGTCTTCTTTTTCTCTGTCCAGCCTGCTCCACGCGCCCGTCGAATGGGAACGCCGCCAGCAGGCATTTGCGTTGCCTGGCGACATCATCTATCTGGATGCCGCCTCGCGCGGCCCGCTGCTGCGCGCGGTGCAAGCGGTCGCGCATCAGGCGGTGGATGCGTTGGCCACCCCGTGGCGGCTGCCGTTCGATGCCTGGCTGCAGGACATCGAGCGTTTGCGCACGCTCGCTGCAGGTCTGTTCGACGACGATGCCGACGGCGTGGCGATGCTGCCCTCGGCCGCGCACGGCCTGGCCACGGCCGCACGCAATCTGCCGTTGCAACGCGGCGAGGCGGTGCTGCTGCTGGAAGGCCAGTTCCCATCGAACCTGCTGATCTGGCAACGCCGCTGTGCCGAGGTGGGCGCGCACCTCGTGGCGGTGGCCACTGCCAGTGGCGATGCCTTGACCGCGGCGGTGCTGCAGGCCATCGCCGACACGGCTGCGTTGCGCATCGTGACGTTGCCGCATGCGTACTGGCTGGATGGACGACAGCTCGATCTGGAGCGCATCAGCGCCGCGGTGCACGCACGCGGTGCGGCGCTGGTGCTGGATCTGAGCCAGAGCCTGGGCGTGCTGCCAACCGACCTGCCGCGCTGGCGGCCGGATTTCGTGGTCAGCGTCGGCCACAAATGGCTGCTCGGGCCAATGGGGCTGGCCTGGCTGTGGGTGGCCCCGCAATGGCGAGCGCATGGGGTGCCGATCGAGGAACACTGGATCGGCCGCGATGCCGGCAGCAGCTGGGAGTTTCCGGTCGCCAGAGCGCCGTCCTATCGCAGCGGCGCGCGGCGGTTCGATGCCGGCGGCGTCGCCGATCCGTTGCGGATTGCGATGGCGACCGTGGCCTTGCAGCAGGTCGCTGCCTGGCAGCCGGCGCGCATCGGGGCGGCGCTTGCTGCGCTCACCGCGCAGTGGGATGCGGCGCTGCAGGGGCGTGGCCTGGGCAGCTGGTGCACGCCCGCTCACACGCCGCATCTGACCGCATTGCAACCGCCGGCAAACCGACTGGATGCGGTGGCGACGACGTTTGGCGAATGCGGGGCGATCTGCACACGGCGGCACGGACGTTTGCGAATCGCACCGCACGTCAATGTCACCGAGGATGCGCTCTCAGCCCTGATCGCAGCGCTGCCAACCGAGTAACCGTAGGAGCGGACCTGGCCGCGACGGGGCGTTACCGGCTAAGCCCGGTCGCGGCCGGGTCCGCTCCTACGGACTCAGCCGCGTTGGCGGATGCGCAACCCACGCGGCGTGACCCAGCGCTCCAGGCCTTCGAATACCGCCTGCACGATCAGCGCAAGCACCGCCGCAGGAATCGCGCCTTCCAGGATCAAGCCGATGTCGTCCAGGCGGATGCCGGTGAGGATCGGTTGGCCGTAGCCGCCTGCACCGATCAACGCGCCCAGCGTGGCGGTGCCCACGTTGATCACCGCCGCGGTCTGGATGCCGGCCACGATGGTGCGACGCGCCAGCGGCAGTTCCACCCGCCACAGGCGCGTCCATGCCGGCAGCCCGATCGCCTGGGCGGTCTGACGCAACTCGCGCGGGATCGAGGTCAGCCCGGCATGCGTGTTGCGCACGATCGGCAGCAGGCTGTAGAGCAACAACGCGGCAATCGCCGGTTTTGCACCGATGCCGAACAAGGGAATCATGAAGACGAACACCGCCAGCGACGGCAAGGTCTGCAGCACGCCGGTCAACGACAGCACCACCTGCCCGAGCCGCTGCCGCCGTGCCGCCAGCACGCCCAGCGGCAACGCGATCAGCAACGCAAGCCCCAACGAGATGCCGACCAGGGCCAGATGCTCGCGCGTATGCCGCAGCAGACGCGCCACACGCGAGTCGGCTGCCGATGCGGGCGTAACGCCCAGCCACTGCGCGGCAACGGATGCCTCGGACTGACGCTCCAGCTTCACCTGTGCGTTGAGCCGCTGCATGGTCGCCTCGTCGATGCGCCCCTGCAGCCCCTGCAACGCCTTGAGCATCGCCGGTGAGCGCTGCGCCAGCTCCTTGCGATACAGGAACACCGCCTGGTAATCGGGAAAGTAATGGCGGTCGTCGCGCAGCACCTGCAACCGGTAATACGGAATTTCCGCATCGGTGCTGTACAGATCGGTGACCTCGATCGCCCGGCTCTGCAGCGCGCGATAGGCCAGATCGTGATCCAGCCCGGTCGCGGTCTGCGGCAGTGCATAGGCGGCGCGTACCCCCGGCCAGCCATCGGCGCGCTGCATGAATTCGTTGCTCAGGCCGATCTTGAGCGCCGGATGCCGTGCCAGATCCGACATCGATGCGATGCCAAGCGCCTGCGCGCGCTCGACGCGCATGCCGAAGGCATAGGTGTTCTGGAAGCCGAGCGAGTCGGTCATCGCCAGCCCGCGTGCATCCAGTGCGGCGCGCAGTTCGGCCTGGCTGGCCTTGGGCAGCTGCAGCAGTTCCTGCGCCAGCGTGCCGGTGTATTCGGCGTACGCATCGATCTGCCCGGTCTCCAGCGCGCGCCACAGGATGCGCGTGCCACCGAGCTGCGCGCGGTGGTGCACGTCCACGCCGTCGCGCTGCCCGGCGGCGGTGGCGATCTCGCCCAGCAGCACGGCCTCGGTGAAGTTCTTCGAGCCGATCGTCACCTGCGCGGCCTGCGCACCGACGCTTGCGATCAGCAGTGCAACGGCGAACAGCACGCGCGCGCTCATGCGGCGTCGCCGATGCTGCGCTGCGCGGTGAGGAAACGCTGCACGAACGGATCGGCCGGGTGTTCCAGCAGGCTGCGCGCACTGCCCTGCTGCACCACCTGGCCGGCCCGCATCAGCACCAGGGTGTCGGCCAGGTAGGCGGCTTCGGCAACGTCGTGCGTCACCAGCACCACGGTCTTGCCGAGCTGGGCGAACAGCGCGCACATCTGCGCCTGCAGGTCGTAGCGCACGATCGGGTCGAGCGCGCCCAAAGGTTCGTCCAGCAGCAAGGCCGGTGGGTCCAGCATCAGGGCACGGATCAAGCCCACGCGCTGGCGCTGACCACCGGACAGCTCGGCCGGATAACGCGCCAGCAGCTCCGGCGGCAACTGGCAGAGCGCGCACAGGGTCTGCAGGCGTTGGTCGATGCGCTGCCGCGTCCAGCCCAGCGTCTGCGCCAGCAACACCGCGTTGCTGCGTGCATCCAGATGCGGGAACAGCCCACCTTCCTGGATCACATAGCCGATGCGCTGGCGCTGCGCCTGCAGGCCGGCGCGTCGCAGCGGCGCGCCATCGAAGGCGACCGTGCCGCTGTCCGGCCACTCCAGCCCCACCAGCATCCGCAGCACGGTGGACTTGCCGGCGCCGCTGGGGCCGATCAGGGCCGTGGTGATGCCGCTGGCGAAATGCAGCGAGACGGTGTCGAGGGCAATGGCCTGGCCGTAGCGCCGGCTGACCTGGTCGAGAGTGAACATGCGCTCGAGCTTGCCGAATGCAGCGTCAGACACGCGCGAAGGTGCATCAGCGCGGCGGCGCCAGCAACTCGCGCGCGCTCAGGTAGCCGTCGCCGTTGGCATCCTGCCGCGCAAAACGCTCGATCAGCGTGGCGCGATGCGCGGCGCGGGTGATCGGCGTGCCGCGGCGGCCAGGCAGTTCGTCACCCTGCAGCACGCCGTCATGGTCCAGGTCGCGCTGGTCGAAGGCATAGCTCATCCAGGCCAGATACTCATCGCGACTGACGCGGCCATCGCCATCGGTATCCATGCGTTGCAGGTACTGCTGGCTGTCCTGCACCTGGGCATGCGCTTGCATAGAAAAAGCCGGAGCGCATACGACGCACGCCATCAGCAGTCCGCGTGCGATCGAACCATACGATCCACGCACGCGCACATCAGCACGCGTGCCACCACGATCACGGCCCACTCAGCGCATAACCCTTCAGCCGCGCCGCATAGGCCTGCAAGGCGGCATTGCCGCTGGCTTCGGCTTCGTGACACCACTGCTGCAAATGTTTGAGCCGTTCGGACGCATCGTGGCTGCGCGCTTCCAGTACGGCAGTCAGACGTGCGCGGTACTCGACCAGCGTGCGCATGCGCGGGCGCTCGGCCACCCAGCGCTGCAGTTGCGCACGCGCATCGGGGTTGAGCCAACGTCCGTCATCGACCAGGCCCCTGCGCAGGCGCCGCGGCAACAGTTGCCGCAACTTGGCGCCGGTGGCCGCAGCTTCTTCGCGCAGCGCCGGGGTGAACACATTGCGCTGGTAATCGGTCATGGCCTGGAAGCGATGCGAGAGCAAGGCCTTGAGCGTGTCGGCATCGGGCACGGCGATGTTGGGGCGGATGTCCAGCGACGGCGCCACGCGCAGCACCTTGGCCAGACCGATCGCCTGCAACCCGCGAATGGCGACCCAGCCGATATCCAGCTCCCAGCGCCGCATCGAAAACCGCGCCGAGCTCGGGAACGCATGGTGGTTGTTGTGCAGTTCCTCGCCACCGATCCACAGCGCCCATGGCGTGAGGTTGGTGGAGGTGTCGGCCGACTCGAAATTGCGATAGCCCCACCAGTGGCCCAGGCCATTGACCACGCCGGCGGCCCAGAACGGAATCCACGCCATCTGGATCGCCCACAACGCGATGCCGGGCAAACCGAACAGCACCGCGTTGATCACCAGCAGCGCGATCGGGCCGGCATTGGCATGCGGGGTGTACAGATGCCGCTCGATCCAGTCGGTGGGCGCGCCCTTGCCGTACTGCTCGATGTCGGCACGCTGCGCGCGCGCTTCGCGGTACAGCTCCACGCCGCGCCAGAACACCTGGCTGATGCCCTTGGTCTGCGGGCTGTGGGGGTCTTCCTCGGTCTCGACCTTGGCGTGATGCTTGCGATGGATCGCCACCCATTCGCGGGTGATCATCGAGGTGGTCAGCCAGGTCCAGAAGCGGAAGAAGTGCGCCACCACCGGATGGAAGTCCACACCGCGATGGGCCTGGCTGCGGTGCAGGTACAAGGTCACCGCGAAGATGGTGACCTGGGTGAACACCAGCAGCACCGCCAGCATGCCCCACACGCCCAGCCCGGCCACGCCGGAAGTCAGAACGTCGATGATCGGGTCGGACAACATCGGCATCTCCACAGCGGCGCCATTGATTTGGTTGTTAGAGACATGATGGGGGCGATGGCGGCAAACTTCACCCTTCGGATGCGTAGGGGTCGCCCTGCATTCCTAAAGCGGTTCACACGTCCCTTTCCCCACTGCGCCTGATGTCACCCGTATGACGGTTACTGCCGAGATGTCCACCGATCCTGCTGCTGTTGCGAACCCCACCCCGTTGATCGAGCTCGACCAGGCCAGCGTGATGCGCGGCCAGGTGCGCGTGCTGCATGCGCTCAGCCTGCGTATTGCGCTGGGGCAGCACACCGCCATCCTCGGCCCCAATGGCTGCGGCAAATCCTCCTTCATCAAACTGATCACCCGCGAGCTGTATCCGCTGGTGCGCGCCGATGGCCAGGCGGCGGTGAAAGTGCTCGGGCAGACACGCTGGCAGGTGGATCGCCTGCGCGCGCAGCTGGGTATCGTCACCGGCGACCTCAGCGTCAACCTGGCCGACATGCCGGGGCTGGATGTGGAAAGCGCGGTGCTGTCCGGTTTCTTCGCCAGCTATGTGGTGCCACCGCACCGCGAGATCAGCGGCGACATGCGCGCACGGGCACGAGAGGCATTGGCCCTGGCGCGCGCCTTGCCGTTGCTGGACCGGCAATTTGCCGAACTGTCGGCCGGCGAAACCCGCCGCGTGCTGATCGCACGTGCGCTGGTCAATCGCCCGCAGGCGCTGCTGCTGGACGAGCCGTCCACCGGCCTGGACCTGGTGGCGCGCCAGCACCTGCTCGACAGCATGCGTCACCTGGCCCGGCAAGGCATCACGCTGATCCTGGTGACCCACCACATCGAGGAAATCGTGCCGGAGATCGCACGGGTGATCCTGCTGCGTGCCGGCACCGTCGTGGCCGATGGCCCGCGCGATGCGCTGCTCACCGACGCCCGCCTGTCGGACGTGTTCGGGGGCCCGGTGCGGGTGCAGCGCGACGGCGAGCGCTATTGGGCGACGGTAGGCGAGTAAGGGCCACCCGCCCGCAGCGGGCCGCACGCCTTGCGCAAGCTGCGAGACGACACCCGGCATTGCGTCAGCGACGCGCGCCGGACAGGCCGCAACCGCGCCCAACCGCGCCCTCCAGGCATGACCTTGGACACGGGACGCCTTGGTGGCGGCTGCGCTTAGACTCGTCGCACGCACAGACAGGAGTCGTCCCGATGGCCCAGTGGTACTTGCATGTTCCCGGACAGGCCGATCGCATCGGCCCGCTCGACGATGCCAGCGCCCGCGCGCATGCCCAGCGCCAGCCCGACGCGCTGGCCTGGCGCGACGGACTCGATGGCTGGACGCCGGCCCGCCAGCTGGCCGAGCTGCAGGGCGGCAGCGGCCTGCCGCCGCCGCTGACCGGCGCAGCCGGGCGCGCCGACGAGATCGACTACCGCATCGTCGGCAACGACATGCAGTTCGTGGAGGTCGAGCTGGACCCGGGCGAAAGCGCCATCGCCGAGGCCGGCGCGCTGATGTACAAGGACGCCGCGGTGCAGATGGACACCGTGTTCGGCGACGGCTCGCATGCCGGCCAGAGCGGCGGCGGCGGGCTGATGGGCAAGCTGCTGTCGGCCGGCAAGCGCGTGGTCACCGGCGAGAGCATGTTCACCACGGTGTTCACCCATGCCGGCAGCGGCAAGGCCAGGGTCGCGTTCGCCGCGCCCTATCCGGGCACGGTACTGGCGCTGCGCCTGTCCGAGCATGGCGGGCAACTGATCTGCCAGAAGGACAGCTTCCTGGCCGGCGCGCGCGGCGTGTCGCTGGGGATCGCGTTCCAACGCAAGATCCTCACCGGCCTGTTCGGCGGCGAGGGCTTCATCATGCAGAAGCTCGAAGGCGACGGCTGGGTCTTCGTGCATGCCGGCGGCACCGTGGTGGAACGCGAACTCGGCCCCGGCGAACGCATCGATGTGGACACCGGATGCGTGGTCGCCTACCACGCCGGCGTGGACATGGACGTGCGCCGCGTCGCCGGCCTGAAGAGCATGTTCTTCGGCGGCGAAGGCGTGTTCCTGGCCACCCTGACCGGCCCTGGCAAGGTGTGGCTGCAATCGCTGCCGTTCTCGCGCATGGCCGGTCGCATGCTGGCCGCCGCCCCGCAGGCCGGCGACCAGCAACGCGGCGAAGGCTCGGTGCTGGGTGGCCTGGGGCGGTTGCTGGATGGCGATAACCGGTTTTGATGGGGTGAAGCGGCAGGCGGGCGTGCCGGCACCCTTGTCCCGCCGGGAGAAGGTGGCGCGTCGCGCCGGATGAGGGGACCGACGAAGCCTGCTGCGATCCCATGTGGCCTCGATCCTTACCCTCCCCCCGCTCCGCGCCCCCGGCCCGTGCAGGTGGCTGCGGTCATCGCCCGAATGAACCGGCTCGCCCTTCTTGCCGGGACAAGGCAGTGCAACGCCTGCAAACGATGCCGTTCTGAACAATCTCCACGCACGCCAACCATCAGCGCCACCGTGACGGCACGCGTGTATTCTCCCTCGCCTTTCCCATCGACGTTTTCGCCATGACCGCGCTCCGCCGCCCCCGCTCTCTCGCCTTGATGTCGTTGCTCGGTCTGCTCTGCGCCTGCGGTGGCGAACCGCGACCGGCGGCACCGGCGCCGGTCGTGCAGGCACCGTCTGCCGGCACGGTCAAGCCGGTGAAGATCGGCGTGGCGCTCGGTGGCGGCGCGGCCAAGGGCTTTGCGCATATCGGCGTGATCAAGATGCTCGAGGCCAACGGCTTTGCGCCGGTGGTGGTGTCGGGCACCAGCGCCGGCAGCGTGGTCGGGGCGTTGTATGCCAGCGGCATGGACGCGTTCCAGATGCAGGAAAAGGCCGTTGCGCTCGACCAGACCAGCATCCGCGACGTGCGGATCTTCTCCGGCGGCCTGGTGCAGGGCCAGAAGCTGCAGGACTACGTCAACGAGCAGCTCGGCGGCAAGCCGATCGACAAGTTGCGCAAGCCGTTCGCGGCGGTCGCCACGCGGCTGGAAGACGGCGAGCGCACCGTGTTCGTGCGCGGCAATGCCGGCCAGGCGGTGCGTGCGTCCAGCAGCATCCCCGGCGTGTTCGAGCCGGTGACCATCGGCCAATACCACTATGTGGACGGTGGCGTGGTCAGCCCGGTGCCGGTGGATGCGGCGCGCCAGCTCGGTGCGGAATTCGTGGTGGCAGTGGATATTTCCAGCAAGGCCAGCGGCAGGAATCCCGGCGATCTGCTCGGCACCGTCAACCAGTCGATCTCGATCATGGGCCAGCGCCTGGGCGAGGCCGAACTCAAGCGTGCCGACGTGGTGATCCGCCCCAAGGTCAACGACATCGGCTCGGCCGATTTCAACCAGCGTGGCGCGGCCATCCTGGAAGGCGAGCGTGCCGCGATGGCGGCGATGCCGCAGATCCGCGCCAAGATCGCGCAGTTGCAGGCGCAGCGCAGCAGTGCCACCCGCACCGCCGCCGAGCAGGCTGCCGCCGCCAAGGCGGAAGCGTATCGCCGCTGTCTGCAAGAGCGCTCGCGCTGGCAGAAACTGCGCGGCAAGGACGAGGCCTGCGTGGCGCCGTGAGGCGGATGCAGTGCGAGGTCATGCGGAGCTGATGCGGGTGTCGCGCGAGGTCATGCAGAGCTGAGCGGGCGCGGGGTGCCTGTTTCGAGACGCGCGCTGTTAGGGCCGACGCGTGGGGCGACTGCGTTGTTGGATGCCTTGTGTTGATGCACCGAGCGTGTGCCGGACAAGGGTGCGGCGGTTCTTTTCGGTGCGCTGGGGCGTGTGGGGATGGGGTCGCGGCCGGGGCCGCTCCTACGAGGGTGCGGCGGTCTTTGGGTGTATCGGCGCGACGTCGGCACGGCCAGCGCCGCTCTTGTAGGAGCGGCCCTGGCCGCGAGGCCTTACCCGTAGTAACCCCTGGACTTCACCGGCAACGCATCAACCCCGGACGTCATCGGCGACGCCTCAATAGCGCCAACGCAACGACACGCTGACAAACCGCGGCTCGCCGTAGTTCTGGTAATCCAGGTTGGCCCAGTAGGTCTTGTCGAAGGCATTGCGTACCGCCAGCGTGGCGGTCCATTGCTCGCTGATGCGGTAGTTGGCGTTGAAATGCACCAGCGCGTAGGGGTTCTGCACCACGGTCACCGGCGTGGTGGCGCCGGTGCCGTCGCCGGTGGGGCGCGCGATGTTGAAGCCGCGCACCGCGCTCTGCCAGCTGACCCCGCCGCCGATGCTCAGGCGCTCCCAGGCCCCGGGCAGGCGCAGCTGCGTGGACAGCTGCAGGTAATCCTCGGGCAGGTTGGCGTAGATCGCAGCGGTGGGCGGGCGCGTGACCTTGACATGGGTAAAGCCCGCATTGACGGTCCAGCCGGGCAGGATCTCGCCGTTGAAATCCATTTCCCAGCCACGGCTCTTGGTGCCGTTGATGCCGATGTAGGCCGAATTGCCGTCCGGCAGCGAGGATTCCGGCTGGGTCATGTCGCGCACGGCGAAGTTGTCCTGCTTGGCCTCGAACACGGCGGCGGTGGCCATCGCACGGCCGTCGAGCAGCTGCGCCTTGACGCCGGCTTCCAGGTTGGAGCCTTCCACCGGGGCGAGCAGGTTGTTGTCCTTGTCGCGGTAATTCTGCGGGTTGAAGATTTCGGTGTAGCTGGCGTAGAGCGACACCTCCGGCACGATGTCGTAGACCAGTCCCACATACGGGGTGACTTCGTCGCTCACCTCGTACCGGCCGCTGGTGCCGGTGTAGGCGCCGCTGGCATTGAAGGCCTGGGTGCGGGTTTCCCAGGAGCTCAGGCGTGCGCCGGCGATCAGCGACAGCGGGTCGGCCAGGCGCAACCGGGTGGAGGCATACACACCACGCTGCGTGGTACGCGCCTCGCTGCGGCGGCCATTGCGCGCATAGGTCACCTCGGGGATATCGCCATCCCAGTTGCGGATGTCGGGGATGAAATAGCAACGTTCGCTGCCGCAGGTGGACCAGTCGGCGGGATAGGTCTGCGCGACGCCATAGGAGGTCGACTGCAGATCCTGCCAGCTGCCGCCGACCACCACATCGTGCTGGCGGCCGAACAACGAGAAACCGCCAGACAGGTACACGTCCACGCCATCGCGCGCGTCGCTGGTTTCGCCGGCAGCGGTGCGCAGGAACATGCCGCTGCCATCGGCGGCCGGATAACCGGTGCCGTAGACGCGCAGGTTCTGCACATCGCCCTTGGTGTGCGCGTAGTTGACGCGCAGCAGCCAGTCCTCGCCGAAGCGCTGCTCCAGGTTGGCGAACGCGGTGCTGGTCTCGCGCTGCCAGCGGCTCCACTTGGGCGCCATGTTGGTCGAACGCGGCAGGTTGGCCGGCGAACCATCGGCGGCGAAGAACGGCACCGTGCCCCAGGTCGAGCCGACGGGGGTGTTGTCCTGGCGCTGATAGCCGACGGTGAGCGTGGTGCTGTCGGTCAGATCGCCTTCCAGCACCGCCATGCCCGACATCTTGTTGTCGTGGTAGCGGTCGTAGTAGTAGTCGCGGTCCTGCCAGGCGGCGACCACGCGGCTGCGCCAGCGCCCGTCTTCGGTCAGCGGCGCATTGACGTCGGCCTGCATGCGGCGGAAATCCCAGGTGCCGGCGCTCACCGCAAACGAGGCATCGAAGTCCTTGCCCGGGCGCTTGCGCAGCAGGTTGACCGTGGCCGAGGGAATGCCGGCGCCGGTGAGCAGGCCGTTGGCGCCGCGGATCACCTCGATGCGGTCGTAGAAGACCGTGTCGTATTCCTGGTTGGTCGCACCGCTGTAGGTGGGCAGGCCATCGACCTGGAAGTCGGTGATCTGGAAGCCGCGTGCGAAATACAACGGGCGCTGGGTGTCGTAGAACGACACGTTGACGCCGGTGACGTTGCGCATCACATCGTCGATGCTGAACAGCGATTGCTCTTCCAGCCGCTGCAGCCCGATCACGCTGACCGATTGCGGCGTTTCCTGCAGGGTCAGCGGCAGGCGCGTGGTGGTGGCCGGCTGTGCGCGGCTCACCGCGCCGTTGACGTTGACCTGGTCCAGCGTCTTGGCATTGCTTGCATCGGCGGCATCGGCGGCACGGGCAGCGCAGGGCGTCAGCGCCAACGCGCATAGCAAGGCAGCGGACAACGTGGCCAGGGGAGCGGAAATCGCGGGCATTGGAGGGTTTCTCATCGATCGGTGCGGGACGCGTGGCGTCACGGGGAAGAAAAGCGCAGGCATGCGCGGCGCGTCCCACTCGGGCGACGAGCTGGCTGGCCCTGCAGGGCTGGCGGATCGGCGAGAAGACATGCCGGACGCGGCCGGATGTTACGCAAATGTAAATCGTTATCGTTTGAGAGGCAAGTCACGCTGCGCGCGCCCTGCCTTGCATCCCGCCGGATCAGCCCAGATGCGAGAGCGGCAGGCCTTCCGGCGCCTTCACCGTGCGCAGGACGAAACTGGAATTGACGTCGGACACGCCGGTCGCATTGAGCAGGCGGTCGAGCAGGAAGCGCGAGAAATGCTCCAGATCGCGCACCTGCACCTGCAGCAGGTAATCCATGTCGCCGGTGAGCGCCCAGCAGGCCACCACCTCGTCCCAGCCGCGCACGCCATCGGCGAAATGTTCGATATCGGCCTGGCCGTGCTGCTCCAGCTGCACCCGCACGAAGGCCTGCAGCCCCAGCCCCAGCGCCTTGGCATCCAGGCGCGCGCCGTAGCCGGCGATGATGCCGACCGCCTCCAGCCGCTGGGTGCGGCGCAGGCAGGCCGAGGCCGACAGATTGACCTGCACCGCCAGCTCCGCATTGCTGCTGCGGCCCTGCGTCTGCAGCAGGGCGAGCAGGCGCAGATCGGTGCGGTCCAGGGCGATTGGCTGGTCCATATGTTGCGCAGCAGCAGAGGAAGACGCACGAATCTTGCGCCTGCAAACACTGGACACGCAAGATTCGCAATCCCGTTGCGCGGCCGTCGGGCTAAGGTGAGCGCTGATCATCGGGAACTGCCGCCGCATGAACATCGCACCGCAACGCGTCGAGAATCAGCTCACCGACAAGGGCTATGTGCCGGTCTACACCACCGCCGTGGTCGAGCAGCCGTGGGATGGCTACAGCGCCGACGACCACGCCACCTGGGGCACCCTGTATCGCCGCCAGCGCGCGCTGCTGGTGGGGCGCGCCTGCGACGAGTTCCTGCAGGCGCAGGATGCGATGGGCATGGGCGAGACCCACGTTCCGCGATTCGATGCGCTCAATACGGTGCTGCAGGCGGCCACCGGCTGGACCCTGGTCGGCGTGCAGGGCCTGCTGCCGGAGCTGGATTTCTTCGAGCATCTGGCCAACAGGCGCTTCCCGGTGACATGGTGGATCCGCCGCCCCGATCAGATCGACTACATCGCCGAACCGGACCTGTTCCATGACCTGTTCGGGCACGTGCCGCTGCTGATGAATCCGCTGTTTGCCGACTTCATGCAGGCCTACGGCCGTGGCGGGGTCAAGGCGCACGGCATCGGCGCGGACGCGCTGCAGAATCTCACCCGCCTGTATTGGTACACGGTCGAATTCGGCCTTATCGCCACGCCGCAGGGGCTGCGCATCTTTGGCGCCGGCATCGTGTCGTCCAAGGGCGAATCGCTGCATTCGCTGGAATCGCCGGTGCCCAACCGGATCGGCTTCGACCTGCAGCGCATCATGCGCACGCGCTACCGCATCGATAGCTTCCAGAAGACCTATTTCGTCATCGACAGCTTTGCCCAATTGATGCACGCCACCGCGCCGGATTTCACCCCGATCTATGCCGATCTTGCGCAGCAGGCGCAGGTGCCGGCCGGCGACGTGCTGGACACCGATCAGGTTCTTCAGCGCGGCAGTGGCGACGGCTGGAGTCGCGACGGCGACGTGTGAGGGGTGCGTGGGACGGCGCTGGATCGCGTCGATCCAGGATCGGCGCGCGAGCGCAGCTGCCTCACCGCCGCATCCGCTGCACCGACTCGACACCACCGCCGACGCGCACTATGGTCAAACCTCCCCACACCGCCTTCGCTCAATGGACCTGACGCAGCTTCGCATCCGGCGCTTGGAGCTGGACGACACCCGCCTGCTGTTCACCCTGGTCAACGGCATCCGCATCGACGAGCCGATCCAGGCGCATCGGTTGTTGTTGAAGGCATCGCCGCCGCTGCGCGCGCAATGGCAGCTCACCGACGACGGCTTCGGGGTGAACTGGCCGGCAGTGGCGCCGCCCACGGCAGAGGGGCTGCTCAACATGCCCGAATTGCTGTGGCGCCGTCGCAGCGCACGGGTGCAAGCCAAACTGACCGCGCTGCGCGGACGCATGGATGCCTTGTCGCCGGGCGAGCGCGAGCTGGTGGCATTGGCGCGGCTGGATGCGGACATGAGCGAGAGCGGCTATGCACGCTATTTCGACCGCTGGGATGCCGCCACCCGGCGTGACGCAGTGCAGGGACTGGGCGCGATGGGTGCGGCGCAGGCGCGCCAGGCGATCGAAGGCCTGGGCGCGGTGTTCGAACGCCTGGAAGAAGATCCCAACCTGCTCAGCATCGAAGACATCCTCGATGCGATGAGCGAGACCGACCGCCAGCGCGTGGAGGGTTGGGAAGAGGTCTACTACCGCCGCTCCGGCGAACTGACCCGGCTGGGGCTGAATCACTACGGGATCGACAAGGCGTAAGGAGGCGGGCGCCCGCTGCCGGACAGGCGCGGGCGTGCGAGATCGCGTTCGTGCACCACCAGCGAGGGATGCGCCTGCGCCGCGCGTTGGGCGGCGGTGTCGGCGG
This sequence comes from Xanthomonas arboricola, assembly GCF_002940665.1. Lineage (GTDB taxonomy): Bacteria > Pseudomonadota > Gammaproteobacteria > Xanthomonadales > Xanthomonadaceae > Xanthomonas > Xanthomonas arboricola_B. The sequence continues at coordinate 207,187 of NZ_MIGY01000004.1, forward strand.
CTGCGCCGCAATCGGCATCGCGGCGCAGCTGTGGCGTGAGATCGGGTTGCAGCTGCACCCAGCCATGCACGACCAGGCACGCCACGGCGGAGGCGCCGGCGCGGCTGAAGTGGGTGCCGTCGGCCTTGCCTTGCTCGGGGACGAACAGGAAATACGGTCTGGCCGCCTGTTCGCCGAGGGCACGGATCCAGTCGCTGGAACTGGCATTGAGATCGATCAGGCCAACGTGTTCCTGCGTGGCGAGTTGCTGCATGGCCAGGGTGTAGCGGCCGTGGGTGTCGAGCAGCGCACCGAAGTCGTAGAGCAGACGTGCAGCAGGCGTGATCAGGATCGGCGTGGCGCCCTTGCCGCGCGCGGCGGCGATATAGCGGCGCAGGAACTGCTGATAGTCGCCTTGCGCATCGGTGTAGCGGCTGGGATCTTCGTGTTTGGCGTCGTTGTGGCCGAACTGGATCAGCAGGATGTCGCCGCGTTGCAGTTCGCCGGCGATGGCGTCCAGGCGCCCTTCGGCGATGAAGCTGCGGGTGCTGCGGCCGCCCTTGGCGTGATTGCGCACCTGCCATTGCGCCGGGTCGAACCACTCCTGCAGCACCTGGCCCCAGCCGGCCTGCGGGGCGCGCTCGGCGCCGTAGTCGGCGGCGGTGGAATCGCCGGCGATGAAGATGCGTTGTGGGTCGGCACGGGCATTATTTGCGCAGAGCAGCAGCAATGCGAACAGCAGCAGACGCATGGTGGGCTCCGGTAAAAATGCTGAGTGCGCGACGCTGTTTCCTTCTCCCATCGGGAGAAGGTGCCCGAAGGGCGGATGAGGGTACGGCGGCATAGAAAATGTTGGACGGCCGTACTGTCGTCTCAAGCCTTTCAAGCCTCCCCGTTTAGGCCAGCTGTCTTCCGCCGTAGCCTCACTCCAACCCCGGCCCGCGCTGGCAGCGCGGGCTCCAAGGCACGCGCGCCAGTTGCGCGCAAACAGTGACCTCTCACCCCGCGGGAGGAGGGCTTTAGGCAGTTACGCTGCTGCGGCGGCGGCTTCGGGCTTGCCCAGCACGCCGGCGACGAAGGCGCGGATCTCGGCGTCCTGGGCATTGTCGAAGAAGCACTGCTGGAAACGCTCGCCGCCCACGGCCTGCTTGATCAGCTCCGGGTCGATGGCGCGCAGGCCGTCCAGGTAGGACTTGGCGGTGGCCTGCTTGAGCTGGGTCAGGATGCCGGCGTTGGCGGCCTGCGATTCGCGACGCTCGGCCGGGTAGCCCATGCCACGCTCGCCGCTGAAGGCCTTTTCGAAGATGTAGCGCACGTTGATTTCCGCGCCCCAGCCGTAGCCCTTGGCGAACGCCAGCGACAGCGCGTTGCCGTTGTTGACCTGGGCGAACAGGTAGGCGTCGGTCGGCTCGATGCAATAGCCGCAGAACACGCCCGGATGCGCATTGAGCGACATCATCGCGCCCTGGCCGGTGCCGCAGCCGGCGACGACGAAGTCCACGGCCTTGGAGTTCAGCAGCAGGCTGGCGACGATGCCCAGGTGGATGTAGGTCAGGCGGTGGTCGTTGTCGCCGTCCATGCCGACGTTGAAGACGCTGTGGCCCTGCTCGCCGGCGACGTCGTTGAGCTGCTGCAGGATCACCGGGTTCTTGCCGGCCTGACTGAACTCATTCATGAGTGCGATTTTCATGGGGATGCTCCGATTGGTTTGGGGACGTTGTTTTGAATGTGGAATGTGGTGACTGCGCGCGTCTGGGTGCTGTCTTGATTCGCTTTTCAGGTGCCTTATCCGTGAGGGATCAAGGCTCTGTAGAAACGTTGCCGGGTATGCAGCGCACGTTTGCCTGATGCGCGTGCTCGCCGGCCCTCATCGGCCCTTCGGGCACCTTCTCCCGGAGGGAGAAGGCACCGCGTGGGTTTGACTCAGCGTGCCAGCCAGCCGCCGTCGACCGGGATGATGGCGCCGTTGACGTAATCCGAGGCGCTGCTGGCCAGGAACACCGCGGTGCCGCCCAGGTCGGCCGGCACGCCCCAGCGCGCGGCCGGGATGCGGTCCAGGATGGCCTTGTTGCGGTCCTGGTCGGCACGCAGCTGGGCGGTGTTGTCGGTGGCCATGTAGCCGGGCGCGATGGCATTGGTGGTCACGCCCTTGCTGGCCCATTCGTTGGCCAGCAGGCGGGTGATGCCGGCGATGCCGGACTTGCTGGCGGTGTAGGACGGCACGCGGATGCCGCCCTGGAACGACAGCATCGAGGCGATGTTGATGATCTTGCCGCTGCCCTGGGCGATGAAATGGCGGCCGGCGGCCTGCGCCATGAAGAAGGCCGATTTCAGATTGACGTTCATCACGTCGTCCCAATCCTGCTCGCTGAAATCCACCGCGTCTGTGCGGCGGATCAGGCCGGCGTTGTTGACCAGGATGTCCAGGCGACCCAGGCCGTCCAGCGTTTCCTTGAGGATGCGCTGCACCGGTTCGACGCTGATCAGGTTGGCCTGGATCGCGACGAAGCGGCGGCCCAGGCCCTTGACCAGTTCTTCGGTCTCGGTCGGCGCCTGGATGCCGGCAGCGGCGATGTCGGCGCCGGACTGTGCCAGTGCCAGCGCGATGCCCTGGCCCAGGCCCGTGTTGGCACCGGTGACCAGTGCGACCTTGCCTTCGAGACTGAACGGATTGCTCATTACCTTATCGCTCCTGCTGGATGTGCCACGTTGGATGAGTGCGTGCGTCCGCGCGATGCGCGGCCGCTGGCATGGGGTGGATCTGGCGCGTTGATCGGGCTGTCGCATCGACGCGGTGAGTGCGGTGCTGCCCGGCACGCATGGGGTTACTTGAGCTGGCAGATGTCCAGCACGTGCATGTCGGTGTAATCCAGGTTTTCGCCGCCCATCGCCCAGATGAAGGCGTAATTGCTGGTGCCGGCGCCCATGTGGATGGACCACGGCGGCGACACCACCGCTTCGTTGTTCTGGATCACGATGTGGCGCTGCGCGTCCGGCTCGCCCATGAAGTGATAGACGCGGTCGTTGGCGCCGAGATCGAAGTAGAAATACACCTCGCTGCGGCGGTCGTGCAGATGCGGCGGCATGGTGTTCCAGACACTGCCCGGCTTGAGCACGGTCAGGCCCAGCAGCAGCTGCGAGGACTGGCAGGTGGTCGGCACGATGTACTGGTAGATGGTGCGCTCGTTGCTGGTTTCCAGCGCGCCGCGCTCCAGCGCCACGGCGTCCTTGATCGACAGTTGCTTGGTCTCGAAGCGCGCATGCGCCGGTGTCGACGCCAGATAGAACCTGGCCGGGTTGGCGGCATTGTCCGAGGCGAAGCTGACTTCGGTACTGCCCATCGCCACGTACAGGCCGTCCTTCGGTCCGAGCGTGTAGACGGTGCCGTCCACGGTCACGCTACCGGTCCCGGCGCCGACATTGAGGATGCCCAGCTCGCGGCGCTCCAGGAACGGATGGCCGGCGGCAGAGGCGGGTTCGGTCTGCCTGGGCAGTTCCAGCGTGGTGCCGAGCGGTGCTGCGCCACCGAGCACGAAGCGCTCGTAGTGGGTGTACTTGAGCGTGACCGCATCGTCGACGAACAGGCCATCGAGCAGATAGAGCTCGCGCAGGTCGTCGTTGCTGGCGCCCTTGATGGCGTCGGGATGGGTGGCGTAGTGGGTCTTGCAGTACAGGGACATGCGCGATCTCCGGTGCCAAGCGCGGGGGGAATGGCTTGCACCAAGCCATTCTACCGGCTCTGGTTAACCGGTGTCATTGCGCAGTGCACGATAGCCGCATGGCGGCGTGGGAATTCTTTCTCCCGTCGGGAGAAGGTGGCGCGTAGCGCCGGATGAGGGTGCGCCTCAGGCGATTGCCACTGCCTGCCATGATCAACGCGTCGCCACGCGCCGTCACAAGCGACTCGCCAGCGCCTTGCCTGGCGTCCCCTTGCCCGGGCTTCGACCTCGCTCAATCTTCCGGCGGTTGGCAGGAGTCGCGCACGATCAGGTGCGGGCGCACGCTTGCGGTGGGTAGTTGCGGGGCGTTGTCGGGCTGGATCAGCATCGCCGCGGCGGTGCGGCCGGTGTCGCGGGTGTGGCGGCGCACCGAGGTCAGCGGCGGCCACAGGCGGGAGGCCAGCGAGCTGTCGTCGTAGCCGATCACCGACAGCTGGCGCGGGATGTTGATGCCGGCGCGTAGCGCGACCTTGTAGATACCGGCCGCCATTTCGTCGTTACCGGTGAAGATGGCGGTGGGGCGTTTCTTGCCCAGCAGCAGTTTTTCGGCCGCGGCCACGCCCGATTCGAAGGTGTAGCCGGCTTCGACGATGCGCTCGGGCGGCAGTTCGATGCCGCGCCGGGTCAGCGCGTCGGCAAAGCCGGAGGTGCGCTCGATCGAGGAGCGGTAGGCGCTGGGGCCGGTGACCAGGGCGATGTCGCGGTGGCCGAGCGAGAGCAGGTAGTCGGCGGCCTCGGCGGCGCCGTCGCGGTCGTGGGTGATCACCGTCTGCGAGGTGGTGTCCAGCGCGACCGAGGCGATGCGGGTGTAGCGGCAGCCGATCTCGGCCAGCATGTCGGCCAGCGCCTGGTCTTCGGAGGCGCGTGGGACCAGGATCACCCCGTGCAGCTTCTGCGCCTGGGCGAAGCGGCGCACGCCTTCAATGTAGCCGGGGCTGCGGCTGTCGCAGGGGTGTACCACCAGCTCGAAGCTGGAGCCGCGCAGCGCGTCCAGCGCGCCGTACTGCATGTCCACGATGTATTGCGCGGTGGGGTTGTCGTAGACCATGCCGATCAGGAACGAGCGCCGGAACGCCAGCCCGCGCGCGAGCGGGTCGGGGGCGTAGCCGACCTCGCGCATCAGCGCCTCGACCTTCTCGCGGGTGTCCTGCCGCACCAGCGGCGAGTTGTTGATGATCCGCGAGACGGTCTTCTTGGAGACTCCGGACATCCGGGCGATGTCGTTGATCGTGGCTACCTTGCCCTTCGGCAGGCCAGGCATTCCCTCTTCGGGCATCTTGCGGGCGGGCATAGCGGTCAACCGTTCGAGTTGAATGGATTCTACCGGCCAGCGGGCCGGCAAGCCTTCGCAGGCCTGCCGATGTCCCGCATCCGCAGCATCGAGGCAGGCAGCGTCCGGGTGTGCCGCAGCCTGCCTGGCAGTGCGGAACGGTCAGTCCAGGGCGCGGTAGCGGAAGTTGCGGAACTCCACCTGGCCCTGTCCGGCGGCATACAGCGCCGGTTTCAGTGCCAGGAACTTGCCGGCCACGTTGTGGTGATAGCCGGACACTTCCATCTGCACCGGGTACTTGGTCCAGGTGGTGCCGTCGGTGCTGCTGTGGATGGTGACGATATGGCGGTTGTTGGTGACGCGCAGCCACAGCGCACCGCCCTTGGCACTGGGCGCCAGCCTGGCCGGGCGCTCCTCGCCGTAGCGGTGCATGACGAAGTGCTCGCCATTGCTGCCCACGCCGGCGTAGAGCTTGTCGCTGTAGAACAGCAGCGCCCCGCCCTGCCCGCCCGGCGCGACGGTCATCTGCACCTCGAACTGGTAGGCCTGGTCGGGCGCGATCACCGTCAGTGGCGAGGCATCGCGCGGCGCGCTGCCCTTGCCCTGCAGGCGCAGCACGCCATCGCCGACCTGCAGGCGCTTGGCCTCGTCGGCGGCGGGGTTGAAGAACGCCCACTGCGGGCCCAGCGTGCTGGCGCGGAAGTCGTCCGACAACGCCAGCCCGTGCGGCAAGGCCTGCCCGCTGGGCTTTTTCAGCGGCGTACCCAGATCGCCGCCCTTGGCGACGAACCAGCCGTCCGCGGTCCACTCGATCGGGTCCAGCAATGCCTGCCGGCCCAGCGTCCAGTAGCCGTGCTCGTAACCGTGGTAGAGCATCCACCAGCGCTGGTCGGTGCCTTCCACCAGGGTGGCGTGGCCGCGCGACCACCACGGCTCGTCGGCGCTCTTGGTGCGGGTGATCGGGTTGTCGGGCGCGTTCTGCCAGGGGCCGTGGATCGAGCGCGAACGCGCGGTGATCACCATGTGCCCGGTCGGCGGGCCGGCGGTGCCGCCGACAGCGGTGGTCATGTAGTACCAGCCGTTGTGGCGGGTGATCTTGGGGCCTTCCTGCGCGTAGCCTTCCACGTCCCAGCTTTCCGGGTATTTCCAGCCGTCGTAGACGTGTTTGGGGGTGCCGACCACCTTGAGGCCGTCGTCGGAGAGCTGCACGTAGTCGCCGCCGCTCAGGAACAGGTAGCGCTTGCCGTCCTCGCCCACCGCATGGCCGGGGTCGATGTACTTGCCCAGGCCGATGTCGATCGGCGCGCTCCACGGGCCGGTGATGTCGTCGGCCCAGACCACGAAGTTGCTGCGCTCGCCCTGGTCGCCGCGGCGCGCCGGGAAGTAGATGTAGTAGCGCTTGCCGTGCTTGATCAGATCCGGCGCCCAGATCGCGCCGACGTTCTGGGTGATGGCATGGCCCAGCGGCTGCCAGTTGACCAGATCGCGCGAATGCCAGATCGGCAGGCCCGGATACGCATCGAACGAGGACAGCGTGAGGTAGTAGTCCTGCCCGTCCTTGAGCACCGACGGGTCGGGGTGATCGCCGGCCAGCACCGGGTTGAGGAAGGTGCCGTCGCCCTGGTCGGCGATGCGCTGGTGTTCGATGCCGCGCTTCCAGTCGGCCGCGGCAGCGAGCCCGGCACACAGCAGCAGGCCGCCGGCCAGCAGCCAACGCAAACGGGTTGAAGCGATACGCACACGCATGCTTGCTCCTAGTCCCCGCTCGGCGGGGCGATACGACGGCCAGCGCCTGGAGCGTCGGCCGCCTGGATGAGGGCGGAACTACCTTCCAGCAGCCACGCTGCGCAGCGCGCCGGTAACGTCGGCCGGCGTTTGTCGGGCGAGGCGCGGCGCGCGGACATCGCATTGCACGCGCCGTGCAGGCCGCTGCCACGCACCGACGACGCCCGCCCGACGGACGCAGTCGGGATCGCGGGCGCTTACGCGCGCAGCGCGCGTGGCAGCCACAGCGACAGTTCGGGGAAGAACGCCACGATCAGCAGCACGCACAGGGCCGCCAGCCAGAACGGCCAGATGGTGCGCATGCTCTGGGCGATGGTGATCTGCCCGATCGAGGTGCCGATGAACAGCACCGAGCCGATCGGCGGGGTGATCAGGCCGATGCCGCCGGCAAGCACCATCACCAGACCGAAGTGGATCGGGTCGATGCCGTAGGCCTTGACCACCGGCAGGAAGATCGGCGTGCAGATCAGGATCTTCGGCGCCAGGTCCATGAACATGCCCAGCAGCAACAACATCACCACGATCATCAACAGCACCGTGTTCTTGCTGTCGGCGATGGCCTGCAGGAACTTCACCGCCGCCGCCGGCACCTGCAGGTAGGCCAGCAACCAGCCGAACACCGCCGCAGTGGCGATCACGAACAGGATCACGCCGGTGGTGCGCGCCGCATGCGTCACCGCGGCGAAGAACTCGGCCCACCGCAGCTGCCGATACAGCAGCGCGGTGACGATCAAGGCATACACCACCGCGATCGCCGCGCTCTCCACCGCGGTGAAGATGCCGGCACGGATACCGATGAAGATCAACGCCACCAGGCCCAGGCCCGGCAACGCGCCGATCAGGCGCAGCGCCACTGCGCGCCAGCCGGGGAACGGCTCGGTGCCGTAGCCGCGGTGGCGGGCCACCGCATAACCGGTGACCATCATCGCCGCGGTCATCAGCAGCGCCGGGAAGATACCGGCCGCGAACAGATCGGCGATCGACAGCCCGCCACCGGCCGCGGCCGAGAACAGGATCAGGTTGTGCGAGGGCGGCACCAGCAACGCCACCAGCGCGGCGGTCATGCTCACATTGACCGCGTAATCGCGGTCGTAACCGCGCTTGATCATCTGCGGGATCATGGTGCCGCCGACCGCCGAGACGTCGGCGATCGCCGAGCCGGACACGCCGCCGAAGAACAGCGACGACAGCACGCTGACCTGGCCCAGGCCGCCACGCACCCGCCCCACCAGCGAGGAGGCCAGCGCGATCAGGCGTTCGGAGATACCGCCGCGCAGCATCAACTCGCCGGCGAAGATAAACAGCGGGATCGCGATCAACGAGGCCGAGCCGCTGCCGGCGGAAATCTGCTGCACCAGCACCACCGTGGGCAGGTCCAGATACAGCAGCGTGGCCAGTGCGGCCGCGCCCAGCGCATACGCCACCGGCACGCCGATCAGCAGCAGCACCACGAAGGTTCCCAACAACATCGCGATGCCCATCAGCGCACTCCTCCGGCCTGGATCGGGCGCAGCACACGCCACAGCTTGTATAAGGCAAAGATCACCATCAGCGCACCGCCGATCGACAGCGGCAGGTAGTTGATGCTCTGCGGCATCTGCGCGCCGGCCATCTTGATATCCAGGCCATCGAGCAGCAGCGCCGCGCTCCACCACGCCAGCACCGCACCGATGGACATGATCATCAACGGGCGGATCAGGTCGAACACCCTGCGCACCAGCGGCGGCACGTGTTCGCCCAGCAGATAGAAGCCGAAGTGGCGGTTGGTATGCACGCCGGCGGCCGCGCCCAGGCTCAGCGCGGTGCTGAGCAACAGCAGCGTCACCGGCTCGGTCCAGCTGGGCGAGTCGTTGAGCACGTAGCGGGTGAACACCTGCCAGCCCTGCACGACCACCAGGCCCAGCAGCGCGATGGACGCCACGCCAACGGCGGTATCGGAAACGCGGTCCAGCGCGCGCTGCAACGGCGCGACCGGGACGGCGACGGTCTCGGGTTCGGTCATCGGGTCACCTCTATGCAAAATCGCGGATGCGGCGGTACAGCGCTTCGATCTCCGGCTGCTTGCGGTATTCGGCCAGCAGCGGCGCGGCGGCGGCGCGGAACGCCGGCATGTCGACCTGATTGAGCTTGACGCCGTAATCGATCACCTGCTTGCGCGCGACGGTCTCCGAGGCATCCCACAGATTGCGCATCACCGGCACCGAGGCGCGTGCCAGCTCCACCACCAGGGCGCGATCGTCAGGGCGCAGCGATTCGAAACTCTGCCGCGACATCACCAGGATGTCCGGCGCATAGGAATGCTCGCTCTGCGACCAGTAATGCGCGGCTTCAAAGTGCCGGCTGGACTGGAAGCTGCGCATGTTGTTTTCCGCACCGTCGATCATGTGCGTTTCCATCGCCGAGAACGTCTCGCCCAGCGACATCGGGGTGGGGTTGGCACCCAGCATGCGCATCAGCTTGAGGAAGATGTCCGACGAGGCCACGCGCAGTTTCAGGCCCTTGAGATCCTCCGGGCGGTGCAGCGGGTGCTTGGTGTTGTAGAAGCAACGCGCGCCGGAGTCGTAGATCGCCAGGCCCACCAGGTCGCGCTGCTCGAAGCTGCGCAACACGCTGTCGCCGACATGGCCGTCGATGGCGCGGCGCAGATGCGGCACCGAGTCGAACACGTACGGCAGGCACAGCGCCTGGGTCAGCGGAAAGGTGTTGTTCAACGCGCCCGAGTACACCCGGGTGATGTCGATGGCGCCGAAGCGCGCCATGTCGATCGCCTCGGACTCGCGGCCCAGCTGGCCGGAGTGGTACTGGCGCAGCTTGAGCCGGCCGTTGCTGCGTTGCTCCAGCTGCTTGCCGAACCACCGCACCGCCTCCACGGTGGGGTAGTCGCCGACATGCACGTCGGTGGCGGTCAGCAGCTGCCCGCCGGGGATCGGCGTGGTGGCACCCGCGCCCCGCCAGGGGCCGGCCGCGGCGGCACCGAGCCCGGCACCGAGGAAATGTCTGCGTGTGATCATTGGCGCCCTCCCAAGCGTCTGGTCACTGGGTCCGGCGTTACTTGGCGGACACAGCCGTACAGGAAATGTCGCCGACGCCGGCGAAGCGAATCAGCGCATGCTGTCCCACTTCGATGTCATGGATACCGGTGGCATTGCCCGTGGCGATGAGATCACCGCGCTTGAGCGGGCGCCCGCGCCGGGCCGAACGCGTGAGCGCAAACGCGTAGGCGGCGCGCAGTCCACCCGGCAACGTGGTGGCCCCGCCGGTGCCGACGAGCTGGTCGTCGATCAGGGTTTCGGCGGTCAGCGCGGCTTCGTCGCGCGCCAGCCAATCGCTCACTTCCGGGCCCAGGATCAGGCCGTTGTTGTTGCCGAAGTCGGAGATCACCACGCGCGGGCCCAGCGTGTTGATGGTCGCCAGCGGGCTGCTGGCGATTTCCACGCCGATGAACAGCGTGGCCGGCAGCTGCGCCGCCTGCTCCGGGGTGAAGTGGGTCTGCTCGGCCGGCGCGTCGGCGTCCAGGCGCAGCACGTACTCGGCCTCGACCGCACCGAAGCCGCCTTCGTAGATCGGGAATTCGGTTGTTCCACCGGTAGCATTCCAAAGCTTGTGCGAGAAGATCGGGCCTAGCAGGCGCTCGTCGCCCGATGCGTCGCGGCGCTCGGCGGCGATATAGCCCACCTTCCAGCCGACCACCTGGTCATCCCACTGGCTGATGGCGATATCCTGGACCTGGTAGGCGGTGAGCAGATCGTCGGGGATCTGCCCTGGAAAGTCCGGCAGCGATGCCCCTGCACGGCGTGCCTCCACAAAGCGCTGGGCGATCTGCGACAGCGAGGATGTGGAGGATGGTGGGGTGGCGGCGTCGTTGCTCAAGGGTGTCTCCCTGATAGGTGTTTTTGTTGCACTGCCAATCGACAGCGGCACGGTGTGCTGTATATGGTAAACCGGTGTCATTGGCAATGTGCAGTGCGGCAAAACCGGCCGCAGCAACGCAGCAACCCTGGGAGGGGTGAATGGAACAGACAAGCCAGATGCGCGCTCTTGCCGCGTTCTCGAAGGTCATGCGCCGGTGCATGACGGTGGTGGTGATGGGATCGCTGCTGGCCGGGCCGGCACTGGCCGCCGAAGTGCCCGGCGCCGATACCGCTGCCGAGCAGGCCAGCCGGATCCCGCTGTGGCCCAAGGGAGTTGCACCGGGAGACAAGGCGCTCAAAGAGCCACAGCGCATCGTCCAACGCAGCAGCGACCCTGCCCTGCCCGATCGCTACATCCAGCAGATCAGCACGCCTTACCTGGTGGTCTACCGGCCCAGGCGGCCGAACGGCACCGCGCTGCTGGTCACCCCCGGCGGCGGCTACCAGCGCATCGTGCTCGACAACGAGGGCAGCGCATTGGTGCCGAGCTTCGTCGACCAGGCCGGCATCACCCTGTTCGTGCTGCGCTACCGCTTGCCTGACGAAGGGCACCCGAATGGCGCCGACGTGCCGCTGGCCGATGCACAGCGCGCGCTGCGGCTGATCCGCGCCAACGCCGCCCGCTACGGCATCGACCGCCAGCGGGTCGGGGTGATGGGCTTCTCGGCCGGCGGCCATGTCGCCGCCAGCCTGGGCACCCGCTACGCCGCGCAGGTCTACCCCAAGGTGGATGCGGCCGATGCACTGAGCGCGCGGCCGGATTTTGCGCTGCTGATCTACCCGGTCATCAACATGGACAGCGCCAACGCGCACCCCGGCTCGCGCGAGCGCCTGCTCGGCAGCAGTCCCAGCGATGCGCAGGTGCGCGCGTATTCGCCGCAACTGCATGTGGATGCACGCACCCCGCCCAGCTTTCTGCTGCATGCGCAGGACGACACCGTGGTATCGGTGCGCAACAGCCTGCTGATGCACGACGCGCTGCTGCGCGCCGGTGTGCCGAGCGAGCTGCACGTCTTCCCGCAGGGCGGCCATGGCTTCGGCACCGCCAGCGGCAGCGGCCTGACCGTGGCCGCCTGGCCGCAGCTGGCCCAGGCCTGGATCGCGCATGTCGCCAAGGCGCAGCCGCCGGCATCTGCATCTGCACCTGCATCGGGACCGGCGCAGGACACCGCGCGATGACAGCGCCGTCCACGCCCGACGCGCGCCGACGCACGCTGCTGCGTGGCGGCCTGCTTGTCACTGCCGCGGCAGCACTCCCCGGCTTTGCTGGCGCCGCCGCACCCCCGCCGCCGCGCGACGACAGCGCGCCGCTGGCGCGCGTGCGTGGCGGCGCCTTGCGCGGTTATCGCGACCAGGGCATCTGCGTGTTCAAGGGCATCCCCTATGGCGGCGACACTGCCACGCGGCGCTTCCAGGCAGCGCTGCCGGAAAGCCCGTGGCAGCACGTGCGCGAGGCCAGCGCCTATGCTGCGGCGGCGCCGCAGCTCAAGGCCAGCGAGCCCACCAGCGAGGACTGCCTGTTCCTCAACGTGTGGACGCCGGGCCTGCGCGATGGCGGCAAGCGCCCGATCCTGTTCTACATCCACGGCGGCGGCTACACCACCGGCTCGGGCAGCGACCCGCTGTACGACGGCGCGCGCCTGTGCAAACGCGGCGATGTGGTGGTGATCACCGTCAATCACCGGCTCAACTTGTTCGGCTACCTGTCGCTGGCGCAGCTGGGCGATGCCGGCTTTGCCGACTCCGGCAATGCCGGGCAGCTGGACCTGATCCAGGCACTGCAGTGGGTGCGCCAGCACGCCGGCGAATTCGGCGGCGATGCCGGCAATGTCACCGTGTTCGGCCAGTCCGGTGGCGGCGCCAAGATCGCCACCCTGATGGCGATGCCGGCAGCACGCGGCCTGTTCCACCGCGCCTGGACCATGAGCGGGCAACAGGTCACCGTGGCCGGCCCGCGTGCGGCCACGCAGCGTGCGCAGTTGCTGCTGGATGCATTGAAACTTGCGCCTGGCGCGCTTGCGCGCATCCGCACGCTGCCGGTTGCGCAGCTGCTGGCTGCCGCGCAGCTGCGCGACCCCTCGCGGGTGGAAAACAGCGCGCTGTACTTCGGCCCGGTACTGGATGCACGCAATGTGCCGGTGCATCCGTTCTGGCCGACCGCACCACTGCAATCGGCCAGCATTCCGCTGGTGATCGGCAACACCCGCGACGAGACCCGCGCGTTTCTCGGCAACGACGCGAAGAACTTCGCATTGAGCTGGGACGAGCTGCCGGCCAGGCTGGAAGCGCAGCAGTACGTCGACCTGCTGCCGCAGGTGGTGATTGCCGAATATCGCCGGCTGTATCCGCACTACTCGCCCTCGGACGTGTTCTTTGCCGCCACCACCGCCGGCCGCTCGTGGCGCGGTGCGGTCGAGGAGGCCGAGGCGCGTGCACGCCAGGGCGCGCCGACCTGGGTGTATCAGCTGGACTGGGGCTCGCCGCTGGAGGGCGGCAAGTTCGGCGCCTTCCACACGCTGGATATCCCGCTGGTCTTCGACACCATTGCGCAGCCCGGCTCGCGCACCGGCGACGGCGCCGATGCGCAGCGCATGGCCGAGCAGATGAGCGAGGCGCTGCTCGCCTTCGCACGCCATGGCGACCCGAATCATCGCGGCCTGCCGCGCTGGCGCCAGTACTCGCTGCAGCACCGCGACACGTTGCTGTTCGATGTGCCGAGCCGGATGGCCAACGACCCGCGCGGCGGCGAACGGCGGCTCTACCAGCAGGCGCCCTTCGTCCAACGCGGTACGTTCTGAGCGCTTTCGTTGCGGCGGGGCGATCAGCACGTGGCCTGCGGTCGCCACACCTGTACGAACGTCCCAGACCGGGAGGTCTGCGCAGGACACGCCAATTCCGCAGCGCTGGCCGCCCCCTCCGACGAGCGCGCAGCAGTGTTTCAGTCGTTTTCGAGGTGATGCATGCGTAAGGACTGTGTTGTTGCACCGATGCTGCTGACAGCGCTGGCCGCTGCCTGCCTGCCCTTTGCCGATGCTGCCGCTGCCGCGCGGGTCGACACGCCGCTCGGGTCCGGGGCATCGACCGCCAACGTCTCTGCGCCCGCCGCGCCGGCCGCTGCGGCTTCGCTTGCCGCCAGCAAGATCGTCCTGGTCGGCGACTCCACCACCGCCGTGCAGGGCGGCTGGGGGCCGAGCTTTTGCGCGCAGCATGTGACCTCGTTTCTGAGCTGCCTCAATCTGGCGCGCGGCGGCCGCAGCACGTCCAACTACCGTGCCGAAGGTTCGTGGGAGATCGCGCTGCACGAGCTGCGCAGCGGCGGGTATCGCCAGGTGTACGTGCTGATCCAGTTCGGCCACAACGATCAACCGGGCAAGCCGGGGCGCTCCACCGACCTGGCGACCGAGTTCCCCGCCAACCTGCGCCGCTATGTGGCCGAGGCGCGTGCTGCCGGTGCGATTCCGGTACTGGTCACACCGTTGACGCGGCGGCAGTTCGCGCGCGGCCAGTTGCTGGACGATCTGGCGCCCTGGGCCGAGGCCACGCGCAAACTCGCACAGGAATTGCAGGTGCCATTGATCGACCTGCATGCGCGCAGCCGCGCCCTGGTGCAAGGCATGGGCCCGGTGCTGGCAATGCGCCTGGCGCAGCGGCCGGCCGATCCGGAGCAGGTGCTTGCCGCGCAATCGGGTACCACCATGGGCAAGACACCGGCGCAGACCACATCGACGTCAGCCACGCCTGCTGTTGCCGCTGCGCGTGCACAGGACAACGCCAGCGCCGAGCCGATGGGCCAGGCCAAGCTGGCATTCGATTACACCCATCTGGGTGCCGACGGCGCCGATCTGTTAGCGGCGATTGTCGCCGACGAACTGGCCAGGCAGGTGCCTGCGTTGCGGCCGCTGCTGCTTCCGTGATGGGTGACGTGGTGCGTGGTGCGCGACGTGATGCATCGCAAGCGCAGGCGTTTGCGATGGCACCCTCACCACGCGTGAGCCTCAGCCCAGAACAGGCACCGGTGCGTCCGCTTCGATCACCTGGTCGCGCTTGAGCTCTTCCCACACCGCTGCCGGAATCGCCACGCGCATCGAGGCCGCATTCGCATGCGCCTGCTCGGCCGTGCGCGCGCCCGGAATCACCGCCGACACCACCTTGGGTGCAGCGGCAAACTGCAGCGACACCGTGCGCAGATCCACGCCGTGGCGCTCGCAGATGGCCAGCGCCTTCTGGCGCATGGCCGGCGCCCATTCCGGTACGGTGCCGTCGTAGAGATAACGCTCGCGCCCGGCCAGATAGCCCGCCAATAGCGGCGCGCCGACCACCACCGACGCGCCATGCTTTGCGATCTTCGGGAAGGTGTCGTGCAACGCGCGCGCGTGGTCGAGCAACGAATACTGGCAGGCCAGCAGGAAGATGTCCGGGTCGGCCTCCTCGATCGCACGCAGGGCCGGCTCGGGGCGATTGACGCCAAAGCCCCAGGCCTTGATCAGGCCCTCCTTGCGCATCTTGGTCAGCTCGGGCATCGCGCCTTTCACCGCTTCGGCAAAACGCTGTTCCCATGGCATGCCGAGGTCTTTCTCGTTCTCCGGCGACAGGTCGTGGATGTAGGCGATATCGATCTGCGACACGCCCAGCCGCTGCAGGCTGTCTTCGATCGAGCGACGCACCCCGGAGGCGCTGTAGTCGTAGCGATAGTCGAAGGGCGACGGCTGCTGCCACATCGTCTTCGGCGGTTTGTCGGTGGCGGTGAGCAGGCGCCCGACCTTGGTCGACAGCACATAGTCGTCTGCAGCGTGATTGTGCAGGTGGTGCCCGGTACGGCGCTCAGACAGGCCCAGGCCGTACCACGGCGAGGTATCGAAGTACCGCACGCCCGATTCCCACGCCGCAGCCAGGGTCGCTTCGCTTTGCGCATCGCTGGTGGGCGCAAAGCCATTGCCGATTGCCACGCCACCAAAACCCAGTCGACTTGAAGGCCGATAGCGTGCGCCCTTGCTTGCGGGATTGGTCGGCAACGCGGATGCGGCGGCCTTGCCGCGCGTGGGCATCACGCTGCCGGGTGCGGAGGTTTGCGCCAACAACGGGGCGGCGGCCAATGCGGCGGTGCCGACAGCGGCGGCGGAGAGGAACTGGCGACGGGTATTCATGGAGAAATCCTTGCAACGACGCGATGCACCAGGATGGTCCCGCCTGCGTGCAGACAAGGTCAGCGCAGGGGCCGGGGGCCTACACATGCAGGCAACGAACGGCTCGCGTGCAGGTTTGCACAAGCAGGCACGTCAGCGCGGGTTGTCAGCGGTCGCTGCTGGCGGTCATCGCATGCACCGCATGCTCAGGGCATGCTGAAGTGGCCTGTGTGTCGGGCCGATGCACCTCATCGCTCGGCATTGTCCAAGAGCAGCTGACACGACATCGCAAGCGGTGGTGAGGTGGGTTCTGGCGCGCACTCAGAACTGCAGTGTACGCGTGGCACATGCCGCTTCCGAGCAGCGGCGGTGCAGTCGTTTTGCTAGCCGCTCTAGATCCCGGCGCAAATCTCCGTTGCACGGATCCAACTTGCATCAGCGTATTTCTAGCAGCTGCAGCTGCGCACGCGGCGGGCCACCGCCCAGCCACAGCGTGCCCACGCTGATCGGCAGGCTGAAGCGACGGGGGCCGGCGCTGCCCGGATTGATGTACAGCACGTCGTCGCGCGTGTGTATCGATGGCTTGTGCGAATGCCCGCAGATGATCACATCTGCAGCAACACCCGCCGCCAGCGCTTTCAGATCGTGCAGCACATGGATCCGCACGCCTGCGAGCAGCAGATCCAGCGTTTCCGGAAGCTGCGCTGCCCACGGCGTGTTATCGATATTGCCGGCGATCGCATGCAGCGGTGCCAGCGCCTGCAGCGCAGTGAGGATCTCCGGCTTGCCCACATCGCCGGCATGGATGATCGCCGAGCAGCCCTGCAATGCAGCCACCGCCTCGGGCCGCAGCAGGCCATGCGTGTCGGAGATCAGGCCAATGCGTAAGGCGACAGCCGTCATCGGGTGTGGGCGAAGGTGGCGGGCGATCAGGATGCACTGCCGGGTGAGGCCGTTGCGTCAACGGGCCAGGTTGTTGGGCCAGCAGCATGGCCAGCGACCAAGCGCGACGCCGCAGGTGTTGTCCGGCACACCGTGGCGTACCGGGCATCAATCGGCGCGGTGCATCGGGCGCATGTTCCACGCCCAGACGCTGTTGGGGTCGCCCTGCAGTCCGCGCCGCCTGCTCGCACGCGCCAGTTGCCAGTACGCCCATGCCAACACCAAGGCGATCAGGTCCACGACCAGCACCGTCGCGTCCTGCCACGGCAGCACCACGCCATGTGCCGAAACACAGCTGGCCAGCGGAATCAGCGCCGTGAGGACAGCGCAGGCCAGCAAGACCTCGTACGCACCACGTGCGGTGGGGCGGACCAGCGCCCACACCAGCACGGCCGCGAAGACCGCGTAATAGACATAACGCTCCTGTCCTTGCGCAAGCAAGCGTGCGGCGATGAACAAGGCGGAGATGCCGGCGACGCTGCCCAGGCAGACGCCGATGGTCAGGCGCGCCATCGCGTGGGTGCGGCGCGGTTGATCCACCAACCGACGCTTGCGGCGTGTCTCGATCCACAACAGGTTGCCGCTGTAGAACAGGAACGCACCGCCCAACCCGAGCAGGAAATACAACCACTGCACCGGCGCATGCCCGAAGTTGCCGAAGTGCAGCCCTTGCAGCCCGCGCAAGGCAGCCGTGCCTGTCGACATCGTCGCTGGCTCGAGCACGCGCAGGACCTGGCCGGTTGCCGCGTCCAATGCCACGCCACCGAGCGTGTTGAGGCGGCGCTGATCGTGATGGCCATACACTTCCGCGCGTGCATTGGCATCGCCTGCATCGTGAAACCCGATGCTCTCCGGTACAAAGCCCGAGCTGGCCGCGCGCGCCTTGTCCAGTAGCACCTCCAGCGGCAACACCGGTGCCGCACGCCTGGCCGCTTGCACATGGGGCGTGAGTTCGAACTCCGGTGCGAGGATCTTCATCAATTTGCCGTCGAACACCAGGAACTGGAACGGCGCCAGCAGCAGCACCCCGAGGCACAACACCGCGCCGGACCAGGCAAAGATCACATGGAACGGCAGCGACAACATGCCGACCACGTTGTGGGCGTCCTGCCACAGCCGCTTGAGGTTATGGCCCGGCCGCAGCGCGAACAGGTCCTTGAAGAACACCGGCGCGTACAACACCACCCCGCTGAGCAGCGCCAGCCCGTACAGCACGCTCACCACGCCGAACAGATAGGTGCCGAACGCGCGCGGCAGGCCGGCGGTGAAGTGCAGGTCGTAGAGGAAGTCGGCAAAGCCCACGCGCTGCGGCAGTTCCAGCAGGCGGCCATCGGCGGCCTGTTGATACTGCCGCATGCCGCCACTGGCCTCGGCCTGCGGCCCATGCCAGTACAGCCGCGGAGTCGGCCCGTGCTCGCCGGGCAGCAGCACCAGGAAGGATTCGGCCACCTGCGGATGCCGTGCGATCACCGCATCCAGCAGGGTCTGCGTGGCGGCGACGGGATCTGCCGGCGCACGCTGTGTGACAGGCGGCGTGGCCTGCCAGCCGCTCAATTGGTGCGTGAACACGGTGATGGCGCCGGCATAGAAGGCAATGAACAAGGCCATGCCGGCCAACAAGCCCATCCAACTGTGGACCGACAGAAACGCGCGCAAGGTCGATGCTTTCATGCACCCAGCTCCGTCCAGCCCAATGCCTTGATGCCTGCAAGCGCGAGGTAGCACAGCAGCGTCAACCCACCGAGCACCACCCAGGCGCGCGCTGCGCTGCGAAACGCGAACGGCAGCGCCATCGCACCCACCCATGCCGGAAACATCAGCAGCAACCATGCCAGCGTGTAGCTCTGCTGCGGCCCCGGCAGCAACAGGGCGCACAGGCCCACCACGCCGACTGCCAGCGGCAGGCCCAGTACCACCGCGGCCAGCCACCTAGCCCACATCGCGCACCTGCCTGCGTTGCGCACGCGCCTGCTGCCAGGTATCCAGATACGGCAGCGCCACCGCCACCAGCATCAGCGCCGTGACTGCGGCGAAGACGCCGGCCCAGATTCCCAATGCCTGCATGGCGCAGCCCAGCGACAGCAGCAGCGATGCGCTGGCGCCGATGCGTAGCGCGCGCGCCGACAGCCGACGCTGCGGCCACAGGCGCTGATGCCGTGTTGCCAGGTAGAACGCCAGCGACGACGCCGCAGCGGTGAGCAGATAAAACCAGGTCATCAAACCGCTCATGCCTGCGCCTGCGTTGCATCGGAGAACGGCAACACACCGAGCTGCACCGGCCACATGCCGCCATGCCGCGCGCCGACACACAGCGAACGTGCAACCCACACCAGTGCATGCGCGCATCCAGCGATGCGCACCACATGGGTAAACGGCTCAACCATCGAAGAAGTCACCGCCATCAAGACGCCCACGCACAACACTCCCGTACACACGGTCGACGGAAGGCATGGCGGCGGCTGTGCCCGGCAGCCCTTCCCGGGCTGCCTACGTAGCGGCTAACACCCCTGTTGCGAAGCCCGGTGGGCGCCTGCAGCGAAGTGTTGGCCGCTCTACGGCGCGCAATCTAACAGGTGCCACAGCGCCGGACCAGCGGTCCGGCGCCGTGTGCGCTGCATCAGCCCTGCGGCGTCAGCACGATGACGCCCAGCGGCGGCAACAGCAGCGGCAGGGAGTGCGCGTGGCCGTGCATGGACTGCTGCTCGGCGCTCACCACACCGCCATTGCCCAGATTCGCACCGCCATAGATGCCGGCATCGCTATTGAACACCTCGCGCCACTGGCCGCCCTGCGGCACGCCGATGCGGTAGCCGTGCTGCACGATCGGGGTGAAGTTGATCACCACCAGCACTGGCGCATCGCCGCGTTTGCCTTTGCGCAGGAACGCGACCACGCTATTGGCCGCGTCATCGCCGACCACCCAGGCAAACCCGGCCGGGTCGTCGTCCTGCGCGTGCAGCGCGGGGGACTCGACATACAGCCGATTCAGGTCGCGCACCAGGGTCTGCACGCCGCGATGGCGCGGGTCGTCGAGCAGGTGCCAGGGGATGCCGCCGTCGTGGTTCCACTCGGTGGGCTGGCCGAACTCGCAGCCCATGAACAGCAACTTGCGCCCCGGGTGGGTGAACATGTAGCCCAGGTAGGCGCGCAGGTTGGCAAAGCGCTGCCAGTCGTCGCCCGGCATGCGGCCGAGCAACGAACCCTTGCCGTGCACCACTTCGTCGTGCGAGATCGGCAGCACGAAGCGCTCCGAATACGCGTAGACCATGCTGAAGGTCAGCTCGCCATGGTGGTACCGGCGGTAGATCGGATCCAGCGCCGCGTAATGCAGGGTGTCGTGCATCCAGCCCATGTTCCACTTGTAGTGGAAGCCCAGGCCGCCGTGCGCCACGTCGGCGGTGACGCCGGGGAACGCGGTGGATTCCTCGGCAATCATCACCGCACCCGGCGTGTGCTCGCGCACCACCTCGTTGAGCCGGCGCAGGAAGGCGATGGTCTCGTAGTTCTCGCGCCCGCCATGGATATTGGGCACCCACTCGCCGGCATTGCGGCTGTAGTCGCGGTACAGCATCGAGGCCACCGCATCCACGCGCAGGCCGTCGACGTGGAAGCGCTGCAGGAACTCCAGCGCACTGGCGATCAGGAACCCGGACACCTCGCGCCGCCCGTGGTTGTAGATCAGCGTATTCCAGTCGCGGTGGAAGCCTTCGCGCGGGTCGGCATGTTCGTACAGCGCGGTGCCGTCGAAATGCGCCAGGCCGTGGGCGTCGGTGGGGAAATGCGCCGGCACCCAGTCGACGATCACGCCGATGCCTTCGCGGTGGCAGCGATCGACGAAGCGGGCAAAGCCATCCGGCGAGCCGAAGCGCGCGGTCGGCGCGAACAGGCCCAGCGGCTGATAGCCCCACGAGCCACCGAACGGATGCTCGGTCACCGGCATCAGCTCCACGTGGGTGAAGCCCATATCGGCCACGTAGGGAATCAGGCGGTCGGCCAGACCATCCCAGTCCAGGTCCATGCCTTCTTCGCGCAGCCAGGAACCGGCGTGGATCTCGTAGATGCTCATCGGCGCGTCGTGCGCCTGACGGCGCGCGCGCGTGGCCATCCAGCCGTCATCGCTCCACTGATGCGGGGTGGGGTCGGCCACGATCGAGGCAGTGCCCGGCGCCAGCTCGGCACGCCGCGCCACCGGGTCGGCCTTGGCCGGCAACTCGTTCCCCTGCGGGCCGCGTAGCTGGTACTTGTAATGCGCCCCCGGGCCGACGTCGGGCACGAACAGCTCCCACACGCCGGACTGGTGCCGCAGCCGCATCGGATGCCGACGCGCGTCCCAACTGTTGAAATCGCCCACCACCGCCACGCGCGTGGCATTGGGCGCCCACACCGCAAAGCGCGTGCCGCGCACGCCGTCCACCTCGACCGCGTTGGCGCCGAGCGCATCGGCCAACTGCAGGTGATGGCCTTCGCTGATCAGGTGCAGGTCGAAGTCGCTGAGCTGCGGGCCGAACGCATACGGGTCGGCGGTATCCTGCTCGCCGCCTGGCCAGCCGATGCGCAGGCGGTAGCCGCCCTGCGCCGGCAACGCGCCAGCGAACAGGCCCGGCTCCGGGCCCGCCTCCAGCGCGATGACCTGGCCGTCGTCGAGCACGGCATTGACGTACGCGGCGCCCGGTTGATAGGTGCGCAGCACCCGACCGCTGTCGGTCGGGTGCGCGCCCAGGATGGCGAATGCGTCGCCATGGCGTGCCTCGGCCAGGGCGCGTGCCGCGCCGGGATCCCATCGATTGGTCACTGCTGTCATCACTCCACTCATCATGTGTCTCCCGCACCAGCGCGCGCACGGTGCAGGATGCGTCGCAAGCCCTCGATCGGCACCATCAACCAGCCGGGGCGGTTGGCAGCCTCGTAGCGCACCTCGTAACAGGCCTTCTCCACCAGGAACAGCAAGGTGGCCGCGTTGAACGCTGCCGGTGCGATCCACGGGTGCGTACTGGCATTGAGCACGGCATGGTACGCGTCCAGAAACGCCTGTGTGGAACGGCGGCGGAACTGCACCAGGAACTCGTCCAGATGCGTGTCCACGCCCACGCCGGCGCGCGCGGCGGTGCCTTCTTCGCCGCGTGCCGACACTTCGCTGGCGTAATCGAGCGAGCGCAGGAAACCGGCCACATCGCGCAGCGGGCTGGCCTTGGCGCGCCGCTCGGACAGCGGCTTGGCCGGCTCGCCTTCGAAGTCGATCAGCACCACATCGTCGAAGGCCACCAGGATCTGGCCCAGGTGGAAATCGCCGTGCACACGGGTCAGCAAGGAATCGGCCAGCACGCTCGGTGCCTGGGCGAGCAAGGCATCCAGCTGCGGGCGCTCGGCCAGCACCGCCTGCAGCGCTTCGCGTTCGGTCGCATCGTCGCTGCCGGCCAGGCGTGCATTGACCGTGTCCCACATCTCTTCGACCTGGCGTGCGACGCAGGCCACCACATCGTTGGCGGTCGGAAGATCGATACGCTGCGGGGCGAAGTCGGCATCGTCGGTGTCGCGCGACAAGGCCTCGTGCAACTCCGCCAGGCGCTTGCCGACCACCGCGGCGAAGGCGTCGTAACCGGCGATGGCCTCGGCACGCGATTCGTCGGTCTGCGCGGTGGCGTACTCGTCGAAGCTGCGCGCCAGATGGTCCAGCGTCCAGCGCCAGGCATCGCCCTGGTTGCGGATGAAGCCCTGCAGCAGTGCGATCGTGGTGATGGTGCCCTGCGCATCGATGCGGCTGACGCTGCCCAGCAAGGGCGCGGCATTGGCATAGCCCATCTCGGTCAGGCGACGGCCGATCTCGATCTCCGGGTTGGCACCGTTGGCCACATGCCGCAGCAGCTTGAACACCGCCTTGTCGGCGACCACCAGCGAGCTGTTGCTCTGCTCGGCCGACAGCCAGCGGATGTCCGGATCCTGCGGGATCTCCAGCGTGGCCAGCGCCGGTGTCGCTTCGAAGCGCACCTGCCCCTGCTGCGAGACGTCGTCGCCATCGCAAAAGTCCAGCGCGGCGTTGTCGCGCAAGGCGTCGATCACCCCGCGCACCATCGGCTTGAGCGCGAAGGCATCGGTGAGGTAGCCCACCTCGCGGCCCTGGCGCACGCGCGCCAGCGCAAGCTGCTCGGCCAGCGTGCTGGGCTGGTCGCGCTCCCACACGATGCCCACCGGCAGCATGTAGCTCTCGTGGCGGCCATCCTCCAGCTCCACCTCCAGCTCCAGCAGGCTCATCGGCTCGGCGCCCGGCAGCGGCGTACGGCGCGAGATGCGCACGTGCTTGAGCGCCTGATCCTTGGCCGAGAACCAGCGCCGTGCCGACAACCAGGCCGGCAGGATCTCCGCTTCCAGTGTGGGCAGATGCGGCAGCAGCGCATTGCTCTCGTCGGTGTCGCTGCGCAACACCAGCGTGCGGTAGTCCGGCAACGGCACCGGGCTGGGCACATGCCAGTCCGGCAAGGTGCCTTCGCTGACCAGCTGGAACGCGTAGAAGCCGAACGGCGGCACGGTGAGCAGATAGGTCAACCGCCCGACCGGCGGGAAGCTGCCGCCGCCGATGATGTCCACCGGCACGCGGCCCTCGAACTCGGACAGGTCCAGCTCCACCGCCTGCAGCGTGTGCGAGAGGTTGGCCACGCACAGCACCGTCTCGTCCTGGTAGCACCGCAGGTAGGCCAGCATGCGGCGGTTGCCCGGATACAGAAAGCGCAGGCTGCCGCGGCCGAAGGCCTGGTAGCGCTTGCGCACACTGAGCACGCGGCGGGTCCAGGTCAGCAGCGAATGCTGGTCGCGGATCTGCGCTTCCACATTCACTGCCTGGAAGCCGTACAGCGGGTCCATCACCGGCGGCAGCACCAGCTGCGCCGGATCGGCGCGCGAGAAGCCGCCATTGCGGTCGATCGACCACTGCATCGGCGTGCGCACGCCATCGCGGTCGCCCAGATGGATGTTGTCGCCCATGCCGATCTCGTCGCCGTAATACAGCACCGGCGTGCCGGGCATGGTCAGCAACAGGGAGGTCATCAACTCGATGCGGCGGCGGTCGCGCTCCAGCAGCGGCGCCAGCCGGCGCCGGATGCCCAGGTTGATGCGTGCGCGGCGGTCGGCGGCATAGGTCTGCCACAGATAATCGCGCTCCGAATCGGTGACCATTTCCAGCGTCAACTCATCATGGTTGCGCAGGAAGATCGCCCACTGGCAGCTCTCCGGAATCTCCGGGGTCTGGCGCATGATGTCGGTGATCGGGAAGCGGTCTTCGCGCGCGATCGCCATGTACATGCGCGGCATCAGCGGGAAGTGGAACGCCATATGGCATTCGTCGGCGTTCTGGCCGAAGTACTGCTGGGTGTCTTCCGGCCACATGTTGGCCTCGGCCAGCAGCATGCGGTCCGGGTATTCGGCATCCAGGGTGGCGCGGATCTTGCGCAGGATCGCATGGGTTTCCGGCAGGTTCTCGTTGGAGGTGCCGGAGCGCTCGATCAGGTACGGCACCGCATCCAGACGCAGCCCGTCCACACCGCGGTCCAGCCAGAAGCGCATCACTTCCAGCACCGCTTCCAGCACCGCGGGGTTGTCGAAGTTCAGGTCCGGCTGGTGCGAGTAGAAGCGGTGCCAGAAGTACTGCCCGGCCACCGGGTCCCAGGTCCAGTTGGATTTTTCGGTATCGCAGAAAATGATCCGCGTGCCTTCGTATTCCTGGTCGGTGTCCGACCACACATAGAAGTCGCGCTCCGGCGAGCCGGCCGGCGCAGTGCGTGCGCGCTGGAACCAGGGGTGCTGATCGGAGGTGTGGTTGATCACCAGCTCGGTGACGATGCGGATACCGCGTGCATGCGCCTGCGCCACCAGCTGCTCGAAGTCTTCGATGCTGCCGTAGTCCGGATGCACCGCCATGTATTCGGCGATGTCGTAGCCGTCGTCGCGGCGCGGGCTGGGGTAGAACGGCAGCAGCCAGATGGTGTCCACGCCGAGTTCGGCGATGTAGTCCAGCTTGGAAATCAGCCCCGGAAAATCGCCGATGCCATCGTCGTTGGAGTCGAAGAACGACTTGACGTGCACCTGGTAGATGATCGCGTCCTTGTACCAAAGCTGGTCTGCAACCACCGCGGACTGTTCCGCGTCGGCTTGTAACGATGGGACTGCATTCATGCGACCTCTCCTGCGCGGATGCGCCATAACGCGAACGGCCGCGTCGCCTCTAAACGGATGTGTTGCTGTTTTCCCTGCCATGTGAAGCGATGGCCGTCCCACAGGTCGTCCACCGCCACGCTGGCGTGATCGGGCAGGCCCAACTCCCACAATGGCACTTCGATTGCGACGTCCTGCGCAGCGTTGGGGTCCAGGTTGATCGCCACCAACACCATGCTGCGGCTGCGCGACAGGTAGCCGGCATCCAGGAACTTGCCGAAGTACAGCACCTGGTCGTTGTGCGCCTGGTAGAAGCGCGTGCCCAGGTGCGACTGCAGCTCCGGGTGCATGCGGCGCAGCTGATTGAAGCGGGTGATCTCATCGACGATGTCGCCGGGCGCACGCTCGGGCCAGGCGCGCAGCTGGAACTTCTCCGAGTCCAGATACTCTTCCTTGCCCGGCGCCAGCGGCGTGGCCTCGCACAGCTCAAAGCCCTGATACATGCCCCACAGCCCCGACAGCGTGGTCGCCAGCGCGGCGCGGATCAGATGCCCGTTGCGCCCGCTGGTCTGCAGGAACAGCGGATTGATGTCCGGCGTGTTGACGAAGAAGTGCGGGCGGAAGCATTCGCGCGGCACGCCCTGGTTCAACTCTTCCACATACTCCTGCAACTCGTGCTTGTGGTTGCGCCAGGTGAAGTAGGTATAGGACTGCGAGAAACCGCACTTGGCCAGGCGGTACATCATCTTCGGCCGGGTGAAGGCCTCCGACAGGAACACCACATCCGGCCGGCGCCCGCGGATATCGGCAATCAACCACTCCCAGAACGGGAACGGCTTGGTATGCGGGTTGTCGACGCGGAACAGCGTCACGCCCTCGTTGACCCAGAACAGCACCGCATCGCGTAGCGTGTTCCACAGGTCCGGCACCGCGCCGCTGGCATAGAAGTCGACGTTGACGATGTCCTGGTATTTCTTCGGCGGGTTCTCCGCATACGGAATCGAGCCATCCGCGCGCCAGGTGAACCAGTCCTTGTGGTCCTTCAACCACGGGTGATCCGGCGCGCACTGGATGGCGAAGTCCAGCGCCACTTCCAGCCCATGCGCACGTGCGGCCTGGATCAACCTGCGGAAGCCCTCGAGCCCGCCGAGCTCGGCATGCACCTCGGTATGCCCGCCATCGGCCGCGCCGATCGCATACGGGCTGCCCGGCTCGCCATCGACCGCGGTGACCGAGTTGTTGCGGCCCTTGCGATTCTTCGCGCCGATCGGGTGGATCGGCGGCATGTACAGCACGTCGAAGTTCATCGCGCGGATATGCGCCAGCCGCTTGATCACATCGTCGAAGCTGCCGTGCCGTTGCGGATCGCCGCTTTGCGAGCGCGGGAACAATTCGTACCAGCTGGCGAAATGCGCCGCGCGCCGCTCGGACTCCACCCGGAAGGTCACCGGCGTCTCGGAGCGGAACGGCTTGTCGTCGGCTGCTGCCATCGCCTGCGCGGTGTCCGGCTCCAGCACGATCGCCAGCTGCTGCAGCGGCTCGCTCTGCGCACCGATGCGGGTGAGGACGGCCTGCAGGCGCTCGGCCAAGGCACCGCTGCTGCGTGCATGCGCGGCCTGCACCACGGCCACCGCTTCCTGCACGTCCACCGGCAGCACCGTGTTGGCGGCGCGCTTCTTTTCCAGGTCCGCATGCAAGGTGGCGAACACATCGCGCCAGCCTTCCACCCGGAACTCATAAGTGCCGATACGCTCCAGCGGGAACTCTGCACGCCAGCGATCGTTGCCCAACGCACGCATCGGCGCGCTGACCCAGGTCTTGGCATCGGCCGGGCGCCACAGCACCGCCACCGCGATGCGGTCGTGCCCATCGCAGAACGCATCGGCTTCCACGCAAATGCGGTCGCCCACGGTGCGCTTGACCGGGAAGCGGCCGTTATCGACCGACGGGGTCACCGACTCGATGCACACGCGCGGCCAGGCGGCCGCGGTCTGCGGGCGCGGACGCATGCGCGGCACCGCCAGCACGTGCCGTGCCGGCACGCTGCGATAGACCCGCACCTCGCCCGGCTCCAATGCTTCCAGCGTCGCGCCGGAGAGCGTGCTGCCATCCTCGCCCACCAGTGCTTCGGCATCGCCGAGCAGGCGCAGCAGATCCGGCGCCGGGACCGGCACCACATGATCGGCATCGCCATTGATCAACAGCAGCGACGGCAAGCCACCCAGCGGCTCGATCGCCACCGCCGTCAGGCCAGTGCCCTCGCGCAGCAGCGGACGCAACCGCAGGCCGGCATTGCTGGGCGGCACGCCATCGCGGGCCCTGATCGACAAGGGCACTGTCTCCAGCTGCGTCTCGTCCAGCAGCCACGCCCCGCCCAGTGCCTGGGCCAGTTGCCAGTGCTGCCCGGCAGTGGCCGCACGTTTGCCATCGGGCGCGCCCACCACTGCGACAACCTGCGACGCCAACGCGCGCAGTGCCGTGTCTTCGTCGAAGAACCAGCTGCCGCGGCCGTCCCACCATGCGAGCGAGGAGAACGCCACATCGAACCCGGCACCGGCCAGTTGCTGCAAGGCCTCGATGCCCAGGCCCGGCGTCCACGCCGCAAACACCACCTCCGGTGCCTGCGCATGCACGCGGGCGATCAACTCGCGCCAGCGCTGCGCCGGCACCTGCTGCGGCTGCAACAGGCGGAAGCCGGCCACGCCCTGCGATGCCCAGTCCAGCAAGCGCGCGCTCCACCACTCCACCAGCGCCGCACCTTCCTGCGCATAGGTAAAGCGTGCCTCGGCCACTTCGGGCGTGGCGCGCGGCTGGCGCGGGTCCGGCACCGCCGTGCTGCGTGCGCGGAACCACTGCGGGTTGTCGCGCACCACGGCGCTGGCGCCGCCCACTTCATCCAGGCGCACATCGAGCAGCAGCTTCACGCCGGCCCGGTGCGCGGCCTGCACCACCTCGCGCAGACGCTGCGCGTCTTCCTCGCCGGTGGTGGCGACCTCGCTTAGCCGGCCTTCGGCGTCGCGTGCAAATGGCGGCGCGAGCACCACATGGTCAAAGCCCGCCTCACGCGCCGACTTGCAGCGCTGCTCCAGCCCGGCCTGCTCGCCGGTTGCCTCATTGAGAACACAGATCCGCATGGCGCCCCCTCAGCAGACCACGGCGCGCGCACGCACCGTGACAAAGGAGACGACGCGGGCCGACCTACCCCGCAGATCCACCGGCGCTCGGTCACGACGCACCAGTCCAACTCCCGTCCGGATCGACCCCTGCCTACTCAAGGCCTGGTCGACCCTTTCTACCGTGACTGCACTCATGCGCAACTCCGCAACGATTCTTGACCGATGCAGTCAAGCACCCCCACTGCGAATTTCATGTGTCGGTGGAATTGACGAAAATCAAACAAGCGCGGCAGTGGTGAGGGCTCAGGCAGCGCTGGCCAACTCCCAAGGGTTGTAGGCTATGGCCTCAACCTGCAGGGAGAGCAAGGATGCGCAGCTACGTCATGGCGGCACTGTTGGCCATCGCCACAATTGCAACGGCAAAGGATCAGAGGCTGAGCCCGAGCCGTGCCGGAGAGATCGTAGGGCTTTGGCAAGACGTCAGCGTCAACGACGACATCGTCAAGGAGGACTACGCCGGCTTCGTCCAGATCGTCGACCTGGACAAGGATGGAGTCGATGAGATCGTCTATCTGAGTTCTTCGTACTGCTCGGGTTCCACTTCCGACTGCCCCAACAGCATCGATGTATTGCGCAAGCACCCACCCAGGAAGGCACCCAACGTCAGTGCTCCGACCGACGAATGGCGAACCAGGGCACGCAGGACCGGTTACACGCCAGACGCCAGCGAGCAGATTCCTGGCGAAGTGATGACTCTTGCAGTCCAGGGCAACCGCATCGAGGTCGTGTTCGTCGTGCAGGAGAACTCGCCGATCTGCAAACGGGAACAACCCAATCCGGACGGGTCGCAGCGCTGTCCCGCCCCCGGCCGCTACAGCTGGACGTACACCTGGAAGCCAGGCGCGTTGACGCGCATTACCGACGCTGACAGCCACGAACCACACGTCCCCAAGGCCCATTTCCCCGAGCAGCTGCGAGGTGCCTGGGTCACCGCGGGGGTCGTCTGCCGCGACGCCGAGACAGCGGACCCCAAGCACCTCATCCAGTTCGACTGGGATCACATGACCGGCAAGGGCGAAGACCTCTGGCCCAACGCGGTCACGCTGCTGGCACGCACACCATGGACATGGCGCATCATCACCGCGTCTGCCAACGCGTCTAAGAAGGACGTTCCTGCGGTCTTCGTCCTCAGCCAGATGGAAGATCGCCTCATCATTGCGGAGCAAACGCGCGTCAGAACCTTCGATCGGTGCCGCTGAGCAGGAGGTCGCTTGCCATCACGTTTGCGGCAACGCGAAGTGGGCTCGAACGCATCGCCAGAGAACGTTTGATCGACGTCCGCGCAGGTCCCTGAAGCTCAAAATGGCGACGTCGCACTCACTCGCCGCTTGCAGACCAGGCGTGGCAGACCGGCGATCTGCCACGCCCACGCTCACATTGCCTTCTTGATGGCTTCCGCCTTCGCCAGGTGCTGCTCGACGTGCGTCTTGGTCTCGGTCAGGTGCTGCTTCACCGGCTCGGTCGACGCCACCGTCATCATCTGCGTCTCGATCAGCTGCAGCGCGTCCTTGTGCCCGGCGATCATTGCATCGATGTAGGCCGCCGCGTAGTCCTTGCCGGACTTCTGCCCCAGCGTGGACAGGTCCTGCTCGCCCTTGCTCTCCAGCTTCTTGACGTCCGGGGTTCCGCCCAGCGTTCCCAGCGCCTTGGTCTTTTCCAGGTTCTCGGTGTGCTCTTTCTCCATCATCTTCGCGTAGTCCAGCACCGCGCCGGTGACCTTCTTGTCCTGCGCCTGCTTCGCAGCGGCGATCTCGTGGTTATCCACCGCCCCGAGCAAGCCAAGGGCGATGTCGTCCCCGGAACTCACGCGTGCCGCGCCTTCAGGCGCCGGGCTGGCTTCGCCAACAGGCGGCGTGGTCGGGGTCGCCGCGCCACCGGTCGGCGTCGGCTCGGTGGACGCGGCGGGGGCCGCGGCCTCCTTGTCGGCATTCGGCTTGCAGCCAGCGAGCGCCAGCGCCGCGACGATGGACAGGACCAACAGTGACTGTTTCATGCTCCACTCCCTCTCGATTGGAGACAGCAGCATCTGCCTGCCCAGGTGAAGGAGACTCATACACGCCCATTGCGTTATTCGGACGTAGGCATCGCCCGCGGAGCGAATGCGCAACGCCGCACCATGTGCGGCACCACGCCGCAATCGGCGGCACGCGCTTGCGCGCAGGCGTGGACCTGGACGTGGTCAGCGCGGCTGTGGCATGCGTGGCGTGTGGTGGCACTTTCCCGCTGAAAGACAGCCCGGTTTGCCGCACACTACCGCGCCACATTTGGAGTCATTGCCATGCACAAGGCCTGGATACTTGCCCTGTTGGGCGTTTCGCCACTGGTCCACGCCGCGGCTGCCGACGACGATGCCACCTGCCGCAATGGGGTGTTCACCAGCGCCCCGGTGGCGTTCTCACTCGGCAAGGTCATCCCGCCGCGCCTGTACCTGCTCAAGGACACCGATGGCTGCCCGGACACGGGCGGGGCCGCATGCCAGGGGCGCGCCTACGTGGTCAAGAACGATATCGTCCTGACGGCGCAGCGCCGCAATGCCTACGTCTGCGTGCTCTATCCCAACAAGGGAGGCGGCAATGCTGGCTGGGTCGCACAGTCCAGCCTGCAGATGCAGCCAAGCGCGGCCACACCCACACCGCAGGCATGGAACGGCCACTGGCACGACGGCGACAACACGCTGCAATTGACCACCAACGCAGACGGCAGCATCACCGTCAACGGCGATGCGTACTGGCCCAGCGCCTTTCCCGACCCGGAACAGACGCCGGGCGGCCCGCATACGGGCTCGGTCACCGCACGCGGCTATCCAGAAGGCAACCGCGTCGAGGTCAACGAGGACACGTGCAAGGTGCGCCTGCAATTGCTGGGCGACATGCTGCTGGCCGACGACAACCTGGAATGCGGCGGAATGAACGTTTCCTTCGGCGGGGTGTACCGAAAGAAGTGATTGCAAGCCTAGTCACCCCGGTGCGCCGCACGCCTGCAGGGGAAGGCGCACAGGTGGTTGCGCGACCTCCAACCACTGGCCCATCCCAATGCAGCCCTACACGCCCCAGCCAGCGGAAGCAGGCACGCCATCAACCACGGCGCGGCATAAAGCCGATGCGAGGCGGCATAGTGCCGTTCCCGGTGGCCTGCGACGACCAGAACGGGTTCGGCTCGCTCGATCCCGCAATAAGTCCAATGGATGGTGATAGCAGCAGGACGTGCCAGAAGACCTTGTCAGGGGTGACGCACCGCGTAGACCGGCGTCATCTATCATTGCCGATTGCTGTTTTGAAGGAATTGCGTTGAGACGTTCCGCCACGCGCCCGCTGCGCGCACTCCTGTTTCTTTCCGTGGCGTTGCTTGCCGCTTGCAGCACAACCAACACCACCCACAAACCGTTGCCGCCATCGGCGGGCAATCCTGGCGACACAAGTTACTGCATCGGGCGTCTTGCCGTGACGCCCAACCTGCCCCTGCATTTTCTGGGAAGTTCCGCGCAGTTTTACTGGGGCGACATCGATACCTACCGCGAAGACGCGGTCAGCTATGCGCAGCGCCTGCTGACCGCACAAGCGCCGGCCAGCGATGGCAAGGTACGCCAGCTGATCAAGCCGGTGGAAACGCTGTCAAAGGACGATGGCAAGGTCATCGTCGCACACGCGGAAGACGCGTTGCCGCTCGACCCGAACGTCGTACAGGTCACCGGCTTCGCCCATCGCGACGGCACCACCTTTCGCTTCCAGAAGACGGCGATCAGCCGCCTGCAGCACATCACCGAACGGCGCACCAAGGAAATCCTGGCCTCGATCACCAGCAGCGCATCCCCCTTCCCGCCAGCGGCACAGTCCCAGCAGGGGTTTTGCGTCATGCACGGCACCGTCAATCTGGCACCCGGACACGACTGGCACGAGGCATCCAGAGTCGAGGGAGAATTCACCCTGCAGGAAACGCGCTACCGTTTCAGTCTGCGTTCGCGCTACCTGCGCTCGCTGTCGTTGAACGAACAGGAAGTGACAAACCAGCGCGATCTGTTGCTCGCACTGGCGGGCGCCGTACCGGACTCCCGCCTCGCGCCGATCAGTGAACTGTCGGGCGCTGACGGCAATCCATCGCAAGGCAGCGCCAGCCTGCTCGAGATGACGACAGCCGACGGCAAGCAACAGGTCTATGAGTGGCACATGCCGGCCGTTAATACAGCACCCAATACCCCGGCAACGTTTCTCTACATCTGGCCAGCGTCCGGGCAAACGTCAGCGCAGGACCAGGCCAACTTCAGGCACTGGGTCGTGGCCCATCCGCAGCAGGCGACACCGCTGTTACAGATAAAGCCGATGGCCAGCAACGGTGAACATCAACAGGCGACGCCAGCAGTAGAAGAGAGCAGGCTGGTGTACCGGATGCAGCTGCATTACCACGGCGACCAAGCTGCCGGCGGGCGCCATTACGTGATCTACAAGGATGGCCAGAAAGTCGACGATGGGCGCAGCGATGCCAACGGATTCACCAAGGCACACAATGCCGATTACGACCAGATATGGACAACCAAGGTGCTCAACAAATGAGTCCCTGCTTCGGTGCACCAGCCAAATCTCAAGACCTGCAGTACGTGCAGGCGCTCAGCGTATCCAACCAATGGTCTGACCGATGTAGCACCTTCCCCGCATAACCAGGTGCCCACCCGTCACTTCCGTCTCAAACTCATGAACCGTGTCACCGGGCTGCATGGCGCTTCGTAATTCGGTTTCCTCCTGACTGTGCGGACCTAGCGCCGTAGCTGCCGCTGGAGGAGCAAGCGCTCGCCCCATCTTCTTGATGCCTGCAGGTAGCGGCTTACAGATGCCAGGTGTAACCAGGGGCGGCCGATGGGTCGCAAGCACTACACAACCGGCCACTACGCCTGCGAGTGCAAGTAGCCAGAGCAGGAAACCAGTAGGGCTTGGTCTGTATGCCATAACTATCTAGTGTCTCCAATCAACGCAGAAGGCCATGAAATCCTCGTCCCTTTTGCTTACCAGGAAACCTGCAATCTGCTGTATCGAGACGACAAAGCTCTCTCCTCACCGCAAGCACAGCAAATCTCGATTCACTCCTACTTACGATGCGCCGATGACGTAGGAAGACGGGGTGACAGGCGAGCATGGTGTGATAGCCGGGACGTAAGTGCTGCAGCGAGGCAATTCCTACCTGAGCGAGTTGTCAGGCGCTCCGTTGATGCTTCCCAGCAAGAAATGCAATTGCCTCTGGATCCTGGCTAGTGATGTGATCCGTGATATGAAACACCTCCTTGCACCACGGGTGATTCAGTGCCTGGGCCCGGTCGAGCACGGCCCCAAGAAACGTTGCTTTGGACCATGGCGACTCTGCGGCATCGGTGAGCCCAACGTTATACGTCCCCTCGGTGGCCCAGAGGCGGAACGGAAATGCAATGCGATCTGCTGGCGAGGCCGATTCACCCCACTCGCCGAGGCTGATCAAACCGCTTATATGCTCCGGTTCGTGCCCGGGCGTGTACTGAAGGTAGTAAACAGCGTGCGCGTTACCGTCATCTGTAACGAAACGCGTGAGGCGAATGGTCTCTTTCCCGCAGCACTCGCAGGAGGAAACGCTTGGTGGTTCAAACTCGATTGCGATCATATATTTTTGGCGCCTGACACCAGAGGTACGTCGCGCCGCACAGTGGCGACGGTATGGGTATGAATGCGTCGTCAGAGAGATCCCAGTGAATCCTTACTTCTCATTCCCAAGTCATGCAATGCGCGTTCGACGTGTCAGGCCTCATATTGCACCGGACAAGGAACTGAAGACGGCGGACGGCGCCTGAGAAAGGCAGGCAACCAGAGCCGACCGGCCTGGGGGACCCCCGGGTCCAAGTGACGCATGCGACACAATCAACATGGAACCTGCCCAATCCAGGCCAAACCTGCCAGTACCATGGTTGATATAGGCTGCACGTAGCAGATAAGGCTTGGTATGGGCCGGGCATGCAAAATCAGGGCGGCCAAACGAGGCCATGTCACTTTGCTCTTGAGCCAGGAAGGCGGCATCTGCAAGCAAGGCTTCTGCGTTCGACAACATTGGCCCTGAAACCTCAAAAAACGCACTTTCGGGAATCGCAGTCCAATCGCGCCAACTGCCGGCCGAATCAGGCACGCGCTCCAGCCAAGCTTTGGGGACGGCAGCGGCGGCAGAGGACGATAGGAATATCAATAGAAGTTTCGCCAGATACGTCATGAGGGATAAGCTCCTGAATTGAACCGCGTCGCGAGGTGGGTTCGGCTTGAATGAGTTGTCAGGCTTTCCAGGAAAGGAGACCAGCAGCGATAAGCTTGAGACGCACCATGGCCTCATCGGTGCCGAGCCTGCAGGCCTTGCCATAGCTGGCACGACTCTCGGGGGTCTCAGGATGGATGTGAGCCAGGACGGTCTCGGCCAGTGCGCGATGTGGAGCTACGCGGGCTGCCAGCCGGCCTAGCAGCGCCTGGCCTGCAGCGTCGGACTCATGCCCGTCCAGTGCGTATGCCCAGTAAAAGTTATCGTACGCTGCACAGAAAGCTCCGAACGACAACGCACCGGCAGCACACTGCCGCACCAACGCATCGTGGTGATCGAGGGCGAGAACAAGTTCCGGCTCTGATGGGTAAGTGACCATATGCTCCAAAGGACCTAATGCCCGCGTCACCTCGCCGTCGCCGTGGAGGCAGTGCCGCTCACGTTACCTGCCATGCGACCGCCTGGATAGCGCCTCCAGCGCCTGTAGGTCACGCGTGGTCTCCAGTGGTGCGGTCCTTGAGCAACTGCCAAGCATAAGAGGCTGGGAACCGCTCGCGTATACCAACAGATCGGAGCCCAAGAGTGGAACGAAACCATCACTGACAAAATTGATTGAATCTTCCGCTGTTGCCTGGACACGGTCTCCTGGCTTCAGCTGACCTTTCCAGACCTTCAGCACGCGAAGCTCGACGAGCCGCACAGCATCACGACCAAAACCGGGGGCCGCATAGCTCCTCTCAACATGCGCAGAGAACACGTGCTGAGCAGAGGAGTAGGCCTGCGCCGTGGATTGCTGCCCACCGCATGAGATGGCCACGGCAGGCGCAGCGACGGCGAGGCAAGCAATGAGAACGGCGACTTTCAGCATGCTGCCCACCAGGTGAATAGATCTGTGCCACGCCTGGATAGTTTAGCGCTCAACAAGCGTGAACTCATCGCCGACCGTGGCAAATGGCTGGCCCAGCTGGAGCGCCCCACGCGCATCACGCGAGTGCGGTACGAAGACTTCGACTGTCTCGCCCGATACGTGCGCCAATCGCGTACAGATTGCATCCGTCATGTCCTCTTGTCCGGGTGGCATCACAGACATCTCCATGCAGATGCAGGCGGCCCGGATGGCGCCAATGCGGGCAGATTGCGAGAAGGACGCTTGAAGTAGCTTAACCATCTCCGCCGATATGGAACGTTCAACCCCAAGGTCACCAGCCACCTGAGCAATCGTCCCATCTGGACGCATCAAGACACCGAATGGGATGAACTCGCCATGTGCCATCAGCATGTACTCGGCAAATCCACGCGCCTCGTTACAGAGGGCATTCAGATCTTCCGAAGCCACACTACCGTCCTGATCCTGCCTGGCACGGGAATGCGACAACACGAACGCCTGGCGATGCTCTGGTCGCCGTCGACTGCTATCGGTGATCGAATCCATCGCCTGACAGCTTTCATGCGCCACGTCGACAGCCACACAGCGGCCCTGGATGAAGAATTGTCAGTTGCCACTCGCGGCCTGGCCGAGTACCGGCTGGGCTGCACGGAACTCCGCACTGGACCGAGGGTGCCAGGGAAACAGACCGGACTTGGACGGCCAAACAATCTGGTAAAGCGGAAAGTCGTCTCCCTGATAGTACCAGCGGGCAAAGCCTACATGCTCGTAGTACTCCGACAATGGCACTTCGGCAGAACAGCAGGAATAGTGGTCAATTAGAGCATCTGTTGGTTGTGATAGATCGAGCGGTGTTCCGGCTTGCGCCGCATCCGCAACGATCGAGAGGATCTGGTGCGATACCCTTGAGGACAAGCCGAAGATGATCAATTCCGGGTGCCCAAACGTCTGGTACAGGCCAACGGTGAAGGAATACCCGACCTGCTCGCCCTGCTCCATGATGTGGATGCAATGCCATCCATATTCGGCAACGTCATCAAGTAGCTGCCGCTCACTTTCGTCTACACCAATGCTGCGAACCATGCTTTGCGCCTGACTGCGACCCGCCCGCCCAAGTGCGGTACGGCAATATCCTCGCCGAGCGGCTAAGTAAGGTCAATCTGGATTCGCCTGCACAGCCCGCCGGATCCACAGGGGAACGACGCACGCTCGCTGGTGCAGCGTGGCGTGGCACCGCGACTGGCGCCAGGCCTGGTCTCTTAAGCAGATTCTGGTTACCCGCCTTTCGGAATCCGCTACGCTCAAACCCCAACACGTGGACACGAGACAAGCAATGAAGCTGACAGCTGCGCAAATCCTTTCAACGCCTGGCCAAATCGAAAAGAACATCGGTAAGCACCTTGATGTCATTCGCCTGGCGGCAGGCAAGGGTGCGGATGTGCTGGTCTTTCCCGAGCTTTCCCTCACTGGTTACGAACCCGGATTGGCGCAGGCGCTGGCGGTGCAGCCGGCTGATCAGCGCTTTGATCCGTTTCAGGTGGCAAGTGACCGGTACGGCATGCTTATCGCCGTTGGCGCGCCCACGAAAGGGGCAAAAGGCACCGAAATCAGCATGCTCTGCTTCCAGCCGGGGCTGGAGCGCACAAGCTACTCCAAACAGCAGTTACACCCCGACGAGTTCCCGTTCTTCACCGCCGGTATCGAGCAGCTTGTGCTCAGACACGCAGATCAGCTGCTGGCGCCTGCCATTTGCTATGAGTCACTGCAGGCAAGCCATGCGGAACAAGCTGCAGCGTCAGGTGCTGGCGTGTACCTGGCAAGCGTGGCCAAGTCGGAGAGAGGCGTGGCATCGGCCTACAGCCATTATCCGACGATTGCAAAAACGCATTCCATGACTGTCTTGATGGCGAATTGTGTAGGCCCCGCCGACACCTTCATAGGAGCGGGCCGGTCTGCCATCTGGAGCAGTGACGGTGACCTGGTTTGTAGCGCTGATGCCTTCCAGGAGGCATTGGTGGCGTACGACACAAGGAATGGAGAAGCGAGCGTCTTCAGATTGCCTTGAGGTCACACTGTTGCTCATCCATCGCTCTCTTGCTTTTTACTGGCCCGGTCAATGTCGTGCAG
Source organism: Xanthomonas arboricola (assembly GCF_002940665.1). Taxonomy (GTDB): domain Bacteria; phylum Pseudomonadota; class Gammaproteobacteria; order Xanthomonadales; family Xanthomonadaceae; genus Xanthomonas; species Xanthomonas arboricola_B. Next base: position 244,502 of record NZ_MIGY01000004.1, read on the forward strand.
ATTAGAGACCTCAGCACACTGAAATGAAGCGGCGTGAGCCAACTCTCACGGCAAGCTGCGTTGATAGAAGATTGTCAATGGACATCTATCAAAGTCAGAGTTAGGCAAAGCCTATCTGCCATCAGGCTGCTTGACCGTAAGAAAGCCAAGCGTACACAGGATGACACCCATCACGGCAAGGCCAATGACAACCAACTGCCGGATCTCATCGCTGGGCGAAGGAGCCTTGATTAGGCCCCTCAAGAAAACCAATGCGGCCACCGCCAATAATATGAGTCCGATTTTGCTATAAGGATTGATCAGGCCCCCAAGAGAAGGGCGCATCTTCTTATTCATCCATGAAGTCCTTTGTAATCCGCAGTGAGCGATTAGACTACTACTGTACGATATTCCCGCACTCTGGGCTCTTGGTCAATCATTCAACGGTATCGAGTCCAGCATAAAAATCGCAACCACGTTTGTATTGCGGCGGCACCATGAAGGGATGAGAGGTCAAGTCGACTCACTAGATTAACCTGACCCCGCTTCTTGTGGTCTCATCGCCTTGTGTAGGGTACAGCCCAGCTCACCTGCGGCGCGCTACGCCAGAGCTAGACGGTGGCTGCTGCATATACGCGGCGCACTTCTTTTCTTACAGAGAATCTGTCTGTAGAAGAGCATGAAGATCTTCGGGTCCGGGCGCTATGAGTGACGTTGAACCGTTGCATGTGGCTGTGAGCCTGAACTTGGACTTGGTCGATTGATCCTCGATAGCGCGAACACCGTCGATAACGCACAAGACGCCGAACAGCGTTGCATCGGCCGCCATTTGCAATGCGGCGACAACGTTGGCTTTGTCGGCAGGAGCGAGACCGCGATACCAGACGGACAAGCTAACCAAGGGTTGTTCGGGCCTACGGCCCGGCGGGGCGTTAAGAAGTTCCACGCAGTCGTGAACGGCTGCGTCCGCGCATTGGGTCTTCAGCCCGCTAACAAAGTCATCTGGAGTCATGTTTGGTCCTGGCTTTTGAAGAGTTCGCTAGCTTCCACCTTCAGACGATCGCGGTGTAGGCGTTTGAATACGGCGGAAAGCGAGCACAGCCATTTATAGCGTATGTGAGAGCCAACTCGATAGGACGCGGGAACAAGCCTTGCATGTTCTGTTGCGCACCCTACGTGCGACATTAGGACGAACCCATGCGACTACAGTTCTGCTTGCTTGCGTTAGCGATGGCATTTGCGCCACACGCACTTGCCAAAGGACCTTCTACAGCGTTGTCTGATGCCAACATCAGGACGCTGCTGATTCAACAATCGATCAATGCATATCCCGGCAACTGTCCCTGCCCGTACAACGCGGCACGCGATGGCAGCAGCTGCGGCGGTAGAAGCGCATATAGCCGTGGTGGTGGCTACGCCCCGTTGTGCTACCCAAAGGACGTGACCAAGGCAATGATTGCCGACTACCGAGCTGGAGCGCAGTGAAGCCGATAGCCCAAGCTGGCCACACCATTCGGACCAAACGGCTCTCACGTCGCTTGTCTTCCGCGGCCCTGCATAAACCATCAAGTCGTTACGAGGAAACATCCATGAAAAAGGCAAAGATCGTTTTGGCGATCGTGGTAGCACTCGCCTCCGCTTCAGTGTGCGCGCAGACCCGTGTCAATGGTTACTACCGCGCTGACGGCACTTATGTGCAACCTCACTATCGCAGTGCGGCCAACAGCACAACGCTCGACAATTATTCGACACGTGGGAACGTGAATCCGTACACCGGAAAAATTGGAACTGTCGATCCGTATAAAGAACAGAACACCTATCGCCAGCCAGCACCACAGCCAACCTACGGACCATCGAGGGCTGACGCCGTCGATCCTTATGGATCCGGTTACTGATGCATCAAACCCTGCCTCGGCAGGGTTTTTTATCTGCATCGATGTTTGCTGGTCGTAGCGCACCGGCATGCGTGTACAACACAGCGAGGATGCATCCTGATGTTCTCATCCGGTAGACAACGCAGCCCAGGCGCATCACTGCACAGCGGCCCGGCACGCAGCCAGTGCGCGGCTGATGTGCTTTTCCACCATCTTGATCGAGATGCCCATGGCTGCGGCCACTTGCGGGTAGGTGAGGCCGTCGATGCGGTTGAGGATGAAGGCCTGGCGGCATCTAGGCGGTAGTGCGGGCAGCGTGTGGATGTGCAGGTACTGCAGGATGCGGCGGGTGTCGGCGATCTGGTCGACGTGGGCGCCGTCTGCGGCCAGTGGTGCGATCAGGTCCAGTGCGACGTGGGCGTTGGCATGGCGGCGGTGGCGCGTGCGCCAATGCTCCAGCACCACGTTGTGCGCGATGCGGTACATCAGCAGTGCGTAGTCGCCGATGTCAGGCGCGTCGCGGTAGGCCAGCAGGCGGAGCAGCGTTTCCTGGGTGAGGTCGTGGGCGGTGTCGGGGTCACGCAGGCGCCGGCGCATGTAGGCGAGCAGGTCGGCATGCAATAGGCCAATGGCCTGGTCGAAACGCGCCCTGCCCACTGCCGGCTCCTCACGTACGCGCCAACGCGTCGTGTGGCGTATGCGGGTGTAGTCGCCCATAGATGCGGCGCGCGGATGTGCGACGTACGGCGTGCGTGTAGTGGCGGTGGTGCCTGCGGCGCTGCGTCGATGCCAGGCGGTGCAGGTGTTGGTCGCGCGTTCGACCGGCAGCGGCACCCATTTGCTGCCGAAGCGCGGGTATCTGCCGGAGGTGCCGGCCAGGGTGTCATTCACCATGCGAGTTCTCCAACTGCGGGGTGCACGCGCGGAGCGCGGGGTGCGGCGGGTTGGTTACTCTGCAGGTGCGACGGTGACGACCAGCTCGCCATTGCGCATGCGGATGTTAAGTTTGCTGCCGATGGTGAAGCCGAGTTGTTCCAGCCAGCGGCCGCGCAGGCGCAGCGTGGGGATGCGTTGGTGGCTGTCGGGGTAGTAGCCGTAGCCGACGGTGCAGTGTTGCGGGGCACGCGGGTGGCCTGGGCGGCGCGGCTTGGTGGGATCGGGGCGGGGCTCGGGGATGGGGGTGCGCTCGAGGTAGGGCCGCGGCGGGATCGAGGGGTCGAGCGAGTGCCAGCCGATCTCGGTGGGCGGAGGCACCGTGGCGCGCTTGCGCGCTGGCTTGGGACTGGACGTGGGTCGACGCATGGCAAAGCCCTCCTGGACGAACAGGCCCCGCCGCCGGGTGGCGACGGGATGTCGGGAGGTTAGAAACCGCACAGAGCCGGCGGGCGTATTTCCCCGAAGGGTGTTGTATTAGCCGCCCTCCCGACGCAGGCATCGCGTCGGTTGCACCCGCAAGATGCTGCAGGCACAAAAAACCCACCGGTTTGACGGAGGTGGGTACCGCTCTGTGAGGAGTTTCTACGCTCCTTGTGGTAGAGATTGCTGCGGGTTTGTTGGGTTGTCAACTGCTTTGAGCTAAAAAGTGACAGTGATTTTTTTGAGTGCGGCCACTACGAAGAACATGCAGATCGCACCTGTTCTTGCTCGCTTCGCGCCATGCAGCGGACTACCGCTTGGACGAAGCATTGAGATTGTCCATGTCCGAGAAGATCAACCAGCGCTTGCCGGAATCCCGATGCAGCGTGAGAGTGAACTTTCCTATGTCGCCGGGCGCATCTCCGTAGCCGTACGCACCGATGATGTAGGCGACATTACCTTCGGCAGAAAACCCGAGTGAGCGCAAACGTAGCGGACCTCCGCTGCTACCTTCATAGGCCGCTTCAATAGCTGCCCTACCCCGGGCTGGAGGACGATCGCTCTGCAGCAAAAAGCCATCTTCCGCAAATAATGCAGCAAGCGCGCTTGCGTCGCCCTTACGCCATGCGCGCTCATAGTCGCGGAGTACTCGATCAAATTCTTGGGGTAACACAACGCTGGCAACTGCTGTCTGCTTGGCTTTTTCTGTGATGTTCTGGCCATGCAATGGCCCCGTGGCAAGCACGAGACTTAAGACAAAAAAGGCAATGATCGATCGGCTCATATGTCTTACTCCCTCTAGGGTCTCGTTGGTTGACGACAGAATTACTCTGCGCTTCGCATTGCGGCGATGAGACTTGCTTTTTAAGTTAACCTGACCCCGTTATTTTAGGGCACGCGGGTGGCCTGGGCGGCGCGGCTTGCTGGGATCGGGGCGGGGCTCGGGGATGGCGGGGCGGTCGAGGTAGGGCCGCGGCTTGATCGTTGGGTCGAGCGAGCGCCAGACGACCTCGGTTGGCGGCGGCACCTTGGCGCGCTTGCGCGCTGGCTTGGGACTGGACGTGGATCGACGCATGGCAAAGCCCTCCTTGACGAACAGGCCCCGCCGCCGGGTGGCGACGGGATGTCGGGAGGTTAGAAACCGAAGACAGACGGCGGGCGTATTTCCCCGAAGGGTGTTGTATTAGCCGCCCTCCCGAGGCAGGCAACGCGTCGGCTGCGCCAGCAGGAAGCTGCAGGCACAAAAACCCACCGGGATTTCGGGGGTGGGTACCGCTGTCTTAGGAGTTTCTACGCTCCTTGGCGAAAAGACTGCTACGCGCTGCGTGACATGTCAACTGGCTGATGCTGGCAATCTGAAAAGCGTTGATAGAAGATCCTTGCGTCAACGTTTGAAGCAGCAGGGTCAGAGTTGGATTGAACCTAGAGAGATTGCTACTCCAAGCGTATCCCCACCCTCACGCAAATAGCTTTACGTTCCCTCGCTATCCATCACTATCGCGCCACTCAGATTCGGGCGCGGTAGTACATGACACAGACGGCACGGGTGACAATTGACCAGCAGCGCGATGCCGCGTGAGTCGCAGGATCCCAATGATAAAAATTAGCTTCCGAAACCTGCTTCCCTTGTTGCTCCTTTCACTAGCGCTGCCAAGTGCATGTGCTCGCACGCCTGGGGAAGCAAGACGGGATGCAGGCACGCCATCTGCTGCCACAGCAACGCCAACCTCTCCGGAGAAAGGCAAGAGCAACGATAACCGTGCCGATCCCGTCGCTGCCAACACCACTCTGCAAGAGCTGGAGCGCCGGCTGCTGCGCTTCATCGACGGCCTGACAGTGCCAGCGGATCTGGACTACCCACGCATGGAATCTGCACTTGGCATCAAGCTTGGCCCCCCTTCTGATCCGGCATACCCGTGGCGTGAAGCAAAAGACGTCGCTCTGGCCGATGGCTATGCGCTCTACGCGACACATCGCCCAACGAAGGATGGCTTCTCACGGATCGAAGTTGCAGTGTCTTTGCCTAACCACGGCGATCCCACGCGTGTGCCTACGTCGACCTGCATCTGGCAAGCCGAAGCATTGTCCACAGCGCTTGAACGGATGGGATACACGCGCGGCGGCCAACGGCCGTTTCAGGGTGGATGGCTACGCCAGCATTGGCGCGCGATCAACGGCGGAAGTCAGATTTTTTCGGTCTCGTTGCTTCTGTATCGAACCAAGGAACAAGGCAGTCAACAAGAGTGCGTTTATAGCGTCAAGATCGATGGAGGCAAGCCATGAACCGGGGTGACCCACGTATCGAGCCTCTACTTTCCCAGATGGCAAAAGACCCTGCACTTCCGGCTGGTGCAGAGGACAGCATTCGCCAGACGATCGCCGAATCACCTTATCTGTCGAACCTGCTAGGTGATGCCATTGAGAAAGGTCGAATTGGCGCGATTGCTGTTTCGCATGGACAGAACAACGGGGGCCACTTCCAGGATGGTAAGGACGGCAAGGCGGGCACACTCAATATCAGTGAAGCAGCGTTCAAAGATTTCACAGGCTCAGAGCGCATCGACTATCTGACCGAGGTCATGGGCCATGAAACGATGCACGGCGTGTTGGCCCAGCATCGTGCCGACGCCCTTGCCGAGTTCGGCAAGAGCATGGGCAACCGGATGCAGGACGCCTACGACAATCGGGAAAATCAGGTAGACCTGACTGGCCCTACGCGTGTTTACCTGGATTCGACTCGCGCAGACGAAGCGCTGTCGGAGATTTCAGGGATGCGTGCCTTGCATGATCGAATCAAACATCTGAACCCTGAGATGCCCAGCAGTGTGGTTGAGAAGGAGTTGCTCGACCGGTCGAGTAATCGGTGTGTCGTGCGACAACCGAACGGCGCTCCGCAGTTTGCAGACGGACTGACCTACGATGCACTCACCAAGCACCCTTTTACCCGCAACGATGCGCTGACCAAGTCGGTTGAGCACTGTTTTTACGACAGCAGTGGCACGCTAGGCCCACATGGCGATTCCGACTACCGCAACTACTATGGCGTCAATCCGATCAGTCACATCGCGCAAAACTACGCGCATCTGGCGCATGACCGCCAGCCTCCGGAAGTCCGCATCGATCTCAAATCCTTGGGCCTGGACCCAAGACAGCTGGAGCGCAACGGGCTGGACCTCGGGTCTGCGAAGACCTTCAACGTCTTGGACCTAGGTAAAGACGGCTATGGCATGGTCCAGCTCAAGGACACCGGCGCACATGGCATCAGCGCCCCTAACCTTGCGGCACCGAATGAACCGAGCCGCGCATTGACACCTGTAGATGCTGGGCACCCCGACCATGCCATGCATCAGCAGATCCGAAGCAAAATGGAGCAGTTAGATGCAGCCAATGGCCGCACGTTTGACGCCACCAGTGAACGGATGACAGCCAGTCTGCTGACGCTAGCCAAAGACAATGGGCTAACCCGGGTGGACCACGTGCTGCTCAGCGCAAAGACCGAGGATCTTCCAGCTGCACAAATGGTGTTCTTGGTACAGGGCAGACCGGATGACCCAGCGAAGTTGCGTGCACATATGCCCACTGTCGAAGCAGCCCAACGCCCGGTACAGGAAAGCTTCTCGCAACTGGAATCCGTCAACCAACGTCTGGAACAAGATCGCGCGCGGGAACAGTCGCTAGAACAGCAGCGCTCGCAGGAGCAACAGCAGCGCGGGCCGACTCCGTCGCTGTGAGAATTCCGATGCAGCCGCAATAGGGTTACTGCCAGGGTGCACTTCATCTTTTATAAGCGGAGGAATATTGACTCTGACCCTGTTTTTTCTCCAATGCGTTTGCTCCGCCAAAGCCTAACACCTGAATTAAACCGATGCGCTAAACGGATTGGCTTGAATAAATTGTTAGTACGCAACGGCTATCACACCTTGGTGAGCTTGACCTTTTTTTCTCTCCACGGCTTGGCCGCCATATCTCGATCCGATAGTGCTGTGGTATGAGTGGGTCCGAGGGACGAGGAGATCTCGGGCCGGGCTCTTTACCGAGCGGCGCGATATCTAGGCAGTCAGGCCACGACTCATCAGACAACGAAAGCTGCTCAGGGAATTTAGGCGCAGCCTCCAAGTTCTCTGCGAGCTTATTCATGAACGCCGGAGAAGACGCAGCCTCCTCGCCCCAGCGTCCTTCTACTTCTCGAATTGCCTGGTCCGGAGTAAGAATGCCCTGTTGCACTCGCTCGAAGAGGCGCTGCAAGTAGATGATCTCTCCACCGGTTCGCTTTGTGTTGCCGCGCTCACTGCTACAGGAGAACTCGTTCTTTGCTTGTTCGAACAACACGCTACTGACAAACGCAACTTGATCTCGGACGGTTCCGAGACCAGACATGAAGTCTCCATATGCTCCGATGCCAAAATAGATGGCTGCCGCGTAGGCAGCGACTTTCCCCCGGCCTTTGATGGATCCTTCTTCAAGTACCAGCGTTAGGGCATAGTCCGGCAACAGCAAGTAAGCTTCTACTTGCACCTCCCACTCATCAAAAAGCTCAGAAGAGTGGTGCTCAAACGCGGCCTTATCAAAGACCGGCGACTTGATGTAAAACGATGTGGTTACGATATCAAGCATTCGCTCCCCTCAGATCTGTCCCTGCGCCCCAAACGTTTGAGTTAAGCCGAGCCGCGAAGCGGCTTCGGCTTAAATGAATTGTTAGACCTCACCACGAGATATAACCTGAAGACAGCGTCTTAAAACGCGAGTCAAAAACAGTCTTTCCGCTATTTGGGAGGTTAGTGATGAGGAAGTCGATGCACTCTACAAGTCGCTGATTTACCACCCCGGCTTTCAAAACCGCCAAAGCTAAGCAAGCCTGCTCGCGAGCAATGCTGCTATCTAGTTTTGATTGAAGTTCGTAGTGAGTCAGAGCTGCCAAAGCATGCGGTGTAAATTGGTCGCCTAATAGCGCGATCATGCGATCATAGTACGGCAGCCCGCGCGGTGAAACACCCCTGCAATAGTTTATTCCCCGCCCAATTCTGCACATTAGAATTGTTTTGACAAACTTTGGCGCGAAATTGGGAAGTATGTCCTGCTGGCCGCTGATGTATGAAGAGATACTGTCTGCAACCGGCGCCTCATGGTGAAAATTGTCCCACCCCTGATGCTTCTCTAACAATTGATCAAGCAGGCCATCAACGATGATGGCTCGTTCAGAATTTGAACGGAATGAATTACCACCGACTGACTGGATAAACTGTTCACCTAGCTGATACTTCTCTCGATACAAGTTGGTGTTGTAACCCTCTAGCGTGAGACCCAACCTGTATTTTGTTTCGTCACTGCTAGCATTCCACACAGAGACTGCCAAAAGTGAAATGTTTTTTCTAACTTGAGGGTCAGTATCGGAGGAAACATATATTCCGAACATCGTGCGGAGAACATTGCCACAATGATGTGAGGCTAACGCTCCGATTTTGCTTGTAATCGACGCAATGTTTGCTTGGTCTAACGGCTGCGTGTGATTCTTGAGATTTTGGATGAATGCCTGGACTTTCAGTGCAGCTTCGGTCGGACGGTCGTTTAGGACGTCTTGAATACACGTCTGCAGCCAGCCAAGTAGCTCAAACGCATTAATTGTGTAGTTTGTCGGGTGCGAGATGCCGATGTCATTCCTCATGTCGAGGATGTGCTTCAGCTTCTTGTGCGTAGTGTCGCTTATGAGCTCGAGCTTTCGGCATGTATCTAACAGAACAGCGTCCTTGACCGAACGCAAATCTTCCTCTGACTGATAGAATTCTCGAGCCTTCCCACCGATCGCAGCGTCGTAGAAAATGTCCAACCCGTAAGAAATGGCTTTCTTGTGGAGATCAAGGACCACCTCATTCCATATTGCGTTCAACGAGTAATCGAAGAGGCCGATGCCTGCACCAACCACAAATTTAGACAGATACCTTGCCCCATGCTTCACTTCTGCCGGAAGCGACTGAATGTAGGCAGGAAGATTTTGGCTAATGATCGCGCGCTGATCTTGCGTGGCAATGATGTTGTCGTGAGGAAGGCCGATGCCCTTTAAGAAATCAACAATAATCTGAGCTTGAGGATCGACGAGTTCCATCGACGACTTAGGAACGAGGTCAGACATGTAGTCTCCAGTTACGAGATGGCGCAGGGCTTGGCTCGTGAGGCCTAACACCAGAGTTAAGCCGTGCCGCGAAGCGGCATCGGCTTGAACGAATTGTTAGCCCTCATTGGGCGGAATGAACTTGCGGAGTGTCTCATCAATCGCATGGCTCGCTCTCTTGAAATTTTCCTCTAGACGCCTCCTGAGTTCGGAGGCATCAGTGTCCATGCCTGCCTCGGTACGGATGGCGCAAGTTAGATTGATCTGCGCTTGCCCAAGCTTCTTGACCTCCTCAAGTACAGCCCTGGCGAAGTGCTGGTGGTTTGAGTTGTACCGGGCCCATCCATCGTTGCGCTCTTCTGAATGAGAGGCGTACTGCTCCCGATGGTGCTCAAAAGATTGGCAAAGCGATGCCAAGCGTGCCTGATTTGGCGTCCCTGATTCATTCTCCGCAGTGATCTCAGCCAGTGCACGCTGCGCTTGGGCAAAGCTCTGCTGATATAGATCATCGGCGATCTTTATGTCGATCTTGGCTTCATGCATTGGTTTTGCAATGCCTATAAGTCTCAGAAGCGCTTCGCCGTACAGTGCAGTTAACTCAGCCGCCGCTGCTGCAGCTTCACGAGAGCCAATCAGTTGAACCTTTGATAGCTCTGCAATTGCAGCTTGCAACGGTTCCCCGAAGTTTTCCTCAGTTGGATCTTTCGCGGCGAGAGATCCGAGATATCCATTCGCTCTATTGGTCTCAGCAACAAGCGCGAGGTACACATCTCTTCTCAGACTTGCAAGACGATCTCGATGCTTCTCCCTTGCATCATGCTGAAGCTGCTCCTTGAGTCGACTGATGCTCGCACGGTTGGAAAGTACAACGCCGTTCAGAGAAATGAGTGCAGCAACGATCCCTGACCAAATGACCGTCGGAAGGCTGAAGAATGATGGGTCCATAGACATTCTTTTCTGAGGGCTAACGCCTGAATTAAGCCGACCCGCGAAGCGGGTTCGGCTTGAATGAATTGTTAGGTGCGCGCTGCAGCGAAAACCCAGTGTAGTGACCGACACTGTCACCAAGAATGGCCATTAGCACCACAGTTGCGCTCAAGAGAATCCATGACCTCGTCTGCGGTGTACTGCTTTGCACGATATGCGTCAATGTTTGTCTGAACTATTGCACGACAATTCTTGGGCAGACCCGTCTCTCCGTAGATCGGCCTGGCATTCGGGTCGCCTTGGCAGGCGACGAGCGCTGTTGTTGCTACTAGCAGGCTAAGTATGTAGCAAATTTTCATCGCGCACCTAACTACTATTGGGCCGCCTAACAGGCTGCTGAAATACCGCCCACCTCGATAGACTATTCGGTACGACCCAACGGATGCCCCTTCATGCGCGGAACCGACGTTT
>NZ_MIGY01000005.1 GCF_002940665.1 Xanthomonas arboricola
CGGTTCCGCGCATGAAGGGGCATCCGTTGGGTCGTACCGAATAGTCTATCGAGGTGGGCGGTATTTCAGCAGCCTGCTAGGCAAGCTTGGACCAGCGCTCATGAAACGACCTCGTATACGCGGCTCTCCTATGCAAGGGTCGCTCGCGCCCAGGTTGGCTTCGCGGGTGCTGACATAGCGGTTGAGTAGGTGGTTGAGTGCCTATTTCACTGTGACCATAAAACGAAATAATCACTTTGTGTCTCCGGCGCGAAGGCGATTTCCACCCTGGCCATCTTCCATAATGGTCACGCAGCATCTATTCAGTTTCTTTTGCGTATATGCGTCATACGGTTTAGACCATCTACGCCCATAAGGAGCGCATAAATGCCTATGTCTTTCTCGCGAGCCCTACTCTCCGTCACATTCGGCCTGGCAGTTGTAACCACGTCTACCGTTGCTGCCGCAGCACAGCAGGATGGAACACAATCTCAGCGAGCATTGAACGATCGGGCGACCGCAGACCTCCGCACTCGCATCGGGGCCACGGGAGAGCGGATCGAGGAGGCTCTGCGTGGCGGCGCAATCACGAGCGTTCGTGCGACCACGCTTCAGCGCCAGGTGGAGCAGACCCAGGCGAGCATGGACCGCCTTTCTCGCCAACAGGGTTTCGTGAGTGCAGGAGAATTTGCCTCCTACAATCGCACCTTGGGTGCAATCGATGTTGAACTCGATCGTCGCGGCGTCGCCCGCAGTTACGGAAATGATGCGTTGGTGGCATCCGACAGCAAGGGCCAGGCTCGAAGCTTCCGCTACGATTGCCAAAACGAACCGGTCGCAATTGCCATCCCAGGGGATCAGCTCGACCGCGCCCTCGACCAGCTGCGCTTGACGACCCGCTGTCCGATTTCTGGCACCGATCTCGCGCGCGGTAAGCGTTCCCAGCCAGTGGTGGGCACAATGACTCCAACCGCCGCCTTGCAGGCAATGCTCAATGGAACAGGCCTCCAGATGCGTTCGATCAAGGGCGGCTTTGAGGTTCTCCGTCTGCCTCGGTGATGAGGTGGCCAGAGTATCGATGGGCTACTAACCGACCATGTGCACGAGGACGGTTGATCGGTAACAACGGGTGAGCACTCTATGGAGCTTTGTAGTCCATGGCTGTCCAGTATCGACCGCTGAGTCCAATTACGGATAGAACTTGCGAACGGTCTCGTTGGTCTGGTTGATCAGGGTGATTTTCGACATGTATCAAACTCCTTTTGGTCGCAGGGAGAAATCCTATGTTGACCATTAGTGCAAAACGAATTGGGTAGCACAAGCTAGGGTTCCGCTCTTTTGAGATCTGCTTCGCTTTTTCTGAGGCTGGAAGAGTCACCTGTAACGGGCAGCCCCATGCGTGCGCACAAGCACCTGGTCGCCCATAAAGCGTGGCAAGGTCAGCCCACCATAGGAGATCTTATTCAGCGATTTTTTTAGGCTAGTCATCCGACAACTTGGGTAAAAGAACCACGTAAAAGCCGGGAAGTGGCGCTCTGACGCTCGGGCCAACTCCCTTTTATCAGCCCCGCTGATGTCAGCATCCATCAAGCGCTCTCCGAAGGTCTGGCGTAGCGCTGAGAATCCGCTTTTTTTGATGCCATGAGAGCGCAAGTATCGAGCGAACTTGCTCCTAAGCCATGCGGCTGTGTCGGCTGTTCGCTCCCTCTGGCTGGTGGGAAAGAGTTCCCGCCTGTCCTTGCTTTTGATGGCTGCGACGTAGTCCGGAAACCCGGCATCAAGCAACACTTTCGGCACCGGAATTGACCCTGCGCTATGCCTCTGTCGAGTTCGGTGTTTGGAGGCAGTGGCGCCTTCCGATTCCGTCGCAGCTCGATTCTTGAGCACGATGCACATCAGCCCGGCGGGCTCGATGATGTCGTCGATAGACAGCGCAGCCGCCTCCGATGCCCGGACACCCATGTAGAGTCCGAGCAAGGGGGCCCAAAAAAGCAGCGGTTCGTTGGCTGCCCATTGATCGTAGGCCGGAGATGCGAAAATCGTCGCTAGGTCGCTCTCAGCAAGACGCTGCGGGCGTTGGCGGTGAGATTCGGCATTCATAACGAATGCTGTGCTTGCGGTGCTGCGAGGTGTTCGAAAGGTTACTTTGCCAGGTAGGCATTGATTGAGGAGAGAGGACAGATGTTCGGCAGTAGGCGTGCTGGTGATGCTCATGATTGAATTCCGAAAGGGTGGGGAAGGGAGGGTGGAGAAGGGCGTTGAGGTTTGAGCCGGCTGCGTCAGTCGTTTGGCCTCCGTCTTCAGTTGCCCAACAACGGGGGGCGAAGCAGGCGACATAGCGGTGGCGACAGCACCGCAACAAGGTTGCAAAACCGGACATCAGGGCAGGGCACGGTCAGGGGTAAAACTTGCTCGGGTCCGCCAAACACTCCGAAAACTGGCCACGCTCATACTTGGGCAACTCGACCGGCGGCTTGTATTTCGCCAGAATTCTGATCTGCGTGGCCCGGGCAAGCTTTGGCTTCTTGTGGAAATACGCGTCGTGCAAGACGGGCACGTTCTTCCGCAGCGAGTGGCCGGTGATGAGAGCGATGTCCTGGTCGGACACGTTCTTGTGGTGAAGCTCGGTGGCGAGCGTGTGGCGGAACGCATGAGCACCGATGCCCTTTCCGAAGCCCAAGGTCTTCATGTAGCAGCTGAACTGGTTCACCGCGCCTTGGCTGTATCGCGCATTGGTCTCTCCAGTCTCCCGGTTCACGCCCGCAGACAGATGCGGAAAGAGTCTGGGATGGCCAGTAGCCTTGATGTCCTCAATGAAATCCAGGAAACCAGCATCCAGCAATGGTTTGGGGATGGGCAGGGTGCGAACTGCCGCTTTGCCTTTTAGGCTTTGACGGCTCCTGTCTCGGTCCTTATGCCTGAGATCGGCGTCGACCGTTTTTTGGATGCGGATACACCAGACCTTGGCTTCTTCGACGATGTCGGCGACCTTCAGCTGAGCGAGCTCGTTGATGCGCGCGCCCGTGTAGAGCGAGATCATGGGGAGCCACCACCGGTGGGGATACTTCTTGGCCCAAGCCGGGAACGTCTTGGGTGAAAAGATGCGCTGAAGCTCTTCCTCGTCGAACAAGCGCTCGGGCTTGCTCGTGTCCACGACCAGGTCCTTCTTGATTTCGGGGAATGCGTCCATCGGCGACATGGGAATCGCCTTGGCTTTCACCAGCTTGCCGAAGAAGGTCACCAGGAACCGCCGGTGCTTCTCCAGCGTGGCGGGAGCGGGCGGCGTCACACCGAGTTCCTTACCAAGGGCAACCGCCTGCTCGAACGTGTATTCCCGATACTTGAAGTCGGACAGTAGAAGCGGTGGTGCCCAACGCAACAGGTCCCAAAGCTTGTAGATGTGAGCGTGGTCGATGCGCGACACAGGAACGTCACCACAGGCAATCCGCAAGAACTTCAGCGACCGAGCCGTGTCTTCGACGGTCTCTTTGGCCAGGCCGCACCGCTCGCGGTGCCCGAGGTAATCCGAGATCTCGACCGAGAGCAAGCGCGCCGGCGATCCGAGTGGCAGTGGCTCTGGGTAGAGCGTCCGATTCTTACTGAGGCGCACTCTACGGGAGCGCTCATCCGCGCGGTCAAAGAGTTCTAGTGCGTGGATCGCGGCTTCGCGACCCGTGATGTTGATTTCGGTCGCTCGGATGTTGCCGACGTGCACGCCCTTGATTTGCAGGAGGCCGAAGGGGGAGGTGATGTAATCGCGGAGCTGTTGCTGGACTGTAGATGACACGGCTTGCTTCCATTGGAATAATGGAAGTAGTGATAAAACAGCCCAGAAATTCGTCAATCAAAAAGGGCAGTTTTTTGATTTGCTTGAAGCAAACTCTACCGTAAAGGCCCAGCCTGAATTTCTGCCAAAATTATTATGTCTGGTTTAAGTGTGGTGGTCCTATATAATTCAAGGGTTTAGCGGCGCGTCGGAAAATAATTTCGAGTGGTTTGCCTTGTCATTATTGTACTGTTTAATGCAAATAAGCTAACTAAATAAGTTGATATGTTAGTTTTTAAGGTGTACAGTTCCTAAACGGAATTATCGGATGTTAGTATTATCTTGGTATATAAAGCAGCCGAAAGGAGGAGTTAACTAACATGGATCACTTCGAAGGCGTGGTATTGGACTAGCTCCGAGCCAACCGCGCGCTGCATCAACAGTCAGTGCTGCATCCAGCTCAACGAAGGGGCCAACCCCGACACCAGCGGTCCCCATTGGTATTACGATGCCGTCGGCGTGAGCTTCAAAGAGCAGGCCGCCACCTGTGTGAAATCACCTACGCGGCAAAGGCGCCATCGCTTTTGGGGCGGCTGCGGGCATGGGACCAGCATTGGGCCGGATTGAAGCTAACGTTGGTGAGGGACAGCGGCGTGCCAGCGGGGTGGTCCGTAAGGCCCTGGCTGTTCGTGCCGCAGGCTCACGCGGAGCGCCTGAAGAGCAGCTTCGCATCGCTAGGCACACTACCGAGCCCGCGAATCACGTTCCTTGAGGATGTTGTGCCCTGGCGCTACCGGTCTTGGAATCGGGGTGCCTACGAAGACCCGGCCGACAATGAGTTGCTCGGCCTTGGCTAAGCTGAGTTTCAATTGCGTAGGGCGACGGTGACGCCTGCATCAGAACTTCCTGACAGTCCAAGGGGTGTGAGACCTATGGTTTCAGCAATGCCACAGGAGCAGTCTGATGCTGCCGGATGCGGGACCGATGGTCGCTCACCCCGCGAGACGCTTGAGCAGCGTCAAGCCGGCAACCAGAGTATCTAGAGTAGAGATCCCGTGCACGGGCAGCGGCTAGTTACCATCCAAGACTCCTCGAGCTGAGCTATGCTCCAGCACTGGGCCGAGTAGACAGTCTTGTTCGTCAGCTGCTTGCGGCAGAATTCTTAGTCAACTGCCTGTACATCAAACTCAAAACAGGGATGGAGGACAGAGCGAGGCACGTATAGATTCCTGGTTGCATCGACGGGCTCACAAATGTGCGCACGGTCTGTCATTCCGGGGACACTTGCCTGCGGTAAGTAGTCGAAGGCTCATCGAAAAAGGAGCAGGGGGGGACGAAGGCCTCTCGTTCGGAGGTCAGAACGGTAGGAAATAAGGGAAGGTGCATGATGCGCGCAAGACATGGAAAGACGTTGGTGACGTGTGTGGTGGGCGCTGTGCTCAGTTGTATGTTCAGCGCAGGCGCTTACGCGCAAGCGGGCGTGAGTTCGGATGTTCCTGCGCTCACTGCTCAGAGTAGCCGAGCTGTCGCTAAGGAAATCGAGCCGGCGCTGCAACGATTTGTAGACCAACAAAAGCGCTTGCCAACCCAGGCCAAGCAAGTGCTGGTGAAGGCCACCCCAGACCCCGTCACAGGTATCGTGTGGATTGATCTCGATTCTGGTTACCTGCCAAAGGATGCGCCGGTCTTCACTGAAGATTTCGGTGCAATGGTGAGGGACATTGAGAACGAAGGCTATGAGCTGATAGCGGGGGTGGTTAAGTTTCGTTACATCAAGGTGCGTATCGGCGGGAAGGAGATCAATGAGATCTATCCGCCGGAGCATTCGAAGAAGAAAGGGGCGGGGGCGAGCACAACTGCTGCCGCTGCTCCTGTAGCGGGTTTGGTTGTTCTGAATCCCGGCCATGGGAAATATCTCAACCACTCCGACGAAACGTGGCGCTATCAACGCCCGACGCCCTATGTTGGAACCACTGATATCTATGAAGATACTGTCACGCCAGGCTATTCCTCCATGCTTGCAAGCCTGTTGACGGAGCGAAGTGCCAGCACTGCAACCAGCATCAAGCACACGCGCGATATAGGCAACACCAACGTGGACCCCGACAGCGGCCTGGCGTGGGCTGCACTCGGGGCCCGTTACTACTTGAAGCGGCTCTACCCTGCTTTGGGTGCTACCATTTGGAACAAATTTCCAAATGGCTCTCCTTCGCGGAAACAGCCGGACAGGGCTAACCTTCGCGAATACGACGATGACATTCGGGCTAGGCCGGAATACGCAAATTATCTCAATGCTGAGACGTTGATTTCGCTACATACCGATGCCAGTGACAATGTTTCCGCGCGGGGCGCAACCGTCATCGCTAACATAAACGACGCTGATTCAAATCAGCTTGGGTTGAATATCCACTGCTACGTCACAGAGCAGATTCGACAGCTTCCCGCTTACTCAACATATCCAATTCGGCCAGGCGTTAGAGATGGTGCTAACTACGGTGAGGTCCGAGAGGCATCAATGCCGACGGCCCTTATCGAAGTTGGCTTTCATAGCAATGCTGACGACTCGACAGCTCTCCGAAATTCGGTTTTTCGTGCTGCTGCCATGCGTGGTGTTGAGAAGGGTTATAGGACATTTAAGGCAGGTGAGACGACCTGCTTGCCCTTTAAGATTGCATCCATCCCCACGGCCTCTGGCAAGTTTCGGATTCGGTTCCCAGTGCCGGTCACACTTCAGGGTCATCCACGGTTTCCGGTCACTGTGGTGACTGTTCCTGTCAGCTGTCCGTCGACCTGGACGTGCGGTAGTAAAACAAACTCTTTCACGAAGGCGGTTGATAACGTGGTAACCCCTACTTATTACTGCGATGCTCCAAGCACCAAGCCTGCGGCAAGCTTTAAATGGAAAACAACTGTCAAAGATGCGGATGGTGTGGTGACGGCTGCCGTTGAGCACATGACGTCGTGCTCTCCGGGCACGTAAGTTACACGTTCTGGATATCACTGCAGGACAGAAAGAGCCGTAAGGCTCTTTCTGCTTCAGGCTACCATTTGCAACCAGCGCGGCTTGCTTGTTGAGAAATCCGGATGGGCCGGGCGCGAGAGCTGGGCGTCTCAAATAATGCGACAGCGCTGCCCATACTGATGCCTATGGACCGAGCCGAGCCACGCCTTCACCTCGAACACCTGGACGCAGCCGTGCCGACATTGAGGGCGTCGAGTCCTGACCTCCACCACTTCTGGCGAGCATTTTCAAGCATGGCCGCCGCCATCGAGAGCAAGGCAACGACGAGCGAGGACGCGCGGTTTGTCGGCCGTCGGGCCGAGGAAATCTTGTCCTGGCACGGGCTAGAAAACATGGACGAACACGTCTGAGTCATTGGTGCCGACCAGCCCATCCCGATGCCTGCGTTCTTCGCATGCGCAGCGATGCTGCGTAGGGCAAGCATGCACAGGTCCACAGTGGCCATCACTGGCTGCAAAGCCCAGTCATCGCCTGCTGACATCAGTCACCCGTCCATCCGAATGCCGCTTGGTCCGCAAGCCTTGTTGCCTTGTTGGCATCTGCATGGTGCTGTCTCCACCAACGCTGGGCCTCTCAAAGGGACCTTAGCTTCGCTGTCCCGACCGCAAGGGCGAGCCTCCTTCTCGACGCTGGCGCTCTGTTGCGGCCCTCCGCTGCGCGCCGCTGCCGCGGTGCTCACTCTCGGGTGCGGTCGAGCCGAACGCTTCGCCTGCCGGTTCCCACGAGGCGCACAACGCGCTGGTGGAGACAAACCGATGAAGCGCACCCAGGACCGAGCAGTTCAGTATCAACTCCAGATGGACGAGGAGGGCATCTTGCTCGCAGCAGCCCACATCCTCGAACGACGGCTTCAGCGCCAAGGCCGGATCCACAGCCCGGAGCAGGCCGGCAGCTACCTGGTCGCTCGATGCGCCCATCTACCCCACGAGGTGTTCGGTGTTCTCTTCCTCGACACCCAACACCAGGTCCTGACCACTGAGCATTTGTTCACCGGCACCATCGACGGGTGCGATGTCCACCCGCGAGTCGTAGCAAAGCGTGCCCTGGACCTCAACGCCGTCGCCGTCATCCTGTTTCACAATCACCCGAGCGGCAACCCGGAGCCCAGCGAAGCCGACCGCCAAGTCACCGAACGCCTGAAGCAGGCGCTGGCGCTTCTCGACATCCGAGTTCTCGACCACCTGGTCATCGGTGGCAAGAAGAACGTCAGCCTGGCCGCAAGGGGGTGGGCATAGCCCGCCCCCTCTTTGCTACCCTTTAACTTCAAAGGAGAAGGCGATGAAGCTTAAGCGGGAAGCTAGAACACTGAAATCCAAGTCTTTGGCCTCATTGCGCCGAGGACTTGAAGCCTTTAATAGTCACGATGATGTTGGTCGCCCCGAGGTAATCTTGCTGCTGCTGCAACACGCTAGCGAGATGCTTACGAAAGCGCTTTTAGTTCAAAAAGACGAGGATGTATTTGACAAAGAAAAGGGGACATCTATCGGGCTTGAGAGATCTTTGAAAATCGGGCTGTCAAAAGGTTGGCTAACCGTAGCTCAAGCAGGGTCTATTCGGGTTATTGATGCTATGAGAGATCAAGCTCAACACTGGATGATCGTTGTTCCTGAGGACGCGCTTTATATCAATTCGCGAGCACTTATTACAACGTTGGATGAAATTCTTTCTCTTCACTTCGATGACTCTCTTGCAGATCACCTTCCTTTGCGAGTTCTTCCGCTTTCGACGCAGCCCATTCCCGATTTCATCATGTTGGTTAATCGGGAATACGCTCAAATTAGAGAGTTGTTAGCCCCGGGCCGCCGTGCTCGTGATGAGGCGAGAGGGCGAATCACGGCCTTATTGGCGATGGAAGCACACGTGAGCGAAGAGGTTTCGGTGTCAAGACGAGACTTGGATCGAATCGAAGAGGCAATAAAGGGCGGGACGCCGGTGGAACAGGTATTTCCGCGCCTGATGACATTGGCAACCGATGTTGCAGGTGAGGGTCCCACTATTCGTGTTCGAATCACCAAGGCTCCAGATGCTCCTGGAATTCGTTATGTGTCTGGTGACGATCCTGAGGGGGCAGCCGCTATACGCGAGGTGGATCTTCAAAGGAAGTATCACTTAAGCCCTAGTGCTCTTGCGGATAAGCTTGGTTTGACTAACAGCAAGGCCAAGGCGGTGCGAGATCTACTACGTGTGGATGAGGATCCAGCGAATGTTATGGTTTTTGAGTTCGGCTCCCAAAAGCATCCTCGTTACTCGGATAACGCACTTCGGGTTTTGAAGGCAGCCATCAATCCAGAATTAGTCGATCGTGCTTGGAGAGAGCGTGTCAGACGTCGTTAAGATTTATGTAAAGCGCAAGCTTTGGGTGGGGCATTGATGGCCACGTGTTGGGCCATACAGTGAGCGGCTATGATTTAATATCTAGTGAGCATGTTGTCATGCAGGGCGGTGTAAGGTATTTCAATTTTTATTTAATTGAAGTCGGGAATTGCTTTTGAATTTTTTATCTTTTGATCTATTGCATTGCATAACTCGTATGTGAGAGCGATTAGGGCTTCCATCGCCAACTTTGCTCTTTGATATTCAGCTAGGTTGGCATCATGTGTCTCTTCAAGAGAAAGTGGCTCTTGGCAAATCATGGCATAACTCACTGCCGTTTTCGTAGGGTGCTCGACTTCAAGGTAGGTTCCGTCATCCTGCCTAGCCATTTCGGGAAAGGGGGCGATTGAGCGAATCGAGCGTGAAACTTGGCCGAGAAGTAGGCGAGATGAGAAGGAGTGTGCAGCCAGGTCACGGAAATTGCTCGTCAGACCGGAGTATTCATCCCCATCGAGAAGGTGCAGATTTCGCTGGAAATCCGAAAATTTTGTCCAGCGCTCTCCCAACTTGCCCAGCTGTTTTCGCCTATCTGATCTTCGCAATGGTTTCCCGGGGCGATCGTCCTGCACAAGCCTGTCAGGCTCTTCTGGCGAAACAAATTGGTTGGCTTGATGGATAAGATTTTCTGCGGTCAAAGCTAGACGGTCTGCGAAGCTGCTGGGCTGAAGCATGCAATAGAAAGCGATCGGTTCCAAAAAGTGATTAAGAATTTCCCATTTGCGCTCCTCCTCCTGATAGTTCGAAACAACGTCGTTCCAAGCTGACCACTCATGAATGCGAATTCCCCAAGCATTGAGTAAGTTGATGCTCTCTTGGACTTCGCTGGAAGCTCCCCAAAACCAGGCGAAGGTTCCTTTTGTATCGTTGACCTTTTGAACGATATCGTAAGAGGTAAGGCCGGGATGCCGGTCCATGTGTTGCTCAAGGGCCGTCTGAAAACGCGTATAAGCTTGAAGGGAGAACGATTGCCAGCAACGCCAATGCTCTTCAGTTTCATTATCGGTCGGCATTGCATCCTCCAGATGCTGTCCCAGTTCCTACCATTGTAGGGTTGCTGATTGATTGTTGGAATTCTGCTTTCCCTTAAAGGGCACCGGTCCTCTTGAATCGTGCTCTTTCATCACAGCACAAGCGAGAATCCGGAGCACGGCGAAGTCGGCGGCGCCGTAAGCCTGCCAGCAGGTAGCATAGCCCTCCTTCACCTGCTCAGCCTGCCGAAGCTAGACTGCCAAGGCAGATGCACTTCCAAGGAGCAGGAAATGAAAGCGTTTCGCGTGCGCGGGATTGTCTGGGAGACCGACGGCAAGCGTCCAGCATTGCCCGGGGGAAGCCACGGTCGAATGCGAGAGCGAAGCAGACATCGCCGATGCGCTCAGCGATGCATACGGCTGGCTGGTGAGCGAGATTGCCGTCGTAGAAGAGATTGATGTCGGCCACGGCAGTGGATCGGGGCAAGGCTGATCGGTGGCCATCGCCTAGCTATTCTGGCCGTTGGGGCACACCCGTGCTGCTGGCGATTTGGAGGCAGGATGGCAGCCGGCAAACGTTGATGCTCATAGTTGTGGAAGCGCGGGATCGATGCGTGCCGAGCAAACTCCAAAGCAGGTAAGCTCTTCCGAGAGATGGCGCAACGCATGGAATCGGCAATGACCAACCAGCCAAAGGCCGGAGAGTTTTTTATTTGAGCCCGACGTTGACAGCGATAAGCCGTTCCGAGAGCTTTCCTGTTAAAAGCGCCGAAATCCCTGAAGATCTTGCAAAAAATGACATCTCGTTCATCGATGCATCGGACATCTGACCGCCCTCGGGCGCGACAAGGAAGGAGCCTGCACCATGTGGCACTTGTAAGGCATTCAATTGGATGCGCAAATAAATAAAGGCTAACCGCCCTTCACTTGCCTTCTGCCATCCTGATTTTTGAAGCGAAATCGGAATCCGGCCAAGCCAGCCTAGACATGCGCACAATGCCGGTGGACTCAATTACATAAAAAGCCAAATAATCAAATTCACCGTCCGACATAACTTTCTTGTAGCGAAGTCCTGGGATGTTAAAATTTTTCACGAGCTCGGTAGATCCCAAGAGCTGATTATGCATGATCCATGTGGTTGTAGCCGCTACCGCTGATAGAAGTCGCTGTCGTTTATCGTCGTCCTCACCACACTTGTCAGCTTCGTCGGCCAAGTCTTGGGTGAACCAGTCGACTTTATTCATGGCATCTTTTGTTGCGGACGGGCGCGATTTACCGTGTCTGATTGCAACTCAGCTTTCTTTTTCGCAACGCGCAATCGCGACTCTTCTAGAACAAGCTGATAGTAAGCCTTGTCTAATGTATTAACGTCGCGCCCAAGTGGTCCGCCTAAGAAAAATTTCTCGGGGGTGTCCGCTTTCAAACGCTCTTCATCATTTTTCATGGTGATCTCCTAACCTTGATTCATTGTCGCCTTTTACCGACAATTGTCAAACTGAAGTCTCAGGAGATTTGAGATTGTAACTGCGTCGAGAGTAGTGGTGAAAATTTGATTTCCAACACGCTCGCCATGGAGTGGATGACGCCCTTGTGCTTCCGAGAGATGTCTATTCCGTCTATCTTAGCTGGAGCCAACTTAACGATGAGCTTGGTATTTTTAGGCAGCTCTGCACGTAAACGTGCCGCCATGATCCCCTTCTTCAAGTCGAAACAAGGGTCCATGTAGCCGCCTGGAACCTTGAGCAGGTAGTGATAGCTGGCGTATCTGACCCGGCTATGGATACACACGATGGTGCCGCTGGGCAACTTCGCGGGAGGATTCCAGTCGGCAACAACCTTTACATTTTTTTGTAGAGAGCATGGGCGATTTCATCGATCTCGAAGCCTTTTGGCTTATCGTTTATCCCGGCCGACTTCTATTTTTCTAGCAAGCGCTTTGCCCGCTGGTATGGGATGTCCAAGATCGATGCCACGCAGGCAGCCGCACAATCCCATTCGTCTTCCTGCGATACAATTTCGTATTTCCGCATGCGTCCTATCCTTGTCTGAAGTTGCTGCATTGTATGGCTATCCATACAGCTGGAAACGGCCGCGCTCAGCTGTCCATGGCGAAGGGTAGGGCGGTAGACTCTTGGGCAGAGCAATGGGTTGACACCCATGGAGACCGAACGCATGGAAACGAAGACGATCAACGAACCCAAAGTCGGTGAGTTCTTCCAGTTACGTCCCGATGCCCGCAGAGGCGGAAAAGGCCACGGCGTGGTCTTCGAGAACGAGAAGGCATTGCTGTCGCCGCCGCGGCTCATCTTGAAGCCGGACGAGGGTGGGTTTCCGCCACTGCACGAGACTCCGCGCTTGGTCCACATCCCCAGCGAAGGGGAGTTGCCGCACGACCTGGAAGGGGGCTTCAGTGGCTATTGGTTGGTCTCCCAACGGCTTCGCCAAGTGATGGAGTCTGTGGACGCAGATGCCTTCGTTTTCGCTGACGCCGACTATCGCCTGGCCGATGGCTCCAAGGGACCGACGGTTTTCCTCTGCGATGTCGTTCGCACGTTGGATGCCTTGGACGAGGACGCGTCCGAACTCGACATCAAGATCAGCGATGACTATGAGGACGGAAAGTATTACAGCTTGGCAGGCGGGAGTCGTTTGGCTTTCAAGCGTGACGTGCTTGGAGAGGCCCACGTTTTCAGACTTCCCTTCCATGGCGGTGTTTTCTGCGATCGGGTGTTCAAGGACGCTGTTGAGGCAGCGGGCATTGGCACTGACGGCCACTCGGATGGCCTCTGGTTCTACGACGTAGTGAACCGTTGACGCGAGTCGCAAGCCAACAGGAAGGAGCCTGAGTCATGCCGAACTATCGGACGCTTTTTCAAGATCATCACAACATCGAACAGCAGACGCTCAAGAACAGCGAGTTGCTGGCGAAGCTTCAAGAGACGGGCCGGTTCGACATTCACGCCCCAGAGAATCGCCTGTTCTTGCCGTCCGATCCGCAGTTCGCGCAGGCGTTGGACATTACGCCGCACAGCGGCGGACCTCTTGGTGCCTACCAAGATGGCGTGATTGAGCGCTTGGACGACCTCCAGGCGACTCGGGATGGTCGCGCCGCCTTGCGTGGCGACCCTGAGGCATTGGACCGCGTTGCCCAGCGTGTGGAGCAGTTGCGCGACACCATCAAGGTCGGCTTGATCAATGGCGACTTGAACACCAACACGCCCGTGGGCCTTACGTCCACGCAGGCGAGCGCGAAAGTCCAGAACTTTTTCCGTGACACCCCGGGCTATCACGAAGCCCATGCTCCACAAATCGATGCCCTGAAAGGCTTCACCGGAGTGGATCACGGCTGGGGTGGCGTGGCGAATTCCGAGTCTCGCATTGTCACCGCGCTCGATCAGATCCAGGTCAGCAGCACAGCCATTGCGCGCGGCGGGAATCCAACGCTTCAACGAAGTGGGCTATCGCTCGCTATTGCCAATGCCCATCACGACGGACGTGTGGTGCTTTCGGAGCAGGGCATTCTCAAGGTTGAGCAAACCCTCGGCGAGGAAGCCGCGCAGAACCTGCGTGTGCCGCGCGGTCAGCGCGGTGATGTCGCCATGCAGCTATTGATGGGCGAGGCCTCTGCTCGGGGCCTGACGCGTGCCGGCGGACTTTTGACTACGGGCACGGATGCGGTCATGACCGCGCTCACGGCGTCTGCGCTGATGGAACAGGGCAACACTACAGCGGCGCAGTCAGAGGTGCAGCACGCCATTGCTCGCAACGCGGGCGGCTGGGCTGGTGGTGCGTCCACGGCAGGGGCGCTGGGCAGCAGCGGAGGCTTTGTGCCCGCGGCTCTGGTGGTCGGCGACGCCGTCTTGATGAGCAAGGCCTTCGACAAAGGCGCCGATCTGCTGGACAACCGCGCCATCTACCACCAGACCGACAAGGCGGGCGTGGAGTGGCAGTTCAATGGCCGGGATTGGGAACGCCAGGGCGCTTTCGAGCGCGGGGCCGATGGACGAGACACTCCTAGTCAGGCTCCGGTAGGGGCTAGCTACGCCAAGTCCCAGCAACTGGGCGCCGTGGCAAACGCCAAGGCGGCCGAGTTCGCGCTGGGCAAAGCACCGCCGCCGCAGGATCCGTTCAATCTCCCGGCCAAGCCGAGCGACCAGACGGGATTGGACAACCAAAACTGGCAGCGCAATCCGACTACCGAGTCTTGGGAACGCCAGGTCAAGACGGGTGTGGCGGGTGCAAGCGACCAGGGTGTTTACGAGCCTCAGGCCGCTACCCCGGCACAGGCGCAGCGTTTGAACCAGGAATCCCTGGCTCGGATCGAGAACAACATTTCCACTGGTCGCGAGGCCATCGCCCAGGCCTATCTGGAAAATCATGCGGCTCAGCGGTCACAGGATTACGGGGTGGTGGTGCCGGCGGCAGTGGAAAGCGCCCGGGCTAAGCCCGACCAGGTCCAGGGCCATAACGGCCAGCTCTACCAGCGAAACGATGCCGGGCAATGGGCGGGCAAGGACGGAGTGGCCGCTGGCAACCTGGCGGTGGAACTGGAACTGACGAATCAGATGCGCCAGCCCTCGCTGGAGCGTGCCCAGGAGACCTTGGCCGCCATCCAGTCGCGGCCAGCGCCCACGCCGGCGCAGATGGAGCACAACGAGCTCCTGCATCGATACCGGGCTGCGGGCGTTGACCTCAATGCCCAGGAGAACAACCTTCAGGCGGTGGAGCTGGCTAGCCAGCGCACCAAGCAGACCGAAGGCCTTGCCGGCCCGACGATGCAGCAGCTGAAGCCGAACGAGCAGGGGCAATACGGCTACGACAGTCCCATTGCCCATTACCAGACCGGACCCGATGGCGTTGCCCACCAAGTCGCGTTGACGACCGCTGAGGAGCTGCGCCAGGCCAAGGCCGAACTCGGCCACCCTGCTATGGCGCATGTGCCTACGCTGGGGACGGTATCGGTGACCGGGCCAGGGCGCAGCAAGGAGCAAGAGGCCGAACCGGCGCTGGAGAAGGCGGCCGCTGGTCCGCTACTGGCGGACAACCCTGCACACCCGGACCACTCGACCTATCAGCAGATCCACTCCTGGGTGCGCGGCACGGGAAACTGGAACGAAGAAGAGACCAGAAATGTCTCAGCTGCGCTTTACAAGCAGCAGGTGGACGACCCGTTGCTCAAGCGGGTGGACAGGGTCACGGGAGGCTTGGGAACGATGGCGCTCAGAACGTCGTTGCGATCTATGCCCCACACGGGTTGGACAAAGCGCCGCAGTTCCATGCCCACGTGGATGGGCGCGAGGCCTCCCAGCAACCGGCCCAGCAGAACCTCCAGCAGGCTGAGGTCATCAAGCAAGATCAGGTGCGTCAACAGGCGCTGGAACAGACCCAGCAGCAGACAGTCCAGCAGGAACAGGGGCCCAGAATTACGATGTAAAAACGGAATGCTCGCGCGGTTTCCATCCGATGGTGAATTAAAGATTCAACATGTTTGAGAATAGGCAAAACCTGCGGGAGGCACCTGCTGGTATCAGGGGGCACCGCGGAAGAGGAAAAGCCACACCCTTGAAGTTGCAATAGCCCAGAAGGTGTGGCGACTCCGAGGAGCTTAGGCAGTTACATGCAGTCCGCTCTTTGCCTTAGCCAGCCGGGCATGGTTAGCCAGGTGCTCCGGATCAGGATGCAACGAGTGAGCACTAGGGAGACGCAGAAACTTCCCGTCTAAATCTTCGTAGTCGGTTCCTATCAGAGATGGAGCTACTGCAATGTGGTGCTCTGTGGTGACCCAAATAAGTCCAAGATCAAAAAGCGTGTGGATGTCTGCGCGTAAAAGCAGTCCGTTGTCTATCCGGTTCGTATGATCTCCTCTGTAAGGGCAAATGTGAGCAGCCTCTAGCACTGCTATCGCGTTGCTTCCAGTGATGGCGCAGCGTCGCTCGTAGGCCTCAAGTAGCTGATCCCTGAAAGTGGATTGGCCCCGCCGTTGGGCCACTGCTGTAGGGCCCACACGCGCGCGTCATAATCCGAGTCGAGAGGCGGTAGGTGTTCAAATGCATGGCCCAAGGCCTCGGTCTCGGCCAAGACGATTTCGCTCTCTGGAAGCTGCACTGCTTCCCAGTCGCCTTCCCCGTTCCGTTGCAAATCCCAGTGCCCATGAATTTCTGGCCTGAAGACTTGATATGTCACGCTGCGACGCTTTCCATGGCGGAACAGCCGGTCTCTTGGATGCCCGGAGTCAGAGTGCCAGTTCTTTCTTGATTTATCGAAATGCCGCCTATTGGCATCGTTAACCGTCAAAAAAGACAGATTGGCACCCAAGTCTGAGTGGTCTTCTTCGCCATAGTTTTGGCTCAGCCAATGTTGAATTTGAGCAAGAGAAGAGGGCTCTTGGAGCGCCGCCACGGCCTCAGCAACATGCCAATACTTCGCCGAGACTTTTCGCCGACGTTCGTCTTCGCCAATTGGTAGCTGGCCGGTATGCTCGAAGGTTAGCTTAAATCCGTCAGCTTCGAGCGTCTCAACCCGCCCAACCAACGTGAAGTCGGGTTCGAAATCGTTTGTCAAACGTGTGGCGTTTCCCAACTCGACCTCTCGTGGGTCATCGGACGATGCCACAACGACGCGGATGGGAATGTTCTGCTCAAATGACAGTCGTAGGTGCTTTAGAAACGTGTGCTTTCCGGCACCTTTCCAGTAAGTCGTGCCACTCTCATAGCTCAACCTTCCAGGCGAGAAGTCATGTTCCCAGAGGCTGACTATCACCTGCCTTGGCTCTTCTGAGATTGCCGAATAGGTGAACTGCGGATTGAGCAGCTCTACGCCGTATTGGCGGAAAGCTTGAGTGATGCGCATGCGATTTCCTTTTCTAAATGACACCAAGCGACTGGTGATTACATCAAAAATATGTTTTGTTTTTCTGAACTAGGTTTGAGCGGATGCCCGGTCATAATAGCGACGTCGGCGCAGGGACTACCATGGCGCATGATTTGAGATTCAACCAGCTCGGATGCCATTTGTTCTTTGCAATTTTTCGACTAACTCTCGCTAAGTAAGCCTCGGGCGAGGGTGGCGGCGTAATCCTATGCCGTCTTTGGTTGCACACAACGTGCGCAGCAACGACGTTCTCTGGCGTGTCACCTCCTCCATCTTGCTTTGCGAGCAGATGCTCCGCCGAGCATTGGAACGGCCGCGCAGAGCGCGGGCGCAAGCCCAGTTCGTCTGGCGAGGAGAGCCACATCGGACGGCAGCAGTAGAAACAGCGGCCTGTCTGGGCGTGAAAGGCGTTGGTGCGAAGGGTTTTGAGGCGTTTCTTGCTCATAGAGGGCTCCGGAATCAAAAGAAGATTCCCGCGCCTCCTAGCAGGCTGCTGAAATACCAGTCGCGACGAAGCAATCATCGGCCAACGTGTGAGCCAGCAACTGCGATGCTGATCGCT
>NZ_MIGY01000006.1 GCF_002940665.1 Xanthomonas arboricola
CGTGGTCTTGCCATGGTCGACGTGACCGATGGTGCCGACGTTCACGTGCGGCTTGGTGCGCTCAAATTTAGCTTTTGCCATGACTAACTACCTCTAATTGAAAAATTTGTGAGAAGTGGCTGAGCGAACTCAGCCCTTCTTGGTGACGGCGTCGGCGATGTTGGCCGGTGCCTCTTCGTAGTGGTCGAATTCCATCGAGAACGTCGCACGACCCTGGCTCATCGAGCGCAGCGAGGTCGCGTAGCCGAACATTTCACCCAGCGGAATCATCGCGTTGATGATCTTGCCCGACGGGCTGTCGTCCTGACCCTGCAACACGCCACGACGGCGGCTTACGTCGCCCATCACGTCACCCAGGTAATCCTCCGGGCTGACGATTTCGACCTTCATGATCGGCTCCAGCAACACCGGGCTGGCTTTCGCAAAGCCCTGCTTGAACGCCATCGACGCGGCCAGCTTGAACGCCATTTCCGACGAGTCGACGTCGTGGTACGAGCCGAACACCAGCTTGACCTTCACGCCCACCACCGGGAAGCCGGCGATCGGACCACTGGTGATCGTCTCGCGCAGACCCTTTTCAACCGAGGGGATGAATTCCTTCGGGATGATGCCGCCGGTGATGTCGTTGATGAAGAGGAAATCGTCCTTGACGTTGTCGCTCTTGCGGTCATCCTCGGTCATCGGCGACAGCTCGATCACCACGTGACCGTACTGACCCTTACCACCGGACTGCTTGGCGTGCTTGTAGTCGGACTTGACGTCGGACTTGCGGATCGTTTCGCGGTAGGCCACCTGCGGCTTGCCGACGTTGGCCTCGACATTGAACTCGCGACGCATACGGTCGACGATGATGTCCAGGTGCAACTCGCCCATGCCCGAGATGATGGTCTGGCCGGATTCTTCGTCGGTCTTGACGCGGAACGAGGGATCTTCCTGCGCCAGACGGCCCAGGGCCATGCCCATCTTTTCCTGGTCCGACTTGGTCTTGGGCTCCACCGCCATCGAGATCACCGGCTCCGGGAACACCATGCGCTCCAGGGTGATGACCTTGTCCTGCGCACACAGCGTGTCGCCGGTGGTGACGTCCTTCAGACCCACGGCAGCGGCGATGTCACCAGCGCGCACTTCCTTGATCTCTTCGCGATTGTTGGAGTGCATCTGCAGGATGCGGCCCACACGCTCTTTCTTCGACTTGACCGGGTTGTAGACCTGGTCGCCCGAGTTCAACGTGCCCGAGTAGACACGGAAGAACGTCAGCGAGCCCACGAACGGGTCGGTCATGATCTTGAACGCCAACGCCGAGAACGGCGCGGTATCGGTGGCAGGACGGGTGTCTTCCTTCTCGTCCTCGTCGATACCCGCAACCGGCGGACGGTCGGCCGGCGACGGCAACAAGTGCACGACGCCGTCGAGCATGGCCTGCACGCCCTTGTTCTTGAACGCCGAGCCGCAGAACACCGGCACGATTTCGACCTTCAGGGTGCGCTCGCGCAGACCCACCAGAATCTCTTCTTCGCTCAGGTCGCCCTCGTTAAGGTACTTGTCCATCAGGTCTTCGCTGGCTTCTGCAGCCGCCTCGACCATGAACGAACGCGCCTCGGTCGCGATCTCGACCAGATCGGCCGGGATGTCGCGGTATTCGAAGGTGGTGCCCTGCGATGCGGTATCCCAATGGATCGCCTTCATCTTGAGCAGGTCGACCACGCCCTCGAAGCCGTCTTCGGCACCGATCGGCACCTGCATCGGCACGGCATAAGCGCCCAGACGGGCCTTCAGCTGCTCGACGACCTTGTCGAAGTTGGCACCGGTGCGGTCCATCTTGTTGACGAAGGCCATGCGCGGAACGGCGTACTTGTTGGCCTGGCGCCACACGGTCTCGGACTGCGGCTGCACGCCACCGACGGCGCACAGCACGAACACCGCGCCATCGAGCACGCGCAAGGAGCGCTCCACTTCGATGGTGAAGTCGACGTGCCCGGGGGTGTCGATGATGTTGAAGCGGTGCTGCGGCATGGACTTGTCCATACCCGACCAGAACGCAGTGGTCGCAGCGGAGGTGATGGTGATACCACGCTCCTGCTCCTGCTCCATCCAGTCCATCACTGCAGCGCCGTCATGGACTTCGCCGATCTTGTGACTGACACCGGTGTAGAACAGGATGCGCTCGGAAGTGGTGGTCTTGCCGGCATCGATGTGGGCCATGATGCCGAAGTTGCGGTAACGCTCGATAGGGGTGGTGCGGGCCACGGGGAGCCTCTCAATTTCTTGGATTTCGGATGGCCGAACGCCGCCTTTCGGCGGCCTTCGGATTGGATGCGACGCAAAACGCGTCGCAAACAGCACTCAGATGGTGCTGAAGGGCCCCGTTACCAAGGCCCACGAGGTCACCAGCGGTAATGTGCGAACGCCTTGTTCGCCTCCGCCATACGGTGCGTCTCTTCGCGCTTCTTGATCGCGCCGCCACGGCTTTCCGAGGCGTCCAACAGTTCTGCAGCCAGCTTGCGCGGCATGGTGTTCTCGCCACGCTTGCGCGCGGAATCGATCAACCAGCGCATTGCCAGCGCCATGCGACGGGAGGAACGCACTTCGACGGGCACCTGATAGGTAGCACCACCGACGCGACGCGATTTAACTTCGACAGCCGGGGCCACGTTGTCCAGTGCTTTTTGCACCAGCTCGACGGCATTCGGATTCTTTTCGCCAATGACGTCCATCGCGCCATAGACAATTTTCTCAGCAACCGACTTCTTGCCACTTTGCATCACCATATTGATGAAGCGGGCAATGGTTTCGCTGCCATGCTTTGGATCAGGCAGGACGGTGCGCTGCGGAGTAGAACCTTTACGGGACATTGGAGTGTTTCCTTAGCTCTTCGGGCGCTTGGCGCCGTACTTGGAACGACCTTGACGGCGCTTTGCGACGCCGGCGGCGTCCAGCGAACCACGGACGGTGTGATAACGCACACCGGGAAGATCCTTGACGCGGCCACCACGGATCAGGACCACGGAGTGCTCCTGCAGGTTGTGGCCTTCACCACCGATGTAGCTGATGACCTCTTCCTGGTTCGTCAGGCGCACTTTGGCAACCTTACGCAGGGCCGAGTTCGGCTTCTTCGGGGTAGTGGTATAGACGCGTGTGCAGACGCCACGGCGCTGCGGACACTTGTCCAGTGCCGGGGAGGCACTCTTGTAGGTGGTCGCTTGCCGAGGCTTGCGGACCAGCTGATTGATCGTCGTCATCAGTTGATTCTTCTGATTGAGAGGCCGAGACGGCCTTGCACGAAAACAAAGGCAGGCCGAAAAACGGCCCGCCGAGACAGGGAAGTATAGCTGGCAGGACGAAACTCCGTCAACTTCACGGAATTCTAACCCTGCTGGCCCATCCAAGGCCGGAAAACGGAGGGCCTCCTGCCCTCCTTTTCGCTTGGCTTACGGCGGTCTTGCGACCGCCGTCGGAGCGCTTACTCCTCGTCCGCGCCAGCGTCGGCCACGGCTGCGACCGGTTCGGCCGCCGTCGGCTTGCCCGACAGCGTTTCCATTTCCGAGTCGGTCAGACCCGACGACTTGCGACGTCCGGCGTGATACGCCAAACCGGTACCGGCCGGGATCAGACGACCCACGATCACGTTTTCCTTCAGACCGCGCAGGTTGTCGCGGGTGCCGCGCACGGCAGCCTCGGTCAGCACGCGGGTGGTCTCCTGGAACGAGGCCGCCGAGATGAACGACTCGGTGGCCAGCGAAGCCTTGGTGATACCCAGCAGCACCGGATCGTACTTGGCCGGCAGTTCGTTGCGCTTGACCAGGCGGGCATTTTCCTCGATGACGCGCTGGCGCTCGACCTGCTCGCCGTTGAGGAACTTGCTGGTGCCCTGGTCGGTGATCTCGACCTTACGCAGCATCTGGCGAGTGATCACCTCGATGTGCTTGTCGTTGATCTTCACGCCCTGCAGGCGGTACACGTCCTGGATTTCCTTGACCAGATACGCGGCCAGCGGCTCGACACCCAGCAGACGCAGGATGTCCTGCGGGCTCGGCTCGCCGTCCACCACGGTTTCGCCCTTGGTCACATGCTCGCCTTCGAACACGATGATCTGGCGGTACTTCGGGATCAGCTCTTCGTGTTCCGACCCATCGGTGTCCTTGATGATCAGGCGCTGCTTGCCCTTGGTGTCCTTACCGAAGCTGATGATGCCCGAACGCTCGGCCAGGATCGCAGGATCCTTCGGCTTGCGTGCTTCGAACAGGTCGGCAACGCGCGGCAGACCACCGGTGATGTCGCGGGTCTTGGACGCTTCCTGCGGGATCTTGGCAACCACGTCGCCCACGCCGACGGCGGCGCCGTCCTGCAGGTTGACAATGGAGCGCGGCGGCAACAGGTACTGGGCCGGCAGATCCGTATTCGGGATCGTCAGGTCGTTGCCCTTGCCATCGACGATGCGCACGATCGGGCGCAGTTCCTTGGCATGTGCACCGCGACGCTTCGGGTCGGTGATCTCGCGCGAGGCCAGACCGGTCAGTTCGTCGGTCTTCTCAATGACGGTGACGCCGTCGACGAAGTCGATGAAGCGGATGAAACCGGCCACTTCCGACACGATCGGGTGGTTATGCGGATCCCAGTTCGCCACGCCCTGCCCGGCCTTGACCGCATCCCCGTCCTTGGCGGTGATGGTGGCGCCGTACGGCAGCTTGTAACGCTCGCGCTCGCGGCCATGGCCGTCGAGCACGGACAGTTCGCCCGAACGCGAGACCGCGACCAGCGCGCCGCTGGCGTGCGCCACCGACTTGAGGTTGTTGAACTTCACCGAACCGGTGGTCTTGACGGTGATGTTGTCCACCGCCGCCGCACGCGATGCCGCACCACCGATGTGGAACGTACGCATGGTCAGCTGGGTACCCGGCTCACCGATCGACTGGGCGGCGATGACGCCGACCGCTTCACCGATGTTGACCTGGTGACCGCGTGCGAGGTCGCGGCCGTAGCAACGTGCGCACACGCCGAACGAGGACTCGCAGCTGATGGTCGAACGCACCTTCACCGACTGCACGCTGGCGTCTTCCAGCTTGGCAACCCAGGCTTCGTCCAGCAGCGTGTTGCGCGTGACGATCGGCTCTTCGTCGTTGCCCGGCAGGTACACGTCCTCGGCCACCACACGGCCCAGCACGCGCTCCTTCAACGGCTCCACCACGTCGCCGCCTTCCACGATCGGGGTCATGATCAACCCTTCGGTGGTGCCGCAATCGACTTCGGTGATCACCACGTCCTGCGCCACGTCGACCAGGCGACGGGTCAGATAACCCGAGTTCGCGGTCTTGAGCGCGGTATCGGCCAGACCCTTACGGGCACCGTGGGTGGAGTTGAAGTACTCCTGCACGTTCAGGCCTTCGCGGAAGTTCGCCTTGATCGGCGTCTCGATGATCGAGCCATCCGGACGCGCCATCAGGCCGCGCATGCCGGCCAGCTGACGGATCTGCGCCTGCGAACCACGCGCACCGGAGTCGGCCATGATGTACAGCGAGTTCATCGACTTCTGGTCGATGGTCTCGCCCTTGGCGTTTTCGACCTTTTCAGTACCGATGGTGTCCATCATCGCCTTGGCGATGCGCTCGCTGGTGCGCGACCAGATGTCCACGACCTTGTTGTAGCGCTCGCCGGCGGTGACCAGACCGGACTGGTACTGCTCCTGGATTTCCAGCACTTCGGCTTCGGCCTCGGTGAGGATGCCCTTCTTCTCGTCCGGGATCAGCATGTCGTCGATGCCGATCGACACGCCTGCGCGGGTCGCGTAGGCATAGCCGGTGTACATCAGCTTGTCGGCGAACACGACGGTGTCCTTCAAGCCCAGCAGACGGTAGCTGGAGTTGATCAGACGCGAGATGTTCTTCTTGGTCATCTCGGTGTTGGCCAACTGGAACGGCAGGCCTTCGGGCAGGATCTCGCTCAACAGCGCACGACCGACCGTGGTGTCCACGATCGAGGTGCCGCTGCTGCGCTTGCCGTCGGCTTCCACGTCCACCTGGGTGATGCGGACCTTGACCTTGGCGTGCAGTTCCACCACGCGGTTGTCGTAGGCGCGCTTCACTTCGCTGGTGTTGGCGAACACCATGCCTTCGCCCTTCTTGTTCTCCAGGGCGCGGCTCATGTAGTACAGGCCCAACACCACGTCCTGCGACGGCACGATGATCGGCTCGCCGTTGGCCGGCGACAGAATGTTGTTGGTGGACATCATCAACGCACGCGCTTCCAGCTGGGCTTCCAGCGAGAGCGGCACGTGGACGGCCATCTGGTCACCGTCGAAGTCGGCGTTGAACGCAGTACACACCAGCGGATGCAGCTGGATGGCCTTGCCTTCGATCAACACCGGCTCGAACGCCTGGATGCCCAGACGGTGCAGGGTCGGTGCACGGTTCAGCAGCACCGGATGCTCACGGATCACTTCTTCCAGGATGTCCCACACCTCGGCTTCTTCGCGCTCGACCAGCTTCTTGGCCGCCTTGATGGTGGTGGCCAGGCCGCGACGCTGCAGCTTGGCGAACACGAACGGCTTGAACAGCTCCAGCGCCATCTTCTTCGGCAGGCCGCACTGGTGCAGCTTGAGGTACGGACCGACGGTGATGACCGAACGACCGGAGTAGTCCACGCGTTTGCCGAGCAGGTTCTGGCGGAACCGGCCCTGCTTGCCCTTGATCATGTCGGCCAGCGACTTCAGCGGACGCTTGTTGGTGCCGGTGATGGCACGGCCGCGACGGCCGTTGTCCAGCAGCGCATCGACCGACTCCTGCAGCATGCGCTTCTCGTTGCGCACGATGATATCCGGCGCATTGAGCTCGAGCAGACGACGCAGACGGTTGTTGCGGTTGATCACGCGGCGGTACAGATCGTTCAGATCCGAAGTCGCGAAGCGGCCGCCATCCAGCGGCACCAGCGGACGCAGATCCGGCGGCAGCACCGGCAGCACGGTCATGACCATCCACTCCGGACGGTTGCCCGATTCCAGGAAGGCTTCGATCAGCTTGATGCGCTTGGTAAGGCGCTTGAGCTTGGTTTCCGAACCGGTGCTGGCGATCTCCTCGCGCAGGCGGGTCATTTCCGACTGCAGGTCGATCGTGCGCAACAGCTCGTACACGGCTTCGGCGCCCATGGCGGCGTCGAAGTCGTCGTTGTACTCCTGGCGTGCGGTCAGGTACTGCTCTTCGGTCAGCAGCTGGCGGCGCTCGAGCGGGGTCAGGCCCGGCTCGGTGACCACGTAGGCTTCGAAGTACAGCACGCGCTCGATGTCACGCAGGGTCATGTCCAGCATCAGGCCGATGCGCGAGGGCAACGACTTGAGGAACCAGATGTGCGCGACCGGCGAGGCCAAGTCGATGTGACCCATGCGCTCGCGACGGACCTTGGCCAGGGTGACTTCAGTGCCGCATTTTTCGCAGACGACGCCACGGTGCTTCATGCGCTTGTACTTGCCGCACAGGCACTCGTAGTCCTTGATCGGTCCGAAGATGGCGGCGCAGAACAGGCCGTCCCGCTCGGGCTTGAAGGTACGGTAGTTGATGGTTTCAGGCTTCTTCACTTCGCCGTAGGACCACGAACGGATCAGGTCCGGCGATGCCAGCGCGATCTTGATCGCGTCGAAATCCAGCGTCTGGCGCTGTTGATTGAAGAGGTTGAGCAGGTCTTTCATTTGATATCTCCGGGTCGGAGGAATTTCGTAGCTGAGATGAAACCGAGGGCCTTAGGTTCCGGATCCCCGCACCGCAGCGCGGCGCAGGGATCCGTCTCGATCACTCTTCCAGTTCCATGTTGATCGCCAGCGAGCGGATTTCCTTCACCAACACGTTGAAGGATTCCGGCATGCCCGCGACCATCTCGTGCTCACCATCGACGATGTTCTTGTACATCTGGTTGCGGCCCTGCACGTCGTCGGACTTCACCGTCAGCATTTCCTGCAGGGTGTAGGCCGCGCCATAGGCTTCCAGCGCCCAGACTTCCATCTCACCGAAGCGCTGACCACCGAACTGCGCCTTGCCGCCCAGCGGCTGCTGGGTGACGAGCGAGTACGGACCGGTCGAGCGCGCATGCATCTTGTCGTCGACCAGGTGGTTCAACTTCAGGTAGTGCATGTAGCCGACCGTGGTCTTGCGATCGAACGCTTCGCCGGTACGACCGTCGTACAACTGGGTCTGACCGCTCTGCGGCAGTTCGGCCAGTTCCAGCATGCGCTTGATTTCCGCTTCGCTGGCGCCGTCGAACACCGGGGTGGCCATCGGCACGCCATCGATCAGGTTCTTGCCCAGGTTGAGCAATTCCTCATCGCTGAACTGCGACAGGTCCACGCGCTGTGCATTGATCGCGCTGTCGTGGTTGTAGATGTCGTCCAGGAACTTGCGCAGCTCGCTGACCGCCGCCTGGGCTTCCAGCATGCGCTGGATCTTGCGACCCAGGCCCTTGGCGGCCCAGCCCAGATGCACTTCCAGAATCTGGCCGATGTTCATACGCGACGGCACGCCGAGCGGGTTCAGCACGATGTCCACCGGCTCGCCGGTGGCCATGTACGGCATGTCCTCGACAGGCACGACATTGGAGACCACACCCTTGTTGCCGTGGCGGCCTGCCATCTTGTCGCCCGGCTGGATGCGGCGCTTCACTGCCAGAAACACCTTGACCATCTTCAGCACGCCCGGTGCGAGATCGTCGCCCTGGGTGATCTTGCCGCGCTTGTCGGCGAAGCGTGCTTCGAATTCCTTCTCGTGCGCCTGGATCTGCTTCTGCGCGCGCTCGATGGCGTCGGCTGCGTCTTCGTCCTTCATGCGCAGCTGGAACCAATCGGACTTCTTCAGCCCGTCCAGATACGCGTCGGTGACGTTGTCGCCCTTCTTCAGGTTCGGACCACCGTTGGCGACCTTGCCCACGATCTGCGAGCGCAGACGTGCGTAGATGGCCGCTTCCAGGATGCGGAACTGGTCGTCGAAGTCCTTCTTGACGCGCTTGATCTCGGACTCTTCGATCTGACGCGCACGCTTGTCCTTCTCGATGCCGTCGCGGGTGAAGACCTGCACGTCGATGACGGTGCCGTCCATGCCCGGGGGCACGCGCAGCGAGCTGTCCTTCACGTCGGACGCCTTCTCACCGAAGATCGCACGCAGCAGCTTTTCTTCCGGAGTCAGCTGGCTCTCGCCCTTCGGCGTGACCTTGCCCACCATGATGTCGCCGGCACGCACTTCCGCACCGATGTACACCACGCCGCTCTCGTCCAGGCGGTTCAGCGCCTGCTCGGACACGTTCGGGATGTCGGCGGAAATTTCCTCCGGCCCCAGCTTGGTGTCGCGCGCAACGCAGGTCAGTTCTTCGATGTGGATCGTGGTGTAACGATCTTCTTCCACCACGCGCTCGGAGAGCAGGATGGAGTCTTCGAAGTTGTAGCCGTTCCACGGCATGAACGCGATCAGCATGTTCTGACCCAGCGCCAGCTCACCGATGTCGGTGGACGGGCCGTCGGCCAGCACGTCGCCGCGC
This sequence comes from Xanthomonas arboricola, assembly GCF_002940665.1. Classification (GTDB taxonomy): domain Bacteria; phylum Pseudomonadota; class Gammaproteobacteria; order Xanthomonadales; family Xanthomonadaceae; genus Xanthomonas; species Xanthomonas arboricola_B. Next base: position 9,508 of record NZ_MIGY01000006.1, read on the forward strand.
GCGATCACGTCACCCACGTTCACCAGCGGACGCTGGTTAATGCAGGTGTTCTGGTTGGAGCGGGTGTACTTGATCAGGTTGTAGATATCCACGCCGGCATCGGTGCCGCCGCCGATTTCTGCCTCGTTGACCTTGACCACGATGCGGGCCGCGTCGATCTGCTCGATCACGCCACCACGCAAGGCGTTCACGGTCACGCCCGAGTCGCGCGCAACCGCACGCTCGATACCGGTTCCGACCAGCGGCTTCTGCGAACGCAGCGTCGGCACGGCTTGGCGCTGCATGTTGGCGCCCATCAGTGCGCGGTTGGCGTCGTCGTGCTCCAGGAACGGCACCAGCGCCGCGGCGACCGACACGGTCTGCATCGGCGAGACGTCCATGAAGTGCACTTCGGCCGGCGGCTTCAGCAGCGACTCGCCCTGGAACCGGCACGGCACGAACTGCTCGGTGAGCATGTTCTTGGCATCGGTCAGCGCGTTCGCCTGGGCGATCACGTACTCGTTTTCCTCGATCGCCGACAGGTATTCGACGTCGTCGGAGACCTTGCCGTCCAGCACCTTGCGGTACGGCGTCTCGAGGAAGCCGTACTGGTTGGTGCGGGCGAACACGGCCAGCGAGTTGATCAGGCCGATGTTCGGGCCTTCCGGCGTTTCGATGGTGCAGACGCGGCCGTAATGGGTCGGGTGCACGTCGCGCACTTCGAAGCCGGCGCGCTCGCGGGTCAGACCGCCCGGGCCCAGTGCGGAGACGCGACGCTTGTGCGTCACTTCCGACAGCGGGTTGTTCTGATCCATGAACTGCGACAGCTGCGAGGAGCCGAAGAACTCCTTGATCGCCGCAGCCACCGGCTTGGCGTTGATCAGTTCCTGCGGGGTCAGACCCTCGGACTCGGCCATCGACAGGCGCTCCTTGACCGCGCGCTCGACGCGGACCAGGCCCACGCGGAACACGTTCTCGGCCATTTCGCCGACCGAACGCACGCGACGGTTGCCCAGGTGATCGATGTCATCGACCACGCCGCGACCGTTGCGGATCTCGGTGAGCACCTTGATCACTTCCAGGATGTCGGAGGTGTCGGTGTGCTCGGCGACCAGGCGCTTGGATTCTTCGTCGTTGCGCTCGGCGAAGTACTTCTTGTCGTACAGCACCGACTCGCCCAGCACGTCCTTGCGGCCGACGCGACGGTTGAACTTCATGCGGCCGACCGTGGACAGGTCGTAGCGCTCGAAGGTGAAGAACAGGTTGTGGAACAGGTTCTGCGCGGCTTCCTTGGTCGGCGGCTCGCCCGGACGCATCATGCGGTAGATCTCGACCAGCGCTTCGAGCTGGGTCTTGGTCGGATCGATCCGCAGGGTGTTGGACAAATACGGACCGCGATCCAGATCGTTCACCCACAGGGTGCCGACCGCATCGACGCCGGCCTTGCGGAACGCCGCCAGCTGGTCTTCGGTGATCTCGTCGTTGGCATTGGCCAGCAATTCGCCGGTCGAGCCATCGACCACGTCGTGCGACAGGATGCGGGTGAGCAGGTAGTCGTCCGGCACGGCCAGCGCGGCGACACCGGCAGCTTCGAGCTGCTTGACGTGACGGGCGGTGATGCGCTTGCCCGCTTCCACGATGACCTTGTCACCATCGGCCAGGTCGAAGTTCAGCGTTTCGCCACGCAGACGCTCCGGCACCAGCTCCAGCTGCACGCCTTCGTCCGGGTTGATGTGGAAGGTGTTGATCTCGAAGAACTCGGCCAGCATCTCTTCGTTGCTGTAACCGAGCGCGCGCAGCAGGATCGACACCGGCAGCTTGCGGCGGCGGTCGATACGGGTGAACAGCGCGTCCTTCGGGTCGAACTCGAAGTCCAGCCAGGAACCGCGATACGGAATGATGCGGGCGCTGTACAGCAGCTTGCCCGAGCTGTGGGTCTTGCCACGGTCGTGGTCGAAGAACACACCCGGCGAACGGTGCAGCTGCGAGACGATGACGCGCTCGGTGCCGTTGACGATGAAGGTGCCGTTGTCGGTCATCAGCGGAATTTCGCCGAGATAGACCTCCTGCTCCTTCACGTACTTGATGGCCTTGGTGGACGACTCGCGGTCGTAGATCACCAGGCGCACGGTCACGCGCAGCGGCGCGCCATAGCTCATGCCGCGCTGACGGCATTCACGCTCGTCAAACACCGGCTGACCCAACTTGTAGCCCACGTATTCCAGCGCGGCATTGCCGCTGTAGCTGGAAATCGGGAACACCGACTTCAGGGCCGCGTGCAGACCGAGGTCCTTACGCTTGTTCGGCTCCACGTCTTCCTGCAGGAATTCGCGATAGGAATCGACCTGGATGGCAAGCAGGAACGGCACTTCGAGAATCGAGCGCTGCTTGCCAAAGTCCTTGCGGATACGCTTTTTTTCGGTGAACGAATAAGACGTCATGAGTCTTCACCCTAGGCTGCGGGGGCCGCGTCGCGGCGGCCCTGAAATAACAAAATTGTCAGTTGGAAGTCGCTGGTATTGCCGGCACCAGCACGCCTTCTCCCGCTACTTCCAACTACCAACTCGGTGAGGCCGGGAATCGGGAATGGAAAAATGGGAATCGGATGAGCACGCGATGTTGCATTTGCGATTCCCCAATCCCGATTCCCGATTTCCGCCCGAAACGGCCAAAGGCCGGGAGCTTTACGCTCCCAGCCTTCAGTGCATCACCATGAAACGCTGGCGATGCAAGGTATTGCTTACTTGATTTCGACCGTCGCGCCGGCTTCGGTCAGTTCCTTCTTGATCTTCTCGGCTTCGTCCTTCGAAGCGCCTTCCTTCAGCATGCCACCGGCTTCGGTCAGATCCTTGGCTTCCTTCAGGCCCAGGCCGGTCACGGCGCGGACAGCCTTGATGACGCCGACCTTGTTGGCGCCGCAGTTGGTCAGCACCACGTTGAACTCGGTCTGCTCTTCAACCACAGCAGCCGGGCCAGCTGCAGCAGCAGCGACCGGAGCGGCAGCGGAGACGCCGAACTTTTCTTCGATGGCCTTGACCAGCTCCATCACTTCCATCAGGGACTTCTCGGCGATGGCGTCGACGATCTGTTCGTTGGTAAGGGACATTGTGATTACCTTTAAATGATTTTCTGGATTGGGGTTCTAGCGAACGCTAGGACATCAAGCTTCGGCAGTCTCGGCGACCGGCGCGGCGGCTTCGTCGCCACCACCCTGCTTGTCGCCCACGGCCTTGACGGCACGGGCAAACATGGCAGCCGGTTCGGACAGCACGCGGGCCAGCATGGCCAGGGCCTGGTCGCGGGTCGGCAGCGAAGCCAACACGTCGACGTGGCCGGCCGGGAACAGTTCCCCGCCGATGGACACGACCTTGGCCTGCAACTTGTCGTTGCCCTTGGCGAATTCCTTGATCAGGCGACCGGCAGCGCCGGGCTCCTCCATCGAAAACGCATACAGCAAAGGACCGACCAGCTTGTCAGCGACGACAGCGAAATCAGTACCTTCAACGGCGCGCGCAGCCAGGGTGTTCTTGACAACTTTCAAGAACACGCCGGTTTCGCGTGCCTGCTTGCGCATCGCGGTCATCTGGGAGACCGTGATGCCAGCGTATTCGGCGGCGATCAAGGAGTGAGCCTTGGCGGCGATGTCTGCCAGCTCGGCGACTACTTCTTGCTTCTGAGACAGATTGAGAGCCATTGCACTCCTCCGTTAAAGCCGGGATTGGTGATTGGTGATTGGTGATTCGCCAGAGCCGTGAAGCAGCCTGCAAATCCCCAATGCCGAATCCCTCATCCCCGCTTCAAACTACTCCGCTCGCGGCTCCTGCCGGTTGCGGTCCAGGGCAGCCTCCTTCCTGGAAGCCGGGAACATCGACCGATGTTCCTTTGGTGGCCGTTCTAGACATGGAGTGGACTCGATCCGGGATGTCCCAGACGCGCGTAAACCAGAAAGCTCCAGAAGGGCGACACCATCTACGCCGGCCGGCTCTTGCGAACCTGATTAAGCGATCCCGCTGCATCGACGGCGACTCCCTGCCAGTGCGAGCATCCATGCCCGTCGTCGATCTGCGCTGACCGCGCCTGCGGTCTTTGACGGCTACCGCCGGACATGCCGGCGATCGCCTTCAAAATGTCCGTTACCCCAAAGGAGGGCACGGACTCCCAGCACACGGTGACCTGGGCCGGAAAAACAATGCTGTACTACATCGACGGGTCAGGCCCAAGACAGGCCCGTCCCTTCGACTCACTTCAGTGCAAGGCTCGACTGGTCGACCGTCACGCCAGGACCCATCGTCGAGCTGACCGACACCTTCTGCAGGTAGGTACCCTTGGAAGTGGCCGGCTTGGCCTTGATCAGATCCAGCAACAGCGCCTGCAGGTTCGACTTCAGCGCTTCGTCGTCGAAGCTGGCCTTGCCGATGGTGCAGTGGATGATACCGGCCTTGTCGGTGCGGTAACGCACCTGACCCGACTTGGCATTCTTGACCGCTTCGCCCGGGTTGGCCGACACGGTGCCGACCTTCGGGTTCGGCATCAGGCCGCGCGGGCCCAGCAGCGTGCCGAGCTTACCGACGACGCGCATCGCGTCCGGGGTGGCGATGACCACGTCGTAGCTCAGATCGCCAGCCTGCATCTTCTCGGCCAGGTCATCCATGCCCACCGCCTCGGCACCAGCGGCCAGGGCTTCGTCGGCCTTGGCACCGGCCGGTGCGAACACGGCAACGCGAACGCTCTTGCCGGTACCGGCCGGCAGCACGGTCGAACCGCGCACCTGCTGGTCGGACTTCTTGGCGTCCACGCCCAGGCGCACGGCAACGTCGATCGACTCGACGAACTTGGCCTTGGTCACGGTCTTCAGGATCTTGATTGCGTCTTCGAAGGCATAGGTCTTGCCCGGAACGACAGCGGCCGCAATGGCCTTAACGCGCTTGCTCTGTGCCATGTCTTAGCCCTCCACCGTCAAACCCATGCTGCGGGCAGAACCCGCAATCGTGCGCACTGCCGCTTCCAGCTCGGCCGCCGTCAAATCGGCTTCCTTGACCTTGGCGATCTCTTCCAGCTGCTTGCGCGTCACCTTGCCCACCTTGTCGGTGTTGGGGCGCTTGGAACCGGACGTCACGCCTGCAGCCTTCTTGAGCAGCACGCTGGCCGGGGTGCTCTTGGTGATGAAAGTGAAGGTACGGTCGGAATACGCAGTGATGACCACCGGCGTCGGCAGACCCGGTTCCAGCTTGGACGTGGCCGCGTTGAACGCCTTGCAGAATTCCATGATGTTCAGACCGCGCTGACCCAGCGCAGGGCCGACCGGCGGCGCAGGATTGGCCTGACCGGCCTTGACCTGCAACTTGATGTAAGCAGTTATCTTCTTTGCCATTTCGATACTCTCCGGGTGCTAGCGCCTAATCTGCAGGCTCCCCATCGGACCGGGAAATCACGTGTCCCGGCTTCACGCTTTTGACCACACGCAGATGGCTGCCATGCGGCAGCCATTGGTTCCCGGCGATTCGCCAGGTCAGCGAGCCGCGCACTATAGCAGCATTCAAGGCGGGCGCCTAGACAGCGCCCGGCCGGCGTCAGCCCTTCTCGACCTGACCGAACTCGAGCTCGACCGGCGTGGAGCGACCGAAGATGAGCACGGCAACCCGCAACCTGCTCTTCTCGTAATTCACTTCTTCCACCACGCCATTGAAGTCGTTGAACGGACCATCGGTGACGCGCACCATCTGACCCGGCTCAAACAATACCTTCGGGCGCGGCTTCTCGACGCCGTCCTGCACACGCTGCAGGATCGCATCGGCTTCTTCATCGCGAATCGGCAACGGACGGTCGGCGGTGCCACCAATGAAACCCATCACCTTGGAAGTCTCCTTCACCAGGTGCCAGCTTTCATTGTCGATGCGCGGAATACCGGCTTCTTCGTGGGTCTCGATCTGCACCAGCACATAGCCGGGGAAGAACTTGCGCTCGGACCGACGCTTTTGGCCGGCACGCATTTCGATGACCTCTTCGGTCGGCACCAGCACGTCGCCGAAACGGTCTTCCATTTCGGTACGGGCGATACGGTCGCGCAATGCCTGCGCAACGGATTTTTCGAAGCCTGAATAGGCGTGAACGACATACCAACGCTTCACTGCTTGATTCTCCTCAACGAGCCAGGAACCACTGCGTGAGCTTCTGGATGACAAAGTCGAAGCCGCCCAACAGCAAACTCAGAATGATCACAACAACAATTACGACCCAGGTCGTACGAATGGCTTCCTGGCGCGTCGGCCAGACTACCTTGCGCAACTCGAACCTGGATTCGGACATGAATTCGCGGGTGTTCCGGCCTTTGCCGGTTCCCAAAACCACAAACGCACCCGCCACCAGACCCACGATCACGGCCAGCGCACGCAATTGCGGCGTCCAGGCTCCAAACTGCGTGGCACGCTCGGGCGCAGAAAACCAGAACCACACAAACAACCCCGCGATCACCAGGAGCGCGGAGATGACGTATTTCACGATATCAGCGCTGGCAGCAGACGCGCTTTTGGAAGGCTCGATTTTGCTATTCATCCGGCTCTAGTTACCGATCTGACCCGAGTCGCTGGGCCGGAAAGAGGAGTGGCACGCCAGGAGGGACTCGAACCCCCAACCTGCGGTTTTGGAGACCGCTGCTCTGCCAATTGAGCTACTGGCGTATGTACTCGTTTACCGCAAACCCTAAGACAACGAAGGCGGACCGCGGTTCAGCCGGCCCGCCATTCGTTTGAATCCAGCCACCGCAAGACGGCTGGACGCAGGCACTTACTTGACGATCTTGGCAACCACGCCGGCGCCGACGGTACGACCGCCTTCACGGATGGCGAAGCGCAGACCTTCGTCCATCGCGACCGGGTTGATCAGGGTCACGACCATCTTCACGTTGTCGCCCGGCATCACCATCTCCACGCCTTCCGGCAGCTGGCAAGCGCCAGTGATGTCGGTGGTGCGGAAGTAGAACTGCGGACGGTAGCCCTTGAAGAACGGGGTATGACGGCCACCCTCATCCTTGGACAGCACGTACACTTCGGCTTCGAACTCGGTATGCGGCTTGATCGAACCCGGCTTGCACAGCACCTGGCCGCGCTCGACGTCGTCACGCTTGGTGCCGCGCAGCAGCAGACCGGCATTGTCGCCCGCCTGACCCTGGTCCAGCAGCTTGCGGAACATTTCCACACCGGTGACGGTGGTCTTCTGGGTGTCGCGGATACCGACGATTTCGATTTCGTCGCCGACCTTGATGATGCCGCGCTCGATACGACCGGTCACCACGGTGCCGCGGCCGGAGATCGAGAACACGTCTTCGACCGGCATCAGGAACGGACGATCAACGTCGCGGGTCGGCTCCGGAATGAACGAATCCAGCGCCTCGACCAGCTTCAGGATCGCCGGCACGCCGATCTCGCTCTGGTCGCCATCCAGCGCCAGACGCGCCGAACCGTGGATGATCGGGGTGTCATCGCCCGGGAAGTCGTACTTGCTCAGCAGCTCGCGCACTTCCATCTCGACCAGCTCGAGCAGCTCGGCATCGTCGACCATGTCGGCCTTGTTCAGGAACACGACGATGTGCGGCACACCGACCTGACGCGAGAGCAGGATGTGCTCGCGGGTCTGCGGCATCGGGCCGTCGGCAGCCGAACACACCAGGATCGCGCCGTCCATCTGCGCCGCACCGGTGATCATGTTCTTGACATAGTCGGCGTGGCCGGGGCAATCGACGTGCGCGTAGTGACGGCTCGGGGATTCGTATTCGACGTGGGCGGTCGAAATCGTGATGCCGCGCGCCTTCTCTTCCGGCGCCGCATCGATCGCGTCATACGCCTTGAACTCGCCACCGAAACGCTCAGCACCGATCTTGGTCAGCGCGGCTGTCAACGTGGTCTTGCCATGGTCGACGTGACCGATGGTGCCGACGTTCACGTGCGGCTTGGTGCGCTCAAATTTAGCTTTTGCCATG
>NZ_MIGY01000007.1 GCF_002940665.1 Xanthomonas arboricola
CGGTTCCGCGCATGAAGGGGCATCCGTTGGGTCGTACCGAATAGTCTATCGAGGTGGGCGGTATTTCAGCAGCCTGCTAGGCCTCCGTGCCAGATGCTTGTATAGCATGTGACTCCACTTCAGTAGCGGGTTCGGGGCGCCTCAATGGTTCCGCTATTCGTCAGCGTTTGGCATCAATAGCTTTTGGACGCGCGCAGCACGCACCTTGGGCTCCAGCTTAGATAGCGCCACCAAGACCTTCGCCAGTTGGTCTTGCTGAGTATGGCTCTGCTCCCCTCCGGCGGCCGCTGCTAGCCGTCACGCCATACGACGGAGCGCGGCGGGTCGGAGCAAAAGATCCGCCGACCAACGGTGAGTTGAAAGCCAAGACTTTCGTAGGGCAGGTGGCATCCTGGGGAGCCGCTGTCATGCTTTTCGTGGAGTTTTAGATCTCCCGCCCCGCATTGGTTGGTTTCAGATGAGAGTCTGTCCAACACCATGCTTACCTTGTTAGGCGTCTCGCTTGCTGTGATAAACCATCGCCCCAAGCAACATGAGCATGATCAGGAGTAGTTCGTTTCGAACGTTGAACGAAAAGGCTGCATAGGCAAGCAATCCCAAGCATCCAAAAGCCAACAATAGCGCATAAATCACTTTTAAGAACATTATTTATCCTTCAGTGCATTCAATTGTTTCTTCCACCATCCCGGCTGGGCAGACTTCCTTGAGTTCGTTCATGAACTCAATGATGTCTTCATTTCTGACATCCGCCGAACCACCGTCTTTCAATCCGCTTTTGTCGATGACTTCTTGAAGCTTTGCCGTGCATATCCCGCATTGAATGCACGATGCGGAACTTTGGACTCTATATTTCCTGACACATTTCCCTTCCTTTGCGACCTCTTCGGTGAATTCCCCGAGCAAGCCTTCGGAAGCCCAGCCAATTAGAAAAGCGGCGATGGCATAAAAAAACCTCACCATCATGGTCATGGATGCCACCTGCTGATCGTAAATGCGAAATCGTCGTTGTTAGTCGCGAGACCATGGATCTGCTTCAATGTATTTGCTGGATAAGTGGTTGATCTCCATAAGCTTTCGGCAAGGCGATGTTTCCGCAGGCGAAGTGCTGTCACTATCGATGTTGCGCAGGGAAGCAGCCCCTCAGCGAGGACAAGATCTATGCAGTCCTCGCTGCCGCCGATGATGGCAGCCTGCAACTCATCGTGCCGTCCCGGCACTCTTACTCGAGCTCCCCTCTGCAGCAAGAAGTCAACTTGGGGCACGGACGCGCGCATCAGTGCAGCTTTGAGCGCTGTATGGCCGATGGAACTGGCGGCGTTCGGGTCGGCATCGGCATCGGCAAGGACCTTAAGTTGTGCGAGGCTGCCGTGTGTCGCGACTAGGACAATCAAAGGGACGCGCTGTTCGCCGAAAACAGCATTTGGGGCACTTGATAAAAGGAGGCTTTTCGGTGATACCCCTTTTCTGATGGATTCGATGGTCTTCGCCATCGTGGTCGATGCCGGAGCGGCGCTCACTTTGTTAGATAGCCAGGCGGCTGCAAAGCTTGCCGACGCCATCACCTTTACAAATGTTCTTCTCTCCAAGATTTACGCTTCCTCTTCCATGGTGATCAACTGCTGCCAACGACGCCGCGCCAAAAGCTTGGCAGGTCACATTCTAGCAATAGATGAGACGCATTTGCATTTATCGGTGTGCTGTCACTTAACTGCGCACACAGCACCAAGAACAGTATCGGCAACGATTTCAGGATGGCCATCGCTCCCAAGCCCATGGTGACCGTCAAGGGCGTCATGACCCACCACTGGCCCCAGCTGAAGCCTCGGTCGCGCTGCCGAGCTGCGCCGGCCTCCTTTGGATAGAGCCGCTCCGCCTTCCGCAGACCCCGTCGAGCCATGAGAGGCCCGGCGATGAAACCGAACGGGCCCAGGAGGAGCAGGCTCAGCGAGAACCACCAGAAGAAACGATTGTGCGGCGTCATGACTTTCTTGGGGACGGCGCGCACGGCGTCGTCTTCGCGGAAGCCGCCCACAGCGCCGACTGCCTTTCCAGTCATCGAATTCGATTCGGTCTTCATTTGGCGTAGGCCTTCCAGGTGCCGTCGCTCTTGACGTAGCGAAGATTTTTGCTGACAGGAATGGGCACCTGCCGGCCCTCGATGTTGAGCACGGCTTGGCCGCGGGTATCGCAGCGGTAGCCGTCGACGCCCTCCGCCTCAACGCAGCCGGTGAGCTCGAAATTCTGAACGTCGGTGACTTGGCCGGCGCCGCTGTCTTGCAGCAGCCGGACAAAGGCTTCCTTGGCGTTGTCAGATGAGGGCTTGCCGCCACAGGCGGTCAGGCCCAGGGCCATGGTCAGGACGACTAAAGCGATCCGTGCGTTTTTCATGTCGTTCCTTTGCTGATGAGTGATAGAGAGGGCGACCGGCTTACTTGTCGCGGTTCCCGTCGGGCTTGAACCCGGCGATCCACATCCGGGTGTCTTTGAAGGGCGTCAGCAGGCCGCTGGCCCCTGGGTGCAGGTCGGCGGTCTGGACAAAGCTGCTCACCCAGGCGATGCGCAGCGACACGTCCAGGGCGCGGTCAGCGACTCCGGGCCGGCTGACGTTGACCACGAAGGGCTGAGCCGGCGGGGTGGGGCCTGTGGACCGCTGAGCGCCCGTGTTGGGCTTGCTGGGCGGCACGCGGATGCCGCTGAGCGAGTCCCGGCCTTTCCACAGGGCTGCGCTATTGAGCTCCGCCGTCTCACCCAGGTCGTCCGTTTCCGTCACTGCAGCATCGAAGCAGGTGCGGAAGGTCTCGACGCTTGAGGCGGTCGGGCTGCTCCAGATGCGGGCTTCCGCCGTCCAGCAGGGCAGGGAAGCGCCCCACTCGGTAAAGGTCAACGCGACCCGGGGCCAATCCAGCTTCCCAAGCTGGGCCTGCTGGTGGTTATCGCCCTTGAAGAGGTTGGGCAGTTTTCCGGCGCCACTGATAGGCGTGTAAATCGAGCCCGTCCCTTGGTTTGCTGCCTTACTACCAGCATTCGGCTTGATGCCCACCATCTGCTTGCCGGTGTCGGCCAACCCCTTTCCTAGTTGACGGAAAAAGCCGGACTTCTGCTCCGGCACCTCTTGAGCGTGGGCGGTGAGCGGCGAGACGAGCGTCAACGCCAAGAGCGCAGCGAACGCTCCTTGTCCTGTGTGCTTCATACGAAAAGCCCCTGTAGACCGCCGGCCTGGCGGCATTTACGATAATCGCAGATGAGTCGCCTGCTTCCAAGCGGCACACTGAGGGAATTCAGCTTTCGTGCAATCTTCTCGATGCCCAAACCCAAGACACCGGCCACGGTCTATGGCACGCGTCTGCGCCATGCGCGGATGGCCATGGGCTGGACCCAAGCCGAGCTGGCGGAGCGCATTGGGATGGTGGACTCAGTGTCGGGAGCCACGCGAGTGAGCCGCTACGAGACGGGGCAACATGACCCGGACCCTGCGACCGCTGAGGCACTAGCGAAGGCGTTGAAGCTGCCTGTGGCTTATTTCCACGCCACGTCCGACGTGCTGGCCGACATCATCTTGATTGTGTCGGGGTTGCCCGTCGCCAAGCAGAAAGAGGCTTTGGAGCGACTCAAGGATCTTGCAGGCAAGCACTCAGGCGAATAGCGGAGATAGTCGAGCCGGTGATGACCGATGCTTGGCCGAATCTCAGGCAATGAGATAGTCCAAGCCTAGGATTAGGAATAAGGGATATTGCCGCACCGGACACCAACGGGTGTTCCGACTTGGTGTGAGCACTGCCTCTAACCTGCATCGAGGAAATCCAATGTCAGTCGACCAGCGCCGGAGGGATGTCGAAAGACATCAAAAGGAAATAGCCCGGCTCCAGACCGAAAAATCTCGAGAAGAGACCAAGGCCGTTGGGGAGAAGAAGAAGGCGTTCGATGCGTCGGCGGCCGCAACTCGGACAAAGTCTGTTTCCACACAGCAGTCGAAGCTGCGCGAGGCCCAGCGCTATGAAGGCAGTGCCGTCGCAATTCAAAAGAAGATAGCTGATCTTGAGACGAAGATAGCCCGGGAGCATGAGCGATTAGGAAATGCCAACCGGCAGCTTTCCGCAGCGCAAGTTCAGGAGCAAAAGAAGCTAGTCCAGGAGGACAAGAAAAGAGATGCTGAGCGTAAGCGGGCAATGGCCGCGAGCGCGCAAGAGCTGTCTAGGGTCCAAGGCCGTCTTACGCACCACGACCATTTACACCGGAGCACTGAGGCTACTTTGCAGCGGTTACAGGAGTTGCCAGAGCGGCTGACGGTTCTATTTCTCGCGTCTAACCCTTTGGATCAGCAGCAGCTTCGACTAGACGAAGAGGCCCGCTTGATCTTGGAGATGATTCGGAAGTCAGAACATCGTGATGCTGTGCGGTTGGAGTCCAGGTGGGCCGTTCAGCCCCTTGATGTGCTTCAAGCCATCAACGAATGCAACCCGGGTGTGGTCCACTTTAGCGGGCATGGTTCCAGTGACGACGAGATCCTTTTCCAGGATAGGGAAGGACGAACCAAGGTTGTCCGCAAGGAAGCATTAGTTCAAACGATGGTTGCGGCGTCTGGTGATATCCAGTTGGTCTTTTTCAATACTTGCTTTTCCCGAGGGCAAGCTGAGGCCATCGTAGAGCACGTTCCCTGTGCCATCGGTATGAACACGGCCATCGGTGACGATGCTGCCCGCATATTTGCTGCTTATTTTTACTCTGCGATAGGCTTCGGGCATTCCGTCGAAAGGGCCTTTCAGCAGGCGAAGGCTGCCTTGATGATGGAAGAAATTTTAGAAGAACAGACGCCGGAGCTATTCACCGCAGTAGGTGTCGAGGCCTCTCAGCTTGTCTTGGTCGAACCTCGTAGATAGCTCCATACTCAACGCTTCTAGCGGGCGGGCGCTGGATCATTTCTGCAGTGCCCTCACCCGACGAGCCCGCTCTTCGGGGTTCTCCGTGGTTTGATAGAGGTTCAACACTCGGAAGCGGTTGTTCTCGAACGTCCCGTAATGTTGATCACGTCCTCTTGGCGAACCCGGGCATTCTTGAGCTTGGTGACCGCATGTCGTAAAGCATGGAAACCGAGCTCATGGGAAAACGTGGAGCACGTGAGGGCGACCACATGGCAGACGGACCGGGGCAGCGAGCGCATTGGTCGAAAGTGATCTCCGGCTTGATGTATGTGCCGAAGAAATCGATCAAGAGCCTGGGTTATGTGGTGGGGGGAAGGCAAAGTATCTTCCTGACGTCGGCTTGAGGACAGCCGGCGCGCGGTCCCTGAGCTCCATCCTTCCACGTGTGTAATTGACGCTCCGTAGATCGGATTCGCTCCGCCGTCACTTCAACATCGCTTTTCCTCAATGTTTGGCTGGATAGGGTGCGGCTTCTCCTAATCTAACGAGGACATTCTCATGGCCGAACCCAAAGAAAACCTGCTTGATTGGCTCCGCGATGCCCATGCGATGGAACAGCAGGCCGAGACCATGTTGAGGGGCCAGGCGTCCCGCATTGAGCACTACCCGGTCTTGAAGGCGCGGATTGAAGAGCACATCCAAGAAACGATCGGCCAGCGAGAGTTGCTCGAGGGGTGCATCAAGCGTTTGGGCGGTTCTCCCTCCACGATCAAAGACGTGATGGGCAAGATGGCGGCTCTAGGCCAAGCGGTGGGTGGGATGACCGCATCAGACGAAATCGTGAAGGGTGCAATGGCGGGCTATGTCTTCGAACACCTCGAAATCGCGTCTTATACCGCGCTGATCGCGGCGGCCAAGACCGCCGGTGACCCGGAAACGGCACGCGTGTGCGAGGAGATCTTGGTTCAGGAGGAAGCAATGGCCGACTGGCTCGCGACGCACCTGCCAGAACTCACCGAAGAGTTCCTGGTGCGCGATGCAACTCCGGGCGCTGAGGCGAAGAAGTAACGATTGGCTCTTCATCGGCGCCTTGTCGGATGCGCTACGACGGCCCGACGGGCGCTGATTTGCATTACATCCTAGGTTTTGCGATAGGCGTGGGTGCCGAACTTCTAGAGAGCGAGCACCGTAAGAAGCAACACCAGCACGATGGCAAATAGCCACAGATCGAGGAGATCACGATGACTGATGACAAGAAGAACACGGGTAGTCCGGACCGCGATCGGATCAACGTCAATGAAGACTACGAGCTGCAATATTGGACCAAGGCCTTGGGCGTCAGTGCGGACGAGCTTCGGGCAGCGGTCAAAGCCGTCGGCCCAACCGCGGCGGCCGTGCGTAAACACCTGGGCAAGTAACCGGGAGTAGGGCATGTCCCTCACCGAATACCGCCGCAAGCGGAGTTTTGACAAGACCAAGGAGCCCGAGCCAGGGAAGGCCTTGCCATCGGGGCGGCGCGCGATTTTCGTGGTTCAACTCCACCATGCCAGCCGCCGTCATTACGACTTCCGGCTCCAGGTCGGCGATGCGCTCAAGAGCTGGGCCGTTCCCAAAGGGCCCAGCTACGACCCTAAGGTCAAGCGCATGGCGGTGGAGGTCGAAGACCATCCCGTGGACTACGCCGGCTTCGAAGGCGAGATTCCGAAGGGGCAATACGGGGGCGGCCACGTCGCCCAGTTTGATCGCGGTGTCTGGGCCACCTCAGGCGACCCGGAGGCCCAACTCGCCAAAGGACACCTGCGTTTCGAGCTCTTTGGCACCAAGCTCAAAGGCGGTTGGCACCTAGTCCGGTCGGGCAAACCGGCCAAGCAGCCGCAATGGCTCCTTTTCAAGGAAGACGATGCCTTCGCCAGCGATGTGGAGGCGGATGACCTGTTGGGCGACGTCACCTCGCCGCCTCCTGAAGATCTGAAGCGTGCAGGGGCTGGCAAGGCAGACAAGAAAAAGCTCACGGCCGTGGCCCTGTTAAGTAAGGGCCGTCGCAAGGACTGGGCGAAGAAGGCCGCCGCGCTGACCAAGGCCAAAAAAGCCAAGCCGCCAGAGTGCCCCTTCGAACCGCAGCTGGCCAAGCTCGGTGACGCTCCACCCCAGGGCGACCAATGGGTGCATGAAATCAAGTGGGATGGCTACCGCATCCTGGCCACCATTGCGGAGGGCGAGGTGCGCCTTTGGTCACGCAATGCCCTGGAATGGACCGAGAAGATTCCTGAAATCAGGGATGCCGTTGCAGCCCTCGGGCTGAAGTCAGGGGCACTGGACGGGGAACTCATCGCTGGCAATGGCACGAAAGAGGATTTCAACCTTCTCCAGGCCACCCTGTCCGGAGAACGGCAAGGCACCTTGGCCTATGCCTTGTTCGATCTACTCCACATCGATGGAATAGATGTTGCCGATGCGCCCCTGCTGGAGCGCAAGGAACTCCTGCAGGAGCTGTTGGAGGGCAGCCAAGGGCACTTGGCCTTCAGCTCCCACATCAAGGGCGATGGGGAATCGGCCTACCGGCTGGCAGGCGAGCGCCACTTTGAAGGCATCATTTCAAAGCGTGCAGACCGGGCCTATCACGGGGGCCGGGGCGAGGACTGGAAGAAGACCAAGCAGCTGGCCAGCGACGAGTTTGCTGTCGTGGGTTACACGGCCCCGAAAGGCAGCCGCACGGGCTTTGGGTCGTTGCTTCTGGCCAAGCCTGACCCCAAGCACGGCTGGCTTTACGTGGGCCGGGTGGGTTCAGGCTTCTCCGATGTGCTGATCAAAGAAATTGCCCAACTGGTCGGCCGAGCTGGCGGCAAGACGCCTACCGCTTACGTTCCCACCGAGGACACCGACCTTCGCTCGGCCACGTGGTTTGAGCCGAGGTTCGTGGTGGAGGTCTTTTATCGCGGCATCGGCGGGCAGCAACTGCTGCGCCAAGCCTCGCTCAAGGCGGTCAGGCGAGACAAGGACGTGGCCGATTTGGCCGACTCGGATAGGGCTGCCACCGTCGAACAGCCCGCCGATGTCCCCCAGCTCAAAACCCCTGGCAAGCAGCTCAAGAGCGCCTCAAAGCACGGCACCGCTTCAAAGCATCGCACCGCTTCAGAGCACAGCACGACCCCGACAGGAACCCAAGGCCGCACACCGCCTCGGCTGTCCAGTCCGACCAAGGTGATCTTTCCTGACATCAAGGCCACTAAGCAGGACGTGTGGGATTACTACACGGCCGTGATCGACCACTTGTTGCCCGAGGTTATCGGCCGCCCCTTGTCGATCATCCGGTGCCCCAGTGGGACAGCCAAACCTTGTTTCTTCCAGAAGCACCACACCGCAGGCCTGGAGCTCGTGGACTCGGTTCGGCTGAAAGAAGACAGCGGGATCAACGCCCACTACTTGGTGGTCAGGGATGCAGCCAGCTTGCTTGAGCTGGTTCAGTTCAACGCGCTGGAGTTCCACCCGTGGGGCAGCCACGCGGAAGCGCCTGATCGCGCCGACCGCGTTGTCTTTGACTTGGACCCCGGCCCCGACGTGCCCTTTTCCGAAGTCAAAAAGGCAGCCGTGGATATCCGCAAGCTGCTTGAACAGTTGGAACTGGAGTCGTTCTTGCGGGTGTCAGGCGGCAAGGGGCTGCACGTGGTGGTGCCGTTGAACCCGGGGTGCGATTGGGACCTGACCAAGCGTTTCGCCAAGGGGTTTGCCGACGCGTTGGCACAATCGGAGCCGACCCGCTTTTTGGCCACCTCGACCAAGAGTCTCCGCAATAAACGCATTTTTGTGGACTACCTGCGCAACGGCCGCGGGGCAACAGCGGTCGCGTCGTATTCCCTGCGCGGCCGCCCCGGCGCCCCGGTGGCCATGCCCATTGCCTGGAGCGAGCTTGCCAAGCTGACCCGTGCGGATGCTTTCGCCATGAAAGACGTGCCGGCGAAGTTGGCTAGACGCAAGAAAGATCCTTGGGCGGATATCAACACGATCCAGCAAAACCTGGCCCGGTGGGCGCAAGACGCTTGATCAGGCCGCCTGCCTTGATACTGATTTGGGAGAGAAACCGATGCGTCGATCCATCCTATCCGCTGCCGCAGCCCTCGTCTTAACCGCGTGCGGGGGCGGAAACACCGAGTCCAGTGTCCAAGCTCCTGGGGCGGAGGAAACGGCCAAGACGAAGGCTTTGGAAACGGGTGCGGCAGTGATGCAGGATCGGCCGCCGATCGATGCCGTCAACGCCTACCTGGACGGCTTTCATTTCTACAATGGTCAGATGAAGCTCCAGATGGAGGCTCATCATTACTGCTCAATCCTCAACGAGGATGTCATTCAGTGCACCATCTACGATGGCAATGTGAAAGACGCCAAGCTGATGGGCGTGGAATACATCATCAGTGAGAAGCTATTCGCGGGCCTCCCTGAGCAGGAGAAAGCGCTCTGGCATAGCCACGTCCAAGAAGTGAAATCGGGGCAGCTGATCGCACCAGGGATCCCGGAGGTGGCTGAGCATGAGCTCATGGAGAAACTCATCCGCACGTATGGGAAAACGTGGCACACCTGGCACACCGACTTGGACAAAGACCTTCCGCGAGGCATGCCGCAGTTGATGATGGGCTTCACGGAAGATGGCCAAGCGGACCCGGCGATGGTGGCGGCCCGCGACACGCGGCTTGGCGTCAGCAGCGAGGACAAGCGAAAGCGCCGCGCCGATATTGCTGCGCCGAACATAGACCCGGGCGCAGACGCCTGGCGAGAGGGGACGGTGATCCAAATCCAAGACCCAAGCGGTGGACACGCTCACGAGACCGAGAGCCGGGATAAGGAGCCTTCCAACCAGAAGGAGAACGCGACGTCCAAAGGCTCGACCGACCGGTAGCTCCAGGAATGCTCGGTCGGGCGGCCGACCAGGCCCGATGCACTCCTCTCATGCAGCGCTCGCAGTCGGTTGATAGGGGGCAGTCAGATGATTCAGGTCCTAGCAGGCTGCTGAAATACCAGTCGCGACGAAGCAATCATCGGCCAACGTGTGAGCCAGCAACTGCGATGCTGATCGCT
>NZ_MIGY01000008.1 GCF_002940665.1 Xanthomonas arboricola
GTCGGTTCCGCGCATGAAGGGGCATCCGTTGGGTCGTACCGAATAGTCTATCGAGGTGGGCGGTATTTCAGCAGCCTGCTAAGGGTGTCATTGATGGATGTTTCCCAAAATTCTCAAGGGAGAATTATGAGGACCGATATCCAAGTATTATGCAAGGTAGAGCCTACTTCTACTACATGGCGCAGATGATTCACGACTCGTACCCGGGGGCTGCTCAGAAGCTTCTCAAGGGGCTCAGTTCGCTAGCTCGTGATTATTATGTTCCTGCGGCTAAAGATCCGGATTTCAACTTCCACCCCGCCGAAGCCGTTCCGTTGGAATTGCGACACAAGCTGACAAAGCTATTTATATCGAAATCTAATTAACACTGGAGCGTGGTTTCCGGCCACTCCTTAGCTCGCTATTTTTTGATAAGATGTGCATAGGACCCTGGAATTGGAACTCGTGTGAAGACCGTAGCTGAGCAGTTGAAATTGATCAATCGTGGAGTGGACGAAATAATCAAAGAGGCAGAGCTGGAGGAGGTCTTGAAGACTGGGCGCCCACTGCGAGTTAAGGCGGGCTTCGACCCTACAGCACCGGATCTCCACTTGGGACACACGGTGCTTCTTAATAAAATGCGTCATTTTCAAGATCTCGGCCACCACGTAATTTTCCTTATTGGTGACTTCACCGCGTCAATTGGTGATCCGAGTGGGCGGAGCGTCACGAGGAAGTTGTTAACAAAGTCTGCGATCGAGGAAAATTCTCGGACGTATAAAGATCAGGTTTTCAAGATTCTAGACGAAGCGAAGACCGAAGTTCGGTATAATTCGGAGTGGTATTCCGGGATGAGTTTTGAGGAGATAATCTCACTTTCTAAGGGATACACGGTGGCGAGAATGCTCGAAAGAGATGACTTTGCTAAGAGGCACAAGGAGGGGTCCAGTATCGCCCTCCATGAGTTTCTATATCCTCTGATCCAAGGCTACGATTCTGTTCATCTTCGCGCCGATGTTGAGATTGGGGGGAGTGAGCAGCGCTTCAATTTGTTGATGGGAAGGACACTGCAAGCCTACTTTGGGCAGTCACAGCAGGCAGTAATTACAATGCCGCTTCTAGAAGGCTTGGATGGCGTCGCTAAGATGTCAAAGTCACTAGGTAACTATGTAGGGATCGAAGAAGATCCTCGGCAGATGTTCGAAAAAATTGTCGGGATTAGTGATGCATTGCTTTGGCGCTGGATTGATCTTCTTAGCTTCGAGGTATCGATTGATGAAGCACGAAGCTTGCGATTGCAAGTGGAGTCAGGAAAAGAGGAGTCACTAAGTGTGAAGGAACGGCTTGCCACTGAAATCGTTAATCGGTTTCATGGTGCGCGAGCTACAAGCCTTTTGCGATGTGATTGAAGAAATGTTATGAGCTACAGCGCTTACTTAGGGCAAAGGAGAGTTCTAACGTTTGCACTTTGGGCTGCGCTAAGCGTTGGCGCGTGTGAAATGTTAGTTGTTGTCCTTCTACTAAGGGCTCTTCAGCGTGATAGTAGTGGCCTTTCTGCTGCCCTTGTTTACGTCGCAAGTACGGGCGGATTCTGCTTAATGGGTTTGATGGGTCAACGCATACTGCACCACGTGAGCCCACGCGTCATAGGGTTAGGTGGTGGGCTGCTTTGCACAGCCATCGCTACGGCTGCTTCGCTCCAAACTGGCATGTATTTTGACTATTTCGTAATTTCGTGCATTTCGTTCATTACAGCGCTTGACTATCCTAATATAAACTCTTGCGTGACTTCTTCTACTCCTGCAAATTTGAGAGGAGTTATTTATTCGAATATTTCGATTGGCACTGGAGTCATGTTGGTCACTGCGCCAGTGGTAGGAGCAGTGTTAGTTTCAGAATTTGGATCGGAAATAACGCTACAAATTATCGCTTTTGTCTTCGCGGCTTCTTGCCTGTCTTGGGTGTTCACTCCACTGTCTAGAGACTGGAAAAAGAGCAAGAAACCTTCGGGTATATTCCAGGCATACAAATTAATTTTGGATGGGAAGGGCTTGAGGACGCTGACCATCAACCGTATTCTAAATGGGTTCATTTACGTCGGCGTTCCCGTTTCTATCCCGTTCATGATATCGAATGCAGGCGTGGATGGCCGTTCTTACGGCTGGCTCCAATCTGCTTCGATATTCGCTATACGCTTCGGCGGGCTTTCAGCCAGCCTGACGCTCTCATATCTACTTAAAAAGAACCCTGGAGTTAGTGGGCTTCTTGGTGTGGCGTGTACTTACTTGGGTTTCTTGGCTGTTATTATTTTGCTTATATTCTCCGACTACAGAGCTTTTTTGGGGGCGTGCTTCCTAGTTGGAATTGGGAACGCTTTTTTCCGCACAGTCGGACTCGTTCTCGGGCCGGCTGTTACAGCGCGGGATGTACTTCCGCAAGTCATTCTTGCTGGAGACAGTTTGGTCAGATTCAGTTATTTTGCGTACACAGGTATATTAACGGCGCTGGCCGCTACGTGGATAACAGCGCCCGGAGCCTTGCTGTTGTTTTCTATCTCAGCCCTGCCAGCTCCCCATTTGCTGAAGACTGCGTTGCGCGCCTATGCTAGGCAACTCGGAACGGATGAGCGACGGGAATAAATTCGTTGACGAAGGAGAGAGTCAGTGGCTAACAGCACGGTCGTCCAGAAATCACTTAGAGATTTCGCATTCGCACTCAGGTATTCGATGATGTGCCTGGCAGCCGATTGCTTCTGCTCCTCAGAAGCAAAGAGAAAGGTAGAGCTGGCATTCGCTTTGGAGCGAATTGGCCTTGCTCTGCGAGGAATCGTCCAGCGCTTAGAGGAATACTGGCATCCCGATATGCTCAACAAGGATGTTGAAGCATTTGATCTACATGAGGGCGAAGCCCCGTCAGTTTACTCTTACGAGAGAAAGCCTGTGTCTGCTCGCGTTAAGGAATTGGACTGTTTCGCAAGTTTTCTGATAGGGCGCTTGCCAAGAAATCTGCTTCATGAGTATGACAAAGCTATTTTAGAGAGAGCTCGTCGTGATGTATTAAGTGCGGCGGCTGATAATTTCCAAGAGGTGGAAATTTGTAAAGCTGACTTCTTTATGGTAAATAAGATCTCTGCGCTTAGAAATACTAATTTCCATCAAATTATTCCCGAGAGGCCGGTCCGCCCGATGGGCTGGGAGAGGCTCGATCAGCGGATCAACTGGGGTAGGAGTGCTGAGGAGACGATTCTAAAGCAATCTAATTTTCAGGCTTTTCTGGAGTACGTGTATGCAGATGTTGAGATAACCGCTGTCGACATCTGTTGTCATTCTTTACTTCAAGGTGGTAGTTTGCCTCACGAGTTTTGCTGTGACATTTCAAGGCAAATTGGGGACGAGGCACGTCATGCTGAGTCGATTGCAAATATGATCAGAAAGCTTGGGGGGGATGAGACAAAGAGTAGATACGTCGATATCGTGGCGGATCGTTACTACTTAGGCGATAGTCTTCTTGAAAAGCTGGCTATTCAACACCTCGTTCAAGAGGGTAACGCTGTTGAGGTCAACTCATTATTTATTTCTGACTTGAGGTCTGTTGGATATCATGAAATAGCAGATGAGTTTGAAGTAATTACTAGGGACGAGGCCTTGCACGTAAAAATAGGGAATAGATGGGTTTTGCATCTGCTTGCGGCGGCTGGAGCGGATGGGGGAGCCTATACTCGATTGCTGAGGGATGTGGGGGAAAAGATTTCGCTTTCTCCGTATGGTAAGGGAAGCTGGGATTCAAACGTAAGGCGAAGTGTGGATTTCCCTGAGGCTTTTATTCAATCGGCTCCCAAGGAGCCCGCGAAAAGTGCATAAGAATCAATGCGTCGGAGGCCTGCTGTGCTGGATATAAACTTGGGTGCCGCTGAGGCTTACGATATCGACACGGCGTCACGAGGGGATGCTACGTTCTATCAAAGAGCGGTCAAAGGTCATTGCAAGGTGATTGAACTAGGTTGCGGCACTGGCAGAATTCTGCTGAGCCTTGCAAGTATTTGCGAGAAATATTACGGAGTCGACTCGTCCGAGCAGATGTTAGCAGTCTGCCACAGGAAGGCGGCTGAAATGATTCATCGCGGATTGGTCGAGTTAGAGGTCTCAACCATTTCGGATTATTCGCCCCCAGAGCGCGTGGATTTAGTTATTTCACCGTTTCGGGTGTTCCAGAATCTAATGTATGACAATGAAGTCGCGGGTTTTTTCTCTTGTCTGGACAGGTGTCTTCTTCCCAATGCTGTCGCTATTTTCGATGTGTTCATGCCGAACTTCTCCTCGGAGGAATTCCTTAAGCTTGGTCCATCGGCGCGTTGCCTTGATTGGGAAAAAGAGCTTGATGATGGGTCGAGATTTTCCAAGAGTAGTGAGCGGATTTTCGTCTCGAAGAGTCCGCCATTTGTCATTTCAAGGATTACATATGAGCGGGTTTCGGGCTCGGGAATCTCAATTGACGTAAGTACCATTGATGTGCCGATGAGGATTTGGCAGCCAGATGAACTCATAGAGGTTGTGCGCAGCCATGGTTATGAGGTCCTACGAAAGCATGGTGGATTCGCTGGTGAGGCTTGGGGTGAGGGGCCTGATCTGGTTCTTGAGATCCATCGCGCTTGAGAAGTTGGAGAATCTTAGGCGGAGTTCGCCATGTTTGATCGGCTGCCGTGTTACACACGTTGATGGAAAACAAAATCTAAGTCGGGTCGAAGCGACGACACTTGGTTCCGTCGTTTTTCAACACGCGCGAAAAATCACCGGAAGCTCCCGGGTCATCCCGCACCGGCATGGTGAGCGAAGCAGCAAGGCCCCTGAATTTCTGTGCCGCGGCGTTGTAGGTGAACTGCCATTGCTCGGCCCAGCGATCTTTGCCCACCATGGTCAAAGCGCCTATTTCCTCGTATTCGCGTCGCCAGCGTTCGATCTCAGTGCGTGCATGCAGCAGCGTTGGGAACCAGTGTTCGTTGAGGCATTCGTCGCGTAGCCGGCCGTTGAACGATTCGACGTAGGCGTTCTGGTTAGGTTTGCCCGGCTGGGTTGTCGACTCCCCCTAATTCAATGCCAGCCAAAGCTAGAGGTCTGCGGTTGATGTTGATCACGGAACTCGACGGGCGTTAGCCCGTCCAGGCTGTCGGGCGGGATCTGCTGGTTGTAGTCGGCCAGCCAGTGTTCGGTCTGTTCGCGAACCTCGCTCAGCGTGCGGAAGAGATGCATGTCCAGCACGCCGCGCCGGTAGCTGCCGTTGAAGCGTTCGATAAAACCGTTTTGCATTGGACGCCCCGGCTCGATGAAGTCCAAGGCGATGCCTTTGCGCTCGGCCCACTCGGCCAAGGCCAACGCGACAAACTCCGGGCCACTGTCCAAGCGAAGTTTGCCGGGGTAGCCGCGCCAGGCCGCGATGCGTTCCAAGGTGCGGATGACGCGGGCGGCCGGAAGATTCAAGTCCACTTCGATCGCCGAGGCTTCCCGACTGAAATCGTCGATGACATTGAACGTGCGGAAGCGTCGACCATCCCACAACGCATCGGACATGAAGTCGATCGACCATCTGGCATTGGGGTGTGCTCCGCAGGCCAACGGTTGGGGATGACGCGTCGGGACCCGGCGCCTGCTGCGACGACGTTGATTGAGCTTCATCAGGCAGTACAAGCGCCACACCCTTTTGTGATTCCACACATGTCCGCGACGGTGGATGATCTGAAAGAGCTTCCCAAAACCACGCTCGGGAAAGCGCTCGGCCAATTCGGACAACAGCGCAATGACCTCCTCATCCCGATCAGGACGGCGCCGATAGCGCATCGTCGAGCGCGCCACGCCAACCACCGCACAGGCCCGGCGCTCGCTCCAGCCATGCTGCTCGACGAGCCAAGCAATAAGCGGGCGTTTGTGCGCCGGGTCTACAGCTTTTTTGTGATGACATCCTTGAGTGCATGGTTTTCCATCGCGAGCTCGGCATACATGCGTTTGAGCTTGCTGTGCTCGGTCTCCAGGTCGCGAAGGCGCTGCACATCAGCTGCCTCCATGCCACCGTACTTGGACTTCCAGACGTAGTACGTCGCGTCGGAAATGCCCAGCTCACGGCACACATCCTTGACCTGGCGGCCGCCCTCAACCTGCTTCAGCGTGGCGACAATCTGGCTTTCGGTGAACTTGCTTTTGCGCATCGTTGGTCTCCTCGGTGGCTAGTGTGCCCGGAGACCTCTAGTTATGGATGGATCAATTTTACGGGAGGCTGACAGTGCATCACGGCCTTCTGTCTCATTCTTGGCAGAGAGGGAGTCAAGAAAAACGAAGTCTCCCGCAATCTCAATGAATGGAAGGCTGTGATCCTGGCTTAAATGAGGCAAATAAGAAGCCGAAAGTAGCTCAAGTGCGATTGTCCGAGGATTGCGGAGTTCTAACATTGCGGTCTAGTGCCTGAATTAAGCCGAGTCGCAAAGCGGGTTCGGCTTGAATGAATTGTTAGGCCTCATCTGCGGGCCAAACCTCGACCAAGTCACCGTCGACGAAGCCGACACATACTGCAGTAGCGATGCGAAGCACATTTGTCTGTGAGGTAGATGAGTTCTTAATAAAAGATCTGACCTCTTTAGTCACGTACGCCAGTGCTTGTTCCCACCCGGTGCCCGCGACAGAGCGCGCGAGTACAAAATCGAGTGGCTGAGATGACCACAACTCAGGTGGACAAGCCCACTCAGGATCATCTTGGTCGTAAGTGCCAGCTCCAATCAACTCTACGATCCAGTCGCCGCATTCCGCCAAGTTGAAGTTGTAAGCCACGACTCCATCGGGAGTACTGGATGGTACGGCTTGGTGGAGCCAGTTGGAGAAGGACAAAGTTTGGGATTCTGTCATGAGGCCTAACAGGCTGCTGAAATACCAGTCGCGACGAAGCAATCATCGGCCAACGTGTGAGCCAGCAACTGCGATGCTGATCGCT
>NZ_MIGY01000009.1 GCF_002940665.1 Xanthomonas arboricola
CAGGCTGCTGAAATACCAGTCGCGACGAAGCAATCATCGGCCAACGTGTGAGCCAGCAACTGCGATGCTGATCGCTTCGTATTGAAATCGACGTTCCCAGTGCTCGCACTGCACTGCATGAGGGACTCCAAACGCCCGATTCATGCCGCTTTCCCAGATTGCAGGCACACCTGTCCCAAGGTCCGCATTCGCACCAGGTTGTAGGCCGCCATGTTCAACACGAACATCTGGTCCACCTTCTCCAGCCCACGCACCATCGCCTGGCGAATGCGCCCGATCGACTTGGCCCAACCGAACCCCTGTTCGATCAGCTTGCGCTTGCGTTGCGAGACCGCGTACCCATCACTGGCCGCAATCTCCTCCGCAACCGCAGAGCGGCGACCGGAGGTGTTCTGCGCCACATGCGGGACGACTCGCATTTCCTGCAGCGCCTCGATGAACTCGGCCGCGTCGTAAGCCTTGTCCGCGCCCGCCGTCACCTCCGCGTCCTCCGCCGCCGCCTGGCGCGCGTCGCCCAGCATCGCCTTGGCCGCCTCGCGCTCGGCGTAGCCATCGGCGCGCGTCACCCGCGCATTGGCGATCAGTCCATGCCGGTTGTCGCTCAACGTGTGCCCGATGTAGCGCAGTTCGCTTGCCGTGTTGCCCTTGCGGTACAGGCGCGCATCGGGATCGGTCGTGGACGCATGCGTCTCATTGCTGCGCTTGCGGCCCTTGAAGTCGCTGCCGTCCTCGTCGTCCCCGTCCTTGCGCACGAAACTCTTGTGGCCCGCCCACGCCTGGATCAGGGTTCCGTCCACGCTGAAGTGCTCACCCGACAGCCAGCCCCGATCATCGGCCATCGCCACCACCTCGTTGAACAGGGCGACCACCGCATCGTGCTTGATCAACCGCTCCCGGTTCTTGCTGAACACTGTCGGCACCCACACCGCATCGTCCATCGACAACCCGATGAACCAGCGATACAGCAGGTTGTACTGCACCTGCTCCATCAACTGCCGTTCCGAACGGATGCTGTAGAACACCTGCAGCAGCATCGCCCGCAGCAGCTTCTCCGGCGCGATGCTCGGCCGGCCGCCTTTGGCGTCGGCGGCATACATCTGGGTGAAAAGCCCATCCAGCCTGATCAGCGCTTCGTTGACCATCCCCCGAACTAGGCGCAGCGGGTGATCGGCGGGCACGAAGTCCTCCAGACGCTTCACCGTGAACAATTGCTCCATGAAAACGTCGGTTCCGCGCATGAAGGGGCATCCGTTGGGTCGTACCGAATAGTCTATCGAGGTGGGCGGTATTTCAGCAGCCTG
>NZ_MIGY01000010.1 GCF_002940665.1 Xanthomonas arboricola
ACGCCGCAAGTACGTCCATGTAGGCTCTTACGCGGCGTCCATGCCGCGTAAGGTCCCGCGACGGTGGGCGGGCAAGGACCCGTCGGGATGGTCGGTGTGCATGGATCACAGCAGGAGCGGCGGTCGGCGAGTTAGGTCAGCGGTAGTTCCATGGACTTTGTGTGATCTGACTGACGTGATCTGATTGCAGCGACGCTTTCCGCCGAATGCGCGCAGAGAGGCAATCGGGATTGCCCATGTCGTTACATAGCCGTGCATCCATGCATGCAAGCGACTATGCCGCTACGTTAAGTCATCTGGCTTACTGTAAGTCATCTCGCTTGTGCAGTTCCAACAGCGCACGACCAACCTGGCAGGCGTGATGTCCTCACCGGTTGCGGGACCCTTGGCGGCATGGATGCCGCCAAGGAGCCTCCACGGACGGATTCACGGCGTGTCCCGGAAGTGGTGAGGGCATCGCG
>NZ_MIGY01000011.1 GCF_002940665.1 Xanthomonas arboricola
GACGGCAAGGTCGCCACCCGTACCAACATCAGCACCGGCGACAGCCTGCAACTGACCGCCGGCAACGACCTGACCATCCGCCAGGCCGACGTCAAGGCCGGCGGCGATCTGACTGCCGCAGCCGGCAACAACCTCAACGTCGAATCCGTCCTCAACGAGACCGAAACCAACAGCTACAAGAGCCGCAACGGCAAGACCCGCGTCACCACCACCACGACCACGCAAACCATCGACCAGCAGGCGCTCACTGCCGGCGGCAACCTGATCCTCAGCGCCGGCAACGACGTCAATCTGGTCGCGGCCAAGCTGGACGCCGGCA